>CAVSDS010000016.1:0-124608 GCA_963726885.1 uncultured Actinomycetota bacterium | reverse complement strand
AGGCCTCGCGTGCCCCCGGCGCCGGAGGCGCCTCAAGTGCACGGTCGATGCGCTTGGCGATCTCGTCGACGTCGCCCATGCCGTCGACCTCACGGAGCAGGCCGCGCTCGCCGTAGATCTTGACGAGCGGCGCCGTCTCGGCGGAGTAGATCTCCTGCCGGTGGCGGATGACCTCTTCGGTGTCGTCCGCGCGACCGCTGGTCTCGGCGCGCTTGAGCAGGCGGGCGATGAGCTCCTCGGGATCGACGACGAGCTCGAGGACGACGTCGAGCGGACGGCCGAGATCCTCGAGCATCGCGTCGAGCGTGTCGACCTGGTCGACCGTGCGCGGGTAGCCGTCGAGGATGAACGACTCGGCGTCGTCGTGGGAGATGCGCTCCTTGACCATGGCGTTGGTGACCTCGTCGGGCACGTACTCGCCGGCGTCCATGTAGCGCTGTGCGGTCTGACCGAGCTCGGTCTGGTCCTTGACGTTCGCCCGGAAGATGTCGCCGGTGGAGATGTGCGCGGCGCCGAGGCGCTCGGCAAGCGACTCCGCCTGGGTGCCCTTGCCCGCGCCGGGTGGGCCCATGATGACGAGACGCGTCATCGGAGGAATCCTTCGTAGTTGCGCTGCTGCAGCTGGCTCTCGATCTGCTTCACGGTGTCGAGGCCGACGCCGACGATGATGAGCAGCGTCGTGCCGCCGAACGGGAAGTTCTGGCTCGCGCCGAGCAGGGCGATGGCGATCATCGGGATCAGCGCGATGAAGGAGAGGTAGAGCGCGCCGGGGAAGGTGATGCGGCTCAGCACGTAGGCGAGGTAGTCCTGCGTCGGCCGGCCGGCGCGGATGCCCGGGATGAAGCCGCCGTACTTCTTCATGTTGTCGGCGACCTCTTCGGGGTTGAAGGTGATCGCGACGTAGAAGTACGTGAAGAACATGACCATGGCGAAGTACAGCGCCATGTAGAGCGGATGGTCGCCCCTCACGAGGTACGAGTTGATCCAGCCGGCGGCAGGGCTCTCCGGCTGGAACTGCGCGAACAAGGCCGGCAGGTACATCAGGCTGGACGCGAAGATGACCGGGATGATGCCCGCCTGGTTGACCTTGAGCGGGATGTACGTGGACGAGCCGCCGAACATCCGGCGCCCGACCATGCGCTTGGCGTACTGCACCGGGATGCGGCGTTGCGCCTGCTCCATGAAGATCACGCCGGCGATGACGACGAGCCCGACCATCAGCACGATGATGAACGTCGTCCAGCCCTTCTGGGTCTTGATGAGCCAGAGAGCGCCGGGGAACGTGGCCACGACCTGCGTGAAGATGAGGATCGACATGCCGTTGCCGATGCCGCGGTCGGTGATGAGCTCGCCGAGCCACATGATGACCGCGGTGCCGGAGACCATCGTGAGCACGATCAGCAGGTACTGCGCGATGGAGTCCTTGTTGTACATGAGGTCGCCGCACTCGGCGCCGCCGAACAGCTGGCCGCTGCGCGCGAGCGCCACGATGCCGGTGGCCTGCAGGATCGCCAGCCCGAGCGTCAGGTAGCGGGTGTACTGGGTGATCTTGGTCTGCCCCGCCTGGCCCTCCTTCTTGAGCGCCTCGAGTCGCGGGATGACCACGACGAGCAGCTGCAGGATGATGCTGGCGGTGATGTACGGCATGATGCCGAGCGCGAAGACCGTGAGCTGGAGCAGCGCACCGCCGGAGAAGACGTTGATGAGCGCGAACAGGCTGCTGTTCTCACCCTGCGAGGCGATGTCGACGCACTGACGCACGTTGGCGACGTCGATGCCGGGTGCCGGCATGGTCGAGCCGATGCGGAACAGCACGATGATCGCGAGGACGAAGAGGATCTTGCGCCGCAGGTCCGGTGTCCGGAACGCGTTGGCGAAGGCGGTGAGCACTTGGCCGGTCCTCCTCGGGACGTAGGAACTGCAGATTGTCGCCTGCCGGCGACTGTGCACATTGTCACCTGCCGGTGACGGGGGCGAGCCTAACAGCCGAGCCCATGGGGGCTTTGAGCCCGTCGAAGCGACTGATCAGCCGCTTCGACGGGTTCGTCAGAGCTCGGTGACGCTGCCGCCGGCCGCTTCGATCTTGCTCCGGGCGGACCCGGAGAAGTGGTGTGCGGAGACCTGGACCGCGACCGAGAGGTCGCCGCCTCCGAGCACCTTGACGGGCCGGTCCTTGCGGACGGCGCCCGCAGCGACCAACGCGTCGACGTCGACCTTGCCGCCCTTGGGGAACAGCGTGCCGATGCGATCGACGTTGACCACCTGGTACTCCACGCGGAACGGGTTCGTGAACCCCTTCAGCTTGGGCAGGCGCATGTGGATCGGGATCTGTCCGCCCTCGAAGCCGACGGGCACCTGGTAGCGGGCCTTGGTGCCCTTGGTGCCGCGACCGGCGGTCTTGCCCTTGGAGCCCTCGCCACGACCCACACGGGTCTTGGCCTTCTTGGCTCCCGGGGCAGGACGCAGATGATGAAGCTTGAGCGTCATGTCAGTCGACCTCCTCGACGTCCACGAGGTGCGGGATGGCATTGACCATGCCGCGGATCTCGGGACGATCCTCCTTGACGACGACGTCGCCGATTCGCTTGAGACCCAGCGAGCGCAACGTGTTCCGCTGGTTCTGGTGACGTCCGATGCCGGACTTGACCTGGGTGACCTGGAGCTTCGTCATGCCGCACCGGCCCCGGTCTCGGCCTTGGCGGCCTCCGCCTCGGCGATGCCTTCCTTGCCGGCGCGGAGCAGGGCCGCCGGAGCGACCTCCTCGACCGTGAGACCGCGGCGCTCGGCCACCATCTCCGGGGACTCCAGCGTCTTGAGGGCCTCGACGGTCGCGTGCACGATGTTGATCGCGTTCGACGAGCCGAGCGACTTGCTCAGCACGTCGTGCACGCCTGCCGCCTCGAGCACGGCACGCACGGGCCACCGGCGATGACGCCGGTACCGGGCGATGCCGGGCGCAGGAAGACGACGCCGGCGGCCTTCTCACCCTGGACCGGGTGCGGGATGGTGCCCTGGATGCGGGGAACGCGGAAGAAGCTCTTCTTCGCCTCTTCGACGCCCTTCGCGATCGCGGTGGGCACTTCCTTGGCCTTGCCGTAGCCGACACCGACCTGGCCGTCGCCGTCGCCGACGATCACGAGGGCGGTGAAGCTGAAACGACGTCCACCCTTGACGACCTTGGCGACACGGTTGATCGTGACGACCTTCTCGATGTAGTTGGACTTGTCGCCGCCACGGTCTCCACCGCGTCCGCGACGATCTCCGCCTCCGCGGCGCTGCTGCTGGCTCATCAGAACTCCAGTCCTGCTTCACGGGCGCCGTCGGCGAGTGCCGCGACGCGTCCTGCGTACTTGTTGCCGGCCCGGTCGAAGACGACCGTGGCGATTCCGGCGGCCTTGGCGCGGTCGGCCACGAGCTCGCCGACCTTGCGGGCCTTGGCGGTCTTGTCGTCGTCCGACGAACGCAGGTCGGCCTCCATCGTCGACGCCGACACCAGGGTGCGGCCCTCCAGGTCGTTGACGACCTGGGCGACGATGTGCTTGCTCGAACGGGTGACGACCAGCCGGGGACGGTCCGCCGAGCCCTCGAGCTTCTTGCGGCCACGCACCTGACGACGCAGGCGCGATGCCGTGCGTCCGGTCGTGCTCTTGTTGTGCCTGATCGAGATGGCCATCACTTACCAGCCTTTCCGGCCTTGCGAAGCACGCGTTCGCCGGCGTAGCGCACGCCCTTGCCCTTGTAGGGCTCGGGCTTGCGGAGCTTGCGGATCTTCGCGGCGACCTCGCCGACCATCTGCTTGTCGATGCCGTGCACCGCGAACTTCGTGGGCGACTCCACCGTGAAGGTGATGCCGTCGGGTGCGTCGAACTTGACGGGGTGGCTGAAGCCGAGGTTCAGCTCGATCGCGCCAGGGCCACGGGCCATGACGCGGTAGCCGACGCCGACGATCTCGAGCTTCTTCTCGTAGCCGTCGGTGACACCGAGGACCATGTTGTTGATGAGCGTGCGGCTCAGGCCGTGCAGGGCCTTGTTGGTGCGCTCGTCGTCGGGACGGCCCACCTCGAGGGTGCCGTCGTCACCACGGGCGACCGTGATGGGCTCGGCGACGGTGTGGGCGAGCTCGCCCTTGGGGCCCTTGACGCGGACGTCCTGGCCTTCGATGGTCACTTCGACACCCATGGGAACGGTGACGGGCATCTTGCCGATTCGCGACATGCTGCTTCCTTCCGTTCTCACCAGACGTAGGCGAGAACTTCTCCGCCTACGCCTGTCTTGTTGGCTTGCCGGTCGGTGAGGAGGCCGTTGGACGTGGAGATGATCGCCACGCCGAGGCCACCGAGCACCTTGGGCAGGTGGGTGGACTTCGCGTAGACCCGCAGGCCGGGCTTGCTGATGCGCCGGATGCCGGCGATCGAGCGCTCGCGGTGCGGGCCGTACTTCAGGTCGATGGTGAGCGACTTGCTCACCTCTCCCTCAGCCGGTTCGGCGACCGAGAACCCCGTGATGTAGCCCTCCTGCTTGAGGATGGCGGCGACGCCTTCCTTCAGCTTGGAGTACGGCATCGTGACGGAGTCGTGGTACGCCTGGTTGCCGTTGCGGACACGCGTGAGCATGTCGGCGATCGGATCGGTCATGGTCATGGTTCTGTGTTCCATTCCTGCCGTGGTTTCGCCTCGGTATCGAGTCCGAGGGACCTTCGGCCGTCGGGTATGTGGTTTACCAGCTGCTCTTGGTGACGCCGGGGAGCTCGCCGCGGTGTGCCATCTCGCGCAGGCAGATGCGGCAGAGGCCGAACTTGCGGTAGACCGACTTCGGCCGACCACAGCGCTGGCACCGGGTGTATCCGCGTACGGCGAACTTGGGCTTCTTCGCCGCCTTGTTCCTGAGTCCGGTCTTCGCCATCTCAGTTCTCCTTAAAGGGGAAGCCGAGCCGCTTGAGCAGCGCACGTCCCTCGTCGTCGTTCTTCGCCGTGGTGACGATGGTGATGTCCATGCCGCGCGAGCGGTCGACCTTGTCCTGGTCGATCTCGTGGAACATGGCCTGCTCGGTGAGACCGAACGTGTAGTTGCCGCGATTGTCGAACTGCCGCGGGCTGAGCCCACGGAAGTCGCGGATGCGGGGCAGCGCCAGCGTGAGCAGGCGGTCGAGGAACTCCCACATGCGGTCGCCGCGCAGCGTGACGTGCGCGCCGATCGGCATGCCCTCACGCAGCTTGAACTGCGCGATGGACTTGCGGGCCTTGGTGACCTGCGGCTTCTGGCCGGTGATGGCCGTGAGGTCGCGGAGGGCACCCTCGATGAGCTTGCCGTCGCGGGCCGCCTCGCCGACGCCCATGTTGACGACGATCTTGGTGAGGCCCGGGACCTGCATGACGTTCTTGTAGTCGAACTCCTCGCGGAGCGCGGGGAGGATCTCCTCGCGGTAGCGCGCCTTGAGGCGTGGGGCTTCAACGGTGTCAGCCATGGCTAGATCTCCTTCCCGGTCTTGGTGGCGATGCGCACACTGCGGTGCGCCGCATAGGTGGAGCCGTCGGGACGGCTCTTGGTGACCTCGTCGCGGCGGAAGCCGACGCGCGAGGTGGTCTTGTCACCGTCGGTCTCGACCATGAGCATCACGTTCGAGATGTGGATCGGTGCCTCGCTGGTGATGATGCCGCCGGTGCTGGCACCGCGGTCCTGGCCGGCGCGGGTGTGCCGCTTGACGCGGTTGACGCCTTCGACGATGACGCGGTCGACCTCGGTGAGCACCTCGATGACCTTGCCCTCGACGCCCTTGTCGTTGCCGGCGATGACGCGGACCTGGTCACCCTTCTTGATGCTGACGGACTTGTTGCTGGATGCCATCTCAGAGCACCTCCGGAGCGAGCGAGATGATGCGCATGAACTTCTTGTCGCGCAGCTCGCGGCCCACCGGGCCGAAGATGCGCGTGCCGCGCGGGTCGCCGTCGGGCTTGAGCAGGACGGCGGCGTTCTCGTCGAACTTGATGTACGAGCCGTCCGGACGACGACGCTCCTTGACGGTGCGCACGACGACGGCCTTGACGACCTCGCCCTTCTTGACGTTGCCGCCAGGGATCGCGTCCTTGACGGTGGCGACGATCGTGTCGCCGATACCGGCGTAACGACGACCGGAGCCACCGAGGACACGGATGCAAAGGATCTCCTTCGCACCGGTGTTGTCGGCGACCTTGAGTCGCGATTCCTGCTGAATCATCGGTCGTCTCCTACTTGGCCTTCTCGAGGATTTCGACGAGGCGCCAGCGCTTGGTGGCCGACAGCGGACGGGTTTCCATGATGCGGACCCGGTCGCCGAGGCCGGCGCTGTTCTCCTCGTCGTGTGCCTTGAGCTTGATGTTGCGGCGCAGCACCTTGCCGTAGAGGGCGTGCTTGACGCGGTCCTCGACGTTGACGACGACGGTCTTGTCCATCTTGTCGCTGACGACGAGGCCCTCACGGACCTTGCGGGGGATGCGTTCTGCCGCGGTGGCTTCGCTCACTGTGGTGTCCTTCTCGTCGGTCATGATGCTTCGACCGCCTCGATGATGCCGAGCTCGCGCTCGCGCATCACTGTGTAGATGCGCGCGATCTCGCGGCGCACGGTCTTGAGTCGGGCGGAGTTGTCGAGCTGGCCCGTGGCGTTCTGGAACCGCAGGTTGAACAGCTCTTCCTTCGCGTCGCGGAGCTTGACCTCCAGGTCGTCGGCGTCAAGGGCGCGCAGCTCGGCTGCTGACGACGTCATCAGAGCTCACCTGTCTCTCGCGTGATGAAACGGGCCTTCATGGGGAGCTTGTGGATCGCGCGGCGCATGGCCTCGCGGGCCGTGAGCTCATCGACGCCCGACAGCTCGAACATGATGCGGCCGGCCTTGACGTTGGCGACCCACCACTCCGGGGAGCCCTTGCCGGAACCCATGCGGGTCTCGGCGGGCTTCTTGGTGAGGGGCCGGTCGGGGTAGACGTTGATCCAGACCTTGCCGCCACGCTTGATGTGGCGCGTCATGGCGATACGAGCGGACTCGATCTGACGGTTGGTCACGTAGTGACCCTCCATCGCCTGGATGCCGAAGTCGCCGAAGGCGAGCTCGGTTCCACCCTTGGCCACGCCGCGGCGCTTGGGGTGGTGCTGCTTGCGGTACTTGACCCGTCGGGGCATCAACATCAGCTGGTCCCTCCCTCAGCGGCGGGTGCTGCAGCGGCCTCGAGCGGCAGGCAGCGTCGGGGGCCGCGGCAGCCGGAGCGGCAGCAGCGGCGGGGGCGGTGGCAGCAGCGGGAGCGGCGGCGGCAGCGGGCTGCGCAGGAGCATCCTCACGGCCGGGACGGCGTCCACGCTGCGGACGCGAGCGACCGGGAGCGGCCGCACGCTTGGCCGCCTCGGCCTCACGCTCGGCGCGGGTTCCGGCGACCTCGCCCTTGTAGATCCAGACCTTCACGCCGATGCGGCCGAAGGTCGTGCGGGCCTCGTAGAAGCCGTAGTCGACGTCCGCGCGGAGCGTGTGCAGGGGCACGCGGCCCTCGCGGTAGAACTCCGAACGGCTCATCTCGGCGCCGCCGAGGCGACCCGAGCACTGGATGCGGATGCCCTTGGCACCGCTGCGCATGGTCGTCTGCATCGCCTTGCGCATGGCACGGCGGAACTGCACACGGCCCGACAGCTGCTCGGCCACGCCCTGCGCGACGAGCTGGGCGTCGAGCTCGGGGGCCTTGACCTCGAGGATGTTCAGCTGCACCTGCTTGCCGGTGAGCTTCTCGAGGTCGCCGCGGATGCGGTCGGCCTCGGCGCCACGGCGACCGATGACGATGCCGGGACGCGCGGTGTGGATGTCGACGCGCACACGCTCGCGCGTGCGCTCGATCTCGACACGGCTGATGCCGGCACGATCCATGCCCTTGGTGAGCATCTTGCGGATCTTGACGTCCTCACCGACATAGCTCGAGTAGAGCTTGTCGGCGTACCAACGGCTCTTGTGGTCGGTGGAGATGCCGAGTCGGAACCCGTGCGGGTTGATTTTCTGTCCCACTATCGGTTCCCGCCCTTCTTCTTGGTCGTGGTGGATGTCGGGAAGGCGTCGGCCGGCGTGACGACCACCGTGAGGTGGCTCGAACGCTTGAGGATCCGGTTGGCCGCACCCTTGGCGCGGGGGCGCCAGCGCTTCATGGTCGGTCCGTCGTCGACCTGCACCACGCTGATGACCAGGGACTCACGGGAAAGGCCCTCGGTGGTCTCGGCGTTGGAGACGGCGGACTCGACGAGCTTGTAGAAGTTCGCGGCCACGGCCTGTGGGGCGAACTTGAGCAGCGCGAGCGCCTCGTCGACGTCCTGACCGCGGATGAGGTCGCCGATGCGGCGGGCCTTCTGCGGGGTGACGCGGACGAAGCGGGCCACGGCGAACGCTCCGGGGGCGTCGCCCAGGAGTCGCTCGCGGCGCGCGCTGATGTTCTCGCGGGTGGCAGCACTCATCGCCTCGTCGCCTTTCGGTCGTCCTTCTCGTGACCGCGGAAGGTGCGGGTCGGGGCGAACTCGCCCAGCTTGTGACCCACCATCGCGTCGGTGATGAACACCGGCACGTGCTTGCGGCCGTCGTGCACGGCGATCGTGTGACCGATGAAGGTCGGCACGATCATCGAGCGCCGTGACCAGGTCTTGATCACGGTGTGGGTTCCGGCCTCGTTCTGGGCGTCCACCTTCTTGGTGAGGTGGTCGTCCACGAAGGGACCCTTCTTGAGACTGCGTGGCATTGGTCAGGCCTTCCTCATCGTCCGGACCGGCGGCGGCGGACGATCATCTTGTCGCTGGGCTTGTTCTTGCGGGTGCGGCCCTCGGGCTTGCCCCATGGCGAGACCGGGTGACGTCCACCGGAGGTCTTGCCCTCGCCACCACCGTGCGGGTGGTCGACCGGGTTCATCGCGACACCGCGGACGGTCGGGCGCTTGCCCTTCCAGCGGTTGCGGCCGGCCTTGCCCCAGCTGATGTTGGACTGCTCGGAGTTGCCGACCTCGCCGATGCTGGCGCGGCAGCGGACGTCGACGTAGCGCATCTCGCCGGAGGGCAGCCGCAGCTGTGCACGGGCACCTTCCTTGGCGACGAGCTGGACACGAGCACCGGCGGAGCGGCCCATCTTGGCGCCACCACCGGGACGGAGCTCGACGGAGTGGATCACGGTGCCGACCGGGATGTTGCGCAACGGCAGGTTGTTGCCGATCTTGATGTCGGAGCCGACACCGGCCTCGACCGTCTGGCCCTGCTTGAGGCCGTCGGGGCACAGGATGTACCGCTTCTCGCCGTCGGCGTAGTGAAGCAGCGCGATGCGTGCGGTGCGGTTGGGGTCGTACTCGATGTGAGCGACCTTGGCCGGCACGCCGTCCTTGTCGTTGCGACGGAAGTCGATGACGCGGTAGGCGCGCTTGTGCCCGCCACCCTGGTGACGGGTGGTGATGCGGCCCTGGTTGTTGCGGCCGCCCTTCTTGGGCAACGGCTCGACGAGGGACTTCTCCGGCGTCGAACGTGTGACCTCGGCGAAGTCGGCGACGCTCGAGCCGCGACGACCCGGGGTGGTCGGCTTGTACTTGCGAATGGCCATGTTCTACTCAGTCCTCAGCTCGGGCTCGAGAAGATGTCGATGCTCTGACCGGCAGCAACGCTGACGATCGCGCGCTTGGTGTCCTTGCGCTGGCCGGTCCCGTTGCGGGTACGGCGAGCCTTGCCCTTGCGGTTCATCGTGTTGACCGCGGTGACCTTGACGCCGAAGATCTTCTCGACGGCGATCTTGATCTCCGTCTTGTTGGCGTCGGGGTGCACCACGAACGTGTACTTGTTGTCGTCGAGAAGGCCGTAGCTCTTCTCGCTCACGACCGGGGCGATGAGGACGTCGCGGTGGTCCTTGTGCACGGTGCTCACTTGTCGTCCCCTGTCTTCTTCGTGGCCTTCTTGGCAGGTGCCTTCTTCGCTGCGTTGGACTTTGCGGCCTTCGCCGCGGGGGTCTTCTTGGCCGGAGCCTTCTTGGCCGGAGCCTTCTTGGCTGCGGTCTTCTTGGCCGTGGTCTTGGCAGGAGCCTTCTTGGCCGCCGCCTTCTCGGCAGGAGCCTTCTTGGCGGGTGCCTTCTCGGTGGAAGCCTTCTTGGCCGGGGTCTTCTCGGCGGTGGCCTTCTTCGCAGGCGCCTTCTTGGCCGCCTTCTTGGCGGGTGCCTTCTCGACCTCGGTGACGGCCTTGCTCAGCGTGATCGTGTCGACGCCCTCGCCGGCGCGGGCGGCCACGAACGCGTCGTAGGCGGCCTTGGTGAAGACGAGGTCGTCGCTGCGCAGGACGTCGTAGGTGTTGAGCTGGTCGAACGGCAGCAGCTCGACGTTCGGGACGTTGCGCAGGCTCTTGGGCGTGAGCGAGTCGCCGGTGTTCACGACCACCAGCACGCGCGGGCGGCTGGTGAGCTCACGGAGCGTGGAGAGCGCCGCCTTGGTGGAGGGCGTGTTGCCTCCGGCCAGCGACTCCACGACGTGGAGGCGTCCGCTGCGGGCCCGGTCGGAGAGGGCACCGCGCAGGGCGGCCGCCTTCATCTTCTTGGGGGTGCGCTGGTCGAACGAGCGCGGCGTGGGGCCGTGCACGACGCCACCGCCGTTGAACTGGGGTGCGCGGATGGAGCCCTGGCGAGCGCGGCCGGTGCCCTTCTGGCGGTACGGCTTGCGGCCACCGCCACGGACCTCGCCGCGCGACTTCACGTCGGCCGAGCCCTGGCGCGCCGCGGCGAGCTGGGCCACGACGACCTGGTGGATGAGGGGGATGTTGACCTGCACGTCGAAGATGTCGACCGGCAGCTCTACGTCAATGGTTTTCGCCATGGGTCAGGCTCCCTTCACTGACTTGGCAGCGCTGCGGATGACGACGAGACCGCCCTTGGGGCCGGGGATGGCGCCCTTGACGAGGATGACGCCCTTCTCGAGGTCGATCGCGTGGACCGTGAGGTTCTGGGTGGTCACTGTGTCGGTGCCCATGTGGCCGGCCATGCGCAGACCCTTGAACACGCGGCCCGGGGTGGCGCAGCCACCGATCGAGCCCGGCTTGCGGTGGTTGCGGTGAGCGCCGTGCGAGGCGCCCACGCCGTGGAAGCCGTGGCGCTTCATGACGCCGGCAAAGCCCTTGCCCTTGCTGGTGGCCGTGACGTCGACGATGTCGCCCGCGGCGAAGATCTCCGGGGAGATCTCCTGGCCGAGCGTGTAGTCCTCGATGGCTTCGGTGCGGATCTCGACCGTGTGGCGGCGCGGCGTGACGCCGGCCTTGGCGAAGTGGCCCGCGGCGGGCTTGTTGACCTTGCGTCCCTCGATCTCACCGAAGCCGAGCTGGACGGCGCTGTAGCCGTCGGTCTCGCGGGTGCGGATCTGGGTGACGACGTTGGTGTCGGCCTCGACGACCGTGACCGGGACGATCTGGTGATCGGCGTCCCAGACCTGGGTCATGCCGAGCTTGCGGCCGAGGAGGCCGCGCGCTGTCGCTGTGCTGTTGGTGCTCATGCTCGCGTCTCCTCTCAGAGCTTGATCTCGATGTCGACGCCGGCAGGAAGGTCGAGTCGCATGAGCGAGTCGACGGTCTTCGGCGTCGGATCGATGATGTCGATGAGCCGCTTGTGCGTACGCATCTCGAAATGCTCGCGGCTGTCCTTGTACTTGTGCGGTGAACGAATCACGCAGAACACGTTCTTCTCCGTGGGCAACGGCACCGGTCCGGCGACCGTGGCGCCCGTACGCGTGACCGTGTCGACGATCTTGCGTGCAGAGCTGTCAATGACCTCGTGGTCGTAGGCCTTGAGCCGGATACGGATCTTCTGTCCCGCCATGCTCGTCCTTCTCTCGTACCGCTGGGCTGTGTCACTTCTTGGGCGTCTCGCCCCGGGTCGGGGGAGCGATTTCATCGCTCCTACCGCCGACCCCCGAGGTCGGGCGTGTCGTGGCGCACCAGGGCGCGAAACACATCCAGATCTCGAGTTGGGTGGTTGGACCCTCAGTGGGCGCCGGGCTCCAACGGAACCGACACGCGTCGCGGGTCAGGCTGGGCCTCAGGTTCGGCATCACTCTCGTTGTCCAGCGTGAGTTCCGGACGAGCGACGCCCCAGCGGTCCGGCCGGAGCAACCGCACTAGTCTGACAGACGCACCGTGGCCGTGACAAATCGGGAACCAGTAGCCGTTCATGACACGGACACCGGTCGGTGCGCAGGTGAGCTGAACACGCTCAGCGGACGCTGCTGCGGGACGCCGTCGACCGTGATGTCGACCGTCTCGTTGTAGAAGGCCACCATGCCGGCGACCTTGCCGACTGCGGGGAACGGGTCGGCGTAGGACCAGGCGACGTGCTGGGCATCGGCCCGGTCGCGCACGCTCCAGTACTCCTCGGCCGTCCCCTTGTACGGGCACTGGCTGCGGTTGCCGCTCGCCTCGAGCGCGTCAAAGCGGACGTCGGACCGGGGCAGGTAGTAGCGCGTCGGCAGGTGGGTCTCGTAGAGCAGGACCGGAGACCGGCTGTCGGCGAGCTCGACGCCGTCCAGGCTGACCTGCACGTGGCGGGAGCTGACGATGGCCTCCACGCGCTTGTGCGGGTCGCGCGGGTGGCCGAAGACGTCTTCTTCCTCCTCCATCCATCGGTCGAGCACGCCGGGCTGCCAGCTGAGGACGAGACGGTCGGCGATCGCCGGGTCGTCGCGCCGCCAGGCGGCGTTCCGCACCACCCGTGCCCCGACGTGGAGGTCGTACCACTGGGCGACCGGCCCCTTGGGCCCGAAGAAGAACGGCCAGTCCGACGGCGGCTCCTCCGCCGGCCGGAGCAGGTCGGTCCGGACGTCCTCGTCGGCGAAGGCGTAGGCCGGCACCGGGAACGAGTCCTCGAAGAAGAGCATCGGTGCCCGGCTGTCGACGACGGCGGTGTCGCCGACGAAGGCGCGCACCCACTTGTGTGAGGTTTCGGTTTTCATGACGACTCCTGATAATGTAAGGCTACCTGACAAATACTGTAAGGAATCCTGACGAATGTCAAGCCCCATGCCACCGCCGTTTCCGGAACGTGCTCCACTCATCCTCTTGGTGAACCGCGCAGATCGAGCCCTGCAGGCCGACATGGTGCGTTTCGCGCACGAACGCGGCTATCCGCAGGTGAAGCAGGCACACAACGCCGTCTTCGGCGCCCTGGGCGGCGGCGGCGCCCGGGCCACCGACCTGGCGGTGCGAGCCGGCATCACGCGGCAGTCGATGGGTGAGATCGTGCGCGACCTGGTCGGGCTCGGGTTCATCACGATGGAGCCGGACCCGCTCGACCGCCGCGCCAAGCTGCTCAAGTACACGCCTGCCGGTGTTGAGCTGACCAACGGCGGGTTCCAGCACATCCTCGACCTCGAGGAGAGATTCGCGGAGGAGTTCGGGGAGGAGCGCTACGAGCAGGTTCGCGACGTCCTGGCATGGGTGGTGCAGCTGCTGGAGCCGGACCTGCCCTAGTGGTGGATGTGCGGCTCGCTCTCGGCGTGGCCGGAGGGCTCGATCTGGAACGTCGAGTGCTCGACGTCGAAGTGCTCGGCGAGGCACTCACGAAGCCGGTCCAGCACGTCGTGGGCCTCCCCCATCCGGCTCACGGTGTCATCGACGACGACGTGGGCGCTCATCACCGGCATGCCCGACGTGATCGTCCAGACGTGGAGGTCGTGGACGTCGATCACGCCCTCGGTGGACAGGATGTGGCTGCGCAGCTCCTCGAGGTCGACGTCGCGAGGCGTCCCCTCGAGCAGGACCTCGGCGACCTCACGCAGCAGGGAGATCGCGCGCGGCAGGATCATCGCGGCGATGACCAGCGAGGCCACCGGGTCGGCGGCGTTCCAGCCCGTCGTGAGGATGACCGTGGCTGAGACCAGCACCGCGACCGAGCCGAGCGCGTCACCGAGCACCTCGAGGTAGGCGCCGCGGACGTTCATGCTCTCCTCGGCCCCGGATCTCAGCAGCAGCAGGCCGATGATGTTGATGACCAGGCCCAGTGCGCCGGCGGCGAGCACCAGGCCACCCTCGACCTCGGGTGCGTCACCGAGCCGGCGGATCGCGCTCACGACGATCCATCCGGCGAGGGCCAGGAGCACCAGGCCGTTGAGACCTGCGGCGATCACTTCCGTGCGGTGGTAGCCGAAGGTGCGGCGAGATCCCGGCCGTCCGCCGCGCTGGGCGGCCGAGATGGCCGCGAGCGCCATGACGATGCCGGCGGAGTCGCCGAGCACGTGACCAGCATCCGCGAGCAGCGCAAGGCTGCCGGTGATCCAGGCGACGACCGCCTCGACCGCCAGGACGACGAGGGAGAGGGCCAGCACCAGCGCGAGACGTCCGCGATGGCGGATGCCGGTGCCCTGCCCATGCTGATGTCCCACGATGTCGAGGCTAGCCGCGATTCGGAATCCACGGCGAGTTGGTGCATCTGCACCATGCGGAACCACGTCCCTCAACCTCATCCTCGGGGCATGACTACTACTTCATCTCCTTCGTCCACCGTCGATTTCACCGAACCCGGCCGTGCCCCGCTCTCACGTGCCATCCAGATCATCGTGGGGGTGAGCCTGGTGACAGCCGGCATCACCAACGGTCTCGCCCAGTACGTCGGCGAGCTGCTGATGCCCGCCCATGACGACTTCACCGCTCAGATTCGCTGGGGTGCCGAGCACCCGACCCTGCACGTCGCCGAACAGACGGCCCTGATGGTGAGCATGCTCGTGCTCCCGATCGGACTGCTCGGTCTGGCCCAGCTCACCCGGCGGGGCGCGCCCTGGTTGACCGCCGCCGCCGCCGCTCTCTTCGTGTGGGGGATGTGGGGGTTCCACAACGTCGTGGCTCTCGGGTACGCCTCCGGAACGGTCGGACCCGACGCGATCGGCGTGGACGCGGCGGCCGCCCTCAACGAGGCCTACGTGGGACACGTCGGGACCATGGTCATCGCCTTGATCCCCCACCTCCTGGGCTCCTTCGTCGGGCTCCTCCTCCTGGCCGTCGCCGGTTGGCGAGGTCGCACCCTTCCGCGCATCCCGCTGGCACTGCTGGTCGCGTTCCTGGTCTGGGACTTCGGCCTTCCGTCGGCTGCACCGTTCGAGCCCCACGTCCTGCTCGCGATCGCACTTGGCTGGCTCGGCGTCCACGTCATCCGGCTCCCCCAGAGCCGCTGGCACGGTCAAACTGCCTGACAGGCGAGGTGCCGGACCCGATACTGGCCCCGTGAACTCTCGGGAAACCCAAGGCCCGGCACTCGTCGTGGGAACGGTGCTCGCCATCGTCCTCCTGCTCTTCATCACGATCGCGGTCAGTGCCGACACCACCTTGTGGAAGCTCGTGCTCGTCCCCATCGCCTTCGGGATTCCCGGGGCGGTTGCCGCCCACCGGCATCCGAGAAATCCGGTGGGTTGGCTGCTGCTCGGAGTCAGCCTGATCTTCGGCTGCTCCGCGCTGGGAACGCAGTGGGTCGAGTCCGGGCATCTCGATGCTTCGGACTGGGCGATCTGGTTCGCCGACCGCGCCGGCGCGGCGTTGGTGCCCCTGACCGTCCTGATTCTCGTCCTCGTGCCCGACGGACATCTGCCTTCACGGGCGTGGAGGATCCCGGTCGTCACCGTCGTGATCGTCCAGTCCACGCTCGTGCTCGTCTGGGCCTTGATTGCCGGGCCTGCCGCCAGCCCGGGCTCAGAGTGGCCGATCGACCCGGACAACCCTGTCGGGGTGCTTCCGACCTCGTGGTCCGATCCCCTCGCTCAGGTGGCGGACTGGATCTTGCAGCTTCCCTTGCTGTTGGGTCTTGCGGCCGTGGCCGTACGGCTACGTCGCCCGGACGAACGCAGGCGACTTGCGTTCTTGGCGCTGGCGACCGGCATCTTCGTCCTGCTCGTGGTGATCGGGCACGCGTTGTGGCCAGCCGCCACGGACATCCTCGACGTACTCGGGGCGCTCCTGTTCGCTGCGGGCCTGACCGTGACGCTCGACGGCGCCGCGACGGCTGAATCGGCGCCGGACGTCGAGGCGCCGGAGCTGTCCGAACGCGAACGGGAAGTGCTCGCCCTCGTCGCTCAGGGCCTCACGAACAAGCAGATCGCGGCCGTGCTGGTGATCTCGCCCATCACGGCGCGCAACCACGTCAGCAGCATCCTCACCAAGATCGGCGTGGAGAACCGAACCCAGGCCGCCGCCTGGGCCGAGTCACGCCGGCACGACCGCTGAGACGACGAGACCCCGGGCCGAAGCCCGGGGTCTCGTACTGCAGTGCAGTGTCAGATCACTTGTTGATCTTCGTCACGCGACCGGCGCCGACGGTGCGGCCACCCTCACGGATGGCGAAGCGCAGGCCCTCTTCCATGGCGATCGGCTGGATCAGCTGAACGCTCATCTCGGTGTTGTCGCCCGGCATGACCATCTCGGTGCCCTCGGGCAGCGTGACGACGCCGGTGACGTCCGTGGTGCGGAAGTAGAACTGCGGACGGTAGTTGTTGAAGAACGGCGTGTGACGGCCACCCTCCTCCTTGGACAGGATGTAGACCTGACCCTCGAACTCGGTGTGCGGAGTCGTCGACCCGGGGGCGATGACGACCATGCCGCGCTCGACGTCCTCGCGCTTGGTGCCGCGGAGGAGAAGTCCGACGTTCTCGCCGGCCTCGCCGGTGTCGAGGAGCTTGCGGAACATCTCGATGCCGGTGACCGTGGTGGTCTGCTTGTTCTCACGGATGCCGACGATGTCGACGGTCTCGTTGACCTTGACGACACCACGCTCGATGCGACCGGTGATGACGGTGCCACGACCGGTGATCGTGAAGACGTCCTCGACGGGCATGAGGAAGGGCTTGTCGACCTCGCGCTCGGGCATCGGGATGTACTCGTCGACCGCGTCCATGAGCTCGAGGACCGACTGGCCCCACTTCTCGTCACCGGTGAGCGCAGGCTGGGCCGCGACCTTGATGATCGGGACGTTGTCGCCGTCGTACTCCTGGTCGCTGAGCAGCTCGCGGACCTCGAGCTCGACGAGCTCGAGGATCTCCTCGTCGTCGACCATGTCGCACTTGTTGAGCGCCACGACCATGGCCGGCACGCCGACCTGGCGGGCGAGCAGCACGTGCTCACGCGTCTGCGGCATGGGGCCGTCGGTGGCGGCGACCACGAGGATCGCGCCGTCCATCTGGGCCGCGCCGGTGATCATGTTCTTGACGTAGTCGGCGTGACCGGGGCAGTCGACGTGGGCGTAGTGACGGTTCTCCGTCTGGTACTCCACGTGCGCGATGGAGATCGTGATGCCGCGCTGCTTCTCCTCGGGCGCCTTGTCGATCTGGTCGAACGCGTAGTCCTCGTTCAGATCGGGGTACTTGTCATGCAGCACCTTGGTGATCGCCGCGGTCAAGGTCGTCTTGCCGTGGTCGATGTGACCGATGGTGCCGATGTTCATGTGCGGCTTCGTCCGCTCGAACTTCGCCTTAGCCACGGGGGCTCCTCCTGTTGATGATTGCTCTGTTGATGATTCTGGGGGATCTTGACGCCAGAGGGTCCGCGGGGAACCTCAGGCAACCTTATGGGATGGTCCTCGGCCTACTCGCCCCGGACCTTCTTGATGATCTCCTCGGCCACGGCCTTGGGGACCTCGGCATAAGAGTCGAACTGCATCGAGTAGGACGCGCGGCCGGAGGTCTTGGACCTCAGGTCGCCGACGTACCCGAACATCTCGGACAGCGGCACGATGGCCCTGATCAGCTTCGCGCCGCCATAGCCCTCTTCCATGGCCTGGACCTGTCCACGCCGCGAGTTGAGGTCGCCGATCACGTCGCCCATGTAGTCCTCGGGCGTGTGGACCTCGACCTCGAACACGGGCTCGAGCAGGACGGGCTCCGCCTTGCGGGCCGCTTCCTTGAAGGCCATCGACCCGGCGAGCTTGAACGCCAGCTCGGAGGAGTCGACGTCGTGGTAGGCGCCGTCCTGGAGAGTGACGCGGACGTCGACCATCTGGTAGCCGGCGAGCACGCCGAACTGCATCGCGTCCTGCGCGCCGGCATCGACCGAAGGGATGTACTCCTTGGGGATGCGGCCACCGGTGACCTTGTTGACGAACTCGTAGCCGCCCTCGCCGCCGGCTGCGACGCCGGTGGGCTCGATGTCGATGATGACCTTGGCGAACTGGCCCGAGCCACCGGTCTGCTTCTTGTGCGTGTAGCTGACCTTCTCGACGTTGCGCTTGATGGTCTCGCGGTAGGCGACCTGGGGCTTGCCGACGTTGGCCTCGACGTTGAACTCGCGCTTCATGCGGTCGACCAGGATGTCGAGGTGGAGCTCGCCCATGCCGGCGATGATCGTCTGGCCGGTCTCCTCGTCACCGTGGACCTGGAACGTGGGGTCTTCCTCGGCGAGCCGCTGGATGGCGGTGCCGAGCTTCTCCTGGTCGCTCTTGGTCTTGGGCTCGATGGCGACCTGGATGACCGGGGCCGGGAACGTCATCGACTCCAGCACGATCGGCTTGTTCGGGTCGGCGAGCGTCTCACCGGTGGTGGTGTCCTTGAGGCCCATGACGGCGACGATCTGGCCGGCACCCACGGACGCGATCTCGGCGCGCTTGTTGGAGTGCATCTGGTAGATCTTGCCGATCCGCTCCTTGCGACCCTTGGTCACGTTGAGCACCGACGAACCGGACTCGAGCCGTCCGGAGTAGACGCGCAGGTAGGTGAGCTTGCCGAGGTGGTGGTCGGACGCGATCTTGAAGGCGAGCGCGGCGAACGGCTCCTCCTCAGAGGGCGCACGAGTGTCCTCGATGTCCTCGTCCTTCGCGTCGTGACCCTTCACGCCGCCGACGTCGATCGGCGAGGGCAGGTAGTCGATGACGGCGTCGAGCAGGGGCTGGACGCCCTTGTTCTTGAACGCCGAGCCGCAGATCACGGGGACCAGCGCGGCGGACAGCGTCGCGCGGCGGATGCCGGCCTTGAGCTGCTCAGGCTTGACGTCGTGCTCGTCGAGGTAGAGCTCGGCGACCTCGTCGTCGGCGTCGGCCAGGGTCTCGAGCAGGCGCTCGTGGGCCTCGGCAGCGGCGTCGGCCATGTCGGCCGGAATCTCCTCGACCTCGTAGTCCTCGCCGATCGCGGTCTCGCCGCGCCACACGAGGGCACGCATGCCGACCAGGTCGACGACGCCGATGAAGTCGGCCTCGGCACCGATGGGCAGCTGGAGCACGAGCGGGATGGCGCCGAGGCGCTCACGGATCGTCTTCACGCAGTAGTCGAAGGACGCGCCGGTGCGGTCGAGCTTGTTGACGAAGCACATGCGCGGGACGCCGTACTTGTCGGCCTGACGCCAAACGGTCTCGGACTGCGGCTCGACGCCGGCGACACCGTCGAACACGGCGACGGCGCCGTCGAGGACGCGCAGGTTGCGCTCGACCTCGACGGTGAAGTCGACGTGACCGGGGGTGTCGATGATGTTGATCTGGGTGTTCTTCCACCAGCAGGTCGTGGCGGCGGACGTGATGGTGATGCCGCGCTCCTGCTCCTGCTCCATCCAGTCCATCGTGGCGCCGCCGTCGTGGACCTCACCGATCTTGTAGTTGATACCGGTGTAGAAGAGGATGCGCTCGGTCGTGGTCGTCTTGCCGGCGTCGATGTGCGCCATGATGCCGATGTTCCGGACGCGAGTCAGGTCGGTGGTGATGTCGGTTGCCACGGGTTACAGCTTCTCTCGGAAAGTCGATGTGGGGGCGGTGAGGCGGGAAGCGCCGATCACCAGCGGTAGTGGGCGAAGGCGCGGTTGGCCTCGGCCATCTTGTGCGTGTCCTCGCGCTTCTTGACGGCGCCGCCGAGGCCGTTGGAGGCATCGAGGAGCTCGTTCATCAGGCGCTCGGACATGGTCTTCTCGCGACGCTCCGCGGAATACTTGACCAGCCAGCGCAGGGCGAGCGTGGTCTGGCGCGAGGCGCGGACCTCGATCGGCACCTGGTAGGTGGCGCCACCGACGCGGCGGCTCTTGACCTCGAGGCTCGGCTTGACGTTGTCGAGCGCGCGCTTGAGCGTGATGACCGGATCGGTGCCGGACTTGTCACGCGTGCCCTCGAGGGCGGTGTAGACGATGCGCTGAGCGGTCTGCTTCTTGCCGTCGAGCAGGACCTTGTTGATGAGCTGGGTGACCAGCTGGCTGCTGTAGACCGGATCGGTCTCGATGGAACGCTTCGGCGCGGGACCCTTACGTGGCATCAGCTCTTCTCCTTCTTCGCGCCGTACTTGCTGCGACCCTGCTTGCGGCCCTTCACGCCCTGCGTGTCGAGTGAGCCGCGAACGATCTTGTAGCGCACACCCGGGAGGTCCTTCACGCGGCCGCCGCGGACGAGCACGATGGAGTGCTCCTGCAGGTTGTGCCCCTCACCGGGGATGTAGGCCGAGACCTCGGTGCCGCTCGAGAGCTTGACACGGGCAACCTTGCGCAGCGCGGAGTTCGGCTTCTTCGGCGTCGTCGTGTACACGCGGGTGCACACGCCGCGTCGCTGCGGCGAACCCTTGAGGGCCGGCGTGCTGGTCTTGACCACCTTGGTCTGGCGGCCCTTGCGGACCAGCTGGTTGATCGTGGGCACTACACAACTTCTTTCGGTTGGACTGGCGGGGGTGCTGCACGACGGCAGCCACCACGGAATCCGAGGGCACAACCGTCAGCCTGAAAGAGTCCAGGCACAGCGCTTAAGACTACCGAATGGCAGCACGAGATACAAAATGAGCCGAGTCCGCCTGACCAGCCAGGAGCTGGGCGAGGTGGACGGCCTGAACGTCGGCGAGGTCGTCGAGCTGGGTGCGGCACGAAAAGCCGTCTGCCAGCACGACCGCGTCGGGTCCGGCGTCGCGTACGGCGGGCAGCAGCTGGTGCTCCGCGATCGCCACGGAGACGTCGTAATGGCCCTTCTCGACGCCGAAGTTCCCGGCGAGGCCGCAGCACCCGGCGAGCCGGGTGACGGTGGCGCCGGTGCGCTCGAGCACGCTCAGGTCGGCGTCGAAACCCATGACGGACGCCTGGTGACAGTGCGGCTGGACGACGACCTCCGTGCCCGTCAGGTCAGGGGCGTTCCAGCCCTCGGTGCGGTCGAGCAGCTCGGCGAGCGTCAGCACTCCCCCGGCGACCTCGGCGGCACGTGGGTCGTCGAGCAGCTCGACCGCGTCGGAGCGCAGCACCGAGAGGCAGGACGGCTCCAGGCCCACGACCGGCACGCCGGCCTCCACGTAGGGGTGCAGCTGCTCGACCGTGCGTGCCACGAGGTCGCGGGCGGTGTCGAGCTGACCGGTGGTGATCCAGGTCAGGCCACAGCACTGCGGGCGCTCGAGCGTCTCGACCTGGTATCCCGCGGATTCCAGGACGCCGATGGCCGCCAGGCCTCCCGCGGTGGAGAAGTACTCGGTGAACGAGTCGGCCCACAGCAGCACGGTTCCGCCAGGCTTGTTGTGCCTGGCCAGGCGGGAGAATCTCTTCGTGGCGAACATCGGCAGGCTGCGGCGCTGGTCGACGCCGGCGACCCAGCGGGCGATCGAGCGAAGGCCCGGCGTGCGCAGTCCCAGGTTCGCGAACCAGGCGACGGGCGACATGAGCCGGGCCCAGAACGGGAGCCGGCCCAGCACGTAGTGGCTGCGCGGCCGGCGCTTCCCGCGGTAGGTCTGGTGCAGCACCTCGGACTTGTAGGTCGCCATGTCGATGCCGGTCGGGCAGTCGTTGAGGCAGCCCTTGCAGGACAGGCACAGATCGAGGGCCTCGTGCACCTCCGGGGCAGAGTAGCCGCCGGTGACGACGCGTCCGTCGACCATCTCCTGCAGCACTCGCGACCGGCCGCGCGTGGAGTCCTTCTCGTTGCGAGTCGCCAGGTACGACGGGCACATGACGCCCCCTGATGCGCTGGAGTCGGCGAGGCACTTGCCGACACCGGTGCAGCGGTGCACCGCCTGGCCGAAGTCGCCGTCGTCGTGCAACAGGCGCAGACCCTGCCTCGACCGCGCCAACCCCGGCTCCCAGCCGCGGCCGGAGCCGCGCAGGTCGGCGTCGAGCGCCGCAGGCTCCACCAGCACGCCGGGGTTGAGCAGGTTGGTGGGGTCGAAGACGTCCTTGACCGCGCGGAACAGCGCGAGCGTCTCGGCCGAGTACATCAGCGGCAGCAGCTCGGACCTCGCGCGTCCGTCGCCGTGCTCGCCCGAGAGCGACCCGCCGTGGGAGGCGGTGAGACGAGCCGCGTCGGTGACGAAGTCGCGGTAGACGGCGTGGCCGCCGGGCTCGTCGAGCGGGAAGTCGATGCGGATGTGCACGCAGCCGTCGCCGAAGTGCCCGTACGGGACACCGTGCACGTGGTGCTGCTCCATGAGCGCCTCGAAGTCGCGCAGGTAGGTACCGAGATTCGCCGGCGGGACGGCGGCGTCCTCCCAGCCCGACAGCGCCGGCCGGTCGAGAGCACGGGCCGCGAGCCCGGCCCCCTCCTCGCGCACCCGCCACAGGATCGCCTGCTCGCTGCGATCGGTGACATGACGATGTTCCAGGGCGTCGGACGCCGTGACGACGCGCTCGGCAGTCGCGGCCAGCTCGGCGGCGTCCTCACCGGCGAGCTCGACGTACAGGTAGCCGTCACCTCGCGGGAGGTCCGGCACCGAGTCGGCGCCGTGAGCCATCTGGAAGACCTCGACCACGCGGGCGTTGAGGCCCTCACACGCGATGGGCCCGAAGGGAAGCATCGCCGGGACGTCGTCGGCCGCGTCCGGCATGCTCGGGTAGCCGAGCACGACGAGGTGGCGCTCCGTGGCGTCCTTCACCAGGTCGACCGTGGCCCCGAGCAGCACCCCGAGGGTGCCTTCGGTGCCGGCCATGAACGAGGCGACGTCGAAGCCGCGCTCGGGGAGCAGGTGCTCCAGGCTGTAGCCGGAGACCTGACGGCTGAACGTGCCCATCTCCGTGCGCACCGTGGACAGACCGTCGCCGACGATCGAGCGCAGGCGTTCCAGCGTCGGTGAGGTGGGCGCGGTGTCGCGGCCGACCGTGAGCCGCTCCCCCGCCGCCGTGACCACGTCGAGGCCGGCGACGTTGTCGGCGCTGCGACCGTAGCCGAGGGCGTGGTTGCCGCAGGCGTTGTTGCCGATCATGCCGCCGACCGTGCATCGGGTGTGGGTCGACGGGTCGGGACCGTAACGCAGGCCGTGCTGGACGGCCGCACGCTGCAGCTTCGCATGGACGACACCCGGGTCGACGGTCGCCGTGCAGGCTTCCGCGTCGATGGCGTGGACCCGGTTGAGGTGCTTGGCGAAGTCGACCACCACCCCGGTTCCGACCGAGTTGCCGGCGATGGAGGTGCCGGCACCTCGTGCGGTCAGGGGCACGCCGGTCGCGGCGCAGGCCTCGACCACGGCGAGCACCTCGTCGACGTGTTTCGGCCGCACCACGACGCGTGGCACGACGCGGTAGAGCGAGGCGTCGGTGCTGTAGAGCGCCCTGGCCAGTGCGGAGTCGTCGACGTCCGAGACGCCCCGGCGGCGCAGCTCGTGAACGATTTCCACCGTCACTGCGCCTCGACGTCACCATAGGTCGGGCGGAGCCCGACGACCGGGCCGCGGCGAGCGCCAGCGAGTCGCGGAGCGAGCGCGACGGAGGAGCGCGTCCCGGTCACCACAGCTCGATCGACTCGTCGAGGATGCCCGCGACGTCGTCCTCCGTGACCTCTCGCGGCGCCGTGGCCAGCAGGCGCTGCTGCTTCATGGTGCCCTCGACGAGGGAGTCGATGTCGCCGGAGCCGTAGCCCACCTCGGCCAGCCCGGACGGGATGCCGACCTCGCGCATGATGCCGGTCAGCACGCGGGGCAGGTGGTCGGCGGGATCGTCCGGGCGCTCGGCCCAGTCGTCGGTGGAGCCCTGCGACAGCAGCTCGGCCGCACGCACGTGCCGTTCAGGAGCCGCCTCGAACGTGAACCCGAATGCCGCTGGGGCCGTGAGCGCGACAGCCATGCCGTGGGGCACCATCGCGTGGTCCGCCTCATAGCCCTCAGGCCGGAAGTCCCGGACCTGACCGGCGATGGGGTAGGCGTTGGCGTGCGGGATGTGGACGCCGGCGTTGCCGAATCCCAGGCCCGCGAACGTCGCGGCCATCGCGACCTGCGTGCGGGCGTCCAGGTCCTTGCCGTCGTGCACCGCGCTGCGGAACGCGCCGGACATCAGCACGAGGGCCTGCTCCGACCACATGTCGGCGATCGGGTTGGACCCGCAGTACGGCACGCGCTCGTCCGCCGACTTGTGCTCGTACGACTCGTACGGGCGGGCGGTGTAGCTCTCCAACGCGTGGCAGAGGATGTCGAGCCCGGCCGCCGCCGTGACGCCGGCCGGCTGGGTGATCGTGAGCTCGGGGTCGACGACCGCGAGGGTCGGACGCAGACGAGGGTGCGAGATGCCGGTCTTGACGTGCTGCGCCAGGACGTCGAGCACGCAGATCGTGGTGCTCTCGCTGCCGGTACCGGTGGTCGTCGGGACGGCGACGAGCGGCAGCAGCGGATTCGTGGGTGACTGGGCCCGGCCGACCGGTGCGTTGACGTAGTCCATGAGGTCGCCCTCGTTGGTGACCAGCAGGTTCACGGCCTTCGCGGTGTCGATGCTGCTGCCGCCGCCGATCGCGACGATCGCGTCGAACGGGCCTTCCGAGCGGGCGAACTCGATGGCCTCGATCATGCTGGCATCGGTGGGCTCGACCCGGGCGCGGTCGAACACGACGGCCTCGACGCCGTCCGCGCGCAGCGCATCGGCGACCTCGCCGGGCGATCCGGTGGCAGCGACGCCCGGGTCGGTGACCACCAGGACGCGTCGTGCACCGAGCTGCCCGAGGTCGAACGCGAGCTCGTGCCGCGCGCCGACCCCGAACTTGAGTCCGGGGGCACCATAGGTGAAGACCGTCTCGGGACGCTCGGGCCGGAAGCCTGACACGTGGCCGCCCTCCTCGGGATGGAAGAATGTCGCCGACAGAGCCGAGGATACGGCGTCCACTCTTCACGAACGGACCGCGTCGACCGATGGGGAGGGCACAGATGAGAGGTCGGGCCGCCGGCGCTCTGGTCACGGTGATGCTCGTCACCGTCATGGCCGGGTGCGACCAAGCCGGTGGTGGCCTGTCACAGGATCCGCCCAGCACGTCGGACCGGCCCGCTCCCACCGACGTCTCCGAGCACGAGTCCGGTCCGGAGAGCCCGATCGCGTACGGCCTGCAGGTCCCGCGCGGCGCCACCCAGGTCGGGCCTCTGGTGCGCTACCGCAGCGAGAGGCTCATCGAGGCGTACAAGCCCGAGCTCGACGCCGCCCAGGCCCAGCGCGACGCCGAGCAGCAGCGGCGTCGCACCGAGGCCGAGGCCGAGGGCACTCCCCTCCCCCCGCCGACTCCGACGCCCACCACCGAGCCCAGTGACGACACGTTCAACCTGCTCGAGAGCCCGCCGAAGCCCGACACCACGATCTCGCTCATGCGGGTCGACGGATCGCCCACCGAGGCCGTCCGCAACATGGTGGCCCAGATCGACACCGTGCTGCCCGACGCCGGCATCATCCGCAGTGACATCAGCACCTACTGCGACGAGGAGAACCGCCGCATCACCCAGTGCCTCCTCGAGGCCGAGGGCAAGGCCGTCAACGGTCGCGAGCTCAAGATCAAGCTCACCGTCGACCCGGGCGACCTGAAGACCCGCACGGCTCCGCCCGCGACGAACCAGAACCCCGTCATGGAGCTGAAGGTCGAGTACATCGGCGACCCCCGGCGCGGTCAGGAGAACCGACGCGGGGACGGCGACATCGACGTCCCGCGCGACGTCAAGGCGCGCGATCCCTCCGACCTCATCTGGCCACGGATGGACGAGGACGCACCGCCCACCACGAAGCTGCTCAACGACTGGACCCCGCCACTCGGTTCAACGCTCCTGCTCAGCGGCTTCGAGCCCGACTTCGCAGCCATGGCGACCACCAAGGCGCTCGACGCCGATCGCATCGCCTCGATGTTCGCGGAGTCGGTGGCCAAGGAGCCGGCCAAGGACGTCGTGGAGGATCTCAACGAGATCACCACCACGTACATCGCCGAGGGCAAGAACGGCGAGGTCGCGATGGCCAGCTACGTGCTCTCCGCCCGGGGCTACTACGCGATGCTCTTCTACACGCCGCCGGACAAGAAGAAGTGATCCAGGTGGTCGAGCACGTGCTCGACCACGGGCAGCAGCCGACCGGGCGCCGCCTCGGGATTGCGGGGAGGTAGCTCGTCGAGCGGGACCCAGCGCACCATGTCGGTGGTGCTGTCCTGCTCGACCACGCGCGGCATGACCGTCGGATCCTCCACGTCGATCGCATAGAGCAGGTGGACGCCGTGGAAGTCCTCGTACTTGTCGTCCCGGCCGTGATCGACGATGTGGATGTCGTGCACGTCCACGAGGCGGCGTGAGCGGGCCTTCAGCCCCGTCTCCTCGTACAGCTCGCGCTCGACCGCGTCGTGGGGCGACTCCCCGTGATCGACGCCACCTCCCGGTAGCGCCCACCAGCCGACCGGATAACCGATCGCCGAGATGCGGGTGAGCAGCAGCGCGTCGTCGTGCACGACCACGGCGTAGGCGCCGAGGCGCTGCGTGCGCGAATGAGTGTCGTCCACGCTCTCTCCCGAAGTCCGGTACTGACACTGGCACTAAAGTGAAACACGATGAGCAAGCTCGACGACGACACAGCCACATCGGCCGGTACCGCCGCCCCGGCCGAACGGTTCGCCTATCTCGACAACGCGAGGTACTGGGTGATGCTGCTCGTCGTCATCGGGCACACCCTGACGCCTTTCCTCGACACGGACGCGGCTCGCGGCTTCTGGGCCTGGATCTACGCGTTCCACGTGCCGGCGTTCGTCTTCCTGTCCGGCTACGCGGCCCGGAACTTCCGTGGCAAGCCCCACCAGCTTCGCCGGATGGTCGGCACGCTGGTCATCCCCTTCCTGATCATCGAGACGACGTTGCAGCTCATCACGCGTCACTACACCGGCGAACCGGACCCGATGAAAGTCCTCTCGCCGCAGTGGCTCGGTTGGTTCTTGGCCGCACTGGTGGTGTGGCGCCTGACAACTCCGCTCTGGCGGGCGATGAAGTATCCGATCACGGTGTCGATCCTCATCTCGTTGCTCGTGCCCCTCACCGAGGTACCCAACGTCCTGGCGCTGCCGAAGGTCCTCGGCTTCCTGCCGTTCTACGTCGCCGGCATGTACATGACGCAAGGAACGATTCGAACGGCTCTCCCACGTGCGCGTCCGGATCGCCGGCGCGCTCACCCTCGCCGTCGCCTTCGCGATCAGCCACCAGATCGCGCCCGACCAGATCGCGAGCTGGCTGTTCTGGCGCCACCGGTATGGGGAGTCGCCCCTCGATGCGACCGCCCTCGAGGGCATGTGGCAGCGGTCCCAGCTGCTCGCTGTCGGCTTCCTGTTGACGTTCGCGGCGCTGTCGCTCGTGCCCCACAAGCGGTCGTGGACGACGGCCTACGGCGCGCGCACCCTGTACGCCTACCTGCTCCACGGCTACGTCATCCTTCTGCTGCAGTACCAGTTCGGGCTGTTCGACCGGCTGCTCGACGAGGGCCTGCCGGCCGTCATCGCCTGCACCATCGGGGCCGTGATCGTGGCGAACCTCTTGATGACGCCGGTGGTGCGCTGGATCTTCCGGCCCATCTTCGAGCCGAAGCTCGACTGGCTGTTCTGGCCCGACTCCCACGACAAGCCGGAGAGCGAGAGCCGACCAGCACCTCAACCGCAGGACGGCGTCGAAGCCCCTGCGGCCGAAGGGCGGCACCCGCGAGGGCGACGCCGAGTGAGCGCAACCATCCAGACGAACGAAGGCCCCCGCCACTGGCGGGGGCCTTCGTGTCGTGCTCGCTCCTCAGATCATTCGTACGACGTGAAGTCGAAGTCGTCGAGCTGGACCGGCGCGGCTTCCGGCGAACCGAAGCCGTAGTCGTACGACTCGTAGCCGGTGACCGCGTAGGCCGCCTGTCGCGCCTCTTCGGTGGGCTCGACCCGGATGTTGCGGTACCGGTCGAGACCGGTGCCGGCGGGGATGAGCTTGCCGATGATGATGTTCTCCTTGAGACCACGCAGGTTGTCGGACTTGCCGTGGATCGCCGCATCGGTGAGGACGCGGGTCGTCTCCTGGAAGGACGCCGCCGACAGCCACGACTCGACCGCGAGCGAGGCCTTCGTGATGCCCATGAGCACCGGACGGCCCGAGGCGGGGGTGCCACCTTCAGCCACCACACGACGGTTCTCCTCCTCGAACCGGGCCCGATCGGCCAGGTCACCGGGGATGAGCAACGAGTCGCCCTGCTCGATGACCGTCACGCGACGGAGCATCTGGCGCACGATGATCTCGATGTGCTTGTCGTGGATCGCGACGCCCTGGCTGCGGTAGACCTCCTGGACCTCGTCCACGAGGTGCTCCTGCGCCCGACGGACACCGAGGATGCGCAGGACTTCCTGCGGGTCCGGGGTGCCGTGCGTGAGCTGGTCGCCGACCTCGACGGTGTCGCCGTCGCCCACGAGCAACCGTGAACGCTTGGTGACGGGGAACTCCAGCGGCTCGGAACCGTCGTCGGGGGTGACGACGATCTTGCGCGTCTTGTCCGTGTCGTCGATCGTGACGCGACCGGCGACCTCGGTGATCGGAGCCTTGCCCTTGGGCTGGCGGGCCTCGAAGAGCTCGACGACGCGCGGCAGACCGTGGGTGATGTCGTCACCGGCCACACCACCGGTGTGGAAGGTACGCATCGTCAGCTGGGTGCCGGGCTCACCGATCGACTGGGCCGCGATGGTGCCGACGGCCTCGCCGATGTCGACGAGCTTGCCGGTGGCCAGCGAACGGCCGTAGCACTTGGCACAGGTTCCGGCCTTGGCCTCACAGGTGAGGACCGTGCGGACCCGCACCTCCTCGATGCCGGCCGCGACGAGCTGGCCGATCTCGACGTCGCCGAGGTCGCCACCGGACTCGACCAGCACGTCCTTCGACTTCGGGTCGGTGATGGCGCCCGCTGCGTTGCGCGAGTAGGCCGAGGTCTCGACGTTCTCGGCGGCGACCAGCGTGCCGTCGTCGAGCTTCGTCGCGATGACCTTGGGCAGACCACGCTCGGTGCCACAGTCGTCCTCGCGGATGATGACGTCCTGGCTGACGTCGACGAGTCGACGCGTCAGGTAGCCGGAGTCGGCCGTGCGCAGCGCGGTGTCGGCCAGTCCCTTGCGGGCACCGTGGGTGGCGATGAAGTACTCGACCACCGACAGGCCCTCACGGAAGTTGGCCTTGATGGGGCGCGGGATGATCTCGCCCTTGGGGTTCGCCACCAGGCCGCGCATGGCGGCGATCTGGCGAACCTGCATCATGTTTCCGCGGGCACCGGAGTTGACCATCATGTAGATGGGGTTGTCCTCGTGGAAGGTCTTCTCCATCTCCGCGGACACCTCGGCGGTGGCCTGGGTCCAGATCTCGATGAGCTCCTGGCGACGCTCGTCCTCGGTGATGAGGCCCTTGTCGAACTGCTGCTGGACCTTGGCGGCCTGAGCCTCGTACGTGGCGAGGATCTCGGGCTTGCGCTCCGGCGTGACGACGTCCTCGATGGAGATCGTGACGCCCGAGCGGGTGGCCCAGTGGAAGCCGGTGTCCTTGAGCGCGTCGAGTGCGACACCCACGTCGACCTTGGAGTAGCGCTCGGCGAGGTCGTTGACGATGACGCCGAGCTGCTTCTTGCCGACCTGGTAGTTGACGTACGCGTAGTCCTCGGGCAGCGCCTCGTTGAAGATCGCTCGACCGAGCGTCGTCTCCTTGGTGTCGCTGGTGCCGTCGGGGCCCGGGATCCGGATCTTGACCTTGCTCTGGAGGCTGATCTCCTGGTGGTCGAACGCCATGATGGCCTCGGCCATCGAGCTGAAGGCACGGCCCTCGCCCGGCTGGCCGTCACGCTCGAGCGTGAGGAAGTACAGCCCGATGACCATGTCCTGGGTGGGCATGGTGACGGGGCGACCGTCGGCCGGCTTGAGGATGTTGTTCGTCGAGAGCATGAGGATGCGGGCCTCGGCCTGCGCCTCGGCGCTCAGCGGAAGGTGCACGGCCATCTGGTCGCCGTCGAAGTCGGCGTTGAACGCCGAGCAGACGAGCGGGTGGATCTGGATGGCCTTGCCCTCGATGAGCTGCGGCTCGAACGCCTGGATGCCCAGACGGTGCAGGGTGGGCGCGCGGTTCAGCAGCACCGGGTGCTCGGTGATGACCTCTTCGAGGACGTCCCACACCTCGGCGCGCACGCCACGCTCGACCATGCGCTTGGCGCTCTTGATGTTCTGCGCGTGGTTGAGGTCGACGAGCCGCTTCATGACGAACGGCTTGAACAGCTCGATCGCCATCTGCTTGGGCAGGCCGCACTGGTGCAGCTTGAGCTGCGGGCCGACGACGATGACCGAACGGCCGGAGTAGTCGACGCGCTTGCCGAGCAGGTTCTGGCGGAAGCGGCCCTGCTTGCCCTTGAGCATGTCGGAGATCGACTTCAGCGGACGGTTGCCCGGTCCGGTGACCGGACGGCCGCGGCGGCCGTTGTCGAACAGTGAGTCGACGGCCTCCTGGAGCATCCGCTTCTCGTTGTTGACGATGATCTCCGGGGCACCGAGGTCGAGCAGGCGCTTCAGGCGGTTGTTCCGGTTGATCACGCGACGGTAGAGGTCGTTGAGGTCGGAGGTGGCGAAGCGGCCACCGTCGAGCTGGACCATCGGGCGCAGCTCCGGCGGGATGACCGGGACCGCGTCGAGGACCATGCCCTCGGGGCGGTTGCTGCTGCCGAGGAACGCCGAGACGACCTTGAGACGCTTGAGGGCGCGGGTCTTCTTCTGGCCCTTGCCGGTGGCGATGATCTCGCGCAGGCTGCGCGGCCTCGGCGTCGAGGTCGAACGTCTGCAGGCGCTTCTGGATCGCCATGGCGCCCATGTAGCCCTCGAAGTACTTGCCGAAGCGGTACGTCATCTCGCGGTAGAGCAGCTCGTCGCCCTCGAGGTCCTGGACCTTGAGGTTCTTGAAGCGGTCCCAGACCTCGGCGAGGCGATCGATCTCGCGCTGCACGCGGTCGCGACGCTGACGGGCCTCACGCTCGGCGGCGTCCTTGACCTTGCGCTTGGCGTCGGCCTTGGCACCCTCGGCCTCGAGGGCCTTCATGTCCTCTTCGAGCTTGGACATGCGCTCGTTGACCTCGTTGTCACGACGCGTCTCGAGCTGCTTGATCTCGAGGTCGATCTTGGTCTCCAGCGAGGACAGGTCGCGGTGACGCGCGTCCTCGTCGACCTGCGTGATCATGTAGGCCGCGAAGTAGATGACCTTCTCGAGGTCCTTCGGGGCGAGGTCGAGCAGGTAGCCGAGCCGGCTCGGGACACCCTTGAAGTACCAGATGTGCGTGACCGGGGCGGCGAGCTCGATGTGGCCCATGCGCTCGCGGCGCACCTTGGAACGGGTGACCTCGACGCCACAGCGCTCGCAGATGATGCCCTTGAAGCGCACGCGCTTGTACTTGCCGCAGTAGCACTCCCAGTCGCGGGTGGGGCCGAAGATCTTCTCGCAGAAGAGGCCGTCGCGCTCGGGCTTGAGCGTGCGGTAGTTGATCGTCTCAGGCTTCTTGACCTCGCCGAACGACCACGCGCGGATGTCGTCCGCGGTGGCGAGGCCGATCTTGAGCTGATCGAAGAAGTTCACGTCAAGCACAGTGGCTTCTTTCCCTTGCGTAGTTCTGGAATTCTGGGCGGGTGTCCGAGCTGATGGCTCAGACCTCCTCGACAGAGCTGGGTTCGCGGCGGGACAGGTCGATGCCGAGCTCTTCGGCGGCCCGGAAGAGGTCCTCTTCCGCGTCGCGCATCTCGACGGCCGTGCCGTCCGAAGAAAGCACCTCGACGTTGAGACACAGGGACTGCATCTCCTTGACCAGCACCTTGAACGACTCCGGGATGCCGGGCTCCGGGACGTTCTCGCCCTTGACGATGGCCTCGTAGACCTTCACGCGGCCGAGGATGTCGTCGGACTTGATCGTCAGGAGCTCCTGCAGTGCGTAGGCGGCACCGTAGGCCTCGAGGGCCCAGACCTCCATCTCACCGAAGCGCTGGCCACCGAACTGGGCCTTACCGCCGAGCGGCTGCTGGGTGATCATGGAGTACGGACCGGTCGAGCGGGCGTGGATCTTGTCGTCGACCAGGTGGTGCAGCTTCAGCAGGTACATGTAGCCGACGGCGATCGGGTCGGGGAACTGGTCGCCGGAACGTCCGTCGAACAGCACCGCCTTGCCGTCGGAGCCGACCAGGCGGTCGCCGTCGCGGTTGGGCAACGTGGACGCCAGCAGGCCGGTGATCTCGTCCTCGCGGGCACCGTCGAAGACCGGGGTGGCGATGTTGGAGTCGGCCGGGGCCTTGAGGGCACCGATCTTCTTCAGTCGCTTCTGCCAGTCCTCGGTCTGACCCTCGACCTTCCAGCCGTTCTTCGCGACCCACCCGAGGTGGGTCTCGAGGACCTGGCCGACGTTCATGCGTCCGGGGACGCCGAGCGGGTTCAGGACGATGTCGACGGGCGTGCCGTCCTCCAGGAACGGCATGTCCTCGACGGGGAGGATCTTGGAGATGACGCCCTTGTTGCCGTGGCGGCCCGCGAGCTTGTCGCCGTCGCTGATCTTGCGCTTCTGCGCGACGTAGACCCGCACGAGGTGGTTGACGCCGGGGCTGAGCTCGTCGCCCTCCTCGGCGTTGAACACACGAACGCCGATGACGGTGCCGGACTCGCCGTGGGGCACCTTGAGCGAGGTGTCGCGCACTTCGCGCGCCTTCTCACCGAAGATGGCCCGCAGCAGACGCTCCTCGGGGGTCAGCTCGGTCTCGCCCTTGGGCGTGACCTTGCCGACGAGGACGTCGCCGTTGTTGACCTCGGCGCCGATGCGGATGATGCCGCGCTCGTCGAGATCGGCGAGCATCTCCTCGGAGACGTTCGGGATGTCGCGGGTGATCTCCTCCGGGCCCAGCTTCGTGTCGCGGGCATCGACCTCGTGCTCCTCGATGTGGATCGAGGTGAGGAGGTCGTCCTGGACGACGCGCTGGGAGAGGATGATCGCGTCCTCGTAGTTGTGACCCTGCCAGGGCATGAACGCGACGAGCAGGTTCGTGCCGAGGGCCATCTCGCCCTCGTCGGTGCACGGACCGTCGGCCAGTGGTGTGCCGACCTCGACGCGGCCGCCCTCCTCGACCAGCGGACGCTGGTTCGTGCAGGTGCCCTGGTTGGAACGACGGAACTTCGCCAGGCGGTACGTGGTGTACGTGCCCTCGTCCTCCATGATCTCGATCGCGTCGGCCGAGACCTCCTTGACGACACCGGCCTTCTTGGCCACGGTGACGTCGCCGGCGTCGACGGCGGCACGGAACTCCATGCCGGTGCCGATGAGCGGGGCGTCGTTGCGAATGAGCGGGACGGCCTGGCGCTGCATGTTGGAACCCATGAGCGCGCGATTGGCGTCGTCGTGCTCGAGGAACGGGATGAGCGACGTGGCGACCGACACCATCTGGCGCGGCGAGACGTCCATGTAGTCGACGTCGGCGGCCGGGCGAAGCTCGGCCTCGCCACCGCGCTGACGCACGAGCACCATCTCGTCGACGAACTTGCCGGAGTCGGTGAGCGGCGAGTTGGCCTGGGCGATGATGTAGCGATCTTCATCGGTGGCCGTGAGGTAGTCGACCTGCTCGGAGACCTTGCCCTTGGCGACCTTGCGGTACGGCGTCTCGACGAAGCCGAACGAGTTGATGCGTCCGAACGTCGCGAGCGAGCCCATCAGGCCGATGTTCGGGCCTTCCGGCGTCTCGATCGGGCACATGCGGCCGTAGTGAGACGGGTGGACGTCGCGGACCTCGTAGCCGGCGCGCTCACGGGACAGACCACCCGGGCCGAGGGCCGACAGACGACGCTTGTGCGTCAGGCCCGCGAGCGGGTTGTTCTGGTCCATGAACTGGCTCAGCTGCGACGTGCCGAAGAACTCCTTGAGCGCCGCGACCACCGGGCGGATGTTGATGAGCGTCTGGGGCGTGATGGCCTCGACGTCCTGGGTGGTCATGCGCTCGCGGACGACCCGCTCCATGCGGGCGAGGCCCGTGCGGAGCTGGTTCTGGATCAGCTCGCCGACCGTGCGCATGCGCCGGTTGCCGAAGTGATCGATGTCGTCGGCCTCGACGATGGTGCTGCCGGCCGGTGCGGCGACCTCGGTCTCGCCGGCATGCAGCGCCACGACGTACCTGATGGTGGCGACGATGTCGTCGATGGTGAGCGTCTGCTGGTTGAACTCCTCTTCGACGCCGAGCTTCTTGTTGATCTTGTAGCGGCCGACCTTCGCGAGGTCGTAGCGCTTGGAGTTGAAGTAGTAGTTGTCGAGCAGCGTCTGCGCGGCCTCGCGCGACGGCGGTTCGCCCGGACGCAGCTTGCGGTAGATGTCGAGCAGGGCTTCGTCCTGGCCGGCGACGTTGTCCTTCTCCAGCGTGAGCCGGATGGACTCGTACTGGCCGAACTCCTCGAGGATCTCGGCCTCGCTCCAGCCCAGGGCCTTGAGCAGCACGGTGACGCTCTGCTTGCGCTTGCGGTCGAGGCGGACGCCGACGAGGTCGCGCTTGTCGACCTCGAACTCCAGCCAGGCACCGCGGGACGGGATGACCTTGGCGGTGAAGATGTCCTTGTCGGACGTCTTGTCGGGCGTGCGCTCGAAGTAGACGCCGGGCGACCGGACGAGCTGGCTGACGACGACACGCTCGGTGCCGTTGATGATGAACGTGCCCTTGTCGGTCATGAGCGGGAACTCGCCCATGAACACGGTCTGGGACTTGATCTCGCCGGTCTCGTTGTTCATGAACTCGGCGGTGACGAACAGCGGCGCGGCGTACGTGACGTCGCGGTCCTTGCAGTCCTCGACCGAGTATTTCGGAGGCTCGAAGCGGTGGTCGCGGAACGACAGGCTCATCGTCTCGGAGAAGTCCTCGATCGGGGAGATCTCCTCGAAGATCTCCTCGAGGCCGGACTTGGACGAGAGGTCCGAGCGGCCGCCGGCGAGGGCTTCCTCGACCTCGGCCTTCCAGGCGTCGGACCCGATCAGCCAGTCGAAGCTGTCGGTCTGCAGCGCAAGGAGCTCCGGAACCTCGAGAGGTTCGGCGATCTTGGCGAAGGAGATGCGACGGGGTGCGTGAGCGTTCTGAACAGGTGCGGCGGTGGTGCGCGAGGCGGCCAAGTGGGGATCCTTCCAAGGGCTCGCTGGGTGACACGGGTGGGTGGCACGGTATGAACTTTGGTGCGCACGCCAATTGACCCCAGTCAAGGGCAGCCTGAGACAGACGGGCGGGCGCGAAACTTCAGTCTAACCCCGCATACCGAACGAATGCAAGCCGGGTGCTTGACAAACCCGCATTCGGTAGGGAACGCTATTTGGCTTTGTCTGCAATCCCAGTCTGCTGCCGAGGGCGTGCCGCCTACAGAGCGACGATATTGTTCACGAGCCAGGCGCCGTCCTGCTTGACCATCTCGACCCGGATGCGGTTGCCAAAGACGGTGGGCTGCTTCGCTCCGTCGGCGACACGGGCCTGGTCGATGAACACGAGGATGCTCGCCTTGTCGGCGTCGCATGAGTTGCCGCACTCGAGCGGTGCCGCTTCGCGCGTGGAGGACTTCACCTGGATCTTGCGCTGCGGGGCGAGGTCGTTGAGCGCCGGGGAGATGGTCTGGAACTTCTTGGCGAACGACGTCGTCATCGTGGCCTTGGAGTCCTCGAGGTGCTCGTCGAGCTTGTCGTACTGGTACGAGAAGATCGTCTCGACGGATGACGCAGCCGAGTCGGCCGCCTCCCCGTGCGCCGTGTCGATGTCGCCACCGCGCCAGTCGTTCCAGCCCTGGTAGCCGAACCATCCGCCGAAGGCGAGCGCCGCCACCGCCAGGGCCACCAGCGCGCCGAGTCGCCCGGACATCCGGAACCGTGACAGGCCGAAGCCTTTCCGGCGTTCGGTGGGCTCGGTGTCGATTGTGGTCGTGGTGGTCTTCGGCTGAGCAGAGGTTTTCGGCTGAGCAGGAGGCGGTGTGGGCGGCTTCGCCTCGCGGGCCGGCGCCTTTGCGGGCTTCTTCTTGGCGACCTTCTTGACGGGCGAGGTGCGCGGTGCCGGGGCGCCCGGCTTCGACTCACCGGCGATCCGGCGACGCTTCGGTGGCTGTGGAGTGCTCACTGGTCGCCCTCCTCACTGGCCGACGGGCTGGGCGACGGGGAGGCGGTCGGATCGCCCAATGTTGCCTCCACGGGCGCCACGGACTCGAACTGTCGCACGACCCATTCGTCCTTCTGGTGCGCGAAGGTGACCTTCCAGCGGAAGCGGCGCGCCACCGCGCCCTCGTCCCTCGAGGTCGTGATGTTGGCGTCGACCGCGACGAGCGCGACCGCCGAGTCCTCGTCGATGGTCTCGATCGCCACGCCGAGCACCTTCGCGTCGCCGCTCTTCTGGTCCTTGGCCTCGAGCGCTTCGAACAAGGCGTTGGTGACCGTGGTGAACTCCTTGTAGTACCCCGGCGTCAGCAGCTCCTTCATGCGCTTCTGGTAGTCGTCCTTCTCGGCGACCTCGTACGTGTTGTATGTGACGGCGAAGTCGTTGGCACGGGAGACGACGGCCTTGCGCTCTGCGTCCTCACCCGAGCCGCCGCCGATCCGAGGGATCAGCAGACCGGCCACACCGACGAGCACGCCGACGACCACGAGGATCGACAACAGACGTACCGGGGTGGCGGAGGGTTTCAGTTCGTCGCTGGGCCGAGCAGAAGCCACTTCCACGAGTCCTTTCCAAGCGTCGATGCAGTCCCGGTGCGGTTGAGATTGACGATCGTCTTCTCCGGGTTGCGCGCCACGATGGACCAATCCCTGCAGTCGGCGTTGACATTGAACTCGATGTCGCTCAGGTCGTTCGGCGGGCGGCGCTCGCGGTACTCGTCGTCCTCGCGGCCACCGTTGCTCGAACTTGCACACCCGCCGGGGGTCGGGTGGCTGTTCGTTCGGCGTGATCACGAGGCCGAACGTGGCGTCGAACTCGCCCGCCCCCTTGGCACCGGCCTGCTTGCTCGGGGCGATGACGCTGAAGCCGCCCTCGACCAGGTACGGATAGAGGATCGAGATGACCTCGATGCCCTTGTGCAGCCGGTCGATCGGTTCGGTGGCGATGCGCAGGTCCTTGAAGATCGACTGGAGGTCCTTGCGGTTCTCGGCGACGACGTCGTTGATGAGCCTCGCGCTGGACGAGCCCTGGTCGAACAGCCGGCGGATGTCGGGGTCGGACTCGACCAGGGTGTCCGACAGAAGCGCGAGGTTCTTGGAGAAGGTGGCGAGCTCGCCCTGCTTGTCGATCTGGGTCTGCAGGACCGATCCTGATCCGCGAATCAGCGCGCGCGTGACCTCGATGTTGTCGTCGGCCGTGTTGATGAAGGCGGTCGACGTGTCGATGATGCGGGTGAGGTCGCGGCCGGTGCCCGTGAAGGCGAGGCCCAGCTCGTCGACGAGCGTCTCGAGCGCCTTGGTGTCGACCGAGCTGACCAGCCGGTCGATGTCGATGAGCAGCTGGGTGGTGGTGAGCGGGATCTGGGTGTTCGCGGTGGTGATGACACTGCCCTTGCTCAGGTAGGGGGCAGAGTTCGACCGCGGGCGCAGGTCGATGAACTGCTCGCCGATCGCCGACTTGTTCGCCACCACGGCGATGACGTCGCGCGGGACCCGAGGAGCGTTGTCCTCGATGTCGAGGGTGGCGTTGACGCCGTCGTCGGTGAACGTGAGCTTGCCGACCTTGCCGACGGCGATACCGCGGTAGGTGACCTGGGCGCCGGCGAAGATGCCGCCGGAGTCCTGGAACTGGGCAGTGACCGGGTAGCTGCGGTCGACGAAGAGCCGGTCGATCTGCGCGTACCGGCCACCGACGAGCGCTCCACCGAGAACAGTGACGAGTGCGAAGATGGCGAGCTGGATCTTGACGCCTTGGGAGATCATCGAGCCACCGCCGGTCCGACGAGAATTCGACCGACATCAGACTCTTGCGCCCTGGTCAGGCTGGCCGCCGGGGTGCGGCACATGCCGGTGATCTTGCAGACGACCTGCGGCGCTTGCTCCTCATTGGACGGGTCGTCACTCGACTCGTCATCGGGTGATGACGAGCTGGAGCTGCCGCCTCCCAGGAGGCCACCCACCAGATCAGGTAGCTGCTGGAGCGGGTTGGGTGCAGCCTCCTCGTCACTCGCCGTCGACGCGAGCGCGCTGAGCGGCAGCGTTGAGCAGACCGGGGATGGTACCCCCTGGCCGCATGCCAGGGAGATGATGCCGGCGATCAGCCCGATCGTCTGCTCGAGGTTCAGGTCGAGGTTGATGTCGAGGTTGGCGTAGTCGCCGTAGCACGCGCCGCCGCTGTTGTCGAGGGAGGGCGTGGCCGGATCGGGGGGGGCGGGGCAGCTCATCATCGCCCGATCGACGCTGTTGCCCACGATGGCATCGGAGAACGGGAAGGACAGCACGATGCGGAACGCCTCGGCCAGGCTGTCGCCAGCGTTGGCAAGCTCCTTCAGGATCGGCTCGAGGTCGTTGAGGCCCTTGAGCGTGTCGGACTTCGAGCGGCGGATGACGCCGGTGGCGACGTCGCCCAGACGATCCAGCGACTGCAGGAGCGTCACGAGGTCGTCGCGCTGGTTGTTGATGACGCTGAGTGCCTCGGGGAGGTCGTCGAGCGCGTTGGTGATCGCGGACTTCTGCTTGTTGGTGGCGATCGCGAGACGGTTGACCTTCTCGAGCGCGACGATGAGCGACTGTTTGTTCTCGTCGAGCTGGCCGAGGAACTCGTTGCTGGTCTTCAGGAGCTCCTTGACCTCGGGCTCGTTGCCCTCGAGGGCGTTGCCGAGCTCCTTCACGATCGTGTTCGTCTTCTCGATGCCGCCGCCGTTGAGCAGCAGCGACGCCGCGCTGAAGACCTCCTCGATCTCGGGGTTGCGGCCCGATCGCTCGAGGGGGATGACATCGCCGTCGCTGAGCCGTCCGGTGGCACCCTCTGCCGGCGGGGCGAGATTGACGAACTTCTCACCGAGCAGGCTGGTCTGACGGATGGTGGCCTGGGTGTTGTCGGGCAGCTCGGTGTTCTTGTTGACCTGCAGCGTGACCTGGGCGGTCCAGCCCTTGAGCCTGACCTTGGTGACCTTGCCGACGGAGACGTCGTTGACCCGGACCGCGCTCTGCGGCACGAGGTCGAGGGCGTCGCGGAAGTCGACCTTGACCTGGTAGGGGTCGTCGCCCAGGTCGGCGCCGCCCGGCAGGGGCAGCTCGTACGGCGAGAACCCGCACCCACCGAGGCTGACAGCCGCGGCGAGAGCCACGATGCCGGCGCGGGTGCGACTGCGGCGTGCGAACGTCGTCATCAGTTGCCGCCTCCCAGCATGTCCTCGATCGAGCCCTGCGTGTTGTCGGGACTGGGTGTCTCGCTCTCCCCGTCGGTCTCCGGGAGACCCTCCAAGGCATCCTCGAGGGCCTTGCCGTCGGCAGGTGCCGACGCGGCGGCCAGGCTCATGCCGGGGAACAGAATGCCGAGCACGTTGTCGAGTCCGGGGCAGCCGTTGGTGGGATCGTTGTCGCCCTCTGGCGGGTCGTCGAAGCCAGGGAAGCTGCACAAGACGTTTACCGCGTTTCCTGGACCGAAAAGGATGCCCGGAATGGCCGCGGTGATGAGCTCAGTGACGTCGGCTCGGTTGTCGAGCGTGCCGCTGTCGCCGTTGTAGGTCAGCGTGACGTTGGACAGCGCCGTCGGTCCGTCGACGAGGATGCGCTCGATGTCGTCGGGGTGATTGCCCAGCACTCGGGCGATGCGCTGAAGGTTGTCGATGTTGCTGCGCAGCTCACCCCGGTTCTCCTTGACCAGCTTGCGCACGTCGATCAGGGCGAGGCTGAGCGCCTTCAACGTCTTGGCGAGGTCGTCGCGCTCTCCCTCGAGCACCTCTGACACCCGCGCCGTGCTGTTGAAGAACGCCCGCACGGAGGAGTCGTTGCGCTGGAGCAGGTCGACGAACTCCTGGACCTCGCGGACGCTGCCGAACAGGTCGTCCTTGTTGTTCGAGAGCGTCTGACTGAGCTTGCCGAAGTTCTTGAGCGTGGTGTTGAGCTGCTGGCCCTGGCCGTCGAGCTGTGCGGCCGAGTCCTCGACGAGGTTGCTCAGCGAGCCGTCCTTGTTCGCACCCTCCGGGCCGAGGGCCACCGACAGGTCGTCGAGGGACTGGTAGATCTCGTCGAGCTCCACCGGAACGGCGGTGCGATCGACGCCGAGCTTCGCGTTGTCGGGCAGCACCGCGCCGCCACTGTAGGCCGGGGCGAGCTGCACGAACCGGTCGCCGACGATCGCGGGCGAGATGATGACGGCCTTGACGTCGCTGGGCAGCCGGACGTCGCTCTCGTAGGTCATCGTGGCCTCGACGTGATCGCCCTCGGCCTTGAGCTTGTCGACCGTGCCGACGGCCACCCCGAGGATCCGCACGTCGGATCCCTCGTACAGGGAGTTGGTGCTCGTGAAGTCGACCCGGATCGTGCGCTTGGTGCTGTCCTGGCTGAAGACGATCACGACGGCCACCACGAGGGCGATCACCACGAAGACGGCGAGCAGCTTGGCGAGTCCGGCGAAGCGGGAGAGGAGGCTGCTCATGCGCCACCCACCTTCACGAAGGTCTCGAACCACGGGCCGTTGCCGAGTGCGTTGGCGAACACCCGGAAGAAGCCCGGGAGGATGCGCAGCGACTCATCGAGGCTGGCCTCGTTGCGGCGCAGCATCGTGGTGACCTCGTCGAGCTGCTTGAGCGCCGGCTTGAGGTCGGCCCGGGTGTCCTTGACGAGGCCCCGAAGCTGGTTGGAGATCTCGGTGGTCGAGACGAGAAGCCGGTGGATCTCCGCGCGCCGTGAGCTGAGAGCGTCGAACAGCACCGCGGAGTCCTTGAAGAGCGTCTCCAGCTTGGCTCCTCGCGAGTTGAGCACGCTGGAGACCCGCTTGAGGTTCACCAGCAGCGTGTTGATCTGCTCGTCACGAGCAGCGAGGTTGGACGAGAGGTCGGAGACGCCCTTGATCGCACCACGGAACTCCGTGGGCGTCTTCGCCGCGATGTCGGACAATGCTGTCAGCGCCTGGGAGATCTGGTCGACGTCGAGCTCGTCGGTGGTGGTGCTGAGGTCGGAGAACGCCTCCACGACGTTGTAGGGCGCCTCGGTGCGCGACAGCGGAATGGTGGAACCCTTCTTCAGCTCGCCGCTGCCGGACGGCAGGAGTGCGAGGAACTCGGCGCCGAGGAGGGTGCGGACCCTGATGTCGGCGCCGGTGTCGCGGCCGAGGTCGGTGCCCTTGTCGAGCTTGAACTCGACGTCGACGTAGTCGCCCTTGAGCTCGAGGCCGGTGACGTTGCCGACGGAGACTCCGGCGACACGGACCTCGTTGCCGGTCTTGAGGCCGCCGATCTCGGCGAACTTCGCGTGGTAAGTGTCGCCGGCACCGATGATCGGCAGCTTGTCGGCGCGGAAGGACGCCAGGAGCAGCAGCGCGATCGCGACGAAGCCGATCACGCCGATGATCGTGGTGTTGCGCTCTCGGAACGGTTTCACGGGAACTCTCCCGCCGCGGTCTCACAACGCGGGCCACCGATGAGCGGATTGTTCTGAATCGGCAGCAGGAAGGCCTGAAGAACCGCGGGAACGCCGGTGAAGTTGATCTTGAGCTCGCAGGCGTAGAAGTTGAAGAGGCTGCCGTTCGAGGCCAGGTTGCTCACCTTCGTCAGCTTGATCGGCAGGATCTGCAAGGAGTCCTCGATCTGGTTCAGGTTCTTGGGCTTGCTGAGGTTCTTGGTGAGCCGGCGGAGCTGCATGGATGTCGTCCTTGATGATCGGGCGGCCGTCGACCAGCAGGTCGGCCGTCTCCTCGGTGAGTCCGGCGATGGAGTCGATGGAGTTCAGGATGGCGTTGCGGTCCTTCTTGAGCCCGCTCACGAACGTGGTCAGGGTGTCGATCGTCTGGCGCAGCTCGGTGTCGCGGGTGCCGATGATGTCGAGCGTCTCCGAGAGGTTGGTGACGACGTCGCCGATGAGCTTGTCGCGTCCGGCCAGGGTGTTGGTGAGCGACGAGGTAGTCGCGAGCAGGGTCTCGACGTTGCCGCTCTCGCCCTGCAGCGTCTGGACGATCTCGAAGGCGAACTTGTTCGTGTCCTCAGGCGACAGTGCCTCGAACACCGGCTTGAACCCGTTGAGCAGCAGGTTGAGGTCGAGGGCGTCCTGCGTGCGCTCGAGCGGGATGGTGCTGCCCACCTTGAGCCGAGTGGTGCCGCCTTCGGAGCCCTGCGCCAATGACATGTAGCGCTGGCCGACGAGGTTGCGGAACCGCAGGGTGGCGGTGGTGTTCTGGGTGATGGGCGTGCCTTCGTCGACGCCGAAGGTGACGAGGGCCTTGTCCTTCTGCACGACCTCGACGCCACTGACCGAACCCACCGAGACCCCGGCGATGCGGACGTCGTCGCCCTTGGCCACGCCGGTGACGTCGGTGAAGACCGCCTTGAACTCGTCCTGGCCGCCGAACGACCCGTTGCTCAGGGTGAGCGCGAGGACTCCGGTCATCAAGCCGGTGAGCGCGCAGAAGATGAGCAGCTTGACGAGGGCGGACATCGACTCGCGGTCGATCTGTCGGCTCATCGGATGCTCACCTCCGACCCACGGACGACGGGGCTGAGCAGCAGTGATGCGACGTCGGGGATCTCCTCGGTGGAGTAGCCGCCCATGGCCGCCGCGAGGCGACGCAGGCCCATGCGTTCTTCGGCACTGTCGACGTCGGCGAGGCTGCTGGCCGCGGGTGCACGGGGGTACTGGCCGGGTTCGCCGAACTTGCCGTTGTGGTCGCTCTTGACGTTCTGCAGCTTGTACACCTCGGCCGGGAAGGTCGGGATGGGGGTGGTGTTCCTGGGTGAACGGCCCGTCGCCGTACGGATCGTCGACCGTGCCGTCCTCGGCGTCGTCGAGGTTGATGGCGTAGTCGTTGAGGTCGTTGCAGACGGCGCCGAGGCCCGCCGGGCCGTTCGCGGGGCCGAATCGATCGTAGTTGTCGGTTTGCGCGGCCGCAGTGTTGTCGATGTCAGACTGCTTGGGAAGGATCGCCCGCTCCCCCTCGGGAGCGGCATCGGGGTCGGTCGCCTGGCCCGACGGCTCCTACGCCGTGGGCTGCTCGGGGAGGGTCTCGAGGTCGATGTGCACCGTGCGGTTGCGCAGCACGCTGTCGGCGAGCGGGAGCACCTTGTGGAGTCCCTTGTAGAAGCAGGGGAACGTCGAGGAGTACTTGGCCAGGACGTTGAGCGGGCGCGACCTGCTGCTCCGCCACGGCCTCGATGTCGTCGCCGCTCGCCCGGAAGAACTTGGTGAGCGTGTTGGCGAGGTTGGTGCCCTCGTCGAAGAACGCCGCGAGCTCCTGGCGCTTGGCGACGATGGTGTTGCCGGTGATGACGGTGTTGCGCAGGAACCGCCCGATGGTGGGCATCTGCTCGGCGTACACCTCGGACACCTCGCCGAGCTGGACGAGGTCATCGACGAGCTGCGGAGTGTCCGGGTTGAGCTTCTTCAGGTAGTTGTTGAGCGTGACCAGCGTGGCGCCCAGGTCGGTGCCACGGCCCTCGAGCGCGTCGGCCACGGCGGACAGCGTCGTGGCGAGGTTCTCGGGATCGACGGCCTGCAGCAACGGATAGATGTCGTTGAGCAGCTTCTCGACCTCGATCGGCACCTCGGCGCCCTGGATCGTGTCGCCGGCCTTCAGCTTCTGACCGCTCGGATCCTGCGGCGGGATCAGCGAGATGTACTTCTCACCGAACAGCGTCTTGGGAACGATCTCGGCGGTGACGTCGGCGGGCACGTCGTTGATGTACGTGGGGAACATGCCGAGGTTGACGCTGACGCTGCCGTTCTCGGACTTGATGCCACGCACCTCGCCGACGATCATGCCGCGCAGCTTGATGTCGGCGTTCTCGGGCAGGTTGAGGCCGGCCTTCGCGCCGACCAGCGTGACCTGTTCGTAATCGGTGAAGGACTTGTTGAAGAAGGCGGCCGTGAGCCACAGGAAGAAGATCATGAGCGCGACGAACGCAGCCCCGAGGACCTTCAAGGACGCGGGGCGCTCAGCGTATGGAGTACGGGCCATGGGTCAGCCCGCCAATCTGACGGTGACGGTCGTGCCCCAGATGGCCATGGAGGCCAGCAGGTCGACGACGTTGACGGCGACGATCGAGGTACGGACCGCGCGGCCCACGGCCACACCCACGCCCGCCGGTCCGCCGCTGGCGTAGTAGCCGTAGTAGCAGTGGATGAGGATGACGACGACGGCGAAGATCAGCACCTTGCCGAATGACCACAGCACATCGCCTGGAGGCAGAAATGTATTGAAGTAATGGTCATAGGTGCCCGCACTCTGACCGTTGATCTGGGTGATGGTGAGCCGGGTCGCGAAGTACGAGGACAGCAGTCCGACGATGTAGAGCGGCACGATGGCGATGAGGCCGGCGATGACGCGCGTCGTGACCAGGAACTGCATCGACGGGATGGCCATGACCTCGAGGGCGTCGACCTCCTCGGAGATGCGCATGGCTCCGAGCTGCGCGGTGAACCCGCAGCCGACCGTGGCGGCCAGCGCGATGCCGGCGACGATCGGGGAGATCTCACGGGTGTTGAAGTAGGCCGAGACGAACCCGGTGAGCGCGGCCGTGCCGAGCTGGTCGAGGGCGGCGTAGCCCTGGATGCCGACCTCGGTGCCGGTGAAGAAGCACAGGGAGACGACGACGCCGATGGTGCCGCCGATGACGGCGAGCGAGCCCGAGCCGAGCGTGACCTCGGCCAGCAGGCGGACGATTTCCTTGCTGTAGTTCTTGATCGTGAACGGGACGGCCTTCAGCACCCGCAGGTAGAACAGCATCTGACGACCCATGTCGTCAGCTGCGGAGGCGGGAGCCTTGTACAGGGTGCTCAGCCGGTTGCTCGCCATCGGCTACATCCCCTTCGGCGGCACGAGCTGGATGTAGACGGCCGAGATGAAGAAGTTGACGACGAACAGGAGCACGAAGGTGATGACGACGGCCTCGTTGACGGCGTCACCGACGCCCTTGGGCCCGCCCTTGGCGTTCATGCCCTTGTAGGACGCGACGATGGCGGCCAGGTAGCCGAAGATGACGGCCTTCACCATGCCTTGGTACATGTCGGGTAGCTGGGCCAGCGCCGTGAACGACGCGATATAGGCACCAGGCGTGCCGTCCTGGAGGATGACGTTGAAGACGTAGCCGCCGGCCACGCCGACGATGGTGACGAGGCCGTTGAGGAACAGTGCGATCAGCATGCAGGCGAGCACGCGCGGCACGACGAGGCGCTGGATCGGGTCGATGCCCAGCACCATCATGGCGTCGAGCTCTTCGCGGATCTTGCGGGCGCCGAAGTCGGCGGCGATGGCCGAGCCGGCCGCGCCGGCGATCAGGAGTGCGGTGGCGATCGGGCCGGCCTCGCGGACGACCGCGAGCACCGAGGCGGAGCCGGTGAACGACTGCGCGCCGAACTGCTTGATGAGGCCGCCGACCTGGAGCGCGATGACCGCGCCGAACGGGATCGAGACGAGGGCCGTGGGGACGATGGTGACGGTGACGATGAACCAGGCTTGCTGGAGGAATTCCTTCAGCTGGAAGGGTCGACGGAACAGCGCGACGGTGACGTCGAGCATGAACGCGAAGAGATCACCCGCGACCCTCGCGGGTGCGGCGACCCGAGCTGTCGTCACTCAGCGCCACCAGACCCCGTCAATGCCATGTTCTCCTTGAACGAGCCAGGTGGCGGCGTGACACCGTTCTCGCGGCACCAGGAGCCCGGTTCGCGGGCGGCGCGGCGAGGCCGGCCGTCTGAGGTCTCGATCTGCCTCGGGATCGGAGGCAGCGGTGGCATCTCGATGTCTTTCTCGGCCTCGAGCTCGTCGGCGTCCTTCTCCTCGCTCATGCCGATCGGTCCGACCCGCTGGGCGTTGAGGAACTGGGCGACGACGGGCTCCTCGCTGGAGAGGAGCATCTCGCGCGGGCCGAACATCGCCAGGTGCTTGTGGTAGAGCAGGCCGATGTTGTCGGGCACCGTACGGCAGCTGTTGATGTCGTGGGTCACGATGAGGAACGTCGCGTCGATCTGCGCGTTGAGGTCGATGAACAGCTGGTTGAGGTACGACGTGCGCACCGGGTCGAGGCCCGAGTCGGGCTCGTCGACGAGCAGGATCTCCGGGTCGAGCACGAGCGCGCGGGCCAGGCCGGCGCGCTTGCGCATGCCGCCCGAGATCTCACCGGGGAGCTTGTTCTCCGCACCGAGCAGGCCGACGAGCTCCATCTTGTCCATGACGACGTCGCGGATCTCGGACTCGCTCTTCCTGGTGTGCTCGCGCAGCGGGAAGGCCACGTTGTCGAACAGGTCCATCGAGCCGAACATGGCGCCGTCCTGGAACAGCACGCCGAACAGCTTGCGGATCTCGTAGAGGTCCTTCTCCGAGCAGTTCGCGATGTCGGTGCCCTCGATGAAGACACTGCCCTCGTCGGGCTTCAGCAGACCGATGAGCGTCTTCAGGAGCACGGACTTGCCGGTGCCCGAAGGGCCGAGCATCACCGAGATCTCACCGGCCGGCAACGTCAGCGTGACGTCCTTCCAGATGACCTGGCTTCCGAAGCTCTTCGAGAGACCCTCGATGACAACCTCTGTTCCCACGGAGGCCCTCCCTGCTGAGACCGTGGCACCGACCGACCTGGACGGACGCCTAAAACCCTGTGACCCGAGACACTTAGAGTAACGACATCCGGGGTCCGAGGTTACGACAGCGACGCCGCGTGGTGACGCGCCGAAACCTCAGGATCGCCTGACGATATCAGCAGGTAACTCCATGTGACGAAGGTGACCCCGCTCACGTGTCGCCGGGCGCACGAAGGCGCCCACCCCCGGAGGGATGGGCGCCGTCGTGGCTGGCTACTCGGACATCACTTGACGGTGACGGTGGCACCGGCGGCCTCGAGGGCCTCCTTGGCCTTGTCCGCGGTCTCCTTGTTGGCCTTCTCGAGGACGGGCTTCGGGGCACCCTCGACGAGATCCTTGGCCTCCTTGAGGCCGAGGCTCGTGAGCGTACGGACCTCCTTGATGACCTGGATCTTCTTGTCACCGGCAGCCTCGAGGACGACATCGAACTCGTCCTGCTCGGCAGCGGCGCCACCGGCGTCCCCACCGGCGGCAGCGGGAGCACCTGCAGCAGCGGCGGCGACCGGAGCGGCCGCAGTGACCTCGAAGGTCTCCTCGAACTCCTTCACGAACTCACTGAGCTCGATCAGCGTCATCTCCTTGAATGCTTCCAACAGGTCTTCGGTCTTGACTTTCGCCATGGTGGCGTCCTTCCGTAGTGAGACCCGAGGGGTCCCGATGGGTTCGGGCGGTTCAGCCCTCGGTGGTCTCTGCGTCTGCAGAGTCGGTCTCGGCGGGTGCCTCGACCTCGGTTGCCTCGTCGGCCGTCGGCGACGTCGGACGTGGTGTCCTCCGCGACCGGGGCCTCATCGGCTGGTGCTTCGTCGGCAGCTTCGTCGACCGGGGCCGATTCGGCGGGTGCTTCCTCGGCGGGTGCTTCCTCGGCGGCTGGCGCTTCGCTCTCGAGCTTCGCCTGCAGGGCCGCGAGCAAGCGCGCGGTCTGCGAGAGCGGAGCGTTGAACAGCGACGCCGCGTTCGAGAGGCTCGCCTTCATGCCGCCCGCGAGCTTGGCGAGGAGGACCTCGCGCGACTCGAGGTCGGCCAGCTTCTGGATCTCGGCAGGCTCCAGGATGTTGCCGTCGAGGAAGCCTCCCTTGATGATGAGCGGCGAGTTGGCCTTCGCGAAGTCACGCAGTCCCTTGGCCGCCTCGACGACGTCGCCGGTGATGAAGGCGATGGCGGTCGGGCCGACGAGAAGTGTCTCGTCGAGCTCGACGCCGGCCTGCTTGGCGGCGATCTTGGTCAGCGTGTTCTTGGTGACCAGGTAGTTGGCGCTCCCACCGAGTGAGCGACGCAGCTCCTGGAGCTGCTTGACGGTGAGACCGCGGTAGTCGGTGAGGACGGCGCCGTTCGACTCACGGAAGCTCTCCGCGAGCTCGGCAACGGCTGCTTCCTTGTCCGGGCGTGCCATGTGTCTCCTTCTTCCGGGTGCGGAACCGGAGTCCGGATGGTCGAGCCATGAGAAACGCCCCGGCACAGGGCACGGGGCGTGAGCGTCAGCGCACGGTCATGAGTTCATGACGGTTCGTGGTCCTGCGCGGGCCGCCCTGGCGGGCTCTTCGGGCTCCCCGGGTGGGGATCCGACCAGCGGTCTTCGGTATGACCAGTCTAGGTCACGCCCGACTGGCCCTCCAAATCCGGAGGCCGAGCGAGCGCAGCGAGCGAGCGCCGGAGGAGGTTGAGCGCGGCACGGCGAAGCCGTTCGTTGACGAAACCAGGTGAGGTGTCTCTATGACTGTCGTGGTTTCGATTCCCCCACTCGCTGAGGCTCGCGGGAGGTGCCCCAGCCGCTCGTTCCTCGCGGCTACTCAACCACCGAGAGGTGGCTACGCCTCGGGCGTGGGGCTGCCGAGCTGGCTGAAGAAGTCCTTCTCGGTGATCTCCGACGCCTTGGGCTTGGTGATCGAGACCTTCTCGCCCCACTTGGTGTAGTTGATCGTCATCGTGGAGCCGCCGCCACCGGCCACGCCGGGCAGCTCGGTGAGCACGCGGCGCGGAAGGTTGTCGGGTCCGATGTACATCGTGTACTCGAGCTTCTTCGGCAGTGACTTGCTGGCGTCCTTGGCGGCGGAGAGCTTGGACGAGTCGACGGCGATCACGTACGGCTGGGCGTTCACCCCGTCGAGCTCGATGGCCTTGCCCTTCTTCTCGAAGCTGCTTCACCGCGCCCTCGAACTCCTTGAACTGCTGCGACGGATCGATGCTGCCGACGATGTCGGCGTACTGCTTGCCGATCGGGTTGCTCTCGTCGGTCAGGTCGACCTTGGCGAACTTGTTGCTCGTCATGGGACCGAAGTTGAGGTAGAAGGTCTGGTCGATCAGGCGCATCTCGAGCGAGCCGAGTCCGGCCTGGCCGGACTCCATCGTCATCGCCATGGCGGTGTCTTCCGTCTTCTCGCCGACCGACAGGTCGCCGTCGGCCTTGATCGCCTGGCCGGCGACCTTGAGCACCATCGAGACGTGGGTCATGCCGGCCTTCGTCTGGGCCGCGGAGACCTCGTCGAAGAAGTTGTCCTTCGTGAGGGTGTCACCGGACGACTCGCCGACGCCGTCGGCCTTGGGGTCGGCCTTGTCGCTGCAGGCGACCAGGGACACGCTCGCCACGAGGACGATGGCGGAGACGGCGGTGAGCTGCTTCAGTCGTTCACGCATGCGGTGAGCATACGTGGGGCGTGGTGAGGCTTCGACGTCAGTTCTCGTCCTGCGCAGCGAAGCCCTTGGTGTGGGTCGGGTCGACCGGAACGCCCGGACCCTGCGTCGTCGAGATGGTGACCTTCTTGACGTAGCGGCCCTTCGAGCTGGCCGGCTTGAGTCGCAGGATCTCCTCGAACGCCGCACCGTAGTTCTCCGCCAGCTGCTCGGCCGAGAACGAGGCCTTGCCGATGACGAACTGCAGGTTGGAGTGGCGGTCGATGCGGAACTCGATCTTGCCGCCCTTGATGTCGGAGACGGCCTTCGCGACGTCGGTGGTCACCGTGCCGGTCTTGGGGTTCGGCATCAGGTTGCGCGGACCGAGCACGCGGCCGAGACGGCCGACCTTGCCCATCATGTCGGGGGTGGCGACGACGGCGTCGAAGTCGAGCCAGCCCTCGTTCACCTTGTCGACGAGCTCGTCGGCGCCCACGTGGTCGGCGCCGGCCTCACGGGCGGCGTCGGCGTTGGCTCCGGTCGCGAAGACCAGGACCCGGGCCGTCTTGCCGGTGCCGTGGGGAAGGTTGACGGTGCCGCGCACCATCTGGTCGGCCTTGCGTGGGTCGACGCCGAGGCGGATGGCGACGTCGACGGTGGAGTCGTAGTTCTTGCTCCCCGACTCCTTGGCCAACGTGGTGGCCTGGAGCGGCGTGTAGAGCTCGTCCTTGTCGAACTTGTCGGCGACCGCGCGGTACGCCTTGCTGTGCTGTGTCATGACTGGTTCCTTCTGTTGGTGGTGCACCAGGTTGTGGTCGGACGGGCCCAGCTGGCCCTGCCACGTGGTTTCGTTACGGCCTCGTTCCTCGGCCTACTCAACCCTAGGTTGCGATTAGTCGGTGGTGACGCCCATGGAGCGGGCGGTGCCCTCGACGATCTTCATGGCCTGCTCGATGTCGTTGGCGTTCAGGTCGGGCATCTTGGTCGTGGCGATCTCGCGGACCTGGTCCTTGGAGATCCGCCCGACCTTGTCCGTGTGCGGGACGCCGGAGCCCTTCTTCAGGCCGGCGGCCTTCTTGATGAGCTCGGCGGCCGGAGGCGTCTTCGTGATGAAGGTGAAGGTGCGGTCCTCGTAGATCGTGATCTCGACCGGCACGACGTTGCCGCGCATGGCTTCGGTCTCGGCGTTGTAGGCCTTGCAGAAGTCCATGATGTTGACGCCGTGCGGGCCGAGCGCGGTGCCCACGGGGGGCGCCGGGTTGGCCATGCCGGCCTGCAGCTGCACCTTGACGATGGCTGCGACTTTCTTGCTCTTGGGAGGCATTGTTCAGGGTCCTTGTTTCGTTGGGTTGGTGGTGGTCTCTCAGACCTTCTGGATCTGGGTGAAGCTGAGCTCGACCGGCGTCTCGCGGCCGAAGATCTCCACGAGGGCCTTGACCCTCTGGGCATCGACGTTGATCTCGGTGATGGTCGCGTGCAGCGTGGCGAACGGGCCGTCGACGACCATGACGGAGTCGCCGGCGACGAAGTCGGCGAACTCCACCTTGGGAGCCTTCGCCTGCTGCCCCTCCCCTGATCCTGCAGATTCGGCGGCCGACGATGCGGCGACCTCCGCCTCCACGGCCGGTGCGAGCATCTGCTCCACCTCGACCAGGCTCAGGGGCACCGGCTGGTGGGAGTTGCCCACGAACCCGGTGACGGACGGGGTGTGGCGCACGACGCCCCACGACTCGTCGGTGAGGTCCATGCGCACGAGCACGTAGCCCGGCAGCACGGTGCGCTTGACCAGCTTGCGCTGGCCGTTCTTGATCTCGGCGACCTCCTCGGTGGGCACGACGACCTCGAAGATGAAGTCCTCGGCGTTGAGGGAGGTGATGCGGTTCTCGAGGTTCGCCTTGACCCGCTTCTCCATGCCTGAGTAGGTGTGCACGACGTACCAGTCGCCGATCTGGCTGTGGAGCAGCTCGCGGAACTCGGCCAGCGCGTCTGCGGCGGCGGGGTCGACCGGCTCCTCGTCGGCGGCAGCCTGGGCGGCAAGCTCCTCGTCGGCGGCAGGCTCGTCCGCGGCGACAGGCTCTTCCGTGGCAGCAGGCTCGTCGGCAACGTCCTCGGCGGCGGGCTCGTCCGGGGTCGCGTCTTCGGGGACGGCGTCCTCGACGACCGGGTCCGCGTCGTCCTCGACGACCGGAGCGTCGGCAGCGGCCTCGTCGGCCGGCGCGTCATCAACCGGCGCGTCATCGGACGGCGCGTCATCGACCGAGGCGTCGTCGGACGCCGCTTCCGCCGGCACGGCGTCAGCAGTTGGCGAGTCGACGGCGTCGTCGAGGACGTCACCCGCGGGGGTCTCGTCGACGTCGACGCTGTTCTCGTTGGTTCCTTGACTCACAGTGATCCTTCAGTCCTCACGCGAAGATCGCGAACATCGCCCGGCCGAAGCCGTAGTCGAGTCCGGCGACGAACGCCATCATGAACAGCACGAACACGAGCACGACGAAGAAGTAGTTGACCACCATCGGGCGGGTCGGCCAGACCACCTTGCGGAGCTCGGCGACCACCTGACGGTAGAACGTGGTCGGCGACGTGCGTCCGGTCGTGCCGGACAGCTCGTGACGTTCGCTCACGGTTCCTCTTCCTCTTCCATTGCTTCTCGTGTCTTACGCACGGCACGAGGGACTTGAACCCCCAACCTTCGGTTTTGGAGACCGATGCTCTACCAGTTGAGCTAGTGCCGTAGGTCAATCCCCTCAACCGGCGCCCCACCCTCGCGAGGGCATGACGAACTAGCCTGAGAATTCACCGGTCAGGCAAGTGTACGGGTACGCATGGGCGCGAGTCGAACCGGCGGAGGGTGCACTCCCCGGGCTCGCGCATGGGTGCACTGATGCACTAGAACCGAGACATGGTCGCTGCACCGAGCATCTCCTATTCCATCACCGTTCGCCTCGAGACCGCATCGGGCGGAACCGCCGTCAGCGAGCTGACCACGACCGTCGAGCAGGCCGGCGGCGTCGTCACTGCGCTCGACGTCGCGCCGTCAGGTCCCAACCTGCGCATCGACCTGACCTGTGCCACGTCCGGCACCGAGCACGCCGATCGCGTGGTCGCCGCGCTCGAGGCACTCGAGGACATCGACGTCTCCAAGGTCTCCGACCGCACGTTCCTCATGCACCTCGGCGGCGTCATCGAGACGAAGGCCAAGCATCCGCTGCGCAACCGCGACGACCTGTCGATGATCTACACGCCCGGCGTGGCCCGGATCAGCCAGGCGATCGTCGCCGACCGCGAGGACGCCCGGCGGCTGACGATCAAGCGCAACAGCGTCGCGGTGGTCAGCGACGGGTCCGCGGTGCTCGGCCTCGGCAACATCGGTCCATACGCCGCCCTGCCGGTGATGGAGGGCAAGTCGGCACTGTTCAAGAGCTTCGCCGACATCGACGCCTGGCCCATCTGCCTCGACACCCAGGACACCGACCAGATCGTCGAGACGGTGGCCGCGATCGCCCCCGGCTTCGCCGGCATCAACCTGGAGGACATCTCGGCTCCGCGCTGTTTCGAGATCGAGGCGCGGTTGCGCGAACGGCTCGACATCCCGGTGTTCCACGACGACCAGCACGGCACGGCGATCGTGGTGCTGGCGGCGCTCAACAATGCGCTGCGGGTCGTGGGCAAGCGGATCGAGGACGTCCGCCTCGTCATGGTGGGCGCGGGCGCGGCCGGCACGGCGATCCTCCGGCTGCTCGTCGAGGCAGGCCTGAGCGACGTCGTGGTGTGCGACGTCGGCGGTGTCGTCCACGCCGGCCGTGGCGACACCGACGAGTCGTTGCAGTGGATCGCGACCCACACCAACCGCAGTGGCCTGACCGGTGCGCTGAAGGACGTCCTGCCCGGTGCCGACGTGTTCGTGGGCGTGAGTGCGCCGAACCTCATCGACGCCGACGACGTCGCCGCGATGGCGGACGGGGCGATCGTCTTCGCGCTCGCCAACCCCGACCCCGAGATCGACCCGGTCGTGGCACGGCGACATGCCACCGTCGTCGCGACGGGCCGCTCGGACCACCCGAACCAGATCAACAACGTGCTCGCGTTCCCCGGCATCTTCCGCGGGCTGCTCGACGCGCAGAGCCATGGCATCGACTCCTCGATGCTGCTCGCAGCGGCGAACGCCATCGCCGAGACCGTGGGCGACGACGAGCTCAGCGCCAACTACATCGTGCCCAGCGTGTTCCACCCCGACGTCCACATGCGGGTGGCTGCGGCCGTCCGGGACGCCGCGCGCCGTTGAGGCCGATTGCCCGGTTGCCGAAGGCACACCTGCACCTGCACTTCACCGGCTCGATGCGGCACACGACGCTGCTCGAGCTGGCCGACCGTGACGGCTTCCGGCTGCCCGCCGCACTCGTGGAGGACTGGCCGCCCCAGCTGGTCGCCACCGACGAGAAGGGCTGGTTCCGGTTCCAGCGCCTCTACGACGTCGCGCGGTCCGTGCTGCGCACCGAGGACGACGTGCGTCGCCTGGTTCGCGAGGCTGCCGAGGACGATGCCGCCGACGGCAGCGTCTGGACGGAGATCCAGGTCGACCCGTCCGGGTACGCCGCCAGGTTCGGCGGCATCACGGCCTTCACCGACCTCGTGCTCGACGCCGCCCGCGACGCGGCCGAACGAGCCGGCATCGGCCTGGGAGTCGTGATCGCCGCCAACCGCACCCGCCACCCGCTGGACGCCCGCACGCTCGCGCGCCTCGCCGGCCAGTACGCCGGTCGCGGGGTGATCGGCTTCGGGCTCTCGAACGACGAACGGCGCGGCGACACCCACGCGTTCGGGCCTGCGTTCGCCATCGCCGAGCGAGCCGGCCTGCTGCTCGTGCCGCACGGCGGCGAGCTGCGCGGGGCACCCCACGTGGCCCAGTGCCTCGACCACCTGCGTCCGAACCGGTTGGGACACGGCGTGCGCTCGGGCGAGGACCCCGACGTGCTCAAGCGGGTGGTCGACGCCGGAGTGGCGCTCGAGGTCTGCCCGACGTCGAACGTCGCGCTCGGTGTCTACAGCACGTTCGAGGAGGTCCCGGTGCGCATGCTCGTCGAGGCAGGTGCCGACGTCGCGCTCGGCGCCGACGACCCTCTGCTCTTCGGCTCCCGGCTCGCCGGACAGTACGCCGTGCTTCGCGCCGCGCAGGATTTCACCGACGACGAGCTGGCCACGCTCGCGCGGATGTCGCTGCGGCGGTCGTGTGCCCCCGACGACCTCCGCACCCGCGCGCTCGCGGGGATCGACGACTGGCTCGCGTCACCCGACGCCGTGGAAGGCTGAACGGGTGACCCAGCACGCCGACGTGGCCGCTCCCCAGCACCCGCGTGCCACCGCGGCGTTCGCCATGGGGCTGGTGTCACTGATCGGCGCGGTACTGGTGCTGCCGGCCGCGCTCGGGCCGCTCGCCTGCTACCTGGGCGTCTCCGCCCGCCGCTCCATCGAGCGGGAGCCGCAACGCTGGGGCGGGAAAGCCCAGGCGACCACCGGCATGGTGCTCGGCATCATCGCGTCGACTCTCCTGGTCCTGTTCGCGGTGGTGTCTCTCGTGCTCGCCGGCCTCTTCGCCGTGTCCTTGCGCACCAGCTACGGGTGACGTCGTCGCGTGCGACTCTTGACCCATGACGTCTGAGAATCCTGGGCCATCGGAACCGTCCGGTTCGACACCTCCTGGACCACCGCCTGGGTGGGCCCCGGTGCCGCCACGGCATCCGCAGACCACCACCGTGCTGGTCCTCGGAATCCTCGGCATCGTCGCGTGCGGCGTCCTCGCCCCGATCGCCTGGTACATGGGTTCCAAGGCCATGGCAGAGATCGACGCCAACCCCGCCGCGTACAGCGGTCAGGGCGAAGTGCGGGCCGGCCGCATCCTGGGCATCGTCGGCACGGTCCTGCTCGTCCTGATGGCTCTCTTCTTCATGGTCATGTTCGTGGTCTTGCTGATCACCGCCGCCTCGGGTGGCTTCGACCCCGGGAGCAGGCCTCACCGGTACTGATCGTCAGAGCTCGCAGGCGACGAGCACGGGCTCGGGCACGAGGGTGATGCCGAACGCCGACCGGACGCCGTCGCGGATCTCGCGGGCGAGCGTGAGCAGCTCGTCGGTGGTCGCGCCTCCGCGGTTCGTGATCGCGAGGGTGTGCTTGGTGGAGAGCGACACCCGGCCGGAGCCATGGCCCCGGGAGAAGCCCGCCTTCTCGATGAGCCAGGCGGCACTCGTCTTGACTGAGCCGTCCGGCTGCATGAAGCGCGGGGCGTCCGCCGGCAAGGTCTCGGCCTCGGCGGCGGGGAGGATGGGGTTGGTGAAGAAGGAGCCGGCGCTCCAGGTGTCGTGGTCGTCGGCGTCGAGCACCATGCCCTTGCCGCGTCGTAGCTCGAGCACGGCCTCACGCACGCGTGCAGCCGGGGCGCGCTCGCCGATCTCGACTCCCAGGGTGCGGGCCAGCTCGGCGTAGGCGACCGGCGCACCGAGGTCACCGAGGGCGAGCTGGAAGGTCACGGTGAGGATCACGAATCGGTTCGGCTCGACCTTGAATCGGCTGCTGCGGTAGGTGAACCCGCAGTCGGCCGCCGCGATGGTGCGGATCTTGCGGTCGTAACGGTCGAAGACGCGCACGGACGCGATGGTCTGGGAGACCTCCTGGCCGTACGCCCCGACGTTCTGGATGGGGGTGGCACCGACCGATCCGGGGATGCCGGACAAGGCCTCGACACCGACCCACCCCTCGTCGATCGCACGGGCGACGATGGCGTCCCACGTCTCGCCGGCCTGCACGGTGACCATGGCTCCGCTGCACGAGTCGAGGTCGACGACGACACCCTGGGTGAGGACCCGGATCACGGTACGGTCGACGCCCTCGTCGGCCACCACCAGGTTGCTGCCCCCGGCGACGAGGAGCGGCGGGTCGCCCCCCTCGTCGGCGATGCGCACGGACTCGACCAGGTCGTCCTCGGTGGTGGCCTCGATGACGGCCGGAGCCGGGCCGCCGAGACGCAGCGTCGTCAGCTCGGCGAGGTCCATGGCGGCGAGCCTATCGGCGGGGGTGCCGGGCCACGGGCGGCGAATCAACACGGCGAACGGCGACGACCCCCGGGCCGTTGCGGACCGGGGGTCGTTCGGGATGCCGTGAGCGCGTCAGCGGGTCTCGCGGTGGACCTGGTGCGTCTTGCAGCGCGGGCAGTACTTCTTGATGTCGAAGCGATCCGGGTTGTTGCGCCGGTTCTTCTTGGTGATGTAGTTGCGCTCTTTGCACTCGGTGCACGCCAAGGTGATCTTGGGTCGAACGTCGGAGCTCTTGCCAGCCACGGGTCTGCCTCGATTTCGTTGGTCTTGCTGGGTGTGTCGTCTGTGTTCTTGGTAGCAGTGCTGCTTGGTAGCGGGGGCGGGACTCGAACCCGCGACACCACGATTATGAGCCGTGTGCTCTAACCACCTGAGCTACCCCGCCACGGGTCACGAGCCTACTCGCGTCCCTGAGCCCCTTTACGGAATCGAACCGTAGACCTTTTCCTTACCATGGAAACGCTCTGCCGACTGAGCTAAAGGGGCAAGCCGACGACCCAAGATACCGGCTGCGTCGGCGATCTCGAAATCGGGTCACCGGCCCTTCGTGCGGGCTTGATCCTGAATGAACTCGGAGGTCGATGTCGGGGTGATCCCGCGCTGCCGCAACGGTGCATCGTCCCACTGTGCTGGCACCAGATCCTGGTGCAGGGCGAGTCCCAACACCGACGCGAGCCCGTCGTGAAGTCGCGCCAGCACACGCGCTGCCAGGCGAGCGATCGATCGAGGCATGTGCCGGATCGTGATGTCTCGACCGAGCGCCTCTTCGGCGATGGCGACGCACTCGTTCTTGCTGAGAGCCTCGGGGCCACCGAACTCGACGATCGCCGGCGGGTCGACCTCGGTCGCGACTGCTGCCACGAGCGCCGCGACGTCCTCGGTGCCGACCCAGCGTCTACGGTTGTCTCCCCTGCCGATGATCGCGACGGTGCCGCGCTCGATGTCGAACCGGCCGAGCTTCGTCAGGTGAATCTCGTGGAAGCCGTCCGGGCGGACGATCACGGCTGGCATGGACGACGCGACCAGCCGTCGCTCGACGGACAGCTTCGCTCGTTCCATCGGGGTGCCGAACGACGTCTCGAGGCCGGCGAACGAGAGGTAGACGAACCGGCCGACGCCGGCCCGCTCGGCCTCGCCGACCAGCGCCGTCATGCCGCGGTCGTCGACGTCGCGGATCGACGGGCGGCGCGCGCCGGCGAGTCGACGTCCGATGACGGTGGCGGTCGCGATCACCACGCCGGCGTCGTCGCACACCCCGCCAAGGCTTCCTGGATCGGCGAGGTCTCCCTGGAGAGTGCGGACACCCAGCGAGTGCAGACCATCGACGTCGGCTCCACGACGGACCAACGCCTTCACGGAGTGGCCGCCGCTGAGCAGGTGACGGACGACCCGAGTGCCCAAGTCTCCCGTCGCTCCGACGACCAGGATCATCATCAGGGCTCCGAGGCCGCGCGAGCCATGCGGGCGGGCCAGGCCGGACCGCCGTAGATGAAGCCGGTGTAGGCCTGCACGAGGTCGGCACCGGCAGCCAGTCGCTCAGTCACATCGTCGGGTGTCGTGACCCCTCCGACACCGATGAGAGCGACCTTTCCGCCGGTCCCGGAACGCAGTCGTGTGAGCACCTCGAGAGCCCGCTCGCGCAGCACCGGGCCGGACAGCCCGCCGGCCCCGGCGGCCTCGATGGCGGCACGGTCGGAACGCAAGGAGCCCGGACGATCGATGGTCGTGTTGGTGGCGCTGATGCCGTCGAGGCCGAGCTCGATCACGAGGTCGGCGATGGCGTCGACGTCGTCGTCGGCCAGGTCGGGAGCGATCTTGACGACCAGCGGCACCCGCGAGCCTCCCCCGGGCGCGTCGCTCACCTGCTTGACGGCGGCCAGCAACGGGCGCAGCTCGTCGACGGCCTGCAGGTCGCGCAGGCCGGGGGTGTTCGGGCTCGAGACGTTGACGACGAGGTAGCTGGCGAACGGCGCGAGCAGCCGGGCACTCTCGACGTAGTCGGCGATCGCCTCCTCCGGCGGCACGACCTTGGTCTTGCCGATGTTGACGCCGATGACTGCGTCGCGACCGACCCGCGTGCCACGCAGACGATGCAGCCGGCTCGCCACCACGGCAGCTCCATCGTTGTTGAATCCCATCCGGTTCACGACGGCACGGTCGTCGACGAGCCGCACGAGTCGTGGTCGTGGATTGCCGGACTGCGCGCGTGCCGTGACCGTGCCGATCTCCACGTGACCGAACCCCAGACCGAGGAGGCCTGGCACGGCTCGCGCGTTCTTGTCGAAGCCCGCGGCCAGGCCGAAGGCTGTGGGGAAACTCGATGCCCATCACCGTGCGAGAAGCCGCCGGGACGCGGATCGCGCGCCGCGTGAGGGGTCCTGCCGCGCGGATCGCGGCGAACGCCCGCTCGTGGGCCTTCTCGGGATCCATCCCGGCGAACACCGAGCCGAAGAACGCCTGATAGACCACACCCAGAGGGTATCGACCGACGCCGGCGACAACCCCGGGACCCGATGCTAGGGTGCAAACGTTTGCACTTTCAGGGTGAAAAGTGCTGCGAATCGGAGGCGATCATGGCCCTGGGAACCGACCGCGAGGACGCCCCTCTCGACACCGAGCCCGTGGCCGGATCGACCCGCCCGGTGAGCTATCACCTCGCCGAGACGCGCGACGGGCTCTACACGCCCTATGCCCTGCGGACGCCGGACGACGAGGGCGTGTTCCCGTTCGTCTTCCTCGCCTACGGCAACGGCGGCGGCGGTCTTCCGTGGCTGCGTGAGCGCGTCCGGACGCACGGCCACATCATGGAGCGCCTGCTGGCCGCCGGGTACGCCTGCGCGTGGGGCCGCTACCGCAGCGAGGTCGAGCTCGGATACCACCACGGCGGACCGCTCGTCGTCGATCGCCGCCAGGGCATGGACCTGATGAACCGGTCGCCTTTGGAGTACGAGGACGAGCTGGCGATCATCCAGCACGTGAGCCGGCATCCGCAGGTCGACGCGGACCGCATAGGCCACGTCGGAGTCAGCCACGCCGGCGAGATGCTCTTCAAGCTGGCCTCCCAGTACGACGGCGTCATCCAGGCCGGCGTCGCGTGCGAACCGGCCAACCACGAGTTCCTCGACCTGACGCCCGACAGCACGGCCTTCGTCAATCCCGACACGCAGCTGCGCAACATCGAGGAGATGCAGATGCGCGATCCAGCCGTGGTGCGGAGCCGGATCAACGAGCCGCTCGCCCTCGAGCGCATCGCGCCGATCGACGTGCCGATGCTCGTGATGGGCCGCGACGACGACCATCTCCAGGGCATCTTCCGGCTGAGCTACGACCTGCTCGAGGAAAGTGGCAAGGACGCCACGTGGGTGTCCTGGGACCACCCGCTGCACGGGTACATCTTTCCCGTGCTGGGTGCGAACGGCACGGTCGAGGTCGACGACGTCCAGGACCAGGCCATCGGCGGGATCGTGGCCTTTCTCGACCGTCATCTCGGGCCTGCGACGATGTAGGACGACTCATCGTCGACGAGTCACCCGAGTGGGCGGGGGAGAGCTGTGCTCGAGGCTGCGGTGATCTTCGTGGCGGGGATCTGCGCCGGTGGCATGAACGTCATCGTCGCGTCCGGTTCGCTCGTCACGTTCCCGATCCTGCTCCTGTTCGGCTACCCGCCGCTCACCGCCAACGTGACCAACAACCTGGGCATGGTCGCCGGCGGAGTCTCGGGCATCTACGGCTACCGCCGCGAGCTGAAGCCGAACCGAGCCATCCTCCTGCGGCTGGCACCGGCTTCCGTCATCGGTTCGCTCGTCGGTGCGATGCTGCTCCTGGCGCTGCCCGCCGAAGCCTTCCAGACGATCGTCCCGGCCCTGATCGCCATCGGCCTGGTGATGGTCGTCATCGGCCCCGCGGTGCAACGCCGAGCCGCCCGACGCACTCGTGCTCTCGGCCGCGACGACAACACGCCCAGCGCGGCGTCGCGCATCGTGCTGCCCATCGGCATGGCCCTGCTCGGGATCTACGGTGGCTACTTCGGCGCCGCCCAGGGCATCCTCTTCATCGGCCTGATGGGCATGTTCCTCAACGAGGGCATCCAGCGGCTCACCGCGATCAAGAACGTCGTGGCCACACTGGTCAACGCCGTCGCCGCGGTGGCGTTCCTGATCTTCGCCTGGGAGCACATCGACTGGCCCGTCGTCGCGCTGATCTCCAGCGGGACCTTCATCGGCGGCTACCTCGGCGCACACTTCGGCCGACGCCTTTCCCCCATGGTCCTGCGGGCCCTCATCATCGTGATCGGTGTTCTCGCGCTGATCAAGATCCTGTTCTTCGACTGACCGATCCGGCCCATCGGCGACCCTTGACGAGGACCCATCGGCGGCACATACTCGAAACAATCGATTGCAGTACGACCTGCATGAATGAGGCTGACATGGACCCGTCCCAGAAGCAGCGCATCAGCTACGTGCCGTACGACGACGTCGACGAGGAGATGCAGGCAGAGCTCCGGCGATGCGCCGAGCACGGCACTCCACGTCCCGAGAGCTCGGCGGTCCGCGCCCACTCGCCGGAGGCCTTCTGGGCGTTCGCCGACTCCTGGGAGTCCCAGTTCCACTCCGGCGTGGTGGACCACGCGATCAAGGACCTGTGCCGCGTCTACATCTCGCGCACCGTGAAGTGCGAGTTCTGCGGCAACCAGCGGTCGGAGAAGGCCACCACGGCAGGGCTTCAGGAGATGCAGTACGACCAGCTATTGAACTTCGAGACCTCCGACATCTACGACGACCGGCAGAAGGCGGCCCTGGCCTATGCCGAGTCGATCGCGTGGGGCAGCCAGGACCTCGACGCGCTGTGGGACCGCCTCCACGCCCACTTCAACGAGCGCGAGCTCGTCGAGCTCGGCACCTGCATCGCCCTGACCTTCGGCCAGCAGAGCTGGATCCGGCTGCTCGGCATCGATCACCACCAGTACATGGCCGGCACGTCCGCCTCCATGGCCCCCGGCTTCGAGACGGCGGACGACCTCAAGTCCAGCAAGGCGGCCGAGGACTACTGGGCGGCATCCAAGCAGGCATGACACATTCGGCACACTCGTCTCGACGTCGTGAAGGAGCGCGTGGTGCCGAACCCGTACCAGCTGGCCGTCAACGGTGAGCCGCGCGACGTCGACGTGCCGCCGGACACGTCGCTGCTCGACGTCCTGCGCTCCGATCTGGGCCTGACCGCGGCCAAGTTCGGATGCGGCCAGGCACTGTGCGGGTCCTGCACCGTCCTGATCGACGGGCGTCCGGCGTACGCCTGCGACACCCCCGTCGACCACGTCGGCTCGAGCCAGGTCGAGACGCTCGAGGGCCTCGGCTCCGAGGACGCACCGCACCGACTCCAATCTGCGTTCCTCGAGCTGCAGGCCGGTCAGTGCGGGTACTGCATCCCCGGCATCCTCATGAGCGCCGCCGCCCTGCTGCGCGAGCACAGCCATCCGACTCGTGAGGCCGTCGCGGCCGCCCTCGACCGCAACCTCTGCCGCTGCGGCACGCACCAGCGGTTCGTCGACGCGGTCATGCTGGCGGCGGAGTCGGGCCCGTGACCTCTGATCTCCCGCAGACCCTCGCGTCCAACCCGCGCCTGTCGACCTGGCTGACGGCGCACCCCGACGGCACGTTCGACCTCCGGGTCGGCAAGGTCGAGCTGGGCCAGGGGGCCGTCACCGCTCTGGCCCAGATCGCTGCTCAAGAGCTGGGCGTGGCATCGGCACGGGTGCGTCCGATCGCGACGCACACCGCCATCTCACCCGACGAGGGACTCACGGCCGGGAGCACCTCGATCGCCGTCTCCGGCGCCTCGGTGCGCCGGGCGTGCGCCGAGGTCCGGCAGCTGTTCGCCCAGGCGGCCGCGTCCCGCCTCGACGTGGACGAGTCGGCCGTCACCATCGGCGACGGCTCGTTTCGCGCACCCGACGGCACCCTGCTCGACTACGCCGACCTCGCCAAGGACGTCGACCTCGACGTCGATGCGGGCGACCCGACTCTCGAAGTGTCCTTCCTGCCCATCGATCCCGGCACGTCGATGGCCCGGGTCGACCTTCCCGACAAGATCTTCGGGCGGCCGAGATTCATCCACGACCTGACCTTCGAGGGCATGGTGCACGCCCGCGTCGTCCGGCCGGCGAGGCCGGGCGCTCACCTCGTCGACGCTCCCGCCGACGACGTCGCCGCGATGCCGGGCATCCAGCAGGTCGTCCGCGAGCACGACTTCCTCGCGGTGATCGCCGACCGGGAGTCGCTCGCGGTCCGGGCCGCCGACATCCTGGCGGAACGGTCCTCCTGGTCGGGCGGCCTCGCCCTCCCCGACCGGTCGACGCTCTCGAGCTGGCTGCGGTCTCAGGAGGTCGAGACCACGGTGATCCGCGACGACGGCACCGATCACGGCGCTGTGCCGACTACTGGGCCGACGGTCCGGGCGACCTTCGAGAGGCCGTTCGTCGCGCACGGATCAATCGCCCCGAGCTGCGCGATCGCCGTCTTCGACGGCCGGCGGCTCGACCTGTGGAGCCACAGCCAGGGCGTCTTCAGACTCCGTGATGCGACCGCGTCGGCCCTCGGGCTGGACCCGAGCGACGTGGTGGTGCAGCACGTCGAGGGAGCCGGGGCCTACGGGCACAACTCGGCGGACGACGTGGCCTTCGACGCCGCCCTGCTCGCGACCCTCGCTCACGGCCGACCCGTCCGTGTCCAGTGGAGCCGTGCCGACGAGCTGTCGTGGGCACCGTTCGGGCCGGCCATGGTCGGTGACGTCACCGCGACCCTGGGTCCCGACGGACGCGTCGCGGACTGGTCGTACGAGCTGTGGAGCAACGGCCACACGGCCCGACCGGGTTATGCGCCGGAGCACGGCTTCGTCGCCGACGCCCACCGCGCCGGCGTCGACGCGCTTCCCGCAGCACTCGACCCACCTGCGGCCCGCGGCCTCGGATCGGCGCGCAATGCCGAGCCGTACTACGACTTCCCGCGAGCACAGGTGACGGCACATCGCCTGCTCACCATGCCGATCAGGACGTCGGCGCTGCGCTCCCTCGGCGCCCATTTCAACATCTTCGCGATGGAGTCGGTGATGGACGAGCTCGCCGCCGCGGCCGGGCGTGACCCGCTCGAGTTCCGGCTCGACCACCTCGACGACCCCAGAGCCCGCGATGTCCTCACCACCGCCGCACAGGCCGCCGGGTGGGGATCGCCCCAACCAGAGGGCCGGGGGCTCGGGCTGGCGTTCTGCCGCTACAAGAACCGCGGCTCCTACTGCGCCGTCGTCGCCGAGATCGAGGCCGAGACCACCGTCCGGGTCGAGAAGCTCACGATCGCGATCGACGTCGGACGGGTCGTCAGCGAGGACGGCGTGCGCAACCAGATCGAGGGCGGTGCCGTCCAGGCGACGAGCTGGAGCCTGATGGAGCAGGTCACCTTCGATCGCGAGTCGATCACGAGCACGGACTGGGAGTCGTACCCGATGCTGCGGTTCAGCGAGGTGCCGCGCGTCGACGTCCACGTGATCGACCGCCCGGACGAGCCGACGCTCGGTGCCGGCGAGGCGACCCAGGGACCCGTGCCTGCCGCGATCGGCAACGCGATCCACGCCGCCCTCGGGGTCCGGGTGCGCACGCTCCCGTTCAGCGCCGAGAACGTCACCGCCGCGATCGAACGCTGAACCGTTGGTCGACGAGCTGATCATCGTGGTCGCCGGCCTCTGGGCCGGCGCCATCAACGTCTTGGTGGGCTCCGGCGCGCTCGTGACGTTCCCGACGCTGCTGTTCCTCGGCTACCCGCCGCTCGTCGCGAACGTGTCGAACAACATCGGCGTCGTCGCGGGCGGGTTCTCCGGCATCCACGGCTATCGCCGGGAGCTGCGTCCGAACCGGCCGTTCCTCCTGCGCCTGGTGCCCGCGTCGGTCCTCGGCGGTCTCACCGGGGCGCTCCTGCTGTTCGTCCTCCCGTCCGACTCGTTCGAGACCGTCGTGCCGGTCCTGGTCGGGGTCGGCGTGGTGATGGTCATCGTCGGGCCTGCGATGCAGCGTCGGACCCGCAACAGATCGACGTCCGAGGGTCGCCACGACGTCAGCATCTGGCTGCAGGGCGGCATCTTCCTCATCGGCATCTACGGCGGCTACTTCGGCGCGGCCCAAGGAGTGCTGATGACCGGGCTCATGGGCCTCTTCCTGGCCGAGAACCTGCAACGGATCAATGCCATCAAGAACGTCCTGGCGACGGCGGTCAACCTCACTGCCGCACTCGCCTTCATCGTCTTCGCCCAGCACTACATCGACTGGAAGATCGTCGGGCTGATCGCGCTGGGCTCGGTCATCGGCGCGCAGCTCGGCGCCCGTTACGGGCGTCGATTGCCATCGGCGGCCCTTCGGGCCCTGATCGTGGTGATCGGCCTGGCCGCCATCGTCAAGCTGGTGTTCTTCGACTGACCGTGCGTCGCCTGATGCTGCTCAGCTCTCGGCGCCGAGCTGCGCAGCCATCCAGTCCGCCGCGCGATAGCGATGCTCCGCCAGCACGTTGGCACAGCCGTGGTTGCCGTTCGGCAGCAGCAGGAACTCACTCGTGGCCACCGTCTCGAGATGCAGCCGCTCGGCCTGCTGCCACGGGATGAGCCGGTCCTTCTGACCGGCGACGACGAGCATCGGGCACTCCAGGCGCTCGGTCCGGCCGTCCATCGTCAGCGTCAGCGCCTTCGCGCGGCCGTCCTCCTCGTCCGTGGCACCTGACCGCACGGTGAAGGTCTCCCGGGTCAGGGCAGGCAGGGCGTCCCAGTTCTCCCCGAAGCTGTACGGACCGCACAGGCTGATGCACGCCTTGATCCGCTCGTCTCCGCTGGCGAAGCGCGGAGCGTAGTAGCCGCCCAGGCTCACACCCCACACCCCGATCCGGTCGGGATCGACGTCGTCCCGTGCCGTCAAGGCGTCGACGAACGCCCGGCCGGGGACCTCCCAGTCGTGGCGGATCGGCAGGTCGTACTCCGCCTCTCCCTGGCCCGGGCCATCGACGCTGAACGTCGCGATGCCGCGCTGGAGGAAGAGGTCCTCGGTGGAGCGGAGCTCTTCCTTCGTCGAGTCCAGGCCCGGCACCATGATCACGACGGGCGGAGTTTCGCCCCGCTCCGGTCTGCGCAGGATGCCGTAGATGGTCGCGCCGTCGAAGGGAATCTCGACCCGCTCCCCCGGCGGTTCCAGGTAGGGCAGCGCGGCGTCGAGGCACCGCACGGCCGACGCGTGTGCGGCGCGCATCTGGTCGAGATGGCGCACGAAGACGAACTTGGCGAAGTGGTACTCGACTGAGGCCGTGCCGAAGTGCGCCCCGGCCGAGCGGGTGCGGCCCTGCTCCATGGCCTCCTCGCCGAGTTGCTCGTGGGCGGCCGCAGACGCCGACCACGCGGCGCACCAGTCGTCCCAGGACTCCAGGCCGTCGAGCACGCGCTCGAAGTCCGCGACCGGCACACCGTTCGCCGTGAAGCGCGGGCCCCAGTGCGACCGGGCTGAGGCGACGTACTCGTCCATCGAGCCACTCTTCCATCGGGACGTGGGGCTTGCAATCGATTGCTGTCCCTGCATAGGTTAACAGCATCCAGCGCCCACGAAGGGGCTCGCCCATGGCTGACTCCACCGGGCCGACCAGCGACATCGTCGTCGTCGGAGGCGGTCACAACGCCCTCATCAGCGCCGCCTACCTCGCCGAGGCGGGGCTCTCGGTCACGGTCCTGGAGGGCCGCGACGTCATCGGCGGCAACACCGCCACCGAGGAGCTGACCCTGCCCGGGTGGAACCACGACACCTGCTCGAGCGCGCACGTCGTGCTCCAGTCGAATCCCCTGATCCGCGCCGACGAGCTGGGCCTGATCGGGACGTACGGCCTCGAGTACCTCATCACCGATCCCGCTGTCGTGCTCCCCCTCGACGACGGCGACGTCCTCACGATCCACTCCGACCTCGAGGCGACGGCCGATGAGGTGGCCCGTTTCTCACCGTCGGACGCGGAAGCCCTGCGTTCCATGATCGGGGACTGGGACTCCGGCCTGCGCACCGCACACGCGCACTTCTCGGCGGGACTGGAGCTGCCGGACGACCCGTGGTCGAAGCGCTACGACGAACTACGCCGACGCAGCGCCTGGGAGGTCATCCACTCGACGTTCGAGCATCCCGTGACGCGACGGGCGATGACGTGGATGGCGTTCGCCACGATCCAGCCACCTGAACGACCCGGCACCGGAGCGCTCCCCGCGGCCATCATGGCCGGCCGCCTCTCCTTCGGCTGGACCACGCCCGTCGGAGGCTCCGGTGCCCTCCCGGCGGCGTTGGTCGCCCACATCGAGGACCATGGCGGCACCGTCGAGACCGCCGCCTGGGTCGACTCCCTGCTCGTCGAGGACGGCCGTTGCACCGGGGTGCGCACGAAGGACGGCCGCGTGTTCGAAGCTCGTCGAGCCGTTGTCGCGGGCAGCCACCTGGCCGAGCTGCCCGGGATGCTCGACGTCGACTCGGCGATGGCAGCCGACGCGGCACGGCGCTGGCAGCCCGGCCTCTCGCTGTTCGCCGTGCACCTCGCGCTGCGTTCGGACATCAGGTACCGCACACCGCAGGGGCCGGTGGCGGCGGTCGCCGGCGGGCTCGGCACCCCCGATGGCCTGCGTCGCCAGGTCGCGGGTTCGCTCGACGACGGCCGGCTCGAGACCGACGAGCCGTGGCTGTTGCTGGTCTCCTCGACGGCCGTCGACCCCGAGCGGGCACCTGGTGGGGTCTTCAAGCTGCTGACGGTCGCGCCGATGCTCATCGACGGCCGGCCGTGGACCGATGCCGATGCGTCGGCGCACGCCGAGGCGCTCCTCGACTACGCGCGGAAGCACGTCGACGGCCTGGAGCCCGACGACATCCTGGCCATGCGGCCGGAGTCGCCGACGACGATCGCGGCGCACAACCTCGGCAACATCGGCGGTTCGTGCCACGGCGGCGAGTTCGTCCTCGACGACGGCGAGGTCGTCCCCGGCTGGCGCGACTACCGCACCGACGTCGAGGGGCTGTACCTGACCGGCTCGACCTCGCACCCGGGAGGATCGGTGTCGGGAAGGCCCGGCCGCAACACCGCCCGCGTCGTCCTGGGTGATCTCGGGATCGATCCGGCCACGGTGATGGCAGCGCCTTGAATGGGTCCCTGAGCGGGCTTCACCGATCGCTGAGCCGCACGGCGTGCAGCCCGTGGTTCTTGTCCGAGAAGAAGATCGTGCCTCGGGCATCGACCAGCACGTCCTCGGACTGCGTCACCAGCGCGGTGCGCGGCAGCAGCCCTCGACGTTCCGTCGGGTCCGCCGGCAGGTACCAGGCGATCTCGGTCGGCAGGTACGGATCGCTCGTGTCGAAGACCCGGAGCCCGGCGTTGAACCACGTCATGAAGACCAGGTCGTCGGACTGGAACAGCTCCGGGAGCCCTTGCGGATGGTGCTGGTTGTGCGGACCGAAGCGCCCACCGCGGCGACTGAAGTTCGGGTAGCCCGCACTCGGCGTGGGTGCCGGGACCGGCATCAGCGAGGTGAGCCGCGGCGCGGTCTCATCCTGCACGTCGACGATGCCGGCGAAGTTGTACGCCTCCTCGGAGAGCTCCGCGATCGCCTCGGTGTTGACGATCACGAGGTCTCGTCTGGGCACCGGTACGGCGGAGTGGAGCGCGATCATGCTCGAGAAGGCTGCGCCGATCTCCAGGTGTGCGACCAAGGTCGGCGCGGTGACGTCCGAGATGTCGAGGATGACCAGACCCGCCGCCCCGTAGCCGAGATAGGCGCGGTTGCCGTGGACGTACGGCGGCCCGTGCAAGGAGACGCGCCTCGTCGGCGTCACGCCGGCCGCGACGTACTGCTCGGGCAGGAACCACATGCCGACCTCGGTCGGCCGACGAGGATCGGAGACGTCGAGGATGACGTAGATGTTGCCGTCGAAGCCCGCCCGGCTCGCCGTGACGTGGACGAAGCGGCCGCCCGCGTAGTGGTTGCGGTGCACTCCGCGTGCTCCGGTGCGCCAGAGGCTCAGCAGCTCCGGCGCGGTGGGATCGGACACGTCCCAGAACCGGATGCCTTCCTCGGCGACGATCATCGGATCGCCGCCCCACGGCTCCGACCTGGTCTCGAGACCCTGGACGAGCAGGCCGTCGGCGACCTGCACCTGCCACGTCGCCGCATGCGATGGACCCTCGAGGGCGCCGACGAGCTGCATGTCCGCAGGATCGGTCACATCGAAGATGGAGAGCCGCGGCTCCCAGAAGTGCGTCGCGTACAGGTACCAGCGGTCGTCGACGACCTGGAGGGCGAGCTTGAAGACCGGGCGTCCCTCCACGTCGTGGTAGCCGACCAGGTCGATGCCGTCGGCAGTGAAGCTGGGCGCAGCGTCAGCCACGCGGTGGACCCACGTGGCGGCACGCGAGCCTCACAGTGCGGACTCCTCCATCAGGGCGGCGAGCTCGTCGTCGGGCTGCAGGGCGAAGACCCCGCCGGTCCCCCGGTCCGTGACCCAGATCAACCCGTCGGCGTCGACGAAGAGGTCGTTCGCCTGCGGTGCGGCCGACCCCGGCGGAATGTCGGACACCCAGTGGGCGATCTCTCGCGGGTCGTCCGGGTCGGCCAGGTCGTACACGCGGACGCCGGCACTGAAGTACGTCGCGAAGACGATCCTGTTGCTCTGGTAGGAACCGCGCCGGTTCTCGTGCAGGTTGTGCGCACCGAACCGCTGCGGCAGCTTCTTGTACGAGTCGTCCGGCGTGGGCAGCTTGCGGAGATAGGCCGGGTTGGCCGGATCGGCGATGTCGATCAGGTGGATGCCCCGCTCATCCGCGCCGGGTCCGTCGTGCTGCTGCTCGTCGGTGACGACCAGGAGGTCGCGACCTGGCAGCGGCATGCAGGTGTGGGTCGCGCCGCCACCCCACTGAAGGCGTCCGACGTCCCGCGGCCTGGTGACGTCCCTGATGTCGATCACCACGAGGTTCGCATCGTCGTAGCCCAGGTAGGAGAAACGGCCGTCCGACAGCGCGTGATGGGCCGCGACCCGGTGACCGTCGGGCCAACCGGCTTCCTCGCCACCGTCCTCCCACTGCCCCGGCCACCACCACGAGCACGCGAGGGTCGGGTCGGTGGGGAGCCGCATGTCGACCGTCATCCAGATGCGATCCCGGAAGCCCTTGGGCGTGCCCGACATGTGCGCGAAGTCGCCGCCCTCCCAAACGATCCGGTGGATGCCCTTGCCGCCGGAGTCCCAGAACCCGAGGCGGCGCGGCTTGAACGGATCTTCCAGGTCGTAGACCGCCAAGCCCGCCGAGTGCGGACCGAGCGGCTTCTTCGGCCGATAGGGAAACCGTTCATGGTTGACCAGCAGCAGACCGTCGGCGATCTGGACCTTGTGCGTGTGGGTGTTGGGCGGCGCGTCCCACTGGGCCACCAGCTCGGGACGATCCGGGGCCGACACGTCGAGGATCGACGTGCCTGCCCCGGAGGTCCCGGTGTGGCCGACGTACAAGGCATCGCCCTCCCGCAGCACCTGCATCCCGTCGCTCCGGCCCGCGAGATCGTGGTGTCCCACGACTCGCAGGCCCGAGGCCGACGCGGTACCTATCACCCCTGGCCCCATCGCACTGTGACCGACGGCTGCTGCTGTCACTCGGCGAACTCCTCCGGTGTCGGGCGCAGCGGGACGCCGAGCGACTTCTGTGCTCGCCACAGCGCGGTCGGGTCGACGTAGTCGTGCCAGTCCGTGCCCTTCGGGATCACCTTGAGCTTGATCTGCTCGTCGACGAACTTGTCCATGTCGGCGACCTCGAATCCACCGTCGACCGTGTGGTAGTTCGGGTCGTTCTCCGCGCCGTAGGCATCCTTGTAGTCCTGCGGCAGCTCGAACTTCTTCTCGTCCATCAGCGCCAGGACTGCGTCCTTGTTGGACTGGTCGGTGATGAACTGACGAGCCTTGAGGGTGGCCGCCATGAACGCCGCGGCGGTCTCCGGGCTCTCGCTCAGGATCTTGTTGCCCGACCAGCCGTTCTGCGGTGCCCGGCCGAGCTCCTGGAACAGGAACTTGCCGCCCTCGTTCTCGAGGAGCGTCTTGTGACGCAGCTGGAGGCTGGCGCCGTCGACCGTGCCGCTGATGACCGCCTGCAGGCGCTCGTTCGACTGGCCACCGGTGCTGACGAGCTTGACGTCCTTGTCCGGATCGACGCCGTTGTCGGTCAGCAGCTTGCGGATCAGGAAGTCGTTCCGGCTGCCGAACTGACCGCCGGTGATGGTCTTGCCCATCAGGTCTTCCTTGGAGTCGATGCCCTTGCCGACGCCGAGGATGTTGGCCTCGCCACCGAGGTACGTCGACAGGTAGCGGAGGTCGGACTTGGACTTCACGCCCGCGGCGATCGCGGTGTCCGTGTCGTAGTTGGCGAAGTCCACCGAACCGCCGATGAGCGCCGGGAGCGGGTCCTCGACGGTCACGATCTTGACCGCGTCGATGCCGACTTCCTTGAAGTAGCCCTTGTCCAGCGCCACGAGGATGTCCTCGTGGAAGAGGTAGTACGGGTTGTCGACGGCGACGGTGAGCGACTTCTTCACCTTCGACGCGTCGATCTTCCCGTTGACGTCGGCCTCGGTGGTCGGGATCTCGGCCGCCTTGCCCGACGAGCCGGAGTCGTCGCCCCCGCCGCAGGCGGAGAGCACCGTCGCCAGCGCGAGGCCGGCCGCCGCCAGACCCAGCAATCGCTTTCCAGTTCTCATGGACTGTCTCCCTTGTTGTGTGTGAAATCCGAGGTGGTGTCGTTCAGGCGCGCGAGAAGTCCCTCCACGGCGCGGCGCGGCGCTCGACCCAGCGCATGCCCTGCACGAGGCCGACCGAGATGACCGCGAGCAGCACCAGGGTGCCGTAGAGCATCGGGGAGTCGAACTGTTCCGCGGCACGGTCGAGCAGGAAGCCGAGGCCCTGCCCGCCGCCACCGAGCAGCTCCCCGATCAGCATGCCGACGAGTCCGCGGGCGATGCCCTGGTTGATGCCCGAGATCACGAACGGCAGCGTGAACGGCAGGATGATCTTGAAGTACAGCTGCGCTTCGCCGGCGCCGAAGATGCGGCCGGCCCGGACGAGCGACGGGTCGACGGTCTTCACGCCTTCCATGCAGTTGACCGTCATCGGGAAGACGGCCGACAGCACGATGATCGTCAGCTGCATCTCGTTGCCGAAGCCGAGGATCAGGATCAGCAGCGGGATGAGCGCGACGCGAGGCAGCGAGGTCATGGCCCAGACGTAGGGGCTGAGGATCAGGTCGACGATCCTGACCCCACCCATGAGGAGGCCGAGCGGGATGCCGATCAAGCCGGCGATGAGCAGGCCGATCAGGAAGTTCTGGAGGCTGTGCAACAGCTCCGGGCCGATGATGCCGTCGGCGAATCCGTTGTACAGCGCGGCGAACATGTCGGTGGCCTTGGGGAAGAACAACGGGTTGATGACCTCGGACAGGGCGACGAGCTCCCACAGGGTGAAGAAGGTCGTCAGGTTCACGATCGTGATGAACAGACTGCGGAACGGTGCCCACTTGCTGCGCGTGATCGACTCGGTGACGCTCGCGTTCTCGGAGGCCGCGAGATCCGGCCTGGCCCTGACGTCGGTCATGACGCACCTCCTCCGACCTTGGCGCCGAGCGCCTCGGCCTGCAACAGGCCCCAGATGTATCCCCTCAGCTCAGCGAAACGGGCGCTGCCCTTGACGCCTTCGTCGAATCGCGAGCGGGGCAGGTCGACGTCGACGATCTCCCGGACGCGGCCGGGCCGGTTGGACACGACGATGACCCGATCCGCGAGGGTCAGGGCCTCGTCGATCGAGTGGGTGATGAAGAAGACCGTCTGGCCGGTCTCGGCGATGATCTTCTCGAACTCCGCCTGCATCGCCTCGCGCGTCATCGCGTCAACCGCCCCGAACGGCTCGTCCATCAGCAGGATCTCGGGGTCGGAGACCAGGGCCCGGGCGATGCCCACCCGCTGGCGCATCCCGCCGGACAGCTCGTACGGCAGGGCGTCCTCGAATCCGATGAGGCCGACCATGTCGAGCGCCTTCGTGATCCGCTCCCGCATGTCGGCCTTGCTCGGACGCGGCCGTCGGTTCTCGAGGGCGAACTTCACGTTGTTGTAGACCGACCGCCACGGCAGGACCGCGTAGTCCTGGAAGACCATGGCCCGGTCGGGGCCGGGGCCGTCGACCTCACGGCCGGCGATGGTGATGGTGCCGTCGAGCGGCTTGATGAAGCCGGCGATCATGTTGATGAGGGTGGTCTTGCCGCACCCCGACGGTCCGACGATCGCCACGAACTCGCCCGGGTAGACGTCGAGCGTGACGTCGCGCAGTGCGATGAGGCGCGTCTTCGCCCGCTTGTTCTCGTAGCCGGCGGAGACCCCTCGGATCTCGATCAGGGGCTGGCCCGGAGCGGGCCGGCTGTCCACGTCGCTCGTCGTCTCACCCGCGGCGCTCGGGGGGACTGCCTGAGTCATGTGACTCCTCGACGTCGATCTAGTCCTTTAGGACCATGCAATCGTTTGCTACATCTTGCTGACGTGACCCCCGTCATGTCAATGAATTCAGCCAGAAACTTGGTTGATCGCCGGCCCGCACAGCGAATTCAGTCGCTCGATGCCACCGCACCGCCGAGGAAGAGCTCGGCGATCTCGGGGTTCTCGGCGACCTCGGTGGCCGTGCCGTGGAGGCGGACCTTCCCGCCCTCCATGACGACGCCGTGGGTCGCCATGCCGAGACCCAGCCGGACGTTCTGCTCCACCAGCAGGATCGTCTTGCCATCGGCGTTCAGATCGCGGATCAGGCCCGCCACCGCCGCGAGGGCGTGCGGGTCGAGGCCCAGTGAGGGCTCGTCGAGCAGGATGAGCCTCGGATCCAGCATCAGGCAGCGCGCGATCTCGACCAGGCGTCGCTGGCCGCCCGACAGGTTCCCGGCCGGCTCGTCCGCTCGCTCGCCCACCAACGGCACCATCGCCGTGACCTCCGCGTGACGCTCGCGGAGCACCTCGGGCTGCCGTCGCAGGATGTACCCGCCCATCAGGACGTTCTCGCGGATCGACATGTGCGGGAACAGCGCATTCGACTGCGGGACCTGCGCGACGCCGAGGCCGAGGATCTGGGCCGGGTCGACACCGCCGATCGCCGAACCCTCCAGCTCCACCGATCCCGCGCTGGGTTTCAGGAGTCCGCTGATGACGCGCAGCACCGTCGACTTGCCGGCGCCGTTCGGGCCGACGATGCACGTGATGGTGCCGCTGCCACACGTCAGGTCGACGTCCTGCAGCACGTCGCTCCCCCCGTAGCCGGCGCGGACGCCCGTCATCGTCAGCACGTCAGCTGCCTCCGATCGACGACAGGGTCGCCTCCGGGTCCGGCCCCGGACCATCGCTCACGATCGGGTCGTGCTTCCACTCCTCGCCCAGGTAGGCGTCGAGGACCGCCGGGTCACGCCGGATGTCGTCGGGCCTGCCCTCGGCGATCGCCGCACCCTGGGAGAACACGATGACCGGGTCGCACAGTCCCAGGATCATCGGGATGTTGTGCTCGACGATGAGGAACGAGACCCCTTGGTCGTTGAGGTCGCGAATCACTCCGGAGAGCTTGTCGATCAAGCTGGGGTTGATGCCGCCGGCCGGCTCGTCGAGCAGGATGAGACGCGGCTCCATCATCAGCACCTGGGCCAGCTCGACCAGCTTCCGCTGGCCGAACGACAGCGTGCCCACAGCCTGGTCCGTGAACGACGCCAGCCCGACATAGCCCAGGAGGTGCCGGGCGCGATCGGACTCGTCCCCGCTCGCGGCGTCGCGCAACAGCGTGCGCCAGCGCCCGTCCGGCAAGGGGGCCACCACGTTCTCGAGCACCGTCATGCTGTTGAACAGTCGCGTGACCTGGAAGGTGCGTCCCAGGCCCAGGTGGCCTCGCTCCCAGGCACGCTTCCGGTCGATGCGTTGCCCGTCGAACCAGATCTCCCCGTCATCGGGTGCCATCACGCCGGTGATGAGGTTGAAGAGTGTCGTCTTGCCCGACCCGTTGGGTCCGATGAGCCCGGTGATCGATCCCGCCGTGACGGCGAGGTCGGCCTGGTTCACCGCAGTGAGCCCACCGAAGGACTTCGACACCGACCTGACGTCCAGCAGCACGCTCGGCTCGTCCCCGGGCTCGGGGACGACGAGTCGCTCACGGAGCTCCAGGGTGCCCTGTCCCAGGGCCCCGACCTGGTTCGTGAACTCGACGTCGACCGCGTGCCGTCGACGCCACCATTCCCCCACGGTCGGCAGCAGGCCCTCGGGCATGAACAGCACGACGAGCACCAGGGCGATGCCGAACAGCAGCACCCTCGTCTCGGTGCCGCCGCCGTAGACGGTCGCGGTCTCGTTGACCCCTTGCAGGATGAAGGCGCCCACGACCGGGCCCCACAGCGTGCCGCGGCCGCCGATCAGTGCCGCGAGCACGATCATGACGCTGCCCAGGATGTTGAACATGCCGATCGGGTTGAGGAAGGTCTGGAAGTACGCGTACACGCCGCCGGCCAGTCCGATGAAGAAGGCGCTCGCGCCGAACGCGACGACCTTCGACCGGGTGGTGTTGACGCCGATCGCCGCGGCTTTGCCCTCGTCCTCCCGGATCGCCACCAAGGACGTGCCGAGCTTGCGCCGCCTGATCTGTGCGGAGAACGCCACGGTGGCCATCAGCAGCACCAGGAACATGTAGTAGAACGGCAGCGCCTGGATGTCGCGCGACCACGGCGGGATCGGCAGCGTCACGCCGTCCGAGCCGTTGGTGAGGCTCTTCCAGTTGTTCACCACGACCTGGGCCGACAGCAGCAGCGCGATCGTGATGATGACGAACGCCTGGCTGCGGGTGCGCAGCACGATGGCCCCCAGCACGAGCGCGGCGATGACGGCGACGACCCCACCCAAGCGGCGCCACGAGCAACGGGTTGACGTCGGCGCGGATCGCGATGATGGCAGCGGTGTAGCCCCCCAGGCCGAGGAACGCGCTGTGGCCCAGCGAGATGTAGCCGGCGTACCCGGAGATGATGTTCCAGCTCACTGCCTGGATCGCCAGCAGGAACGCCAGCAGCATCACGGTCTGGGGATAGATGTCGTACGGCCGGATCACCGGGAACAGCAGCAGGGCGAGCCCACCCACGAGCACAGCGGTCCGGGACGGGGGCGTCAAGCATGCTCCGGACGGTCATGCAGCGACCGCGTCCTCGCGCAGCTGCGACCCGAACAGACCCTGGGGACGGACGAGCAGCACGACCAGGATCACGAGGTACACGACCAGGGTCGACCACTGCAGCGAGATGTAGGTCGACGTCAGCGTCTCGGCCAGACCGAGGCACAGCGCGCCGATGAACGCGCCGGAGAGGCTACCCATGCCCCCGAGCACGACGATGCCGAGCAGGCGGGCGATCCAGTCGTAGTGCGACGCCGGGAAGAACGGGTACAGCACCGACAGGATCGAGCCGCCGACCCCGGCCGTCGACATGCCGATCGCGAAGGCCAGCGCCGCGACGCTGCTCGAGCTGACGCCGATCAGGGCGGCACCCGTCGGATTCTGCGAGGTGGCACGGATGGCCCGACCGGTCCACGTCCGCGTCAGCACGAGGAACAGGACGCCGAGGGTCACCATGGCGACGACGGCTCCGAAGACCTGGGTCTTGGGGAACACCAGACCGCCGAGTCGGAAGGACTCGTCGAAGTACGACGGTGTGGCCGAACGGAACCGGTTTCCCGCGATCACGTTGAGCAGACCCTCGATCGTGAGGGCGATGCCGAACGTCAGGAGCACGGACATCGACACCGACGCGCCCTGGATCCGCGAGATCACGGTGCGGTAGAGCAGCCAACCGATCCCGAACATCACCAGCGTCATCGGGATCGCGATCAGGAACGGGTCGATCCCGCTGATGCTCCAGACGTACCAGGTGATCATGGCCGCCGCGATCAGCATGGCCCCGTGGGCGACGTTGACGATCCTCATGACCCCGAACACCAGGGTCAGCCCGGACGCCATCAGGGCGTAGACGCCTCCGATGAGGAGGCCCAGGATCACCGTTTGGGCCAGCTGCTCCATCTGTGCTCCGTCCGCCAGACCATTGTCGCCTACTCCCAGTCAGGCTTGGGGTAGACGACCTTCTCGGTGGTCGCGGCGGAATCGGGAGCGACGACCTGCACGACACCGCTCTGCCACTGGGCGAGGATGAAGTCGCTCAGCGGAGCGCCTCTCTCGTCCCAGGTCAGCGGGCCGAGGATGGTCTCGACCTTGTTGCCGTGGAGCCACTCGGCGAGCGCCTTCTGGTCGATCTTGCCGACCTCCTCGACCGCCTTCTGGAGAATCTGGGCGGCGGCGAAGGCATCGGCGGCGTCCTCGGCCGGGATCTCGTTGTCGAACTTCTTCTTGTAGGCCGCGACGAACTCCTTGTTCAACGGGGTCTCGGCCTTCTCGTTCCAGCTGACCGTGTAGAAGACGCCTTCGGTGTTGGCCTCTCCGATGCCCTTGCTGTACTGGTCGGAGTTGCTCGGTGCCGACGTCTGGAACAGGGCCTTCGGGGAGAACCCGACCTGACGCAGCGATCGCACCAGCGACACCCCGTCCTCGAACACCGCGCCCTGCGCGACCAGGTCAGGCTTCTTGGCGGCGACCGCCGACGCGATCGTCTGCAGGTTCGCCGTGTCGGCGGGGTAGGTCTTGGAATAGACGGTCTTGACGCCGACATCCTCGAGCTGCTTCTGCATGCTCTCGATCACCGGTCGGGCGAACGGGTCGTCCTGCGTCGGGTAGGCCGCGGTCTTGGGACGATCGGCCTCGGGCAGCGACTTGATCCAGTCGACGAAGACGTCGGCCTGCTGCGGTGCGAGGGCCGGCTGGGCGTAGATCAGGTACTTGAAGCCCCGGCTGAACATGTCGGGTGCGCCACCGGCCGGCTCCACGAAGAGCATGCCGTTCTTCTCGGCGACGGCCGAGGCGGGGAAGTTCAGCAGGGACGAGAACGTGCCGAGCAGGAGGTCGACCTTGTCCTGCGTGATGAGCCGGGTGTAGTCGGAGACCACGGTGTCCTGGTTGCTCGCGTCGTCGGTGATCTTCAGCTCGACCTTGCGGTCCAGCATTCCGCCGTCGGCGTTCACCATCTCCTGCCAGACCTGGTACCCGCGTTGCGCCTGGGTGCCCGGCTGGGAGAAGTCGCCCGTCAGGGGGAGGGAGGCGCCGATGACGATCGGGTTCTTCGAGTCGGCCTTCTTCTCTGACGACGGCGTGCCGCAGGCGGCCACGACGATGGCGACGGCGGCAGCGATGCCGGCCATGCGGACGAGTCGGGAGCGTCTCGAATCGGTGAACATGGAGTCCTCCTCGGTGTCCGCAATCGATTGCGGCTCGCTGGTCACACTCTGTGGGCAAGTCCGCGTCCTGTCAAGAGATGCCAGGATGCCCGGCACGTCGCGGGCCGCCATCGTAGAACGGTCGGGGTCAGATCAGGGCCGTCAGCACCCGATGGCCTGTGGCAGCATGACGCGCATGCCACCGGCCTCGCTGCACGTCGGGACGTTCACCCGATCGCTGCTCCTCGACCTGGCCCGCTCCACCGGACGTCTCGAGCGCGTCGGTCTCGACGTGCGGGAGACGCAGGTCGTCTCATCGCCGGCCCAGTTCGCGGACCTCGAGGCCGGCGAGCTCGACATCGTGATGACGAGCCCGGACAACGTCATGGCCTATCGCTTCCTCACCCAGAACCCCCTGGGCCGAAACATCCCGGTCGAGATCGTCGCCGCCATCGATCGCGGGCTGGGGCTCTCCCTGTGCGTCGCACCGAGCGTCGCCGACGTCGAGGCCGTGCGCGACGGGATCGTCGCCGTCGACGTCCCGGGGTCCGGATTCGCCTTCGTCGCGTTCGCGCTGCTCGAGGCGAGCGGCCTGAAGCCCGGCGACTACACCGTGGAGTCCCTCGGCTCGACCCCGAGGCGCGCGACGGCACTGATCGAGGAGCGCTGCCGGGCCACGGTGCTCAACGCCGGCAACGAGCTGCGCGCCGAAGGTGCCGGATGCCGGATCGTGAGCCGGGTCGCCGACGTCGGCCCGTACCTCGGCACCGTCGTCGCCGCGGTCGAGAGCCCGGACCCTGACGTCCGAGACGTCCGGCTCCGCTTCGTCGACGTCCTGCTCGAGACCTCCCAGGAGATCCTCGACGGCCAGTGGGAGACCGAGGTCGTCGAGGCCGCGATGCGACTGCTCGATCTCGACGAGGCCGAGGCGCGCGCGCACCGGGAATGCCTGCTGGATCCCGTCCGCGGTCTGATCCCCGGCGGCGCGGTTGACGAGGCTTCCTTCGGCACGCTGATCGACCTGCGTCGTCGCTTCCGCCCGACGCCCGAGCTCGACCAGGTCGCCGACACATGGCCGTCGATGGTCACTGGACGGGCCGGCCCGGGCCCGGCCGACGCCCCGCACGACTGAAACGATTCGACGAAACCGCCTCACGGTCGCCTGCAAGCGTTCGCAGTACTGTGGATATATTGCACGTGCCCGCTGTGTGGAACCACCCATGACCAGTGGACAGGCGACTCGGAGGACTCACGACCGTGCACAGGGCGACGTTGCGTGAAGTGGCCGAGAAGGCCGGAGTCCACCCCGCCACGGCATCTCGAGCTCTCAACGCGGCGACCGAGTCGATGGTCAACGCAGGCACCGCGGCTCGCATCCAGAAGGTCGCCAAGGAGCTCGGCTACACGCCCAACCCGATCGCGCGCAGTCTCAAGACGTCACGGTCGATGAGCATCGGTCTGGTCATTCCTGACCTGACCAACCCCCTGTTCCCGCCCATCGTCCGCGGCGTGGAGGACGTCCTGCGTCCGGCCGGGTACAACGCCTGGATCGTCAACACGGACAGCCAGACCGACGTCGAGGCGGCTGCGGTGGACTCGCTCAGGCAGCGCAACGTGGAGGGCTTCGTGTTCGCGACCGCCCTCCTGGAGCAACCGCTCCTGGAGGAGCTGGCAGCGTCATCCGTGCCCATGGTCTTGGTGAACCGGAGCACGGCGATCGCAGACATCCCGTCCGTGACCCCCGACGACGCTGCCGGTGTCGTCCTGGCAGTCCAGCACCTGATCGACCTCGGCCACCGCCACATCGTCCACCTGGCCGGACCACAGGACACCTCCACCGGCGCCACCCGCCGCAAGGCGTTCCGTCAGGCGCTCGAGGACCAGAACCTGCCCCACGACTCCAGTGGCATCCACTACTGCGAGACGTGGTCTGAGGAGGCCGGCGCGCGCGGCATGGGCACCCTGCTCGACTCCGGCCCTCCGTTCACGGCCGTCCTCGCCGGCAACGACCAGCTCGCGCTCGGTGCGTACGATGCACTCGCCGAGCGGGGCCTGAGATGCCCAGACGACGTCAGCGTCGTGGGGTTCAACGACATCCCCTTCATCGACAAGGTCTCCCCGCCCCTGACGACGATCCACATCCCGCACGTCGAGATCGGGGCCGAGGCCGGTCGGCTGCTGCTCGAGCTGCTCGATGACCCGACCCGGCATCCACGCTCGCTGCTGCTCCCCGTGACGCTCATCGTCCGCGGCTCCACCGGTCCGGTCAATCCGGGCAGCACGGCCTGATCCAGGCACCGATACGGCCCATTTTTCCCGTATCACCGGCGCGATTTTGACTTTGTGATACAACTGGGGTCAATCTTGCAACCGATTGCAGTCTTGACGTGGAGAGATGAACAGATGGATCTGGACGAACAGAGAATGACGATCGGTTGGATCGGCGCTGGTCGGATGGGATTCGCCCTCGCACAACGGCTCATCGACGCCGACTACGACGTCTCGGTGTTCAACCGCACCAGGTCGAAGGCCGAGCCTCTCGCCGCCCATGGTGCGAAGATCGTCGACTCTCCGGCAGAGCTGGCCGACCGCGACGTCGTCTTCATCATGGTGTCGGCGTCGGACGACCTCGAGGCCGTGACGATCGGTGACGGGGGCCTCCTCACGGGATCCGCGAAGCCGCGGGTCATCGTCGACTCCTCCACCGTTTCCGCCACCGTCTCGACCAAGATCCGCGGCATCGCCAACGACCATGGCACCGCCTTCCTGGCCGCGCCCGTCAGCGGCAGCCCCAAGGTGGTCAAGGCCGGCAAGCTCACGTTCGCCGTGTCCGGCCCCCGAGACACCTTCGACCAGGTCGAGCCCCTGTTCGCCGTGCTCGGGCAGGCTGCGACGTACGTGGGAGAGGACGAGGTCGCTCGCATCGTCAAGATCTGTCACAACGTGTTCCTCGGTGTCGTCACCCAGTCGCTGGCGGAGATCACGGCGCTCGCGGAGAAGGCCGGTGTCAACCGGGCCGACTTCCTCGCCTTCCTCAACGACTCGGTGATGGGGTCGACCTTCACCCGGTACAAGTCACCCGGATTCGTCAACCTCGACTTCACTCCGTCCTTCACCCCGGTCCTGCTGCGCAAGGACTTCGATCTCGGCCTGGAGAATGCACGCGAGCATGGTGTCCCGATGCCCGTTGCCGCTCTGGCCGCGGAGCTCGTCACGGCCGTCATCGGCGCCGGATACGCCGACCAGGACTTCGCCACGCTGCTCCTGGAGCAGGCCCGCCGCTCAGGCATGGAGCTGACCTCCGAGGACGTCGATGTGGACGACGGTCTCGGAACGAACGATGGCTGACCTCCGCCCCCTGCCTGCCCCGGGCCACATGGGAGTCGACTACGAGGAGCGGGTCGACTTCGACCGGCTCCGCTCCCACCGGCTCGGTCGCGCCAAGGCCGCCCTGGACTCCAGCGAGTGCGGGGCGTTCCTGCTGTTCGACTTCTACAACATCCGCTACACCACCCAGACGTGGATCGGCGGTGCGCTGGGCGACAAGATGACGCGCTACGCGCTCCTCACCCGCGACGCCGACGACCCGTGGCTCTGGGACTTCGGGTCGGCCGTGCGCCATCACCAGCTCTACTCCAACTGGCTGCCCGATGAGAACTGCCGGCCCGGCATGCTCGGCCTGCGCGGAGCGGTCGCCCCGACGGCCGGACTCATGGAGTCCGCGGTCCGGGAGATCAAGGGCCTGCTCGAGGACGCCGGGCTGGCCGACTCCCCCGTCGGCATGGACATCGTCGAGCCTCCGTTCCTGTTCGAGATGCAAAAGCAGGGACTCACCGTCGTCGACTGCCAGCAGCTCATGCTGGACGCCCGCGAGATCAAGTCGCAGGACGAGATCATGCTGCTCAACCAGGCGGCGGCGATGGTCGACGGCGTCTACCAGGACATCGTCGAGGTGCTCAAGCCCGGCATCCGGGAGAACGAGATCGTCGCGCTGGTGAACAAGCGCCTCTACGAGATGGGGTCCGACCAGGTCGAGGCCGTCAACGCGATCTCGGGCGAGCGCTGCAACCCGCATCCGCACAACTTCACCGACCGGCTGATCCGCCCGGGCGACCAGGCGTTCTTCGACATCATCCACAGCTTCAACGGCTATCGGACCTGCTACTACCGCACGTTCAACGTCGGCAGCGCGACCACGAGCCAGCACGACGCCTACACGAAGGCGCGTGAGTGGATGGACGCGTCGATCCAGATGGTCCGGCCGGGCGTCGGCACCGACGAGATCGCCGCGGTCTGGCCCACGGCGCCGGAGTTCGGCTTCGACAACGAGCTGGCAGCCTTCGGCCTCCAGTTCGGCCACGGCCTCGGGCTCGGGCTCCACGAGCGCCCGATCATCTCCCGGCTCAACAGCATGATCGAGCCGCTCGAGGTGAAGGAGGGCATGGTGTTCGCGCTCGAGACCTACTGCCCGGCCTCGGACGGCTACTCGGCGGCCCGCATCGAGGAAGAGGTCGTGGTCACCGCCGAGGGACCGCAGATCCTGACCCGGTTCCCGGCGCAGGACCTCGTCATCGCCAACCAGTACTGACCCGCACCGCTAGGTCGCGAAGATCTCCGGATGCTGCGTGAGCTCCAGCCGGGTGCGGCGGATGTGTCCGCCGAGCACCCGCTGGGCATCCTCGGCGTCACCGCGCTCGATCGCCTCGACGAGCAGGAAGTGCTCGTAGTGCACGACCTCGCGCGACGTGGCGCGGGCCCAGGCCAGCTCGGTGAAGGCGCGACGGTAGTGCTGCGTGGTGTTCCACAGTCGCTCGACGAGTGAGGACAGCAGGACCGTCTCGGCCTTGGCGTACGACATCAGGTGGAACTCGCGATCGAGCCGGAGGAACGTCTCGACGTCCGCGCCGTCGTGCATCTGCTCGGCGAGACGCCGCATGACCGCGACGTCGTCCTCGCTCAGCAGGGGCATGCTCTCGCGCAGCAGCAACGGCTCGATGCGCTCGCGGATCTCGTAGCTCTCCGAGCACTCCTTCGCGTCGAGCTTCGACACCCAGGCGCCCGAGTTGGCCACGATCGACACCAGGCCGTCCGACTGCAGGATGCGCAGGGCCTCGCGGACCGGGAGCCGGCTCGCCCCGAACTGCTCGGCGATGACCTCCTGGCGCATGCGCTCGCCCGGCGCGAACTCACCCGCGAGGATGGCGCGGCGCAGCGCGTCGGCGATGCGCAGGCTGGCGACCGACTCGACGGTCTCGACGTTGGCCATCGCTCAGTCCGCCGGGTGGGCCGGATGCCAGAGGAGCGTCTCGGCCCCCGCCTCGTAGGCCTTGCCGTCCGGGAAGCTCACCAGCTCCAGCTGCATGCCCCAGGGTGAGAGGAAGTAGCAGAACCGCTGCCCGGCGCTCGCGGCTCCGCTCGCCGTCGGGTCGCCCAGCACGCGGATGCCCTCGGACCGGAGGTAGGCGACGGCCGCGTCGATGTCGTCGACGTAGAACGCGAGATGGTGACCGCCGATGTCGGAGTTCTTCGGCTGCGGTGCCTGGCCCTCGGGCGTCGAGTACGTGAACAGCTCGAAGTTGGACCCGAATCGGCAGCGGTAGAACCGGACCTCCTCGATGACCGCACGCGGATGCACGTTGAGGTGCGTCGCCATCCAGTCGTCGTCGCTGGCGCGCGACGGAAGCGAGTACACGTGCTCGCAGCCGATGACCCGGACGAAGAAGTCGTGCGCCTCGTCCATGTCGGGCACCGTGAAGCCGATGTGGTCGGTGCCGCGGAGGCCCGGGAGCGCCATACGTCCTCGATTCGGTGGATTGGATCCATTCTGGGGCAAGGTCGTCGTTCGATCAGCGTAGCCACGCCCGACATTCGATTGCAATGGCTCCATTCGAGCAGTACCGTGACCGAATGTCGACCTCGTTCCCGCTCACGCCCGACGTCCCGTGGGTCGAGCTCAGCACCACCGACCAGGACTGGCTGGACGCCGACCCCGTGCTCCTGCGCACGATGCTGGGTGAGCTGCACCTGATCCGGGCGTTCGAAGAGGTCGTCCTGGAGCTGGCCGGCGAGGGTCTCGTCCACGGGCCGGCCCACTCGAGCATCGGCCAGGAGGGCGGCGCGGTCGGCTCGATCGTCGGACTGCGGCCGTCCGACGGCGTCAACGGCTCCCACCGCGGGCACCACCAGTTCCTCGCCAAGTCCCTCACCTACGTCTCCCCCGACGGCATCGACCCGGCGTCGCTCGTGACTCCGGCGATCCACGACGTGCTGCGCAAGACCTTGTCGGAGATCCTCGGCCTGACGGGCGGGTACAGCAACGGTCGCGGCGGCTCGATGCACCTGCAGTGGCACGAGGCCGGCGCGCTCGGCACCAACGCGATCGTGGGCGGCGGCGTCCCGATGGGTGCCGGCAACGCCTGGGCACAACGGCACGCGGGCACCGACGACGTGACGATCTCCTACTTCGGCGACGGCGCGGTCAACATCGGCTCCGTGCTGGAGTCGATGAACCTCGCCGCGGCCTGGGACCTGCCGTTCTGCTTCTTCATCGAGAACAACCTCTACGCCGTGTCGACGAACGTCGACGAGGCCACCGGTGAGCCGCGGCTGTCGGGCCGCGGGCCGGGCTTCGGCATCGCGTCGTGGCGCGTCGACGGCATGGACCCGCTCGCGGTGCATCTCGCGACGACGGCCGCCGTCGAGCACATGCGCGCGGGCCGCGGACCCGCCGTCGTCGAGGCCGAGGTCTATCGCTTCTTCCACCAGAACGGCCCCTTCCCCGGCAGTGCCTTCGGGTACCGCACCAAGGAGGAGGAGCAGCACTGGCGCGATCGCGACCCGCTCGACCTCATGGCCCGCAAGATGATCGAGCGCGGCCTGATCGACGACGACGGCATCGCCGCCGTGCGTCGTCAGGCCCAGGACGTCGCCGCCGAGGTCGCCGGCGAGCTGACCGAGCCGGACCCGAACGGCAAGCCCGGCACCCGACGCATCCGCCACGTGCTGTGGCCCGACCCGGCCTTCGTCGACGTCGGGATCCGCAGCGACCTCGAGGAGATCGCCGGCGTGCGGACCGAGGAGCAGTCGACGTTCGACGGCGAGGTCGCCCCGACCCGCATGATCGACGCCATCGCCGAGGTCATGGACCGCCGGATGGGCGAGGACCCACGCATCGTCGTGCTCGGCGAGGACGTGCACCGGCTCAGCGGCGGGACGAACGGTGCCACGAAGGGCCTGGCCCAGAAGTACGAGGGGCGCGATCCTCGGGACCCCGATCAGCGAGAACGCGTTCGCCGGACTGGGCGGCGGCATCGCGCTGGACGGCCGGTTCCGGCCCGTCGTCGAGTTCATGTACCCGGACTTCCTGTGGGTCGCCGCCGACCAGGTCTTCAACCAGATCGGCAAGGCCCGGCACATGTTCGGCGGCACCGGCGCCGTCCCGCTCGTCCTCCGGACGAAGGTCGCCGCCGGCACCGGCTACGGCTCGCAGCACTCGATGGACCCGGCCGGCATCTTCGCGACGGCGCCCGGCTGGCGCATCGCCGCTCCGAGCACGCCGTTCGACTACATCGGGCTGATGAACACCGCCCTCGCCATCGACGACCCGGTGCTCGTGCTCGAGTCCGTCGACCTGTACGGCACGACCGGCGACGCCCCGGTGTCCGACCTCGACTACCAGCTGCCGTTCGGCACGGCCGCGGTCCGCCGGGAGGGCCGCGACGTCACCGTGCTGACCTACCTGACGATGGTCCAGCACAGCCTCGACGCGGTCGACGAGTCCGGCGTCGACGCCGAGGTCATCGACCTGCGATGGCTCGATCGGGCCTCGATCGACTGGGACACGATCGGCGCGAGCATCCAGAAGACCAACAGCGTCCTGATCGTCGAGCAGGGCGCGATCGGCACGTCGTACGGCGGCTGGCTCAGCGACGAGATCCAGCGGCGGTTCTTCGACTGGCTCGACCAGCCGGTCGAACGGGTCACCGGCGGCGTCGCCTCGCCGACCATCTCGAAGGTGCTCGAGCGTGCCGCCATCGCCGGGACCGAGGAGATCGTCGACGGACTGCAACGGATCGCCAAGGGCCTCGGCAGCCCGCGAGCGGAGCACTGACATGGCCCACCTGCTCCGGATGCCCTCGGTGATGGCCGGCGCCAGCGAGGCCGTGCTCCTCGCCTGGACCGTCGAGGTCGGCGACTCGTTCGCCGAGGGCGACTCGATCGCGGAGATCGAGACCGACAAGGCGCTCGTCGAGCTCGCCGCGGAGGAGTCCGCGATCCTGGGCCGCACGCTCGTGAGCGGCGGCACGAAGGTCACGGTCGGCGACGCCATCGCGGTCCTCGCCCAGGCCGGCGACAGCGACGACGACATCGAGGCCGCCGCGGCCGAGGCGCGTGACGCGTCCTCCGAGGCCGAGGTCGCCCCTGAGCTGGATGCAGTGCTGGACCCAGCACCGGATCCTGAACCAGATCCTGCGACCCTCGCGACCGCACCCGAGCCACCACCGCCTTCGCCCGAGGGCGGACGCCTCTTCGTCAGCCCGCTCGTGCGCCGCCTGGCCCGTGAGCAGGGCATCGACCCAGCCGTGATCCCGGGCACCGGGCCGGGCGGACGGATCGTGCGCCGCGACCTGGACGCCTGGCTCGCCCAGACGCCCGAGCCGGCGGCAGTTGAGCCGGCGGCCGCTGCACCTGCGGCGGCGAGCGAAGCCGGCTTCGAGGACGTCCCGCACTCGGGCATGCGGCGTGCCATCGCCCGGCGCCTGACCGAGAGCAAGTCGACCGTCCCGCACTTCTACCTCTCGGCCGACCTGCGCGTCGGCCGGCTCCTCGAGCTGCGCGCGGAGATCAACAAGGCCGAGGACGTCCAGGTCTCGGTCAACGACCTCCTGGTCAAGGCGATCGGGACGGCCTTCCAGCGCGTGCCCGAGGCCAACGTCATCTGGACCGAGGAGGCGCTGCGCCGCTTCGAGACGATCGACGTCGCGGTCGCCGTCTCCACCGACAAGGGGCTGCTCACCCCCGTCGTGCGCGACATCGCCTCCCAGTCGTTGACCGAGCTCAGCGCCACCATCGGCGACCTCGTCGAACGGGCCCGATCCGGCCGCCTGCTCCAGCAGGAGCTGGAGGGTGGCTCGTTCTCGATCAGCAACCTCGGCATGTACGGCACGCCCGAGTTCTCGGCGATCCTGAACCCGCCGCAGTCCGGGATCCTCGCGGTCGGTGCCGCCCGCGATGCCGCGGTCGTCGACGATGGGCAGGTCGCCGTCGCCACGGTCATGTCGGTGACCATGTCGGTCGACCACCGCGCGGTCGACGGAGCCCTCGCCGCCCAGTGGCTCGCGGCGTTCACCGCGATCGTCGAGAACCCCGTCTCGATGCTGGTCTGAAGACTTACGATCTGCCCGACCTTCGGGACGTCGGAGCGGCGGACCGTCGCCGACGGCTCACCCTTCGGCGTCGACCCGGCTCCCCACCTGACCGGTCGGCCCGCCGGAAACGTCATCGCGCGGCCGTAGTCTCGGGGTGAGCGGTTCACGAATCCCAGGAGGGGACATGACCACCACAGCGGGCGTTGCGGCCTACCTGACCGTGCACAACGCAGCAGAGGCCATCGAGTTCTACCAGCAGGCTTTTGGAGCGACTGAGGTCCTCAGACTGGATGGCCCCGGCGGCCAGATCGCGCATGCGGAGATCGAGATCGAGGGCCGACCGGTCATGATCTGCGACCCGCTCCCGTGGTTCTCGACCAAGCCACCCACGGTGCTCGGCGGCACCAGCGCCAGCGTCCTGGTCTACGTCGACGACGTCGACGCCGCCTTGAGTCGCGCCGTCGACGCCGGTGCCAAGCTCACCCTCGAGGCCAAGGATCAGTTCTGGGGAGATCGCCTCGGCGAGGTCTTCGACCCGTTCGGCCACTCCTGGCTCCTCGCCACCCACGTCGAGGACCTGACGCCGGAAGAGATCGCCGAGCGCGCCCGGGCCGCGGCCACGGGCTGAGCCCGCCCTACTCGGTGCCGAGTGGGATGAGCGCCTCCACCCGGCCGCCCTCGGCTCGCGGCCGCGCCGTCAGGGTGCCGCCGACCTGCTCGGCCCGCTCGCGCATCGACGACATGCCGACGCCGGGACGCCACGAACGCGCTCCCTGCCCGTCGTCCTGAACCGTGAGGTGCAGGTCGTCGCCGGCGACGTCGATCGCGACCGCGGCCTTCGTGGCCGCCGCATGCCGAGCGACGTTGGTGAGCGCCTCCACGACGATGCGGTACGCGGTGACCTCGGCGGCGGCCGAGAGCGCCGGCAACGGGTCCGGGGCGGAGATCGTGACCTGCAGTGCTGCTCCTCCGTCGGCGTGGAGCGTCGCGGCGTGCTGGCGCATCGCGCCGAGCAGGCCGAGCTCGTCGAGCGCCGGCGGCCGCAGCCCCTCCACCAGACGTCGGACCTCGGCGATGGCCGCGGACGTGTCCGCGCGGAGCCGCTCGAGCAGGACGTCGGCTGCCGCCGGATCGTCGTGGAGCTGGTTGCGTGCGGCGTCCGTCGCGAAGGCGACGCCGGAGAGCGTGGGACCGAGCCCGTCGTGCAGGTCGCGGCGCAGCCGGCGACGTTCCTCCTCGATCGCGGTGATCGCCGTGTTGCGCGACGTCTGGAGGTCGCGGGCGAGCGCCTGGGCGCGCAGCGTCTGGGCGAGCAGCGGGGCGACGATGCGCAGCACGTCGGCATCCGATGCGGCGAGCGTCAGGTCGCCGGCGCGGAGCCCGACGACGACCTCACCGACCGCGTCGCCGCCGAGCTGCAGCGGGAGCGTCCGCGTGTGGGTGACCTCGGTGCCGGACGTGGCAAGGGTCTGGCCGTCCGCGCGCAGTGACGCATACGGCAGCACCAGGGCCTCGCGGATCGCGCGCAGGGCGAGCACCGGGTCGTCGCCGATGCGGTCGGCGACGTGGGTGGCCGCCTGCAGCGGATCCGGCCGGTCACCGAACAGCAGCTGGTCGACGACGCCGCGCAGCATGACGATCGTCGGGTGGACACCGAAGGCGAGCACGGCGCCGATGAGCCCCAGCGCACCCGGTGACGGATCACCGTCGAGGGACTCGAGGCCCGACACGATGCCGGCGAAGACGGAGAGGTAGACGATCAGAGTGACAACCGTGACGGCGCCCCAGACGACGACGCCGCGCACGTCGAACACGTGTGGACGCAGCACGCCGACGACCATCGACGGCGCGATCGGCAGGCAGACCAAGAGCAGGATGATGCCGGCGGTGGTCCCGTTCCCGGATGCACCCTCGGCCGCGAACGAGATCAATCCGAAGAGAAGCCCGAAGAATCCGAGGGTGACGGCCAGCCACTGCAGGGCGATCCGCGTGTCGCCGGCCGTCGTCTCGATGCGCCACCACAGGTGGACCGCCACGGCCAGACCCAGGACGAGGCCCATGGCGTCGGTGATGGCAGGGTCGCGGAAGTACGCCACGCTGAGTGCGCCGGACGCGATGACCGTCGTCGAGATGATGAAGTCGACCGGTCGCCTCCACACCCAGGTCGGGTAGACGAGCACGGCGGCCGGCAGCACCACGTACGTCGTCGCGACGATGAGCAGCCGCCTGAGGTCGGACGGGCCGTCGAGGACTCGAATGGCGAGGGCGGCGGCACCGAGCAGGGCACCCAGGGTCAGGAACACGCCGCTGGTCCGGGCGCCACCCTTGGCGACGAGCACGAGGCCGGAGGCAGCGGTGATGGCGATCAGCAGCGTGGCGACTATGCCGGTCATCACGTCCTGCCCAAGCCTTCGTCCCGCGCGCGCACGATGGCTGCCGACCGGTCGGCCACGGCGAGCTTCGCGAAGATCGACGAGATGTGGTTGGCGACCGTCTTCGGCGAGAGGAACAGCTCTTCCGCGATGGCGGCGTTGCGATGCCCGCCGGCGACGAGATCCAGCACCTCACGCTCGCGATCGGTGAGCTCCGGGAACGGCAGCTCGCTGCTGGCGGGTGGCTCGGCGAAGTGACGGAGCACGCGAGCAGCCACCCCGGGACCGAAGATCGCCTCTCCCGCGACCACCGCCTTGATGGCCCGGTCGATCTCGGCCTGCTCGGCCCCCTTGAGCAGATAGCCCTGCGCACCGGCCTTCATCGCGGCGAACACCGTGTCGTCGTCGTCGAACATCGTCAGCACGAGCACTGCCACGTCAGGCGTGGCGGCCCGGATGCGCCTCGTCGCCTCGAGCCCGTCGACGCCGGGCATCTGCACGTCCATGAGGACGACATCCGGGCGGGTCAGCTGCACCTCGCGGACGGCGGCATCGCCGTCGACCGCCTCGCCGACCACCTCGTACGCCGGCAACGACTCGAGCAGCGCACGCAACCCGCCGCGCACGACGGGGTGGTCGTCGGCGAGGACGACGCGGATGACGGCATCGGTCATAGGAGCATTCTGGCGCGCAACCGGTGTGCAGACCCGGGATCGTGCACCTATTCAACCCGGGAGATCTCCCGGACAATGAGGAACGAGCACGGATCCGACTCCGGGCCTCGGGGGTCGACGGTGGTGTCATCACCCCCGAAGAAGGAGAACATCATGCTCAGCACCAAGAACAAGATCGGACTGGTCATCGCCGGCCTGCTCGGGCTGTCCGACATCCCGGCCGCGCTCATGCCCACGCCGGACGGAGAGGTCGGACCCCCGTTCGGCATCCTCATCCTCGGGTCGATCTGCGGTGTCATCACCGTGATCGCCGTCGTCATCGGCTGGGTCAAGGCCAACCGCGGCGCCATCCGTGTCGCCGCCGGCGCCCGGATCATCTCGATGCTCACCGCCCTGCCGGCGTTCTTCGTCGACGTGCCGTGGTTCATCAAGGTCCTGGTCACCGTGTCTGTCGTCCTGACCGTCCTCAGCGTCGTGCTGATGCTGTCGCCGGCACGCCAGACCGCACCCGTGACGGATTGAGGAGGAGTCATGATCGCCATCGTCACCGTGCTGCTGGCCTTCCCGGTCGGATACCTGCTGCGCAGCCACCTGGCCGCCAACGTCGCCTACGCGATCGCCTACCTCTGGGCGTTCACCTTCCAGGGTCTCTACCTGACTCGCGCCTGGGTGGGCGGCGACGAGTCCGCCTTCCCGAAGAACTCTGACGCCATCCCGTTCGAGTACGGGCTCGTCGCCGGCGGCATCTTCGCCGTCGGGTTCGGTCTCGTCGCCCTCGGCCACCGGGTGGGCTCTCGCCGGGCCGTGCGGGCCGTCAGCTGACAAGAGGCGGGGCCGATGGACGTGCGTTACCTTGTCGGAATCACGAGGAGGTCTCCATGCGTTCCATCGGCTCCACTCTCGTCACGATCTGGTTGATCATCGGGGTGATCGCAGCCTTCCAGCGCGACTACTTCACCGACCGGGAGGCGAACTGTGCCGAAGTGAGCACGATCCTCGTCACGGTCGTCGCCGGTCCGCTCAACTACCTCGGTGTCAACCCGAAGGTCAACGACTGCAACGCACCAGAGCCGTCGGAGTAGCAGTCCGACGATCAATGCCGACCACCCGGTGAACTGGGCCTCCCCACGGACGTGGGGCCAGGATCGCCGGGTGGGTCTGCTGCTGCTGGCCGTGGCAGCCGGTACGAACGTGCCGACCCCACTCCTGCTCATCTACCGCGACGAGCTGGGGATGTCGGACACGTCCCTGACCGCGATCTTCGGCGTCTACGCCCTCGGCCTTGCCCCGGCCCTGGCCTTCGCGGGTCCGGCTGCCGACCGGTGGGGGCGACGCCGCGTGGCGATCCCGGCAGCGCTGCTGTCGGTCCTTGCCTCATTGCTCTACGTCGGGGCCCAGGACAGCGAGCTGTTGCTGTACGTCGTCCGGCTGGTCCAGGGGGCCGGAGCGGGCGCCACGTTCAGCGTCGGCAGCGCCTGGCTGGTGGAGTGCGCCCTGCGAGACGGGCGGCCGTCCGGGCCGCGCACGGCGGCGGTCACGATGACCGCCGGCTTCGGAATCGGCCCGGCCGTGGCCGGAGTGATCGGCGAGTGGGGACCGTGGCCGCTGGTGCTCCCGTACCTGCTGCACGCGGGAGGGCTGCTGCTCGCCGTGCTGGCCGCGTGGACCGTCACGGAGACGTTGGACCGTCCGCGAGTCGATCCCGTCGGGCCGCGACCCGGGGCATTCCGACCTGGCCGGCGCAGGGACGCCGCCCTCGTCCTCGCCCCGCTCGCCATCTGTGTGTACGCCTTCCCGGCCACCGCGTCGGCGGCGTGCCGGTCCTGATCGGCTTCCCGATTGCGCCGGTCGCCCTCACGGGCCTGCTCGCCGGCATCACGCTGGGCGCCGGAGCGGTCGCCGCCCCGTTGCAGCGTCGGCTCGGAGCTCGTACCGCTCCGGCGGCAGCGCCTGCGGGACGATCGCTTCGCGACGACCATCGCTGCGCGTCCGGCCCTGCTCCTCCTGCCGTCCCTCGCTCGTCCTCGCCGGTGCGGTCTCGCCCTGCGGCGCTGTCGGCTCCCCGCATCGCCACGACGCAGCTCGACGTGTCGCGCTCACGCGGTCGCCTACATCGGCTTCGCGAGCCGCTGCCCTGCCAGTCTCTCCACGTCGTCGACGTCGTCGGCCACTCCCGCGCTCCCCCCCCCTCCCCCCCCCCCCTCCCCTCGCTCTACTCGCCCAGACAGCGAGCGTTGCTTGTCGTCCCTGTCCAGGGGCCGGAGCGGGCGCCACGTTCAGCGTCGGCAGCGCCTGGCTGGTGGAGTGCGCCCTGCGAGACGGGCGGCCGTCCGGGCCGCGCACGGCGGCGGTCACGATGACCGCCGGCTTCGGGATCGGCCCGGCCGTGGCCGGAGTGATCGGCGAGTGGGGACCGTGGCCGCTGGTGCTCCCGTACCTGCTGCACGCGGGAGGGCTGCTGCTCGCCGTGCTGGCCGCGTGGACCGTCACGGAGACGTTGGACCGTCCGCGAGTCGATCCCGTCGGGCCGCGACCCGGGGCATTCCGACCTGGCCGGCGCAGGGACGCCGCCCTCGTCCTCGCCCCGCTCGCCATCTGTGTGTACGCCTTCCCGGCCACCGCGGTCGGCGGCGTGCCGGTCCTGATCGGCTTCCCGATTGCGCCGGTCGCCCTCACGGGCCTGCTCGCCGGCATCACGCTGGGCGCCGGAGCGGTCGCCGCCCCGTTGCAGCGTCGGCTCGGAGCTCGTACCGCTCCGGCGGCAGCGGCCTGCGGGACGATCGGCTTCGCGGGAACGACCATCGCTGCGGCCGTTCCGGCCCTGCTCCTCCTGGCCGTCCCGTCGGCGATCGTCCTCGGGGCCGGTGGCGGTCTCGCCCTGGCGAGCGGACTGTCGAGGCTCCCCGGCATCGCCAGCGACGGCAGGCTCGGGACGGTGTCGGCGGCGTTCTACGCGGTCGCCTACATCGGCTTCGCGATGCCGCTGGCCCTGGCCAGTCTCTCCACGGTCGTCGACGTGGTCGTGCCACTCGCCGTGATGGCGCTCATCTGCGCGCTGTTGATCGTGCAGCAGGCTCGCGCCCGGTGGTGAGCGATCAGTAGTAGCCGTCCACCGCGGCTCGAGCCTGCTCGCCCAGTGCCGGGCCGTCGTAGGAGACCTCCGCCGAGTCCGGGTTCGCGAACCCGGCGGGCTTGAGTGCTTGAAGCTGGTCGTTGCTCAGCGCGAAGACCACCCGCGCCAGCTGGGCCCGAGCGATCGCATTCGCGCACATCGGGCATGGCTCGCAGCTGGTGAACATGGTCAGCGTCCTGGTGACCGCCTCCGGCAGCTCCATGGCCGCCCACCTGGCCAGCTTGAGCTCAGGATGCGCCGTGATGTCTCGGTCCGTCAGTGTCGTGTTCCGCTCCTCGGCGACGACCTCGCCGCGTCCGTCGACGAGCAACGACCCGAAGGGCGGGTTGCCGTTCGCTCGAGCCTCGACGGCCAGCTCGACAGCACGGCTCAGATGTCTTTCGTCGAAATCGTCCACCGGGTTCTCCTGGTCGTCGCCGCACGTGGGCTAGATGCTGAGCGTGCCTTCAGCGACCACGATCCCAGACCCGCTGACCCGGACCCGATCCCCGGAGACCGAGACGCTGATGCGGCTGGGACGACCGAGTGCATGGCCTTGCTCGACGGCGTACGTCGCGTCGTCCTCTGCGTGTCCTCCGGCGACCAGCGACGCCACCAACGGACCGGCTGCCGTCCCGGTGGCCGGATCCTCGGTGATGCCCACCGTGGGGTTGAAGAATCGCGTGTACGCGATCGAGCCGTTGGCGGGATCGATCGGGTCAAGGCTGTACACGTAGCAACCCTCGCCGCCGACCTCGCGCAGGACCGACGCCAGGCGCACTGAGTCCGGTGCAGCGCGATCGACGGTGTCGCGGTCTCTCGCCGGCACCATGAGGTGCCCGGCTCCCGTGTCGACGACCTGTGCTTCGAGCTCGCCGACGAGGTCGGCCTCGGTCAGGCCCAGAGCAGCGGCGAGCTCGGCACGATCCGTCACCGTGCCTCCGTAGGAGGGCGTCGACTGATCCATCGAGACCGCGATGGGTTGCCCCGGTTCCTGGATCACTTCGACGGGGAGAACATCGCTGCCGATCTCCTGCGCGAAGAGCGTGCTCGCGCCCTCGAGCGACAGCTTCCCCGCATGGGCCAACCACAGCCACGCCCCCAGCGCGTTGTGACCGGCACCGAGGACCTCGGCGCCGACCGGCGTGAACGACCGCAGCCGCCAGTCGGCACTCGATGTGGTCGGCCGCACGAGGAAGGTGGTCTCCGACTGGTTGAACTCCCGAGCGACCGCCTTCATCTGCGGCTCGGTGAGATCGTCGGCATCGACGACCAGGGAGAGCGGATTGCCGGTCAGGGGCTCCGGAGCAAACACGTCCACGAGGTAGAACTGCCATGAGCGCGTCATGAGGTGGGCCTGATGTTCTGGTTCAGGTGGAAGACGTTGTCGGGGTCGTGGACGTCCTTGAGCGCCTTGAGCCTGGTGAGCTTCTCGGCCGAGTACGCCCGGCTCATGCCGTCCACCCCCTCGTCACTGAGGACGTTGACGTAGATCCCGCTGGCGAACGGCGCCAGTCGCGCGGCGGACTCCCGGGCACTGCGGATCCGGTCCTCGTCCTCGTCGGGATCGGTCCATCGGGCCGCGGCGACGTACTCGAACGCGGTGTCGCGCTGGCTGAAGGCCGTCTCCTCGTCCGCCACCTCGGCGATCGCGCCGCCGTACGCCTGGAGGCTCGCCGCCACGGCCGGATCATGGAGCAGCAGGGCGTCGATCGCCGCGTCGGACAGCTCCTTGAAGTAGTGGCCCTTCCAGTATCGGCGCAGCGTGTGCCCTTCGATGCTGTCCTCGCGCGTCTGCAGCTCGACGTACGAGAGCTCGACGATCCGCTCCGCGGCCGGCTGTCCCAGGACTTCGAGCTGCGTCGCGAACTCCCGACCCGCCTCGGGATCGCCGACCCACACGAATCCGACGGTGGCGATGCCGCCGACGACGGACGCGGCGAACGTGGCTTCCCGCGGTGCCGTGGCGCTCAGGTCGCGCCAGGCCGCGAGCACGCCGGCCGCGGCTTCATCGACCGGGAACTCGAGCTCGACGCTCAACGCCCTGGTGCCGACCGGGTGCAGCCGGAACTCGAACTCGGTGACGATGCCGAAGTTCCCTCCGCCCCCACGCAGCCCCCAGTAGAGCTCCGGGTTCTCGCTCTGGCTGGCTCGGACCACCTGGCCGTCGGCCGTCACGACCTCGAAGGAGATGACGTTGTCGCAGCTCAGTCCGTACTGCCGGGCCAGCCACCCCATGCCCCCGCCCAGGGTGAGTCCTCCGACTCCCGTGTGCGAGACGTTGCCCGCAGTGGTGGCCAGGCCGAACCGTTGCGCTGCCACATCCAGGGCGCCGAGCAGAGCTCCACCCGCGACCCACGCTCGACGACGCTCCGCATCGATCCGCACTCCGCCGAGCGGGGTGAGGTCGATCATCATGCCGTCCTCCGGCACGGACATGCCGAGCACGCTGTGACCCCCGCAGCGCACGCCGATCTCGAGGTCGAGCTCGCGGGCGGCGGCAACGGCGGAGACCACGTCCCGCACACTGGCACACCGCACGATCATGCGGGGCCGGCGGTCGACCATCGCGTTCCAGACCGCTCGGGCCTCGTCGTAGCCGGGATCGCCGTCCAGCAGGGCCTGCCCGTCGAGGTCGTCCAGCATCGAGGCCGGCGCGGCACTCATGCTGCGTGGGCCCGGTTGTCGAAGGTCGCTCGCATGGTGGTGATCCTCTCAAGGACGGACGCGGTACCGGATGTGGGTGGCTTCAGGTGTGTCAATCACCCGAGCGACGTCCAGCTCGATCTCCGAAGGCAGGACGTCGAACATCCGGCGTCCACCACCGAGCAGTACCGGGATCTGGTGGATTTGTACCTCGTCCAGCACGCCGGCTTCCAATGCTCGCTGCCCGGTGTATCCCCCTTGGACATGCACGGTCCGGTCGCCGGCGGCAGCCTTCGCGAGCGCCATGGCGCTCTCGATTCCGTCGGTGACGTACGTGACCGATGGATAGCCCCATCGGGCTGCTGGGCCGGGTGGCCGATGACTGGGCACGAAGATCGGGACACCTCCATGGACATCTCCACCCCAGTGATCCATGAGCTCGGCAGTCCGGCGACCGGTGACCACGGCTCCGCTCGCGTACAGCTCGTCCACCAGCTCCTTGGCCGGTCCTGACAGGTTCTTCGAGTCACCGCCGGGTGCGAACCACTCATGCAGCCGTTCGCCGTCCTTGCCGCCGAGGAAGTCGTCGGGGTCGGCGATGTACCCATCGAGCGACACCGACATGTCGAGCACTGAGATGGACATGACTGGTTCTCCTCTACGGCTAAACGCGAGAATCATCGCGTCAGCGACACTACGCTACCCTCGCTCACTAATGCAAGATGATTCGCGTTATGTCTTCTCCGAGCTCGTGGTGACGAGGTCACCTTAAGCACTGAACGCGAGGAACGACCTGGGCGACCGGTCCTGCCTGACCTACCGGCCCAGACCAACCGGCAGAGTGTCCTCATGGACACCGGGTCGACGTCGGGGATGCCTGCAGACCTGCTCGCCCACGCCCTCGCGGCCAAGGGCTTCATGCCGGAGGACGAGGGCGCGTTCCTCCACCGCCTCGCGCGCGAGCGCCTCCCCGACGGACCCGCCCTGGAGATCGGGACCTACTGCGGCAAGTCCGCGATCTACCTCGGCGCTGCCGCGCGGGAGGTCGGCGGGTCCGTGCTCACCATCGACCACCACCGCGGCTCCGAGGAGAACCAGGCCGGCTGGGAGCATCACGACGCGTCACTGGTCGACGACGAGCTCGGCCTGATGGACACCCTCCCGGCCTTCCGAGCCACCGTCGCACGCGCCGGTCTCGAGGACCAGGTCACCGCCATCGTCGGCCGCTCGACCAGCGTGGCCGGCTGGTGGCGCACCCCGGTCAGCCTGCTGTTCATCGACGGCGGCCACGCCGAGGAGCATGCCCAGAACGACTACTCCGGGTTCGCCCACTGGGTGATGACCGGTGGAGCGCTGGTGATCCACGACGTCTTCGAGCGGCCCGAGGACGGCGGGCAGGCCCCGTTCCACGTGTGGCAGCGAGCCGTCGACTCCGGGTCCTTCGAGCCGAGCGAGACGGTGGGGTCGATGCGAGCGCTAACGCGCACTCGAGGAGACGCCGGCGAACCGGTCGGGTGACGGACAGTCGCAGTCCAGCGCGATCTGCCAATTCATGACTGAGAACTCCACGCCGATCTCGTCGCCGGTCATCACGCCGGCACCCGGGGTCGTGCCGGTGAGGGCGTCCCAGGCGAGGATGACCGCGGCCGCCGTGTAGGTCGTGTGCTCCACCGGCCAGTTGACGTTCTCGGGGAAGACGAACCCGGTCCAGTACGTGCCCTGGTCGGTGCGCAGGTGCTGCATGTCCGCGAAGAGCTTCACCGGCGCGCTCGTCACCGATCGCCGCCAACGCCATCACCAGCTCACAGGTCTCGGCGCCGGTGACCCACGGGTTCGTGCTGACGCAGCGGATCCCGAGCCCGTCGACGACGAAGGTCTCCCACCGCGAAGCCATCATCTCGTCGGCCTCGGGGCCGCGCACGGCGCCACCGAGCACCGGGTAGTACCAGTCCATCGAGAAGACCGACTTGTCGAGGAACTGGTCGCGATGCTCTCGGAGGGCGTGCCCGAGCCGGCCGCCGGCGAGCTCCCACTCCGGCTGCGGCTCGTCCATCAGCTCGGCGAGGGCGACGCCGCACCGCAGCGCCTGGTAGATGCTCGAGCTGCCGGCGAGCAGGGCCTCGCGGTTGATCGTCGCGGGTCCGTCGGCGTCCCACTCACGCGACCAGGCGATGCCCCCGAACGGAAGCTGCAGGTCGACGACCAGGTCCAGCGCGCGTCTGACCACCGGCCACATGCGCTCGAGGAACGTCCGGTCCTGCCGGATCCTCCAGTGGTGCAGCACCCCCACGGCGATGTAGGCCGCCATGTTCGTCTCGGTGCTGGCGTCCTCGACCTCGCCGACGACGATCCGCATGGGCCAGGAGCCGTCCGGACGCTGGTTGCGGGCGCACCATTCGTAGGCCGCTTCGGCGGCGTCGACCTGGCCGCCCACGACGAGAGCCATCGCGCCCTCGACGTGGTTCCACGCGTCGGTGTGCTCGCCGGTGGTCCATGGGATCGCTCCGTCCGGCTCCTGCATCGCGGCGATGCCGGCAGCGGTCGTGGCGACCTGTTCAGCGGTCAACACGGTTGTCATGACGAGAGGTCGTCCGGCTTGCGCAGGTACAGCACCATGCTCTTGCCGATGAGCGGGTTCAAGGCCTTCTCGGCCAGGCGCGTGACGGTGCTGTAGCGGGGCGTCTTCATGATGTCCCAGACCAGCACCTGGTGGTACGCCTTCACGAGCGGGTGGTCGTCGTTCTTCACCCCGACCGCGCACTTGAGCCACCAGTACGGCGAGTGCAGGCCGTGCGCATAGTCGATGCCCTCGAAGACCATGCCGGCGTTCTCGAGCTTGCCGATCAGCTCCTTGTCGGAGTAGATCCGGATGTGACCACCCGGGTTGTTGTGGTAGTCGTCGGAGAGCTTCCAGCAGATCAGCTCGGGCAGCCAGCGAGGCACGGTGACGGCCATGGTGCCGCCTGGCCGAAGGCACGCGGACCAGCTCGCTGATGGCCTGGATGTCGGCCGGGATGTGCTCGAGCACCTCGGACGCGACCACCCGGTCGAACTCGCCGTCGGCGAAGGGCAGGGCGAGGGCGTCGCCCTCCTTGATGTCGGCTGAGGCACCCTCGGGCACCTCGCCGGCCTCCTTCATCCCACCGAACAGCTCCAGCACCCCGGCCAGCTCGTCGGCGTCCTGGTCGAACGCGATGACGTCGCCGCCGAGGCGATACATCTCGAACGCGTGGCGTCCGGCACCACAGCCCATGTCGATGACCCGGTCGCCGGGCCGCAGCCCGAGCCGGTCGAAATCAACCGTCAGCACGGTTCTCCTCTTTTCCTTGCGCCGCGCTGGCGGCGATCACCTCTTCGTACGCCGCTGCCGTGGCCTTCGCCACGGCGCGCCAGCTGAACCTCTCCAACACGCGTTCGCGGCCGGCCCGGCCCATGGCCTCCCGGCGATCGGGGTCGTCCAGCAGCATCCTCGATGGCGGCTTCGAGCTCGCCGACGTCACCGGGTGTCACCAGCGTCGCGCAGTCTCCGTCGTCGCCGACGACCTCGGGGATCGCGCCGGCCCGGCTCACGACCAACGGGGTCGCGCAGGCCATCAGCTCCGCGGTCGGGAGCGAAAAGCCTTCGTACAGCGACGGGACACAGGCGACCTCGGCCGACCCCATCACGTCGACGAGCTCGGCGTCGCTGATGCCGTTCACGAAGGTGACGTGGTCGACGATGCCCAGCTCGTCGATGAGTCGCTCGGTGCGGCCACCGGGCTTGAGCGTGGTGACCAGGACCAGCTCGACGTCTCGCTCGGTGCGGAGCTTGGCGAACGCCTCGAGCAGCGTGGCGATGCCCTTCATCGGCGCGTCCGCGCTGGCCATCGCGACGATCCGGCCGGGCACCCGCGGAGCGGTGGGCGGGACGAACACGTCGTCGACGCCGAGCGTGATGACCTCCAGCCGCGTCGGGTCGATGCCGAAGTCCGTCACGATGTCGCGGCGGCTCGACTCGGAGACGGTGAGGATCTTCGGCAGCTGCCGGGCGACCTTCATCTGCATCCGCACGAAGCTGTACCAACGACGGAGGCTGAGCTTCTTGCGCAGCGTCGGCGCGTTCGCGATGTCGATGCGGCGGTCGAAGGTGATCGGGTGATGGATCGTGGCGATCAGCGGGAAGCCCTGCTTGGCGATGTCGAGCATCCCGTAGCCGAGGGCCTGGTTGTCGTGGACGATGTCGAAGTCGCCTCGTCGACCCTTCATCAGCCTCGCGACGCGCTTCGAGAAGGTCTGTGGCTCGGGGAACCCGGCGATCCACATCGTCAGGACCTCTTCGACGTCGATGAGGTCGCGGTACTCGTGCGGTCGCGGCGTGCGGAACGGGTCGGGCTCCCGGTAGAGGTCCAGGGAGGGCACCTTCGTCAAGGTGACGCCCTCGTCCAGCTCGGGATACGGCTGGCCGGAGAACACCTCGACGGTGTGGCCGAGCGCCGCCAGCTCACGGCTGAGGTGGCGAACGTAGACGCCCTGACCGCCGCAGTGTGGCTTGCTGCGGTAGGACATGAGTGCGATGCGCACGGGCCGCCTTCTTCCGTTGAGCAGTGAAACAGGTTTCTATCATCCCGGGACGATGCGTCCCCGACCCGGCTTATCGATGAGGCCTTCGACACGTCATCGGCCGGCACCGCCGCTGTTGCCGGGATAGAAGGAATGGGTGGCTGTCACCCCGCCGTCGACCGCGAACTCTCCTCCGGTCGTGTAACCGCTCTCGTCGCTGGCCAAGTACACGTACAACGGTGCGACGTCCTCGGGTGTTCCCACCCGCTCGAGTGGGACTCGGGTCGCCCCCCACTTCATGGCTGCGTCGCCACCGTGCACCTGGGTCATCGGGGTGTCGATCATGCCCGGGTGCACCGAGTTGACGCGGACGTTGAACGCGCCGAGCTCGACCGCAGCCGCCTTCGACATGCCGCGGATCGCGAACTTGGTGGCGGTGTAGGCCGACAAGGACGCCATCCCCGCGAGCCCCTCCACCGAGGAGCAGTTGACGATCGAACCCTGCCGGTTCTGCTTCATCGACGGAGCGACCGCCCGCATGCCGAGGAAGCACCCGCGCAGGTTGACGTTGATCAGCAGGTCGAGATCCTCCAGCGGCATCGTGTCGACCTCGCCGAACCGCAGGACGCCGGCGTTGTTGATGAGGACGTTCACCGGTGCCCCGACTCGCTCCTCCGCGTCGGCCACCAGCCGGTCCCAGGACGCCGGGTCACTCACGTCGTGATGGCTGAAGTGCGCCGCGTCGCCGAGCTCCTCGGCCAGAGCCGAGCCGGCGTCGTCGGCCACGTCGGCGATGACCAGCTGGGCGCCTTCGCCGACGAACGCGCGCGCGATGGCCGCGCCCTGGCCTTGGGCGCCACCGGTGATGATGGCGTGCTTGTCCTTGAGACGGGACATCGTTTCCTCCGTAAAGGTGATGCGGTGGGTGAGCTAGAGCGAGAGGACCGAGTCGGCCGCGAACGACACGTCGGGATCACGGTCGGCGAAGAAGCCGCCCAGCGTCCGATCGAGCTCCTCGGTCGACCAGAGGTCGGCTTCGGTGTCGAACCGCTGCTCGACGACGGGGGCGGCCAGGAGCGCCACCATCCCCCCGTAGACGACGAACACCTGGCCGGTGATGCGGGCCGCTGCGGGCGACGCGAGGTACGCGACCAGTGGTGCGACGTGATCGGGGCTGTACGGGTCGATCGCGCTTCCCGCTCTCGTCGGGCCCGAACACCTCGGCAGTCATGGCCGTGCGGGCGCGGGGGCAGATGGCGTTCGCCCGCACGCCGATGCGCGACAGGCCACGGGCGGTCGACAGAGTCAATGCGGTGATGCCGGCCTTCGCGGCCGCGTAGTTCGCCTGCCCGGGCGATCCGGTGAGGAATGCCTCGGAGGCGGTGTTGATGACGCTGGCGTCGACGCTTTCGTCGGACTCCTTCGCCACCTGCCGCCAGTGGGCTGCGGCGTTGCGGGAGAGCAGGAAGTGTCCGCGCAGGTGGATGCGAACGACCAGGTCGAACTCCTCGTCGGACATGTTGAACAGCATCCGGTCGCGCGTGACTCCGGCGTTGTTGACCACGATGTCCAGGGAGCCGAAGGTCTCCAGCGCGGTCTGCATGATCAGGTCCGCCGTGGACGTCTCGCCCACGTCGCCCGGCGCGACCGCCACTTCGGCGCCCAGGGACTTGATCTCGGCAGCGGTCTCGTCGGCGGCTCCGGGCAGGTCGTTGAGCACCACGCGGGCGCCGGCACGAGCGAGCTCGAGCGCCTCCGCGCGTCCGAGGCCGGCACCGGCACCGGTGACGACCGCGACCCGGCCGTCGAGGGAAATGCCGCTCATGCACTCTCCGCGATGCGCAGGGCCGACTTGGGACAGGACGCGACGGCCTGCTCCACGCGTTCGCGGTTCTCGTCGGTCACCGTCGGGTCCTCGACCTGCAGGTCGTCGTTGTCATCCAGCAGGAAGACGTCCGGCGCCATCGCCTCACACAAGGCGTTCGACTCACAGATGTCGTAGTCGACCTCAACCCTGGCCATGCGGTTCTCCGTTCGTGGGCTGCGAGCTCAATACTAGAACGTGTTCTAGTCTAGCCCAGCGCTGCCAGTTTGGACATCAACCACTCACCCTCGCCCCTGGTCAGGTTGATGACCAGGCTGTTCCGGTTGAGCTGCTGGTTCTTGTCCTTGCCCTCACCGGCGGTCGTCGTCTGGTTCACGAACACCAGCACGGTGGCCTTGTGCTCGGTGGAGTCGATGATGGCCGACGACACCACGACCGCCTCGAGCACGATCTTGTTCTTGGTCGTGTTGGCCCGGACCTGCGCCATCGTGGACTTGTATTCCTTGCGGAAACCGGGCGCCATCCGGGCCTCGGCCACCTCCATGTCGTTCGAGAGGGTCTTGTAGTCATAGGAGAGCGTGCGCTGGGTCAGGTCCGCCGCGGCCACCAGCACCTGCGTCCGGGCGTCAGCGCCGACGAGCGCGCCGTCCGGTGCCACGTGCGAAGACCCCTGTTCGGCCTGGTACCAGGCCACGCCCACCCCCGCAGCGGCGAGGACGACGAGTGCGGCCAGTACCAGCGTCAGCCTCTCCTGGAGGAAGAACGCGGCGGCCTGGACGGTGGGGACGGCCCGCTTCGGTGCGCTGGGGGCGGTTGGTGCGGCTGGGGACTCCTCGATCGCCGCGTCAGGCTCGGACACGTCATCGGGCTCGGCCTCGGGCGTCGGATCGGTCTCGGGCGCCGCCTCGGGCTCCGGTGCAGGCTCGACCACCGGAATGACGTCCGACTGGCAGTACCGGCAGCGGATCGCGGAGGCCTTGATGGTCTCCGCACAGAAGGGGCAGACCCGTTCGTCGCGCTTCAGCTTCGCCACGGGTCAGCCCACGAACTCGAGCTGGGAGACCAGCCAGCGGCTGTCCTCCTTGGCCATGGTCAGCTTGATCCGCCAGGCCCGGTCCTCGACCTCGCCCTTCGTGCCCTTGTTCTTCACCTTGCTGCCGGCCGCCACGAAGACGGACGCGGAGTCGGCGTCGACCTCGCTCAGCCCGATCTCGTCGACTCGGCCGGTGGAGAACGACTCCTGGCTGCTCGCGGACTCCTTCAGGGTCTTCAGCGACGACTGGTACTGCTTCTTGAAGGACCCGGTGGCGCCGTCGAGCACCCGTTCGGTCAGCGGGTCCATCTTGGTGTGGTCGATCGTCAGGAACGCCACGGTCTCCGCACGCGCAGCACGTTCGATGGCGACGAACTCCTGGGCCTGCTCCTCGGCCGGCGTGCTTCCGGGTGCCGCCGCATCACCGCGTACGGCGAACAGCACCAGCCAACCCAGCAATGCCACCAGGAGCACGGCGAGCCCAATATTGACGAGCCGAGGGTTGATCAGGGACTTGCGGTCAGTCATCGTCGTCATCCAGTCCACTGTCGAAGCCGACGGGATCCGGCGCGTACTTCGTCCCGCGCATGTTCACCGGCGGCCCTGAGTTGCACGCGGCTGGGTAGTACGGGTCGAAGGTCTCCTCCGAGGGAAGTGGTGGCGATGACGCCGGCTCCAGCTCGGAGGTCGGCCGCCACTGACCGGGCGGAAGGTACCCGTCCGTGCAGGGCGGCGGTTCCTGGTTCAGGTTGAGGTTGACGCGCCCGTATCTCGAACCGTCCTCCTGCGAGAGGAGCGCCGAGGGGCCGGCGGACACCAGGCGCGGGAAGGTGACGAGGAGCTGCTCGAGCGCCGGCAGCCGGGCGTCGAGGACCTCGGTCACGCTCACCAGGTGCAGCAAGAACGGTGGCAGCAGCTTGCGGAGGTCGCGGACCAGGCGCACCAGCTCGTCGGCCGCAGGACCGGCTTGGTTGAGGATCTTCCGGATGTTGGCGTCCGACGCCGCCACCGTCCCGGTCAGAGCCGCGAGGTCCGCGGAGAAGGATCGGATGTTCGCGGAGTTGTCCGCCTGTGTCTGGAGCACCGTCTGCGCGTGGTGCAACAGGTCGATGGTCGGGGTCTGGTTGGCCTGGGCGGCCTCGATGAACGCCTGGGTGCTGTCGACCATCGACCGGAGCGGCGTGGCGTTGTCGCGGAACATGATGCCGAGCTCGTTGACCACCGTGTTCAGCTCGTCGCCGTTCACGCTCAAGACGAACGCGCTCAGGTCCTGCATGAGCACTTCTTCACTCATCGGGAGGCTGTCCTTGGTGCCGCGCACGGTGTCGCCCGCCTTCAGCATGGGGCCCTGTTTCGACGCCGGCTCGAAGGAGAGGTACTGCTCGCCCACAGCGCTGAGGTTGTGCACGAACACGGGCGAGTCTGCCGGTACGCGGGCGTCATGCTCGAGCGCGACATCCACCCGCAGGCCCTTGTCCTGGACGGTCATACTCGACACTTTGCCGATCTTGACGCCGCGATAGGTGACTTCGCTTCCGGTGAAGAGGCCGCCCGACTGAGGAAGGAGGACGGTCACCGTGTAGCCCCGCCCGAGAATCCTGTCGGTGAAGCCGAGGTACGAGGCACCGACATACATGATGCCCAACGCGCTCAGGAGCACGAAGGCAAGCAGCCTGACCTTGATCCCGCGCCTCATCAGCCACCACCGCCGAGAAGTCCACCGAAGAGCTGGTCGAGCGATGACCCGCCCGATCCACCGCCGCCACCGCTGCCGCTTCCGCCGCTGCCGCTTCCGCCGCTGCCACTTCCGTCGCTGCCGTCCGGAGATGACGGATTCAGGAAGTCGGGCAAGGTCGGTGAGGCGGATCCCTGCTGATCGCCGCCCAGGCCCTCGGGCGCGCCGGCAAGGGCCATCGCGGTGCACAGCGGCAACGCGGGGGCGACCAAGCAGATCTGGTCCACCGCGCCACCGAGTGGGGCACAGATCGGCGCGGCCGGCGTCGAGCGGCACAGCGTCGCGATGTCCTGGAGGTTTCCCGGCAGCAGCCCACCATCCTCGATGGGGGTGAGCTTGATCTGCATCTTGAAGATGACGTTCGCGAAGTCACCGCGGATCGTGTCCCCCGCGTCGACCGGGAACGGGTAGCCGGCCGCGGCGACCAGACCGGGGACGAGAGCCCCGCACCCGTTGCAGTCTGGGGAGGATGTCGCCTCCTTGTCGGTGTCAGCGAGGTGGCGGAGCACCGGCTCGAGGTGCCGGAGCTCGGCGATGAGGTCGTCCTTGATCTCGTTGACCACACGGGTGCCGACCACCCCGAGCTTGTCCAGCTCGGTGAGCATCTTGACCAGCTGGTCGTGCTGCTTCCGGAGCACGTTGATGGCGGGTCCGGCCGCATCGAGGGCAGCGCCGATCGTCTTCTTCTCTGCGACGAGGGTCTTGCTCAGCTCGTTGATCGACTCCATCGCCTGAATGATGTCGCCGCGCTGGGAGTCCAGCGTGGCGACCAGGGTGTTCACCCGCCCGAGGACGTCATTGATCTTGCCGGTGCGGCCTTCCATCATCTCGTTCAGCTCGAAGGTGATGGTCTGGAGCTGGCCGATCCCGCCGCCGCTCAGCAGGAACGAGAGCGCACCGAGGACTTCCTCGACCTCGGGATTGCGACCGGTGCGATCCATCGGGATCACGTCACCGGGGCCGAGGCTGCCGCTGGCGGTCGATGTCTCGTCCGAGTCAGCGGGCGGTGACAGGTCCACGAACTTCTCGCCGAGCAGGCTCGTCTGACGGATCTCGGCCTCCGCGTTGTCGGGGAGCTTGACGTCCTTGCGGATCCGCATCGTCACCCGGGCGTGCCAGCCGACCCTGGTGACGGACTCGATCTGTCCCACCGGGACGTCGGCCACCATCACCGAGGATCGTGGAACGACGTTGAGGGCGTCGGCGAAGTCGGCGCTGACCAAGAAGCCGTCGTCCTTGCTCACCTTGTTGCCGGGGAGGGGCAGGTCATACACGCCGTCGAAGTCGGCGCAGCCACTCAGCAGGAGCGCCATGACGATCGCGGCCATGATGCGCCGTCTCATGTGCTTCATTCGTCATCACCCCCGAGCAGATCCTTCAGCGAGGGCAAGCCGCCTGCCAGGTCGTTGGGCACCACTTCCGGGGTGATCTCCGGTGCGGCCTCGGCGTCTTCCGGGGCCTTCGCGCTGGCACTCATCGTTTGTCCGGGAAGGAGCGGCCCGAGCACCGCCGTGAGGGCATCGCAGACCGCTGGCGGAGCGTTGATCGGTGGCCTCTCCAAGGTCTCACACAGGAAGAACGAGATGTCCGGGAAGAGCTGGATTCGTGAGCCGTACGTGCCCGTCCCGGACTCGAAGGCAATGGCCAGGTTGCTCATGGCCGCTGAGCCCTTCTGGACCACGAGCCCGAGGTTGTCCTTCTGGTTGTCGACCCGCTCGAGCAGGCTGGTCAACAGCTCGACATCCGTGCCGAGGGCCTCACGATTCTCGCGCACGAACCCCTTCACGATGCCGAGCACCCGCGCCAGCGACTTCAGCACTGCACGAAGCTCGCCACGCTCGCCCTCGAGCTGTCCGGACACCGAGGTGAGGTGCGTGAGGAAGGACTGCACAGTGGTGTCGTTCGCGGCCAGGGTGTCGGTGATCGCTGCGAGCGAGCGGACGTTGTCGAAGAGCGGACCACGGTTGCTGGCGAACACCTCCGCTGCGTCCGACAGGTTGCGGATCGTCTCGGAGCCCAGCTCACCGTTGCCTTCGAGGGCCTTCGATCCCGCGGTGAGCAGGTCGCCCAGGGCCCCGTGGGTCTCTCCACCCTTCGGGCCCAGGGTCACCGAGAGGTCGTCCAGGGCCTTGAACATCCGATCCAGCTCGATCGGTGTCTGGGTGCGAGAGAGCGGGATGTCGCCGTCGTCGGGGAGCGCGGCTCCCTTGCCGTACGCCGGGAAGACCTGGACGTATCGGTCCGCCACCAGCGTGGGCGTCACCACGGCAGCCTTGGCGTCGGCCGGCAGCTTGTACTCCTCGTCGTACTTCATCTCCACGCGGACGCTGTTTCCGTCCGGCACGACCGCGGTCACCTCGCCGATCTGCACGCCCATCACCCGGAGGTCGGTTCCGGGGTAGACCGCGACGGCGCGATCGAAGTGCGCGGTGACCGTGCGATCGCTACCACCGGGAAAGACCAGGTAGGCGAGCACCAGCAGCGCGACGGGAATTGCCGCGACCAGCAGTCGGGTTCGTGTGCTCCAGCTCGTCATGGCAACGGTCCAAGGGTGAACTCGCCGCCGAACACACCGGTGATGTTCGGGACGTAGGCGTCGAACCACGGACCGGTGCCGATGATGTTGCCGAGGATGTTGACGTACGGCCCGTAGTTGCGGATGAGCGTCTCGATCTGGTCCTCGCGAGCGTGCAGGAACGTCAGCACGTTCTCCAGCTTGTCCAGCGTGGGGCGGAGCTGCTTCTCGTTGTCCTTGACCGTGCCCTCCAGCTGGATGGCCAGCTTGTTGGCGTTGACCAAGAGCTCATGGATCGTCTGCTTGCGCCGCTGCAGCTCCACCAGGACCAGGTCGGCCCGGTCCAGCAGCTGTACGAGGTCGCCCTTGCGCTCGTCGAGCAGGCCCGTGACGCCCTTCGACTCCTGGAGCAACGTCTCGATCTCCTCGTCGCGGGTCGCGATCGTCGACGAGAGGCGGGACAAGCCGGTGAAGCTCGACTTGACCTCCGGGGCGGCGGCGTCGAGGGTCTCGGCCAGCGAGTTCAGCGCGAGGGTGAGGTTCTCCTTGTCGGTGTCCTCGGTCTGCGTGGTCAGCGTGCCGAGGGTCCCGACGATGTCGAACGTCACGTCCGTGCGCGCCAGCGGGATCGTGGCGCCGTCGGCCAGGGTGCCGCTGCCCTTGGGCGTGATGTTCAGGAACTTCTCGCCCAGCAGGCTCTTCACCTCGACGCTGGCCCGCGTCGAGCGGCCCAGGGTCGCGTTCTTGACGTCGAAGTCGGCGATCACCTTCTCAGGACCGATCTTCAGGTCGTTGACTCGGCCGACACGGACGCCGGCGACCTGGACCTCACTACCGGTGCGCAGGCCGCTCGCGTCGGTCAGCTCCGCGTGGAACGTCGTACCGCGGAAGCCCGGGAACTTCTGCAGGTTGAACGAGGCCGCCATGACGAGCAGCAGCAGCACCAGGGAGATGGCGCCCATCTGCATGACCTTGAAGTCGCTACGGCGCGCCATCACGGTCACACCTCTCGGCCGTGCTGTGAATGATGACGCCCTCGCCGAGCTTCTCAGCCACATCCAGATTCGGCGCCAGGGTCTCCACCAGGTCCATCAGTTCTTGGGGCAGCACCACACCGAACTCGAACTGGCAGAGGTAGTAGTTGTACCAGGAGCCGAACACACCGATCCGGGTCTGCTTGGAGAGCATGCCCGGGAGCACGTCGAGCGTCTCGTCCAGGAACTTCTTGTTCTCCGGCTTCGCCAGGATGGTGAACAGCCGGCGCAGCTGGGCGACATCCTTCTTCAGCAGTGGCCGGCCCTCTGTCAGCAGGTCCGCCACCTCCCGGGTGACCTCGGAGATGTTCGCCAACGACCCACCGATCACCTTGCGGTCCTTGGCGAGGTCGCCGAACCACGCCTTCATGCTGGTGATCAGCTGGTCGAGCTCCTGGTGGTGGTCGTTGACCGTGCCCATCAGCGCGCTCAGGTTGGTGATCACTTCGCCGATGAGCTGGTCACGGTCGGCCAGCGAGTTCGTCAGCGATGCGGTGTTGGCGAGCAGCTCCTGCACCGTGCCGCCCTCTCCCTGGAGGACGCGGACGAGGTTGAGCGACAGCTTGTTGACGTCCTCCGGGTTCAGGGCGGCGAACAGCGGCTGGAAGCCGTTGAAGAGGGCGGTCAGGTTGAGTGCCGGCGTGGTGCGGTCGATCGGGATGGTGGCCCCGGCCTTCAGCTCCGACGCCCCTTGCTTGCCTTGCGACAGCGACATGTACCGATCGCCGATCAGGTTGAGGAACCGGATGTTGGCCCGTGTCTCCTGGGTCATCGGGACGTCGTCATCGACCTTGAAGGTCACCATGGCCTGGTCGCGCTTGTAGATCTCGACCTTCGTGACCTTCCCGACCGTGACGCCGGCGATCCGGACCTGGTTGCCCTTCGCGAGCTCCGAGGCGGTGGTGAACCTCGCCTTGTACTCGGACTGGGACCCGAGTCCGATGCCACCCATGATGACGACCAGCAGGCCGGTCACGAGGATGGCGACCACGATGAAGATGCCGAGCTTGATCGCGGCCAGGGTGAAGGTGACGTCGCGGCGGTTCATTCAAGACCACCGTCCGGGTTGTCCTTGTCGGACCCGTCCTTCAACGGCTGGAAGGGTGCCGGCTTGTCATAGTCGTCCGGCAGACCCAGGCACCACGGACCGTGGCCGACCTCGCCGAACACCGGCGCGTCTGCCGCGGTGTACGCCGTCCGCTGGGGTGCGCCCAGCTCGAGCGTCTGGTGGATGATGTCGTCGGCGAAGACCGCCTTGGAGTTCGGGATCTGGCGGTCCAGCCCGGTCAGCAGACACGGCAGCTCGGGCGAGTAGGTGTCCAGCAGGGCCAGCAGCGGTCGGCCGGAGCGCACCTGGGCGATCAGTCCCCTCTCGTTCTCCGACAGGGTGACGCGGGTGGTCTTGGCCAGGCCGGTGAGACTGCTGAGGGCCCGGTTGAGGTCGCCCTTCTTCTGGGTGATGGTGCGCGAGGTCACCGTCGCGTTCCGCAACACCTTGATGAGGTCGGGTGCGGCCAGCTCGTACGTCCTCGACACCTCGGAGAGCAGCTGCAGGTCCTTCTTCAGTCTCGGCAGCTCGTTGTTCATCGTGGCGAGGTAGTCGTCCAGCGTCACCAACGTGTCACCGAGCTGGTCTCCGTTGCCCTGCAGGGCGTGGGCGACCGCGTAGAGCGTGGCGTTGAGGTCGGCAGGGCGCACGGACCGCAGGAGCGGGTAGAGGTCCGCGAGGATCTGTTGCAGCTCGACGTTCGTCTCCACCCGGCTCGCGGGGATGACGAGGCCTTCTTTGAGCGGACCTGCCGACGTCCCGGGATCGGGCGGAACGAGCTCGAGGAAGTTCTGCCCGAACAGCGTCGTGGGCAGGATGCGCACGCTGACGTCGGCGGGGATGGTTCGTGCCGCATCGGGGCTCAACGACAGCGTGATCACGGCCTGCTTGCCGTCACTCTTGATGCTCGCGACGCGCCCCACCAGGGCGCCGTGCAGCCGGACGTCACCGAACTTGGCCAGCTGCAGGCCTGCGCGGTCGGCCTTCACCGTGACGGTCGTGAAGTTGGTGAACTTCTTGTTGTAGATCGCGATCGACAGACCGAGCAGCAGCGCCATGGTGACGATCAGGACCACGCCGGCCAGCTGCAACCGGCGATGCTCCCATGGAGTGTCGTGAAAGACGTTGACCAGCATCCGGCTACCCCGTGATCCTCACCGTGGTCGTCGATCCCCAGATCGCGAACGTCAGGAAGAAGTCGGCGACGACGACGAAGACGATCGACGTCCGGATCGCCTGTCCGACGGCCACCCCGACGCCGGCGGGACCGCCAGTGGCGGTGTAGCCGTAGTAGCAGTGGATCAGGATGATCGCGACGGCCAGGACGATGAGCTTCCCGAACGACCACAACATGTCGCCGGGCGGCAGGAACTGCAGGAAGTAGTGGTCGTAGGTGCCGGCGGACTCTCCGTAGATCATCGTGGTGATCAGCCGTGGCGAGAGGTAGGACGCCAGCAGCGCCACGGTGTAGAGCGGGATCACCGCGACGAAACCGGCGATCATCCGGGTGGTCACCAGGAACGGCAGCGAGGGCACGCCCATGACTTCGAGTGCGTCGATCTCCTCGTTGATCCGCATCGCGCCGAGGCGTGCGGTGTACCCGCAGCCGACCGTGGCCGCCAGCGAGATCGCGGCGACCAGCGGTGCCACTTCGCGGGTGTTGAAGTACGCCGAGATGAAAGCGGTGAACTTCGCGACGCCGATCTGGCTCAGGGACGCATAGCCCTGCAACCCGACCTCGGTGCCGGCGAAGAAGGCGAGAAAGGCGATGACTCCCACGGTGCCGGCGATGACCGACAGGGCACCGACCCCGAAGACGACCTCCGCCAGGATGGTCGCCGTCTCCTTGCGATAGCTGCGCAACACCCGCGGCGTCCATGCCAGCGCCTTGGCGTAGAAGATCAGCTGGTCGCCCCAGGTCTCGAGGCGCAGCTTCTGCGACCTGACGAAGGCCGTTCCGAGCTCACTCCGTGGTGCTCATCAGACGCCGCTCTGGGGGACGAACTGGAAGTACAGCGCCGTGATGATCGCGTTCAACGAGAAGAGCAGCATGAACGCGAGGATGACCGACTCATTCACGGCACGACCCACGCCACTGGGCCCGCCGCCGGCGCTGAGGCCCTTGTAGGCGCCCACGATCGCCGCGACGTAGCCGAAGGTGGCGGCCTTGATCAGGGAGACGTAGATGTCCGGAAGGGTGGCGAGCGCGGTGAACGAGGACAGGAACGCCCCGGCCGACCCACCCTGCACCATCACCGTCAAGACGTAGCCACCCGCGATGCCGGCGAAGATCACGATGCCGTTCATCAGCACCGACACCATGAGGGTCGCGAGCGCCCGAGGCACGACCAGTCGCGCGACAGGATCGATGCCCAGCACCTCCATGGCGTCGATCTCCTCGCGCATCTTCCGCGCACCGAGGTCGGAGCAGATCGCCGACCCGGCCGCGCCCGCGATGATCAGGGCCGAGGCGATCGGCGCCGCCTCTCTCACGGTGGCGAGCACGGCGGTGGCCCCGGCGAACGACTGGGCGCCGAGCTGTCCGGTGAGGCTGCCGACCTGGAGGGCGATGACCGCACCGAACGGGATCGAGATCAAGATGGTGGGCATCAGCGTGACGCTGGTGACGAACCAGGCCTGCTCGACGAACTCGCGGAGCTGGAACTTGGTCGTGAACGTCAGCTTCGCGACGTCCCACGACATCCCGGCGACATACCCGGGACCACGGAGAACGGCTCCGGGGCTCAAGCCCATGTCTCCTCCTGTGGCCCATCGACTCCGGCGTGCCGGTACCAACAACGGAGAATGCATAACATTAGGTGCTACCGGGGGGCTTCAGTAGAAGAACGAGTTGACGAGGGCTGGGTTACGACCCGCTGCGGGCTGCGCAGTGCGGCATGACGCCCGGCACGACGGCCAAAAAACGACGCTTCGCCGAGCTGGGTGCCGGATGCGTAGCCCCGGCCGTCGACCGCGATGTTCGACGCGCAGGCGCCGGCGGCGTAGAGACCGTCGACCGCGTGGTCGTCCTGGCGCAGCACCCTGCCGTCGTGATCGACCCGCAGGCCGCCGCAGGTGAACCCCGCGTAGAAGCACGCACCCGGGGTCAGGTCGTAAGCGCCGTACGGCGGGGAGTCGAGCGGGGTGACGTACTCCGCGGCCTTGTGGAACGCAGGATCGTCGCCCTCACGGGCTGACGCGTTGTACTCCTCGAGTGTCCGGGCCAGGGAACCTTCCGGCACACCCAGACCCACTTCCATCTCCGCGACCGTCTCCCATCCGTCCACGAGCGGCTGCAGGCCGTACGCCGGCTCGGCCATGTGGGCCGAGTCGAGGACGAGCCAAGCCTTCTGCTCGGGCTGGTCGAAGACGAACGAGGTGGTGCGTGAGTGGTACGAGTCCTCGGCGACGAAACGCTCACCGCGGTTGTTCACGCAGATCCCGGCGATCAGGTCGGCGGGCGGGTAGAACGGGCCGGTCAGGAAGGAGTTCTCCATGTGCTCGGTGGCGCCGCCGACCGACTCACCCAGGCGGATGCCCAGGCCGTCGTCGTAGGTGTTCCCCAGCGCCATACCCCGCGCCAGCAGCGCCTCGAGCGCCGGGGCGTTCTCGTGCACCATCTCGGGGTTCATCACGAAGCCACCGGCGGCGATCACCACGGAACCCGCGCGGACGGCGCCGGTCTCGCTGAAGCGCTTCCAGGTCGCTCCGACGACTGAGTCGCCGTCGGTCACGAGCGCCGTTGCTCCGGTCTCCCAGCGGACCTCCACGCCCAGCTCGTCCAGCTTCACCAGGGCGAGGTCGACCACGAGCGAGGCGCCGCCCATGTCGCCCTCCACCGGAGGCTTGTGCCCGCGCGGCGCCGGCACGGCGACGTCACGGAACGGCCAGACCTTCTCGTTGCCGCTGAACATCACCCCGTCGGTGCCGGGCTGCATGACGGCCTTCTCCGGGTAGTACGACCGCTCGAACTCGAAGCCCAGCGACTCGAGCCAGTGGAAGTGCTCGACGCTGTCCTCGGTGTAGACGCGGATCTTCTCCGGGTCGCAGTCGGGCGAGACCGCCGTGAGGTACTTCGCCATCTCGGCCGGAGTGTCGTCGAACCCGCCCGCCTGCTGACAGGGCGTGCCGCCGCCGAGATAGAAGTGGCCTCCGGCCATGGCGCTCGTGCACGACAGCCGTCCTCCGCGGTCGAGGACGAGCACCCGTGCGCCCGCCTGTGCCGCCTCGATGGCGGCGGCGACGCCGGCCATGCCGGCACCGACGACGAGCACGTCGACCTCATCGGAGTACGACGTCACTGCATCGACCGCCACCGCGGTGGGAATGTCCACACTCATCAGGAGTACGTCACCCGGACCTTGTCGGTCGCCGCCTCGCTCTGGCACCCGAGCCGGATGCCTTCCGCGAGGTCTTCCTCTTCGAGCACGTCGTTGGCGCGCATCTTCACTTCACCCTCGAGCAGGCGCACGGCGCAGGCCGAGCACTCGCCCTCGCGGCAGGAGTACGGGGCCTTGATGCCCTTGCTCTCGAGGTGCTCGAGGATCGTCGTCCCGGGCTTCCAGTCGTTGAACTCGTAGTCCTCGCCGTCGAGATCGACCATCAGGTGGGCCGCCGGACCGGTCGGTGCGGCGACCTCGGGTGTGGGCTCGTCATCGGGCTCCGCGCCCGGCTCGTCCGGAACCCGCTCGGCGCCGACCTCGAAGGGGTTGCCGCCCAGCGAGACGAACTTCTCCTGATGACGTCGGTCCCGCGGGAACTCGAGCTCCCTGAGCGCTGCCACGGTGACCTTCATGAACGGCGCCGGGCCGCACACGAAGGCTTCCCAGTCGCCGTACTGCGACGCGAACGCGCGCAGCTGTTCCTGGCTGGGCAGACCCTGCACCGACTCGAGCCAGTGCACCACCTGCAGGCGATCGGGATGCTCTGCCGCGAGCTCGGAGAGTGCGCCGCCGAAGATGACCGAGCGGTCGTCGCGGTTGGCGTAGAACAGGACGATCCGTCCCGAGCCCGTGGCCAGGGCGGTGCGGGTGATCGACATGATCGGGGTGATGCCGCTTCCGCCGGCGAACAGCAGCAGGTCGTTGTCGAAGTTCTTCGGGGTGAAGATCCCGCTCGGCGGGAGCACCTTCAGCTGGTCGCCGGGACTGAGCTCGTCGCAGATCCAGAGGGACGCGAAGCCGTCCTCCGTGCGCTTGACGGTGATGGTCAGCGGGCCGTCGTCCTCAGGTGTCGAGGAGAGGGAGTAGCAACGGGCGACCAGACCGGTCCGATCGCTGGGCACGGCGACGGTGAGGAACTGTCCGGGTCGGTAGGAGAAGTGCTCGCGGTGCTCACCGGGGTCGAGGACGACCGACCGGGCGTCCTCCGTCTCCTTGACGACGTCGAGCACGGTGAGCTCGAAGGAGTCACTCATCCCCCGCACCGTTCAGCTCTGTCCCGAGCGGGTCGACTCCGGAACCGACGGGGAGGAAGCCCTCGTGCACGGCGTACTCGATCGACGCCTCGAGCCGCGGGCAGCTCGTGTGGACCGGACGGCCGCCCTCCTGCCCGTTGAGATCCTCGAAGACGGCACAGGTCGCGACGGCCTCCTGGGTCCACTGGATGGAGGTGTGGTGCTCGCTGTTCTTGCGCACCGAAACCCGTGCCTGACACTCCTGGCACGCCAGCTCGACCAGCCGGCTCTCGGTGTAGAGCGCCCGGTCCGCAAGTGTCTCCGGACGGGTCGGAACGATGTAGGCCATCAGGCGTCGGCTGTCTCGACTGCGCTGTCTTCTCGGGCGCGGTCCTCGGCCTCCTTGCGCGCCAGATTCTCCGCGACCTCGGCCCGCCAGTTCTCGTTGGCCTTGGTGGTGTCGACCTCGAACTCGAACCGCTCGACCATCTCGGGAGCGATGTCGGCCTTGTCGACGTAGAACTGCTCGTACCAGCGGCGGAGCTGGTAGACCGGTCCGTCGTCCTCGCACAGCAGCGGGTTCTGCACGGGGGCCTTGTTCTGCCAGATGGCCACGTCCTGCAGGAAGCCGACGGAGAACGTCTCGGCGTACTTCTTGCCGATGTAGTCCGAGGTCTTCTCGTCGACCCCTTCGGGCTTCTCGACGCAGAGTCCGTACTGGAGGTTGAAGGAGTTCGGCCCGGTGGGGACGTGGCAGTTGATCAGGATGACCTTGGTCATGAAGCCCTTGTAGTCCGTGTCGAGCCAGTTGATCATGTACGACGGCCCGTAGTAGGTGGCCTCGGACTTGAGGACGAGGTCCTCGTCGCCGTACCCCTCGCTCTTCATGTCGGGCCGGCCCGTGGACTCCATGAACTGGGTGGCCTTGTCACCCTCGAAGACGTTGCGGAAGTTCGTCGGGAAGGCGAAGTGGATGTAGAAGAAGTGCGCCATGTCGACGACGTTGTCGATGATCTCGCGGCAGTGGGCGTTGTCGACCTCGATGACGTTCCAGGTCCACTCGGTGTACCGATCCGTTCCCGTGCCCTCGAGCTCAGGCGGCAGCGCGTCGTGGTCGGCCGGCCCACCTTCCGGGTCGTGCCAGATCATCAGCTGCTGGTTGCGGACCACGCTCTCGTAGTGCTGGGTGCGGGCTCGCAGCGGCACGCGCCGGGAATAGGGGATGGCCTTGCACTTGCCGTCGCCGCCCCAGCGCCAGTCGTGGAACGGGCAGGCGATCTCGTCGCCCTTGACCGTGCCCTGCGTCAGGTCTCCGCCCATGTGCCGGCAGTAGCCGTCCAGGACGTGCAGCTCCCCCTGCGAGTCGCTCCACACGACGAGCTTGCCGCCGAAGGCCTGCACCGAGTGCGGCTCGCCGTCGGCGAAGTCGCGCTCGAGGCCGAGGCAGTGCCAGCCACGGGCGAATCGCGTCGGAACCGAACCGGTGTCCAGTACGCGGGTCTCAGTCACGATTGCCTCCCAAGGTTCGACGCCGAGATTGCGGGTCCGAATAGGACGATGCTGTGGACCAAAACGAGAACACGTTATAGTTTTACCACATGTACGTCTCCCTGACAGCCGACCAATTGCGCCTCCGGGACGAGCTGCGGGGCTACTTCTCCGAGCTGGTCACCCCCGAGCGCAAGGCCGCTCTCGCCTCCGCTTCCGGCGAGTTTGGCGAGGTCACCGTGTACAAGGAGGTCATCCGTCAGCTCGGCACCGACGGCTGGCTGGGCATGGGCTGGCCGGAGGAGTGGGGCGGCCAGAACCGCTCGATGGTCGACGAGCTCATCTTCACGAACGTTGCGGCTGTGGCGGGTGTGCCGATCCCCTACCTCACCCTGAACACGGTCGGCCCGACGATCATGCGGTACGGCATCCGAGGCGCAGAAGGAGTACTTCCTCCCTCGCATCGTCCGAGGTGAGCTGCACTTCTCGATCGGCTACTCCGAGCCGGGCTCGGGCACGGACCTCGCGTCGCTGCGCACCAAGGCCGAGCTCGACGAGTCCACCGGTGAGTGGGTGGTCAACGGCCAGAAGATGTGGACCTCACTGATCCAGTACGCCGACTGGATCTGGATGGCCTGCCGCACCGACCCCGACCTCCCCCGCCACAAGGGGCTGTCCATGATCCTGGTCCCGGCCGACGCCAAGGGGTTCTCCTACACTCCCGTGCACACCATCGCGGGGGTCGGCACGAGCGCCACCTACTACGACGACGTCCGCGTGCCCGCCGAGAACCTGATCGGCGAACGCGGCGGCGGCTGGGCCCTGATGACCAACCAGCTCAACCGCGAGCGGGTGGCCCTCACGTCGTCCGCCCCGCTGGTCCACTCGATCGAGCTGGTCACCGACTGGGCGCGGCAGACCAAGGACGCGAACGGCGTCCGCGTGATCGACCAGCAGTGGGTGCAGATCCTCCTCGGCCGCGCACAGGCCCGCACCGAGGCCCTGACCCTGATGGGCTGGAAGCTCGCCACCGAGATCGACACCCTCTCCCCCGCGGACGCCTCCGCCATCAAGGTCTACGGGTCGGAGCTGGCCGTCGAGGTCTACCGCTCGTTGATGGAGGTCGTCGGACCAGCCGCCGTCATCGCCGCCGACTCGTCGGGCGCCGTCATCGCCGGTCGGCTCGAGCGCTACTTCCGCTCCGCCCTCGTGATGACGTTCGGCGGCGGCACGAACGAGATCCAGCGCGACATCATCGGCTACGTCGGGCTCGGCATGCCGGCCGCGAAGCGTTAGGAGCGACCATGGACTTCACCTTCTCTACCGAGGCCGACGACGCTGCGGCCCTGGCCGCCACGATCCTGAAGGACCTGACCACGACCGAGCGGCTGGTCGAGGTCGAGGCGGCTGGGAACCGTTTCGACGCTGATCTCTGGCGCGCCCTGGGCGATGCGGGGCTGCTCAGCCTGACCACGCCCGAGGCGCACGACGGCGCGGGACTCGGGTTCGTCGAGCTGTGCCGCGTGCTCGTCGAGGTCGGTCGGACGGTCGCTCCGGCGCCGCTCGCCACGGACGCTGTTGCACGCCTTTTCATCGGCGAGCGCGGAATCGACGAGCAGCAGCGAACGACGTACGCGGCAGACGTGCTGAGCTGCGCCATTGCCGAGGAGCACGAGCACGCTCCCACCGTGCCGACGACCACCGCCGCCGACGACGGTGGCGAGTTCGTCTTGACCGGCACGAAGTACCTCGTCCCCGCGGCCACCGTGGCGACTGCGTTCCTCGTGCCCGCCACGACGCCGGCCGGAACTGCGGTCTTCCTCGTCGACGCCGACACCGCCGGCCTCCAGGTCCGGGAGCAGCACCTGAGCGATGGCGACGTCGTCGGGCTCGTCGAGCTCGACGGGGTCCGGGTGGCGGCCGACCGGCTCGTCGGCACCCCAGATGGTGAGGCCGCCCAACGACTGGTGGACCTGCTCACCGTCGCGACCTGCGCCGTCCAGCTCGGGGTCACCGAGGGTGCCATCGCCCTCACCGCGGCCTACGCCAAGACACGCGAGCAGTTCGACCGGCCGATCGGCACCTTCCAGGCGGTGTCGCAGCGGCTGGCGGACGGCTACATCGACACGCGCCTCCAGGCGCTCACGCTGTGGCAGGCCGCGTGGCGGCTCTCCGAACGCCTTCCCGCCGAGGACGCCATCGCCACGGCCAAGCTCTGGGCCGCGGACGCCGGTCACCGGATCGCGCACACGACCGTGCACATCCACGGAGGCGTGGGCGTCGACCTGGACGGCGAGGCGCACCGCTACTTCACCGCGGCCACGCGGTACGAGTTCGAGCACGGCGCCGCGACGGAACAGGCGCTGCGCCTCGGCCGGCTCCTGGCCGCCGAACCGGCGTGACGATTCGGGACCTGCTCCTCGAGCGAGCCGAACAGGACACCCCGGCACTGCTGACCCACGAACGTGAGTGGACCTGGCGCGAGCTCGTCGCCGACGCCTCGGCCCGGGCCAGTGCGGTTTCTCGGATGCTCGACCCGCGAGCGGCCTCCCCATGTCGGGCTGCTGATGGACAACACGTCCGAGATGCTCCTGGGACTGACCGCCGCGGGGTTGGGCGGACACGTCGCGGTCGGGGTGAACAGCACCCGCCGCGGCGACGCCCTGGTGGCCGACCTCCGCCGCGCCGACGTCCAGATCCTCCTCACCGACGCGACCCAGCGCCACCTGCTCGAGGGACTTGACCTGTCCGGCATCCAGGTGGTCGACACCGACAGCGAAGACTGGCGCGAAGAGATCGTGGCGAGCCCAGCGCCGGCCGCTGCTCCGGCGGACGACTCCCTCTTCATGCTGATCTTCACCTCGGGCACGAGCGGCCGTCCCAAGGCGGTGCGGATCACCCACGAGAAGGTGACCTATCCCGGCCAGTACCTCGCCGAGCGCTTCGGGCTCACCGCCGACGACGTGCACTACATCGCGATGCCGCTGTTCCACTCCAACGCGGTCATGGCGTGCTGGGGACCCGCCCTCGTCACCGGCGCCCCGGTGGCGCTCCGCGAGAAGTTCTCCGCCTCGGAGTTCCTGCCCGACGTGCGCCGATTCGGAGCGACCTACGCGTCCTACGTCGGCAAGCCTCTGACCTACGTCTTGTCCACCCCGGAGCGTCCCGACGACGCGAAGAACACGCTGCGACTCATGTTCGGCAACGAGGCCGGTGACCGCGACACCCGCGCGTTCGCCGAGCGCTTCGGGTGCCAGGTGATCGACGGGTTCGGATCGACGGAGAACGCGGTCATCGTCAGCAAGATGCCCGGCACGCCGCCGGGCGCGCTCGGCTGGCCCGGCGACGGCGTCGCCGTCCACGACCCGGAGACCGGCGAGGAGTGCCCACGCGCGGAGCTCGACGCGGACGGTCGGGTCGTCAATCTCGACGAGTGCGTCGGCGAGCTGGTGAACACCACCGGCGCCGGCCAGTTCGCCGGCTACTACAACGACGACGAGGCCACGGCCGAGCGGATGCGCGGCGGGATGTACTGGTCCGGCGACCTCGCGTACCGCGACGCCGACGGATGGGTCTACTTCGCCGGACGAACCGCCGCCTGGCTCCGCGTCGACGGCGAGAACCTCGCCTGTGCCCCGATCGAGCGCGTGCTGCTCCGTCATTCCGCGATCGACCAGGCCGCCGTCTATGCCGTGCCCGACGAGCGGTCCGGCGACCAGGTGGCCGCGGCGCTGGTCCTGCGTGGCGACCTCGCCCCGGACGAGCTCGAGCGCTTCTTGGACGAGCAGCGCGACCTGTCACCGAAGGCGCGACCGCGCTACGTCAGGGTGGTCGACGACCTCCCCCGCACCGCGACGCACAAGGTGCTCCATCGCGAGCTCAGCGCCGCCGGGGTCACCGACGTCACCTGGACCCGCGAGGAGCGGGGCACACGATATCTGTCGTGCGACGAGTCACGGTGAGGGCGATCAGCACTGCGAGTAGACGGCAGTGTGCTCGGACTCCCAGCACCAATCCATGCAGTAGATGTTGCCGTCATCGTCCATCTCGTATTCGGGCAAGGAGTCGCACCACTCCCAATCCGATGCCGCTGGCCTGGCGTTGCCGGGTTCCTTCCTCATCGGCCGATCTGCGGGGCGTTCGCCCCGAATCAGCCTGCGCCCTCGCACACTCCCGGGCGACCCGCGTCGCCCAGGCGACCGGGTCGGTCCGTTCTGAGCGAGTGCTGCGTACAACTTTCCCTCGCTGGTCTCGGGGGACTTGAGGCGTAGGTTGACGAGCGGATGCGTGTGGTCCTTGCAGGGCACGACGTCCACGACCTCCACTGACTCGATGCTCGCGAGCGGGATCTGGATCCAGTTCGAGCATCTCGACCCGGGCGCGAATTGCAAGTACTCGTCGTCGTCGGACTTCTTGGCCATGCCGCGCACCACCATGGGACGGCTGATCTCATCCCGCTCAAGGCTGGCGAGAAACTCTTGAGGTTCGAACGATTGAGAATCCGGGGTCATGTTCGATCTCCCTTCCCGGCGTAGAAGTTCAGACGACTACAAGGCTAGGGCGGCCGCAGTCAGCCGTCTACGCCGTCTACGCCGTCGACGCCCGTGTCGCCCACGGCCATCACGGCGCCCTCGTGTCCTTTCGGGGCGAACACCTTGGCGAGGTGATAGCCGGCCACGATCACGATCGTGCCCAACGCGATGCCACCCAGCGTGAAGTCGTCCGTGACGGAGAAGAACCCGGTGGTGTCGTAGCCGATGCCGATGATCAGGCCGGCCGAGATCGGCACGAGGTTGATCGGGTCGGCGAAGCTGACGTGGTTGTCGATCCAGATCTTCGCGCCGAGCAGCCCGATCATGCCGTAGAGCACGAGCGTGATGCCGGCCAGGACGCCCGATGGCGTCGCGGCCACGGCCTGCCCGAACTTCGGCACGAACCCCAGCAGGATCGCCACCACCGCCGCTACGTAGTAGGCCGCGGTCGAGTAGACGCGGGTGGCGGCCATGACGCCGATGTTCTCGGCGTACGTCGTCGTCGGCGAGCCGCCGACCGTGGAGGTGAGGACGGTGGCGACGCCGTCGGCGGCCACCGCCCGCCCGACGTACGGGTCGAGGTCGACGCCGGTCATGCCGGAGACCGCCTTGACGTGTCCGATGTTCTCGGCCACGAGAGCGATCACCGCGGGCATCGCGAGCAGGGCGAACGTCACCGAGAACGACGGCAGGTGCCACCCGACCGCGTCGAGGTTGCCCAGCTGGCCCTGGTTGCCGACCAGCCCGTCAGCGGTCTGGCTCGGGAACCCGAGCCACTCGGCACTCTTGACCAGCGCCCAGTCCACCCGGTCATGGGCGATCGCCTCGCCTCCTGACGACGGGGTCACCGACGTGATCTGGCCGAACACCTGGTCGGCGAGCCAGGACGCCACATACCCGAAGATCAGGCCGAGGAAGATCGCGATCCGGCCGGCGAAGCCGCGCAGCCCCACCGCCATCAGGATCACCGCCAGCATGGTCAGCAACCCGATCCAGGGATCGGCCGGAAGGTAGACGTCGGTGGCCACGCCGGCCAGGTTGAAGCCGATCAGCATGACGACCGCACCGGTGACGACCGGCGGCAGCACCCGGTTGACGGACTCCGCTCCGAGCACGTGGATCACGACGCCCACCAGTGCCAGCACGACACCGGAGATCAGGATCGCTCCGGTGACGTCGGCCGGTCCCCCGCTCTGGGCGTAGATGGCGCTGGCGCCGCCGACGAAGGACGCCGACGTGCCGAGGTAGCTCGGCACCTTGCCCTTGACGATCAGCAGGAAGCAGATCGTGGCGATGCCGCTCATCATGATCGCGAGGTTGGGGTTGAGGCCCATGATGATCGGGAACACGAACGTGGCCCCGAACATGGCGATGACGTGCTGGGCGCCGAGCCCGGCGGTCTTGCCCCAGTTGAGTCTCTGGTGCGGCGCAACCGGCTCGCCGGGTGCAGGATCGACCAGATCCCACGTGAACATCGACATGACGGAACCTCCTGGCTAGGTGTCCATCAGACACCGTCAGCCGCGACAAACGCCGGAGGAACGCCGGACCCACGTGAGCAAGCTCGTCATGCACTTCGCAGGAGCCGAGAGGTGCTCCACGTGCCGAGCACCGGACCGACGGCGAGGAAGACCAACGCCAGCCGCCACCCGGTCAGGTCGGCGACCACGGGCACGAGCTGGATCGTCACGATCGTGAGGGTGAACCCGAGCGCCGTCTGGGCGGTCAGTGCCGTACCGACGTAGCCCTCGTCGGCGGCCTCGGACAAGGCGGATGAGAACTGGGCGGAGTCGGCGATCACCGACGCACCCCAGACCATCAGCAGCGCGACCAGCATCGCCGGATGAGCGCCGAAGACGAGTGGAGACACCAGGCAGCACAAGCCGCTGGTCGCCAGGGCGACTCGGGCGACACGGAGCGAACCGATTCTCCCGGCGCTTCGACCGGCGAGCACGCACCCCAGCGCGCCGGCGAGACCGATCGAGACAAAGGTCAGCCACGCGACTACCGACGAGTCCGTGGCACCCTGCTGCCTGGCCGCAAGGCTCGCGGCGACGAAGGTCGGGAGCCAGGCCCACAGGGCGTACAGCTCCCACATGTGGCCGAGGTAGCCGACATTGATCAGGCGCTGACGACGGTCGCGGAACATGCGCAGGACGTACCGAGGATCGAACGGTGGGGTGGGCGTGTGGTGCGGTCCGGTGCGAACGAGGCCCACGGCGATGAGGCCGCCGAGCAGTGCCAGGACGCTGGAGGTGAGAAGAACCGGGCGCCACGAGAGGCTCTCCGCCGAACGGATCAGATGTGGTGACGCGGAGCCGATCGTCAGCGCTCCCACCATGATTCCGAGGGCGAGACCACGACCGCGCGCGAACCAGGTGGTCATCACCTTCATGCCCACGGGATACACGCCGGCCAACGCGACCCCGGTGAGGAAACGCAGCAGCAATGCGCTCCCCAGGCCGTCGCTGAACAACGCCACACCGGCGTTCAGTCCAGCGCCCGTCATCGCCGCGGCCGCCATCAACACGTGCGGCCGCACCCGGTCGGCGAGGTTGAGCACCGCCGACGCGACGGCGCCCGCCACGAATCCCAGCTGGACCGACGTGGTGAGCAGGCTCTCGCCGGTGCTGGTGAGCGCCCATTCCCGGGCGAGTGAGCCACTGACCGCTGACGCCGAGAACCACATCGACATCGCCAGCACCTGCACCAGTGCGATGAACCACAGCTGTCGGCGGGCGACCATCGGCCCACTCTCTCGCACGGCGTGCCACCTCTCGTGCCTCACCGGTTCATGGCACCGCGCGACGGATCACGGTAAAACCGGCCGCCAGCAGCAAGACGGCGGGCAGGAGCGCCCAGCCGGCGAACAACGAGCCGGCAGACTGCTCGGCGAACCAGTTCCAGATGGTCGTCCAGCTCTCCCGCCAGGTCACCACGGCCACGAACAGCCCGGCAACCAGGACCGAGCCCAGCAGCAGGCCGAAGACGCCATTCGGGCCCCAACGCTTGGTCACCGAGCCGCTGAAGGCTCCGACCGCGGCCACCAGCAGGAGCGGCACCGCGAACACCAGCACCTGGGCGATCGGGTTCCCTGCACGGAGGAAGCCCAGGTCGAAGAACTCGACGTCGACGTACCAACCACTGGTGGCCCGCTCGACGAGCAGGAGCAGGTAGAGCACCAGACCGAGGGCGAGCGACTGGGCGACGGCGAACGTCGCAAGCGCTGCGTAGAAGGTGCGCCTGGTCGCGCTCAAGCCCATGGCGAACGGGAACAGCTGGGTCATCGACTGCTGGAAGGCGATCATGTAGACGATGTAGATGGCCACCAGCCCGAAGGTCTGGGCGTTGGCCCGGGAGCCGGGACTCAT
>CAVSDS010000015.1:0-199391 GCA_963726885.1 uncultured Actinomycetota bacterium | reverse complement strand
GACCGAGCAGGGAACATCATTCCGCCCAGATTGACGCGAGAGTCAACCGGAGAGTTCGCCAGCCGGCGAATTGATCTCGACCGTCTGATGGATTCGGCCTGGGCTGCGTGCCAACGTCCGTAGGATGGCTCCGGCCGCGCGGCGCGGCCGACCTACAACGGGGGCTCTCGGGAATGCAAAAACATGACACAGCCACGCATTCCAGTGCGCGACGCATCGGCATGGTCGTGCTGGCGACCATCACGACCCTTGTATTGGCGAACTGTGGAGCCGAGGAACCACCAAATCGATCAGAACGTCGCCAACCCGGGGATCCGCAGAAGGCCCTCGACTTGGCGACGAAGCACATGAACGACGAGGCACAGGCAGCTTCGCCATCGAGGTGACTGGGATGGGCATGACCATCGAGGGCGAGTTTGACCTCAACGAACCTTTCGTTAGACAGGCGTTGACTACTCGGTCGCCCGATTTTCCGGATGGCTTCACCGTTCGGTCCCTCACGTTCAAGGATGAAGCGTTCGCCCGCGTTTCCGCTGGTCCTGCCAGCAAGTGCTGGATGCGATACGACCAGTCCGACGCGGCCGCCGCCCAAGGCGTCACCGATCCAAGCGCGCTGCCATCCGATCTGATGTATTCCACGCCCCCCGCGGCGGAGATTCTGAAAGACCCGACCTCGCGCGGATTCTTGAAGAACGCCTCGACCAGGATCAACGCAGACGTACCTCTCCCGGCCGCCTTTAGCGCAGCCATGCCAAAGGCGGCAATAGCGCTCGCGGAGAAGATCGGGGACGAGAAGATCCTGGCCCCGGTTGTTCTCACAGTCGTCGACGGAAAGTACGCCGAGGCCTCGTACATCGGCGGCGACCTGCTCCAGTCTGGCGACATCACCGCCGGCGATCTTCGGAAGGCTGGGCTGAGCGGTGACGGTATGAGCCCCCAGCAGGCGTTCGATCTTCTCTCCTCGCTTGAGGTGCGGATCAGGTACGGAGACTTCGGACAAGAGGTGAAGATCGAGCGACCGAAGAAGGACGAGATCGCCGACATCGACCTCGCGACAATGGGCCAGAACGACAGCGCCACCTGCAAGGATGCCGAGCAATGAGAGCGCGAATCATCCTCGATTCAACGGATTGCCGTCTTGAAAGCTTCCGCATTTGCCGCGATCAGACCGTGAGTCGGCCAGTCATCCAGGCCTCGAGATAGGTCATGACGGAAGCTGCGACCCAGCGTCGACTGTCGTCCTCGTGATCCCAACAGAAGACCTCATTGTTGCCACTTAGACTGAGCCCGAACTGGTCCCCATTGCCCGCGTCAGCGAAGAAGACGATTCCATCGAAGGGCATGTAGAGCCCGCGAAGATCGGTGTTGATCCGAAAGTCGCGATTATCGTGTGCAATTCGTTCGGCACTCCACAGCAAACCCAGTCCAAACTCGCCTTCGATTCCGTCCGATTCGGCCAGCAGGTCACGAAGATCTTCCGGCAACGCGTGGCCGAGAGCGGACTCCGCTTGAACGAGAGTCTTCGCCGACGCGGGATCGCTGAAGGTCGCTTCGCCCCACTGGGCGACGCGCTCGATGAGCATGAACTCACCGTGCCAGAAAGTGCACGCTCATGCCGCGATCCGGGCGACGGCCGACCCGCGTCAAACCGCCGCGAATCGGCCGGATCTGCCGGATCTGCCGCTGACAAGCCGACGGCCACGCAGCCCAGTGGGATCATGACGACGTGACCGCTCCGTCAGCCCGCCTTGACCGCAAGACTCGCCAGAACTTCCCTCCCTCACGGGCGGACGAGGTCGTCTCCCGGCTGACAGCATTGCCGGACACGTCCCTGTCAGCCGAGCGGATCCAGGCCGCGATAGTCGTCCGCTCCCAAGGCAGCTTCGAGCGGTTCCTCGCAGAGTTGGAGCTCGTCCAACTTGACTGGCGAGACACGCTCATGGGAAGCGGCTTCGAGCATGACGATTACGAAGCTCGGCTCGACGAAGTGCTCGGCACGCAGTCCTAACGCACTCACCTGTCGCGATCCCGGCTTAGGGTCATACCGTCGCGCTGCGGCGTCTTGATTCACCGAGTTGCAAGCGGCAGGCGATGTTTGCTAGGCCCCTTCGCGGATAAACGCGAGTACCCGCGGCAACACGGAGCAGAACTCGCCGCCACCCCATGAGTCGACCAGCCCACCAGCCCGCTCCATCGCGTCCCAGAACGGTTCGGTCGATCGGACGATGTCCTCGGCGCTTGCCTGGTCGACGTCGAGTGCACCCCGCACAGCGGCAACAACCTCGCGACGCGAATCGTCAGGCAGGTCGTCCATCGGATCGTGGCCCATGGCCAGACGGTACCGTCCGATCTGCCAGCATCCGCGGGGTGCGTCATTCCGCCGCGAACGGGCGTCGGTTCGGCTGACGTGCGTGCAATGTGACAAGGCCGGTGGTTACGGTCTCCGTGTGAGGACTGCTCTCGTGGTTCGGGTTCGTCATCCCGATCGCGCTGTCCGGTGCACTGTGGCTCACGGGCAAGGTCGTGCGAGCCTTCGGGAACCGCCCACGTCTGAGGCTGAATGTTGGACACTCGACATATGACCGACGCCAAGCCTCGCCCGCTGTTCTGGTTCGCAGCGTTTATGGGTCTCGAGGGGCTCGTAGTCGGGCTGGTGTTTTACCTGGTGGGTGTTGTGTCTGGCCTTCAACGCCAAACAGTCGTGGTGCTGGCCGGGGTTGTGGTGTTCGCCGTTGTGTGGTGGCTTCTAGGGCGTCTTGAAGGTTCCTCTGACGCTACGTCACGCGTTGCGCCAAGTGAGCGTGAACTGAGGCCAGCCAAGGACGTGTACTGGTTGATGGCGTACCTATTGGTGCCCGCCATCTGGTTCATCTACGGGTTGAACGTGTATCCGGTGGGCGAGCGGATGTGGTGGGCGTCGGTCATCTACTTGCCCGTCATGGTCGGCTATTTCATCTACTGCCTTGTCGACCTCTACCGTCATCGGGATGAGTACGCCAAGCAACGTGAAGAGAAGTGGGCACCGTGGGGATGACCAGCCCTCCGGTGCTGGGGCTAGGCGCGTTGAGCCGTCGCTGTTGTTGCACGCCTTAGGGTCGGTGCGTGACGACTCCACAGCGATTCCGAGGATCCCTTGTCGCATCGCCCTGGACAAAGGGAGTCTTCTGGGATCGTGTCGATGTGACCCGCGAGCAGATCCGCCTGCACCCTTGGTTGCGAAAGCGCGTCATTCTAGATCGACCGCAAGTCAAGGTCGTCGAGTTCGAAACCGTGCGCTACCCCTGTGGTGGACGACCAATGTGCGATTCCATCTCATTGGGGGCACCACGGCTCCAAAACTGTTCAACCCCGGTCGCACCCGAAGGTTCCGACATAGCCTCGAATCGCTCGGATGGCCCACCTGCGACCGCGAATGAACACGTCTTAGACGAGCGCTATCTAGTGCGTCGCCGCGATCCGGGCGGGTGCGTCAATCCGCCGCGAGTAGGCGTACTGACCTGATGCGCGAGGGGTCACTCACCTGACAAGCCGCGCCCACCACCGGCGTCGAGGTCGGCGCCTCTCCTGTTGGGCGGCTAGCAGCGCCCGAAATCGCCTCGGGTGAATCTGGAGTCTCCGGCGGCAGTGGTAAGCCCCTGTATTGCGCCTCTGCGCGGAGTAGCTGGACCAAGTGCTCGAGCCGAGTCTCACGGGAAGGGTGGAGTCGTACGGGTCCCGATTCAGGTCCTTCGACGTTTGCGTGGTAAACGGTGCCGTCTGCGCCGAAGTAGTCGAAGGTCATGGCGTCGTAGCCCTCCACTTCCAGCGCCGCGGCCTCGGCATCCGGGTAAAGGTCGATGTCGTGACCGTCCACAACGAACACGGCAATGCCCATCACGAATCCCTTGGCTTCCAACCCCGTGTCGCCAGTGTGCTGCATGAATGACCGCTCCTGCCGAGTTCCGTCCTGTGAGGCAAATGCACATAGCCTTGGAACATGGTCGAATCGCTGCTCCTCGACGAGGTCATCCACACGGATTATGGCCAACTCGACCTCATCTGGTCCCACGAGGGCGGCTTTGACGGCGACCACAAACGATTCTTCTCGGAACAGGTGAACGGCCTGGTAGGCGCTGGCGACTCAAACGGCGTCTACGTGATTCTGGGCCGTAGAACTGGTGGGTCCCATGTACGGATTTCGACCTTGGCGACCGAGCCCCTAGAGCCAGACGCGCAGTGGGAGGACGCGGTTGAGGTCTCAATCGAAGTCCCTTCAGGTGCGGAGGTGAAGTGGATGTCGTGGGCCGGTGAGTCTGAAGGCCCGCTCGCGCTGCCGGCGGGCTCCTATCGCCTGCGGGTTAGCGCTCGCGGACGCGACGCCGGCGCAGCAGATGAGTTCGCGGACGAAGTGCTGGACCACTACCAGCTTGAGCTATGGCCAGCACCCCACAAAGAGGATGCGATCCTGCGGGTCGGCAGCGATAACGCTCGCTATTGGCATTCGGAGTTCGGCGGCCGGCGGTAAACCTCGCCCCTACATACCTTGAACCAATCAAACGTCGAGGAGCGACTCGTCCCGCCAGACATCCTCATGACCCGGGGCGACGAGGAAGCGGGATCCTGGGGGCAGCTCAAGGAGATGCGCGAGATTCGGCCAGCGTTTTTCGAAGTGGGCTTGGTGCCACGGCTCGAAAAAGTCATCGGCATCCGAGAGTTCACCAGACCAGACGAACCACCCGCTTGTCTCATCCGTGGGTGGATGGCGCAAGCCGTGGATAGGCCACGCCCACTCGCCGGTGATGAGCGAGGGTGAAGCGCCGAGTTTCAAGTCGACGTCGTTCTTCCCCATGCCGCGATTGTGTCGGTCGCAGTGCGTCCTGTCATGCGGCGATCCGGAGGTGCGTCATTCCACCGCGTGTCGGCGTAGCGAATGACCGGATCCTCAGATGCGGTCGCTCCCGCAGGACCAGATCAGAGCCTCGCCACTCACCTCGCATTGGACGATGACTGAAACTGTCAAATCAGCGACCCCATCGCCCCTTAGTTCGGCGCACCGGCCGCTAGCGTCACCTCATGGCGTGGTTGTTTGGCCGTCGAGGAAGACGCAAGGGCGATGCTGTCGAGCGACATCCCGTCGATAGCCAGGGGCGTCCTGACCTGAAGACATTCCACCGACACGCGGAGGCCTACGCGCGTCTGCATCTGGAGGGCATTTCGACGTTCGACTTCCACAAGCGGGTTGAGGGGCACTGGGGCCTCATAGCCAAGGGACACGAGTCCGTGCCGTATCTCGTAGACCTGCTGCGCCATCCTGATCCTGAAGCGCGGGCAGACGGCGCATGGGCGCTGGCGTCGGTCGGTGCGACGGATCGCTCGATTCAGCTCAGTCTGATCAACGTTTTGCAAAGTGCTGACACCCACGAGGAACGCGACACGCTTCTTCTGGCACTCGGTCACATGCGAAGCAAGGACGCCATTCCCGTGATTGCGCGTCTCATCCGTTCCGGCTCAACGGACGGCGACACACGGACGATGGCCGTCCAGGCCTTGGGCAAGATCGCGAGACGAAGATTCGACAAGCGCCCCGATCCCCTGGCGGCTGCAGTGGAGTATCTCGATCGCATCGGCGCTTAGTCATCGATCGCCCGCCCCTACGGCCAGCGCCGACTGCAACACTGTTTCCGTGGGCAGATTTCGCGCCAGCGTCCTCTACTACGCCAGCCTTCTTGTTTACTTCTCCCTCGCGGCTGGCTTGGCCGACGGCATGGCTCGTTGGCTCCCGATCCTCCTCGCGATAGTCGGCCTCATCATCGAGATTCTCGCCATGCTCGTCGCCGTTCTCCTCTTCTGGATGTACGAGGAGGATTGGTGGAACGACTTCAAGACGCAGCACCGCGGAGTGGGCCTTGGTGCGTTCGGAAGCCTGGCCGCCGTGGTGCTTGGAGCGTGGTTCGGGCTGACCTGATGCGATCAGCCCAATCTGCCGCGATCCGCACAGTATTGGACATGCGTCTTACCGCCGCGAACAGGGATCCTTCTATGCTGGTTGCCCAGGGGCACCGAATCGGTTCTCGCCGTTTGTACCGGACCTGATGAGTTGCCAAACCAAAAAGGCTAGGCAGACGAAATAGACGACGTTGTTTGCGAAGACAATGAAGAAGAGCATGGGGTCGGGATCTGCTGTGCGCTCGAAACTCTTTGTCACAAACCCGAACATGATGAGCCCAGCACCCAGGAACACCAGCGGGATGACCGCCCAGCCCCCGCGATGGTTCCGGTCGTGAAGGCGACGGGTCACTGCTGCGGCGAGGACGAATGCCGTGAAGGCAGCCCCGCAAGCCGTTAATGCGATCAACGGAATCAAACTGGGGAGTTCATTTTGGAGGTCTTCCTCCGACGATGAACCGATCGCCGTCGAGACACTCACGAGAAGTATGAAGAGCAGGTTCCCCACGACGAGGACGACTCCGAGTATCACCCCAGCGAAGGGCCAGAACTGTGCTGGCGTGTCCCGTCCGCTGAACACAAGAATGTTGCGGAATCCACGTCGCACTGAGCTGCTAGAACTACTCATTCCGGGAAGTCTCTCAGGACAGCTCGCTGTGCGTCGCGCCGCTGCTTGGCTTCCAGGCCGCCAGCGAGCTGAAAACAAGCGTCAGAAGGCTAAGCATTAGTAAGGCCCCCGCTCCGAATGGGAATCCATCCTCTTTCGGCCAAAGGACTAGCAAGAGAAGTGCGACGAACGTCGAACCGGCCGCGAAAAGCGTGATGATCGCCGAGGCCCCTCCCTCTCTGATGTTGGATCCGTATGGATAGTTCCAGATCACTAAGAAGAAGATCGCGACCATGCTGACAATTGAGAAAGTCCCAACTACGCGGACCACCCAACCCGCAGAAATGAGCGGCCCAAGAAGGAAAATGAGTGGCCCAAGAAGGAGATTGGCTGCTAGAACCGTCGAAGCCAATATGAAACATGCTGCTCTTCGCCGATTCGGCCCAGTGGCCGGGTTGCCCATGCCCCCGATGGTCTCACGATGATCGAGCTGCACGACGAGGTCGAGCGACAAGAGGGGCGTCGCCAGATTCGGCCTAAGCACCAGCACGTCCTGGGGCGCGCAAGAAGCCGTGACCGAGCATCACGTCCCAACTTCCCGGCAGCGTGTCAGGATCGTGCCATCACCAGATCAACGGCTATCCACACTCGTTCTACTTGGTGGGAGTCGCAATCGTATTCGCGTGAACCGGGCTGGGCAGCGCCCTCGCCGGCCTGATCGGTTTCGACGGCTGGGCGTTAGACGCGATCTGGCTGGGTTCTCTGATACTTGGCTTCGGTATCGCTCGACAGGCAAATGCAAGGCTCTTCCGACCGAGCTAGAACTGAGAACCGTCCACTACTGATGCGTCATACCGCCGCGAGCCGGCGCGCGGATCTGCCGAGATGAGGGGGACGATTAGCCAGGGGTTCTAACCCCCACCTACGCCCGGCGCCAGTCCACCCGATTCGGAGCCCCCGCCCCACTGAAGCTGCTCAGGCGGGTATTCGAGGACGCGTATGGCTTGAAGGTCAAGTCGATCCTCTACCTGCGCCACGGTGTACTCCCGTCGGAGTATCACGTGCCCAGTGGAGACCAACGTGCGCAACTCGTCGTTTGAAGGGCTGCGGAGAAGACCGGGAACCATTAGACGGCGCATCTCTTCAGCGGTTGATTCGAAGCGGCGGCCGCGCACCTGGACTTTGGCGATCCACGCCCCAATCGATCCCACGACCGGCGCAAAGAGCAACACAGCCCACGAGGTGTGAGAAGGCAGGCGGAGAAGCCCGAGGCCCGCCGTGAGCCCCCCTGCACAGACCGCCGCGATCAGGCCCCATAGCCGTCCCCTATCGGTCGCGGATCGCGCCGACTCGGCCCATGCTCCCCAGGCCGATGCGTCGACTGTTAGCTCTTCGTCTCGGACCGGTTTCACCACATCGTCGACGTTCTCCCCTGACGGGACTCGCAGCGGTCGGTCGGTCATCTCAACACGGTACGCGCCGATAGCCGTCACGGAGGGCGGCTACTCGGAACTACGTCTGACGCCTCGCGTCATACCGCCGCAAATGTCCCGGTCACGACACGATCGGGCTGTATCGCGAAATATCGGGAATCGGCTAGACAGGCCAATACGCTGCGAGAATGGACCCGATCCGCAACCCCTACGCCCCCGGCGCCGGTCAGCGTCCGCCCGAGCTGGCCGGACGTGACGAGCAGCTGAATGCCTTCGAGGTGGTGCTCGAACGCGTCGCGAAAGGGCGCCCCGAGCGCTCGCTGATCCTCACCGGCCTGCGTGGCGTGGGCAAGACGGTGCTGCTCAACGCCCTGCGATCATCGGCGGTCCGTGCCGGCTGGGGTACCGGCAAGCTCGAGGCCCGTCCTGACCAGCCGCTGCGACGCCCGCTCAGCTCGGCCGTGCACACCGCCGTCCGCGAGCTCAGCCACCCGCAATCCGATGACGTCACTCACGTGCTCGGAGTCGTCAAGTCGTTCGCCCAGCGCGACGCCGGCCCGGACGCCAAGCTGCGAGACCGCTGGAACCCCGGCATCGACGCTCCCGCCGTCCGCGGGCGCGCCGATTCCGGCGACATCGAGATCGACCTCGTCGAGCTGCTCAGCGACGTCGGCGGGCTGGCCACCGACGTCGGCAAAGGCGTCGCGATCTTCATCGACGAGATGCAGGACCTCGGCCCCGACGACGTGTCCGCGTTGTGCGCAGCGTGCCACGAGATCGGCCAGGCCTCGCTGCCGGTCATCGTCGTGGGTGCGGGCCTGCCACACCTCCCGTCGGTGCTCTCGGCCAGCAAGTCGTACAGCGAGCGACTGTTCCACTACCAGCGCATCGACCGCCTCGACCGCACCGCCGCCGACCTCGCACTCAGCGCCCCCGCTCGGGAGGAGGGCGCCGAGTTCACCGCCGACGCGCTCGAGGCCATGTTCGATGCCACCGGGGGCTACCCGTACTTCATCCAGGCCTACGGCAAGGAGGTGTGGGAGCTCGCGCCGCGCAGTCCCGTCACCGTCGACGACGTCTCCGTGGCCGCTCCCGCCGCCCAGAACGAGCTGGCGGTCGGATTCTTCGGCTCCCGCTACGACCGCGCGACGCCCGGGGAGCGGGAGTACCTGCGGGCCATGGCCGACGCCGCCGAGCAGCACGCGGACGCCGATTCTGTGCCCACCGCGGCGGTCGCCGCCCTGCTCGGCCGCAAGCCGCAGTCGCTCTCACCGGCGCGCGACACCCTGATGAAGAAGGGCCTCATCTACTCCGGCGAACGTGGCCGCATCGCCTTCACGGTGCCCCACTTCGGCCGCTATCTTCGTGAGCACGCAACCTGATCGGGGCCACCATGACCACCACCCACACGCTCGACGTGCCCGGCGCCGTCCTGACCTACGACGTCCACGGGTCGCTGCCGGCCGAGGACGGCCGCCCGCCGCTGATGATGATCGCCCATCCCATGGACGCCAGCGGCTTCGTCGCGCTCACCTCGAACCTCCCCGATCGAACAGTCGTGACCTTCGACCCCCGCGGCCTGGGCCGCAGCACCCGCAGCGACGACCGGAACGACACCACCCCCGAGCAGCAGGCGGAGGACGTCCACGCCGTGATCGCCGCCCTCGACGCCGGTCCTGTGGAGCTCTTCGCGAGCAGCGGCGGAGCGGTGACGGCACTGGCGCTCGTCGCCGCCCATCCCGACGACGTCACCACGCTCGTGGCGCACGAGCCACCGTTGATCGACGTGCTCCCGGACGCCGACCAGGCACGCGCGGCACAGCAGGCCTACCAGGCGATCTATCACGAGAAGGGCTGGGGAGCCGGGATGGCCGCGTTCATGGCGATGACGGCCTGGCAGGGCGAGTACACGGACGAGTACGCCGCCCAGCCGCCACCCGATCCGGCGCAGTTCGGCATGCCGACGGACGACGACGGCTCGCGTGACGACCCGCTCCTGTCCGGCGTCTCGAATGCCATCACCGACTACCACCCCGACGTCGACGCGCTGCACGCTGCGCCCACCCGCGTCGTGATCGCCGTCGGAATCGAGTCGCAGAACACCTTCACCGGTCGCGCGGCAGAAGCGACCGCCGCGGCCCTCGGCCAGCAGGCCGTCGTCTTCCCCAGCCACCACGGCGGCTTCCTGGGTGGCGAGTTCGGCTACGCGGGCGAGCCGGAGGCGTTCGCGGCGAAGCTGCGCGAGGTCCTCGACGACATCGCCAGCATGACCGTCGACCTCTTCGCCGGGATCTCGGTCAGCAGCCGCTCGGCCGTCCTGCCGTGGCACGAACGCTTCTGGGGCGGTGAGCCGAGCTTCTTCCCCAACGACACCGAGGCGGTGTGGGAGATCGCCGAGCATCGCTACGTCTACATCGACGAACGACCCCAGCACGCCGGTCACTCGCAGCTGACGCTGTTCCTCGAAGACTTCGAGGATCGTGTCGCCGCGATCGCCGAGCGGGGCATCGAGCCCGATGTGCGCGAGACCTACGACAACGGCGTCCGCCATGTCACCTATCGCGATCCCGACGGCAACGAGATCAGCTTCGGCGGCGCTCCGCTCGAGTAGAGGTACGTCCGGCTACATCCACTGCGCGTACGCAGCACTCTCACTGCACCCTCCACGACGGCAGGTGAAGTGCCGCCCCTGGCCGGACGATCTCCAGGCGGTTCCCCGGGAGGCTCGGGTCATGAGCTCAACACCGGGCTCGGGAACCGAAAAGAGAGCGTCATGTCAACCATCACCGCGGACCGTCGGCCCACCCGACCGGTCCCTCCCACCCCACCGCCCGGCACAGCGTCGCCGCTCGAGCGGGTCGTCCGCCTGGTCGCGGTCTGGCTCACGGCACACAGCGTCACCGCTCTGCGGGTCAGCCTCGGCGCCGTGATCCTCGGGTTCGGGTCGCTGAAGTTCATCCCCGGCGCCTCCCCGGCAGAGGACCTCGTCATGCGCACCACCGACGTGCTGACGTTCGGTCTGGTCACCGGCACCGTCGCCGTCGTGGCGACGGCGGTCCTGGAGACGTTCATCGGGTTCACGTTGCTGACCGGGATCGGCCTCCGCGTCGGACTTGTCGCGATGGCCGGCTGGCTGGTCGGCATCATGATGCCGGTCGTGCTGTTCCCGGCCGACATGTTCCCGGGGTTCTTCCCCACCCTGGAGGCGCAGTACGTGCTGAAGGACGTCATCCTCGCTGCTGCCGCCGCCGTGGTCGCGGCGAAGGCGCTGGGTGCCCGCTACGTCCTGACGCCGGACGAGTGAACGACCGGCCACCGCAGCGGCCGCCATCTCCCGACCCAGGGAGGTGGCGGCCGCTCGACATGACACTGTCGGTGATCTGGGTGAGGATCGAGAGAGACATCGACAAGGCACCAAGGAGTGGTCCACGTGAACAAGTTGCTGCTGATCGGCGCCGCCGCTGCCGGCTACGTCCTCGGAACCAAGGCCGGACGCGAGCGCTACGAGCAGATCAAGCGCCAGTCGTCGAAGCTGTGGAACTCCGAGCCCGTGCAGCAGGGCGTGCACGAGGCCGAGGGCGTCGCCAAGCATGCCGCGTCGACCGCGGGCAGCAAGGTCGCCGACGCCGCGTCCACGGCCGGCTCCAAGGTGGCGGCCAAGGTCAGGAGCGACGACTCCTCCGATCCCCACGAGCCGCCACCGCCGCCGCCCCCGCCCAGCAGCACCGGCACCGATGGCACGGGCAGCACCTCCAACATCAACTGAGCGTGCCGGCCGGGATCGACGACGTCCGTCGCATCGCGCTCGGCCTGCCGCGTGCCTACGAGGCGATGGTGCGCGACTCAGTCAAGTTCCGGATCGGCAGCATCGTCTTCGCCGCCGTCTCCCCTGACGAGTCGCTGCTCGGCTTCGGGTTCCCGCGCGAGGAACGCGAGGCGCTCGTCGCCTCCGACCCCACGACCTTCCTCATGCCTGCCGACTCCGACCTGCGCTATCAGTGGGTGCGGCTGCGCCTCGCCGAGATCGACGTCGACGAGCTGGAGGAGCTGCTCGTCGACGCCTGGCGGATGTGCGTGCCGAAGAAGGTCGCCGCCGCCTACGACGCCGGCGAACCCTCCGACTGAGCCTCGGCGCCCGCTACTTGTCGAGCTCCTCGAACGCCCGCTCCGAGCCCGGGTGGACCGGGACGGGATCGGTCTCCGTGGCGTTCTCCAGCTTGATGTCCTGGGCGGCCGGGTGGACCTGGGCCAGCTTGTCGGTGTTGCTGTAGACCAGCGTGGTCAGTGCACAGGCCAGGTTGTCCGCCATGTCGTTGCGCACCACCAGGAAGTTGGGCACCACGATCGACGGCGCATCCTCGGCCAGCTCGTACGTCTCCGCCGGCACCACGCCCTCCTCGTAGACGTCGCTGATCTTGTTCAGCTCCGGGAGCAGCGGAGTGGGGTCGATGAACTTGATGTCACCACCGGCCGAGGTGAACAGGTCGGTGAGCTCCGGGGTGGGCAGGCCGCCGGACCACACGAGGCCGTCGATGCTGCCGTCCTTGATGCCGGCGCCCGTCTTCGTCAGGTCGAGTCGCTGTGCCTTGACCTCGTCCTGCTTCAGGCCTGCCGCCTCGATGAGGCGCCGAGCGATCACCTCGGTGCCGGACTGCGGTGAACCGGTCGAGATCGCCTTGCCGGCGAAGTCCTCCACGGAGTTGATGCCGGAGTCCTTGCGCACCACGACCTGGGTGTAGTTGGAGTAGATCCGCCCGATGGTGGAGATGTCCTGCTTCTCCTTGAAGGACGCCTTGCCCTCCACTGCATCGGCTGCGGTGTCGGCGAGCGAGAACGCGATGTCGTAGTCGCCGGCAGCGACCTGCTGGATGTTCTGCACGGACGCGCCGGTCTCGGCCGAGCGGGCCTGGAGCTCGGTCTCGTCGTTGATCAGCTTGGCGAGGCCACCACCGACCACGTAGTAGACGCCGGTGGAGTTGCCGGTGGCGATGTTGACCCGGCCGGTGCCGGCATCGCACCCGGCCTTGTCGCTGTCGGAGCCGGCTCCCGAGTCCGATCGCTGGCCCCCGCACGCAGTGAGAGACAAGCCCATGGCCAAGGCGGCCGTGAGCACGGAGAGTTGGTGGCGCTTCATGATGTCGAGACTCCTTCAGATTGATCGGACGAGCTGGTGGTGTTGGTCGTGGACCGGTTCCGGCCACGGGTGATGAGGTGCAGGACGATGGCAACGGCAAGCATCCCGGCGCCGATCGCGATGGACATGGGCACGAGATAGAGCAGCAACAGGGCCGCTCCCAGGCAGAGCAGACGCTCGACCGGGCGCGTCGGGCCCAGCATCCAGCCGGTGGTGGCGACGGCCAGGCCGCACACGGCGAGGCCGCAGACCACCGTGGCGCCCAGCACCCCGCCGATGTCGCCGCGTCCGAGGAGCAGCTGCCCGTTGTCGGTCACCACGAACGCCAGCGGTGCCAGGAACGCCGGCAGCGTGTACTTGCACGCCTGCATCATCGTCGGGATGACCTTGCCGCCGGTGATCGCCGAGGCAGCGACCGCCGCGAGCGCGGTCGGCGGCGACACCTCGGAGAGGACCGCGTAGTAGAAGATGAACATCGCGACCGCCGGGGAGTCGACGCCGAGCGAGATCAGGGCCGGGCCGATGATCACCCAGCTGAGGATGAAGGACGCGGTGACGGGCACGGCGAGCCCGAGGATGAGGATGGCCACGGCCGAGAAGATCGCGGACAGCAGGATCAGCACCGCGTCGTTCGGCGAGAGCGCCGATGCCGCGCTGATCAGCAGGTCGGACAGGATCTGGCCGAGCCCCGTCTTGGCGATCACCGACGTGATCACCCCGGCCGCCGCGCAGACCGCGATCACGGGAAGGCAGGACCGGATGCCCGCAGCGAGGGAGTCGAAGAGGCGGCCGACGTACGCCAGGAGGGAGTCCTGCATCGAGAGCCGCTCGGGCTCCCCTTCTGATCCTCGTCCGGCTCCTCCTCCAGGATGTCGACCACCGGCCGACGAGACAGCAGCGCCTCCGCCAGCCCGAACAGCGCGGCGACGACGGTCGCGTAGACGACCGCCTTGAACGGCGGGACGTCGATCGCGAGGAAGAAGACGATCACCCCGAGGCTGATGAAGTGGTAGCCGGAGCGGGCGAGCAGCTGCCACGGGCTCCCGATCGACAGCTCCACCCGACGCGCGCCGAATCGGCGGGCATCGATCTCGACCGCGATGAAGATGCCGAGGTAGTACAGCAGGGTCGGGATGACGGCCCAGCCCAGCACCGAGATGTAGGAGACGCCGAGGTACTCCGCGATGATGAACGCCGCTGCACCCATCGTCGGGGGCGACAGGATGGCGCCGATGCCGGACGCCGCCAGCATGCCGCCGGCCGCCTCCTTCGGGTAGCCGGCGCGCTTGAGGATCGGCCAGGCGAACGAGCCCAGGGTCACCGTCGTGGCGGTGCCGGATCCCGACACCGTGCCGAGCAGGAAGCCGGAGGTCGCCACCGTGCGTCCGGGCGCCGTGCCGGACTTGCGGAACAGCGCGAACGAGAACTCCACGAAGAACCGGCCGGCACCCATCTTCTCCAGCACCGCGCCGTAGATCGTGAACAGCACGATGTAGGTCGCGGCGACGTCGAGCGGAACCCCGAAGAACCCGCTCGCCTCGTTGTAGAGGGCGTTCACGATCTGCTCGATGTTGAGGCCGATGTGCGAGATCGACCAGGAGATGGGGAGGAATCCGCCGTAGTAGGCGTAGGCGAAGAAGACCAGGCAGACGATCGGCAGCACGAGCCCGGTCGTGCGCCGCGTCGCCTCGAGCACGAGCACCATCAGCAGCATCCCGGCCACCACGTCGAGGGCCAGCAGCGACCCCTGCCGGTCGAGGAAGCCCGTGAAGCCGCCGAAGCCGTACGACGTCTGCGCCACCGGAATGATCGGGTAGAAGCCCACCGCGAGCGTCACCAGGGCGAGGACCCAGTCCAGAGGTGCCGGATCGTCGTCCTGCGACGTGGCGTTGACCGCGCTCGTGCGGTCGTCCGGGTCCTGACGGCTCGCCCGGAACCGGTAGCACAGGAAGGTGAGCGGAAGCGTCGAGGCGAGGAACAGGATCAGGTAGTACTGGTTGCCGAGCTCGAGCGGCCAGAACACCTGCTTGAGCACGAACAGGGCGACCAGGAAGCACCAGATGTTGACGACGACGTCCATGCGGCCGGACAACAGGCGCGACGGTCGTTCATCCTCGAACTCGGCTGCCAGCCGGTCCGTCTCAGCGTCCCCCATCGCTCATGCCTACCATGCACGGCGCCGGTCGGCTCGTCGCCGGCTGCACGCTGCGCCCACCCGCGTCGTGATCGCCGTCGGAATCGAGTCGCAGAACACCTTCACCGGACGCTCGGCAGAGGCGACCGCCGCGACCCTCGGCCGGCAGGCCGTCGTCTTCCCCAGCCACCACGGCGGCTTCCTGGGCGGCGAATTCGGGTATGCGGGCGAGCCGGAGGCGTTCGCGGCGAAGCTGCGCGAGGTCCTCGACGACACGCCAGCATGACCGTCGACCTCTTCGCCGGGATCTCGGTCAGCAACCGCTCGGCCGTCCTGCCGTGGCACGAGCGCTTCTGGGGCGGTGAGCCGAGCTTCTTCCCCAACGACACCGAGGCCGTGTGGGAGATCGCCGAGCATCGCTACGTCTACATCGACGAACGACCTCAGCACGCCGGCCACTCGCAGCTGACGCTGTTCCTCGAAGACTTCGAGGATCGTGTCGCGGCGATCGCCGAGCGGGGCATCGAGCCCGATGTGCGCGAGACCTACGACAACGGCGTCCGCCATGTCACCTATCGCGATCCCGACGGCAACGAGATCAGCTTCGGCGGCGCTCCGCTCGAGTAGAGGTACGGCCGGCTACATCCCTGCGCGTACGCGGCACTCTCCTGCACCCTCCACGACGGCAGGTGAAGTGCCGCCCCAGGCCGGACGATCTCCAGGCGGTTCCCCGGGAGGGTCGGGTCATGAGCTCAACACCGGGCTCGGGAACCGAAAAGAGAGCGTCATGTCAACCATCACCGCGGACCGTCGGCCCACCCGACCGGTCCCTCCCACCCCACCGCCCGGCGCAGCATCGCCGCTCGATCGGGCCGTCCGCCTGGTCGCGGTCTGGCTCACGGCGCACAGCGTCACCGCTCTGCGGGTCAGCCTCGGCGCCGTGATCCTCGGATTCGGGTCGCTGAAATTCATCCCCGGCGCCTCCCCGGCAGAGGACCTCGTCATGCGCACCACCGACGTGCTGACGTTCGGTCTGGTCACCGGCACCGTCGCCGTCGTGGCAACGGCGGTCTTGGAGGCGTTCATCGGGTTCACGTTGCTGACCGGGATCGGCCTCCGCGTCGGACTTGTCGCGATGGCCGGCTGGCTGGTCGGCATCATGATGCCGGTCGTGCTGTTCCCGGCCGACATGTTCCCGGGGTTCTTCCCCACCCTGGAGGCGCAGTACGTGCTGAAGGACGTCATCCTCGCTGCTGCTGCCGCCGTGGTCGCGGCGAAGGCGCTGGGTGCCCGCTACGTCCTGTCGCCGGACGAGTGAACGATCGGCCACCGCAGCGGCCGCCATCTCCCGACCAAGGGAGGTGGCGGCCGCTCGACATGACACTGCCGGTGATCTGGGTGAGGATCGAGAGAGACACCGACAGGCACCTAGGAGTGGTCCACGTGAACAAGTTGCTGCTGATCGGCGCCGCCGCCGCCGGCTACGTCCTCGGAACCAAGGCCGGACGCGAGCGCTACGAGCAGATCAAGAGCCAGTCGTCGAAGCTGTGGAACTCCGAGCCCGTGCAGCAGGGCGTGCACGAGGCCGAGGGCGTCGCCAAGCATGCCGCCTCGGCGGCAGGCAGCAAGGTCGCCGACGCCGCGTCCACGGCCGGCTCCAAGGTGGCCGCCAAGGTCAGGAGCGACGACTCCTCCGATCCCCACGAGCCGCCACCGCCGCCGCCCCCACCCAGCAGCACCGGCACAGGCACGGGCAGCACCTCCAACATCAACTGAGCATGCCGGCCGGGATCGACGACGTCCGTCGCATCGCGCTCGGCCTGCCGCGGGCCTACGAGGCGATGGTGCGCGACTCCGTCAAGTTCCGGATCGGCAGCATCGTCTTCGCCGCCGTCTCCCCGGACGAGTCGCTGCTCGGCTTCGGGTTCCCCCGCGAGGAACGCGAGGCGCTCGTGGCCTCCGACCCCACGACCTTCCTCATGCCTGCCGACTCCGACCTGCGCTACCAGTGGGTGCGGCTGCGCCTCGCCGAGATCGACGTCGACGAGCTGGAGGAGCTGCTCGTCGACGCCTGGCGGATGTGCGTGCCGAAGAAGGTCGCCGCCGCTTACGCCGCCGGCGAACCCTCCGACTGAGCCTCGACGCCCGCTACTTGTCGAGCTCCTCGAACGCCCGCTCCGAGCCCGGGTGGACCGGGACGGGATCGGTCTCCGTGGCGTTCTCCAGCTTGATGTCCTGGGCGGCCGGGTGGACCTGGGCCAGCTTGTCGACGTTGCTGTAGACCAACGTGGTCAGTGCACAGGCCAGGTTGTCCGCCATGTCGTTGCGCACCACCAGGAAGTTGGGCACCACGATCGACGGCGCATCCTCGGCCAGCTCATACGTCTCAGCCGGCACCACGCCCTCCTCGTAGACGTCGCTGATCTTGTTCAGCTCCGGGAGCAGCGGAGTGGGGTCGATGAACTTGATGTCACCACCGGCCGAGGTGAACAGGTCGGTGAGCTCCGGGGTGGGCAGGCCGCCGGACCACACGAGGCCGTCGATGCTGCCGTCCTTGATGCCGGCGCCCGTCTTCGTCAGGTCGAGTCGCTGTGCCTTGACCTCGTCCTGCTTCAGGCCTGCCGCCTCGATGAGGCGCCGGGCGATCACCTCGGTGCCGGACTGCGGTGAGCCGGTCGAGATCGCCTTGCCGGCGAAGTCCTCGACGGAGTTGATGCCGGAGTCCTTGCGCACCACGACCTGGGTGTAGTTGGAGTAGATCCGCCCGATGGTGGAGATGTCCTGCTTCTCCTTGAAGGACGCCTTGCCCTCCACCGCATCGGCTGCGGTGTCGGCGAGCGAGAACGCGATGTCGTAGTCGCCGGCAGCGACCTGCTGGATGTTCTGCACGGACGCGCCGGTCTCGGCCGAGCGGGCCTGGAGCTCGGTCTCGTCGTTGATCAGCTTGGCGAGGCCACCACCGACCACGTAGTAGACGCCGGTGGAGTTGCCGGTGGCGATGTTGACCCGGCCGGTGCCGGCATCACACCCGGCCGTGTCGCTGTCGGAGCCGGCTCCCGAGTCCGATCGCTGGCCTCCGCACGCAGTGAGTGTCAAGCCCATGGCCAAGGCGGCCGTGAGCACGGAGAGTTGGTGGCGCTTCATGATGTGGGGACTCCTTCAGATTGATCGGACGAGCTGGTGGTGTTGGTCGTGGATCGGTTCCGGCCACGGGTCATGAGGTGCAGGGCGATGGCGGCAGCGAGCATCCCGGCGCCGATCGCGATGGACATGGGCACGAGATAGAGCAGCAACAGGGCCGCACCCAGGCAGAGGAGACGCTCGACCGGGCGTGTCGGGCCCAGCATCCAGCCGGTGGTGGCGACGGCCAGGCCGCACACGGCGAGGCCACACACGACCGTGGCGCCGAGCACTCCGCCGATGTCACCGCGTCCGAGGAGCAGCTGCCCGTTGTCGGTGACCACGAAGGCCAGCGGCGCCAGGAACGCCGGCAACGTGTACTTGCACGCCTGCATCATCGTCGGGATGACCTTGCCACCGGTGATCGCCGAGGCCGCGACCGCCGCGAGCGCGGTCGGCGGCGACACCTCGGAGAGGACCGCGTAGTAGAAGATGAACATCGCCACTGCTGGGGAGTCGACGCCGAGCGAGATCAGGGCCGGGCCGATGATCACCCAGCTGAGGATGAAGGACGCGGTGACGGGCACGGCGAGCCCGAGGATGAGGATGGCCACGGCCGCGAAGATCGCGGACAGCAGGATCAGCACCGCGTCGTTCGGCGAGAGAGCCGACGCCGCGCTGATCAGCAGGTCGGACAGGATCTGGCCGAGCCCCGTCTTGGCGATCACCGACGTGATCACCCCGGCTGCCGCACAGACGGCGATCACGGGAAGACAGGACCGGATGCCCGCGGCGAGGGAGTCGAAGAGGCGGGCGACGTACGCCAGGAGCGAGTCCTGCATCGAGAGCCGCTCCGGCTCCTCGTCGGGCTCCTCCTCCAGGATGTCGACGACGGGCCGGCGGGACAGCAGCGCTTCCGCCAGCCCGAACAGGGCGGCGACGACAGTGGCGTAGACGACCGCCTTGAACGGCGGGACGTCGATCGCGAGGAAGAAGACGATCACCCCGAGGCTGATGAAGTGGTAGCCGGAGCGGGCGAGCAGCTGCCACGGGCTCCCGATCGACAGCTCCACCCGGCGCGCGCCGAACCGGCGGGCATCGATCTCGACGGCGATGAAGATGCCGAGGTAGTACAGCAGCGTCGGGATGACGGCCCAGCCCAGCACCGAGATGTAGGAGACGCCGAGGTACTCCGCGATGATGAACGCCGCGGCACCCATCGTCGGTGGCGACAGGATGGCGCCGATGCCGGACGCCGCCAGCATGCCGCCGGCGGCTTCCTTCGGGTAGCCGGCGCGCTTCAGGATCGGCCAGGCGAACGAGCCCAGGGTCACCGTCGTGGCGGTTCCGGATCCGGACACCGTGCCGAGCAGGAAGCCGGAGGTCGCCACCGTGCGTCCTGGCGCCGTGCCGGACTTGCGGAACAGCGAGAACGAGAACTCCACGAAGAACCGGCCGGCGCCCATCTTCTCCAGCACCGCGCCGTAGATCGTGAACAGCACGATGTAGGTCGCGGCGACGTCGAGCGGCACCCCGAAGAACCCGCTCGCCTCGTTGTAGAGGGCGTTCACGATCTGCTCGATGTTCAGGCCGATGTGCGAGATCGACCAGGAGATGGGGAGGTAGCCGCCGTAGTAGGCGTAGGCGAAGAACACCAGGCAGACGATCGGCAGGACGAGCCCGGTGGTGCGCCGCGTCGCCTCGAGCACGAGCACCATCAGCAGCATCCCGGCCACCACGTCCAGGGCCAGCAGCGACCCCTGCCGGTCGAGGAAGCCCGTGAAGCCGCCGAAGCCGTACGACGTCTGCGCCACCGGGAGGATCGGGTAGAAGCCCACCGCGAGCGTCACCAGGGCGAGGACCCAGTCGAGCGGGGCCGGATCGTCGTCCTGCGGTGTGGCGTTGACCGCGCTCGTGCGGTCGTCCGGATCCTGACGGCTCGCCCGGAATCGATAGCACAGGAAGGTGAGTGGAAGTGTCGAGGCGAGGAAGAGGATCAGGTAGTACTGGTTGCCGAGCTCGAGCGGCCAGAACACCTGCTTGAGCACGAACAGCGCGACCAGGAAGCACCAGATGTTGACGACGACGTCGATGCGGCCGGACAACAGGCGCGACGGTCGTTCGTCCTCGAACTCGGCTGCCAGCCGGTCCGTCTCAGCGTCCCCCATCGTCCATCCCTACCATGCACGGCGCTGGTCGGCTCGTCGCCGGCCGAGAACTCTCGCCCCGGGAGCTGCTGGCCTCGGGACGTCGCAGAGCCGAGCACCTGGCGAGGTGAAGGTGGGTCAGGCGGGTCTCGGGGAAGACAGGAGCTCTCCATATCGGGCCAGGTACAACAGCCAGCCGGCATCGTCGGCGACGCCGCCAGCGACGCCTTGCCAGCCCGGGCCGTGACGTTCGATGTCGCGATGCTCGAGCTCGACACGTGTGCGCTGATCGGTCTCGGCAACAAACCGGACCTCGACCACGCTGGTGTTCTCCGGCTCCAGCTCGATGTCCCACCGTGGGCTGATGTCCCAGCTGAAGACGACGCGGTCTGGCGGATCGTAGGAGAGGACGCGAGCCCACATGCACTCGCTTCCGTCGACGCCGCGGTCGATGATGTGACCGCCGACTCGCGGTTCGAACACGGTTTCTGCGATCGGTACCTTCAGAAGGTTGTGCTCTGCGGGCTTGAACTCGCCGAAGCGCTCGACGAAAGCGTTGAAGGCCGTGGCCACCGGCGCATCGACGATGATCTCCCGGCGCACCACCGGGGCTTGTGTTTCGGTCATGACTTCTCCTCGGTCGATTGGTCGACCACGTCTCCGTAGCCGGCCAGCGCTCGGTTCCAGAACGTGTCGAGCTGATCACGCAACGCACCCACGCCTGCCGGGTCGAGCCGATAGATCCGGCGGGTGCCGGCCTCCTTCTCGGTGACCAGCCCAGCGTCCTTCAACACCTTCAGGTGCTGGGAGACCGCCGGCCTGCTCACCGGCAACTCATCGGCAAGCTCACCGACAGCCATCGGTCCTTGAGCCAAGCAGGCGACGATGGCGCGTCGGGTGCGATCCCCCAAAGCGTCGAGTCCATCGTCCGATAGGTAAGTTGCCACGAACGGTAAGTTACGACTTACCAATGGTGGTGTCAACTCCGGGTCAGCGACCGGAACCGGCGCAGGCGAAGGCTGTTGCTGACCACGAACACCGAGGAAAGCGCCATGGCGGCGCCGGCGAGCATCGGGTTGAGCAGCCCGGCAGCGGCCAGCGGCAGGGCGGCGATGTTGTAGGCGAACGCCCAGAACAGGTTGCCCTTGATCGTGCCCAGCGTCCGACGAGACAGCCGGATGGCGTCCGCCGCCACGCGCAGGTCGCCGCGGACCAGGGTCAGGTCGCTGGCCTCGATCGCGACGTCGGTGCCGGTGCCCATGGCGAGGCCGAGGTCGGCTTGCGCGAGCGCAGCAGCGTCGTTGACGCCGTCGCCGACCATGGCGACCACGCTGCCCTCCGCCTGGAGCCGCTTGACGACGTCGACCTTGTCGGCCGGCAGGACGTCGGCGATGACGGACTCCGCGTCGATGCCGACCTGGGCCGCCACCGCTCGAGCAACGGTCGCGTTGTCACCGGTCAGCAGCACCGGCCGAAGCCCCAGGTCCCGCAGCTGCGCGATGGCCTCGGACGACGTGGGCTTCACGGCATCGGCGACCACGAGGACGCCGCGTGCAACGCCGTCCCAACCGACGGCGACGGCGGTTCCGCCGGCTTCCTGCGCCTGGGCGAAGGCCTGATCGAGCTCGGGTGTCAGGTGCTGCGACCAGTCCGCCAACAGGCTGGGGCGTCCGACGAGAACGGCGTGCGTGGTGTCGGCACCCTCGACGATGCCCTGGACGCCGAGGCCTTCGACGTTCGCGAAGTCCTCGACTACCGGCAGCGTCCCGACGCGCTCGCGGGCGCCGGCCGCGATGGCTTGGGCGATCGGATGCTCGGAGGCGTTCTCGAGTGCACCAGCCAGGCGCAGCACCTCGTCGACGTCCTCGCCGTCGGCCGCGACGACGTCGACCAACGTCATCTGACCGGTGGTGACCGTGCCGGTCTTGTCGAGCACGACGGTGTCGACGCGGCGGGTGGACTCGAGCACCTCGGGGCCCTTGATCAGGATGCCGAGCTGGGCGCCCCGTCCCGTGCCGACCATCAGGGCGGTCGGCGTCGCCAGGCCGAGAGCACAGGGGCAGGCGATGATCAGCACCGCGACGGCGGCCGTGACCGCTGTCGCGAGTCCGGCGCCGCTGCCGATCCAGAAGCCGAGGGTTCCAACGGCCAGGCCGATGACGACCGGGACGAAGAAGCCCGAGATGCGGTCGGCCAGCCGTTGGGCCTGGGCCTTGCCGTTCTGAGCGTCCTCGACGAGTCGGGCCATCTGCGCGAGCTGGGTGTCTGAGCCGACCTTGGTGGCCCGCACGACGATCCGGCCGCCGGCGTTGACGGTGGCTCCGACGACCGAGTCACCCGGTCCGACCTCGACCGGGACGGACTCGCCGGTGAGCATCGAGGCATCGACGGCTGAGGCGCCTTCCTCGATCGTCCCGTCGGTGGCGATCTTTTCTCCCGGCCGGACGACGAACCGCATGCCGACCGTCAGCTGCTCGCTGGGGATGCGTTCCTCGACCGGGCCGTCGGGAGCGTCGTGGAGCACCGCCACGTCCTTGGCGCCCAGCTCCATGAGGGCTCGCAGCGCTGCACCCGCGCGCCGCTTGGAGCGCACCTCGAAGAACCGGCCGGCCAGGATGAACGTCGTGACGCCTGCCGCGGCCTCGAAGTAGATGTTCCCGGCGCCGTCCATCCGCTCGATCGAGAACTCGAACGGGTGCGTCATGCCGGGTGTGCCGGCCGTGCCCCAGAACAGGGCGTAGACCGACCAGCCGAGGGCGGCGATCGTCCCGAGGGAGATGAGGGTGTCCATCGTCGACGTGCCGTGCCGCAGGTTGGCCCAGGCGGCCCGGTGGAACGGCCAGGCACCCCAGACGACCACCGGAGCGGCGAGCGTCAGGGAGAGCCACTGCCAGTTGGTGAACTGGAGGGCCGGGATCATCGCCATCGCGATGACCGGCACCGTCAGGACGGCCGAGACGAGCAGGCGCTGGCGTAGCGACCGAGTGGGGTCGTCCTCCTCGCGTGGATCCTCGGCAGCGGCCCGCGGGAGGGCGGCGCCGTATCCGGCCTGCTCGACCGTCTCCACCAGGGCCTCCGGCGTGACCTCCGCGGGGAAGGTGACCTTCGCCTTCTCGGTGGCGTAGTTCACGGTGGCGACAACGCCGTCGAGCTTGTTCAGCTTGCGCTCGATGCGGTTGGCGCAGGACGCGCAGGTCATCCCGGTGATCGCCAGCTCCACGTCAGTGGCCATGGTCATCGGCCTCCTCGCCATCCGCCGCAGGGCTCTCGTGGCCCGCGGTACTCACGGTGAAGGCCGCCGTGCGGACCTTGTCGTCGTGACGGAAGTCCAGGTACAGGTGATAGGTCCCGGCGCTGGGAACCGCAGCGTAGAAGACGACCTTCGGTCCCGGCTGCGTCGTGCCGTCTCCGGGAGTGCCGTCGGGATGGACGTGGAGATAGGCCAGGTCTCCACCGCGCAGGGAGACGAGGTGGCCGTAGGCGCCGAGGTACGGCTGCAGGTCCGTGACCGGCTTGCCGTCGCGCGACACGGCCAGGGTCAGCTTGGCATCGGCGCCCGCTTTGAGGTCCCCGTCGAGCGTGACGGTGTAGCCGTCGACCTTCGCGGTGCGAGTCTCAGTCACGGTCGTGTCCGGCTGGTAGTCGCCGTCGACGGCCAGGTCCGCACCCAGCGTGACGGCGTCGGCCTCGGTGGCCTTGAAGTCGGCGAACAGTCGCCACTGACCGGCGGTGAGGTCGAGCTCCGTCGACCACACACCGTGCGAGTCGAGCTCGGGGTGGACGTGCTGGAAGCCGGTGAAGTCACGGCGAACCGCGATCAGGTGCAGGCGCTTCTCGTGCTCGACGTCGTACTCGGTGACCGGCTTGCCATCCGGGCCGTCGATGGTGAAGGAGACGCCGACGTCGCGGCCAGGCGTGGCCTGACGGTCGGCGAGGGAGAAGGTGTAGCCGTCCTGGGAGACCATCAGCCCTCCTGGTGTGCCGGCCTTCGACTGCCGCTGACGCGGTGGTGGCCTCGTGGCTGTCGTGCGCGACGGGTGCTGGTTCGGATTCCGGCCCGACCGCCTTCCCGACGCCCAGCGCCACACCGAAGACGGCGGCGAGGGCGACGAGGAAGCCGGTGACCCGGGTTGCGGTGTTCATGCGAGCTGGTAGCCGGCCTCTTCGACCGCAGCCTTGACGGCCGCCCCATCGATCGGCTCGGCGCTGGTGATGTTCAGGGCACCGGTCTCGAGGACCACGTCGACGTCCTGGACGCCGGGGATCTCCTGGACCTCTTCACGAACCGAGGCGACGCAGTGCGCGCAGGTCATGCCGGCGACGGTGTAGGTGTCGGTCTGGCTCATGATGTTCTCCTTCGTGAATGCGGTTGGATCAGGACCGGACGAGTCGGGCGATGGCGTCGGAGGCTTCCTTGACCTTGATGTCGGCCTCGGGGCCGCCCTCGCGAGCGGCATCGACCACGCAGTGGTTCAGGTGCTCGTCGAGCAGGCCGAGCGCCACCGATTGCAGGGCCTTCGTCATCGCCGATACCTGGGTGAGGATGTCGATGCAGTACTGCTCCTCCTCGACCATCCGCTGCAGCCCCCGGGCCTGGCCCTCGATGCGTCGGAGCCGCTTGAGATAGTCGCCCTTGGAGTCGTTGGCGATGTAGCCGTGCTCGTGGCTGGTGGTCGGCTCGGTCTGGCTCATGGCGTTCCCTTCAACTCTGGGGGTTCGGTACTGATACCCCCCTCCGGTATTTGTACCGTATACCCCCATGGGGTAAATGACAAGCGGGCGTGCAGACGTCGTCGGCGACCGCTCGAGATACCGCCCCATCCAGAGGAGGCGATCAGGAAGACGTTGCGGTGGAGCTGAGGGGACTCGAACCCCTAACCCCCTGCTTGCAAAGCAGGTGCGCTACCAATTGCGCCACAGCCCCCAGTCCATCGACACCGGGTCGAGCGGGAAAGGTCAGACCTGGTCGGAGGCCTTGGCCCAGGCGTCGTTCGGCTGGGCCGCCGGCTTCTTGGCCGACTTCGACTTGCTCACAGCCCAGGCCACACCTGCTGCAGCAGCGGCCAGAACGACAATCTTCTTCATGTGAGCCTCCGGGACTCGAGGTGGGTGGAGTGGGCCTAAGAGGACTTGAACCTCTGACCTCTTCCTTATCAGGGAAGCGCTCTAACCAAGCTGAGCTATAGGCCCGCAACAGCGCGCAACGTTACCGTACGGCGCGCCCCCCAAACGAATCGAGTCAGTCGTCCGAGAACGTGACCTCGAGGCCGCCCAGCAGCTGTGCTGCGAGGTTGTACAGATGGGCCCCGATCGTCGCCAAGGCGGTGAACAGGACGACGTTGATCGCCGACAGCACGAGGGTGAGCCCGAACAGCCGGCCGAAGCCGAGGTAGTCCTTGATGTCGAAGCTGCCGCCGTCGTCACTGAGCACCGACGTGACGCTGTCGTTGATCTGACCCCACACGCCGGTGACGCTCAGGATGATCCAGAAGATCGAGACCGCGACGACCGCGACGATCATCATCGCCACCGAGACCACGAAGGCCAGGCGGGTGACCGACCACGGTTCGACGTGCACCAGGCGCAGGCTCGCGCGGCGGCCGGGCGCGACCGCAGGGGCCGGGGCGCGCTCCGGGCGCGAGTTCGGCGTCGGCCTGGCAACCTTGGGGGCGTCTTCCTTCATCGCCGGGATGACGGCGGTGGTGGCGGCCGAACCCGAGTTCTTGCGGCGGTTGTCGGCGGGCGCCGGGGGTGCCTCGGTGCGCACGGCGTCGATCGGGTCGACGACGTGCGGCTTGCCCTTGGGAGGGCCGCCCGCGTTCGGGGGCTTCTTCGGCTGGACCGACTTCTTCTTCTTCGTCGGCGTCCCGGTGGGGGGGACCTGCCGAGCAGAGCGGCTCGGCGCCTGGTCGTCCGGGTTGCTCACTGATCTTGCCCCTCGTCTGGCTGGGTCGACTCGTTCTGCTCTACGGAGATGTCGTCGGTCTCGTCGCTTGCTTCGGTCTCTTCGCCTGCTTCGTTCTCATCCGTCTCGTCCGTCGGGATCTCGGCGTTGCGTGCGATCGTGACCACCCGGTCGTCACCCTTGAACTTGACGAAGCTCACCCCCATCGTGCCACGACCCTTGGCGGGAACACCCGCAACGAGACTTCTCGTGATCTGGCCGCCCTCCGTGACGGAGATGACGTCGTCGGTGTCGCTGAGCACCAGGCCCCCCACCAGGACCCCCCGCTTCTCGGTGATCTGCATGGCCTTGATGCCGATGCCGCCGCGTCCCTGCAGGCGGTACTGGTCGATGGTGGTCTTCTTCGCGAACCCGCCGTCGGTGACCGTGAAGACGTAGAGCAGCTCGTCGGCCGGGACGTCCTCGGTGTCCTTCTCGGCGTCGCGCGCGCGGATGACCGTCATCGAGAGCAGCTCGTCGTCGGAGCGGAACTTCATGCCGGTGACGCCGGACGTGGCGCGTCCCATCGGCCGGAGCTGCTGGTCGTCGGCCCGGAACCGGATGGCCTGGGCCTTCCTGGAGATCAGGAGGAGGTCGTCGTCGGGACGCACCAGCTCGGCACCGATGAGCTCGTCGTCGTCGGCGCGGAAGTTGATGGCGATGACGCCGGCCTGCCGCGGGCTGTTGTAGTCGGACAGCCGGGTCTTCTTGACCAGCCCCCGCTTCGTGGCCAGCACGAGGTACGGGGCGTTCTCGTAGTCGCGGATCGCCAAAACCTGGGCGATCTCCTCGTCCGGCTGGAACGACAGCAGCCCCGCGACGTGCCCGCCCTTGGCGTCGCGGCCGGCCTCGGGCAGCTGGTATGCCTTCGTGCGGTAGACGCGGCCAGCCGTGGTGAAGAACAGGATCCAGTGGTGGCTGGTGGTCGGGAACAGGTGCTCGACGAGGTCGCCGTCGCGCAGCTGCGCACCACGGACGCCCTTGCCACCGCGGTTCTGCACCCGGTAGAGGTCGGTGCGCGTGCGCTTGGCGTAGCCGCCGCGGGTGATGGTGACGACGACCTCCTCGTCGGGGATGAGGTCCTCCATCGACAGGTCGCCGTCGGCCGCGATGATCTGGCTGCGCCGGTCCTCGCCGAACTTCTCGACGATCGCGGAGAGCTCCTCGCCCACGATGGAACGCTGCCGGTCCTCGCTGGCGAGGATGGCCTGGTACTCGGCGATCTCCTCCTCCAGCTTGGCCAGCGCGTCGATGATCTTCTGACGCTCCAGAGCGGCCAGCTGTCGCAGCTGCATCTGCAGGATCGCGTTGGCCTGCACCTCGTCGATCTCGAGGAAGTCGATCAGGCCGGTGCGGGCCTCGTCGACCGTGGGGCTGCGCCGGATGAGTGCGATGACCTCGTCGAGCGCGTCGAGCGCCTTGACCAAGCCGCGGTAGATGTGCGCCTGCTCCTCGGCCTTGCGGAGGCGGTACTCGGTGCGGCGGCGGATGACGGTGATCTGGTGCGTGATCCAGTTCGTGATGAAGCCGTCGAGCGTGAGGGTGCGGGGCACGTCGTCGACGAGCGCGAGCATGTTGGCGCTGAAGTTGGTCTGGAGCTCGGTGTGCTTGTAGAGGTTGTTGAGCACCACGCGGGCCACCGCGTCGCGCTTGAGCACGATCACCAGGCGTCGGCCGGTGCGCGAGCTGGAGTCGTCGCGAACCTCGGCGATGCCCTGCACGCGGCCGGAGTCGGCGAGCTCGGCGATCTTGATGGCCAGGTTGTCGGGGTTGACCTGGTAGGGCAGCTCGGTGACGACGAGACTGATGCGTCCCTTCGTGTCCTCCTCGATCGCAACGACCGCACGCATCGTGACCGAGCCGCGGCCTGAGCGGTACATGTCCTGGATGCCCTGGGTGCCGACGATCAGCCCGGACGTGGGGAAGTCAGGGCCCTTGATGCGCTCGATCAGAGCCTCGAGCAGCTCCTCGCGGCCGGCCTCCGGATGCTCCAGCGACCATTGCACGCCGTCGGCGACCTCGCGCAAATTGTGCGGCGGGATGTTGGTGGCCATGCCGACGGCGATGCCAGCCGAGCCGTTGACCAGCAGGTTGGGGATGCGGGCCGGCAGGACGGATGGCTCCTGCGAGCGTCCGTCGTAGTTGGGCTTGAAGTCGACGGTGTCCTCGTCGATGTCGCGCACCATCTCCATGGCGATGGGCGCGAGCTTGCACTCCGTGTAGCGCATGGCGGCCGCGCCGTCGTTGCCCGGCGAGCCGAAGTTGCCCTGGCCCGAGACCATCGGCGCGCGCATGACCCACGGCTGAGCCAGCCTGACGAGGGTGTCGTAGATCGCGGTGTCGCCGTGCGGGTGGTACTGGCCCATGACGTCGCCGACGATGCGGCTGCACTTGCTGAAGCCGCGGTCGGGACGGTATCCGCCGTCGTACATCGCGTAGAGCACGCGGCGGTGCACCGGCTTGAGTCCGTCGCGGACGTCGGGCAGCGCTCGCGACACGATGACGCTCATGGCGTAGTCGATGTACGAGCGCTGCATCTCGACCTGAAGCTCGACGGGCTCGATGCGGTCTCGCTCGATGGGTGTTTCGGTCACAGTTCAGATCTCCCGGGTGTCGAAACAGTCAGATGTCGAGGAAGCGGACGTCTTTGGCGTTGCGCTGGATGAAGTGGCGCCGTTGCTCGACGTCCTCGCCCATGAGGATGGTGAACATCTCGTCGGCCATCGCGGCGTCCTCGAGCGTGACCTGGCGCAGGATGCGGGCGTCGGGATCCATCGTGGTGTCCCACAGCTCGTTGTCGTTCATCTCGCCGAGGCCCTTGTAGCGCTGCACCGGGGCTTCCTTCGGCAGGCGGCGATTGGCCTCGCGTCCCACCTCGAGCAGCGCGTCGCGCTCGCGGTCGGAGTAGGCGAGCTCGTGCGCGCCGTTCGTCCACTTGATCTTGTAGAGCGGCGGCTGGGCGAGGTAGACGTAGCCGCCGTCGATGAGCGGCTTCATGAACCGGAACAGCAACGTGAGCAGCAGCGTGGAGATGTGCTGGCCGTCGACGTCGGCGTCGGCCATGAGCACGATCTTGTGATAGCGCAGCTTGTCGATGTCGAAGTCTTCCTGCACGCCGGTGCCGAGCGCGGAGATGATGGCCTGCACCTCGGCGTTCTGCAGGATCTTGTCGATGCGCGCCTTCTCGACGTTGAGGATCTTGCCGCGCAGCGGGAGGATCGCCTGGGTGCGCGGGTCGCGTCCGCCCTTGGCCGAGCCGCCGGCGGAGTTGCCCTCGACGATGAAGATCTCGCATTCTTCGGGATTGCGCGACTGGCAGTCGGACAGCTTGCCGGGCAGGCCGCCGCCGCCGAGCAGGCCCTTGCGGTTGCGGGCCAGCTCCTTGGCCTTGCGGGCCGCCAGTCGGGCGCTCGCCGCGTCGATGGACTTGCGGACGATGAGCTTGCCGTCGCCCGGGTTGCGCTCGAACCAGGCGGCGAGCTCGTCGTTGAGCATCGTCTGCACGAACGAGCGCGCCTCGGTGTTGCCCAGCTTGGTCTTGGTCTGGCCCTCGAACTGCGGGTTGGCCAGCTTGACCGACACGATGGCGGTGAGGCCCTCGCGGATGTCGTCGCCGGTGAGCGCGTCCTCCTTCTTCTTGATGAGGCCCTGCAGCTCGGCGAAGCGGTTGACCGTACGAGTCAGAGCCGTGCGGAAGCCCTCCTCGTGGGTGCCGCCCTCGTGCGTGTTGATGGTGTTGGCGAACGTGTGCACCGACTCGGCATAGGTGACGTTCCACTGCATGGCGATCTCGAGCGACATGCCGTCGCCGACTGCTTCGCGCTCGAGCGCGATGACCTCGCGGTGCAACGGCGACTTGGCGCCGGAGTTGATGTGGTCGACGTAGTCGACGAGTCCGCCGTCGTAGCGGAACGCGACCTCACGCTCGATCTGGTCGATGTCGGGGGCGTCGGCCGGTGCGTCGGCCGGGTGCTCACGCTCGTCCTTCAGCACCAGCTCGAGTCCCTTGTTGAGGAACGCCATCTCGCGGAACCGCGTCTTGAGCGTCTCGTAGGAGTACTCGGTGGTCTCGAAGATCGTGTCGCTGGCGTAGAACGTGGTGGTGGTGCCGGTGTCCGTGGTCTTCTCGTGACGCTTCAGCGGTGCGTCCGGCACGCCGTAGGTGAAGCTCTGGGTCCAGCGGTAGCCGTCGCGCCGGATGTCGACGTCGAGCCGCGAGCTGAGCGCGTTGACCACCGAGACGCCGACACCGTGCAGGCCGCCGGACACCTTGTAGCCGCCGCCGCCGAACTTTCCGCCGGCGTGCAGGGACGTGAGGACGAGGGTGACGGCGGGCATCTTCTCGACCGGGTGCTCGTCGACGGGGATGCCGCGGCCGTCGTCGACGACCCGCACACCACCGTCGGGCTGCAGCGTCACCTCGATGTGGCTGGCGTGTCCGGCGAGGGCCTCGTCGACGGAGTTGTCGACGACCTCGTAGACCAGGTGGTGCAGGCCGCGCTCTCCCGTGGAGCCGATGTACATGCCGGGTCGTTTGCGGACCGCCTCCAGACCCTCGAGCAGCTGGATGTCGCTGGCGTCGTAGGTGGCATCGTCGGGAGTGGGCGCTGGATCAGACTTCTTGGGCACCAATCCAGTATACGGGGCGTTATGTGCGTCTCAGCGTTGGTGGGTCTGTGTCGATCGACGTGAACGGCCGCTCAGATGGCCCTGAGCGCCTCAGGAGCGGGTCTGAGACGTGCTCGTGGGGCCTCTCCTCATGCCCCGTACGGCTGAGACCACTGAAAACCGCTCAGATCGGCGCCCCGCTCGTCGACGCGTTGGTGCGATCCGTCATCGTGGAGGAATGAGCTTCACCGCCCTTCGACGCGAATCCGTCGCGGCCCCGCTGGCCGCCGGCGTGGGTGCCGTCGGCGTGTTCGTGGTCGTGGCCCTGGTGGCCCTGCGCACCAGTGGCGGACAAGCTCTCGACCACCGGGCGATGACGACCGTCGTGGCGGGCGGCAACGCCGAAGTGACCCTGCTGAGTCTGCTCGGCCGCGTGTCGATCGGTGCGGTGCTGGCCGTCTCGGTGGCGTGCGTGGTGCTGGCGATCATGCGCGGACGCATCCGCCTGGCGGTCGCCGCGCTCATCGTCATCGCCGGCGCCAACCTCACCACCCAGGTGCTGAAGCACGTGGTGCTCGAACGATCGGTGTTCGAGTTCATCGGTCCCAACAGCCTCCCGAGCGGCCACACCACCGTGGTCGCCGGCTCGGTCGGCGCACTGCTGCTGGTGGCACCGCGGGCCCTGCGCCTCGTGGTCGTTCTGCCCGGTGCGTTCGCCGTGATGCTCACTGGGGCGTCGACCGTCGTCGCGGGCTGGCATCGTCCGGCCGACATCGTGGCCGCCTTGGCCGTGTGTCTCGCCTGGACCGCCGTCGGGGCGATCTACGCCGGCGGGACGCATCACTCGGCACCCGGTGTGCTGATCGGATCGGTGGTCGGAGCAGCGGTCGCGCTCGTGATGCTCGTCGCCATCGGCGTCCGTCCGGCGTTCGGCTGGAGCGGCTTCGCCGAGGCCACCGTCGTGCTCGGCGTGCTCGCACTCGCGACAGCCCTCACCGTCGCCCTGATGGAGCGCATCTCGCCGGCCAAGGCCTAGCCGTAGGTGTCTCGGGGTCCCCGGGCGTTGCGGATCGTGCGGATGCCCTTCTTCCACGACGGCGCCTGTGGCCCGCGCACCTCGATGCGCAGCACGGTGCCGTGCCCCAGCTCGTCGTTCAGGCGGTGCACCACCCGGGCCGCCAAGAGCTTCAGCTCCTTGGCCCAGGCGGTGGAGTCGGTGGTGATCGACACGATGCCGTCCTCGAACGCCTCCACACGGGAGTGGGCAGCGATCTCCGGTCCGACGATGCCGGCCCAGTCGGTGAAGACGCGCTGCGCCTGGATGCGCTCGTCCCAGCCGCGTTCGCGTGTCATCTCGCCGAGCACGTCGGCGAGGCGGGCGGGATCGTCGCGCTTGGCGCGACGCGGGGACGTGGGAGCTGGACGGCGGCGGCGCGGTGGCCCGGTCGGAGTGCCGCCACGGTAGGAGTCGGCGATGTCGCGGGCCAGGCCGAGGGCGTCGGGCTCGTCCCCGGATGTGTCAGGAGCGGTGGCGTCAGGGGTGTCGTCGGGACGGGGAGGCTCAGTCATGCTGGACCCGTCCTCCCTCGACGCGGAACCGACGGCCGAGCAGCGACTTGGGCACGTCGTCGGCCACCGCGGCGGTGACCAGCACCTGCTCGGCGTCGTCCACGAGCGCGGCGAGCTGCTCACGCCGGCCCTGGTCGAGCTCGGCGAAGACGTCGTCGAGGATGAGCACCGGGTCGTCGCCCTCCTCGCGCAGCAGCGCGAACGACGCCAGCCGCAGCGCCAGCGCCAGCGACCAGGACTCGCCATGGCTCGCGTAGCCCTTGGCTGGGAGGTCGCCGATCTCGAGCACCGCCTCGTCGCGGTGCGGGCCCACGAGGCTGATGCCGCGTTCGAGCTCGTCGCGGCGGCGGTGCTCGATGCCGGCCAGCAGTGCCCCACGCACGGCCGCCGGGTCGCCCACCGCATCGTCCGGCAGGTCGACGGACGCCTTGTAGATGGCGCGGACGTCACGGCGGTCGGACGGTGCCTCGGCCGCGACCTCCAGGTACGTCGACGCCAGGTACGGGGCCAGGTCGGCCAGCAGCGCCAAGCGCTGTGCCACGAGCTCGCCGCCCAGCGTCGCCAGCTTGTCGTCCCAGATGTCGAGGGTGGAGAGGTCGACCGAGCCCTGCCGCCCGCGTGCCGACTTGAGCAGGGCGTTGCGCTGCTTGAGCACGCGGTCGTAGTCGGCCTTGACGCCGCCGAGCCGCGGCGTGCGCAGCGTCAGCAGGGCGTCGAGGAAGTGGCGTCGGTCGGAGGGGTCGCCCTTGACCAGCGCAAGGTCGTCGGGCGAGAACATGACCGTGCGCAGGATGCCCACGACGTCGCGTGTGCGCGGGAGCGGTGATCCGTTGACGCGGGCCCGGTTGGCCCGCCCGGGCGTGATCTCGACCTCCAGCAGGGCCGTGCGGTCGTCGCGGCGGACCTCGAGGCGGACGACCGCCTGGTCGGTGCCCACCCGAACGAGCGGCGCATCTCCCGAGACCCGGTGCGAGTCCAGTCTGGAGACGTAGTCGACCGCCTCGACCAGGTTGGTCTTGCCCTGCCCGTTCGCGCCGATGAAGGCGGTCGGGCCTGGTTCGAGCTCGAGCTCCGCCTCGGCGTACGACCGGAAGTCGTGCAGCACGAGCCGGCTGACGTACATGGGCCTAGACGGGGTCGGACGGGTCGGGGTCGGCGGCGTCGAGGCCAACCTCCTCGGCCGCCTGCACCGCGTGTCCGCCGAACTGCTGGCGCATGGCCGCGACGGCCTTCATGGCCGGTGACTCGTCCTGACGGGAGCTGAACCTCGCGAACAACGACGCGGCGATGGTGTGCACGGGCACGGCGTTGTCGATGGCGGCCTCGACCGTCCACCGACCCTCGCCGGAGTCCTCGGCGTAGCCGCGGATCTTCGAGAGGCCGGGATCGTTCTCGAGCGCGTTGACCAGGAGGTCGAGCAGCCAGGACCGGACGACCGTGCCGGTGCGCCATGAGTCGAAGACCGCGGTGACGTCGTCGACCATGTCGACCTTCTCGAGCAGCTCGAAGCCCTCGGCGTAGGCCTGCATCATGGCGTACTCGATGCCGTTGTGGACCATCTTGGAGAAGTGCCCCGCGCCGACCCGGCCGGCATGGACGAAGCCGGACGACTCGTCGGGACGAAGGGCGTCGAACGCCGGCTGCACCTTGGCGATGTCGTCGGCGTCGCCGCCTGCCATCAGGGCGTACCCGTTGTCGAGACCCCAGACGCCGCCGCTCACGCCACAGTCGACGAATCCGATCTTCTTCTCGGCGAGCTCGGCCGCGTGCTTCTCGTCGTCGGTCCACCGGGAGTTGCCGCCGTCGACGACGACGTCGCCCTCGGAGAGCAGGTCGCCCAGCTCGGCGACCGTCTGCCTGGGTGGGGCCTCCGGCCGGCACCATGACCCACACGACCTTCCCCCCCAAGCGGGAGGTGCCCCCAGGGGTGGGCAGCTGCTCGACCATCTCGGCCAGGGAGCCGGCGTCGCTGAGCTCGGGGTCGCGGTCGAATCCGATGACGGTGAGGCCGGCATTGCGCATGCGCGTGCGCATGTTGCCGCCCATCTTGCCGAGCCCGACGAGACCGATGTGCATGGTGCCTCCCGACATCAGCTCTGCAGCCGCACGGGCATGATCAGGTAGCGGAACGCGCCGTCTGGGTCGGCTCCGATCTCCTGGACGCCCGAGATGGCGGCAGGCTTGGTGTGCTGGGTGAACGACAGGTGCACGACCGGCTCGGACATGACGCCGAGTCCCTCCAGCAGGTAGGTGGGGTTGAACCCGATCGAGATGTCGGGGCCGTTGATCGTGGCTTCGATCGACTCCGACGCCTGGGCCTCGTCACCGCTGCCGGCCTCGAGCAGCAGCTGCCCGTCTGCGAACGTCAGCCGCACCGGGGTGTTGCGCTCGGCGACGAGCGACACCCGCTTGACCGAGTCGACGAAGTCCGGGGTGCTGACGTAGGCAACCGTCTCGGCCTGGGCCTGGAAGAGCTGGCGGACGCGCGGAAAGTCGCCCTCGAGCAGTCGAGTGGTGGTGCGTCGCGAACCGTTGCCGACGATGCCCTCGAATCCGATCAGCCCGTCGCCGGCGTCGCCGGACGCCACCGCGATGGTGATGTCGCCGCCGGCCACGAGTGAGCGAGCGGTCTCGCCGAGCACCCGAGCGGGAACCAGTGCCTGGGCCGACAGGTCGGCACGCTCGGGGTACCAGCTGAGCTCGCGCAGGCTGGCGCGGAACCGGTCGGTGGCCATGAGCGAGATCGTGGACCCCTCGAGCTCGAGGCGAACGCCGGTGAGCAGGGGCAGCATCTCGTCGCGTCCGGCCGCCGCACTGGCCTGAGCGACTGCGGTGGCGAACTCATCAGCCTTGATCGTGCCGGTGGCCGTGGGCATGTCGGGCAGCTGCGGGTACTCCTCGACCGGCATGGTCTGGAGGCTGAAACGGGCGCTGCCGCAGACGACCTGGACCTTGGTGCCGTCGAGCGAGACGTCGATGGGCTTGGCCGGGAGCGACTTGACGATCTCCGACAGCAGGCGACCCGACACCAGCGCGCGGCCGTCGTCAGCGACCTCGGCCGGCAGCGTGGCGCGGGTGGATGTCTCGTAGTCGAACCCGGACAGCGTGAGGCCCTCGCCGGAGGACTCGATCAGCAGGCCGGCGAGCACCGGGACACTGGGTCGGTTGGGGAGGCTGCGGGCGGTCCAGGCGACGGCGTCGGCGAACGTGTCGCGATCGATACGGAATTTCACGAACGAGGACCTTTCGGAAGGACGGAAGCCGTCGGGATGAATCCTGCCACGCGACGGGTGCCCGAGGTAGGGCGGGGAACCGCTGGGATACGTGTCCACACACGGGTGTCAGAGCTACTTTGAAGGTGCCTTCTGACATCTATAAGAACAGTAGTCGTAGTAGCCAGTGTGGAAACGGTGCACAACTGCCATCCGCGCTGGTGACGGGTGGTTCGACCCGGTGGATGACCTGTGCGTGGAACGGTGGGGTGCGCCCCGTGCCCTGTGGACCGAAACGTGCTGTTCACCATGAGTTCACAAGCGACGACGCGGATGTCCACTGATCTGGTGGACTTACCCACAAGGTCGTCCCCAGCTGTGCACCGAGGCGGCGCGGCGTCTGAAGTGTCGGGCATGGGGTCAGGACTGCCGAGCTTGCTGCTTGATGCGGTTCGTGAGCTCGGTGACCTGGTTGTAGACGGCGTGCTTCTCGGCCATGAGCTTGCGGATCTTGCGCTCGGCGTGCATCACGGTGGTGTGGTCGCGGCCGCCGAACTCCTGGCCGATCTTGGGCAGCGACATCTCGGTGAGCTCGCGGCACAGGTACATCGCGATCTGCCGGGCCAGCACCAGGTTGCGGGTGCGGTTGGCGCCGCAGAGCTCGTCGATGGAGAACTCCGAGTAGGTCGCGGTCTGGGCCATGATCTGGCCGATCGTGATGTCGGGCTCCTCGCCCTCGGCGACGAGGTCCTTGAGCACCATCTGGGCCAGCTGCATGTCGACCGTGGTCTTCTGCAGATTGGCGAACGCGGTGGCCCGGATGAGCGCACCCTCCAGCTCGCGGATGTTGGTCTGCACCCGGCTGGCGATGAACTCCATGACGTCGGCCGGCACGGTGAGCTTCTCGTTGGCGGCCTTCTTGCGCAGGATGGCGATGCGGGTCTCGAGGTCGGGCGGCAGGGTCTCGGTCTGCAGGCCCCACTCGAACCGGTTGCGCAGGCGCTCCTCCAGAGTGCGGAGGGCCTTGGGCGGACGGTCGGACGTCATGACGATCTGCTTGTTCTCGTTGTGGAGCGCGTTGAAGGTGTGGAAGAACTCGGCCTGGGTCGACTCCTTCTTCTCCAGGAACTGGAGGTCGTCGACGAGCAGGACGTCGATCTCGCGGTACTTGCGTTTCAGCTCCGCGGTCTTGCGCTCCTGGATCGCGTTGATGACGTCGTTGGTGAACTCCTCGGTGTTGACGTACCGGACGCGCGAGGAGGGATAGAGGCTGAGGACGTAGTGGCCGATGGCGTGGAGGAGGTGCGTCTTGCCGAGCCCGGACTCGCCGTGGATGACGAGCGGGTTGTACGACTTGCCGGGAGCCTCGGCGACGGCGACGGCGGCGGCGTGGGCGAAGCGGTTCGACGATCCGATGACGAAGTTCTCGAAGAGGTAACGGGGATTGAGCCGGGCCTCGGCGGCCGTGCCGCGCTTGAGGGGGACGACGTTGGTGCGCTGCGCCCAGCTGGGGACGAAGGCGTCGTCGTCCTCCTCGTCATCGAGCTCGGCGAGGTCGACCTCCTCCGACATCTCTGGTTGCGAAAGTAGATTTGTCGACATGTCGTCTTGGCTGCTGAGGGCTCCACGGCTGAGCGTCTCGACCTCGGACGGATCGATCGTGACGATGAGCCGGATCTCCTGGCCGAGCGACTTGGCGAGGGCGTTCTCGAGAGCCGGCCGGACGCGGGACTCGAGCTGCGCTCGTGTGAGGTCGTCGCGGACCGCGACGATGAGGATGCCGTTGTGAAGGCTGAGGGGTGTGGCGTTGAAGACCCAGACCTTGGCCCCGGGGGAGAGGGTGTCGATCGCCTGTCGCCAGTGGGAGTTGAGCTCGTCGTCATCAGCCCGATCTGGCGCCTCACCCATCCGTGATACCTCCGTTGCTCCACATGGTTATCCACACAATGTGCATCGACACGTCAGCGCGGGTTCCACTGTGGAAAAGTCGAGTACCGCGGCGACGCTAGCAGCGGGGACAAGCCAGTTCAAGCGGATTTCCCCATCTGGTGGGGGCCGCCCGGCGTGTCGGCTGGACGATCGTCCCACAGGTGCCGTATAGACGTCGGTTTGACCGTCGGGAGGCGCCCCCGTACCGTGGTGTGGTCATCAGCGCGACACCTGCCGCGTGCTCACAGCAACTCCGATTCTGTGGGCGAGCGGTGGCCGTCGACGGGCTCGCATCGCATCACGTGCCAGCCCCAGGCGAAGCAGCAAACCACCGCCCGAGTCGTGAGGAAATCCTGTGAGCAAGCGAACGTTCCAGCCGAACAACCGACGTCGTGCCAAGAAGCACGGCTTCCGTCTTCGCATGCGCACGCGCGCCGGTCGCTCGATCCTGTCGTCGCGTCGCCGCAAGGGCCGCTCCAAGCTGTCGGCCTGAGCCCGTTGCTCGATCAGGTCCATCGCATGCGCAGCAGCGAGGACTTCCGCGTCACCGTCCGTCGAGGGACGAAGGCTGCTCGCACCACTCTGGTGGCCCACGTTCTCCCCACTGATCGCATGGCCGGCGCCGCGCTCGATTCCCCGACGTCTGTCGGTTTCGTGGTCAACCGGGGTGTCGGCACGGCGGTCGACCGCAACCGCGTCAAGCGTCGCCTGCGGCATCTCATGCGTAGCCGACTCGCAGGTGTGAGCGAGGGGTCTCGGATCGTCGTCCGGGCGCTCCCTGCTGCGAGGGATGCCTCCTCCGCGGAGCTGGCCGGCGACCTCGACGAGGCCCTCTCACGGGCAGGTGCCCGATGAAGTACGTCCTCATCGCGTTGCTCAAGGCGTACCGGTTCGCGATCAGCCCGCTCTACGGCCAGGTGTGTCGGTATCACCCGACGTGCTCGGCGTATGCGCTGGAGGCTGTTCAGACCCACGGTGCCGCGCGTGGCACCTGGTTGGCGATGCGGCGCGTCGCGCGCTGCCACCCCTGGGCCGCGGGTGGTCTCGACCCCGTCCCGCCGCAGAAGGACCGAACACCGAAGAACCGCAGGTCATCGACGCTGTCGTCGCTGGTCACCCCCAACACAGGAGAACCATGGGCTTCCTAGGCGACATCGGATCGGCGATCATGACGCCGCTCTACTACGCGGTGTCCGGCGTGTTGCTGGCGTGGCACTGGCTGTTCTCACAGGTCATGTCCGAGGACTCCGGGTGGACGTGGGCGCTGGCCATCGTCGGCCTGACCATCACCATCCGCGCGCTGCTGATCCCGCTGTTCGTGAAGCAGATCAAGTCGAGCCGCAACATGCAGCTGCTGCAGCCACAGATCAAGGAGCTGCAGAAGAAGTACGGCCACGACCGGGAGCGTCTCACCCAGGAGCAGATGAAGCTGTGGAAGGAGACGGGCACCAACCCGTTCGCCTCCTGCTTGCCATTGATCCTGCAGATGCCGGTCTTCTTCGCGCTGTTCAGGGTGATCGACCAGGCGGCGAAGTTCGGGGCCGACGGCCGACGTGGATTCCTGACGGCCGACAACGCCGAGTCGTTGAAGGAAGCGGCGTTCGCCGGTGCCAAGATCGCCGACACGCTGATGACGTTCGGGCCCTTGAGCTTCGCGGACTCCTGGAACACGCGGCTCTTCGCGGCGTTCTTCGTGCTGGCGATGTGTGCGACGCAGTTCCTCACGCAGCGTCAGCTGATGATGAAGAACATGCCGCCGGACGCGCTGAACGGTCCGTACGCCCAACAGCAGAAGCTGCTCCTGTACGTGCTGCCGGTCGTGTTCGCCGTCGGCGGCGTGGCGTTCCCGCTCGGCGTCCTCATGTACTGGACGACGTCGAACCTGTGGACGATGGGCCAGCAGTTCTACGTCATCCGCAACAACCCCGCTCCCGGCACGCCTGCGTTCAAGGCGAAGCAGGAGCGCGACGCGAAGCATGGCAAGACCGTCGTCGAGGATCCGCTGAAGGAGCTGGAGAAGCCGCATCCGCCGCCGCGCCAGCAGCCGAAGAAGCAGACGCGCAACCAGCGCAAGAAGCAGGGCCCGAAGGCGCCAGACGGCGCGGCCCCTCAGTCCGAGCCGGAGCCCGCGCAGGATGCGGGCTCAGATGAGGCGTCCGACCAACCGGCGAAGCCGAATCCGCCGGCCCGTCAGCAGCCGCGCCAGCAGCCGCGGTCCCAGCGCAGCAAGAACAAGAAGAAGAAGAAGGGCAAGCGATGAGCATCGATCCGAACAAGCTCGAGGCCGAGGGCGACGTCGCGGCCGACTTTCTCGAGGAGCTCCTCGACATCGCTGATCTCGACGGCGACATCGACATGGACGTCGACGGCGACCGTGCGTCGGTGTCGATCGTCGGCGGTGACCTCAAGCATCTGGTCGGCCGTGATGGCGACGTCCTCGAAGCGCTCCAGGAGCTGACCCGACTCGCGGTCTACCGCGAGACCGGCGAGCGCAGTCGACTCATGCTCGACGTCGACGGCTACCGCGCGGCTCGCCGCGAGGAGCTCGTGCGCATCGCCGAGGTCGCGATCGACAAGGTGAAGGCCGACGGTGAGTCAGTCCCGCTCGACCCGATGTCGCCCTTCGAGCGCAAGGTGGTTCACGACACCGTGGCCGACGCTGGTCTCGTCAGTGAGTCCGAGGGTGAGGACAAGAGCCGGCACGTCGTGATCCTCCCCGGCTCCTGACGATCACGTGATCGCGCCTGTCGATCGTGCCTGTTTCACGTGAAACACCCCCGTCGTCCGCGGCGGAGGTGTTCGCGGACCGGCTGCCGTTGGTCGAACGATATGTCGACTTGTTGACAACGGCGGGTGTGGAACGCGGATTGATCGGGCCCCGCGAGGCCCCCAGGCTGTGGGAGCGCCACATCCTCAACTGCGCCGTCGTCCTGCCGCGTGTGCCCAGGGATGCGACCGTGGCCGACGTCGGATCGGGTGCCGGCCTGCCCGGCATCGTGTGGGCCATCGCGCGGCCCGACCTCACGGTGACCTTGATCGAGCCGCTGCTGCGCAGGACGCTCTTCCTGGAGGAGGTCGTCGCGGAGCTCGGACTGGAGAGAGTGACGGTGCTCCGGGCGCGCGCCGAGGACGTCCGCGAGACTTTCGATGTCGTGACCGCCCGGGCGGTGGCACCGCTGGAGAAGCTCGCAGGATGGTGTCTTCCGCTCGTCCGTCCTGGTGGCGTGCTGCTCGCGCTGAAGGGTCAGCGGGCAGAAGAAGAGGTGGCTTCGTCTCAGGTATCGCTTCGTAAGATGGGTGCGACCGATATCGTGGTGTCTTCGTACGGTGACCTGCTGGTTCCGACGACGGTGGTGGAGGTGACGCGGTGAGTGCGGTGGCAGGAATGGGGTGGCTCCGGACCGTGCCGAGCAACCCCTCACCGACTTTCGCTCAGCGCGACGTTTCACGTGAAACCGACATCGTCGACCCTCGTCGCCGGGGACCGTCGACCATGAGCGGATCCGCCGCCCGCCAGACCGCGGCCGAACCGACGTCAGCCGCCGAGATCAGCGAGGACACCACCTCTCCCGCCGTCGATGACGCGACGCCGCTGGCTGCCGAGGCCCAGGAACACGTCGACCTCGCCCGACGGGTGCAGGCCACCGCGCGGTTCCCGAAGCCGGCGGAGACCCGGGTCTTCGTCGTCGCCAACCAGAAGGGCGGGGTCGGCAAGACGACCACCGCCGTGAACGTCGCCGCGGCTCTCGCCTCGAAGGACCTGCGCGTCCTGGTCGTCGATCTCGACCCGCAGGGCAACGCCTCCACGGCACTGAACATCGACCACACGGAAGGGACGCCGGGGGTGTACGAAGCCCTCGTCGACGGCACCGACCTGGACGAGCTGGTCCGTCCGTGTCCAGACCTCCCCGGCCTGACCGTGCTGCCCGCCTCGATCGACCTCGCCGGAGCCGAGATCGAGCTCGTCTCGCTGGTGGCTCGCGAGACACGTCTCGACAAGGCCCTGCAGTCGTACCTCGAGGACTGCGAGGACGCCGGCGACCGCATCGACTACGTGCTCATCGACTGCCCACCGTCGCTCGGACTCCTGACGGTGAACGCGCTCGTGGCCGGCCGGGAGGTCCTCATCCCGATCCAGTGCGAGTACTACGCGCTCGAAGGTCTCGGACAGCTGGTGCGCAACATCGATCTTGTGCAGCGGCACCTCAACCCCCGGCTCGAGATCACCACCATCCTGCTGACGATGTTCGATGCCCGGACGCGTCTCTCGTCGGGAGTGGCCGACGAGGTCCGCAAGTTCTTCGGCGACAAGGTGCTCCGCACCGCCATCCCGAGATCGGTCCGCATCTCGGAGGCACCGAGCTACCAGCAGACGATCCTCAGCTACGACGCCACGTCGTCCGGCGCGCTGTCGTACCTCGAGGCGGCGCGTGAGATCGCCGTTCCGAAGGAGTCTTGATGAACACACGACGTGGACTCGGGCGCGGGCTCGAGGCCCTCATCCCGTCGACGGCTGCCGAGGCGGAAGAGAGCGGTCTGCAGGAGGTCGAGGGGGCACGGTTCGCCGAGATCCCCCTGACCCAGATCGTCCCCAATCCGCGACAGCCGCGCCAGGCCTTCGACGAGGACGAGATGTCCGAGCTCGTGCACTCCATCCAGGAGGTCGGGCTGCTCCAGCCCGTCATCGTCCGCTCGACCGGAGTCGGCACCTACGAGCTCGTCATGGGGGAGCGGCGCTGGCGAGCCACGCGCGAGGCCGGCCTCGACTCGATCGGCGCCATCGTCCGCGACACGTCCGACGACGACCTGCTGCGCGACGCGCTCCTGGAGAACCTGCACCGATCTCAGCTCAACCCGTTGGAAGAGGCGGCGGCCTACCAACAGCTGCTCGACGACTTCGGTTGCACGCACGAGGAGCTGGCCGAGCGGATCGGGCGGTCGCGTCCTCAGATCAGCAACACGCTGCGTCTGCTCAAGCTCTCGCCCACCGTGCAGCGACGCGTCGCGGCGGGCGTGCTGTCGGCCGGCCATGCCCGTGCGCTCGTGGCCGTCAACAACTCCGAGATCCAGGAGCGGCTCGCGCAGAGAGTCGTCGCCGAGGGTCTCTCCGTGCGTGCCCTGGAAGAGATCGTGACGGTGGAGCCGGACGGCAAGCGTCGGCCGGCCCGACGCTCCGGAGCCAAGCTTCACTCGCCGCGGGTCGCCGAGCTCGCCGGCCGGCTCTCCGATCGGTTCGACACGCGAGTGAAGGTCGACCTCGGCCGGAGCAAGGGCAAGATCACCGTCGAGTTCGCGACCGTCGAGGACCTCGAACGGATCGTCGAGCTGATGGATCCGCGCCGGCCCCGCCGTTGAGAATCATGACCAAGTAGTCACTATGTCGACAAATCGACTTGTCGATCTGACGACCAGATGGGTCAGGCGTACTCGGAGAGCTCGCTGAGGATGGCGGACTTCGGCCGGACGCCGACGATCGACCGGACGAGCTCGCCCTGGAAGTAGACGTTCATCGTGGGAAGGCCCGTCACGCGGTACTTGGCCGGCGTGGCCGGGTTCGCGTCGGCATCCATCTCGAGGATGGTGAGCTTGTCGCCCTTCTCCTCGGCGATCTCCTTGAGGATCGGCTTGAGCTGACGGCACGGTCCGCACCAAGCGGCCCAGAAGTCGACGAGCACCGGGCCGGTGGCCCCGAGGACCTTCTCGTCGAAGTCGGCGTCGGTGACGTCGGTGATCTCTGGCATGTCTCTCCTCAGTGCGATGTCGGACGTGGGTGGTCTAGTCGTTGATCAGTGCGGCGTCGACGGCAGGTGCGCCGGCGTGCTCGAGGTCGGCCAGGAAGCGCTCGGCGTCGAGCGATGCAGCGCACCCGGTGCCGGCCGCGGTGACGGCCTGACGATAGGTGTGGTCGACGAGGTCGCCGGCGGCGAACACGCCGCGCAGGTTGGTGGCGGTGCTGTCGGGCTGGACGAGGACGTAGCCCTCGTCGTCGAGCTCGACCTGACCCTTGAGAAGCTCCGAGCGTGGGTCGTGACCGATCGCGATGAACAACCCGGTGGCGTCGAGCCGGCGGGTGTCGCCGGTGTTCGTGTCGCGCAGGGTGATGCCCTCGAGACGGTCGTCGCCGTGCAGCTCGGCCACCTCGGAGTTCCAGGCGAACTCGATCTTGTCGTTGGCGAATGCGCGGTCCTGCATGATCTTGGACGCGCGCAGCTCGTCACGACGGTGCACGAGGGTGACCTTGGAGGCGAACCGGGTGAGGAAGGTGGCCTCCTCGATGGCGGAGTCGCCACCGCCCACCACGACGATGTTCTGCTCGCGGAAGAAGAAGCCGTCGCACGTGGCGCACCAGCTGACTCCGTGACCGGAGAGCCGGTCCTCGCCCTCGATCTCGAGCTTGCGATAGCCCGAGCCCATGGCGAGCACGATCGCGCGGGCGCTGTGGGTGGTGCCGTCGGCCACGGTGACGGTCTTGACGTCACCCTCGAGCTGGACGGCCGTGACGTCGTCGGGGATCAGGACGGCGCCGAACCGCTCGGCCTGGGCGCGGAACTTGTCCATCAGCTCGGGGCCCATGATGCCGTCGGGGAAACCGGGGTAGTTCTCGACGTCGGTGGTGTTGATGAGCGCACCGCCGGCGGTGACCGAGCCTTCGAACACCACGGGGGCAAGATTGGCGCGCGCCGCATAGACGGCCGCGGTGTAACCCGCCGGGCCGGAGCCGATGATGATCAGGTCGCGAATGTCGTCGCTCATGCGTGCTGGGTGCTCTCTGCAGGGGACTACTGGTCCAACGCAGTCTAGGACGCGGACATTCCCGCGGCTTGGCAACGGGCCGCGGCCGCCGATCGGCAGAAAACGGGCGGCAGGTCAGTCCTGCGAACGACCGGCCGTTCAGGAGCGTCCACGGACCGTGATCTCGCGGATCTCACCCTGAAAGCTGTCCGCCTCGATCTCCGGCAGCTCGGTCAGCCACACGACCACGTAGCGGGTCAGGAGGCCGGACGGAAGGCTCACCGAGGCGTCCGGCCCGGCGGCGTCGAGCGTCGCGATCCGGCGCAGGCCCTTGAGCGTGCTGGGCTCGTCCGCTCCCGGCGACGATGCGTACACCGACACGTCGGTGGGCCCACCGGCGAGCCGTATCCGCACCGAGCTGAGCTCGCGCGGTCCGCCGAGATCGAGCACGACGCCGACGCCGTCCTTGAGGCCGCCGAGGGCTGCTTGGCCGAAGTACGTGGTGGTGGTCCACCCGGTGTTGACGTTGCCGTCGACGACACGACCGACCTCGTCCGGGTTCTCCTCGTCGTCCTCGCCCTGCGGATCGAGGTCGTTCACCCCCACGATCTGCAGGTCCCGCACCTCCGACGTCGGGTCGACGGCACCGGGCGCGGGCTCTTCTCCACCCGAGTCGCGGCTGACGACGTAGCCGAGGAACGAGGCGAGGAGCAGTGCGCCGGCCACGCCTGCGAGCACGTAGCGCCGATCGCCCTTGACGGCCCCGCGGGCCCTGGCCTTGCCACGCTCCAGTGGGGTGGGCGGCGCCGGTTCGTAGGCCTTGGGTCGACGACGCGGCGGCGCGAGGCCCGGCGGAGGGCCCTGAGGAACCACGACGGGGTCGAGCCGCAGGAGGTCGGGGGAGACGCGTGGCAGCCCGCCGGGGCGGATGGTGTCCTCGTCGACGAGGTGCAGAGCCCGAGCGATGTCGTCGGCCGACGACAGCGGGGGACGGTGGTGCGCCGGCGGATCACCGAGGATGCGGTCGCAGATGGCGTCGAGCTCGCGCGACACCCCGGCCCTGACCTGCCGCGGACGCAGCAGCCGGCCGTGCTCGGTGGGGGCGGCTCGCAGCTGGTCGATGTGCGCACCGGGCCACCGGCTGACGAGGCAGGCGTACAGGAGCTTGCCGAGCGACTCGATGTCGAGCTGCTCGTAGGCCTGGAGGTCGTCGATCGTGTCCTGATGACCGGCCGGCGCGAGGGCCGAGGCCACGCCGAGCCCCACGACGCGGACGGCGCCGGACTTCTTGAGCAGCACGTGATGAGGGGTGAGACGACGGTGGTAGACACCGCGCTCGTGAGCGTGTGCGACCGCTTCGGCAACCTCGGTCATGACCCGGGCCGCGCGAGGGCTCGGCAGCGGCGACTGGGCGAGCAGCTGGTCGAGCGGGTACGCCCGAGCCCACTCACGCACGACGAGGTGCTGCCCGTGGTCGTCCTCGATGAGGTCGAGCACGCGCAGGAACCGGGGGTCGGTCACGGTGGTGGACAGGCGGGCGGCCTCGATGAAGTGGTCGGCCCGCGGATCGGTGCTCGGGATCATCTCGATGCCGACGTTGCGGTTGAGGATGCTGTCGTTCGCGCGCCAGGTGACGGAGCCGAGTCGTTCGGTGACGAGATCTTGGAGCTCGTAGCGGTCAGCGAGGACGTCGCCGGACGCCATCGTGCGCCTCTCGCTCATCGACACCCTTTCCGAGAGTTCCATTCCCATGCTAGTCGGGCTCGACGCTCGCCCAAGGGTGCCGCGCGAAGTGGTGGACGACCGTCAGATCAGGTCGTCGTGCACCGGATCAGGAGCGACGCAGGACGCTCTTGACGACGTACGACAGCTGGTCGAGGCCGAGCAGCCGGGCCGATCCGACGTAGACGACCGCGCCCAGCAATCCGGCGATCACGAGCACGCCGAGGGCCTCGCCCGAGGAGTCGGTGCCGAGGCCCAGGCGGTCGAGCCCGGCGACCGCGCCGAGCATCGCGGCGGCTGCCAAAGCGCAGGCGCCGATGAGACGAGCCGCGAACACGACCGTCTCGCGATCGATCACCGGCCCGATGGCGCGCGAGAGCAAGGTCGTCGAGAGAACGGCACCGACCAGGTACGCCAGGCCGTAGGAGAGTGCCAGCATCGCCGCCACATGCCCGGGCGCGACGTCCTGCGTGAGCGTGAAGGCCGCGGCCACGTTCACCGCGGCGATGATGAGCTGCACGAAGAAGGGGGTGCGGGTGTCCTCGTTCGCGTAGAACCCGCGCAGCATCAAGTAGTGGATGGTGAACGCGACCATGGCCGGGGCGAACGCCGCGACGGTGAGGCCGATGACGTCGGCGTTGCCGCGGATGCCGCCGTAGGCGATGGCGTCGGCCGCGGCAGGGCCCAGGCACGCGGCGGCCACCGCGAGCGGGGTGATGATCGCGAGCGCCAGCCGCAGGGTGCGGCCGAGCTCGACCCGCATGCGGTCGTGCCTGCGGTCGGCGGCCAGGGCAGCGAGGGTCGGGATGACCGCAGTCGCCAGCGACACCGTGATGACGCCGTGCGGCACCTGGCTGACGAGGAAGCCGATCTCGTACACCGCGGAGCCTGCAGCGTCCTGCCCGGACTCCGCACCGTCGAGCGTGCCGCGGGTGCCGAGCCGCTGGACCACCACGAACGCCACCTGGTTGGCGAGGATGAACAGCAGTGTCCAGAACCCGAGTCGCAGGGTGTGGCCGAGACCGACGCCACGGAAGTCGAACCGTGGCCGGAAGACGAACCCGGCCCGCCGCAGGAACGGGATCAGGATGGCCGTCTGCACCGCGATGCCGGCGGTGGAGCCCAGACCGAGCAGCAGCGCCTGGTCGGTGCTGAAGCCATCGATGCCGTTCGAGACGCCGAAGACGGCGATGTACATGCCGAGCACCGCGATCACGACGAGGTTGTTCGCGATCGGCGCCCACATCATCGGGCCGAACCGGCCGCGAGCGTTGAGCACCTGGCCCACCAGCACGAACGCGCCGTAGAAGAACACCTGCGGCATGCACAGCCACATCAGCAGCCGGGCCGACTCGTGCTGCTGCTCGAAGCCCGGCGTGAACAGCTTCTGGTCGAACACGACGTGCACGAGCCCGGGAACGATCAGCAGCAGGATGACCGTCGCGACGGCGAGCACGAGCAGTCCGAGCGTGATGATGCGCTGGGCGTAGGCATCGCCACCGTCGGGGTCGTTCTTCATGGTCCGCACGAGCTGCGGCACCAGCACGACGTTGAAGATGCCGCCGGCCACCAGGATGTAGAGCGCGTTGGGGATGGTGTTGGCGTTGTTGAACAGGTCGGCGTCGAGCAGCGTGCCGATCGTGAAGGCGATCAGCAGCAGCCGGAAGAAGCCGGTGATGCGCGAGACGATGGTGCCGAATGCCATCCATGCGCTGCTCCGCGCGAGGTCGGCGGAGGATGCCTCGTCGGGGGCCTCAGTCATCCGGGTCAGCCTCCAGCACCGGCGGGGGCTCGTCGTCCCGCTTCCGTTGGCCGCGGAACCGCCGGGCCAGCGCGACGACCACGAACGCCGCCGCCAGGCCGATCGCGACCCAGAGAGCGACGCCGACGCGGCTGGACCGCACGTTGAAGACCGCCGGGTCGCCGAACGTCTCGCCGTCGGCAGTGACCATGCGGGCGCTGAGGGTGGCCGAGGTCTGCCGACTCATGTCGACGGCGACGGTGACGGTGTGGCGCTCGCCGGCCCCGACGTCGACGGAGTCGGTCTCTGGCACGCTGAGTGACGGGTTGCTCGAGTCGATCTGCACGCCGACCCGAACCGGATGGTCGGTGTCGTTGCTGATCGTGACGGGGAAGCTTCCCTCCGAGCTCGAGAGGGTGACGGCGTCGGGACCCTCGACCGTGATGCGCGCGAGGTCGCGATCCGCGCGGGCCTCGGCCGCACGGGCGGCGGCCAGGCCCTCGGGACGCAGGTCGCGCCAGCGGACGCCCAGCACCTGGGCGATGTCGCGGGCATGTCCAGCCTCCACGTCGGTGCTGTCGGGGGTGATGCGTCCGATCAGGTCGGACGTCGTCGCGGCGCCGGCCGCTGCCTCGATCTGCGCCTCGCCGATCGGCGTGGCCTTAGCCGAACGAGGCACCGTGCCCTCGTACTTCGTGAGCTGCTGGTTCATCATGTCCTCGAGGCTGACGCCGTCGACGTACGGCGCGTCGAACACCTCGTCCAGCGTGGTCTCCCCGACCAGTTCTCCGGGGTCCCAGGCGGGGTCGATGATGGCCACCGCGTCGGCGTGCGACTCGGGGTCGGCACCGCCTTGGAGTGACGCAAGCGCTGCTTCGCTGAGCATGCGCTGGCGCAGGGTGACCGTGGTGGTCTGTCCGGGCACGCCGGTGTCCAGGGCGTCGTTGACCAGCAGAGGCATGGGACCCGACCGCGCCGGGTACTGCAGGAGGGAGCCGTCACGGCGCTCCCAGCCGGGCAGGGCGTCGGCCGTCACGATCACCGGCTGCTCGCCGGTTCCGCGCACGGCCGACAGCAAGGGTGCCGAGACGCCGGTGCTGGTGGGCCAGGACACTCCGCGGCCGGTGAGCTGGAAGCGCGCCAGTGTCGTGGCCGTCGCCCGCTGGAGGACCTCGGTGAGCTGCCCCGCCGCCTGCGACTGCGTGATGCCGAGGATGTCGGGACGGTCGAAGTCGAGCACCCAGCACGCGTCACGCCGGGCCAGGCCGACCAGGTCGTCGAGGAAGCGTTTGACGGACTCACGCTGGGCCTCGCTGACCGACACGCCGTCGGGCAGGCGTCGGCCGCGGCTCACGTCGTCGAGACCGACGAGCAGGGCGGGGTCGATGATGACGGTGGCCGCCCGCTCGCGCACGCCGGACGCGACGTCCAGCTGGTTGCGCAGCCGCCCGCCGCTCGACACGAGCGTGACCAACGCGGCCGGGTCGGCGTAGTCGCCGTCGGCCTTGCGGCGGTCGGGCATGAGGAACGGCCAGACGACTCCGGCGGGGACGGCCTCCGGGCTGGAGTCCGACACCAAGGGCATGAACGTGGTGGCCCGCCCGATCGCCGCGGTGGCTCGGGTTCCGTCGACGTCGGTGCCGAGGATCTGCACCCCCACCGGGTAGACGCCCGGGACACCGGAGATGCCGAGCCGGTTGTGCGGGACCCGGACCTCGAATCGCGTGGTGGAGCCGGACTGCAGATCGCCGATCTCGTCGATCGACTTGAGGTCGACGACCCGTTCGCCGGTGTATGCGCCGCCGGTGTCGATCGCCTCGTCGACCTGCCGGCGCGTGGAGAACGGGGTGGCCGGGATGACGAGGTACGCCTGCGCATCGGTCCAGGCGTGGTCGTCGTTGTTGGTGACCGTGCCGGTCATCGTGACCGCGGAGCGGTCCTTGAGGTTGGTGGGGGTGAGCCCGGTGATCCGGACGTCGAGGTCAGGCGCTTCCGCCGCCACGGCGGGCGTGCCGACCCCCACCATGACGGAACAGAGTGGGAGGACCAGCAGGGTCGCCGCGAGCGCTCGCATGAAGAGACGGCGACGAGAACCCACGCGCTCATCGTAGGACCGCATCAAGGAAGCCCCGCCACCCCGGCGTTAGAGTGTGTGGTCGTGTCCATCCCGCCCTCCGTCACCGCCGAGCAGCGTGAGCGCCTCGACCGGCTGATGGAGTCCGAGCCGGCGCTCACCGACCTCGGCCGGCGGTTCGCCGAGGCCGGGCACGAGCTGGCCATCGTGGGCGGCCCGGTGCGTGACGCGCTGATGGGCCGGGCGGGCCAGGACTGGGACCTCACCACCGACGCCCGTCCCGAGCAGATCGAGGCCGTCGTCGACGGCTGGACCGATGCCGTGTGGGACGTCGGACGCGAGTTCGGCACCATCGCGATGCGCCGCGGCGACGCGCACTTCGAGATCACGACGTACCGCTCCGACGCCTACGACGCCGCGTCGCGCAAGCCGCAGGTGCGCTTCGGCGACACGCTCGACGGCGACCTCTCGCGTCGGGACTTCGCCATCAACGCCATGGCGGTGCGGCTGCCGTCCGGTGAGTTCGTCGACAACTCCGGCGGGCTCGCCGACCTCGAGGCCCGCGTGGTGCGCACCCCGGTCGCGGCGGGGATCTCCTTCGGCGACGACCCGCTGCGGATGATGCGCGCGGCCAGGTTCGTCGCGCAGCTCGGCTTCTCCGCGCACCCCGAGGTCGTCACGGCCATGACTGCGATGGCCGACCGACTCGACATCGTGTCCGCGGAGCGGGTGCGCGACGAGCTGGTCAAGCTGCTGTGCGCGGAACGTCCGGTCGACGGCCTGCGGCTCCTCGTCGAGACCGGGCTGGCCGAGCACGTGCTGCCCGAGCTGCCGGCGCTCGTGCTGGAGCGCGACGAGCACCACCGCCACAAGGACGTCTACGAGCACTCGCTGATCGTCCTCGAGCAGGCCATCGAGCTGGAGAGCCGCCTCGGTGACGGGCCGGACCTCATCGTCCGGCTGGCCGCCCTCCTGCATGACATCGGCAAGCCGAAGACCCGTCGCTTCCAGCCCGGCGGCACGGTGACGTTCCATCATCACGACGTGGTCGGCGCCAAGCTCGCGCGCAAGCGGATGCGGGCGTTGCGGTTCAGCAACGACGTCGTCGACCAGGTGGCCACGCTGGTCGAGCTGCACCTGCGCTTCCACGGATACGGATCCGGCGAGTGGACCGACTCCGCCGTGCGCCGCTACGTGCGCGACGCCGGCGACCAGCTCGAGCGCCTGCACATCCTCACCCGTGCCGACTGCACGACCCGCAACCGCCAGAAGGCGTCGCGCCTGCAGCGCACCTACGACGAGCTGGAGGAACGCATCGCCGTGCTCGCCGAGCAGGAGGAGCTGGACGCCATGCGTCCCGGACCTCGACGGCAACCAGATCATGCAGGTCCTCGGCATCGGCCCCGGCCGCGACGTCGGCGAGGCCTACCGCTGGCTGCTCGAGCTGCGGATGGATCGCGGACCACTGGGCGAGGAAGCCGCGGCGACCTTGCTCCGCGAGTGGTGGGCCGAGCGGCGCCCCTAACTGTTCACACCTGTGTCACGATGGCCGGATGCGCGCATACGCCGGGGCGACGGGCGCCGAGCGCCTGGCCGAGCGGCGAGAGCGACTGCTGGCGGCCGGACTCGAGCTGCTGGCGTCGGCCGACGGCCCTGGGGAGTTCACCCTCCGCGGCATCTGTCGCGAGGCTGACCTGGCCCCGCGGTACTTCTACGAGAGCTTCGACGACCTCGACGAGTTCGCGGTCACGATCTACGACGACGAGATCATGGCTCTGACGGGCGTCACGCTGGCCGCCCTCGAAAGCATCGACCGGGGCGATGACGAGAAACGCATCCGGACGAGCCTCGGCGCCCTGATCCACCACATTGCGGCGGACCTACGCCGCGGCCGTCTCCTCTACTCGAACGCACTCGCTTCGGTGCCGGCAGTCGCCGATCGCCGCCGCGAGTCGACGCGGCTGTTCGTCGGCCTTCTCGTCGACGAGTCGAATCCTGACTCCCCGTTGGACGCGCCGACCGAGGTCGTCACGGAGATGCTGGTCGGCGGACTCGCGCAGGCGATCAGGGCGTGGCTCGACGGCGACATCTCGCTGAGCGAGGAGGAGCTCGTCGACGCGTGCACCCAGGTCTTCCTGGACACGCTCACACGCACCTGAGCCTGGTTCCCGCAAGGGCGAAGGCCGGCCCCCCGAGGGACCGGCCTTCACGAGGGGGTTGTTTCAGCGCTCCTCGGTACCCGCGATGAACTCCTCGAGCTTCGTGCGACCGAGGTCGTCGGGACGCTGCACGGGGGGCGACTTCATCAGGTAGGACGAGGCGCTGATCAGGGCGCCGCCGATGCCACGGTCCTTGGCGATCTTCGCCGCACGGATGGCGTCGATGATGATGCCGGCCGAGTTGGGCGAGTCCCAGACCTCGAGCTTGTACTCCATGTTGAGCGGCACGTCGCCAAAGGCGCGGCCCTCGAGGCGGACGTACGCCCACTTGCGGTCGTCGAGCCACTGCACGTAGTCGCTCGGGCCGATGTGCACGTTCTTGGCACCGAGATCGTGACCGATGTTGGACGTGACGGCCTGGGTCTTCGAGACCTTCTTGCTCTCGAGGCGGTCGCGCTCGAGCATGTTCTTGAAGTCCATGTTGCCGCCGACGTTCAGCTGGTAGGTGCGATCGAGCACCACGCCACGGTCCTCGAACAGCTTCGCCATCACGCGGTGCGTGATGGTGGCGCCGACCTGGCTCTTGATGTCGTCACCGATGATCGGCACGCCGGCGTCCTCGAACTTCTTGGCCCACTCGGGGTCGGAGGCGATGAACACCGGGAGCGCGTTGACGAAGGCCACGTTCGCATCGATGGCGCACTGGGCGTAGAACTTGTCGGCCTCTTCCGAGCCCACCGGCAGGTAGGACACGAGCACGTCGGCCTGGGTGTCCTTGAGGACCTGCACGACGTCGGCGGGCGGTGCGTCGGACTCCTCGATGGTCTCGAGGTAGTACTTGCCGAGCCCGTCGAGGGTGTGGCCGCGCTGCACGGTGATGCCCAAGGGCGGGACGTCGGCGATCTTGATGGTGTTGTTCTCGCTGGCGGTGGTCGCCTCGGAGAGGTCGAACCCGACCTTCTTGGCGTCGACGTCGAACGCGGCGACGAACTCGATGTCACTGACGTGGTACTCGCCGAACTTGACGTGCATGAGACCGGGAACGTTCCCTTCCGGGTCGGCCTCCCGGTAGTACTCGATGCCCTGGATCAATGACGTGGCGCAGTTTCCGACGCCCACGATGGCTACACGAACCGAACCCATGGGTTCTCCTCCACTCATGATGTTTCGCTGGTCTTGTCGTTCTTCTTCGCGGTTGCCGGCTCGTCGGCCGTCTCCGCATAACCCCCGGAGCGTTCACGGTCGATGAGCTCGGTCAGCCAGCGCACTTCGCGCTCGACCGACTCCAGCCCGTGCCGTTGCAGCTCCAACGTGTACGAGTCGGCCCGCTCGCGACCACGCTGGGTCGACGTGCGGACGTTCTCGAGTCGTTCTTCCAATCGGCTGCGGCGTCCTTCGAGGATGCGCACCCTGGTCGGCGAGTTGGTGCGCGCGAAGAACGCGAACCGCACGCCGAAGCTTTCGTCGTCCCACGCGGCCGGCCCGGAGTCCTCGAGGGCATGGGCGAAACGCTCCTTGCCCTCGGCGGTGAGGCGGTAGACGATCCGGTTGCGACGGCCGCGGACGGCGTCCGGACCGGGCTTTGGCCGCCTTTCGCTGCCTTGGCTGCCTTGGCCGCCTTGACGTCCTTGGGAGCGGGCTCGTCGGCCACGATGTAGCCGTCCTTGCCCAGCGCCTTGAGGCAGGGGTAGAGCGTGCCGTACGAGAGCACGCGGCCCCAGCCGAGCAGCACGATGAGCTGCTTGCGCAGCTCGTAGCCGTGCATGGGAGCGTCGTGCAGCAGTCCGAGGACTGCGAGCTCGAGAGCTGCTCCGCGCCGTGTCATGGTGTCCCTTGTCTGAATTCCGGATGTCCGCGTGGTGGCGAACTGGTATATCGGGACGATACATCGTTTCAGCACGTCGGCGCCACCGGGTTCGGGTGATTCGCACCACGCCGGGCTTTTCGGCCCTCTAGCAGAGCGCACCCGCCGTCCCCTGTGCCGTCTCGATCCCCGGCACCCCAGCAAGCCTCCTCTCAGGTTCGTCGGTCAGAATGGGCCGGAACGTCCCGAGCTGCTCCGTGACGACTCGGAGCAAGCCCAGACAGAGGAAGCCCAACCTTGAACCAGCGCGTCGCACCGCGTCCCGACAACGCGATCAAGAGGCTCGCCAGGAAGATCACTGGTACCGGCCCTCGCTGGCAGCAGATCCTGCGGTGGGTGGGTGCCGTGAGCGCCAGCGGCTTCGTGCTGGGCGCGATCACGTTCTTCCTGCTCTACCAGATCATCGACATCCCGGACGCGAACGCCGACTTCGAGACGCAGACCACGAACGTCTACTACTCCGACGGCAAGCACAAGCTCGGGACGTTCGCGACGCAGGACCGCGAGAACGTCGACGCTCGACGAGGTGTCGAAGGACATGCAGGCGGCCGTCATCGCCGCCGAGGACCGCACGTTCTACTCGAACCGCGGCATCGACCTCCGCGGCATCATCCGCGCCGCCCGCAACAACGCGCAGAGCGGCGCGATCACCGGCGGCGGGTCCACGATCACCCAGCAGTACGTCAAGATCCTGTACCTCTCGCAGGAGCAGTCCTACACGCGCAAGGTCCGCGAGGCGATCCTCTCCATCAAGATCCACAACCAGCTCAGCAAGCAGGAGATCCTCGAGGGCTACCTCAACACCATCTACTTCGGCAACGGCGCGTACGGCGTCCAGGTGGCCTCGCGGACGTACTTCGACAAGCCGGCCTCCGAGCTCGACACCCGGGAGTCCGCCGCCCTCGCCACGATCCTCAACCAGCCCTCGTTCTACGACCCCTACTCGGACGACGGCCAGAAGCAGATGATCCCCCGCTACCAGTACGTCCTCGACGGCATGGCGAAGGCGGGCGCGATCTCTGCCGCCGACGCGGCCGAGGCCCAGCGCGAGCTCCCGACGTTCGCGAAGCAGAAGGACAACAACCGCTTCCAGGGCCCGAACGGCCATGTGCTCCGCCTCGTCCAGGAGAAGATGAACCAGCTGGAGTTCACCGACGACCAGGTGCTGGGTGGCGGACTGAAGATCACGACCACCATCGGGTACCAGAAGCAGCGGGCGGCGATCAAGGCCGTCGAGAGCATTCGTCCCGCGGGAAAGAAGCAGCTGCACCCCGCGCTCGTCTCGATCCAGCCGGGCACCGGAGCCGTGAAGGCGATGTACGGGGGCGCGGACTACCTCGAGAACCAGCTCAACTGGGCCACGTCAGGCACCCAGCCGGGCTCCACCTTCAAGATCTTCGCCCTGATCGCGGCGCTCGAGGACGGCTACAGCCTCAAGACCCGGCTGAACGGCAGCTCGCCCATCCAGGTCGGTGGCAGCACCATCGAGAACCAGGGCGACAGTGGCGGCCAGTCGTTCGGGCCGGTCACGCTCGAGCGCGCCACCCAGAAGTCCATCAACACCGCGTTCGTCGACCTCACCCAGCAGCTGGGCACGGACGAGGACGACGCCAACGACGGGTCGACCGGCGGGCGGCACCAGTGGCACCGAGCCCACCGGGGACGTCACGGTCGGCACCCAGAAGATCCGGGACGCCGCGAACCAGGCCGGCATCCCGGAGTCGGTCACCGACAAGTTCGACCCGGCCGCAGCCGTCACGCCGCTCGGCTACGTGCCGGTGGCTCCCGTCGACATGGCCAACGCGTACGCGACGGTCGCCGCGGGCGGCAAGAAGTCCGAGTGGTACGTCATCCAGAAGGTCGAGGACCCGGACGGGTCCACGCTGCACGAGCACGAAGCCGAGACCGAGCAGTCGATACCGAAGGACGTCGCCGGTGACGCGATCGCCGCCCTGCGCAAGGTCGTGAACTCCGGCGCCGCCGGCACCGGAAGTCGCGGGCGGACGCTGTGCCCGACCCTCGGCAAGACCGGCACGGCCACCGCCGGGGGCGAGAGCAACCAGCACGTGTCGTCCTCGTGGTTCGCCGGCGCGACGCCCAAGCTGGCGACCGCCGTGATGTACAACCGCGGCGTCGGCAACGAGGACCTCGAGGGCTACCTCGTGCCGTTCTTCGGCGGCACCTTCCCGGCGATGACGTTCAAGGCCTACATGGACGTCGCGATCGACCCGGCCAGCTGCGGTGAGTTCATCGCGCCGGGCAACATCACCAGCGACAAGGGCAAGGTCTACAACCCGGTGCCGAACTGCGACGGCGACGAGCGCCTCAACAGCTCGCGCACGGCGTGCGTGGACAAGCCGGACGGTGACGGTGATGGCGACGGCGGTGGCGACGGCGACGGCAACGGCAACAACGGCAACGACAACGACGGCAACGACAACGACGGTGGCGGTGGCTTCATCGACGGCGGCCAGGACGGTGGTGGCGGCGAGAACGGCACTGACTCCGACGAAGAAGGCTGACGGCCGTCAGTCGAGCGTGATCGCGTCGAACGTGGTGATCGTGTAGCGCACGGCTGCCGACACGGTGTCGCCCACCTCGGGCGCGAGGACCGAGGCAGGCAGGAACACCAGGCTGGCCTGCATGTGCGGCGGCTCGGCGAACCAGCGCTGCTTGCCGTCGACGTGGAACGGGCTCAGTGCGTACCCGGCCGCCTCGAGGCCGCCCTTCGCGAGCGTCTTGCCGCGCTGCATCGCGCCGGCCTGGGCACGCGGCGCCTCGAGACCGAGGCCGTGGCTGGTGCCGCCGGCGAGCACGAGCAGGTATCCGTCGCGCGGCACCGGACGCTGCCGGTAGCCCACTCGTTCGCCGCGTGACACCTGGTGCCGGTCGAGCACGGTGGAGCGCACGTCGAACGCACCCAGGTCGCCCAGCCACAGCGCGGTGCCGATCCGTGGCTTCACCTGGAGGTTCGGGCGTCGCTCGGTGAGCTCCGCCAGCTCCGGTCCGGTGAGGTGTGAGACGTAGAACGCGTCGGTCTCGATCTGCGAAGCCTCGAGCACGGCCGCCCATGACTCCGCCTCGATGAGGTTGCTCCCCGCCATCGGGAGGTGCACGGCGAACCCCTCGACGCGCAGGTCGCCCAGTGCAGCCGCGACCGCGGCCAGCTCGTGTCGGTCGAACCCGTGGCGTGCCATCGAGGTCTCGCCCTCGACCACGACGCGGGTCTCCTCGCCGCGTGCGGCCAGTGCCTCGACGTCGTCGACGCGGCCGACGGTGTGCACGACGCGGATGTCGTAGGTGACGTCGGGGAGGTAGGGCCGCCAGGGGCTGAGCACCATGACGTCGCCACCGAACGCGGCGAGTGCTTCGGGCACCTCGGCGTACGTGCCGACGGCGAGCGTCGGGCACCCGAGCGAGGTGGACTCGGCGGCGAGCAGGTCGCGCCCCAGCCCGTAGCCGTTGCCCTTGACGACCGGCACGATGCCGGGCGTGGCTTCGACGAATCCGGCGAGGTGGCTGCGCCAACGGCCGGCGTCGACGTGCAGGCTGAAGGTCATCCGGACCGCCGCTTCATGTATGCGGTGAACGCGAGGTACAGGGCACGGTTCAGCGGAAGGTCCCACTCGCCGAGGTACTCGACGGCGTCACCGCCGGTGCCCACCTTGAACTGGATCAGACCGATGTGTGAGTCGTCGGCGTCGAGGGTGTCGGTGATGCCGCGCATGTCGTAGACGTCGGCGCCGGCGGCGAGGGCATCGCGCATCATCTGCCACTGGACGGCGTTCGAGCCGCGGACGTCGCGCTTCTCGGTGGTGGACGCGCCGTACGAGTACCAGGCGTGGGTGCCGACCCGCACCAGCGTGGTGGCCGCGACGAGGTCGCCCTCGTGGTGGGCGAGGTAGAGCGTCATCCGGTCGGGCTCCTCGGCGCCCAGTGCGTCCCACATCCGCTCGAAGTACGACAACGGCCGTGGCGTGAAGTGGTCGCGCTCGGCGGTCTCGGAGTAGACGGAGTGGAACGCGGTGAGGTCGTCGCGCTTGCCGCGGGTCACCTCGACGCCTGCCTTCGCCGACTTCTTGATGTTCCGGCGCCACTGCTGGTTCATGGCGGCGAGCACGTCGTCCTCGCTCTTCGCGCCGTCGTCGCCCGCCAGCGGAACCCAGAAGTTGTACTGCGGCTGTCCGGCGGCGAACCCGCCGGTGGTGGGCACCTTCTTCCAGCCCAGCTCGCGCAGCCTGGTGGCGACGGCCAGGGCCGCGTCGTCGCTCGCGTCGGCCGGCACGTCACCGAGCGTGCCGAGCGCGTCGTCGGCGATGGCCGCCTTGAGGGTGCCCGCGTGCCAGCGGCGGGTGACCACCGGCGGACCCATCCGGATGCCGAAGGCGCCCTGCCCCTTGAGGTAGGCGGCGAGCGGGGTCAGCCAGCGAGCCGGATCCCGGTCGAGCCAGTCGATGTCAGGACCTTCGGGAAGATAGGCGAGGTAGCGCTTGAGCTTCGGCACCTGGCGGTAGAGCACGAGCCCTGCACCGACGAGCCGGTCGCCCCCGTCATCGGAGCTGAACCAGCCGATGGACTCCCCGCGCCACTCGTTCTTGACCTCCGCCCACGCGGGCGTCTGCAGGAAGCTGACGGACGGACGCTCGCGGATGTGGTCGAGATGCTCCGGCCCGCTGATGGGCCGGACCGCGAGGGCTGACGTCACGCGTCGAGGCTACCCAACGCCCACATCGGCCCCTACTCGACGCGGCTTGGGCCGGCAGTTAGGCTTGCCTAACCAACTGTCTGTCGAAGGGGAGCTCGTGCGCACGTACGCCGCGACAGTGATCGGACGCCGTCAGCTGTCGGCCCACCTCGTCACCCTGACCCTCGGTGACCTCGGTGAGTTCCCGACCACCGGTGTGCCGGACGAGTACATCCGGGTGCTCATCCCGCCGAACAGCGGCACGCCTGGCGCGAAGATCGTGCTGCCCGAGATCGACGAGGAGACCTGGACGATCACCTATCCCGACGGGGCGGACGAGCTGACGCACCGGGTCTACACGGTCTCCGACCACCGCGTCGTCGACGGCAAGGTGCAGGTCGACCTCGACATCGCACTGCACGAACGCGGCATCGGCTCCGACTGGGCCCGCGACTGCGCCATCGGCAGCCGGGTGGGGGTGCTCGAGCCGCGTGGCCTGTACGCCGCACCCGACGACGTCGAGTGGCAGCTGCTGGTCGCCGACATCACCGGCGTGCCCGCCCTGGCTCGCATCCTGCGAGGGTTGAAGCCGGACCAGCGCGCCGAGGCGGTCGTCGTGCTCACCGACGCCGACGACGAGATCCCGCTCCCGAGTGCCGGTGACGTCACGGTCCAGTGGCAGGTGGTCGAGCGTGAGACCGACGTCTGCGAGGTCCTCGCCGATGCCGTGGTCGAGCGTGACCTGCCCGCCGACGGCAGCCGCTACGTGTGGCTCGCCGGAGAAGCGCGCGCCAGCCGGGCGGTGCGACGCCATCTGCGACGCGAGCTCCGGTGGCCGCAGAGCGACTTCTACACCTGCGGCTACTGGCAGGTCGACGCCGAGATCTGGAACGCGCGCTACGAGGAGGTGGCCGACAAGGTCATCGCCGAGGCCGAGCAGGCCCAGGCTCGCGCCGGTGACGACGAGGGTGCCTACCTCGACGCGCTCGAGGACATCTACGAGAAGGCCGGCCTCTGATCACTGAACCGAGCGCGCTCTGCGCGCGAGCGTTCAGGGAGGTTGAGCGCGCCGCGGCGAAGCCGCCCGTGTGACGAAACCTGGCGAGCACACATCAACTGAGCGTGCCGGGGTCGTCCGGCACGTCGACGGCCGCCGCCTCGAGCGCCTGAAGCGGGATGACTTCGAGGGCCCGGGCGTTCGTCGCGGCGAGCACCACCGGGGCCGTCACGCCGTCGTTGATGGCCTGGAGCCAGCGCGCGGCCACCACGCACCAGCGGTCACCGGGCTGCAGGCCCGGGAAGCCGTACTCCGGGCGGGCCGTCGACAGGTCGTTGCCGACGGAGCGCTGGTGCTCGAGGAACTCACGGGTCATCACCGCGCAGACGGCATGCAGGCCGACGTCCTCGGGGCCGCAGGCGCAGTCGCCGCTGCGGTAGAACCCGGTGACCGGATCCGTGCCGCAGGGCTCGAGGGGATCACCTCGGACGTTGACCTCGGCCATCGGCGCTTACGGCGTGGCGAGCGTGTGGTGGCGCGCGTCGGCCAGGTGGATCTGGCGAGCGATGAGGAAGAACGGCAGGGCGACGCTGATGGCGACGGCGAACGTCAGGACGACGTAGACCCAGATCCACTTCATGCCGATGCGGCGGCCCTCGACGACCATGAAGACGAGCCCGACGATGGCGACCGCCAGCAGGTCGATCGTCACGAACGCCGCGGCCGGGTTGACCACGGTGTTCCCGAGGCCACCGACGCCGTCACCCTCGCCGGAGCTGATGTGCCGGACCAGGGCGATCTGCGTGGCGACGAGGGCGGCGATCCCCACCACGGCGTAGACCGCGCACAACGCCTTGTCGGTGCTGGTCAGACGGCTCATCTCGACTCCTAGGCCGGTTGGTCTGCAGCGGCGGGCACGGAGTACCCCCAGGTGGACGGCGGTGGGGTGGGGGTGAAGAGCAGCTTCATGCCGGCCTCGGCGGGGGTGCGGTTGGCCTTGCGGTGGTTGCACCGCAGGCAGGCGGCCACGGCGTTCTCCCACGTGAGCCCGCCCCCGCGACTTCGTGGCACGACGTGGTCGACCGTCTCGGCGGTGCCGCCGCAGTAGGCGCACATGCGGTCGCGGGCCTTGATCGCCGACTTCGTGCACAGGTGGCCGCGGCGGTGACGCCATTTCGCGACGACGTAACGCACGAGGCGCAGCACCTTCGGCACGGGGAACGGACCGAAGCTCCCTCCGGCCTCCTCCTCGACCACCGCCACCTCCCGCACCAGCATCTTGATGGCGTGGCGCAGGGATACACGTTGAAGGGGCTCGTAGCTCGCATTGAGCACGAGCACGTGGGCATCCGCCATGGCTCGCACCTTTCTGGCGAAAGCGTAGCCTCAACGGCGCCGTTTACGGCTCAAGACGATCCGGGAACGGCGCGTCAGACGACCCAGATGACGGCCGCCACCGTCGGCAGGAGGGCCAGCACGATCCATGCCGGCGACCACAGCCTGGCGCCGAGGATGATCCGCATGACCACGTAGACGATGACGGCGATGACGCCGGACATCAGCGTGAGGACGACCGCGTCGACGTGGCGGCCCTGTCCTTCGCGGACGTACGCGGCACCGATGACGCCGAACACCGCGTGCACGGTGACGGCGAAAAAGCCGATCGCGCCGACGCGTCGCTGCACGCGGTGCAGCGAGGCCGTCTCGGCCGCGCGACGTTCGTCGAGGCTCGCCTGCGCCCGCTCGGGGGTCAACACTCATGAGGCAAGGGTCCCAGTCCTCGCCCTAGGGTGGGCGTGTGAGTGACGCGCATCTCTTCGAGGGCTACGGACCGGTGTCCGGGTTCGACGAGATGATCGTGGATGGGACTGACGTCCGACGGACTTATGGTGAAGTACACGCGTCATTCGTGGACATGGGCGATGACGAGGTCCGGCAGCGTGCCGACGCGCTCGCGTCGTCCTACCTCGACCAAGGCATCACCTTCGGCGTCGAGGGTGAGGAACGCCCGTTCCCCCTCGACATCGTGCCGCGGCTCATCGAGGCCGAGCAGTGGGACCACGTCGACCAGGGCGTGCAGCAGCGGGTGCGCGCGCTCGAGGCCTTCCTGGCCGACATCTACGGTTCGGGCGAGCTGTTCACCGACGGAGTCATGCCGCGCTCGGTCGTCATGACGTCGCCACACTTCCACCGCGTGGTGGCCGGTCTGGAGTCGCCCAACGGAGTGCGCATCCACGTCGCCGGCGTCGACCTCATCCGCGACGGCGAGGGCGACTTCCGCGTGCTGGAGGACAACGTCCGCGTGCCGTCGGGCGTCTCGTACGTCATGACCAACCGGCGGGCCCTGTCGGCCGCGCTGCCGGAGGTGTTCGCCGACCACCGCATCCGGCCGGTGTCGCAGTACTCCCAGGCGCTGCTCGCCGCCCTGCGCAAGTCCGCACCGTCCGGCGTCAGCGACCCGACCGTCGTCGTGCTCACCCCCGGCGTCTACAACTCGGCCTACTTCGAGCACACGCTGCTGGCCCGCACGATGGGCGTCGAGCTCGTCGAGGGCAGCGACCTGGTGTGCCGCTCCGGCCGCGTCATGATGCGCACCACCCGCGGACTCGAGCCGGTGCACGTCATCTACCGCCGCATCGACGACGAGTTCCTCGACCCGGTCCAGTTCCGTGCCGACTCCGCCCTCGGCGTCCCGGGCATCGTCAACGCCGCGCGGGCCGGGCACGTCACCATCGCCAACGCGGTGGGCAACGGGGTGGCCGACGACAAGCTGCTCTACACGTACGTGCCCGATCTCGTCCGGTACTACCTGTCCGAGGAACCGATCCTGCGCAACGTCGACACCTGGCGGATGGGCGACGCCGACCATCGCGAGGAGGTGCTGGACCGGCTGGGCGAGCTGGTCCTGAAGCCGGTCGACGGTTCAGGTGGCAAGGGCATCGTGATCGGACCGGCCGCGGACGCCGCCGAGCTCGACGAGCTGCGCGGCAAGATCCTCGCCGATCCCCGCGCCTGGATCGCCCAGCCCGTGGTCTCGCTCTCGACCGTGCCCACGCTCGTGGAGAACGGCATCCGGCCCCGGCACGTCGACCTGCGGCCCTTTGCGGTGCACGACGGCGACGACGTCTGGGTGCTGCCCGGCGGGCTCACCCGCGTCGCGCTTCCGGAGGGCGAGCTGATCGTCAACTCCAGCCGCGGTGGCGGGTCCAAGGACACCTGGGTGATGGCCGGTGCCGCCGACGTGGCCGCCGAGCCCGACCATGCGCCGCGCGCGACGCCGGTGGCCGGCCGCAGCCACCAGCACATCCCCAACGTCGACGTCCGCCCCGGACGCGGCATGGAGCAGAAGCAGCAGCAACAGCAGCAGCAGCAGGCTCGAGGTGATGGCCGGTGCTGAGCCGCATCGCCGAGTCGTTGTTCTGGATCGGTCGCTACCTCGAGCGGGCCGACGACACCGCCCGCATCCTCGACGTGCAGATGCAGGTGCTGGTCGAGGACCACGGCATGGACGAGCGCACGTCGTGCGAGCAGCTGCTCAGCGTCATGGGCGTGGAGGAGTACTCGGGCACGCCGAACCGCTGGATGATCCTCGACCTGCTGGCCCACAACCCGGAGTCCGACACCTCGATCGCGGCGGCGATCGGTGCCTCGCGCGAGAGCGCCCGCCGGGCCCGCGAGATCCTCTCCACCGACATCTGGGCGGCCATCAACACCACCTGGCGCGGCCTCGGCACCGCGCGATCGTTGCGGCCGCCGGACATGTTCGCCTGGGTGCGCGACCGCATGGCCATGATCTCCGGCATCGCCGGCGAGACGATGTCCCGCGACGAGGGCTGGCAGTTCTACATGCTCGGCCGCAGCATCGAGCGCGCCGACATGACCGCCCGGCTGCTGTCGACGGCGGCGCTCGCGTCCGGCCCGCAGGTGGCCTGGCCCACGACGCTGCGGGCGTGCGGCGCCTACGAGGGGTTCATCCGCGCCTATCGCGGCATCGAGGCCGATCGGCAGGCCGCAGAGTTCCTGCTGCTCGACCGCTGGTTCCCGCGCTCGATCGTGTCGTCGCTGGTCGAGGCCGAGAAGGCGCTGGGCAAGCTCGCCAACGTCGGTCCGCGTTCGGGCTTCAGCGACGAGGCACAACGGATCCTCGGCCGGGCCCGGACCGAGCTCGAGTACCGGCCGCTCGAGGAGCTCGTCTTCGACCTCCCGGTCGAGATGGAGCGCCTGCAGCGCAGCTGCGCGGCCGCCAGCGAGGCGATCAGCCACCGCTACTTCGCCGACCAGGACCTCTACGAGTGGACGGGCGGTGTCGTGTCTATGAGCATGCAGCTGCGGATCAAGCACGTCACCGGCTATCGCTACGAGACGGGTGCCGTCGCGTCGTTCAACGAGGCACGCATGACGCCACTCACGACGCCCGACCAGATGGTGCTGCGCTCGCGGCTCGAGATCTCGCCCACGCCGTGGGCGTCGGAGTACCGCGACTACTGGGGCTCCACGGTCACCGCGTTCGAGGTCAACGAGCCGCACACCGAGCTCACCGTCGTCGCCACGTCGATCGTCGAGACCAGCCCGACCGACACCCAGCCGGAGCGTCGCCCGTGGGAGGCGCTCGACGCGGTGCAGGACGAGTGCTGCGAGTTCCTGGAGATCTCGCACTGGGTGGCGCCTGCCCCGAGCCTGCTGGCCGACCTGGCCGGTGCGCGTGCGAGGCGGCGACGCCCACCGACTACGCCGAAGCGGTCTGCGCGCACATGTACGAAAGCATCCAGTACGTCGAGGGAGCCACCGAGGTCACGACCAACGCCGCCGACGCATGGGACGCCAAGTCGGGTGTCTGCCAGGACTTCGCCCACCTGACCCTGGGCGTGCTGCGCGAGGCGCACATCCCCGCCCGCTACGTGTCCGGCTACCTGCATCCGTCCACCGACCCGGTCATCGGCGAGGAGGTCACCGGTGAGTCGCACGCCTGGATCGAGTGGTGGGACGGCGAGTGGGTCGGCTTCGACCCCACGAACGCCCGCCCCGTCGGCGAGCATCACGTGCTCGTCGCCCGCGGTCGCGACTACGAGGACGTCCCGCCCCTGCGCGGCATCTACTCCACCCGCGGCGACTCCGAGCTGTTCGTCGACGTCGAGATCACCCGGCTGCGCTGACCTCGTCGGCGTCACGTCGACGGAGCACGCCGACCTCCGTCGGCTCCGGTCGACCGCGCAACGTCCTCGGCTCGTCCGGCTCCCAGTGGGCCTGCTCGTCCGGCTCGGCGGCCTCGACCGTGGCCCACGACACCAGGACGCGGCTCGGTACCTCCTTCGCGAGGTCGGTCAGACGGGCCGCCGAGTTCACCGCGTCGCCGATGACGGTGTACTCGAACCGCGAGGTGTCACCGATGTTGCCGGCCACCGCCTGCCCGGTGGCCACGCCGATGCCGGCGCCGATCTCGGGAACCTCATGGGTCAACCGGCGGGCCATCTCCCGTGCTGCACTGAGCGAGAGGGTGGCATGGCGAGGCTGGTGGACCGGCGCGCCGAAGATCGCCAGCACGGCGTCGCCCATGAACTTGTTGACCAGGCCGTGGTGGCGGTCGACCTCTTCCACGACGACGGTGAAGAACCGGTTCAGCACGGTGACGACGTCCGCAGGGTCGTGCTCGGTGGCGTAGCCGGTCGAGCCGATCAGGTCGATCATGAGCACGCTGACGACCTGGGTCTCGCCGCCCAGCTGGATCTCGCCTCGTTCCGCCGCGGCGGCGACCTCGCGGCCCACCTGGCGCCCGAACAGGTCGCGGACCGCCTCGCGTTCGCGCAGGCCGCTGACCATGTCGTTGAAGCCGGCCTGGAGCAGCCCGAGCTCGGTGCCGTCGTAGACGACGACATCGACGTCGAGGTCGCCGTGGCCGACGCGGGTCAGGGCCTGGCGGACGGATCCGATCGGCGCCACCACGGCGCGGGCGGTGAGTGCCGTCACCAGCAGCCCGAACAGCAGGATGACCCCCGTCAGCCCGAGGACGACGATCGCGAGCTGGTCCGACGACGCCCCGGGGTTCACCAGCGCGATGACGGCGGCGAGCACGAGTCCGAGCGTCGGGGCCGCGGTGCCGACCGCCCAGAAGCCGAGCAGGCGTCCGCGGACTCCCAGACCCTGCGGCCGGAGGTCCGGCCCGGCCTGGCCGGCGAGGGCGCGAGCCGAGATGGGACGCAGGACGAACTCGGCGAGCAGGTAGGCGATCGTGCTGACGACCAGTCCTGCGATGACGATCGCGGCCGCCGTGCTCAGGACCGCCGCCGGTTGGAGCGCGACGGCGAGCGGAGTGAAGACGGTCAGGGCGAGGGCCCAGAGCAGCAGCTGCATGACGCTGAGTCGCCACGGGAGCTGGAGCGCGCGCTTGCGGTCGCGATCGGTGCGGCTCGCGTCCCTCGGCAACCCAGCTCAACGCCCGGACAGTGCGCACCGTCCCGTACGTGGCACCGAAGAGGACGGCCACGAGGACGTAGACCGGCACCGCGATCGCGAGACCGACGGACCATGTTCCGGTTCGGCGCCGCGCCGGGGATGATCACCAGCGACAGGGCTGCCACCACGGCGGCACCGATGACGTTGGTCGTGACGAGCATCGTCGTCAGCAGGAGCTGGACGCGAACGCGCAGCTGGCGCGGGGTCTGGTCGGCCGGACCGAGCAACCACGAGCCGAATGCCGTTCGTCGACTCGCCATCTCTGCCTCGATCTGCCATGACCGCTCGGGCCGGTCGCTGCCCGACAGTAGCCCACGTCGACCCTCGTCATCGGGCGCCGATGGGTCGACGGTCGCTAGCGTGGACGTGTGAGTGACGAGCCGTACTACGCCCAGTCCGTCGACGAGACCCACCGCCCGTACGTCGCGGCGGAGGATCGGTACCAACGCTTCGAGTACCGCCGGGTCGGCGACTCGGGCCTGTTGCTGCCACCGCTGTCGATGGGGCTCTGGTACAACTTCGGCGACGACAAGCCGTTCGACACCCAGCGCGCGGTGCTGAGGCACGCCTTCGACAGCGGCATCACGCACTTCGACCTCGCCAACAACTACGGGCCTCCGTACGGGTCGGCCGAGGAGAACTTCGGCCGCATGATGCGCACCGACTTCGCGCCGTACCGCGACGAGATGATCATCTCCACGAAGGCCGGCTGGGACATGTGGCCCGGCCCGTACGGCAACGCGAGCTCGCGGAAGTACCTGCTGTCCAGCCTCGACGCCTCGCTCGCGCGACTGAGCCTCGACCACGTCGACATCTTCTACTCGCACCGCTTCGACCCGGACACGCCGATCGCGGAGACGGTCGCGGCGCTCGACACCGCCGTCCGCATGGGCAAGGCCACGTACGTCGGCATCTCGTCGTACTCGCCCGAGCGCACCGCCGAGGCGGTGGGCATCGCGCGTGAGCTTGGCACACCACTCGTCATCCATCAGCCGGCGTACTCGATGCTCAACCGCTGGGTCGAGCGCGGACTGCTCACGGTGCTTGCGGAGCACGGCATGGGCTCGATCGCCTTCACGGTGCTCGCGCAGGGACTGCTGTCCGACCGCTACCTCGACGAGGAGCCCAGCCGGACGTCCAACCGTCCGACGTTCGACCAGAGCCTGGTCAACGACGACAACCGCGAACGGCTGCGCGGGCTCAACGCCGTGGCCGAGGGCCGGGGGCAGACCCTGGCCCAGATGGCGCTGTCGTGGGTGCTTGCGGCCCGGCGGCGTCACGTCGGCGCTGATCGGCGTCTCGTCGGTGGAGCAGCTCGACGAGAACCTGAAGGCCGCCGACAACACCGACTTCTCCGACGACGACCTCGCCGAGATCGACCGGCTCGCCGGTGAGCCCGACGCCGTCAACCTCTGGTCGGCCTCCTCAGAGGCCTGACGACGAGACAGCACTGCGCCGGCGGCGCGAGAGCTCCTCGGGCGCCAGCGGCACGACGTCGAGCAGCGTGGCGGGGCCGACCCGCAGCACGCCGTCGGCGAGGGGTTCGGTGCGGATGCCGGCGTCGGCCGCGCATCGCCTGGTGGGCGCCGTCGGCGAACGCGCCGTTCATGAAGGCGCAGGGGTTCGCGCGGGTCAGCGCACGGAACGGGATCGGGCCGCTGCCGGCGTCGATCGTGAACGTGGTGTGCAGGAGCGACTCGACGTCGAGCCCGCGGGTGACGACGTTGCGGCGTGCGAGCGCGGGGTCGAACGGTCCCGGTTCCGAGCTCGCCCTCGAGCCGGTCGATCGACTCCGACGCCAGGAACGTCACCGCGGCGAACCGGTGCCTGGTGCCGAAGTAGCGGTCGCCCACGAGGCCCTTGTGCGCCCGCACCTGCACCTCGTCGGCGGTCTCCCGGCCGTCGTACGGACGGGGTCCGTCGCTCGGTCTCCCGTCGTAGCGCCGCACCGGCGAGACCACCAGCGTCAGGATCTGGATCTCCACCCACGAGCCTAACCTCGGGTCCGGCAGACTCGGCGCATGCCCGCGACCCCGCCAGACCGCAGCCACCCCGACATGTGGGTCGACCCCGACGACGACCCACGCGACTCCGCTACCGCCGCCACGGGCGAGAAGGCCGTCGTGCTGGACTACCTCGACTTCTATCGCAAGACGCTCGAGCTGAAGTGCGCCGACCTCGACGCCGAGCAGATGGCTCGCCGCTCGGTGCCGCCCTCGACGCTGTCGCTGCTCGGACTCGTCAGGCACCTGGCCAAGGTCGAGCACAGCTGGTTCCGCCGGGTGCTCCAGGGGCAGCCTGACCTGCCTCGTCCGTTCTGGAGCGAGGACGAGCGAGACCTCGACTTCAACGGGGCCGTGGGCGATCCGGCGGTCGTCGACGAGGCGTGGGAGGCCTGGCGCCGCGAGGTGGCGCACGCCCGCGAGGTCGTCGACGGGCTCGACTTCGGCGACACGGTGATGCACGACGGGGAGCCCACCGAGGTGCGCGACATCCTCGTCCACATGGTCGAGGAGTACGCCCGGCATCTCGGCCATGCCGACCTGTTGCGGGAGTGCATCGACGGGCGCACGGGCCAGTAGCCACGCCGATTTGGTCGCGTGTGCGGGCGCCGGATAGACTCGCACGGTTGCCTGCTGAGTTGTCTCTTTGGGCAGACTCTCTCCTGCTACGGATGGTCCGTAGCCGTTCAGACCGAAGGAGGGCGCACCTTGTCGTTGCGTCAGTACGAAGTGATGGTCATCCTCGACGGGGACCTCGAAGAGCGCACGGTCGCTCCGAGCCTCGACACCTACCTCAACGTGGTCCGCCAGGACGGCGGCAGCGTCGAGAACGTCGACATCTGGGGCAAGCGCCGCTTTGCCTACGAGATCAACAAGAAGACCGAGGGCATCTACGCCGTCATCGATCTTCACGCCGAGCCGGCCACCGTCAAGGAGCTCGACCGCCAGCTCACGCTGAACGAGTCGGTCGTCCGCACCAAGGTCACCCGACCCGACGTCAAGTAGGAACCCACGTGTGGACAGGCCCTCGCGCTTGTCCTGACCGTGCGGTTCACTGGAACGAACCACCCGAATCCACTCAAACCAGAGAAAGGTCACGCCATGGCAGGCGAAACCGTCCTCACCGTCGTCGGCAACCTCACCGACGACCCGGAGCTCAAGTTCACGCCCTCCGGCGCCGCAGTGGCCAACTTCACCGTTGCCTCGACGCCTCGCACGTTCGACAAGCAGACGAACGAGTGGAAGGACGGCACGGCGCTGTTCATCCGCTGCTCGGTCTGGCGCCAGGTCGCCGAGAACGTGGCCGAGTCCCTCCAGAAGGGCCAGCAGGTCATCGTGCACGGAGCCCTCAACATCCGGAACTACGAGCGCCAGGACGGCTCCAAGGGCACCAGCGTCGAGATGAACGTCTACGAGATCGGCCCGTCGCTGCGGTTCGCCACGGCCAAGGTCACCAAGGCCTCCCGCTCCGGCGGCGGTGGCGGTGGTGGCGACTTCGGTGGTGGCCAGGGCGGCCAGCAGGGCGGCGGCAACGCCAACCCGTGGTCGCAGCAGCCGGCAGCCCAGGGTGGAGGCGCCGCGGCGCCCCAGCAGACCGGCGGCGACGCCTGGTCCGGCGGCGCTGGCGGTTCCACCGACGAGCCCCCCTTCTGAGCACGACACACACTTCAAGGAGAACCATGCCCAAGCCCCCCATCCGGACGCCGAAGAAGAAGAGCAACCCGCTCAAGGCCGCCGGCGTCACGGTCATCGACTACAAGGACACCGCGCTGCTGCGCAAGTTCATCTCGGACCGCGGCAAGATCCGCGCGCGCCGCGTCACCGGTGTCACCGTGCAGGAACAGCGCCTCATCGCCAAGGCCGTCAAGAACGCCCGCGAGATGGCGCTGCTGCCCTACACCTCGAACGCCCGCTGAAAGCAGGACGCAGATGAAGCTCATCCTCACGCACGAGGTCTCGAACCTCGGAGAACCCGGCGACATCGTCGACGTCAAGGACGGCTACGGCCGCAACTACCTGTTGCCGCGCGCCTTCGCCATCCGCTGGACGAAGGGTGCCGCCAAGCAGGTGGAGTCCATCAAGGCCGGACGCGACGCCCGCGCCGTGCACGATCTCGAGGAGGCCCAGCAGATCAAGGGCCGGCTCGAGGCCGAGCCGGTCAACGTCGGCGCGCACGCCGGCGAAGGCGGACGCCTCTTCGGTTCCATCACCGTCTCCGACATCGCCGACGCGCTCGAGAGCGTCGGTGCTCCCGTCGACAAGCGACGCATCGAGATCGGCAACCCCATCAAGTCCCTGGGTGCCCACGACGTCGCGGTGCGCGTCCACCCCGAGGTCAGCGCCACGGTGCGCCTCAACGTGGTGGCGTCCAAGTAAGTACCGATCGATCGCAGGGCTCGGGGATTGCCCCTGGGCCCTGTGTCGTTTTCGGACCCGATCTATGAGTCACCGAATCGCAGAGCCTCGCAGGCGCCCCTCCCGGCGCCGGGTCGTGCTGCTCGCGGTGCTGGGTGTCGCGGTCGTGCTCGCGGGCAGCCTCTGGTGGTTCCGGGGCGGCGATCCGGCGACAGCCCCCAAGGCCGACGCGTCCGACGCGCTCCCCACCACCGCATGGTCGCGCGCCAAGCCCGGATCCGTCACCGCCGGCGGCAAGCTTCGCCTCGCCGTCAGCCGCCATGCCCGCCAACTTCAACCCGGTCCAGGCCGACGGAGCCGGTGCCGCCGCCGGCCAGGTGCTGGCCCCCACCACCGGCAGCCCGGTGCGCATCTCGACCGACGGCGGCTGGCGCGTCGACACCGACTACGCCCGCTCGATCGAGGTCGTCGACGAGAAGCCGCTCAAGGTGCAGGTGCGGCTCAATCCCGACGCCGTCTGGCAGGACGGCACGCCCATCACCGCCAAGGACATGACCGCGTTCCACCGCGCGATGAGCGGCGACGTCGACGGGCTGGAGGTCGCCTCCACCGACGGCTTCGACGACATCGACTCCGTCAAGACCGGGGACGACGAGTTCGAGTACACCGTCACGTTCGACATCCCCCGGTCGGACTGGCCGCGCTACGTCTACCCGCGCCTCCCGGCCGACGTGTCGACCAAGCCCAAGGCGTTCAACCGAGGGGTTCCGCACCAAGGCGGTGCCGTCCAACGGGCCGTTCGTCGTGGCGTCCGTCAACGAGAAGACCGGCACCATCACCGAGAAGCGCAACCCACGCTGGTGGGGAAGCAAGCCCCGGCTGGAGCAGGTGGTGTGGCGCATCGCCGATCCCACCGTGCAGGCCAAGGCCTTCGCGGCCGACGAGCTCGACGCCGTCTCCGTCGACGCCACCACGTACGAGGACGTCGCCGACTCCGGAACGGTGCAGCGTGCCGGCGGCGGCACCTGGACCCATCTGACGCTCAACGGTGGGCGTGGGCCGCTGAAGGACGTCAAGGTCCGCCGGGCCGTCTCCGCCGCGATCGACCGCGACGCCTTGGCGGCGGAGGCCGCAAGGGCGTCGGCGCACCGCCACGCACGGCCGGCAGCCTCGTGCTCGTGCCCGGCCAGCGTGGCTACCGCGACGTCGCCGCGCAGGAGCTGAAGCCCGGGATCGCCGAGGCCCGCGCGCAGCTCGAGGAGGCGGGCTACACCCAGAAGGACGGCAAGGCCGTGCGTGACGGCAAGCCGCTCACGCTGACGCTCCCGGTGCCGTCCGACACCCCCTCCAACGACGCCAGGGTCAAGGCCATCGTCGCCGACCTCAAGGCCGTGGGCATCACGGTCAAGACGCCCACGGTCGAGGCGTCGAAGTTCTTCCGTGACACCGTCGTGCCGCTCGACTTCGACCTCGTCACGTTCACGTGGCCGGCCTCCGCCTTCCCGGTCCAGCCGGCGGAGCGCCGGTTCCGCCCGGTCGACTCGCCGCAGAACTACACCGGCGTCGCCGCCAAGAGCCTGAACGGGCCCTGGGGCGACGCCTCCGCGGCGTTGAAGGAAGAGGATCGAACCGATCGCATCCACGACCTCGATGCGAAGCTGATGGGGGAGGCCGTGATGGTCCCGCTGGCCATGCTGCCCGATGTCGTGGTGGTCAAGGACGGGCTGGTCAACTACGGCGCGGCGACGTTCGAGCAGCCCGACTTCACGACCGTGGGCTTCAAGAAGTAGCGGCGATCCGGTCGGCGATCGTGGCTGCGACGGCCAGGGTCGCCTCGTCGGAGGCCGCTTCGTAGCCATCGCCGGTCGAGTCGAGCACCGCGGCGGCGATGCCCCCGTGATCGGTCGGCAGCTCGACCACCTCCACCGGCCATCCAGCCTGGGTCAGCTGCTGGGCGAAGGCGCGCGAGGTGGAGACCGGCACGATGTCGTCGGCGGTGCCATGGAGCAGTGTGAAGGGGGTCGGGTGCTTGCTGCTGGGGAGCTGTTCGGTCATCAGCATGCGCCCGAGATCGGGTCCGGAGCCGGGAACCCGCCGGCCAGGCACACGGTGTGCGCGACGCCGACGCCGAGCCTCCGGGCATGCAGGGTGAGACCGGCGGCCGCCGTGCCGCCGAGCGACCAACCGACGAGCACCAAGGAGTCGGGGTCGCCGCCGTCGCTCTCGATGGACTCCCGGACGAAGCGGAGCGAGCTGAGAACGTCGGAGCGTCCGCCGTCATCGGCGTGGGAGTTCCAGTCGGCCGCATGAACGGTGGGCCCGCGCTGCCGCGATCAGCTCGGAGAGCGGGGCGACCGCGTCGCGCATGTCCGGCTGCCGGCCGTGCCAGAGCAGCACGTGACCCGCCCCGGCGCCGCGATGCACGTCCACCAGCCGTCCGGGTGCGTACTCGAGAGTGTCCACCCCTCCACCCTGCCTCATGCTCCAAGCACGATCCATCGGTCGCCGCGCTGCCGCAGCCACAGCGTCACCAGCCGGGCCGCGATGAAGGCGCCGTACGCCACCCAGAGCCAGGTGAAGCTCACGTCGAGCACGCCGACGGCCAGGGCGCACGGCGCGTACACGGCCAGGACCGCCAGCCCGGCCCAGGCGAGGTAGGTGCCGTCGCCCGCGCCGATGAGCACCCCGTCGAGCACGAACACGACGCCGGACAGGGGCTGGATGGCGGCAACGACGAGCAGCGCCGGCACCAGCGCCGCCTGCACCGCAGGGTCGGGGCTGAACAGGCGGGCGAGCAGCGGCGAGCCGGCGGCGAGGGCGACCGCTGCCACCAGACCGGTGCCGACGCCCCACGTCGACCATGCGCCGGGTGAGCGCACGCGTGCCGGCAGCGTCGCCGGCACCGAGGGTGCGGCCGGTGAGGGCCTGACCGGCGATGGCGATCGCGTCCAGCCCGAACGCCAGGAAGGTCACCACGGAGGTTGCGACCTGCTGGGCGGCGAGCGGGACGTCGCCCAGGTCGGCCGCGACTGCCGTGGCGAGGACGAGGGAGGCCCGCAGCGTGGCCGTGCGCACGAGCAGGGGCACGCCGTCCCGCCCCGCCTGCACCACGGCGCCGACCTGCGGGCGGATGGATGCGCGCGCCGCTGCGGCCCGGCGGACGACGACCACCCCGAGCCAGAGCGCGGCCACCCACTGGGCGATGACGGTGCCCGTGGCAGCGCCGCCGATGCCGAGGTCGAACCCGTAGACGAGCACGAGGTTCAGCACGACGTTCAGCACGTTCGAGACGGCGGCGACCACCAGCGGGCGTCCGCAGGTCGAGCACGCCGCGCAGAGCACCAGTGGCGGCGAGCACGATGAGCATCGCGGGCACCGCGGCGGCCGAGATCACCAGGTAGGTGTCGGCCTGCGCGGCCACCGCGTCCGAGCTGGACAGCGACCGGCTCATCGGGCCCGAGAAGACGGCGGTGCCGATCCCCAGCACCACACCGAGGCCGAGCGCCAGCCACAGACCGCCGACGGCAAGGCCGTACGCCTCGGCCTCCCGGCCCGCGCCGTGGCGCCGCGCGACGGCGGCCGTGCTGCCGTAGGCGAGGAACACGCAGAGGCCGACGATCGTCGTCAGGACGACCGACGCCGCGGCCAGGCCACCGAGCTCGGTGGTGCCGAGGTGACCGATGATCGCCGTGTCGGCGAGCAGCATCAGGGGTTCGCTGACGAGGGCGACGAACGCCGGTACGGCGACCGCCAGGATGCGTCGATCGAGGTCGTCGAAGCCTCTCATCAGGACCTGTCCAGCCTGTGGACACAGGTGGACGACCACGATGTCGACAAGTCGTCCGGAACAGCCCCTCCCGCATAGTCACAAAGGACTATGCGGCCCAGAATCTTTCTTGGTTCCACACCGTGTGCAGCACGTATCCGCAGGTCAGACCGGGTTTCGGGATCTGCGTCGCCACACTCGTCCACACGTTCGTCCACTGACTGTGCACATAGTCATCGGCGTTTTCCACAGCGTGTGTCGAATTGTGCACACCCCCTGTGCGGCGCGGCCTTTCATGCAACCTCCCACCGGCCTAGTGTGACGCGTCGGTGGGAGTGCCATTCCTGACACAAAAGTGTCACACGTGGCACCGAACGTGGTTGAGGTGCAGAGGAGTGCGGGTGCGGTGAGTGTCGCGGATCTCTATGCAGCAGGTCCGGAGCTCGGCGAGGAGTCGCCCGGCGCCCGAGTCCCGCCGCAAGACGTCGCCGCCGAGCAGAGCGTTCTCGGCGCCATGCTCCTGTCCAAGGAGGCCATCGACCCGGCCGTCGACATGCTCCAGGGGCGCGACTTCTACCGCCCGGTCAACGAGGTCGTCTTCGACACGATCGTCGATCTCGCCAATCGCGGCGAGCCCGCCGACGCCATCACCGTCAGCGCCGAGCTGACCAAGCGTGGTGAGCTCGCCCGCATCGGCGGCGCACCCTACCTGCACACGCTGGTCGCGGGCGTCCCCACCGCGGCGAGCGTCGACTTCTACGCCGAGATCGTCAAGGAGAAGGCCATCCTGCGCCGCCTCATCCAGGTCGGCGACCGCATCTCCGGCTTCGGCTGGTCCGAGCAGGGCGAGATCTCCGAGATCGTCGACCGGGCCCAGAAAGAGGTCCTCGACGTCGATGGCGCGAGCGGTGGCGACGACTACAGCACCATCGCCGAGCTCGTCGGCCCCACCATCCAGGAGATCGACGACATCCAGAGCCGCGACGGCGAGATGGCCGGCCTCGGGTCCGGCTTCCCCGAGCTCGACCGCCTCACCACGGGCTTCCGCCCCGGTCAGATGATCGTCGTCGCCGCCCGACCGGGCGTCGGCAAGTCCACGCTCGGGCTCGACTTCTGCCGTGCCGCGTCGGTCAAGCAGGGCGTCCCGTCGGCGATCTTCTCGCTGGAGATGACCGGTTCCGAGATCGCCATGCGTCTCCTCTCCGCCGAGGCCAAGGTCGCCATCCACCACATGCGCGGCGGCGGCATGAGCGAGCCGGAGTGGGACGCCATCACCCGGGTCATCACCAAGGTGCAGGGCGCCCCCATCACCATCGACGACTCGCCGAACATGACGATGCCGGAGATCCGGTCCAAGGCCCGCCGCATCCAGAAGCAGAACGGGCTCGGCCTGCTGGTCATCGACTACCTGCAGCTCATGACGTCGGGCAAGCGGGTCGAGAACCGCCAGGTCGAGGTGTCGGAGTTCTCGCGCCAGATCAAGCTGCTCGCCAAGGAGCTGCAGGTACCGGTCGTCGCGATCAGCCAGCTCAACCGCGGGTCGGAGCAGCGCACCGACAAGACACCGCAGCTCTCCGACCTCCGCGAGTCCGGCTCCATCGAGCAGGACGCCGACATCGTCATGCTGCTCAACCGTCCAGACGCGCACGGCCATGGTGAGTCCGAGCGGCCGGGCGAGGCCGACATCATCGTGGCGAAGAACCGTTCCGGGCCGGTCAATCGCGTCGCGGTGAGCTTCCAGGGTCACTACTCTCGCTTCACGCCCATGGCCCGCTCCGCGGAACCGCCCGGCGCGGCCGCAGGCGACTTCTTCTAAGGAGCGTCATGCCCACCGCCGACTCCGGCCAGCGGCTCCTGCTCGCCACCGTCGTCCTGATCGCCATCGACGTCGTCGGTGGCATCCTGGCCGTGTCATCCGGCGTCAACACGTGGGGCGAGGCCTGGGGGTCGCGGGCCTTGCTGGCTGCGCCGTTGCCGATGATGGTCGCCCAGCTGGTCCTGGCCTGGCTGGCTGCGCGCAACGTGCGTCCGCCCGTCGGCCTCGTCGCGGCGATCGTGCTCGCGCTCGCCTGCCTGATCAGTGCCGTCTCGGGGTTCTTCGACGGCGGCCTGGCCAACGACGAGCTGTCGGGCGGGCTGGTCGCGTGGCAGGTCTTCCTGCTCACCGCCACGGCCGTGGTGGGCGTCCTCGCCATCCTGCGGGCCCGGGAAATCCGGCAGGCCCGCTGACCCGTTGCCCTTCGCCGTTACGCTCGGGGCCGTGACGACACTTGCCGGGCTCGTGGCCGACTCAAGCGTCCCCACCGACGGACTCACCGGCTGGACCGTCGATCTGATGGATCGGCTCGGCCTGTTCGGTGCCGCGCTGGCAGTGTCGCTCGACAACTTCTTCCCGCCCATCCCGAGCGAGATCATCCTGCCGCTCGCGGGCTTCGCCGCCAGCCAGGGCACGTTCTCGCTCACCGGTGCGCTCGTGGCCACGACGATCGGCTCGGTGTTCGGAGCCGTGGTCCTGTACTGGCTCGGGCGCGTGTTCGGCCGCGATCGGGCGGTGGTGGTCTTCGAACGCACCCCCTTGCTCAAGGTGAGCGATCTGGAGCGCACGGAGGCCTGGTTCGCCAAGCACGGGGCCAAGGCGGTGTTCTTCGGGCGGATGGTGCCGATCTTCCGGAGCCTGATCTCCATCCCGGCCGGCGTCGAGAAGATGAACGCCTGGACGTTCGTGCTGCTGACGACGGTGGGCAGCTTCATCTGGAACTTCATCTTCGTCTACACCGGCTACCGGCTCGGCGAGGACTGGGACCGCGTCGAGCCGTACGCCGAGTGGTTCCAGCGCCTGGTCATCCTCGCGGTCGTGGTGGTGGTCGCCGTGTTCGTCGTCGTCCGCGTGCGCGAGCTTCGCGCGAAGAGTTGAGGTCTCAGCCATCTACGCCGGCGCTCGGCCCGGCCATGATCCGACGGAGTGTGTCGATCATCTCGGTCCGGTTCGGGGACCCCAGTCGGCGCCGGACGCTGGCGACGTGGTGTTCGACTGTCCTTGGCGATATGAAGAGGCGCTCACCGATCTCGCGGTAGCCGACCCCCTGGACCACGAGGCGAGCGATCTCCCACTCCCGGTCGGTGAGCTGGCTCGAGCGCGAGCGTGACGACGCGGATGTCGACGTTGCCCGGTGGCCGCCGTGCGCAGCGCGTGCCAGGTTGAGCAGGTCGAGACTCAGCCGTCGATCCGTGGAGTGCAGAGCGGCCTGCGCCGCCAGGCGCGAGGCATCCCACCTCAGCCCGATACTGCTGAGGCCCTCGACGGCCCGGTTGATGGCGGCGCGATCGACGTCGCGGCCCAGCACCCGAACCCAGGTATGCCCGGCTGCCATCAGGGTCTGGGCGTGGCGACTCACCTGGGCAGCCTCGCTGATCGCGTCGGCGTGCGGCATCAGCACGTCAGGCCGGTCACTGGCGATCGCCGCCTGCACGCCGTACCAGTGGAACGCTGCGGACCAGAGAGCCGGATTCCCGGCGCCGCCGAGCACGATCTCGGCTTGCTGCAGCTGCGGCGCCAACCAGTGCTCGTCCTGCATGCGCGCTGCGCCGACGAAGAGCTCGCCCAGCGGCAGCAGGGTGAACAGGTCGACCGACATGCCGGCCACCGCCGTCCGCGCCCTCGTCCACACGTCGGCCAGTGCGCCGGTGTCGCTGGCGCGTCGGGCGATTCCCACGCGCACCGCATGCATGACGTAGACGTCTCGCATGTCGTCTGCCGGCCGTTCGCCGATCGATTCGAGAGCTGCGGTTGCCCCGGCGAGGTCGCCGCGAGCCATCGCCACCCAGGCCCGAAGGATCTGGTGCCGTGGCCGGAGCAAAGGACCGCCGAGATCGGCGGCCACCGCACGCTGGAGAACGGACTCCGCAAGATCGAGCTCGCCTAGATGGAGTGCCATCAACGCCGCCAGCGCAGCGGGAGAGTCAAGCATGATGCGGTCACGGCCGACGGGCGCCAGTGCGGCGACGGCTTGCAAGAGCGGCGCCATGCCGGCGACGCCGTCCCCGCGGACGCTCTGGAGCAGTCCGGTCGTGACCAACCGCCAAGCGTTCGACATCGCGGTCGGCAAACCGGTGCGACTCCCGACAAGCATCTGCTCGGCGGAGACGATGTCGCCCATGCCGATGAGCGCAACGGCACACTCCGCCGCTGCGTCTCCCAGCGATTCTGGCGCTACGAGCTGGAGCAGCTCAGCGCTTCGATCCGACGTTCCGCGGTGCGCGTGGATGGCAGCGGCGATCCGTGCTGCCGAGACGAAGTCGGCATGATCCATGTCGGTCAACACGGCTTCAAGGGTGCGCAACGCGTCGTCGTGATCGCCACGAGCGGTTGACTCCTCAGCTTCCGCCAGACTCATGCCGCGCGCCTTTCACAGCCCCAGGGGCGTCTTCCGCCGCCGTCACGGTAGCAGCGACCGTGCCCCTATGCGCACGAATCCGGGAAATCGACCCACCCCCTAGGGGATCTTTTCACGGCTCGTCCCCATCCCCCATGCAGCAGACCCCAACGCGGTCGTCGGGGATTCGGCCAGGACCCCGATGAGGCGGGTCGCGGCGCGTCCTAGCATCGAACTGGCGCGTCACACGACCGCCCTCAGATCACAAGGAGCACTCGACATGCCTGCGACCACTTCCAGCTTGTTCGACTTCATTCTGCAGCTGCTCGCGAACCCTGGGCTCGCGCAGTCCTTCCTGTCCGACCCGGACGGCACCTTCGACGGGATCGACCTGAATCAGGTCGACGTCACTGTCGTGGCTACGGAGATCAACAATGCCGCCTCACTGCTGAACTCCAGCGGCGTGGCGTCCATCACGATTCCCGCGCTCCTCCCCGGAGTGACGGGCGGGCAGCTCCTCGACAGCTTCGTGACGGGCTTCTACGCCGATCACCCCATCACGAGCAATGTGTGGGCCGATGGCGACGTGTCGCAGGCCTTCGCCAACGTGGGCGGCGTCGCCGTCGCCGCGGGTGAGGAGATCGAGGACGTGATCGCGGCCGCGGGTGGCTCGGTGGCCGTGGGTGGAGACGTCGAAGAGAGTGGCATCGCCAACGGTGGCGGCATCGCCGCAGGCGGCGACATCGAGTTCGAAGAGGTCGACGCCGTCACCGTCGGCGACGGCAACGTCGCCATCGATGGCAACAACAACGATGTGGTCGGGGGCGACCAGATCAACAACGACGGGTCACCGGGAAGCAACATCGCCACCAATGGTTCGCTGATTCAGAACGCCGACAACGGCGGAGTCAACGCAGGTGACGACGCGATCGTCGGCTCGAACCTGGCTGGCGACGATCTCGCCGTCGGTGCCGGTGCCGTAGCCGCCGACGGCAACGTCGCCACGGGTGCGGACGCGGTCGCAACCGACGGACCGGTGGCCGACGGCGCCTACTCCCAGGCGGCAGGGGAGGACAGCAACCTGGTCAAGGACGACGACAACTTCACCCCGACGATCACCCAGACAGCACCGATCGCGGTCGCTCCGATCACCCAGACCTCTGGGGCGGCGATCAGCGGCAACAGTGGCGCGAGTGGCGATGGTGGGGCCGGCGGCGCGAGTGGCGATGGTGGCGCCGGCGGCGCCGGCGGCGCTGGCGCAGCTGGTGGTGCCGGCACGGGTGCGGCCGGCGGCAGCGCCACGAGCGGTGACACGGGCGCAGCCACCACTGGGGCTGGCGGCGCTGCCACCAGCGGCACCGCCACAACGGTGCCACTGCCCCTGCTGTCACGGTTGGCGCCGGTGCCTCCACCGCCACTGCCACCGGAAACACCGCCACAACCGGTAGTGCAACAAGTGGCCTCCAGCGGCGCCGCCACGAGTGGCCTCAGCGGCGACGCCGCGAGTGGTGCCGGCGGGGCCGGTGCGGGTGGTGACGGCGGCGCTGGTGGAGACGGTGGTGCCGGCGGTGCCTCGGGCGACGGCGGTGCGGGTGGAGCCAGCGGCGCCACCGGCGACACCGGTGACGCGGCCAGTGGTGACAACCACGCCAGCGTGGAGACGACGGTCAACTTCGGCGACGTCGACATCGACTTCGATGACTCGGACGCCCTGTCGTCCGGCAACCAGTCCGGTGCCGCTGGGGACGGCGCGCTGATCGCGGGCGGCGCGGCGATCGTGTCCCAGGACAACGACGTGCTGCGCCTCAGCTTCGCCGACAACCCGGACGCTGGTGACGGTGGCGACGGCGGAGACGCGACTGGCGACGCAGGTGCCGGTGGGAACGCCGAAGCCGAGGGTATCGGTGGATCCGGCGGTGAAGGCGGAGCCGGGGGCTCATCTGCAGCCGGTGACGGTGCTGCCGGCGGCGACGGCATCGGTGGAGCCGGAGGAGGCGGAGTTGGAGCCGCAGGCGGCGCAGGTGGAGCAGGCACTGGCGGAGCCGGCGGCGCTGGCGGAACCAGCGGTGCAGGTGGGGCAGGCGGCGCTGGTGGAGCCGGCGGTGCTGGCACGGGCAGCGCTACTGGCGGGGCCGGCGGGACCGCCGGTGATGGCGGTGCCGGCGGACTCGGCGGTGGCGTCACCGTCAGCAATGCAGGTGCCCTCACCGTGTCCATCGACTCGAACTCCGCAGTCGGCATCGCCAACGTCGCCGCGGACGACCAGTCGGTGGCCGCGGGCATCGGTGGCGCGGCAGCCGGCTACGCGGGCGGCGACGCCCAGGCTGCCACCACGGGTTCGCAGGTGGCCAACAACGGCAGCCTCAACGCCGGGGAGAACGGCGTCCTGGGCAGCCAGGGCGTGGCCGGCGACGGCAACGTCACCACCTACGCCAACGGCGGAGACGCCGCCACGGTGGTCGGCGATGGTTCGGCCGCTGCTCAGGGAGACGGGTTCGTCGCCGGTGGCGACGGGTTCGACGACCAAGCAACCGTCACCAACACGGACTCGTTCAACGAGGACAGCAACATCACCCACGGTGACTTCTCGCCGGTGGTCTCCGCTGTCGACGACTCCGAGATCGAGGACATCGAGACCGAGATCGAGATCGACTGATCAAGGCAACCGCATGGTGGATCCCCCGGCCCGCACCTGGGTCGGGGGATCCACCGTTCACCGCCGGTCTCGGATAGCGTTTCTCCCATGACGGACTCCGCAGATCCGAACCTCCGCCACGAGACTCCCGAGCGTCCCGCGGTCACGAGCGCACTGCCGCCGTTGCCGCAGATCCGCCGTCCGCGCATCGTCTGGTTGGTGCCGATCCTGATCTTCATCTCGGTGCTGTCATCCGTGCCCGCCTTGGTGCTCACGTATCAGAAGTGGGACTCGGTGCGGAGCGAGCTTCAGAAGCAATTGTCAGACGCGCAGCCGGACTACTCTGCGGACGATGTCCGCGTCGCGGTCCTCGTCGGTCTGATCGTCATGGTCGGCCTGGCCATCCTCTTCTCGCTCGCCGAGCTGCGTGCTTCCGTCCGGCTGATGGACAAGCGACGTGGTGCACGGACCGCGCTGCTCTGGCTGGCTGTCTTCCACGTGCCGTTGGTCGCGGCCACGGCACAGCTGCGGGATCTTGGACAGCTCAGCCACAACGCGGCCTGGGTTCAGGGGGTATGCCTCGTCCTGGCCGTGGCGATCGCCTATTGGATCCCGGTCGGACGGTGGCTCACGGCGGTGAGGCGGCAGGGTCCCATTCCGCTGCGTCCGTCAACCGACCGGTGACGAGACGCTGAGCTCCGCCACGAGCCACTCACAGCTGCGCGCCGTGATGCGGCAAGCTTCGGCGGTGTCGGGATCGAAGAACGGGTTGGCCGCGTGGTCGCGCCACTTCCACAGGGCGGCGAGAGCGTGCTGACGCAGGTCGTCGGCGACGCCCAGCCGCTCGCTGGCGGTGGTGCCCGAGCCACCGAGCAAACGCTCCATCTCGGCACGGTCTTCGGGGCGCAGGTTGATGCGGGACGAACTCACCCGGCCGAGCAGCTTCATCTCCTGGAACGGGTGTGGATCGGCCAGCAGCTCATCGACCGTGGTGACCAGCTCCTCGGCCTCCGGGACGGGGCGATCGGCAAACAGTTGCTGCAGGCCGAGCAGCACGCTGTGTGCCTTCAGCTGCGGATGCCGACGCCGGCAGTGCACATCGATGACGCGCTTGAGCTCCTCCAGGCCACTGTGCCTGACGAGCTCGTCGGCGAGAGTCGAAGCGTCCGAGACTCCGACCTGGATGACCGCCAGCGCCAAGCGGATTCCGAACAGGCCGAGCCGGTGGACCAGGTTCGTTCGCTCGCGCGGTGACGGCAGGTCGTCCGCCTCCGCCGACATGAAACGGTCCGTGGAGACCATGAGTGCCGACAGTCGATCGGGTGGGAGCGCGGCCAGCTTCTCCAGGTGACCGAACTCGGACTGTCGAAGGGACTGACCCGCCAGTGCCAGCAAGCCGGCGACCGGCACGACGGTCTCGCACACGGCCTCGAGCGTGGGATCGTCGCGGAGCCGGTCGACGGCCTTGTTCGCCACGGCCATGGCGTTGAGGCGACCGGCGCCCAGCTCGTCGGCTCGCGACAACACGGCGATCGAGCCCATCGAGGTCTCACCGCCCGTGCGGTCGCCCAGGGTCCGGAGGAACTCGATGTCGTGCGCGTGCAACGAGCGGAGCAGATAGACGAAGGCATCGGCCACGCTGACGTCGCCCTCAGGGGCGACGAACTCCACCGTGCGCTCCCCAACCTCGGCCGAGACCGACGCCATTCCCGGTGTGTCGATCAACGTGAACTCCTCGAGCGGGGCCGCTGGCCAGGTGACGTCGAGCGACTCGATCTCGTTCGCGTCGAGGTGTCCCAGGTCCAGTTCGAGCCTGCCGTCCTGCCGGAGGGTCGGAATGTGGAGCTCGCCCTGGGTGGAATGCCACGCGCGAACCGACGGAGCGTTGCCGTGTCGGTACCAGGTGACAATGCGTGTGCATTCTCGGGCGTCGGTCGGGGCGAGCTGTTCGCCGAGCAAGGCGTTGACCAGCGTCGACTTGCCGGCCTTGACCGTTCCCACGAGTGCGACCCGGAGGGGTTCATCGGCGCGCTTGCGGAGGGCATCGATCTGGGCCGTTGCCTCCGGGTCGTCGCGGTACACCGAGCGAGCCTGATCGAGCAGGCCGCGAACATGCTCCAGCGAGGCCGACCTCACTGGGTCGACCTCATGTGGCTCTCGGTTCGCTCGTCAGCGCCTGCGCTGCGTCTGCCAGCTTCCGCACCTTCGTCAGGCGCTCGGTGAGGGCTCGGGTCCGTCCGTCTCGCTGCGCGGCCGCGGTGCCAGCCCCACGCTTGGCGGACTCGACCGAGCGGTTCAGTGACTGCCGGAACTCCTCGGCGGCCTCCTCGAACTCGCTGCGCATCTGGCGCTTCACGTCCGTCAAGCTCGTGCGTGTCTCCTTGACCACGTGGAAAATCGTTTCGTCGACCGCACGCCGTACCGCGTTCCGAGCCTCCGTGCGGCGTCGCTCGAGCCGGTTGGCGGTTTCCTGCCGGAGCGAGAAACCGCCGAGCACCGCGCCCGCGAACACCGAGATCGGATTGATGAGTGCCATTCCTGCCATGGCCGTGATGATGCCCGCCATCAGGATTCCGCTGTAGGAACCACGCATGGCTCCGATGAGCTTCTGCGATCCGGTCATGCGACCGGTCCGGATGACGTCGATGCCGGCCACGCTCGTGAGCATGGAGCCCGTGTCGATCGACGGGACATGCGGAAGACGGGTCTCGCTCTCGAGACGGAAGGACTCGGCCACGGTCAACGCCACGTGCTCACAGCGCTCATGTGCCCACACGAAGCTGTCGGCGATCGCCTCAGCAAAGGAGTCGGCCAGCCACTGGGACATCGTCTCCCACGTGTCGACGGGGTCACTTTCGTCGATGAGCTGCTCGGCGTCGCGTCCGATCGACCGGATGCGGTCACGGACGTCGTACTCGACGTCGTTGATGAGATCGCTGAACCCGTCATTGAGCAGACCTGCCACTTGGAGGCGCGCTTGTTGAGGTCGGCTGCCATGCTCTGGGCATCCTCGAAGGTGCGCACGAGCGTGGCGGCCTCGCCCGGCCGTACCAGGGTTTCGAGCTCAGCCTGAAGTGCCAAGGTCAGATGGTTGCTCACTGCCGCTGCCTCCGTGGCCGCGGCGTCGCGGAGCGACATCACCGCACGTGGCAGGAGATCGCGCTGGAGTCGTTCGATCAGCCACGGGATCCCCGACTCCTCGGCAAGTGAGGTGTCGTCGAGCGTGAGCGCGGTCCGATACAGATTCGCGGAGACCGGAAGGATGGTCGCATCGATCCCCGCCGACTCCAGATGCTGCCGGTTGGCAGCTGCCACGTCGCGCCAGTGTGGCGTCTGGTCGATCTTGCTCAAGACGCACATCACGATCGGGCAGATCGTCGCCGCCTGGCGCAGGAAGCTGAGCTCCGGCTCGGTGAGCTCCTGACTGGCATCGGAAAGGACGACGAGTGCATCCGCGGAGGGCAGGAGGGCCAGGGTGGTGACGGCATGCCGAGCCACCGCACTGCCGACGCCCGGGGTGTCGACCATCACCAGGCCACCGCGGAGCGCCTCGGCCGGCAGGGTCACCTCGACTTTGCCGCCGTCAAGCGATCCGGCGTTCGCGGCATGGTCCATCACGTGCTTGCGGATGTCGTTGATGTCGATCGGGATCCGGGTGGAGCGGTTCTCGCCGGGTACGTCGAACGTGAGCGACGCGCTCGGTTCGGGACCGTACTCGATGATCGTCGGGATCGCCGTCATGGCGATGTCGTCGACGGGGCAGATCGGAGCACCGACGAGGGTGTTGACCAGCGTGCTCTTGCCCTGATTGAACGGCCCGACGACGACCACGCGCACCTTCGGCTGGTCCAGGCGTTCGACCCACGAGTCGAGCCGTCGGGCGAGATCCTCACGGTGCAGCTCTCGCGCGTCAGTTCGCAGTCCCTGCAGGATGACGGTCAGGTTGGACGTGTCGCCGGCGGGAGGACTCGTGTTCATCAATCGAAGTCGATGTCCTCGATTTCGGCGTCCTCGGCCGCCAGGATCGGCGAGTCGTCGCCGGATGTGAAGTTGCTGTCCTCGTTGAACGAGTGGTCGTAGTTGACCGCCGAGTTGTTGTCGTAGACGTTGCCACCGGCCACGGCCGCATCGCCCTGCGCGACCGTGCCACCCCCGGCGGCCACGGCGGCGTCGGAGTTGTCTCCGGTGGTATAGGCGACCGTGCCGTCGGTCGTGGCAACGCCACCGTCTCCGATGACGCCGTTCTCGCCGGCATTCAGGCTGCCGTTGTTGGCGACCTGCGACTCGCCGCTCGCGGCTTGCGCATCGCCACCGGTGTGACCGGCGGCAGCGCCACCCTCACCCGATGCCACGGACTGGTCGTCTGCGGCCACGTTTCCGTTCCCGACGGCGGAGTTGGAGTCGACGTCGTTCGTCTGGCTCAGTCCACCGACCACGCCGCCTGGCCCCACATTCACCGTGTTGGTGAGAGCGTCGTTGTCCTGTGAGACCACCGCCGCGCCACTCGCGATGACGGCTCCGTCCGCCGCTGCACCGGAGTTGTTGCCGGAGGAGATCGCATCGGAGTCGTCCATGTCGAGCGTGACGTCGCCCGTGGTGTTCACCACGGGGCTGAACACGTCGTCGTCGCTGGCGAGGTTGCTGTCATCCCCGGCCGCTTGCGCATTGGCGCCGCTGGCGACGTTTCCGTCGGTGGCGATGGCGCCGGCCCCGTGGCCACGTTGCCGTCGGAGGCGACCGCACCGTCGCCGACGGCAAGGTCGTCGCCGGCGATGTTCGAGTCGACGATCGCGTCGCCACCCGCGTTGATTCCACCGTTGTCGGCAATCTGGATCGTGGAACCCTCATCGGCCACGTTGACGCCGGTCGAACCGGAGACGTTCACCTGGTCGTCTCCGACCACCGTGTTGCCGTCGCCGTTGACATCGACGTTCCCGTCGCCGATCACGATGTCGCCGTTGCCTTCGAACTCCACGTCGCCGCCCGCGGCCAGGCCACCGTTGAGCGCGATGCCGCTCTCCTCGATCCCACCGCTAACCGCTACGGACCCGCCGGTGGCGACATTGATCTGTTCGGCTTCCTCACCGCCGACGACGGCGATGCCGCCGGGAGCCGCGATGGCCTGTGAGACGTCACCCTGGGCCCACACGTTGTTCGTCGTGACGCCGTCGCCGTAGTAGTTCGTGACGAAGTTCTGCAAGATGTCGGCCGTCGTGTCCGCGGCAGGCGCGGGCGACCCTCCGACCAGGACCGGCACCGGGACCGGAACCGCGTGCGCCACCGGGATGAAGGCAGTACCTCCGCCGCCACTCCCGCCACCGCCCAGCAGGGTGGTCACCGAGTGCAGGGCATTGGACGCGTCCTGCGGTGGGATCTGGCTCAACCCGTGATCATCGAGGGAGCCCTCGGGGTCGTTGGAGAAGGTCTCGGCGAGCTCCGGTCCGAGAGAGCGAAATGAAATCAAGAAGTGCAGTTACCCCAACCATTCCGTTGGCTCCTTGTGGTTTCCGTGCAGGCGTCGGTGTCACTATAGGTGAATGTCGATCGGTCGTGATCGACTTCTGCGAAAAACGGATTTGTCGATCAAGGCAGTGCTCAGATGCGTCGTGACCTGCGGTGGAACGCCTCACGCAGTGGCGAGCGGAGCAGCCGGGAGGAGGGTGGATGACCGTCGCTGTGGACCTCGGGTCAGGAACGGTGAAAGTCGCCACCGATGCGGGCGCAACCATCCGCCTGGTGCCTCCCGTCGACCCCGACTTGCCGCACGTGTGGGCACCTCCGCTCCCCTGATCGGCGGGAGGGCGATCTCGTCATCACGCAGGCACCCACGACGCCTACGTGCGGGCTGTCGCGACGTCGCTCAACGGCACGACAGCGGCGTCGGTCGCGATCGTGACGCCCGACTGGTGGACCCAGCGTGCACGGGCCATGGTGGAACAAACCTTAGAAGCCAATGAACACAATCGAACCAGAGGGTCACCAGCGCTGCCGCCACAGCGCAGCCAGTGAGAACCATCGAATCACATCAACCATCGCAGCTAAACACAGCGCCGAACAAGCAGCAGCACGAATCTCGACAAAAACAACGTGTCACGGGGTGAGCCGTCCCGCAGTCTGCACAGCCAAACCAGCAACCAAACGAACAGCAATTGAGCAGATCGGCTAGACAGCACCGAGCCAAAGCAACGAGCCAACGAGCGCCGAGATCGCTGCAACCAACCAATCGCTGCAAACGCAAGTGAAAGCAGCCAAGAAACAACTGTCCACTCGCCCTGTAGCGACATGACGCCGCACATGTCTAGAGCGAACGTCGAGCTGCGCCTAACCGATCAAAGTGACGAAGTGGTCGAGACCGTCAACGCGATCGAGCGAGATCAAAACCAACACATCGCAAATCGCCAAAAAAAAGCATGAGCTAACAAAGCATGTTCCAATCCCAGTCACACAAGTCAATCAACCGAGCTGAATCCAATCACCTAAAACGACCACAATCTAACCGCGCACGCAGCACCAAGCCACACACCGCAGCGCCGCAATAGCACACCACCAAACGCACACGTCGCGCAAAACGACGCAAAAAAAACAAAAGCGAGTCGAACGCCGGCGACATGTGGCGTGAGCCCGCTGTGGCCGATCGACCACGACCCGAGCGACGGCTGACAGCTTCGTCGACATCTCCCCGCCAAGCTGCGCGACGCAGTCTGGTCACAAATCGAGTCCTCTAACAGCCCCCTCTACGTCGACGATCACGGACACTTGCACGTCAAGATCAACGATCGCGAACACGACCTGGACCTGGGGATGGAGCTGTCGTCGACGTCCGTCACGCTGATCCTCATCGGCCTGCATGTCTTCGTGACGGTGACCGAAACGGGTGAGCTGTTGCGCGAGTTGATGCTCGACCAGCGACCGCGAATTCCGGACCGAGTAGATCCTGGCCGGCTATCGTAGCCGCCCTCGGGAGGAGTCATCTCGGCCCTGACGCCGAGCAGGCGGATCGGCCGGTCGTCGTCCAGTCGGTGCAGCAGCTCCAGCGCCGTCGCGGCGATCGTGGCCGCGTCGAAGGTGGGCTCGGGGAGCTTCCGGATCTTGGTGAACGTGAAGAACGGTGCGAACCGCACCTTGAGGTGCACGCGCATGCAGGGCCGGTCCTCGCGGCGGATGTCCTCGACCACCTGGTCGGCGAGAGCGCGGATGGCCTCGGCGATCTCGTCCGGCTCGGTGAGGTTCTGCTGGTACGTGGTCTCGCGCCCGTGAGCACGGGCCACCCACGGTGTGTCGTCGACGGTGGCGCTGCTCACGCCGCGGCCGAGTCGTCCGAAGTGCGGGCCCATGGTGGGTCCGAACTCACCGACGAGCCGAGGCTCGTCGGCCGTCGCCAGGTCGTGGACCGTGTGGATGCCGAGGTCGGCCAGCCGCGCCTTGATACGTGTGCCGATGCCCCAGATGGCGTCGGTCGGGCGGTCGCCCATCACCTCGAACCAGTTGTCGCGGGTGAGCCGGTAGACGCCGCGTGGCTTGCCGAAGTCGGTGGCGATCTTCGCGCGCACCTTGGTGTCGCCGATGCCCACCGAGCAGTGCAACGACGTGGCCGCCAGCACCTCGGCCTGGATGTGCTGCGCGAACGACTGCGGGTCGTCCGTGTCGATACCCGACGAACGCCTCGTCCCAGCCGAGCACCTCCACGACGGCACCGTCGAGGCCGCGCAACGTCGACATCACCTGCTCCGACGCCGCCAGGTAGACCGGTGCGTCGACGGGCAGCAGCACCGCCTCTGGACACTTGCGCACCGCGGTCTTGAGCGGCATCCCGGATCGCACGCCGAACTCCCGCGCCTCGTACGACGCCGTCGACACCACAGCTCGCTCGGTCGGGTCGCCGCGGCCGCCGACGATGAGGGGCAGCCCGGCCAGCTCCGGATGACGCAGCACCTCGACCGCGGCGAGAAACTGGTCGAGGTCGACGTGAAGCACCCACGGGCTGGTCACGAGCCGACCCTACGACCGCGATCCGACTGCTGAGCCCTTCTCCCGGTTGATGGCGGCTGGCAGACTGCTGCTCACCACGACTGAGGGGACGATCATGGGCACGATCCAGGTGCACGAGTTCATCGCGCTGGACGGGGTCTTCGAGGATCCGTCCTGGACGTTCGACTACGGGTTCAACGACCAGATGGGCGAGACGCTCGCGGCGATCACCGACCGCTCCGATGCCATCCTGCTCGGCCGGAACACGTACGAGATGTTCGCGCCGGCCTGGTCGACCAGGACGATCGAGGACGACCCGGGCGCACCGTTCTTCAACGACACGCACAAGTACGTCGTCGGCGCGACCGAGCCGTCGGTGGAATGGGGTCCGTCGACGCGGCTCGGCGCCTATGACGCGGACGCCATCCGCCAGCTCAAGGACGAGCACGACGGCATCTACATCAGCGGCAGCGGTCAGCTCGTGCGCGGCCTGCTGGCCGACGGGCTCATCGACCACCTGCACCTGTTCGTCTACCCGGTCGCGCTGGGCCAGGGGATGAAGTTGTTCGCCGAGGGCGTCGACACGAGGCTGGCGCTCCAGGGCTCCGACGCGTACCCGAACGGCGTCGTCCACCTCGATTACGGGCCGGCCTGACTCACCGGGTGTGACGCACCCCGGCCCGGGCGACTGCACACACCACTAACATCGCGTTCATGAGCACCCCCACGGAATCATCGGTCATCGAGGGCGTCCACCCTCAGCTGTTCATCGACGGTCGCTGGCGCGACGCGGAGGACAAGAGCACCTTCGCCGTGCAGGACCCGTCGACCGGCAAGACGCTCGTCGACGTGGCCGACGCCACCGTCGCCGACGGCGCCGCAGCCCTGGATGCTGCTGTCGCTGCGCAGGCCGACTGGGCTGCCACGCCACCTCGTGACCGCGGCGAGATCCTGCGCAAGGCCTTCGAGACGATCAGCGAGCGTGCCGACGAGGTCGCCCTCCTGATGACGCTGGAGATGGGCAAGACCCTCAAGGAGAGCAAGGCCGAGATCACCTACGGCTCGGAGTTCTTCCGCTGGTTCTCCGAGGAGGCCGTGCGGATCGCGGGGCGGTACTCGACGGCCCCGAACGGCGCCACTCGCCTGTTGACGCTCAAGCAGCCGGTCGGCCCGTGCCTGATGATCACGCCCTGGAACTTCCCGTTGGCGATGGGCACCCGCAAGATCGGCCCGGCCATCGCGGCCGGCTGCACGATGGTCGTCAAGCCGGCCGGGCTCACCCCGCTCACCATGCTGTGGCTCGCCCAGGTCCTCGCGGACGCCGGCCTCCCCGACGGCGTGCTGAACGTCGTCACCACCTCGCGCACCGGCGACGTGATGGAGCCGATCATCCGCGACCCGCGGCTCCGCAAGCTGACGTTCACCGGCTCCACCGGCGTCGGCCGCAGCCTCGTCGAGCAGAGTGCTGAGGGTCTGCTCCGCGTCTCGATGGAGCTGGGCGGCAACGCACCGTTCCTGGTGTTCGACGACGCCGACCTCGACGCTGCCGTCGACGGCGCGATGCTCGCCAAGATGCGCAACATCGGCGAGGCCTGCACCGCGGCCAACCGGTTCATCGTCCACGAGTCCGTGGCGCAGGAGTTCGGCGAGAAGCTCGCCGCCCGCATGGGTGGGCTCGTCGTGGGGCGCGGCACCGACGATGGTGTCGAGGTCGGCCCGCTGGTCGAGGAGAAGCAGCGCGACTCCGTGGCCGAGCTCGTGGATGACGCGGTCGGCAAGGGTGCCACCGTCCTCACCGGCGGCTCGGCCGTCGACAGAGACGGCTGGTTCTTCGAGCCCACGGTGCTCGCCGACGTGCCGGAGGACGCCCGCGTCCGGAACGAGGAGATCTTCGGCCCGGTCGCCCCGATCATCACGTTCACCGAGGAGGACGAGGCCCTCCGCCTCGCCAACGACACCGAGTACGGGCTGGTCGCCTACGCCTTCACGCGAGACTTCTCCCGGGTCGTCCGCGTCTACGAGGGACTCGAGACGGGGATGGTCGGCATCAACCAGGGCATCGTGTCGAACCCCGCGGCGCCGTTCGGTGGCGTCAAGGCCTCCGGATTCGGTCGCGAGGGCGGCACCGAGGGCATCGAGGAGTACCTCGAGACGAAGTACGTCGGCTTGGCCCTGTAACCACGTTCCGTGGACCGCCTCGGTAGATTCGGCGCATGCGTCGCGCCGTGGTCGTCCTCTGCGCGCTTGCCGTCGTCGTTCGTGCGGGTGCGGCCGCGGTGACGACCCGGCCAAGCCCATCCGCACGCTCGAGCCACAGACCACCGCTTCGTCGCCGTCTGCCGACCCGGCGACGGCCAAGAACTCGGAGGGATGTCGGCTGCTCACGCCGAAGGAGCGACGGTCGATCGCCGGGGAGAACCTCGACACCGTCGTCCCGCTGCCGCTCGTCAAGGGCGTCCTCCTGTGCAAGTGGGTCAAGACGCTGTCGTCGCCGGTGACGACGGCGATCAGGGTGATGAGCCAGCCGGTGCAGACCTGGGTCACGGACGCTGCCGACCATGATCGACAGCCTCATCGCGTCGGAGCAGCCCAACGACGCGCTCACCGAGCGACTTCAAGGACGCCAAGCAGCAGATCCTGCGAGGCACCGACGAGCATCAGCGACAAGCGGGCCTGCGACATGCTTCTCGCTCCTGCGTGGAGGCGAACGACAGAAGAAGAAGGGTGCAGGTCGAGGCCCTCGTGTATCAGGGCACCGCGCAGCGGCGACTTCACCGTGGGCTGGCAGCGCTGCGCGCGAAGGGGTGCACACCGAGCTCATCTACGAAGAACCGGGACTGCAGGCGTCGCCGGCGCTGGGCCAGTCCGTCATCAGGCTCGGCAAGATCGCGCACAGACGCGCGGTCAAGGAGCTGCAGTAGTCAGAACGACACGTCGGCGCGACGCTCGTCGTCCTTGCGCTCGCACATCAACGAGCCGTCGGCGAACCGGACGCCGTCGGTGAAGCGCGCCTCGATCTGCCCGGACCCGAACTGCTCGATGTACAACCGCGCGTAGAGCCCGCCGGCCTCGAGCAGCTCCTCGTGGCTGCCCTGCTCGACGAGGACGCCGTCCTCGACGCCGAAGATGACGTCGGCCGAGCGGATCGTGGAGAGCCGGTGGGCGATCGCGATGGTGGTGCGGTTGTGGGTGGCCCGTTCGAGCGCCTCCTGCACGAGCCGCTCGGTCTCGGTGTCGAGCGCCGACGTCGCCTCGTCGAGGATGAGGATGCGGGGGTCCATCAGCAGCACTCGGGCAATGGCGAGGCGCTGCTTCTCGCCACCCGACAGGCGGTAGCCGCGCTCGCCGGTGATGGTCTCGTAGCCGTCGGCGAATCCGAGGATGCGGTCGTGGATGTTCGCGTCACGTGCTGCCTGCTCGATCTCGGCGGCCGTCGCGTCGGGCTTCGCGTAGGCGATGTTGTCGCGGATGGTGCCGTGGAAGAGGTAAGGCTCCTGGGTGACCATGCCGACGGCCTCGGACACCGAGCTGAGCGTGAGGTCGCGGACGTCCTGGCCGTCGATCAGGACGGCGCCCTCGGTGACGTCATAGAAGCGGGGGACGAGGTAGGTCATCGTGGTCTTGCCCGCTCCAGACGGACCCACGATGGCGGCGAGCTGCCCGGGCTGGACCTTGAACGAGATGCCGCGGAGGGCCCAGCCGGACGTCGTGGCCTGGTCGCCGTCGAGGTCGGACGTCGCCTCGGGCCGCTCGATGCGGACGCCGGTGTCGCCGAAGCGGTCCTCGTTGACCGTGCCGGTGAGCTCGCGCGGCTCAGGGTACTGGAACCAGACGTCGCTGAACTCGATCTCGCCGCGCAGCCGGGACCCGTCGAGCGTCGCCGCGCCTGGCCGTTCGGTGATGGCCGGCACGAGGTCGAGGTACTCGAAGATGCGGCGGAAGAGGGCCAGCGACGTCTGCACGTCGAGCGTGACGCGCATGAGCTGGAGCAGCGGCATCTGCAGACGGGCCTGGAGCGTCGTGAAGGCCACGAGCGTTCCCGCGGTGAGCGTGCTGGTGCCGCCGGTGATCATCAGGCCGGCCACCAGGTAGAGGAGCGCAGGGGTGATGGCGAACGACGCCTGCACCGTGGCGAAGAACGCGCGGCCGGTCATGGCCTGGTCGACCTGCAGCCTGGCCTGCTGACGGTTGGCATCGCGGTAGCGTCCGACCTCGGCGTCGGCGCGGTTGAACACCTTCGAGAGCAGGATGCCCGAGACGCTGAGCGCCTCCTCGGTGATCGCGGTCATCTCCGACAGCGACTCCTGGGTCTTGCGCGCCAGCCGTTGGCGACGCTTGCCGACCCGCATCTGGACGACGATGAACACCGGCATCAGGATCAGGGTCAGCACGGTGAGCTGCCACGACAGGAACACCATGGCGATGAAGGCCGCAGTGACCGTGACGGAGTTCTGCAGGATCGATGTGGCTGTGTCGGTGAGCACGGTGCGGACGCCGGCGACGTCGTTGGCCAGGCGCGACTGGATGGCACCGGTCTTGGTGGCGGTGAAGAACGCCAGCTCCATCTTCTGCAGGTGCGCGAACAGCTCGCTGCGCAGGTCGGCCATCGCGGAGTTGCCGACGGTGGACGTCAGCCAGTTCTGCCCGATGCTGATGAGCGCGGCGACGATCGGGATGATGCACATGCCGGCGACGAGCCAGCCGAGCAGGCCGAGGTCGGGCGGTCCGGACTTGGGGAACAGCGCGTCGTCGAAGACCGCCTTCGTGAGGAACGGCACGATCGAGGTGAGGGTGGCGGCCGTGACGACGGCGACCGCGACCAGGGCGATCTTCGCCCGGTACGGACGCAGCAACGACGCGATGCGCCCCAGCACGGGCTGATCGGCGGTCTCAGCGATCTCCTCGTCGCTCAGATGCGTGACCGTCGGGCCTCCACGAGGCATCAGGCGTCGATCCTCGTGACGACGACTTCCGTGGACGGGTCGGCGACCGGCACCAGGTCGGTGGTGCCCCACACCCCAGCGTCCGAGCGCAGTCGCGCCCAGACCAGCAGCGTGGTCGGATCGGCGACATCGGCCGGGTCGGACTGCAGGACGAACTCGGTGGGGCCGTTCTCGGCATCCACGGACGTGGCGGCCAGCACCTCACCGGTGGCGTCGACGAGCTTGACGGTGACCACGCCGCCCGGCGGCATCGCCAGCTTCTCGCGGAACAGCACGGTCCCGGAGACGGCGAGGACGTTCGAGGCGGACATTCTTCGATGGTATGCCGCACTGCCGCGGGTCTGCCGGACGAAGGTTGCGCTGAAAGTGAACACGTCTTGGCCGCTCACGGGGAGCCGTGATTGCGTGAGGACATGGCAAACGTTCTGATTCTCGGAGGAACAGCCTGGCTCGGCCGCGAGGTGGCCGCTGAGGCACTGGCGCGGGGGCACGAGGTCACCTGCCTCGCACGAGGCGAGTCCGGCGATGTGGCCGAGGGCGCCACGCTGGTCCGCGCCGACCGTGACGACCCGACGGCGTACGACGACCTCACCGCGACGCCGTGGCACGCGGTCGTCGACGTCACCCGCCAGCCGGGCCATGCCCGCAGCGCGGTGCTGACCCTCGGTGCGCAGGCCGAGCACTGGACCCTGGTCTCCACCGGCAACGTGTACGCCGACCTCGCGCACCCGATCCACGAGGACGACGCGCTGCGCGAGCCACTTGCTGACGACCACGCGACCGTCGAGCTGTACGGCGAGGGGAAGGTCGCGTGTGAGGAGGCCGTCGGCGCGCTGCCGCAACACCTCATCCTGCGCGCCGGCCTGCTCTTCGGCCCCGGCGATCCGTCCGACCGGGGCAGCTACTGGGTCTCGCGGTTCGCGGCGGCCGGCGACGGGCCGGTCCTGGTGCCCGACCTGCCCGGTGCTTCCGTGGAGCTCCTCGATGCCAGAGACCTCGCCACCTTCATCGTCGACGCTGCCCTGCGCGGCGTCACCGGCGTGATGAACGTCGCCGGTCTGCCGACCAAGCTCACGGACGTCCTGTCCGCGTCGGCCGAGATCGCCGGCCACACCGGAGTCTCGATCGGTGCCGATCCCGGCTGGCTGACCGAGCAGGACGTGCAGCCGTGGATGGGCCCGCGCTCCCTGCCGCTCTGGTTGCCCGACGAGGCGCTCGGCATGTCGGCCATGGACACCGCGCGAGCCGCGGCCGCCGGCCTCCCGCGCCGCCCGCTCGTCGAGACGCTGGCCGACATCCTGCTCGACGAGCAGTCCCGCGGCCTCGACCGCGAGCGTCGCGCGGGCCTCACCCGCGACGACGAGCTCGAGCTCCTCGCCCAGCTGTGACGGCCTAGCGGGCAGCGAGGGACAGGCCGGTGAACGCGGAGGCCAGCAGGATGCTGTCGCCGATCTCGTGGGCGTAGGCGGCGACGGATGCCGCCGAGAAGATCGCCATCACCCGGGCGCGCAGCTCGGTGTCGTCGTCGATGGAGCCGTACTCGGCGAAGAACGCCTCCCGCGCGGAGCCCGTGAGGGCGGAGTAGGCGAAGGAGAGATCGACGGATCGGGGCGCCAGGCACAGGTCACCCCAGTCGATGACGGCGGTCGCCACGCCGTCCTCGTCGACGAGGACGTGGCGTGAGTAGAGGTCGCCGTGGCTGAGCACGGTCTCGGACGGCGGGGGACCGGCGGCGTCACCAGCGCTGAGCACGTCATCGACGGCGGGGTCCTCGAGACCGTCGAGCCTGGTCTCGCGCAGCTCGGCGATGACGTCGCGCGCCCGGGTCGCACGACTGACGGCGTCGGCCCGGCCGAACGGGTCGACCGGAAGATCCGGCTCGGCGGGCAGTGCATGCAGCTCGGCGACGAACCGTCCGAGGTCCCGGCCGACGGCGACAGCGGTCTCGTCGGAGCGGCCGGCGACCTCCAGCTCCGTGCCCGGCAGATGACGAGCACCCCAGAACCGCCAGGGCGGGTCGCCGTAGACGCCGACGTGCTCGGGAACGGGGATCGGCAGGCTCAGCCGAGGCGCCAGGGTGGGGAGGAGCGCGATCTCGCGGTCGATGCCCGGCAGCGCGATCTGGCGCCGGGGGAACCGGAACACCCACGTCTCGTCGACCAGCACGATCGTGTTGTCCCAGCCCGCGGCGACGATCCGGACGTCGTCGGCAGCGAGTCCGCAGTCCCGCGCACCCTGCTTCGCCTCGGCCACGGAGACCTCGCGCTCGGGCTGCCACGGGGAACTCACCCGGCGACCCTAGCCGGAACACCCCATCGGGCCACCCGTTCGAGTGCCGTCCTACAGTCAGCCCATGAGCGACATCCCGGGCCTGGACGGCGTTCTCGGTGTGGAACGGTTGGTGGAGACTCCCGACAAGGTGGTCGTGCAGTTCACGATCGACCAGCAGCACCTCCAACCGTTCGGCATCCCGCACGGCGGCATCTATTGCACCGTCCACGAGTCGACGGCCAGCCTCGCCGGCATGCTCTGGCTGTACGCCAACCCGCCGCACGCGGGAGGCGAGCCCGGCGTCGTGGTCGGCACCAACAACATCTGCGACTTCCTGCGTCAGGCCAAGGTCGGCGACGTGATCACCGTGACGGCCACCCCGATCCACCGCGGTCGCTCCCAGCAGCTGTGGCGCGTCGACTCCACCGACCAGGACGCGCGACTCATCGCGCAGGGGCAGGTACGTCTGGCCAACCTCGACCGGCCGGCATGATGCGCCAGCACGCCCGCTCGGGTTCGCCGTACGAGGACCGGATCGGCTTCAGCCGTGCGGTCCGCGACGGCCAGCTGGTGGCGGTGTCCGGAACGGCGCCGGTCTGGCCCGACGGCAACGTCGATCCCGACGTCGCGACGCAGGCCCGCCGGTGCTGGCTGATCGCCCTGGCCGCCCTGACCGAGCTCGGCGGCGGCCGGCGCCACGTCATCCGCACCCGCCAGCTCATCGTCGATCCTGCCGACGCGGCAGCCGTGGGCGCGGTTCACGGCGAGGTGTTCGGCAGCGTCCGTCCGGCCAGCACGATGGTCGTGGTGAAGAGCCTGCTCGACCCGCGCTGGAAGGTCGAGGTCGAGCTCGATGCCGTCATCCCGGACGACATCACCGGTCCCCGCCTGACGGCCAGTCTCTGAGCGGTCAGGCGAACCGGATCTCGTCGGCGTGCCGCGCGAGGAACTCTCCGATGTCGAAGTCCTCTCCACGCTCCGCCGCGTCCATCCCGGCGTAGAGGCCCTCGAAGAACTCGGCGAACCTGAGCGCCGGCCGGACCTGCCAGTTCAGCCGAGCCGGACCGTCTCCGACGAGCTGGTGTGTCACGCCAGGAGGAACGTGGAAGACGTCGCCGGTCTCGTGGCGTCGCTCGACGCCGTCGATGATCGTCAGCGCCGCGCCCTCCAGCACCTCGAAGCGCTCTTCTTGACTCGGGTGGAAGTGCGGCGGAGGCAGGACGCCTGCGTCTCCGTAGGTCGACTCCATCTCGAGCAGCTCGCCGTCCGTCTCGGCCGCCGTCCTGATGAGGCGGAGCTGTACCCCCGGCCCCTGGAGCACCTGCCCGGCATGAACCACGGCTAGTCGCTTCCTGCGTCGCCGGTGTCCGTCATCCGACCATCGTGTCAGGCCGTCGTGGCCGGGTCGGTAGAATCGACGGCGTCGGACGCGACTGGCGTTGAGGTGGCTACCACCAGGGAGCGGCCGACGACCGTGACCACGGGACCGTTCGCCTGGGCCCCTCCCGATAGTGCGGAGCTGCCGCACCTGCCGACGGAGGACCTACGAGTGACCATGATGACGATGACCCCCACGAATCCCTTTCCCACCGAGCACGTCGAGGACACCGACGTGCGCGTGCTGCTGCTGGAGAACATCCACGCCGACGGTGCGGACTTCCTGCGCGGCAAGGGCTACCAGGTCGAGACCGTCGACCGCGCCCTGAACGAGGACGAGCTCATCGAGGCCGTCCAGGGCGTGCACCTGCTGGGCATCCGCTCCACGACCTACATCACCGAGAAGGTGCTCGACGCGGCACCGGACCTGCTCGCGATCGGCGCGTTCTGCATCGGCACGAACCAGATCGACCTCCCGGCCACCACCCAGCACGGTGTGGCGGTGTTCAACGCCCCGTACTCCAACACCCGCTCGGTGGTCGAGCTGGCCATCGCGGAGATCATCTCGCTGGCCCGCCGGCTGCACGAGAAGTCGACCGACATGCATGCCGGCATCTGGAACAAGTCGGCCGCCGGCAGCCACGAGGTGCGCGGACGCACGCTCGGCATCGTCGGCTACGGCAACATCGGCAGCCAGCTGTCGGTGATCGCGGAGGCGCTGGGCTTCAAGGTGATCTTCTACGACATCGACGACAAGCTGGCGCTCGGCAACGCACGCCGCTGCTCGACGATGGAGGAGCTCCTCACCGATGCCGACGTCGTGTCTCTGCACGTCGACGGCCGTCCCGGCAACGCCGGACTCTTCGGCGAGGAGCAGATGAGCCTGATGAAGCCGCGCTCGCTCTTCCTCAACCTCTCGCGCGGCATCGCCGTCGACCCGATCGCGCTGCGCGCCCACATCGAGTCCGGCCACATCGCCGGCGCCGCGGTCGACGTCTTCCCGGTGGAGCCCAAGCGCCAGGGCGATCCCTTCGAGAGTGAGCTGCGCGGCCTGCGCAACGTCATCCTCACCCCGCACGTCGGCGGCTCCACGGAGGAGGCGCAGCAGGACATCGGCCGGTTCGTCGCCTCGAAGCTCCGGGCGTACACGGCGTTCGGCGGCACGTCGCTGAGCGTCAACATGCCCGAGATCAACCTCCCGGTCGACACCGAGCGACACCGGCTCGCGCACGTGCACGAGAACGCGCCGGGCGTCCTGGCCACGATGAACGGGCTCCTCGGCGACCACGGCGTCAACATCGACGCCCAGTCGCTCGCCACGCGCGGCGACATCGGCTACGTCGTCACCGACGTCGCCGAGGAGGTCGGCCACGACGTGCTCACCGAGCTGGCGAAGCTGCCCGAGACGGTGCGGCTCCGCCAGCTCAGCTGAGCATCGTCAGGTCGTGCTGAACGGCGGGTACTCGTCCGTCAGCAGGTAGTAGTAGGCGTTCACGCGCGTGTTCCAGCGCAGGAACCCGATGAGGAAGTCGTTCATCCCCGTCGGCCAGCGGCCGAGGATGATCACCGCGAACCAGCCGACGAAGATGACGAAGAACGCCGCGATCGTGACGAAGAACAGCACGAACATCTGCGGAATGATCATGATGATGCGGAAGAAGACGGTCAGCCGGTTGCGTCCCTCGATCGCCGGCACGACGTCGACGCGCTGGCGCGGGTCGTCGCCCGGGTCGGCGAACGTCGCGTCGAAGGCGAACGGGGGATACTCCTCGCGCTGGAACAGGGCGTAGGTCATGACTCGGGCGTTGTACCGCAGGTACATGGCGATCGGCTTCTGGATGCCGTCCGGGATCTTGCCGGTGAACACGGCGGCGAACCAGCCGATGAAGGCGAGCACGGTGGCCACGATGTTGATCACGTACAGCACGATGAAGTGCGGGATGGCCAGCAGCCAGTGGACGAGCGGCCGCCAGCGGGCGATCGTCTCGGGATTCTCGAACGTCACGGTGACCGGGTAGCCGGATGTCGAGGGCGCGGTTGGCGGAGCGGGCGGCGGCGGTGGTGGGGGTGGAGGCGGTGGCGTGGCTCCGCCCGCTGCACCGGTGTCGCCCGGAGGGATCGGTGGTTCTGGAGAATCGGGAGGGCGCGGAGTCTCGGTCATGAAGCGAACGTACGCGACCTCGGCGACTCCTCGGACCAGGCGGACAGTGTTTCGGCGCACCCGGCGTCGACGCGCACGTCGGCGAGGTCGTCGCCCCTCGTGGCGCCGCGATTGACGATGACCACAGGCACGCCGTTGGCGCGGGCGCGGCGCACGAAGCGCAGGCCGGACATGACCTGCAGCGAGGAGCCGAGCACGACGAAGGCCTCCGCCTCGTCGGTGAGCCGGTAGCAACGCTCCACGGTGTCCTTGCGCACGTTCTCGCCGAAGAACACGACATCGGGCTTGAGCCGGCCACCACACAGCTCACATCCGGCGACCGTGAAGTCCTCGGTCGCCTCGAGGACGGCGTCACCGTCGGGTGCGACCTGGACGTCCTGGCTCGTCCAGCCCGGGTTCAGGTGGGTGAGCCGGCGTTGGACGCGCGACCGAGGCGTGCGCTCGCCGCAGTCGAGACACACCACCTGATCGACGCGACCGTGCAGCTCGACGAGATTGCGGTGCCCTGCCCGTCGGTGCAGCCCGTCGACGTTCTGCGTGATGAGTCCCGACAGCAGGCCTGCCGTCTCGAGCTCGACGAGCCGGTGATGGGTGGCGTTCGGCTCCGCGCCGCCCATCCGGCTCCAGCCGAGGTGCGCACGCGCCCAGTAGCGCTGCAGCGCGTCAGGACCGGAGACGAGCTGCTGGTAGGTCATCGGCGTGCGCACGGGCGCGCCGGGTCCGCGGTAGTCGGGGATGCCGGAGTCGGTCGATACCCCGGCGCCGCCCAGCACGAGCCACCGGCGATCACCCAGGACGTCCCGCATGCGCGCCATCGCCTGCGGTCCGGGATGCGCCACGACTCGTCTGCCACGATCCCCAGCCTAGGTCGTGGGCCTTTTCCCCCACGCTGTGCTCCCCAAACCACCACGCAGGAGCGCTGGCCTGGTGGTTTGGGGAGCAGATCTCGCGGTCGTGGGGGCCCGGGGCCCGCTCAGCTGGAGGAGCTCGATCAGCTTGTCGACGGTACGCAGGTTGCGTGACGTGCCGGGCACGCCCAGGGCCTTCCCGATCGCCGGTCCGTTCATGTCAGAGCGTCCCGCGCCATGGTCGTACCGGATGTGCATCTCGCGGCCGACGACCTCCCACCGGTCGGCGCCGGTCTCGAGCTCGCGGGCCTTCGCGATCGCTGCCTTCGTCGGCTTCTCGAGCAGGAAGACGATGTGGCCGTTCTTGGGATCGTCCACGTCGAACGGGTAGTTCTTGCGCGCCTTCGTGAGCTCCGCCGGCGTCCGGATGATGCACTCGCGGAAGAACCCGAACCTCTTCTCGATCGCCTTCTCCAGGCCCGCGCCGAAGGCCTTGACGTCCTTCGGCGGGTCGCAGATGAGGTTGCCCGAGGCGATGAACGTCGAGACCTCCGTGGCACCGAGATCGGCAGCCAGCTCGCGAAGATCGGCCATCGGCAGCTTCGCGCCGCCGACGTTGACCGCCCGCAGGAGCACGACGCAGGTGCTCATTGGGACAGCAGGGCGATGTAGACGACGGTGGCGATCACGAGGACGACGATCGCGGCCACCGGACGCAGCCATCGAAGCTTGCCGTGGCGGCCCGCCGACTGGATCAGCAACGGCACCGCGAGCGCGGCGACGAGGAGCACGAGCCAGAAGCCGTAGAACGCCGCGGTGAAGTAGTAGCCGGAGCAGATCCTCGGCTCGTCGACGCCCGTGCCGCACGGGTCGGTCGCCATCACCGAGAAGAGGGAGAACAGGAAGAGCACGCCCTCGATGGCGAGCTGCAGGGCGTACAAGATCCACGCCGCGACCTTGTCGGCGGTGCCCTCGGGCTGGTCCGTGCTGGGGTCCATCCCCGCGATGCTAAGCCTTGGGTGGAGGCTCTGCGGCGAAATTGGTGCGGCGTGGCACGACCGCGAGGGCCACCAGCATCACGAGGCTGACGATGGCCGCACCGACGAAGACGTCGTGGAGGGCGGGGGCGAGCGCCGCTGCCGGCACCTGCTCCAGGCTGCCGCTCACGTCCGCGCCGCGCGCGGACACGGCGGCGTTCGCCACCGCGCCGAAGACGGCGATGCCCACGGCGCTGCCCACCGATCGCGCGAACATGTTGGTGCCCGTGACGACGCCACGCGTCTCCCAGCCCACGGACGACTGGGCGGCCACCAGCGTGGGCGAGGCGATGAGTCCGAGCCCGAGGCCGACGAAGAAGGAGGCCACGGCCAGGTGCAGCACGGCGCTGTCGGCGCCGACGGTCAGCAGCAGGCCGGTGCCGACCAGCAGCAGTGCGGATCCGATGAACCCGGTGTCACGGAATCCGATGCGCATGTAGAACCGACCGGACAGCGCGGCCGAGATCGGCCACCCGACCGTCATCGTCGCGACGGCGAACCCGCCCACGAGGGCAGACGATCCGAGGACGCCCTGGGCGTACAGCGGCACGTACGAGACGAGGCCGATCAACAGCACGCCGACGACCAGGCTCGCGGCGTTCGTGCCGTTCAGGATGCGGTGCCCGAAGATCCACAGCGGGAGGATGGGTTCGGTGGCCCGGCGCTCGACGAGCCCGAAGATCACCAGCAGCACCGCCGCGGCGGCGAAGATGCCGATGCCGGTCGGCGAGCCCCAGGCCCACGCGATGCCGCCCTCGAGCAGGCCGAGCACCAGCAGCGAGCCGCCGACCGCGAGCAGGATCGCGCCGGCGTAGTCGATGCGGTGCTTCTTGCGCTCGACGCGCTCGTCGAAGCGACGCCACAGCATGGTGGCCGCGGCGATGCCGATCGGGATGTTGACGAAGAAGATCCATCGCCACGACAGGTAGTCGGAGAAGAAGCCGCCGAGCGTGGGACCGACGACCGACGAGACGCCCCAGACGCTGGCCACGTAACCCTGCACCCGCGCGCGCTCCTCCAACGTGTAGAGGTCGCCGATGATGGTCATGCTCATCGGCAGCACGGCGCCCGCGCCGAGTCCCTGGATCGCCCGGAAGACGATCAGCGCCGGCATGCTCCACGCGGCGCCGCACAGAGCGGAGCCGATCACGAACAGGGTGATGCCGATCAGCATCACCGGCTTGCGCCCGAACAGGTCCGACAGCTTGCCGTAGATCGGCACCGAGACGGCCTGCGCCAGCAGGTAGATGGAGAACAGCCACGGGAACTGCGAGAACCCGCCGAGGTCGCCCACGAGGGACGGCACCGCGGTGGCCAGGATCGTCACGTCGATGGCGACCAGCGCCACCGACAGCATGACGCCCAGCAGCACGGGCCCGCGCTCGCTGCGCAGGCCCACGGCAGAACGCGCGGCGGGAGAAGTGCTCACGTCAACCCTGTAACCCGTCGCACGCGTCAACCATTCCCTCAGAGCCGTGCGGCGAGCTCCGTGGCCTGCTTGATGGCGCGCTTCGCGTCGAGCTCCACGGCGACGTCCGCGCCGCCGATGACGTGGACCGAGACTCCGGCCTCCTCGAGCGGGTCGATCAGGTCGCGCACCGACTCCTGACCGGTGCACAGGACGATGGTGTCGACGTCGAGCACGCGCGGCTCGTCGTCGACGGTGATGTGCAGGCCGTCGTCGTCGATCTTGTCGTAGGTGACGCCGGGCACCATCTCGACGCCGGAGTCCTTGAGGGTCGTGCGGTGCACCCAGCCGGACGTCTTGCCCAGGCCCTTGCCGAGGCTCGACGTCTTGCGCTGCAGCAGGTGGATCTGTCGACGTGGCGGAGCCTTGACCTTCGTGGCCAGTCCGCCGCGGTCGTCCTCGTCGTCGGAGATGCCCCAGCGCTCCATCCAGTGCTCGAGCGACTCGTCGACATCGTGCAGCAGGAACTCCGACAGGTCGAACCCGATGCCGCCGGCGCCCATGACCGCGACCCGCTCGCCGACGGGCACGCGCTCGCGGATGACCTGCTGGTAGTTGACGACCTTCGGGTGGTCGATGCCGGGCAGCGACGGGATGCGGGGCTCGACCCCGGTGGCGATGACGACGTCGTCGAACGCCGGCGAGGTCCTCGGGGGTGGCGCGGCGGCCGAGGTGGAGCTTGACGCCGCCGAGCTCGAGCCGCCGGGTGTAGTAGCGGAGCGTCTCGCGGAACTCCTCCTTGCCGGGGATGTGCATCGCGAGGCGGAACTGGCCGCCGACCTCGGGCTGCTCCTCGAACAGCTCCACGTGGTGGCCGCGGTGGGCGAGCTCGCTGGCGGCGGCGAGGCCGGCCGGGCCGGCACCGACGACCGCGATGCGCTTGGCGCTGCGGGTCGGGAGCAGGATCAGCTCGGTCTCGTGCGCGGCCCGCGGGTTGAGCATGCAGGTGGCGCGCTGGTTCTTGAACGTGTGGTCGAGGCAGGCCTGGTTGCACGCGATGCAGGTGTTGATCTCGTCGGCGCGGCCCTCCTCGGCCTTCTGCACGAAGAACGCGTCGGCGAGCAACGGCCGGGCCATCGAGATGAGGTCGGCCTGGCCGTCGGCCAGGATCTGCTCGGCGATCTCCGGGGTGTTGATGCGGTTCGAGGCGACCACCGGCACGTCCACGACGCCCTTGAGCTTCGCGGTCGTCCACGCGAATGCCGCGCGGGGCACCGACGTGACGATGGTGGGGATGCGGGCCTCGTGCCAGCCGATGCCGGTGTTGATGATCGAGGCGCCGGCGGCCTCGACGCGGCGGGCCAGCTCGGCGGTCTCGTCCCAGCTCTGCGCGTCGTCGACGAGATCGAGCAGGCTCATCCGGTACATGACGATGAAGTCGTCGCCGACGGCCTCGCGCACGCGCTCGACGATCTCGACGGGGAAGCGCATCCGGTTCTCGGCCGAGCCGCCCCAGCGGTCGGTGCGGTTGTTCGTGCGGGCGGTGAGCATCTGGTTGACGAGGTAGCCCTCCGAGCCCATGATCTCGACGCCGTCGTAGCCCGCGCGTCGCGCCAGCTTGGCGGAGGCGGCGAAGTCGTCGACGGTCTGGTCGACCTCCTTGGTCGACATCGCCTTGGGCCGTCCGAACGGCGTGATGGGCGAGGCGATGGTGGACGCGGCGCGCTTGAACGGGTGATAGCCGTAGCGGCCGGCGTGCAGGATCTGCAGCGCGATCTTGCCGTCGTGCTCGTGCACGGCGTCGGTGACGATGCGGTGCTTGTCGGCGAGCTTCCTGCTCGTCATCAGCGAGCCGAACGGCAGCAGCCAGCCGTGCCGGTTGGGCGCGTACCCACCGGTGACCGACAGGGCGACGCCACCCTGCGCGCGCTCGGCGAAGTAGGCCGCGAGCTCCGGCAGGTGCTTGGCACGGTCCTCCATGCCGGTGTGCATCGAGCCCATGATCACGCGGTTGCGCAGCGTGGTGTGGCCGAGGTCGAGCGGTGACAGCAGGTGGGGGTACGGGCTGGTCATCGTGCCTCCTTCATCGGAAGCCGCCCGTTGCCCGGCCCTCCGCCGAGATGGGTGAGGATCTCGTCGCACCACTCGATGGCGCCGGCCTCGGCCCGCATGCCGCCACGCAGCACGAGGTAGGGGCCGACCTGCTCGTCGGTGAGTGCGGACGGGTCGGGGTAGAACTTGGCGGCGCTGTTCTCGTAGGCGGCGAGCTGGGCGGCGTGCTCGGTGCGGCGCACGCGCACCTGCTCGACGAGCGCGTCGCGGTCGCCGAGATGCAGGGCCCGGAGCTTGACCGCGAACTCGCTGCGCAGGGCCTCGGGCGGGGTGGGGGTCGCGAGCCAGGTGGTGAGCTCGTCGCGGCCGTCAGGCGTGATCGCGTAGACCTTCTTGTCCGGCCGGCCGGCCTGCGCGACGAGGTTCGACTCCACGAGCTTGTCGGTCTCCATGCGGCCCAGCACCTTGTAGATCTGCTGGTGGCTGGCCCGCCAGAAGTGGCCGATCGAGGCGTCGAAACGGCGCGCCAGGTCGTATCCGCTCGCGGACCGTTCCGCGAGCGAGACGAGGATCGCGTGCTCGAGTGCCATGGATCGCGACCGTACTATGCAACGTGTTGCTATGCAACCTGTTGCATAGGTAAGGTGCGCCACGGCGATGCCGTGGCGACTCCACTAGCGTGTGTGACGTCATGGACGACGTTGAGCACGATGCTGTGCACGAATCCGGGCTGATCGAGCGTCTGGGCGAGGGTGCGCACGGCTACTTCGCCGGCGGGGCCGGCGACGAGATCACGCTGCGCGACAACGAGGCCTCGTGGTCGCGGCTGGCCCTGTTGCCGCGGATGCTCGTGGACGTCAGCGAGTGCGACCCCTCGGTCCCGGTGCTCGGCAGGGACCTGCCGCATCCGATCGTCGTCGCGCCGATGGCGTACCAGAAGCACGCCCACGCCGACGGCGAGCGCGGCATGGCGCTGCGCGGCGGCCGCCACGAGCTCGACGTTCGTGCTGTCGTCGCTGACGACGACGAGCCTTCCCGATGTCGCTGCCGCCGCGCCGGACGGCAACCGCTGGTTCCAGCTCTACGTCTACCGGGACCGCGCGATCTCCCTCGACCTCGTGGCTCAAGCGCGGGAGCACGGGTATGAGGCACTCGTCATCACGGTGGACTTTCCGGTGCCCGGGTGGCGCGAGCGCGACAAGCAGACCGGCTTTCGCATCGAGCACCCGGTGGCGATCAACCCGGGCGGAGACGCGATCACCACGGGAGGAGCTGTCCAGGCAGCACGACCCGACCCTCACCTGGGATGACATCGCCGAGTTCGCCGACGCAGCGCAGATGCCGGTGCTCCTGAAGGGCATCCTGCGTCCCGACGATGCCGGCCCGAGCCGTGGACGTGGGGGCGTCGGGAGTCATCGTCTCCAACCACGGTGGTCGCCAGCTCGACACCGTCCTGTCGGGAGCGGATGCCCTGCCCCCGATCGTCGATGCTGTCGACGCTCGGATCGACGTCCTGGTCGACGGCGGCATACGGCGCGGCTGGGACGTCGCGAAGGCGCTGGCACTCGGTGCCGACGCGGTGCTCGTCGGCCGCCCGCTCCTGTGGGGTCTGGCGCGCGAAGGTCAGCCGGGGTCGAGGCTGTGCTCCGGCAGCTCCTGGCCGAGTTCGATGGCTCCCTGGCTCTGCTCGGCTGCCCCCGGGCGCGTGACCTCGACTCCTCCTACGTCACCCGCGCCCCGTGGTGACCGGTCAGGCTGCCCGTCACATTTCGAAGGCTGAAATTCCTTGGAATCGTGGGAAGATGATCCCCAGTGCTGGCAGGATCTGTGCCTACGTCCTTTCCCGGACCCTGAAAGGATTTTCGTGACCGCCACCCTTCGGCTGCTCGGTTGTGTCGTGGCTGCCCTGTTCGCCCTGACGCTCGCGCCGAGCGTCTCGTTCGCCGACGAGCCGTCCCCACCCGGCGACGACTCGAGCACCGGAGAGAGCACCGATCCTCCGGGTGACTCCGAGGACGGGGGCGACGGGACGGTCGAGGGTGACACTCAGACGCCCGAGGGTGGCTCGGAGGTCGGCCACGACAACGGCGCCATCACCGGGGATGGCAGTCCGGTCGGTCAGGTCGAGGCCGAGGTCGAGGGCCCCGCCGATGTCCGCATCATCAAGAACGGCGGCATCTCCGTGACGGGTGCTGACGTCATCGAGGGCGACCCGGTGGTGGGCGAGATCACCGGGGTCCTCACGTCGAAGGCCAACGTGTCCGGCGGCGTTGCGTACGAGGTGCGCAGCTTCATCGCCCCGCCGACCTCCATCAGCTCCCTGTCCACGGTCTACGTCAAGGTCCTGGCCGACGGCGGGCAGGACGCCGCCTCCGATGCCGCGGATGACGACGCTGTCGACTCCGCCTCGGCGGCACTGCCCGAGACCGGTGCGTCGAGTGACTTGAAGCCGGTGCTGGCGGCGGGCCTCTACTTCACCATCGCCGGACTCATCGTCGTGGGCGCGACGAAGCCGTTCGAGGTCTTCGTCCCCGCGCCGCGGGCCCGAAGGCCCCGCGTGAACTGGGAGTAGGCCCCGCAGGATCAGGCGGCCTTGGACGCCTTGGCCTCGGCGATGGTCTGCTCGATGATGCGGACGATCAGGTCGGGGTCGTCGGCCATCGGCACGTGCCCGCTGCCCGGAAGGTCGACGTGTCGTGCCTGGGGGAGCCGCTCGCGTGCCGTCTTCGACTGGGCGTAGGGGAGGATGCGATCCTTCGTGCCCCACGCGATCGTCGTGGGCACGGGCACCTGTCGGTCGAACCCGTAGCTGACCCCCGCCATGGCCGTCCGCTCGAACGCCGTGGCGTGCTTCAGGGCGAGGGAGTCACCGTACGTCTCCTCGGCGTCGTGACGCTCCGGGTGCGAGTACAGGACCCATCCGATGAGACGCCGCCCCCAGTCCTTGCCGGCGAGGAAGCGCAGGACGGGCTTGGGTGTGAGGAACGCCGACACTCGCAGCAGGACGAGCGGGACGAGTGCCTGGACCCGACCCACATGACCGAAGAATCCGGCCGGGCTGAGCGCCGTCACCGACGAGACGAGGCCGCGCGACCCGAGCTCGAGGGAGATCGCGCCGCCCAGTGAGTTGCCCACGACGTGCGGCTTGGTGATGCCCCACACGGCGAACTGGTCGGCGAGGTGCTCGCACGCGTTCTCCATCGTGTAGGGCACCTGACCGGCGAAGGCCGGGGACTGCCCGAATCCGGACAGGTCCGGCGCGATGACGTCGAAGTTCTCCGCGAGCCGGTCGATGACCGGGTCCCACGCCTCTCGACGGTGGCCGATGCCGTGCAGGAGCACGAGCGGGGTGCCGGAACCGCGACGGGTGAACATGAGGTCGGGGAGCATCGAGCGCCTTCCGAGAGGGGGTGCCGGGCCCGGGCGGCGGACGGCACCGTTCAACGTGACATCGATGATGACACGATCCTTCGGGCCAGGCCATGGGGGTGTGTCCCACCCCACTTGACAACCGTGACACCAACACTGTCACAATCGTGGAGTGACGGATCATCCCCAGTCAGGCCCCCTGGACGGTGTGCGCGTCGTCGAGCTCGCCGGTATCGGCCCGGGGCCCTTCGCGGCGATGATGCTGGCCGACCTCGGCGCCGACGTCGTCCGTGTCGACCGGCCCGGAGGCGGTGCACTGCAGGTCGCACCGGCCGATCGGGACATCCTCTTCCGCGGACGTCCCAACGTCGCGATCGACCTGAAATCGCCTCGCGGAGCCGAGCTGGTGCTCGACCTCGTGGAGCGCGCGGACATCCTGATCGAGGGCTTCCGCCCCGGTGTCACCGAGCGGCTCGGGTTCGGGCCGGACGTGTGCCTGGAGCGGAACCCGCGCCTCGTCTACGGACGCATGACCGGGTGGGGCCAGGACGGTCCGCTCGCCCACACTGCCGGTCACGACATCAACTACATCTCCGTCGCGGGCGCGCTCGATCCGCTCGGCCATGCCGACCAGCCGCCGACGTTCCCGCAGAACCTGCTCGGTGACTTCGGCGGTGGGTCGCTCTACCTCGTCGCCGGCGTGCTCGCCGCCCTCACCCATGCCCGCGCCACGGGCGAGGGTCAGGTCGTCGACGCCGCGATCACCGATGGTGTCGCCCACCTCATGGCCATGGCCATCTCCATGCAGCAGTCGGGCGTCTGGGACGGCGGGCGTGGCACCAGCCTGCTCGGCGGCGCAGCACCGTTCTACGACGTCTACGAGACGTCGGACGGACGCTGGATGTCCGTCGGCAACCTCGAGCCGCGGTTCTACGAGGTCATGGTCGACCGGCTCGATGTCGAGCTGCCGGACCGGAACGACCTGCGTGAGTGGCCGACGCTGCGCAAGGTGCTGGCCGAGACGTTCGGGCAGCGGACTCAGGCGGAGTGGGTCGAGATCTTCGACGACACGGACGCCTGCGTCTTTCCGGTCGTCCCGCTCACCGAGGCCTACGAGCATCCCCACAACGTCGCCCGCGGTACGTACGTCGATGTGGACGGGCTCACCCAGCCTGCGCCCGCGCCGCGCTTCTCGGTCACGCCCGCCACGCTCACCACGCCACCGTCCAAGCCCGGCGCCGACACGAGGGCCGCCCTGACCGCCTGGGGCATCGACGACATCGACTCCCTGATCGACGACGGCATCGCCGTACAAACGTGACGGCTCCGCCGCCGGGGCAGCCATGACCGAGAGAGGCACAGCATGAAGCGCACCATCTTCGAGGCCGACCACGACGCGTTCCGCGAGACCGCTCGGACCTTCTGCGAGAAGGAGATCGCCCCGTACCACGAGCAGTGGGAGAAGGACTCGATCGTGCCCCGGGAGCTCTGGACCAAGGCCGGCGAGATGGGCCTGATCGGCTTCATGATGCCGGAGGAGCTCGGCGGCGGCGGGATCGACGACTTCCGTTTCAACGCCGTGCTGGGCGAGGAGATCGTCCGGGTCGGCGGGAGCGGTGTCGGCTTCGGCATCCAGAACGACCTCGTGTCGGGCTACTTGGAGCGGTACGCCACGGATGAGCAGAAGAAGCGGTGGTACCCGAAGTTCTGCACCGGCGAGATGATCACCGCGATCGCCATGACCGAGCCCGGCACCGGGTCGGACCTCCAGGGCATCAAGACCACGGCCAAGCGGGACGGCGACGAGTACGTCATCAACGGCTCCAAGACGTTCATCACGAACGGCATCAGCGCCGACTGGGTCGTCGTGGTCTGCCAGACGGACGCCGAGGCCGGCGCCATGGGCTTCTCGCTCATCGTGGTCGAGCGCGGCGCCGAGGGCTTCGAGCGCGGCCGCAACCTCGACAAGATCGGGCTCAAGGCGCAGGACACCGCCGAGCTGTTCTTCGACGACGTGCGCGTGCCAGTGTCGAACCTGCTCGGCGAGGAGGGCCAGGGCTTCATCCACCTGATGGAGAACCTGCCGCAGGAGCGTCTGAGCATCTCGGTGATCGCCGCGGCCGCCTGTCGCCACATGATCGACATGACCGTCGAGTACGTGAAGGATCGCAAGGCGTTCGGCAAGCCGATCGGCTCGTTCCAGAACTCCCGGTTCACGTTGGCGGAGCTGGAGACCGAGCAGCAGATCGCGCAGGTCTTCGTCGATCGCTCGATCACGGAGCTCAATGCCGGGACCCTGACGGTCGAGGATGCGGCGATGGGCAAGTGGTGGACCACCGAGCTGCAGAAGCGCACGGCCGACGCCTGCCTCCAGCTGCACGGCGGCTACGGCTACATGTCGGAGTACCGCATCTCGAAGGCGTACCTCGACACCCGCATCCAGACGATCTACGGCGGGACCACCGAGATCATGAAGGAGATCGTGGGTCGCTCGATGGGACTCTAGGTCCGCTTGCGCACCGTGGCGCGCTTCGACTCGTCGACGGCCTCTTCGTAGGACGTGACGAGGGCCTGCACCGTGAGCGGCTTGAACCGTTCGATCATCGCCGTCATCTCCTCCGGTGGGAGGTCGGCCTCGCGCATGCGCGGCCAGACCTGGGTACGGAAGACCTCGGTCATCTCCTCGGCGATGGCTCGGCCGTGGGCGGTGAAGATCTTGCGGGTCTCGAGGGCCGCCTGCGTGGGCAGGCCGAGCTCGAGGAACGCGATGCCGATCGCCAGGTGCGCCGGAGCCAGCTGGAAGACGTCGTCGGTGGGGGTGGGCTCGACGACGCCGATGGCCACGAGCAGCTCGATGTCGTCGTCGGCCAGCGCGCGGCCGGCGCGCGTCTGGAGCTCGGTGCGGGTGACGCTCTCGGGCAGGTTGGAGGCCCACGGGGCGAGCAGCGTGCGGTGCAGCGCGACCTCGGCCGGCGTGGCGTCCTCGGGGATCCGGTCGAGGTATCCCTCGATGGCCGACAAGGTGAATCCGTGCGCCTGCAGCTCGCGCACGAGCTCGAGGCGGGCCAGGTGGTCCGGTCCGTAGTAGCCGTTCCGGCCCTGCCGGCGCGGCGGTGGGATGAGCCCCCGGCCTGCGTAGAAGCGCACGGTCCGGACGGTCATCCCGACGCGGGACGCGAGCTGTTCGACGCTCAGCGTCTCGACCGGATCGGCGATCGTCATGCCTCTGCCCTTCTCGACGTGACGGGTTCCACATGGCCCCGCCTACCACTCTGACAGTGATGGTGTCACAATCGTGGAGCACGCCCAACCCGTCTGTCCATTGATTCAGTAGGGACCAGAACATGACCGAGGCATTCGTCTACGACGCGATCCGGACGCCGCGTGGTCGCGGCAAGAAGACCGGCTCCCTCCACGAGGTCAAGCCGATCTCGCTCGTCACCGGACTGATCGACGAGATCCAGAAGCGCAACCCGTCGCTCGACCCGGCCGGCATCGAGGACGTCGTCCTCGGAGTCGTCTCCCCGGTCGGCGACCAGGGCTCCGACATCGCGAAGACCGCCGCTCTCGCCTCAGGTCTGCCGCACACAGTGGCCGGCGTGCAGCTCAACCGTTTCTGCGCCTCCGGGCTCGAGGCCGTCAACCAGGCCTCGCAGCGCGTGCGCTCGGGCTGGGAGGACCTCATCCTCGCCGGTGGCGTCGAGTCGATGAGCCGCGTCCCGATGGCCTCCGACGGTGGCGCCTGGGCCATGGACCCCAAGACCGCGTTCGACACCGACTTCGTCCCGCAGGGCATCGGCGCCGACCTCATCGCCACGATCGAGGGCTACAGCCGCACCGACGTCGACACGTTCGCCGCCGAGTCGCAGGCACGTGCCGCGAAGGCGATCGCCAACGGGTACTTCAGCAAGTCGGTCATCCCCGTCAAGGACGCCAACGGCCTGACGATCCTCGACCACGACGAGTTCGTGCGCGAGGGCACCACGGCCGAGAGTCTCTCCGCACTGTCACCCTCGTTCGAGGGCATCGGTGACTTCGGTGGCTTCGACTCCGTGGCACTGGAGAAGTACCACGACGTCGAGAAGATCAACCACGTCCACCACGCCGGCAACAGCTCCGGCATCGTCGACGGCGCCTCGCTCGTGCTCATCGGGTCCGAGCAGGCCGGCAAGACCCACGGCCTCACGCCGCGAGCACGCATCCTCGCCACGGCGGTGAGTGGCTCCGAGCCCACGATCATGCTCACCGGACCGGCTCCGGCCAGCCGCAAGGCGCTCGCCAAGGCCGGCATGTCGGTCGAGGACATCGACCTCATCGAGATCAACGAGGCTTTCGCGGCCGTCGCCATGAAGCTCATGCGCGACCTCGGCGACTACCCGCACGACCAGACCAACGTCAACGGCGGCGCGATCGCCATGGGCCACCCGCTCGGCGCCACCGGCGCCATGATCCTCGGCACCCTGATCGACGAGCTCGAGCGTCGTGACAAGAAGTACGGCCTCGCCACGCTGTGCGTCGGCGGCGGCATGGGCATCGCCACCGTCGTCGAGCGTCTCTGAGCTCTGTCATCTTGCCGCCCATGGCCCGGCACCCCCGCCGGGCGGACTCCAGGAGAATCGATCCTTCATGACCACGTCCACGACTGACGCCGTCCGGTACGAGAAGGCTGACGGGATCGTCAACCTCGTCATCGACGACCCGTCGCAGAGCAGCAACACGATGAACCAGGCGTACCGCGACTCGATGGAGCACGCCATCAACCAGCTCGTCGACGAGATCGCCTCCGAGGGCGACTCGATCAAGGGCGTCATCGTGTCGTCCGGCAAGAAGACCTTCTTCGCCGGCGGCGACCTCAAGCTGATGACGCAGGCCACGCCTGCCGACTCCGAGGAGATCTTCGAGAACATCGAGTCGATCAAGGGCACGCTCCGCAAGCTCGAGACCTGCGGCAAGCCGGTCGTCGCGGCCGTCAACGGCGCCGCACTCGGCGGCGGACTCGAGATCGCGCTCGCCTGTCACCATCGCATCGCGGCGGACGGCGGCTACGAGATCGGCCTGCCCGAGGTCACCCTCGGCCTGCTGCCCGGCGGTGGCGGTGTCACCCGTACGGTTCGCATGTTCGGGCTCCAGGACGCCCTGATGAACGTGCTCCTGCAGGGCCCGCGCATGAAGCCCGCGCAGGCCAAGGACGCCGGCATCGTCGACGAGGTCGTCGCGACCCAGGACGAGCTGCTGCCGGCGGCGAAGGCCTGGATCGAGTCGGTCCAGGGCGACGAGGAAGCGGCCAAGCAGCCGTGGGACCGCGAGGGCTACAAGATCCCCGGCGGCACCCCGTCCTCACCGAAGCTCGCCCAGTTCCTGCCGGCGTTCCCCTCGAACCTGCGCAAGCAGACGAAGGGCGCCCCGTACAAGGCGCCGCGCAACATCATGGCCGCGGCCGTCGAGGGTGCGCAGGTCGACTTCGACACCGCGTCCCGCATCGAGTCCCGCTACCTGATCGAGCTGATCGTCGGTCAGCAGTTCAAGAACATGACGCAGGCGTTCTTCTTCGACCTCGGCTCCATCAACGCCGGCGGTTCACGGCCGGACGGCATCGAGCCGCGGAAGTTCACCAAGGTCGCCGTGCTCGGCGCCGGCATGATGGGCGCCGGCATCGCCTACGTCTCGGCCAAGGCCGGCATGGAGGTCGTGCTCAAGGACGTCGACCTCGCCGCCGCCGAGAAGGGCAAGGCGTACAGCGAGAAGCTGCTCAACAAGCAGCTCGAGAAGGGCCGCACGACGCAGGAGAAGGTGGACGAGTTCCTCTCCCGCATCACGCCCACGGCCGACTACGCCGACCTCGAGGGCTGCGACCTCGTCGTCGAGGCGGTCTTCGAGTCCGTCGAGCTGAAGCACTCGGTCTTCGGCGAGCTGGAGCCGGTCGTCAACTCCGACGCCCTGCTCGGCTCCAACACGTCGACGCTGCCCATCACCGGGCTGGCCGAGGGCGTCAAGCGTCCCGAGGACTTCATCGGCATCCACTTCTTCTCGCCGGTCGACAAGATGCCGCTGGTCGAGATCATCGCCGGGGAGAAGACGAACGACGCCACGATCGCCGGCGCGCTCGACTACGTGCAGCAGATCAAGAAGACGCCGATCGTCGTCAACGACAGCCGCGGCTTCTTCACCAGCCGGGTCATCGGCCACTTCATCAACGAAGGCCTCGCGATGCTCGGCGAGGGCGTCAACCCGTCCTCGCTGGAGCGGGCCGCGACGCAGGCCGGCTTCCCGGTCGGCACGCTGCAGATCAGCGACGAGCTCAACCTCGAGCTCATGAAGAAGATCCAGGTCGCCTCGCAGAAGGCGGTCGAGGAAGAGGGCGGCACCTGGGTGCCGTCACCGGCCGAGCCGGTCGTCGCGAAGATGATCGAGCTCGGACGATCGAGCAAGCTGGTCGGCAAGGGCTTCTTCGACTACGACGAGAACGGCAAGCGCACGGGCCTGTGGCCCGGCCTCGCCGAGACCTTCCCGGTCGCGGACGAGCAGCCCGACTTCGAGGACATCAAGGACCGCCTGGTCTTCGTGATGTCGCTCGACACCGTCCGTTGTCTCGAGGAGGGTGTGCTGCGCACGGTGCCCGACGCGAACATCGGCTCCATCTTCGGCATCGGCTTCCCGCCCATGCACGGTGGCGCGCTGCAGTACATCAACGGTTACGAGGCGCCAGACGGCCGCATCGGCGTCGAGGCGTTCACCGAGCGGGCCCAGGAGCTGGCGCAGAAGTACGGCGCCCACTTCGAGCCGCCGGCGCTGCTCCTCGACAAGGCGAAGAACGGCGAGAAGTTCGCCTGAGGCGGTATGCCTCCCAGGATGTCATGACGTTCGACCCCATCGTGGAGCATGCTCCCATGCTCGGGCTCTGCGTGCCCTGGAGCACGACTAGCACCGTGACCCCACGGCAACCTGACTGAGCTTCCCCGTTGAGCGCGGTGCTCACTGTGGCCCACCACGCGTTGAAGGCCGGCCCCCCGAGGGACCGGCCTTCATCACGAGGAGTGTTTCAGCGTTCCTCGCCGCGTTCGCTCAGCCGTAGACGATGCGCCTGCGAGGCGCCGATCTCGATGTCGGCTCCGTCGGGCAGTCCGGCCTGGCGATGTCGAGCGTGATGTGCAGCGCGATGCCTGGTAGGCGTGCGCGACCCCAGGTAGTCGCAGCTGCTTCTGCTCGTCGATGACCATCTTGCCGAGCCCGGCAACGTTGATCGTGGTGTTCTTGGCGTCGTCAACGGGGATCACCTTGCCGGCGATCTTCAGGTTGATGAACTGCAGGTTGCCCTCGGTGACGGGCGTCCCGCCGTCCAGTCGCACTTGTGACGTGGAGCCGATGGCTGTGGCCGATATCAGGCCGCCGGACATCGTCGGAAGAGCCTGAGGTTGGCCAGCTTGCTGGTGACCGTGCCTCCGCCGCCGATGCTGAGGCCATCACGTCGCTCGATGCGTAGACGGTCCGCAGCCGCCGGGCCATTGACTCTCGGCCCTCGACCTCGACAGCGGCTGTTCGTCGTGGTCCCATCGGGGGGAGTTCTTGCCGCCCAGCTTCCCGGTCTCCGCTTCGATCTCGTCGCCCACGTGCGCGAACGCATAAGCGCCGAGCCCGCCGCCGCCCAGCTGGTAGCCGCCCTCCGTGGCAGAGGCAGGCGTGATCAGGGTGTAGGTCGGGTTCAGGATGATCTCCGCGCCAGCCGCGACGCCGTTGCTCGCCTTGAGCAGGGTGACGTAGAGAGCCGGCGCCCTGGGCGACCGCGGACTTCCCACTGGTGCCGGTCTGGGATGCGTTGATGACGACACGAGCGACACCCGGGATGTTGACGCCAGTGTTGCGGGCGACGTTGATCGGGTACATCTTGCCCGCGATGGTGAGCCCGACGAGCTCGGTGGAGCTGCTCGCGGTCGGCGTGTCGGTGCCGTTCGACTCGGCCGTGCTCATCGTGTCCACCGCCGAGATCTTCCTCGCTCCGTTGAGCAGGCTGACGTTCGCCGTGCGGGCGTGAGCGATCGTCTTGAAGCTCGATGCCTGACTGACGGGCGAGACGTCGTGGTGACCGCTTCGGTCTTCACGAGGCCGCCGACTCGGACGGAGGCGACCTTGTTGGAGTCGGCCGCCGGCTGCGTCCCGAGTGACGCCTGACTCCGCAGTCAGCTCGCAGGTGATGGTCGTGCCGACCGCCGTGATCATCGTCCACCGCGAGACTCGGCGTGGGCAAGGTTTCTGGATCAACGGCAATCGCCTAGCGGCATCCCCTGCATCTTTAGTGTGGAGGCGGCGACCTCGGTCGCTACTGCCAGGACCTTGAGCTTGGCGCGCATTGCTTTTCCTAACGGCTATGAGCCTGCCGTCTGCGAAAAAGCGTCAGTGTGGACTGGATGTCCGCGGGGATGGTTGTCCGCAGGTGTAAACGAGACTCGTGTGGGAGACAAGCGAACGATACCCCTTTTTTCCCGTACCCGCTGTGAAAATGAGGAGTTCGCCTCAGGTTTGTCTCACCCGAGCTGTGGACTGGTTCTCGCGAGGGGGATGTGCGCCTCGTCCCCGAGCAGGTCGCCCGCGGGTCCTGTACGTTCGACATCGTGCGGCCTGATGTCTGTTACCTTCAGCGCACTGTCGCATGACGCGTGAAGCCCTGTGCAGTTGAACGCTCACCCGGTGGACCTTGGCCTGGCGCTGGACGATCCGATCTCTCGCTCAATGGCAAGGACTCCCACACATGATGCTCCGTCTCAGTGCTCTGCTGGCCGCACTCCTGCTCACGGTCGGTCTGGCGAGTCCAGCCGAGGCCGGCACGGTGACCTTCACGGACGCCCAGAGCGTTGGCTACAGCGCCGACGATGAAAACCAGGCTGACGGTGCGACTGTCACCAGCTACAACGGTGACGCGCAGAGCGTCAACATTCCAGCCACGGTGAGCATTGAGGGAACTGACTAGCAGTCAAGGCCATCGCTGGCGAGGTCTTCGCCCAAAAGCAGCTGACCAGTGTCACGATCCCCGACAGCGTCACGTACATCAGCTCTTACGCCTTCTACGGCAGTCAGCTCGCTAGCGTCACGCTCGGCGAGATCGCGTCCCTTACATCGCGAATACGCTTTCGCTTCACTCTGCTCAACAGTGTCACGATTCCTGCGGTGTCATCGAAACTAAATCTTCGGCGGCAATCAGCTCACCAGTGTCACTATCGGCGACGGTCACCAGCATCGGTAACAACGCCTTCTATTTGTATCAGCTACCAGCGTCACGATCGAAGGTCACCAGCATCGACGCCATCTTCTTCAATCAACTCACCAACGTCACCATCGGCGCAGCGTCACGAGCATCGGCGATGAGCGTTCAATGGCAACCGGACCTGACGGCCGTGCGGTTCCTCGGTCCGGCCTCGACCTGTTCCCACGCGAATCGCCAGAACAGTCTTTCGACACGACGAGCGGTTCGCTCGTGTTGACCTATCCGGCTGAGTTCGGTGAACCGGCAACTCCTGGTGGGTACACCACCCGACCTGGCAGGGCTACACACCAGCGTGTACCAGCCCCCTCCAGCTGTCACAGGGGTGGCATCGAACAGTGGCCCGATCTCGGGCGGGACTGATGTGACGATCACCGGGACCGGGTTCACCGATGCCATCGACGTCAAGTTCGGCACGGTTCCTGCGGCCAGCTTCCGGTGTACTCGAATACTCAGATCACGGCGGAGTCTCCGCCGGGGACTCGTGGTATCCGTCAGATCCGGGTCACCACTGCTCATGGAACGTCTGAGGCGAACGGCCGGATGGCCGGTTCACCTATACCGCGCCGCGCCTACGGTCAGCAGTATCAATCCGTCGTCGAGCCCGACCGATGGTGTTACCAGTGTCGCCATCAGCGAGACCGAGTTCACCGCTGAGTCCAAGGTAGTTCGCACGATCGCGGCGACCAACATCGTCGTCAACTCCCCGACGCAGATCATCGTCGATTCACGCGGGCGGCCAAGGCACTCAAACTCTTCGTGCTACTCTGGTGGGACGTCTGCGCGAAGAATTGCAGCGAGAAGTTCGCCTAGACCTAGGCCGTGCCGTCTACTCACCGAGGCATCAACCCCAGCACCGTACCTACCACCTTAGTCACTGAAGTCGTCATCACCTAGTCCTTGTTTCACCTTCATCACGAGGGTGAAGTTCCGTTCAGTCTCAGCTACCAGCTACACTGTGAACTCAGCCACCCAGATCACCTCTACCTCCCCGCCACAGCCGCGAAGCAACCGCACCATCTACATCACCAACGGCAACGGCATCTCCGAGCAAGTCGCTGCAGCCAAGTTCACCTACCTCTACCCGGCGTCGTGGTCGAACGCTCGACCGAAGGCCCGTCGGCTTCCCGAGGGGGCATGCCCGCGTCCCAGGCCTGGTACATGAGCGCGACCTCCGGGGCGTCGCGGGGACCGAAGGCTCCGGGGACGCGACGCTCCCGGAGGACGGTCTCCAGAACGCCGGATGACGAGTCGCTGGTCGTGACCCGCCGACGCCAGGCGGCTCGATACGCGCGCGCCTGTGGTTTCGCCGCCGCCAGGTCCACCCCGATCATGGCGGCGACGGCATCGACCATGAAGTCGAGCAGGCGGTAGACCACGAGTCGATCCTAGGTCCGACCACCGGGCGAGCGGACCGTGACGTTGCGGGGTCGCCGGCTCAGAATGCCCGCAGGCCGGCGGTGCGATCGCCGCCACCAGGACGCACATGATGACGGATCCACCGCGCCAGGCGACGAGACCCGCGGCTTCGACCCGGCGGTGTCAGGCCCGACGGACAGCTCCTCCCCGTACGCGCAAGCGCCGTGACCATCAGTGCGGCCAGCACGGCGGCCGGCATCACGGTCACGATCGAGGAGAACCACGCTGGGAGCTCGCGGCCGCCGAGGGCCATCGGTCCGGCTGCTTTGATCGCGGCCGTCAGGACGGCAACGAGAATGATCAGGAGCCAGATGTTCATCGAGCCAGCCCGATCAGCGCAGCCGCACTGGCGGCGAGGACCGGGCCGCCCGCGGGCGTGAACGGCACGAGCGCCACGGCGATGGCGGCGCCGACCAGGGCCACCAGTCTGGGGCGACGCTCCTTGAGTTCCCCGATCAGCAGGACGAGGAAGAACGCCGGTAAGAGGGCGTCCAGGCCCAGACGCTCGGGATCGAAGAAACCGTCACCGGCCAGGGCGCCGACGGCCGTGCCGCAGAACCAGGTGACGTACTGCGGCGCCGTCGACCCGAACAGCAGCCACCGGTCGAACGTCCCGTCCCTCCGGTTGGCGAGGACCCATGACGCATCGACGACCGCCTGACCCTGCGCAGCGCGCTTGAGCGGGCCGCCCGGCAGCGACGGCGCCAGCGCGATCCCCATGGGAAGGAAGCGCGCGTTCATCAGCCCGGATGCAGCCACCGCGGGCACCAGGCCACCACCACCGAGGGGATCGTCGGCCATGCCGGAATGAGCGAGAAACCGGGAACACGATCGCCGACGTGACGATCGCCTGCGCCGCCGAGAAGCCGGCCTCGCGCGCGAGCACCCCGAACGACAACGACAACAAGAAACCAGCGGCAGCGTAAGGGAGCCCGAGCCGGACGCCACGGCGGAACGATTCATTCACTCGGCCCAACGTATCCGTCGGGGCGGACCCTGGCGGGGGCCGAGGTCGACCGAGCGGGGGAGCGAGGCGGACTCGCCCGGCGGAGCACCGGGGTCCGGTCCGGGTTCTCCGAGAGGTAGACGAACAGGGCATGTGCGGTGATATGGCGTCGTGTGACGTTCGGCCGCTCCGCTGGGCCCGCGGTCCATGCTGCCGGCCTCGCTCGTCGAGTGGGGCAGACACCACCACGCGAGCCACTCGTCTGCACGCTGGTTCGTTCCTCAAAGCTGCCGCACGCTGGTGATCGACGTTCGACACTTGTCGTACCCACCGCGCCGCCCGTCGGACAAAGGAGATTCGATGACTGCGCCCGCTCAGACCGCTGGAGCCGGCGACGTGAGCACGTCCTCCGGTGATCGCACGCGGAAGATCGCGGCGTGGTCGGTGGCTGTCGTCACGACGGTCGCCGGGCTGGTCTGCATCGCGGCCGAGATCTACGGGCCTGGACCGTCGCCGACGAGTGCGGATCCGGATGCCGGTGCGGGCGGCGTGCTTTTCGTCACGATCCAGTTGGTCATGGCGGCAGCCTTCGCGGTCCTGGGCGCGGTTGTGGTGTCACGTCAGCCGCGCAACGCCGTCGGGTGGCTGATGGTGCTCATCGGGTTCTTCTTCATGTACATCGCCGCAACCAACGAGCTGTACCTGCAGGTGGTGCTCAACACCGACGAGCCGTCAGGCATCTACGCGTACGCCATGTGGCCGGGAACCTGGGCCTGGCTCTTCTGCATGGTTCCCGCCGCCACGCTCCTTCCCCAGCTCTTTCCCACAGGCCGCCCACTGACACCACGCTGGCGGGTGATGATGTGGCTCGCCGTCGCCGCCATCGCGATGTCGTTCGTCGGTTCGGCCTTCAAGGTCGGTCCATTCGACGGAGCCGCGGCGGTGGACAACCCGCTCGGCATCGGTTCACCAGCGATCGCCATGGTCGAAAAGATCGGGGGCATCTGCCTCCTTCCGGCAGTACTGGCTTCGTTCGCGTCCCTCGTGTTGCGGTTCCGGCGCTCGTCCGGAGCGGAGCGCCAGCAGATCAAGTGGGTCGCATCAGCCGCGTTGTTGCTCCCCCTCGCAGCAACCGGGCTGGGCCTGGGCGCCGACGCCGGTTGGCCACTCGTCCTCGTCGCCATGATGGTCGTCGCCATCGCCGTCACTGTCGCGATGCTGCGATACCGGCTCTACGACATCGACGTCGTGATCAACAAGGCAGTGGTCTTCGCGCTGTTGGCCGGTTTCATCACCGCGGTCTACGCAGGCGTGGTGGTGGGGCTCGGTCGCCTGCTGCCGTTGGGCGAGGGGAACCTGGGCTTGGCGATCGCGGCGACGGCGTTGGTCGCCGTGGCGTTCGAGCCGGTGCGCGTCCGGGTCCAGCACTGGGCGAATCGGCTGGTCTACGGCAAGCGAGCGACCCCCTACGAGACGCTGGCCGCGATGACAGGCAAGATCGGCGAATCCACCGACCCGGGCTCCGCTCTCACCGAGGCCGCACAGCTCCTGGCCGACGGGACTGGTGCGGCGCAGGCCGTCGTCTGGGTCGCGCACGAGGGAATGCTGGTACCGCGGGCGACGGCGGGCGACAGCACGGACGTCCCAGCGCCGGTGACGTTGGTCGGCAATGAACCGCCCGAGCTCGACGGCGTCCTGGTCCAGCCGGTTCGTCACGAAGGCCAGCTGGTCGGAGCGTTGAGCCTGGCCAAGCGTCCCGGCGAGGGTGCGAGCTCGGCCGACCGACGTCTGGTCGAGGAGCTGGCCGGCCAGGCTGCGCTGCTCCTGGCCAACACCAGGCTTCGATCGCGGCTGGGCGATCGGCTCGAAGAGCTGCGCACCTCGCGTCATCGGATGCTCGCTGCCCACGACCGGGCCAGACATGCCCTCGAGCGCGATCTCCACGACGGTGCCCAGCAGGAGCTGGTGGCGCTCAAGGTCAAGCTCGGACTGGCCCGCACCATCGCGACCCGCGAAGGCGCCGCGGAGACGGCCGAGCACCTGGCGGATGCCGCCGGCATCGCCGACCAAGCCGTCGACACCCTTCGGGACGTGGCCCGCGGCATCTATCCACCGCTGCTGGAGTCCGAAGGGCTCGCCGCCGCACTGTCGGCCCTCGCCAACCGGGCCGACCTCGCAGTGGACGTGCTCGACCGGACCACCAGGCGATACTCGCGCGAGATCGAGGCGACCGCATTCTTCTGCGTCCGGGAAGCGCTGATGAACGCCGTGCTCCACGCGGACGCGCAGCACGCCCACGTCGAGCTCGACGGGAGCGACACGGGTCTCACCGTCGTGGTCGCCGACGACGGCCATGGTTTCGACCCCGACATGAAGAGTGAGGGCGACGGACTGACCCACATGAACGACCGTGCCGACGCCGCCGGTGGCACCCTGGTCGTTGCGTCACAGCCCGGGCACGGCACCACCATCACGCTGGAGCTGCCGGTGGCCTTGGTGGATGAATCACTCCCAACTGATTAGGGTAGCCTTCCCTTAGGTGCGCGGCGTTCGCGCACTCGACGCGAAGGATGCCCCATGCTGCGACTCCCGCGAGGACTTGGCGCCACAGTCGCCGGTCTGATCGCTGCCCTGACCCTGACCGCCTGTGGCTCGACCGAGCCTGATGACGCCGGTCAGGGAGGCTGGTCCTACAAGTCCGGCGACGGCAAGACCTACACGGCCGACGAGAAGCCGACGCGCATCATCGCGCAGGGCGAGGCGGCCGCGGCCCTGATGTCGTTCGGCATCAAGCCGAAGGGCGTCTTCCTCAACGACAAGCTGGAGAACGTCAAGGCGCTCGAGGGCTTCGACATGAGCGGCATCGAGATCCTCGGCGAGACCTGGGGCGAGATCGACGCCGAGAAGGCCGCGTCGTTGAACCCCGACCTGATCGTCACCACGTACTGGCCGGTGGAGAAGGCGTACGGCGGCCTCGAGGACGGCGTGAAGGAAGAGGCCAAGAAGGTCGGCAAGCTCGCCACCGTCGTCGGTCCGACCGCGGGTGAGTCGGTGGTCACGATGATCGACGGGTTCGAGTCGCTGGCCGACTCCCTCGATGCCGATCTCGACGACCCGGAGATCGCCAAGAACAAGGCCGCCTTCGAGAAGGCCCGCGACCGCTTCCAGGACGTCGTCAAGCAGAAGGAGGGCCTCACCGCGCTCGGCGTCTCGCCGGCCGCCGACCTGCTGTACGTCGCCGTGCCCGAGCACTCCGCCGAGCTGACCGACTTCACCGAGTGGGGTCTCGACGTCACCGTGCCCCGCGATCCCGACCCGAAGTTCCCGTACTGGGAGAACCTGAGCTGGGAGAACGCCGACAAGTACCAGCCCGATCTCATCCTCATGGACGACCGGACGTACGACACGAGCGTGAAGACCGCCGAGAAGCAGCCGACGTGGAAGAAGATCAAGGCCGCTGACGAGGGTGCGGTCGTGCCGTGGCCGGCGTACTGGATCAGCACGTACGCCGCCTACGCCGAGGAGCTGGACAAGCTCACCGACTCGATCGAGGAGGCGGACCCCGACCTCACATGACCCTCACCTCGCCTCCCGTCGCGCGGCCTGATCCACCGGCGGAGCCCCGGCCGCACAGTCGAGGCCGCGCACGCCTGCTCGTCGGCCTCGTGCTGCTGTTCGGCCTGCTGCTCGCGGTCTGCCTCTTCAGCATCACGATGGGGTCGCGCTCCATCACGCTGATGACGATCTGGGACGCGTTCACGAGCTACGACCCGAGCTCGGCTGCGGAGACCGTCGTGCGGGAGATGCGGGTGCCCCGCACGCTGCTGGGGCTGAGCGTCGGAGCGGCGCTCGGCCTGAGCGGCGCCATCCTCCAGGGCGTCACCCGCAACCCCCTGGCCGAGCCCGGCATCATGGGCATCAACACCGGCGCCGCCGCGTTCATCGTCTTCGGGATCATGGTGCTCGGCACCCAGCAGCTGAGCACCTACATCTGGCTGGGGTTCCTCGGCGCGGCCTTCGCCACCGTGATGGTCTACACGATCGCCTCGTTCGGGCGGGAGGGCGCGACCCCGGTGAAGCTCGCGCTGGCGGGAGCGGCGGTGACCGCGGCGTTCTACTCGCTCACCAACGCCATCGTCATGACCAACGTGGACGCGCTCAACGAGCTGCGGTTCTGGCAGGTCGGCTCGCTGGCCGGGCGCTACATGCCGGTGTTCTGGCAGACCCTGCCGTTCATCGTGATCGGCGTCGTGGTGGCGCTCGGAGCGGGCCGCGCGCTGAACGGGCTGGCGCTCGGGGAGGACGTCGCCATCGCACTCGGGCAGCGTGTCCGGCTGACCCGCGCGGTGATGTTCGTGACCGTGGCGCTCCTGTGCGGCGCGGCGACCGCAGCCTGCGGCCCGATCGTCTTCGTCGGCCTGGTGGTGCCCCACCTGGCGCGGATGCTGACCGGCCCCGACTACCGGTGGATCCTCACGTACTCACTCGTGCTGACTCCCATCGTGCTGCTGATCACCGACATCATCGGCCGGGTCGTGGTGTCGCCGAGCGAGCTGCAGGTCGGCGTCGTGCTCGGCGTCCTCGGCGCGCCGGCGTTCGTGGCCCTCGTCCGCTACCGGAACCTGGTGGAGCTGTGAGCACCCCACGAAACTGTCCCCCACTCGCTGCGCTCGCGGGAGGTGCCCCCACGGCCGGCTCGCACTTTCGCGGGGACCCCGCCCTTCCAAGACTCGTCCTCGTCCCTGCGGCTGGCGCGGTGAGCCGCTGTGAGCGCGTCAGTCGTGACGCCGCTGGTGTCCTCGGTCGTGCAGGGCCGGCAACGGCGAAGACGCCGGTCGCTGGTGGTCACCTCGCTGCTCGGAGCGCTCGCGTTCGCGCTGTTCGTGCTGTCGATGATGGTCGGCAGCTTCGTCGTCGCGCCGTGGGACGTCATCGCCTCGACGTTCCACCTGTCCGACAACCCGGCCGTCGACTTCATCGTCCGCGACCTGCGGCTGCCCGTGGCCACCACTGCTCTCGCCGTCGGGGTGGCGCTCGGGATCTCCGGCATCGTCTTCCAGACCCTGCTCGCCAACCCGCTGGCGTCACCGGACTTCGTCGGCGTCTCGTCCGGTGCCAGCCTGGCCGCGATCTCCTCGATCGTCCTCTTCCAGACCTCCGGTCTCGGCATCCCGGCCGCCGCCCTCGTCGGTGCGTTCGCGAGTGCCGCGCTCATCTACCTGCTGGCCTGGCGGCACGGGATCTCCGGCTACCGCTTCATCCTCATCGGCATCGCGGTGTCGCAGTTCATGTACTCGGCCGTCGGGTACATCATCGCCCGGGCCGACATCTACGAAGCGCGCCAGGCGATGACCTGGCTCGTGGGATCGGTGGGCCAGGCCGGCCCGACCGAGCTCAGGGCCCTGCTCGTGGCCGTCGTCGTCCTGGTGCCGCTCGCCCTGATGCTGGACCGGCCCCTGCGTGTCCTGGAGCTCGGCGACGACGCGGCCAAGGCTCTCGGCACGCGGGTCGAGGTGACGCGCCTGGCGTTGCTGGGGATCTCCGTGGTGCTGATCGCCTTCGCCACCGCGGTGGCCGGTCCCATCATGTTCGTGGCGCTCATCGCCGGCCCCATCGCCAACCGACTCCTCGGCACCGCGCCCGGCGGCCTGCTCGCCGCCGGCTTCGCGGGCGCCGTGATCGTGCTGTCCGCCGATCTGGTGGCCCAGCACGTCCTGCCGGCCGCCCTGCCGACCGGCGTCATCAGTGGCGCCGTCGGCGCGCCGTACCTCATCTGGCTACTCATCACCGTCAACCGGGAAGGACGCGGAGGATGACCGAACACGATCTGCGCGCACAGGACCTGACCCTCGGCTACGACGCCGACGACGTCATCGGACATCTGGACGTCGAGATCCCGGACGGGGGCATCACCGTCATCGTCGGCGCCAACGCCTGCGGCAAGTCCACGCTCCTGCGCGGACTCGCCCGGCTGCTGAAGCCGCGCACCGGCACGGTCCTGCTCGACGGCCGCTCGGTGCACGAGATGCGCAGTGTCGACGTCGCCCGGGTGCTTGGCCTGCTTCCGCAGACGCCCGTGGCTCCGGACGGCATCACGGTGGCCGACCTCGTGGGCCGCGGCCGCTACCCGCACCAAGGCTGGTTCCGGCAGTGGAGTGCCGCCGACGACGTCGCGGTGACGGCCGCCCTCGAGACCACCGGTACGGCCGAGCTCGCCGACCGCCCGCTCTCCGAGCTGTCCGGCGGTCAGCGTCAGCGGGTGTGGATCGCGATGGCCCTGGCGCAGGAGACGGACCTGCTGCTGCTCGACGAGCCGACGACCTACCTGGACATCAACCACCAGGTCGAGCTGCTGGACCTGCTCACCGACCTGAACCGGGGCCGCGGCACGACGATCGTCCTCGTCATGCACGACCTCAACCTGGCCTGCCGCTACGCCGACCACGTCATCGCGATGAAGCACGGCGCGATCGTGGCCGAGGGCGCACCGGCCGACGTGATCGATGCCGAGGTGGTGTCGGACGTCTTCGGCCTGCGCTGCGAGGTCGTGCCCGACCCGGTCTGCGGCACACCCATGGTCGTTCCGCGCGGCCGCCACCATGCACGCACGATGACCCCGGAGCCGGAGCTCGCCGGCTGACTGTCAGGTGGACGGGGGTTCGCCCTCGACCTCGGCCTGTTCGAGCCCACGGCCGAGGCGCGAGTGCCGGTTGCCGTAGAGGAAGTAGATGACGAAGCCGATCACGAGCCAGATGACGAACCGCGCCCACGTCTCGACCGAGAGGTTCACCATCAGCCACGCGCAGGCCGCGATCGACAGGATCGGCAGCCACGGGACGGCGGGAACGCTGAACGAGCGCTCGAGGTCCGGCCTCGAGCGACGCAGGATGATGACACCGGCCGACACCAGCACGAACGCGAACAGCGTGCCGATGCTGACGAGGTTCGCCAGCTCGGAGAGCGGCACCACCGCGGCGAGTGCTGCGACGCCGACGCCGGTGATGATCGTGATCCGGTAGGGCGTCCCGAACCGCGGGTGGACCTTCGCCAGGGGCACCGGGAGCAGGCCGTCGCGCGACATCGCGAAGAGCACCCGCGCCTGCCCGAGCATCAGCACCAGCACGACGGTGGTGAGGCCGGCGACGGCGCCCAGCGAGATCAGCTTCGATGCCCAGGCCGCGTCATTGGCCTTGAACGCCTCGGCCAGCGGCGCCGCCGTGTTCATCCGGTCATCGGAGTACTTGAGCATCCCGGTGACGACGAAGGAGACGAGCACGTAGAGCACGGTGCAGATGATGAGTGAGCCGAGGATGCCGCGCGGGACGTCTCGCTGGGGGTTGCGCGTCTCCTCGGCTGCCGTGGCGACGATGTCGAACCCGATGTAGGCGAAGAAGACGACGGATGCCGCGGCGATGACGCCGTAGGCGCCGAACATCGAGGGCTCGAAACCGAAGAACGCCTGCAGCAACGTCTGGTCGGCGCCCGATCCGGCTTCCGCCGGCCTGGAGTCAGGCACGAAGGGTGAGTAGTTCGACATCTTGACGAAGAACAGTCCGGCCACGACGACGAACAGGACGACGGCGACCTTGACGACCACCAGCACCCCGGTGAAGCGGCCGGACAGCTTGGTGCCGAGCACCCCGACGACGGTCAGGCCCAGGACGATGCCGACGGCGCCGAAGTCCGGGAGCGCGTCATCGCCCGCGAGCCAGGTCGGCAGGTCGAACAACGACTGCAGGTAGGCCGACCAGCCGCGCGCCACGACGGCCGCACCGAGCGCGAGCTCGAGCACGAGGTCCCAGCCGATGATCCAGGCCACGAGCTCGCCGAGGGTCGCGTACGAGAACGTGTACGCGCTGCCGGCCACCGGCACGGTCGACGCGAACTCGGCGTAGCAGAGGCCCGCGAGTCCGCAGGCCACGGCGGCCAGGATGAACGAGATGACGATGGCCGGCCCGGCGTTCGTGGCGGCCTGCTGGCCGGTCAGCACGAAGATGCCGGTGCCGATGATGACGCCGATGCCGAAGAACGTCAGGTCCCAGGCGGTGAGCTCCTTCTTGAGCCGGTGATCCGGCTCGTCGGTCTCCTCGATCGATCGTTCGACACTCTTGACGCGGAAGATGCTCATGCCCCGATCGTGGCGGTCATGGGTGCCTCCTGCAACATGGCCCGCCGTGGCGGATTCTCGACGGTTTCTGTCAGTGCCGTCTGGTATTCCTAGTTGGAAGAGTCGGGTAGAGTTCGGCTGCACGCAGGTCCAGGGGAGGGACGCACGGTATGAACGCCGGTCCAGCAATCGAGGCCATCGACCTCGTCAAGAAATTCGATGACAATGTCGCCGTCGACGGCGTGAGCTTCGTGGTCCCGCAAGGCACGGTGCTCGGCCTGCTCGGGCCGAACGGCGCCGGCAAGACCACGACCACGCGCATGCTCACCACGCTGAGCGTGCCCACCAGCGGCACCGGCCGCGTGGCCGGTCACGACATCCTCAAGGAGCCCGAAGCGGTGCGGCGCAGCATGGGTCTCACCGGCCAGGTCGCCACGGTCGACGAGCTGCTCACGGCGCGCGAGAACCTCCGGCTCATCGGGCGGCTCTACGGGTTGCCGAAGGACTACATCCGCAGCAGCACCGACGAGCTGCTCGAACGGTTCGCGCTCACCGAGGCCGCCGACCGGATCGCGAAGAAGTACTCCGGCGGCATGCGTCGCCGGCTCGACCTCGCGGTCAGCCTCATCGCCGCCCCGCCGGTGCTGTTCCTCGACGAGCCCACCACCGGGCTCGACCCGCGCAGCCGCACCGAGCTGTGGGAGGTGTTGCGAGGCCTCGTGCGCGACGGCACGACGCTGCTGCTCACGACGCAATACCTCGAGGAGGCCGACCACCTGGCCGACGACATCATCGTCATCGACAAGGGCAAGGTGATCGCCGCGGGCACGCCCACTCAGCTCAAGGACCAGGCCGGAGCCGCCAGTGTCGTCGTCACCCTGACGCACGCCGACGACCTCCCGCGGGCCGAGGAGCTCGTGCGCTCCTGCTCGCCCGAGGTGCACGTCGACACCGCAGCGCGCAGGCTCATCGCCCAGGCCGACGGTCTCGGCGCGATGTCCCGCATCGGCAACCTCTTCGAGGAGAGCGGCATCGAGGTCGACGACCTCGGGCTCAAGCGTCCGAGCCTCGACGACGTGTTCCTGCACCTCACCGGCCACAAGGCCGAGGACGAGACCGACGAGATCGACGAGATGGAAGGGGCCCTCTCATGACCACGATGTTCACCGCCACTCGCCCGCCGATCTCGCCGCCGTCGATGCTTCGCGCGTCGGGCACGATCGTCTGGCGCAACCTCATCCACATCAAGCGGATGCCCGAGATGCTGCTCGACGTCACCGTGCAGTCGGTGATGTTCGTGCTCCTGTTCGCCTACGTGTTCGGTGGCTCCATCCAGCCGCCCGGCGACGTGTCGTACAAGGAGTTCCTGCTGCCCGGGATCATGGTGCAGACGATGATCTTCTCATCCGCGGTCGTGGCGATGGGCCTCACCAACGACCTGCAGAAGGGCATCGTCGACCGGCTCAAGTCGCTGCCGATCTCACGCTCGTCGGTGCTGGTCGGGCGCAGCATCTCGAGCCTCATCCACTCCAGCATCGGCATCGCGGTCATGGGTGTCACCGGAGTGCTCATCGGCTGGCGCATCCGCGGCAGCTTCGTCGACGCCGTGCTCGGCTTCGCGCTGTTGCTGCTGTTCGGCTTCGCACTCGTGTGGCTGGGCATCTGGGTCGGGTCGCTCATGCGCACGGTCGAGGCGGTGCAGGGCTTCATGTTCACCGTGATGTTCCCACTGACGTTCGTCGCCAACACGTTCGCGCCCACCGAGCAGATGCCGTCGTGGCTGCGCTTCATCGCCGAGTGGAACCCGGTCTCGGCGCTGACGCAGGCCTGCCGCGAGCTGTGGGGCAACGGCGGGCAGGCGCCCGCCGACGCAGCCTGGCCGCTTCAGCACGCGGTGGAGGCCTCGATCGTCTGGTCGATCGTCCTCACCGCGATCTTCGCCCCGCTGGCGCTCGCGGCGTACAAGCGGCGCTCGCGGGACTAGGGCGCGTCAGCCCTCGCGGGCTCGACGCTCGTACTTCTCACGGGCGGCCGTGTCCGCGTCGGCCAGGACGGTGTCGGCCTTGAAGGCCTTGGCCATGCCTCGCTGCACGACCCGCGGCATGGCCAGCCCGAACTTCGACATGCCCTGGCTCCACCGCGGCACCCACAGCTCGGGCCTGGGCTTGCGCACCGTCGACTCGATCACCTTGGCGACGTCGTCGGCGGTCACGGGCTTCATGCCGCGGGCGGCCGGCACGCCGGCCGCGAGCTCGGTCTGGACGATCGCGGGCAGCACGACGCTGACGTCCACGCCCTGTGGCTCGAGCTCGGCCCGGGTGGCCTCGCTGAATCCGACGACGGCGAACTTCGACGCGGAGTAGGTGGCGCCGTCGGCCACCGCGATGCGTCCGACCGCGGATGCCACGTTGACCACGTGGCCGCTGCCGCGCTCGACCATGCCGGGTGCGACGGCCTTGGTGCCGAAGATGACGCCGTGCAGGTTGACGTCGACGATGCGGCGGGCCACCTCGTCGGGCTCCTTGAGAACCGACCCGAGCGGCATGATGCCGGCGTTGTTGACGAGGACGTCGATCGGCCCGATGGCGGCGATCTCCTCCAGGAATGCGGTCCATGAGGCCGGCTCGGTGACGTCGAGCGGAGCGGCCACGACTCCGTTGCCGAGCTCGTTGGCGACGCTGCGGGCCAGATCGGCGTCCCGGTCGCCGATCGCGACGCGCGCGCCCTGTCGGGCGAACCGGGCGGCCGTGGCGCGGCCGATCCCGCGGGCGCCTCCGGTGACGATGATGGAGAGGTTGGCGAGTGTCGCGTTTCATGCAAGTCCTTGGTCGAGGCGGCGAAGGTCGACCGGAAGGCCGTCCTTCGGGAACGGGAGCGAGTGGTAGTTCATGGGGACGACGTAGTCGGCGTCGACCGTCCACTCGAAGCGGCGCAGCAGCTGGTGCATGATCATCTTCACCTCGACCGCGCCGAAGTACAGGCCGATGCACTTGTGCACGCCTCCGCCGAACGGCTCCCACGCGTAGCGGTGCACCTTGTCCTCGCGGCGGTGGTCGGCGAACCGCTCCGGGTCGAAGCGCTCCGGGTCCGCCCAGAGCTCGTGCATGTGGTGGGAGAGGTGGACGCCGACGGAGACGAGGCGCCCTGCGGGAATGTGCTCACCGAGCACCTCGGTGTCCTTGACCGTCTGACGCGCCAGGCCGGGTACGGGTGGCACCAGGCGGAGGCACTCCTTCATCACGAGGTCGATGGAGGTCAGTGAGTCGATCTCCTCGAGCGTCGGGTGCTCGGGCACCGTCATGGCCTCGGCGCGGCAGCGCTCCTGCCACTCGGGGTGCTGGCCGAGGTGCTGCATCATCGTCGTGACCGTGATGGTCGACGTGTCGTGTGCCGCCATCAGCAGGAAGATCATGTGGCTGATGATGTCGTCGTCGGTGAGCCGCTGGCCGTCGTCGGTCTCGATCTGGCACAGGGCGGCGAACAGGTCGGTGCCGCCGGACGCCCGGCGGGCCGGCAGGTGCCGGCGGAAGAACTCCTCCAGCACGCGGCGACCACGGAGGCCGCGACGCCACCGCGTTCCGGGAACATCGGCCCGGACGAACCCGAGCCCGGCCTGGACGCAGTCGATGAACGCCTGGTTCACCCGGGCGAGCTCGGCGTCGTCCATGTGGGCTCCACCCATGAAGATCTGCGTCGCGAGATCGAGCGTGAGGTTCTTCAGTGCCGGATAGGCCTGGAAGTCACTGCTCGGTGTCCAGGCGTGAATCCCGGTCTCCACCGCCGGGCCGAGGGTCGACGTGTAGTCGCTGATGCGGTCGCGGGTGAAGGCCTCCTGCAGGATGCGCCGGTGATGGTGGTGCTCCTCGAAATCGAGCAGCATCAGGCCGCGGTCGAAGAACGGGCCGATCAGGTAGCCCCAGCCGCCGGCGTTCGCGAACGCCTTGTCGGCGTTGCGCAGCGCGATCTCGCACGCGTCCGGGCCGAGCAGCATGGTCCATTTCCGGCCGACGAAGGTGTAGTCGGACACCGGGCCGCTCGTGTCGTAGTGGTAGCGCAGCGTGGCGAGCGGGTCGTGGAAGTACGCGAGCGTCTCGCCGACGAGGGGAATCAGCCGGCGACGTGGCGCGACGGGTCGTGGAGCAGCGATCGTGGCCATGCGGCCTCCATCTGACAGGAGTTCCTGTCAGTTTGTCGCGCTGGTCGCCGACTGTCAAGATGTCCGCGTGAGTGGTGTCGAGGTGAGCGGAGCGCGCAGCTACGGCGGCAAGAGTGCCGACGAGCGGGTGACGGCCCGCCGAGCGCAGCTCGTCGAGGCCACCATCACGCTGCTCGCCACCACCGGCGAGGCGCGAACGACGATGACGGCCGTCTGCGCGGAGGCCGGCCTCACCGAGCGCTACTTCTACGAGAGCTTCGGGTCCCGCGACGACATGCTCGTCGCCGCGCTCGACAGCGTGAGCGAGGAGATCGCCCGCACCGCCCTGGACGCCGTCGCCGCGTCGTCGGGCGAGCCGGCCGACCGGGTGCGTGCGGCGATCGGAGCCGTCGTCGACCTCGTGGTCGCCGAGCCCGACAAGATGCGCGTGGCCGTCGTCGAGTCCAACGCCAACCCGGCGATGCGTGCTCGGCGTCGTGAGCTGCTCACCTCGTTCGCTGAGCTGGTGGCCGCGGAAGCGCGGGAGATCTTCGGTGACGAGACGTGGCCCGATCCGCGTGATCGCTTCCACGGCGTGATCTTCATGGCCGGCCTGTCCGAGCTGGTCGCCTCGTGGCTGTCCGGTGAGGTCGAGCTGTCGGTGGACGAGCTCGTCACCACGGCCAGCGACTCCCTCGTCGCGCTGATGCGACGCAACGGCCTAGGCCACCGACACCAGCACGTCGACCAGCGCGGCCGTCGCGGGCGGGTCGGGCGGCTCCCCGTACGTCGCGACGTACACGTGCCGGTCGGCATCCGGGATCTTGTGCGCGTTCACGTCCGGGTGGTGGTGCGCGCGCAGCGCCAGCCCGGGAATCGTCGCGACACCCATGCCGGCCGCGACGAGCGCCTGGATCGTGACCATGTCGTCGGTGGAGAAGGCGACCTTCGGCTCGAATCCTTCTCGAGCACACACGTTGACCAGGTGCTCGCGGCATCGATGGCATCCGGCCACCCACCGTTCGTCGCGGTGCTGGCTGACCTTGCGCCGCCTGTCGCGGGTGAGGAGGTAGGTCGGGTCGTCGAGCAGGTGGGTGAGGCGGATGCCCTCGGGGTCGGGCTCGGTCGCGTCGTACCGGAACACGATGGCCGCGTCGACCTCGCCGGCCCGCAGCATCGCCAGCGCCTCCGGCGGGTGGGTGTCGACGAACTCGAGCTGGAGGCCGGGATGCCGCTCGGCGAGCACCGCGGACACGTCCGGCAGGATCGAGACGAGCACGGACCCGAAGGTCGCGATCCTGACCCGCCCGGCGCTCAGCCCGACGTGCGCCGACAGCTCGGCGGCAGCGGAGTCGACGCGCCCGATGATCTCCGCCGCGCGCTCGGCGAGCATCTGCGCCGGCCTCGGTCAGCCGGATGCCGCGTCCGACGCGCTGGAACAGCTGGGCCCCGGTCTCGGCCTCCAGTCGGGCGAGGTGGTGGCTGACCGAGGGCTGCGAGTAGTGCAGCTCCTGGGCAGCGGCCGTCACCGATCCGTGACGGGCGACGGCAGCGAGGATGCGAAGGCGGGCGACGTCGAGCATTCATCAATGCTACCTATGATTCATCTCCAGAATTGGCATTGGACGTGATGAATCATTCGGGTCATTCTGAGAGGCATGACCACGACACAGCTGAAGACACCGGCCCGACAGGGGCTGGCCGACCTCCTGGACGGGATCCGGGAACAGACGCTGCGGGAGCTCGATCCCCGCAGCACGGCGTTCGCCGTTGCCGACGTCCTCCGGGCCGGAATGCCCGGCCCCGACCTGCTCACCGACGAGGAGCGCCGAGGCAACCCCGACGAGCTGGTCAGCCACCTCCTGCACACCGAGCCGTCCTTCTCCGTGAAGGCACTCATCTGGCATCCGGGACAGCTCACGTCGATCCACGACCACCTCTCCTGGTGCGCGTTCGGCGTCATCCAGGGCGTCGAGTACGAGACGCTCTACCGCGACGACGGCGATCACCTCACCGAGATCGGCCGGGTCGCCAACCAGGTCGGGGAGGTCAGCGGCTTCGCCCCTCCGGGTGACATCCACCGGGTGCACAACACCGGCGACGTCACCGCCATCTCGCTGCACGTGTACGGCCTCGACCTGAGCATCGACGGGATCGCCGTCCGTCGCGAGTACGACCTGCCGGTGTGGGGCGCCTCCGACTAGACGACCGCGCTGAGCACCTGGATGTCGACGAGCACCGGACCGATCCCGGCGACGGCGTCCTCGGCGTCGCGGCGGGCCTCGGCGCGACGCGTCTCGGACAGGCCGTCGACGAACGGCGCCAGGTGGGCCATGCCCCACCGCCAGCTCACGATCTCCGCCGGCGTGCGGACGCCGGCGTCGACCGTCAGATGGGTGACCGAGACCTCTCGGTAGCCTGCCGACCTCGCCAAGCGACGCGAGCAGGTCGGGGTCCTCCACCTGGGGCTCGCGCTCGTTCTTGAGCTGTTCGTACCAGGGCGGCGACACGAACCCGAATCGTTCAGCGGCCTCGTCGACGGCGATCTTGGCCGGATGCGCAGGACCGGAGGCGAATGCCGTGGCCACGGTGGCCGGCCCGACCCGGCGCCACTCGGCGAGGGCCGCGCCGGGGTCGGGCAGGTGCCCGAGGCAGAACCCGCCCATGACGAGATCGAAGGTGTCGCTGCCGAAGGGCATCCGGGCGGCGTCGGCCACCACGGCCAACGTTGGCGGGGTGCGTCGGCGCAGCATCTGCTCCGACACGTCCGTGGCCACCGCCTGGCGCGCTCCGGCTGCCAGCGCGGCATCGCAGGCGACGGCCGTTCCCGCGCCGACGTCGAGCACGACGGCATCGGAGAGAGGTACGGGGGAGTGCTCCAGCATCGCCACGGCGAAGCGGCCGTAGACCGCCGCCGGCCCGCCGGCCCACCCGTCGGCGGCCGCGTCGTACTCGCTCATGCCAGCAGGTCCAGCTGCGTCGACGCCCTCGCGTTCCCACCAGGCGAGCTCGTCGTCGTATCCGGCGAACGACTTCTCCCACCCGAACTGCACGAGCGCCCCGAGCAGGCAGAGTCCCAGCTGCCGCGCCCACCACGGCTCGGTGTCGATGCCGTGCCGCTCCAACGCCTCGCGGTAGGCGTCGATCGTCTCCTCCTTCGAGTGCGGGAGGCGTCGGCAGTTGATCGAGAGGTACCAGGCGACGTCGCTGAGCGCCGGCCCACGGCCGGGCAGCTCCCAGTCGAGCAGGACGGTGTTCAGGTCGGGGTCGGTGCCCAGGTTGTCGAGCTTCCAGTTGCCGTGCACCAGCGTCTCCGGAGTGTCGGCGAGGGCGTCGACGAGGCGAGCGGGGTCGGTCGCCAGGGGAACGACGACGGCCGCTGCCGCCGGGGCCACCGCGGCGAGCAGTGGCCAGCCCTCCCCGATCAGCCGGGGGACCGGGTGGGTGGACCCGAGCGCCGCCTCCCGCTCGGCCGTGTGCGGCGAGAGCTCCAGGTAGCGCGTCCGGTTCGACACGACGTCGATGTCGTCGGATGTCTGCCAGAACGTCGCATGCATGGCCGCCATGTGGTCGAGGAAGCGCAGGTGCTGGTCGAGCGGAACCGTGTCGTCGGCGACGGGGACGAGCCAGTCGCCGACGTCCCGCATGAGCAGCACGGTCACCGAGTCCTCGCGCGCGACTGCGACGATCGGCTGGTTGATGCAGGCGGGCAGCCGGTGCGAGGATGCCCCGTCGCCACAGCGCCAGCGTGGCGCTGCCGTCGACTCCGGCCGCCCGCATCGTCCAGTCGACCTGTCGGCGTCGAGGTACTTCACGACGCCGCGGCTCGCCGTCGATGCGTCACCCGATCGAGCCGGGCACCGGACTTGCCCGCGCTGTCGATCGGGGCGACGTCCGTCGCGCCCGCGAGCAGCTCGTCCATCGAGCTTGCCACCCCGACGGCCTCGCGCTCGGACTCCATCCGGCTCGGTCAGCCGTGTACGGGCACGCACAGGACCGGCCGCGAGCTCAGGTGCAGCAGCTTGTGCGGCGTCGACCCCAGCATCGCGCCTCGGAGCGGGCTCTCGCCGGTGGTGCCGACGACGATCACTGTCGCATCGACCTCGTCGGCGACCTGGAGCAGTGCCTGGGCGGGCTTGGCATCGACCAGCCGGACCTGTGTGTCGATGTCCTGCTGCCGAGCACGCTCGACGGCGCACGTCGAGGGCGTGCTGCCCGATCTCCATCAGCGCGTCGCGATGGGCCTTGTGCTCCTCGCCGAGGCCGCCCGGAGGGCCCGCGCCGTAGACGATGGTCAGCGGTTCGCCCCATTGCGCCGCAACCCGGATGGCCGTGTCCAGCGCGACCTCGGAGCCCGGCGACTCGTCGTACCCCACCACCACAGCCATGTGCTCACGCCTCCAGGTCGTCAGGATCGGCCACTGCGGCCTTGCGGCCGTGGACGATGTCCGGGTCGGCGACGCCGGCCCGCTCTTGCCAGAACCGGGAGTCCTGCGTCCGCCAGATCAGCATCACGACGATGCCGGCGAGGAGGATGCCGACGCCGATCACGAGCGGCGGGCCGACACCGAGCCACGACTGGCCGCTGTAGGAGTTCGCCGGATCGGACATGTCGCGGATCGACAGCACCAGCAGCCAGACCAGCAGCGCGGAGCCGATGAGCGGGCCCACGCCGATGAGGAAGAAGTTCTTGACGCTCTCGGTCAGGTGGCGGCGGTAGAAGACGGCGCAGGCGACGCCGGTGAGCGCGTAGTACGAGGCGATCAGCAACGACAGCGCGGTGAGTGAGTCGAAGAGCGCGTTGTCGCTGACCTGATAGATACCGACGTACCAGACGATGGCGATAGCGGCCACCCACCACGTGCTGACGTCCGGAGTCCGATGCGAAGGGTGGATCCGCGAGAAGGTGTGTGGGAGCGCGTGCCGGCGGGCCATCGACAGCCCGGTGCGCGAAGCTGGCAGGATCGTCGTCTGGGTCGACGCGATCGCCGACGTCGCCACCGCGAACAGCAGCACCCAGTCCCATCCGCCGAGCGTCTCGCTGGCGATGTAGGCGAAGACGAATTCCTCCTCGCCCGGCGTTGTCGCTCAGCCACTGGGTGCCGGCGAAGGCGACCACGGCGAACGCCACGGAGACATACGTGATGAGCAGGATGAACGTCGCCCAGACCGCCGCGCGGCCCGGCGCGTTGGCGCCGTCGCGGGTCTCCTCGCTCAGGTTCACGCAGGACTCCCACCCCCAGTAGGCGAACACGCCGAGCAGCAGCCCGCTGGACAAGGCGGCGCCACCCTCCGCGAACGGGTTGAGCCAGTCGAGGCCGGGCCGGATCTCCTCGAGGGAGCTGGTCCCCGCATACGCCTTGTAGATGGCGACCCCTGCGAACACCAGGAGCGCGCCCACCTGACCGAAGATCAACGTGTTCTGGATACGAGCCGAGACGTCGGTGCCGAGCACGCACAGCCACGTCATGAGCAGGATCAGCACGACGGCGAGCGGCATCCTGACCCACGCGTTGTCACCCCACGAGTCGGCGCCGAACATGTAGAGGGTGAAGCGGATGCCGACGTCGGCGAGGGACCCGATGACGAGGACGCCGGTCATCGTGATCGCCCAGCCACCGATCCAGCCGGCCCACGGGCCCATCGCCCGGGTCACCCAGCTGAACGTCGTCCCGCAGTCCTGGTCGACGCGGTTGAGGTAGAGGAACGCGGTCGCGATCAGGGCCATCGGGACGAAGCTGGCCAGCAGCACGCCCGGGGCGTAGACACCCACCAGGGCGGCGATCGGGCCGATGACCGCGGCCAGCGAGTAGGCGGGACTCGTCGCGGCGAGGCCGATGACCAACGCATCGACGAATCCGATGGCGTCGCCCTTCAGCTGAGGTTCAGCGTTTCCGTGTCGGCCATCGCCGCTCCCTCCGGTGTGGGTCAGTTGTACCGCTGGACGGGGCGCGTTCGCCACCCAAACGCGAGAACAGCGCCTGGCGACGAGGCCGTCAAAGTCGCAGGTCAGGATTGTGGGGACCCTTGGGCTCCACCCAGAAGTCGAGTGCCAGGTCCTCCTCGCGCCCGCCGTTGAGGTAGACGGAGAAGTCGGTGACGCCGGCGTCCTCGAGCACGTCGTCGTCGATGAAGAAGTTCCCGGTGACCTCGCGGGACGGCTTCGCGAGGATCTCGTACGCGGCGTCGGCCATGATCGCGGGCGTCCGCGAGTGCTTCTCCAGGCCGGCGCCCACGACGTTGCGCACGGCTGCCGTGTCGATGGCGGTGCGTGGCCACAGGGAGTTGGCCGCGATGCCGTCCTCGCGCAGCTCCTCGCTCAGGCCCATGGTGACCAGGCTCATCCCATACTTCGCGATCGCGTAGCCGGTCTGCTGGCCGAACCACTTGCGGTCGAGGGAGATGGGAGGCGACAGCGTGAGGATGTGCGGGTTGGTGCCCTGGCGCAGGAACGGGATCGACAGCTTGGACAGCAGGAACGCGCCTCGGCAGTTGATGTCGTTCATCAGGTCGTACGCCTTCATCGGCAGCTCTTCGGTGCGCGAGAGGTTGATGGCGCTGGCGTTGTTCACCACGATGTCGATGCCGCCGAACTGCGCGGCGGTCTGCTCCACCGCGCTCGCGACGAAGTCGTCGTCGCGCACGTCGCCGACGAGTGGCAGGGCGTGACCGCCGGCCTCCTCGATGGCCGCGGCGGCCGTGTGGATCGTGCCGGGCAGCTTCGGGTGCGGCTCGGTCGTCTTCGCGAGCAGGGCGACGTTGGCGCCGTCGCGGGCCGCGCGCACGGCGATGGCCTCGCCGATCCCGCGGCTGCCGCCGGACATGATGATCGTGGAGCCAGACAGACCCATGAGTTCTCCTCGTATCCGGACGGCGGTATGGTGCTGCCGTAGACAGAAACAGTCAAGCGTGACTGTAACTGAGGAGGGCGCTCATGAGTACCCCCGCCTGGTTCACCGACGCGATCGCGCAGCCGCACGACGCCCTCGACCTCGAGGTCGACGGTGCACGGATCGCGTACCGCGCCTGGGGCAAGTCGGGCGACCCGAGCGTCGTGCTCGTGCACGGTGGCGCGGCCAACTCCGCCTGGTGGGACCACGTCGCACCCTTCCTGGCCGTCGAGCACCGCGTGCTCGCGATCGACCTCTCCGGCCACGGGTCGAGCGAACATCGCCAGGACTACTCGCTCGACACCTGGGCCGACGAGGTGCTCGCCGTCGCCGGCCACGAGAGCGACGCGCGACCGGTCATCATCGGCCACAGCATGGGCGGCTTCGTCGCGCTGACCGCGGCCCGCAACCACGGACCGGACCTGCGCGGCGTCGCCGCGATCGACTCCCCGGTGCGCGAGATGTCACCGGAGGCGCGGGAGCTGGTTGAAGAACAACTCCAGGCTGCCGCGCCACCGGGTGCATCCCGACAAGGAGACCGTCGTCGCCCGGTTCAAGTCGCTGCCCGAGGACGAGGGCCTGGAGTACATCCGCCGCCACATCGCCGACCAGTCGGTCCGGGAAGTGGAGGGTGGATGGTCCTGGGCGTTCGACCCGCAGATCTTCCTCAGCTCGCAGATGGAGCCCGAGGACCTCGCGGAGGCCGGGTGCGAGGTGGCCCTCGTGCGCGGTGAGCGCGGCATGGCCACGACCGACATCACCGAGAGCGTCGCCGAGATCCTGGGCGGCCACGTGCCGGTGACCCTCGTGCCGGATGCCGGCCACCACATCATGCTCGACCAGCCGATCGCGCTGATCGCTTTGATGCAGACCCTGATCGGCCAATGGCGGATGCCGTGAACGAACCCGTGGCGGAGGCCACGAACGATGCTGCGGCACTCGAGCGTCTCCTCGCCGATCGCTGGAGCTGCCGCGGCTACACCGACGAGCAAATCCCGCGTGACGTCATCGAGCGGTTGCTGACGATCGCCCAGCGCACGCCCTCGTGGTGCAACACCCAGCCGTGGCAGCTCGTCATCACGTCGGGCGACGAGACGGTCCGGCTGAAGGAGGCGTTGCTCGAGTCGTTCGACTCCTCGGGCAGCGACTTCGACTTTCCGGTCGGCTACAACGGCGTTTATCGGGAGCGTCGCCGTGAGAGCGGCTGGCAGCTGTACGACGCGGTCGGCGTCGAGAAGGGCGACCGTGAGGCGTCCGCGCTGCAGATGCTCCGCAACTTCGAGTTCTTCGGCGCCCCGCACGTCGCGATCCTCACCACCGACGACGACCTCGGCGTCTATGGCGCCATCGACTGCGGCCTGTACGTCGAGTCGTTCCTCCTCGCCGCTCAAGCCCTGGGCCTGGGAGCCTGCGCGCAGGCAGCGCTGGCCGCGGCCGCGCCGTTCCTGCGCGACCACTTCGACCTTCCCGACACCCGGAAGGTGGTCTGCGGCATCGCCTTCGGCCACCCGGACGTCGGCCATCCGACCAACACGTACCGCACGTCGCGGGCGTCCCTCGACGAGGTCGTCACCTTCGTCGGCTGAGGTCAATCGGCCGGGCGACCCATCCATGGGGCAATCGGTGGCGAATGACCCACATGCAGCGGACCAGCGAGCGTGCGGCCACGAGCCGCCTCTACACGGGCAAGTACGCGCCCTGGTGGACGGGAGCCCTGTCGGGCGTCCTCGCTGCTGCCGCCGGCATCTCGATCGCCACGGGGCTCTCGGCTCTCCTGACCGGAGTTCCGTCGCCGATCGTCTCGGTGGGCAATCGCGCCATCGACATGACACCGCGATTCCTCAAGGAGTTCGCGATCCGTCAGTTCGGCGAGAACGACAAGCCCGTGCTGATCGGCGGCATGGTCATCACCTTGCTCGGCGTCGCCGCGATCGCCGGCTGGATCGGCATCCGTCGTCCCCGCGTCGCTTACGGCGTCTTCGTCGCCTTGGGTGTGGTGGCGCTGGGCGCTGCCGCACTCGACCGCACGGCCACCGCGCCCCGAGCCCTCACTCTGGTCCCGGCGCTCGTCACTCTCGGAGTGAGCATCGGTGCACTCGCGGTCCTTCTCCGGGCGCTCGAGCTCGCACCGAAGGCCGGGGACGACGTCCCCGGAGGATTCAACCGCCGCGCCTTCCTCCGCGCGGTGCTTGGAGCGAGCGCCGGGATCGCCCTCGGTGGAGTGGTCACCAAGTTTCTCGGGCAGAACAGCGCCGCCGACTCGCGTCGAGACATCACGCTTCCGCGAGCGGCCGACCCCGCGCCACCAGTTCCCGCCGGCGCCAGCGCGGACGTCAAGGGCGTCAGCTCGTTCATCACCCCCAACCGCGACTTCTACCGCGTCGACACCGCGCTGAGCGTCCCGAAGGTTCCCGCCGACGGATACACGCTGCGGATCCACGGCATGGTCGACAACGAGCTCGAGCTCAGCTTCCGCGACCTGCTCAAGGAGCGCCTCGTCGAGCGGCGCATCACCTTGACCTGTGTGTCGAACGAGGTCGGTGGGCCGTACGTCGGCAACGCCGCGTGGCTCGGCATCCCGGTGCGCGACCTGCTCGCCCGCGCCGGCGTCCAGGCGGGCGCCGACGCCGTCAAGACCACGAGTGCCGACAACATGACCATCGGCACCCCGCTCGGTGCGCTCACCGACGAGAACCGCGACGCCCTCATCGCTGTCGGCATGAACGGTGAGCCGCTGCCGCTCGAGCACGGCTTCCCCGTGCGGATGGTCGTCCCCGGCCTGTACGGCTACGTCTCGGCCACCAAGTGGCTGATCGACATCGAGGTCACGAAGTTCTCCGACTTCAAGGCGTACTGGACCACCCGTGGCTACGACGCCGAGGCGCCGATCAAGTTCTCCTCACGCATCGACGTCCCCACGTCGTTCCAGACGTTCTCCCCCGACAACGTCCGCGTCGGCGGCGTCGCGTGGGCCCAGAACACCGGGGTCCAGGCCGTCGAGGTCAGGGTCGACAACGGACCATGGCAGGACGTCGACCTGGCCACCGAGGACAGCATCGACACGTGGCGCCAGTGGTCCTGGACATGGGACCAGGCGACCAAGGGCACCCACCAGCTCACCGTCAGGGCGACCAACCAGGACGGCAAGACACAGACCTCCGACCGCGCACGGATTGCGCCGGACGGTTCGACCGGATGGCACAGCGTTCAGTTCCGCGTCGAGTAGCACGATCCCAACGAGAAGGAGAAAGTTATGCGCACCACCAAGAGCAAGACCCTCGCCGTCACGGCGGTGGCCTCGCTGTCGCTCTTCCTGGCAGCCTGTGGCTCGGAGGACGAGCCCAAGCCCGCGGAAGAGTCCAGCGAAGCACCCGCCGAGGCGGATCCCGCGGCGAACCTCGTCGGCCCCGGCTGCGAGGACTACGCGAGCCAGGTGCCGGACGGCTCCGGTTCGGTCGCAGGCATGGCCGAGGACCCGGTGGCGACGGCTGCGAGCAACAACCCGTTGCTCAAGACCCTCACCGCTGCCGTCAGCGGCAAGCTGAACAAGGACGTCAACCTGGTCGACACGCTCAACGGTGGCGAGTTCACCGTGTTCGCGCCGGTCGATGACGCGTTCGGCAAGCTGCCCGAGGAGACCGTCAAGACGCTCGGCACCCCCGAGGGCGCCGAGACGCTCACCAGCGTGCTCACGTACCACGTGATCGCCGGTCAGCTGGCCCCCGACGAGGTTGCCGGCAAGCACAAGACCGTCAACGGTGCGGAGCTCACGGTCGACGGTGAAGGCGATGCCATCACTGTCGGAGCGGACAAGGCGAAGGTCATCTGCGGTGGCGTCACGACTGCCAACGCGACGGTGTACCTGATCGACTCCGTCCTGATGCCTCCTGCCTGATCCAGGGAGCTGATCGCGGGAGGCCGATCGGGGAGACCCGATCGGATGAGGGGCCGGCCTAACCACACAGGTCGGCCCCTCGCCCGTGCCCGGACGCGGGTGAGACTCGACCGGGCCGCCACTAGGCTCCCGGGGTGGGCGCGATTCATCTCATCCGGCACGGACAGGCCTCCTGGGACTCCGACGACTACGACCAGCTCTCCGAGCAGGGCGCTCGTCAGTCGGCCCTTCTCGGCATGGCCTGGGAGGCGTCCGACTGGGCGCCGACCTCGGCGGTCTCGGGCTCGCTCAAGAGGCACACGCAGACTGCCATCGCGGCCATCGACGCCAGCGGACGCGGTGAGGGCTACGACATCGACCCCGGGTGGGACGAGTACGACCACACGGTGTTCACGGCCGGGCTCGAAGCAGGAATCACGCCGCGGGACTTCCAGCCGCATCTCGACGCCTCGCTCGCCTCATGGATGGCCGGCAGCCTTGCCACCAACATCCCCTATGGCGACTGGCATGGTGGCATTCTCGGATCGCTGGACCGGGCCATCGACGCAGCCGGGTCCGGCCAGCACGTCGCGGTGTTCACCTCCGGCGGTCCGATCGCCACCGTCGTCTCCCACCTGCTCGCCGGCGACGACTCCCTGTTCATCCGCCTCAACGCGGTGGTCGTCAACGCCAGCGTCACGACCGTCATCAACGGCAGCACCGGACCCCGGCTGCTGTCGTTCAACGAGCACGCCCACCTGCCTCGCGACATGGTGACGTTCCGCTGATCAGACCTCGCGGTCGTCCAGGTGCGCTCCGAACCACTCGCTCTGCCGCCGCATGCGCTCGTCCGGTGGGGCGTCCCTCGGCAGGCCGTAGACGGTGCCGGGAAAGTCCAGCCCCTCCTGCACCGCCCAGATGTCGTCATGCCGGTCGGGCGAGAACAGCTGCGCCGGGTCGCCGACCGCCACCCAGTGGATCGGCACGACTGCGCCGTCGGCCAGGACGGTGTTCACGTGGACGACGGCGTGGATCCGCACCTCCGCTCCGCTCCCGACGCGCGAGCCGGGGAACAGGGCCGCTCCGGTCGCGATGAACGCACCGTCGTCGATGACTGCACTGTTGACGTGGGCGTGGGGCCCGATCAGCACGTTCGCGCCGATGATGGTCGGGCTGGAGGCGCGGCCGCGCACCAAGGCGTTCTCCATGACGATGGAGTTCTCGCCGATCACCACGCTGCCGTCCTCGCCGGTGACGACGGCGCCGAACAGGATGCGTGCCCCCGGACCGACGTCCACGTCACCGCACAGCACCGCCGTCGGGGCGACGTACGCGGTGGGGTCGACGCGCGGTGTGCTGCCGCGGTGCGAGAGGGTCGTCATGTGGCTTCTCCTGACGTCCGGGTCGGTTCACACGATTCGACCACGGCACCCTCCACGTAGCCACGAGGAAGAAGGACAGAGATGCGCAAGAACGTGCTCATCACCGGGGCCAGCTCCGGGCTCGGCGCCGGCATGGCGCGCATCCTCGCCGCCAAGGGCCACAACCTCGCCCTGACGGCGCGCCGGGTCGACCGGCTCGAAGCGCTGAAGGCCGAGCTCGCGACCAGCAGTCCCGGCGTCGACGTCGTGGTGCAAGAGCTCGACGTCGACGACCACGACCAGGTGTTCAGTGTCTTCAAGCAGGTCATCAAGGAGCTGGGCGGCGTCGACCGCGTCATCGTCAACGCCGGGATCGGCAAGGGCGGGCGCATCGGCACCGGCAAGTTCTACGCCAACAAGCAGACGGCCGAGACGAACTTCATCTCCGCGCTGGCGCAGTGCGAGGCCGCCATGGAGCACTTCTACGAGCGCAAGGCCGGCCACCTCGTCGTCATCTCCTCGATGTCGGCCATGCGTGGTCTGCCGTCGACGCTGACGACCTACGCGGCGACCAAGGCGGCCATCGCCCACGTCGCAGAGGGCATCCGCATGGACCTCATCAAGCGCAAGGACCATGACATCAAGGTCACGACGCTGTTCCCCGGCTACATCGAGTCGGAGATGAACGCCGGCGTCGAGAGTGAGTCCCGCCTGATGGTCGACAACGAGACTGGCTGCCAGGCCTTGGTGAAGGCGATCGAGCGCGAGGTCACCGATGCAGCCATCCCGCCGTGGCCGTGGGCCCCGCTCAGCGGGTTCATGAAGCACGCCCCGCTAAGGGTCCTGCGCCGTATGGTGTAGACGAAAGGCTGGCAACCGTGGACGACCAGGTCATCGAGCTCGACGGACACCCGACCTGGGTCCGCGATGGCGGGGGTGACGGGCCGATCATGCTCTTGCTGCACGGCGGCATGGTCGGGAGCGAGATGAACTTCGGCGGGATGCTGCCGCATCTCGGCAGTGACCATCGCATCGTCATGTTCGACCGGCGCGGGCACGGCCGCACTGCCGATGCGGACGGCCCGTTCAGCTATCCAGACATGGCGAGAGAGACCGCTGCCCTGATCGACCATCTCGGTCGCGGACCGGTTCGAGCCGTGGGATACAGCGACGGCGGCAATCTCCTGCTCGACCTGGCCACCGCGCGGCCGGAGCTCCTCGAGGCCATGGTGCTCATCGGCGCGAACTATCACCACGACGGTGTGTGGCCGGCTGCCATGGAAGCCATGGAGGGGATGGGCCAGGGCCCGGACATGGCGGCGGCTTATGCGGCGGTGTCTCCCGACGGAGCCGAACACTGGCCGGTGGTCGCGGACAAGGGCATGACCTTGTTCCGGACACAGCCGACGTGGTCGACCGATGATCTGCATGCGATCGAGACTCCGACACTCGTCGTGGCCGGCGACGATGACCTCACGCCGCTCAGCCATTCATGCTCGCTGTACGAGGCGTTGCCGAAGGGTCAGCTGGCGATCATTCCGGGTGCGTCCCACGCAGTCGGCTGGGAGAAGCCCGATCTGCTCGGTTCGCTCATCACGGCGTTCCTGGCGAATCCGGAGGCCAGCCGCTCCATGCCGTTCCTCCGCGCCTAGCGGTCACGTCCAGTTGGGGCGGCACCGTTCGACCCAGGCTGCGTAGTCCCAGGTCTCCAGGAACGTGTCGGCGGCCTCGTGCCCGCGCTCGATCAGCAGCCGCTGCTCCTGCTCGCTGATCGAGAAGTCGACCGCGCCGGCGTCGCGCGTGTCGATGTAGACGCTGCGGGCGATGTTGCACGGATCCTGCACGTGCTCGGCCTGGTTGGCCTCGATCGCGGTCTCGATCAGCGCGATGCCCATGGACACCACATTGCGCACCGGCTCGGGCGGCGGCTCCTTGCCGATGCCGAGCGCGTCGAGGCGGATGCCGATCGTCGCCCAGCGCGGGGGCAGCTCGTCGAGCCGGTCGAACGCCGAAATGGGGTAGTTCGACAGCAGCCCACCGTCGACCAGCGTCGAGCGTCCATGGGAGCCCTCGAGGGTGACCGGCTCGAAGAAGTAGGGGATGGACGCCGAGGCACGCACGGCGTCGGCGACGCTCTGCTCGTCCGGGTCGAGGCCGTAGTCGGCGTAGTCCCAGGGCAGGTACGCCAGGCGCTTGCGGGAGATGTCGCTGGCGGTGACGACGAGCGAGTACTCGTGATGGACGTGGCCGTCGCCGTCGGGGTCGACGCGGCGGAGGTCGCCGAACGTGTGCACGCCAAGGTCGGCCAGGACCCCTTCGACCCAGTCGTGCAGGTAGTCGCCCTCGTAGGCGCCCTGCTCGAGCACCACGGCGAACGGGTCGGCCAGGACACCGAGCGGGCCGAGCCAGCTGCCAGGGAACCCGCGATCGCGGAACCTGCGGTAGTCGAGCGTCTTCGCCAGCTCGACGACCTGCGAGAGCGGTTCCCCCGCGGCCTGCAGTGCGGCGAGGACGGCGCCGACCATGGCGCCCGCGGACGTGCCGGCGATGCGCGGGAACGTCCAGCCCTCGTCGTCGAACGCCCAGACGGCGCCGGTCAGGGCGATGCCCTTGACCCCACCACCCTCGAGCACCAGGTCCGCGACATGGTCAGGGCTCGGATCGGCCGCGGGAGTCGTCATGTCCCGACCCTAGAACGCTGGACCGACCATCTCGGTGACGGGACTAGGAGAGGGCGTAGTCCGAGATCGGGAAGCGTGCGGCCTCACGGAAGGCGGCGATCGTGGACGTCGGTCGCAGCAGCGTCGCCTCACCGTGCTGGTTGAAGTAGTAGCTGCGGGCCGTCGAGCACGAGCCGAGCGCGAACACCGAGTCGTCGAGCTTCTCGTTCATCCGTGCAAGGAACTCCGCGTTCGCCTCCTCGGTCACCTCGAACTCGTCGGCGCCCTGACGTCGCATCTCCGTGAGCAGGCGGGTCATGTGCTTCATCTGGCTCTCGATGGTGGTGAAGTACGAGAGGCCGGAGTACGAGTAGGGGCTGTTGAGGCTGAAGTAGTTGGGGAACTTCGGCACCGCGATGCCCTCGTACGCCTGGAAGCGGTTCTCGCGCCACCACTTGCCGAGGTTGCGGCCCTCGCGGCCGATGACCTCGATGGCCGGGAAGTTCGTGTCCCACAGGTTGAAGCCGGTGGCGAGCACGAGCGTGTCGATCTCGTGACGCGCACCGCCCTCGGTGACGATCGCGTCGGGCTCGATGTGGGCGATCGGCGTCGTCTCGAGATGCACGTGCGGCTGGTTGAACGTGGGGAAGTAGTTGTTGGAGAACGTGGGCCGCTTGCAGCCGAAGGAGTAGTCGGGCGTGAGCTTGCGCCGCGTCTCCGGATCGCGCACCTGACGGGCCATGTGCCGCTTGGCGACCCGCTCGGCGATGCCGTTGAAGACCTTGAACCGGCGGTACTTGAGCACGCCGGCGACCATGATGACCTCGAGGATGCCCGAGCCGACGCCGCGGGCCAGGCGTTGCGTCAGCGGAAGGCGCGCGTACAGCGACTGGATGCGCTTCGGCACCGGCCCGTCCGACTTCGGGGTCACCCAGATCGCGGTGCGCTGGAAGACCGTGAGCTCGGCCAGCTTCGGGGCGATCTCGGGGATGAGCTGGACGGCCGTGGCTCCCGTGCCGATGACGGCGGCGCGGCGGCCTTCGAGGTCGATGTCGTCGTCCCACTTCGTGGTGTGGACGACGGTGCCGTCGAACGTCTCGATGCCGGGGATGTCGGGCATCTTGGGCTGCGACAAGAAGCCGGTGGCGGTGAGCAGGTAGCGCGTCGTGAGGATCTCGCCGTCATGCAGGTTGACGACCCAGAGCCGCTCCTCCTCGTCCCACCGGGCGCCCTCGACGACGACGCCGAATCGCATGTGGCGGCGAAGGTCGTACTTGGTCGCCACGTGGTCGCAGTAGGCCTTGAGCTCGGCGCCGGGGGCGTACAGGCGCGACCAGTAGGGGTTGGGCTCGAAGGAGTAGGAGTAGGTGGCGGACGGGATGTCGACGGCCAGGCCTGGGTAGCGGTTCACGTGCCACGTGCCACCGAGGTCGTCCTCACGGTCGAGCATGACGATGTCGTCGATGCCGAGCCGGCGCAGGGCGATGGCGGCGCCCATGCCGCCGAAGCCGGTCCCGACGATGACGGCGTCATGGACCTGGCGATCGCTCTGGGTGGGCATGCTGTGCTCCTGAACTTCGGATACCGACGGTATCTGAACTAGTGAACACCACCGGCGGTGATGTGACAAGACCCGTGTCACTGACGTCACACCACCCGTGCGGCACGATGGGTGCATGACTCTGGAGATCACCGTGCGCGGCTCGGCCGAGCAGCGCTTCGCGGCGGAGCGGGCGACGGTGTCGCTCGCCGCCTCGATCGAAAGCGCGGACAAGCAGCAGGTCTACGACGACGCGGTCTCGGTGCTCGAGCCGCTCGTCCTGCAGCTGCGGGAGCTGGCCGATCGCGGAGCGGTGTCCACCTGGGCGAGCGACCAGGTGCGCGTCTACAGCCATCGGCCATGGGAGGCCGATGGCGTGCGCGGCGAGCTACGGCACGTCGCGCGGCTCCAGATCTCGGCCGAGTTCACGGACTTCGAGCGACTCAGCGGGTTCGTCGACTACTGGGCCGGCAAGGACGGCATCGAGATCGACGGCATCGACTGGGACGTCACGGTCCGGAACCGACGGTCCTACGAGTCCGACGTGCGGAAGGCCGCCGTCGACAACGCCATCGCGAAGGCGCAGGCCTACGCCGACGCCGTTCGCCGGGGTCGCGTCATGGCACTGCAGATCGCCGACCCGGGCATGCTCAACGGCGACGGCGATCATTCGCCGATCCCCCTCGTCATGACGTCGTCCGTGGGCTCCGACACCATCGCCCAGCTCGACCTCACCCCCGACGAGATCGTCATCCACGTCGAGGTCGACGCCACCTTCGCCGCCGACTAGCTCGCTGACTGGGCGATCTGGACGACCACCTTCCCGAGGGCCCGGCCCTCGCCGACCCGGCCCAGTGCCTCGGGCACCTCATCGAGGGGGAAGGTGCGATCGATGTGGATCTGGACGTCGCCGGACACGCACAGATCGGCGAGGGGTTCGAAGTGGGCCGGCCCGAGCTTCACCACCAGGACACCCAGCCTGCGACCCGTGAGGAGACCGACGACGGTGCCTCCCGTGAGGACTCGCAGGAGGACCCGCACGGTGCCGCCGACGCAGAGGTAGCGGCCACCGGGAGCCAGGGCTCGGCGGTAGGCGAACACCGAGCGGTAGGCGACCAGGTCGAGCACGAGGTCGTACGGCTCGCCACGGGTGAAGTCCTCGCTGCGGTAGTCGATGACGTCGTCGGCTCCGAGTGACGTCATGAACTCGAGCTTGCCGGCGTTGTCGACGCCCGTCACGTGCGCGCCGGCTCGCTTGGCGAGCTGGATGGCGAACGGTCCCGTGCCGCCGCCAGCGCCGTTGATCAGCACGCGTCTCCCCGGCTGGGCGCGTGCGGTGCCCTGCAAGGCGATCGCGCCGGACTGCGGAAGCGTCGACGCCTCGGCGAATGTCAACGCCTCCGGCTTGTGGGCCAGTGCGGACTCCGGCGCTAGGGCGTACTCGGCGAACCCGCCCTTCAGGTCGAGGTTGTCGCCGTACACCTCGTCGCCGGGTTGGAACCTGGTGACATTGGGGCCGACCGCCTCGACGTGGCCGGCGATGTCGGACCCGAGCACCCTCCGCGCCGGCGTACGGAGCCCTCCGATCCGCGCGTACATCGGGTTCCCGCGCAGGCACTCCCAGTCGGAGAGGTTCACTGACGTCGCGACCAGCTTGACGAGCACCTGGCTGGGGCCCGGTGCCGGCACCGGCACGTCCTCGATGGTCAGCACGTCGGGCAGGCCGTACCGGTCGTACGCGACTGCTTTCACGATGATCAGCCCTCCGTCGCCGTCGGATCATTATGGCCCGCGAGACGGTGGTCACCGTCACACCCACCGCCTGACCTGCGCAAATGCAGATGCGCACGTTTGCCCTCATCGGATACCGCCGGTATCTTTGGCGACCATGTGGTCTGAGCTCCGCGCCCGCCTCCAGCAGGCCGTCGCCCGCGCACGAATGCGTCGGGCGCCGCGTGTGCTGTCGGCCGTCCGCGACGTGGCGCGGCGACTTCCCTCGCCTCGGCTCGTGAGGCCGGTCCGGCCCGTGCGCCCTCAACTGAGCCGCATCCGCATCGTGCGGCCGGGCAACCGACCCATGCGCGTGGTCTTCGAGCAGGCCGTCGTGCACGAGAACTACAGCTTCCGAGCCCGCGTGCTCCAGCGCGGGGCGCGTCTCGTCCTCAAGCCCCTCATGGCCTGGATGCCGCTCAACGACCGCACCCTGCGCACGCTTCGCAAGATCGACCAGCTCTCGGCCCGTAGCCCGCGTTCCCGGTATGTCGAGCCCTACGAGTTCGAGCTCGGCGGGGTCCGCGTCGAGTCCATGACGCATCGCTACGGCCCGTCCAGCGACATGACCGTGCTCTACCTGCACGGAGGCGGCTTCTTCTCCTGCGGCATCGAGACCCACCGTCGCGCCTGCGAGCGGCTCGCCCTGTACACCGGCGGTCAGGTCATCTCCGTCGACTACGTGCAGCTTCCCGAGGGCAGCGTCGCCGACTCCGTGCAGGACGCCATCTCGGCCTACGAGGCGCTGCTCGAGATGGTCGAGCATCCCGACAAGGTCGTCGTGGCCGGCGACTCCGCGGGCGGCTACCTGACGATGAAGGTCGCCGAGCTGGCCACCCGTCGTGGCCTCACTCCACCGGCCGCGTTGCTCACGTTCTCACCCCTGCTGAGTCTCGATCCCGATCGCGAGGACAAGGCCATCGCGCGGGTCTCGCGCGTCCGTGACGCCTACCTCCCGATGCGACGCATCGCGCTGGTGCGGGAGCGGTGGGTCCCGGAGGGCTCCTCGATCGAGGGCTACGCCTCGCCGCTGCTCGCCTCCGCCTACATCACGTCGCCCGCCTTCTTCGTCGCGGCCGAGGACGAGATCCTGCGCCCCGAGGTCGAGGCGATGGCCCTGCAGCTGGCCGACCGCGGCGTCGAGGTCGAGACCCATCTCTGGCGCGGCCAGGTCCACGCCTTCCCCGTCATGGTCGACGTCATCCCGGAGAGCCGCCAGGCGCTCAAGCTCGCCGCTGACTTCGCCCGCCGCGCCGTCGGCGAGCTGGAGCCCGAGACCGAGTTCGACGCCGGGGCCGATCCCGACGCGCACGAGGAGCCGATCATCGGCGAGATGGTGAGCGACGATCACGTCCCGGACGACGGCGAGGACATCATCGACGTCGAGCTCGAGGGCGACACGGGCAGGAAGCGCTGGTTCTTCCAGGCCAGCTGAACGACGTCGCTACCCGCGGACGTCGCTGAACTCGAAGACCATCAGCGGCCTGGCGATGCGCTGGCTCTGGGTGAATCGCGGATTCGTGAAGCACGGGGCGTCTTCGTCGTCGTCCGGGATGAATCGCCCGTCGAAGGTGACGACCTGTCCGATCTCGAGCTCGGTGACCTGTTCGAGGAGCGGACCGGGCGGGATCAGCGTGTCGTCGTCGGAGAAGGCGTTGTTGCGCGTCGTGACCTGGGTCATCGGCTCGATGTTGATGCCGATGATGCCCTCGCCGTCGTGGTTCGACTCGATCTCGTAGACCTTTCCGGTCCAGTCCTCGACGAGACCGTCGTCCTTGGGATCGTCTTCGTCGCCGTCCAGGATGTCGCAGATCTTGGCGTCTCGGTCCCTCAGGGCCGCGTCCCGCTGCAGGTCGTGGTCGGCGTTGTCGTACTCCTCGCGCGCGTCCTGGATGAGCTGAACGACCCTCCGCTCGTCCCGCGGCTGGTCGCCGAACTCCGGCTCGCGCGAGACCACGTAGACGACAGCGGCGATGAGCACGACGGCGACCGCCCCGATGGCGATCTTCCCCCAGATCGGGGTCTTGCGTTCCGCCACGACGGGCGCGGGCGTGTCAGGCGGTGGTTTGCGCGTCGACATCGGCTGTTCGAGTGGTGGCTGTGAAGGCGTCGCGGTGAGTCCCGTCCACCCGGACCCGTCCCAGTACCGGATGGTTTTCCGGTCGCTGGGGTCCGGGTACCACCCGGCGGGTACTTGCGGACCTTGTGTCATGCTCCATCCCACATTTTTAGCCGAACGCGAAGGGGTTCAGGCCATCGAACCACCGTGCGGGAGCGCTGTTCGTCGAATGGATGGGTTGACCGAAGAAACAAGCAGGCTTGACTGTTTGTGAGGAAACGCCCATGCTGGGGCAGATGACCACGGACACGACGGGGCCGGCTCCGGCACGCACGCCGCAGGGCGAGCGGACGCGCGCCATGCGCCGCCGCCTGCTCGAGGCGACCGTCGACTGCCTCGTCGAGCTGGGCTGGGCCGGCACCACCACGACGGTCGTGAGCGAGCGTGCCGGCGTGTCCCGGGGCGCGCAGCTGCACCACTTCCCCAGCAAGCAGGATCTCGTTGTCGCCGCGGTCGAGCACCTGAGCCAGCGCCGGCGCGACGAGATGACCGCCGCGGCGGCTGACCTCCCCGCGAAGGACCGCACCCGGGCAGTGCTCGAGGCCGTCGCCCACCAGTTCGTCTCGCCGGTGTTCTTCGCGGCGCTCGAGCTGTGGGTCGCCGCCCGCACGGACGCCGAGCTGCGATCGGCCGTGGTTCCGCTGGAGCGCCGGATCGGACGCGAGACCCACGCCTACGCCCTGGAGCTGCTCGGCGTCGACGAGTCCCGCGGCGACAACCGCGCGCTCGTGCAAGCCACCCTCGACCTGCTGCGTGGCCTGGGCCTCGCCGCCTCGCTCAGCGACGACAGCCGGCGCCGAGGGGCCGTGCTCGACGCCTGGGCGGTCGTCCTCGACGAGTCCCTGGAGACCTCATGACCGACCTTCGTGCCACCGTCATCGCCGACCTCGAGGCCGAGAGCGCCCAGCTCGACTCGTGGGTCGACCCGCTCGACGGGGACGAGTGGGCCACCGTGACCACGCCCGAGGGATGGACGGTCGCCCACCAGATCGGCCACCTCGCCTGGACCGACCAGGCCTCCCTCACCGCCATCAACGATCCGGGGGCGTTCGCCGAGGGCTTGAAGCTCGCCGCCGCCAACCCCGAGGGGTACACCGACGAGGGCGCCGAGGAGTGGGCCACGATCCCGCCGCCCGAGCTGCTGCAGCGCTGGCGCGACGGACGGTCCGAGCTCGCCGCCGCCCTGACCGAAAGGCCGCAGAGCGAGAAGATCGACTGGTACGGCCCACCGATGAGCCCGACCTCGATGGCCACGGCCCGGATCATGGAGACCTGGGCGCACAGCCATGATGTCGCGGGCGCGCTCGGGATCGTGCCGCCGCAGACCGACCGCTGCAAACACGTCTGCCATCTCGGCGTGCGCACGCGCGGGTTCGCGTACCTGGTCCGCGGCGAGGAGCTTCCGGACGTCGAGGTGCACGTCGCCCTCACCGCGCCGAGCGGCGACCTGTGGACCTGGGGCTCGGTCGAGGCGCCTCAGCGCATCACCGGCTCGGGCTACGACTTCGCCCTGCTCGCCACCCGCCGTCGGCACGTCGAGGACGTCGACGTCCACGCCGAGGGCGACGATGCGGCGCACTGGCTGACCATCGTCCAGGCGTTCGCCGGACTGCCCGGCAACGATCCGCAGCGGCTCTCGGAGGGTGCCTCATGAGTGCCCTGCGAATCGGCAACTGCTCCGGCTACTACGGCGACCGCCTCTCGGCGATGCGCGAGATGCTCGAGGGTGGGGAGCTCGACTACCTCACCGGCGACTACCTTGCCGAGCTGACCATGCTCATCCTCGGTCGTGACCGCATGAAGGACCCGTCCACCGGGTACGCGAAGTCGTTCGTCAAGCAGATGACCGACTGCCTCGCCCTCGCGCAGGAGAAGGGCGTGAAGATCGTCGCGAACTCCGGCGGCCTGAACCCCGCCGGGCTCGCGGAGAAGATCCGCGAGATCGCGGCCGAGCAGGGCGTCGACGTCGATGGTGGCTCACGTCGAGGGCGACGACCTGGGCGCACGGGCAGACGAGCTCGAGTTCGGCCAGACGCTGACGGCGAACGCCTATCTCGGCGCGTTCGGCATCGCCGAGGCGCTGAATCGCGGGCGCCGACATCGTCGTCACCGGCCGGGTCACCGACGCGTCCGTGGTCGTCGGTCCGGCGATCGCGCACCACGGCTGGGGACGCGACGACCTCGACGCGCTGGCCGGCGCCGTCGTGGCCGGGCACGTCATCGAGTGCGGCACCCAGGCCACCGGCGGCAATTTCTCCGGGTTCACGAGCATCGACTACTCACGGCCGCTCGGGTTCCCGATCGCCGAGGTCGCGGCCGACGGGTCCTGCGTGATCACGAAGCACGACGACACCGGCGGCGCGGTCACGGTCGACACCGTCACGGCCCAGCTGATGTACGAGGTCGGCGGACCCGTCTACCTCGGCCCTGACGTCTCGACGCGGCTCGACACGATGGCCGTCACGCAGGACGGAACCGACCGGGTCGCGATCGGCGGCGTCGTCGGGCAGCCGCCACCGTCCAGCACCAAGGTGTGCCTCAACACCGTCGGCGGGTTCCGCAACACCGTGGAGTTCCTGCTCACCGGCCTCGACATCGGTGAGAAGGCAGCGCTGATCCAGGCCCAGATGGAAGCCGCGTTCGACGCAGGCACCAGGCCCGATGTCGTCGAGTGGCAGCTCGACCGCACCGACGTGCCCGACCCCGGCACCGAGGCCGCCGGCACCTCGCTGCTGCGGTGCCACGTGCGCAGCGCCGAGGCCGACCCGGTCGGGCGCGCGTTCAGCGACGCCGCGATCCAGATCGCCCTCGCGTCCTACCCCGGCTTCAGCGTCACCCGACCACCCACGGCCGGCACCCCGTTCGGCGTCTATCGACCGGCGTTCGTCCCGCAGACGGAGGTGCCGCACGTCGTGGTGCTCGCCGATGGCACGCGCATCGACATCGAGCCGCCGGAGGAAACCTCGGACGAGCTCGACGCCGGTGGCGTCGGCGTCACGATCGCCGAGGACTGGGTCGGCGACACCGTCCGGGTGCCGCTCGGCCGCCTGGTGCATGCGCGTTCCGGCGACAAGGGCGGCGACGCCAACCTGGGCGTCTGGATCCCCGCCGACCATCCGCACCGCGAGGCCGCGTTCACCTGGCTGGCGGCCTTCCTCGACGAGGACACCGTGCGCGACCTGCTGCCCGAGGCGGCTGAGCTCGACGTCGAGATCCACCCGCTGCCCAACCTGGCGGCGGTCAACGTGGTCATCCACGGGCTGCTCGGCGAGGGCGTCGCATCGTCCACCCGTCTCGACCCGCAGGCCAAGGGGCTGGGCGAGTGGTTGCGAGCCCGCGACTGCGCCGTTCCGGTGTCCCTGCTGCCCGACGCGTCGACTGCTCTGGACGATGAAGGGGACACACCGTGACCATCTTCGACACCCCCGAGCGCCTGGCGCTGCGCGAGAGCACGCGCCGGTTCACCGAGCGCGAGATCGCCCCGAACATGCCCGAGTGGGAGGAAGCCGGTCGCCTGCCGCGCGAGCTGCACGCCGCCGCGGCCAAGGCCGGGCTGATGGGCGTCTCGTTCCCGGAGGAGGTCGGCGGCCAGGGCGGAGACATCGTCGACTCCGCGGTCGTCGCCGAGGGCGTGCTCGACGGCGGCGGATCGTCCGGCCTGCTCGCCTCGCTGTTCACCCACGGCATCGCGATCCCGCACATCGTGCAGAGCGGCAACGCTGACCTGATCGACCGCTACGTCCGTCCGGTGCTCGCCGGCGAGATGATCGGCTCGCTCGGCATCACCGAGCCCGGCGCCGGTTCCGACGTCGCCAGCCTGCGCACCAGAGCGGTGCGCGACGGCGACCACTACGTCGTCAACGGCGCCAAGACGTTCATCACGTCGGGGGTGCGGGCCGACTTCGTCACCACCGCCGTGCGCACGGGCGGTGACGGCTACGGCGGCATCAGCCTGCTCGTCATCGACAAGGACACGCCTGGCTTCACCGTCGCGCCGCCGTTGAAGAAGATGGGCTGGCTGTGCTCGGACACCGGCGAGCTGACCTTCGACGACGTCCGGGTGCCCGCCGAGAACATCGTGGGCGAGGAGAACGGCGGCTTCGTGCTCGTCATGCAGCAGTTCGTCAACGAGCGTCTTGGTCTGGCCGCCCAGGCCTTCGCCACCGCGCAGCGCGCTCTCGCCCTCGCCGCCCAGTACGCGCAGGAGCGGGAGACGTTCGGCAAGCCGCTGGCGTCGCGCCAGGTCATCCGGCACAAGCTCGTCGACATGCACCGCCGCACGGCCGCCTCGCGGGCCTACGCGGCGCAGGCGTACGAGCAGGCGGTGAACGGCTCGACCACCGACCCGGCCGTCATCGCCGACGCGGTGCTGGCGAAGCGCCAGGCCGTCGACGCCTGCGAGTTCGTGGTGCACGAGGCCGTGCAGATCTTCGGCGGCATGGGCTACATGCGCGAGAGCGAGGTCGAGCGCCACTACCGCGATGCCCGCATCCTCGGCATCGGCGGCGGCGCGAACGAAGTCCTCAACGACCTGGCCGCGAAGATCCTGGGGTACGCATGAGCACGGCAATAGACACGACCAGCGAGACCTACGCGACGAACCGCGAGGCGATGCTCGCGCGGGTCGCCGACCTGGCCGAGCAGCACGGCAAGGCGCTGGCGGGTGGTGGCGAGCGCTACGTGACCCGCCACCACGATCGCGGCAAGCTCACCGCACGCGAGCGCATCGAGCTGCTGCTCGACCCCGACACCCCGTTCCTCGAGCTGTCCAGCCTCGCGGCGTGGGGCACTGACTTCACCGTCGGTGCGTCCATCGTCACGGGCATCGGCGTCGTCGAGGGCGTCGAGTGCATGATCGTCGCCAACGACCCGACGGTGAAGGGCGGCACGTCCAATCCGAGCACCCTCAAGAAGGGTCACCGCGCCGCCCAGATCGCGGCCGAGAACGGGTTGCCCAGCATCAACCTGGTCGAGAGCGGCGGCGCCGACCTGCCGACCCAGAAGGACATCTTCATCCCCGGTGGCGGCTCGTTCCGCAACATCACCCGGGCGAGCGCGGCCAAGCGCCCGACCGTCGCCCTGGTCTTCGGCAACTCCACGGCCGGCGGCGCCTACATCCCGGGCATGAGCGACTACGTCGTGATGGTCAAGGAGGGCGCGAAGGTGTTCCTCGGCGGTCCGCCGCTGGTGAAGATGGCGACCGGCGAGGAGTCCGACGACGAGTCCCTCGGCGGCGCCGAGATGCACGCACGCCAGTCCGGCCTGGCCGACTACCTCGCCGTCGACGAGCGGGACGCCATCCGGCTCGGGCGCGCGATCATCCGGCGCATCAACTGGCGCAAGACCGGCGCACCACCGGCCGCCGACTACGCCGAGCCACTGCACGAGGCCGAGGAGCTGCTCGGCATCATCCCGACCGACCTCAAGATCCCGTTCGACCCGCACGAGGTCATCGCGCGCCTCGTCGACGGGCCCCGGGATGGGGGGTCGGGTGGCAGCGGAGTGTTCGACGAGTTCAAGCCGCTGTACGGCACGAGCCTCGTCACCGGCTGGGCGCAGCTGCACGGCTACCCGATCGGCATCCTCGCCAACTCCCAGGGCGTGCTCTTCAGCGAGGACTCGCAGAAGGCGGCGCAGTTCATCCAGCTGGCCAACCAGATCGACACACCGCTGCTGTTCCTGCACAACACCACCGGCTACATGGTGGGCGCGGAGTACGAGCAGAAGGGCATCATCAAGCACGGCGCACAGATGGTGAACGCGGTCGCCAACTCCAAGGTCCCGCACATCTCGATCGTCATCGGCGGCTCGTACGGCGCCGGCAACTACGGCATGAGCGGCCGGGCGTACGACCCTCGATTCATGTTCAGCTGGCCGAACGCGAAGTCGGCGGTGATGGGCCCGGCGCAGCTGGCCGGCGTCATCTCGATCGTCGCGCGTGGGGCCGCGGAGTCGAAGGGCCAGCCCTACGACGAAGAGGGCGACCAGCAGATGCGAGCCCTCGTCGAGCAGCAGATCGAGGAGCAGTCGCTCGCCTTCTTCACGTCCGGGATGCTCTACGACGACGGCGTCATCGATCCGCGCGACACCCGGTCGATTCTCGGCATCTGCCTCTCGGTCATCCACACCGTGCCGGTCGAGGGCGTCAAGGAAGGCGGATTCGGGGTGTTCAGGCTGTGAACGAGCGCCAGCGAGAGAACCATCAAGGCATCACGGCGGCGCCTGCGTATTCTTGTGCCCCTTTCACGGAGGTGGCGCCGTGATCAGGTCAGTGCTGGTGGCCAACCGCGGCGAGATCGCTCGCCGGGTGTTCCGCACCTGCCGCGACCTCGGCATCTCCACCGTGGCGGTGTTCTCCGACGCGGACGCCGACGCACCGTTCGTCGCCGAGGCCGACCGGTCCGTGCGCCTGCCCGGGAACGCGCCGTCCGACACCTACCTGCGGGCCGACCTGGTCATCGACGCCGCAAAGCGCGCGGGCGCCGACGCCGTCCATCCCGGGCTACGGGTTCCTGTCCGAGAACGCCGAGTTCGCGCGCCAGGTCATGGACGCCGGCCTCGTCTGGGTCGGTCCCGCCCCCGAGACCATCGAGGCGATGGGATCGAAGATCCGCGCCAAGGAGCTGATGGCCAAGGCCGGTGTGCCGGTCCTCTCGGTCGATCCGGACGCTCTACTGGAAGGAAAGGGCACCGCCGACGACTTTCCCCTGTTGGTCAAGGCGTCGGCCGGCGGCGGAGGCCGCGGCATGCGCGTCGTCACCGACCCGGCCGACCTCGCCGGCGAGATGACGGCCGCCGGAGCCGAGGCACTGTCGGCGTTCGGCGACGACACCGTCTTCGTCGAGCCGTACCTGCCGACAGCACGCCACATCGAGGTCCAGGTCATGTCCGACACCCATGGCACCGTCTGGATCGTCGGCGACCGTGACTGCTCGATCCAGCGCCGCCATCAGAAGGTCGTCGAGGAAGCACCGGCGCCCGCCGTCAGCGACCCCGTGCGCAAGCAGCTCCATGACGCGGCCCGCGCCGCCTGCGAGGCCGTCGGCTACGTCGGTGCCGGCACGGTGGAGTTCCTGGTCGCGGATGCGCATGAGGATTCCGGTCGCGTGCACTTCCTGGAGATGAACACCCGTCTGCAGGTCGAGCACCCGGTCACCGAGTGCGTCACCGGTCTCGACCTGGTGGCGCTGCAGCTGTCCGTCGCCGAAGGCCACGCTCTCGAGGGCGAGGTCCCGGCACCCAGCGGCCATGCCGTCGAGGTGCGGCTCTACGCCGAGGACCCCGCCGACGACTGGGCACCCCAGACCGGCACCGTGCGGGCCTTCGAGATCGAGGGTGCGCGATTCACCAACCCGACGGTGCACGGCCTGCGGGTCGACTCCGGCGTCGAGTCCGGGTCCGTGGTCGGCATCCACTACGACGCGATGCTTGCCAAGCTCATCGCGTACGGCGCCGACCGCGACGCCGCCCTGCGCGCGCTCAGCACCGGCCTGCGCCGGATGAAGCTGCACGGCGTCACCACGAACACCGGCCTGTTGCTGGGCATCCTCGCCGACGAGGACTTCGTGGCTGCCCGCATCCACACCGCGTTGCTGGACGAGCGGCTCGACGCGTGGACCGCACCGGTGCTGGACGAGCACGCTCTCGCGCTGGCTGCCGGTGCGGCGGCCCTCGCCCACGCCACGGCGGCGGCCGCCGGCTCACGGGTCCTCGCGCACATCCCGCCGGCGTTCCGCAACGTGCCGTCCCAACCACGCACGCGCACCTACCGCGCCCGCGGCGACGACATCGCCGTGTCCTACGCCTCCGAGCGCGGCCGGCTCTCGCTGACCGACCTGGACGGCGTCACCGTCACCTCGGCGTCACCGACGCGGGTGGTGCTCGAGGAGGACGGCGTGTCCGTCGGCTTCGACGTGGTGGTCGGCACGACGAGCGTCGATGTCGACGGGCCGGACGGGTCCGCGACGTTCGAGGTCGTGCCCGAGTTCGTCGACCCTGCCGACATCGTCGCCGAGGGCTCGCTGCTGGCACCGATGCCGGCCGCGGTCACCAGCGTCGCCGTCGAGGCGGGGCAGCACGTGAGCAAGGGCGACATCGTCCTCGTGCTCGAAGCCATGAAGATGCAGCACACCATCACCGCGCCGACCGACGGCGTCGTCAGCGAGCTCGACGTGAGCCCCGGCCAACAGGTCGAGGCGGGAGCCGTGCTGGCAGTCATCGAAGGAGAAGAGCAGTCATGACGACCCTGACCGAGAACGCGTTTTCGGAAAGCCCCGAGCGCCTCGCGCTCCGCAAGGCCGTCGGCGAGCTCGGCCGCAAGTACGGCCGCGACTACTTCGAGCAGTGCGCGAAGGAGGGCCGCAAGACCACCGAGCTGTGGCAAGAGGCCGGCAAGCTCGGCTACCTCGGCGTGGCGGTGCCCGAGGAGTATGGCGGAGGGGGCGGCGACATCGGCGACCTCGCGGCCGTCTGCGAGGAGCTGGCCACCGCCGGCAGCCCGCTGCTGCTCATGGTCGTGTCGCCGGCCATCGTCGGCACGATCATCGCCAAGTACGGCACCGAGGAGCAGAAGAAGCAGTGGCTCCCCGGCCTGGCCGACGGCACCTCGACGTTCGCGTTCTCGATCACCGAGCCCGACGCCGGCTCCAACTCGCACAAGATCATCACCACGGCCTACCGCGAGGACGACGGCAGCTGGCGGCTGACCGGTGGCAAGACCTACATCTCCGGCATCGACGAGGCGAGCCACGTGCTCGTCGTGGCGCGCACCGAGGACGCGAAGACCGGCAACCTCAAGCCGGCGCTGTTCCTCGTGCCGACCGACGCGGAGGGCTTCTCGTACAACGTGATCGACATGGGGCTCACCTCGCCGGAGAAGCAGTTCACGCTGTTCTTCGACGACGTGCGGCTGCCGGCCGACACGTTGATCGGCAGCGAGGACGCCGGGATCGACCAGCTCTTCGCCGGGCTCAACCCCGAGCGCATCATGGGTGCCGCCTTCGCGACCGGCACGGCACGGCTCGCGCTGGCCAAGGCCACGGAGTACGCGAAGGAGCGCCAGGTCTGGAAGGCGCCGATCGGCTCGCACCAGGCCATCGCCCACCCGCTGGCACAGACCGTACATCGAGATCGAGATGGCGCGGCTGATGACGCAGAAGGCCGCGGCCCTCTACGTCGCCGGCGACGACATGGCCGCGGGCGAGGCGGCCAACATGGCCAAGTACGCGGCCGGCGAGGCCGTGTGCAACGCCGTCGACCGGGCCATCCAGACCCACGGCGGCAACGGCCTGGCCAACGAGTACGGTCTCGTGCAGATGCTGGCCGGATCGCGCCTGTCGCGCATCGCCCCGGTGAGCCGCGAGATGGTGCTCAACTTCATCGCCCAGTTCTCCCTGGGTCTGCCGAAGTCCTACTGAGGAGTCAGATGACCGACGAGCTGGTGCACCTGGAAGTCGCGGACGCGGTCGCCACGGTGACCCTCGACAGCGAGCACAACCGCAACGCGCTGAGCCGTCAGCTCGTGACGGAGCTGGGTGAGCACCTCGCCACGGCCGACGCGAACGCCGACGTCAAGGCGATCCTCGTCCGATCCGCCGGCCGGGTGTTCTGCTCGGGTGCGGACCTCTCCGAGGCGGCCGAGGGCGGCATGGTGGACGGTGCCCGTGCCATCGTGGCGCTCCAGCGCCAGATCGCCACCGCCGAGAAGCCGGTGGTCGTCGAGCTCGGCGGCCCGGTACGCGCTGGCGGACTCGGGATCGTCGGGGCGGCGGACATCGTCGTCGCCGCGGAGTCGGTGACGTTCGCGCTCACGGAAGTGCGTCTCGGTCTCGCGCCCGCGGTCATCTCGCTCAGCCTGCTTCCCAGGCTCTCGCCTCGGCAGGCCTCCGACGTCTTCCTCACCGGGCGCACCTTCGGTGCTGCCGAGGCCGAACGCCTGGGGCTCGTCACCCGCACCCTGCCCGACGACGAGCTGGCCGCCGGCGTGCAGGCCGTGCTCGACGACCTCGTCAAGGGCTACCCGCAGGGCCTGCGCGAGACGAAGTCGCTGCTCAACCACGACCTCGTGGCGCGGATCGACGCTCTCGGCGACGACGTGGCCGCGCAGTCGGCGCGGCTGTTCGGCAGCGACGAGGCGCGCGAGGCGATGACGGCCTTCCTCGCCAGCCGCAAGAAGTAGTACGGCTCGCATCCGGCGTCGATAGAATTCGTTGGTGAGCGCCAGACGCACGGGAGTCCTTGTCACGGCCGTGCTGGTCGGCGCCCTCACCCTCGTGTCCTGCGGAGGCTCGGACACCAAGCCGTCGACCAAGGCCGAGGCGCACCACCACTCGACCGCGGACCCACCGTCCGGCGAACCGTTGCGCGACGGCGAGCGATTCCTCGACCTCGCCATGCCGAAGCCGTACAAGCCCAAGGCACCCACCACGGGAACGGACGACTACCGCTGCTTCCTGCTCGACCCGAAGCTCGCCGACCCCGCGTTCGTCACCGGCATCGACGTCGTGCCCGGGGAGCGCGACCTCGTGCACCACGTCATCCTGTTCCGGGTCGGCCCCGATCAGGTCGCAGACGCGAAGGACGCGGATGCCCAGGTCGACGGCCAAGGCTGGACGTGCTTCGGCGGAGCGGGCGTGAGCTCATCCGAGGCGGACAACCCCTTGGAGAACGCGCCGTGGCTCGGCGCGTGGGCACCGGGCGGCGGCGAGCGGGTCCTGGACCAGGACATCGGCGTGCCCATGGAAGCCGGCAGCCGCATCATCATGCAGGTCCACTACAACCTGCTCGAGGGAAGCCATCCCGACACCAGCAGCGCCCGGCTCCGCCTGGCGCCCGGCACCGCGGACCTCGACGCACTGGAGACGATGCTCCTCCCCGCGCCGGTCGAGCTCGCCTGCCGCAAGGACAAGTCCGGGCCGCTCTGCGATCGCACCGCCGCCGTACGCGACGTGTCTGAACGCTTCGGCGGCCAGTCCGGGCTGATGGTCTCGGGTCTCCAGTTCCTGTGCGGTGGCGACGCCGGCGACCCCAAGGCGTCCCCGGTCCAGACGTGCGACCGGACGATGAAGGAGGCGGCCACCGTCCGGGCGGTGGCCGGGCACATGCACCTGCTCGGCCGGTCGATCTCGGTGACCCTCAACCCCGGCAAGCCCGGGGAACGCGTCCTGCTCGACGTCCCGGTCTGGAACTTCGACGACCAGGGGGCGAAGTCGCTCGCCAAGCCGGCGAAGATCGAGCGCGGCGACGTCCTGCGCGTCACGTGCAAGCACGACCAGGCGCTTCGCGACGAGGATCCCGCGCTCGAGGACGCACCCGAGCGCTACGTCGTCTGGGGCGAGGGGACCACGGACGAGATGTGCCTCGGCATCGTCATGATGACCGGTGCGGGGAAGGCGAAATGAGGCGCCTGCGCGGCGTGTGACGAGAGTAAACTCCCGGTTCTTGTGATACAGGAGTGATTCTCCGGCTACGGTGACCCAGTGCCCACACGCATCGGACGTTCGTCCGCGCCTTCCCTCGCAGCGGTGCTGGTGGTCCTGACGGTCGTCCTGGCCGGCCTGACCACGAGTCCCGCGGCGGCTCAGACGACGATCTGCTCCGGTGTCAGCCTCGCCGACGTCAAGAAGTGCGACTCCGGCTGGGCGGCCAACATGCACTTCATGCACTGGCGCATGTACAGCGGCCACAACTGCACCAACTACGTCGCGTACCGCCTCAAGCGCGACGGCGTCCCGGAGCCGACCTACCTCCTGGGCAACGCCGACACCTGGGCGCCGCGCGCGAAGTCGCACGGCGTGCGCGTCGACAGCACGCCGGAGGTCGGCGCGGTCGGCGCATGGCCAGGGCGTCGCCACGTCGTCTACGTGGAGGAGATCGGGTCGAACTACCTGATCACCAGCGAGGACAACTACCCCGGCTACTACCCCAAGGGCATGTACCGCAAGATCAAGGTCTTCAAGGGTGAGAGCGCCTATCCGACCCAGTTCATCCACTTCAAGGGCAAGAGCACCATCAACGGCCCAGTGCCGTCCGTCAGCGGCACCGCGAAGGTCGGGTCGACGCTCACCGCGCAGGCCGGCACCTGGTCGCCCAGCGACGTGACGCTGAAGTACCAGTGGCTGCGCGACGGCGTCATCATCTCCGGCGCCACCAAGACGTCGTACACGCTCACGACCTCCGACGTCGGCCACGCCATGACCATCAGCATCACGGGATCCAAGTCGGGTATGACGTCGCGCACCGCGTCGTCCGCGCCGACCAGTGCGGTGAAGCCCGGCGAGCCGGGCACGCCGGATCCGCCGAACTCCGTCCAGAGCTCGACCCCGACCGTCTCCGGCGATGCCAAGCGAGGTCGCTACCTCACGGGTGACCCCGGAGTCTGGGGCCCGAGCGGTGTCGCGCTCACCTACGAGTGGTTGCGGGGTGAGGACGTCGTCGGCAGCGGCTCGACGCGCTACAAGGTCCAGAACGCCGACCTCGGACACCAGCTGACGTTCAGGGTCACCGGTGTCAAGAAGCCGCTATCGACGGTGTCCAAGACGTCCGCGCCGACCGACACGGTGCGAGCGACCTCCACGCTCACCGTGACGACGGAGGCCGGACGCGGGACCGCCGTTCTCGGCGTCGTCGTCTCGGTGTCCAATGCCCCGATCCCCACCGGTGACGTCACCGTCCTCGAAGGCACCAAGAAGCTGAAGACGAACGACCTCGCGCTCGGACGGCCGGGCCGGGCGACCCTACGGCTCACGCTCAGCAAGGGAACGCACACCTTGACCGTGTCGTACGGTGGCTCGCCTGTCGTGAACCCGGGCAGCACGACCGTCACGGTGAAGGTGTCCTGACGTCCCTAGCCGTATCGGCGAATCGGCGCGTCCTCGAGCTCGCCCGAGGGCTCAAGCTCGATGACATCCGCCAGTGGAGCCTGACGGGGAATCTCGATGCCGCGGGACGGGACGCGGCAGGGCTCGGGACCGTACGGGTGGTAGGCGGATGGCCTTGCACCGAGCTCCTCGGTGACGACGATCGCGGGTGCGACGATGACGGTGTCGACGATCGTGGGGGTGAGAACGGGCTTCACGGGGCGTGTCGAGCGAGTCCGGTCCACGTAGCCGCGCTGCGCTCGGTGGCGGGGTGGGTCCGCTGCCGGCTGGCTGAGCACGCGCCGGGTGGTCGCGGCTGCCCCCATGACGGCGGCTGCCGCGGCGACCGTGGCGGCCAGCCGGAGTGACGAGCGGAACCCGTGGCCCATGCGCATCCTTCCGACCCCTCCAGTATCGCCCGCGGACGCCGGTGTTCGCAGGCACATCGTCGTGTCGGTGCGACATCTGTCGCCTGCGCCCGGCATGCCACCGGGAATCAGTGGCTCACACCGTGGGCGTGGTGGTGCGGGGTGCTGGCGGGACCGCATAGAATGGTCAGTTCTGTATCCGGGAACTGATTGATCGAACTGGGGAGACCGGTGGCATCCTCCAACGTCGAGCAGCGTGAGATCGCTGCGGAGCAGACGTACGTCGACACGGTGTACGAGCGTCTCGAGGAGTCCGCAAAGGTCGCCCAGTCGCTCGTCGCCGAGGGGTTCGCCCGAGGACACATCGGCAACGAGGGCGGTCTCGTCGAGCGCGACGCCATGGTCTTCCAGGCGTCCCGTCGCCTCTCTGCGCTCAACGCCGCCCACGACGGGCTCGTGTTCGGGCGACTCAATCTCCTCGACGGCGAGTCCCGCTACATCGGCCGCATCGGGGTGCGGGACGCCGACCGCGAGATCCTGCTCGTCGACTGGCGCGCGCCCGCGGCCGCCGTCTTCTATCAAGCCACCGCGCAGGACCCTGCCGGCGTCATCCGGCGTCGCGTCCTGCGCTGCTCCGGCGACCGCGTCGTCGGGGTGGAGGACGACCTGCTCGATGCCGACCACGCTCCCGACGACATGGAGGTCGTCGGAGAGGGTGCGCTGCTGGCCAGCCTGAGCCGGGCTCGCGACAGCTCCATGCATTCCGTCGTCGCCACCATCCAGAAGGAGCAGGACGAAGCCATCCGCGCCCCCAGCCGCGGCGCCACGATCATCGGCGGCGGCCCGGGCACCGGAAAGACCGTCGTGGCCCTGCACCGTGCCGCCTACCTGCTCTACACCGACCGTCGGCGCTTCGAGTCCGGCGGCGTGCTCGTGGTCGGTCCGTCCAACGTCTTCATGAACTACATCGAGCGGGTGCTGCCGAGCCTCGGTGAGACGAGCGTGACGCTGCGCTCGCTCGGCGAGGTCGTCGACGGCGTCAAGGCCACCCGTCACGACGACGCGGTGGCCGCGGCAGCCAAGGGATCGTCGCGCATGATGCCGGTGCTGCGCCGGCTGGCGTCGTCCCCGCAGCATGGCGAGCCCACCGAGTTCCGCTACTTCTACAAGGACGACGTGCTGCGCCTCGACGCCCGCCAGCTGTCGGCCGTCCGCCGCCAGCTGCTCTCGGGCCAGAAGCGCAACCGCGCCTACACGCGTGCGCCGGCCGCGCTCGTCGACGCCCTGTGGAGTCAGGTGGCAGGAGAGCGCGCGCTCGAGAAGGGCGAGAAGGGTTTCGCCGACACCATCGCCTCCGACGACGCGTTCGTCGACTTCGTCGAGGCCTGGTGGCCGCCGGTCGACGCCGTCGAGCTGTGGCGCGCGCTGCGCTATCGCATCGCCGAGCTGGCCGACGGATCGTTCAGCGCCGACGAGCTCACCGCTCTCAAGGCGTCCTGGGACGGCATCGACGACGAGCGCGAGCCGCGCATCGAGGACGTTCCACTCATCGACGAGCTCCGCTACCTGGTCGGCGAAGTGCCCCACACCGGCGACGACGACGATGACGGGCCGCGCCAGCTCATGAGCTTCGAGCGGCGCGAGCGCGACGACTACGAGGACCGGCTGCGAGCGACCCGCAGCATCGAGGACGACGGCTATGCCCACGTGCTGGTCGACGAGGCACAAGACCTCTCACCACTGCAGTGGCGGATGCTCGCGCGCCGCGGACGTCATGCCAGCTGGACCATCGTCGGCGACCCGGCGCAGGCGTCCTGGCCGCACCCGGATGAGTCGGCGCGCGCCCGCGCCGAGGCGCTGGAGGGCAAGCCCGAGCACGTGTTCCGGCTGTCCACCAACTACCGCAACTCGGCCGAGATCTACGACCTCGCCGCGCAGGTCGCGGCTGTTGCCGTGTCCGACCCCGACCTGGCCGACGCAGTCCGCCGCACCGGCGAGCACCCCGAGCACCACGTCGTCGAGGCTTCCGCGCTGCCGGCGGAGATCGTCACGCGCACGGAGGCGATGCTCGCGACGGTCGAGGGCACCGTCGCCGTCGTCACGTCTCGTGCCGCTCTCGATGCGACGCGCGAGACGCTCGGTGCACTCCTGGTCGACCACGCCGACCGGCTGCGGGTCCTCGAGGGTCTCGAGACCAAGGGGCTGGAGTTCGACGGCGTCGTCGTGGTCGAGCCTGACGCGATCACCGAGGAGTCCGACTCGGGCTGGCGCACGCTGTACGTCGCCCTCACCCGAGCCACCCAGCGACTCACGACCGTGGCCAGCACGGACCAGTGGCGCTCCACCATCGCGTGAGGTCGGGCTGATGGCAGGACGCACCAGGGGACGTCTCCCCAGCGTGAGGCAGTGGCTGCTGGCCCTTGCCCTGCTGGTCATCGCCGTCGCCGTCGGGGCTCCCGTGGCGCTCAGCACGTTCGTGCACAGTGAGCGGCACATCGTCATCGGGGCGCACGACGCCACGATCGTCCCTGTCCTCGACGGCTACGCCACGCTCGACTTCGGGCCGCTGCTCCCGCAGGTGCGGCTGCCCGCCGAGACCGTGGCCGGCATCGGGGTGGACATCTCGCTGGGCAACGCCGAGGTCGAGAACCTCGACCAGCTCGTGGCGCGCGACGCCGTCATCGCCAGCCAGCCGGAGGGCGAGATCGCGGCCGTGCGCGACGCGGTGCAGGAGATGCTCGAGGCGGCGCTCCTGCGCGGCGTGGGTGTCGGCGTGCTGGTGGCCGTCGGCGTCGCCCTCACGTGGCTGGCGGTCGGCCCGGAGCGACGGGCCCACATCCTGCGGGCGGCCCACCACCCGTCGCGGACCCAGGGCACGGTCGCCGCCTTCCTGGGCGTGGTGGTCGTTGCGTCGATCGTGCTGGTCGCCGTGCCCGAGCAGGGGCAAGGGCGTCGCGCGACGTCATGGGTGCCGCTCGTGCAGGCCTTCCCCGACGTGCCGAGCGACCCGGTGCTCGACCAGGTCGAGGTCGTCAACGGCTCGGCCACCGAGGGAAGCAAGGCGCTCGTGCAAGGCGCACTCGAGACGTACCACGACTCGGTGGTCTTCTACGGCGCACTGGCCCTGCGGGCCGCGACCGCCGACATCCGGCGTCCGGAGTCGGGCGAGACCACGGCGCTCGTCGTCACCGACCGCCACGACAACATCGGCATGGATCCCGTCGCCCGCGCGATCGCCGTGCGAGCCCGTTCGGACCTGCTCATCGACCTGGGCGACGACACGTCGAACGGCGGCAGCTGGGAGACGTTCAGCATCAACTCCCTCGCCCGGGAGTTCCGTGGCTCGTCGGTCGTGGCGGTGGCGGGCAACCACGACCAGGGCAGCAGCGTCACGGATGCGATGAAGAACCGGGGCTTCCGGGTGCTCAACGGGCGCCCCGTCGACATCGACGGCATCCGCTTCCTCGGCTCGAGCGACCCGCGAAGCTCTGGGCCTGACGGCCGGCTACGACGGCAACGAGGACGACAACATCGAGGCGATCGGCCAGCAGGACAAGCGCCTGACCAAGGTCGCTTGTGACGACGATCGTGTGGACGTGCTGGTGGTGCACAGCGCGGCCTCGGCCCGCAAGGCATCCGAGAGCGGCTGCGTCGACCTGGTGCTGTCCGGCCACCTGCATCGTCAGGTGGGCCCGGAGGTGATCGAGGGGGCGAACGGCCGAACCACCACCACCCTGACGACCGGCTCCACCGGTGGCGCCGTCTACACGTTCGCGCTGGGCAGCAAGCTGCGGCGCTCCGCGCAGGTGACGGTCGTGACGTTCCGCGACGGCAAGCCGGCCGGCCTCCAGCCGGTCACGTTCGAGCCGGGCGGCACCATCAACGTGGCCGAGTACACCGAGGTGGAGACGTCCCCGCGCTGAGTCAGCTGCAGCGGCTGATCAGCAGCCTGGCGTAGGTCTCGGCACACCGGACGACCTCGTCGATGGCCACGTGCTCGTCGACGGCGTGGGCGTTCTGGATCGTGCCCGGGCCGAACTGGACGGTGGGGATGCCGACGGCGGCGTACTGACGCAGGTCGGAACCGTAGGGCGCGCCGACGAGCTCCGGTCGGTCGCCACCGGCGGCCTCCACCGCCGACGCCACCTCCTCACCGAACGGGTGGCCTGAGGGGAGCGAGCCGGCCGCGAACCGCCCACCCGGCCAGCTGACCTCCACCGGGTGCTCGCGGAACCACGGGTCGTCGGCTTCTCTCACCGCTTGCTCGAACTCCGCCATCGCGTCGCGGAACGACTCGCCGGGCTTGACGCCGAAGCGTCCCTCGGCGACGAGGTAGTCGGGCACGGTGCTGGCCCACGCGCCGGCGCTCACGATGCCGGTCGAGATCGGCCACGGCCGGACGCGGAACGGTGCCGGTGGGGAGACGTTCCGCTTCTCGTCGAGACGGCGCAGCGAGGCCCGGACGCTCTCCAGCAGGTCGACGGAGCTGATGCCGAGCCCGGCGAGCGAGCCGTGGGTGGCGAGGCCGCGCACCTCGAGGCGGAACGTGAGAGCGCCGGCGTTGGCGGCGACGATCTCCCCGGCGGTCGGCTCGGCGATGAGGCACGCGTCGCCGGTGTGCCCGCGGCGCAGCGTGCCGAACGTGCCGATGCCACCGTCCTCCTCGCCGATCACGGTGTGCACGGCGAACGGCCGGTTGAGCACCTCGCCGACGGTCCGTACGGCCGCGAGGATCGCCACCACGCCGCCCTTCATGTCGCAGACACCGCGGCCGAACCACTCGTCGTCGTGCTCGTGCAGGTCCCACGGGTCGGCGCCGGTCCACCACTCGTGCTCGCCGGGCGGCACGACGTCGACGTGACCGTTCAGGATCAGGGCCGGCGTCCCCTCCCCGGACACACCAACGCATCCCCAGGCCTCTTCGCGCTCGACCTCCTCGCCGGGGTAGTCGGGATGGGCTCGTAGCTCGTCGAGGTCGAGTCGCCACAGGTCGACGTCGAGCCCGAGGCCCTGGAGCGTCGCGGCGCACCAGCGCTGCACGGCGACCTCGGACTCGCTGCCGCCGACGCTGGCATAGCTGACGAGCTGCGCGAGGTCGCGTCGCACGAGGTCGACATCGATCAGGTGGTCCACGCGGCCAGCATGTCATCCGGGCCGTGTCACGACGCCGATAGGATCGACGCCTCATGCTCGACGATCTGCTGGCCCAACCGGCCTTCGCCCTCATCCGCGTGCGCGACGCCGACACCGTCACGCTCGTCGGTGGCCCGCGCACGGATGTCGAGACCTTGGCCGACGTCCCCCTCGAGACAGGCGCGGTCCGCCGCTGGGACCACCTGGTGCTGGTGCCGTTCGCGCAGGCCCGCGAGCGCGGGTTCGAGGCACACCAGGACGGCACGCCGCTGAGCGTCATCGAGGCGGCCGTGCAGCGTGACGTCCCGCTCGACGAGCTGCTTGCCGAGCTGCCGGAGACGCCGATCGAGCTGGCCGACCGCGGCGGCTTCGAGACGTCCGACGACGACTACGCCGACATGGTGCGGCATGTGATCGACGAGGAGATCGGCTGCGGCGAAGGCGCCAACCTGGTGATCGGGCGCCACTACCGCGCTCGCGTCGCCGACTGGAACCACGACCGGGCGCTCGCCGTGTTCCGCCGGCTGCTGGAGCGAGAGCGGGGCGCCTTCTGGACGTTCTGCATCTTCACCGGCGACCGCTACCTCATCGGGGCGAGCCCGGAGCGGCACGTCAGCGTCGAGGACGGCCAGGTGCGGATGAACCCCATCAGCGGCACGTTCCGCATGCGGGGCCTCGACACCCACGCCGACCGCAAACGCGAGCTGCTGCGCTTCCTCGAGGACGAGAAGGAGATCTACGAGCTCTTCATGGTGGTCGACGAGGAGCTCAAGATGATGTGCGACATCTGCCACGAGGGCGGCCTGGTGCTCGGCCCGTACCTCAAGCCGATGAGCCACCTCGTCCACACCGAGTACCTGCTGGCCGGACGCACGCACCGTGACGTGCGGGAGGTGCTGCGCGACTCGATGTTCGCCGCCACCGTCACCGGCAGCCCGGTCGAGAACGCGTGCCGTCTGATCAAGCAGTATGAGGAGCACGGCCGCGGCTACTACGCCTCCGTCGCCGCCCTCATCGGCCGCGACGAGGAAGGGCTCCCGGTCATGGACGCGCCCATCCTCATTCGCACGGCCGACGTCGACCTCGACGGCAACGTGAAGGTCACCGCCGGCGCGACGCTCGTGCGCGACTCGGACCCCGCCTACGAGACGAAGGAGACCTGGGCCAAGGCGTCCGGCATCCTCAGCGCCTTCGGGCTGGTGGACCAGGCTCCGGATCCGGTGGAGGGATTCGACGCGTTCACCCGCGAGGAGGACGTGCTCATCGCGCTCGGCTCCCGCAACCAGCGACTCAGCCAGTTCTGGCTCACCGACCAGTCGGGCACGCCACCCGTGCCGTCGCTCGTCGGCCAGCGCGTGGTGGTGCTCGACGGCGAGGACGACTTCGTCAACATGCTGTCGCACGTGTTCGGCGTGCTCGGCATGACCACGGACGTCGTGCGTCACGACGAGTACAGGGACGGGGCCCTCGACGGATACGACCTCGTCGTCGTCGGGCCTGGTCCGGGCGATCCCCGCGACACCGACGACACCAAGATCGCCGTCCTCGACGGCGTAATTGCAGGGCTCCTCGAAGCCCGTCGGCCTTTCCTCGCGGTGTGCCTCGGCCACCAGGTGCTGAGCCGCCAGCTCGGCCTCGACCTCGCGTTCAAGGACATCGTGTTCCAGGGCACGCAGAGCCGGCTCACCGTGCTCGACCGTCCGGAGACCGTGGGCTTCTACAACACCTTCGTCGCGCGCGTTCCCGATGGGGGACTGCCGGACGGCGTCACGGTGGAGGCCGATGACGACGGCGACGTGCACCTGCTCTCCGGACCGCACTTCCGCGGCGTGCAGTTCCACGCGGAGTCGATCCTCACCCAGAACGGCTACGCCATCCTGCGCGACCTGGTGACCCAGCTCCTCGGCTAGGCCGGCGACTCCGGCGGAACGGCCGGGGCCCGCCGGCGGTAGCGCGTGATGGCCACGCCGATGAGGCACAGGCCGCCGCCGACGAACGCGAGCGCCGCCGGGACCTCGTCGAGCATCACCCAGGAGATGAGCGTCGCCACGGCCGGCACGAGGTAGGTGGCCGAGGCGACCTGACCAGCACTGAGCCGCTTGAGCGCGTACGACCAGGTGCTGAAGCCGATCGCGGTCGGGAACACCCCGAGGTAGATCACCCAGATGATGTTCGTCGTGGACGCGGCGCCCGTCTCGCGCACCAGCGCGGGGAGGTAGGGGAGGCAGACCACCGCGCCGACGACACACATCAGCCACACCGACATGACCGGCGTGACGACCGTCAACGTGGGCTTCTGGGCGAGGGCGCCGATGGCGTAGAGCAGCGCTGCCGCCAGGCACAGCAGCACGCCCGTGGTGCTGGCGGTGTCGACCGCCGATTCGTCACGGGTGCTGAGGGAGATGAGCACGACGCCCGAAGCGGCGACGGCGATGCCGATCAACAGCGGCTTGGGGAAGCCTTCCTTGAGCAGCACTCCGGCGAACAGCGCGATGAGGATGGGACCGACGGTGACCACGAGCGCGGCCGTGCCGGCGTCGACCTGCTGCTCACCGGCGTTCAGCGCGACGTTGTAGGCGCCGAACCAGCTGACTCCGGCGAGCACGAGCAGGAGGAGCGGTCGCCCGCTCGGAAGACGGTGACGCCACGGCTTGGCCAGCACGGTGAGGACGACGGCGGCGACCACGAGACGACCGAGCGACAGCGGCCCGGCCGAGAAGGAGTCGGCGGCGTCGCGGATGCCGACGAAGGCCGACGCCCAGAGCACGACCGTGATGCCGAGAGCCCCGATGGACAGGTCGCGCCCGGTGAGGTCGTACCAGCGTCGCTCAGGCTTGGTGATCGGCGGTGTGCTCACCTGTCCACGTTAGGGCCCGGTACCCACGGTCCACGAGCGAAAATCGGACATCCACACGCGGATTCCAGACGGACCTCGTCCGGCTCAGCTGCCGAGCTTGCCGCCGTCCGACTCGAGCTTGACCTTGGCGGTCCGCTCCTCGCCGCCACGCTGGTAGGTGAGCGTGATCGTCTCGCCCGGCTGGTAGCCGCGGATCGCCGCCACCAGGGCGTTCGAGCTCACGATCGGGTTGTCGTTCACCGCGGTGATGACGTCACCCTCCTTGAGCCCGGCGTCGTCGCCTGCGCTGCCCTTGGTGACTTCCTTGACCTCGGCACCGATGGCGGTGATGTCGTCCTTCGCGATCGCCGGACCGACGGTGACGCCGATGCGCGCGTGCTGCACCTTGTCGCCCTTGACGAGCTGCTGCGAGACGCTCTTGGCGAGGTCGATCGGGATGGAGAAGCCGAGACCGATCGAGCCGGCGTCGGTCGACGTGGTCCCGTTCGAGCGGATAGCAGAGTTGATGCCGATGACCCGTCCCTGCAGGTCGACGAGCGGGCCACCGGAGTTGCCGGGGTTGATCGCCGCGTCGGTCTGGATCGCCGGGAACACCGTCTGGTCGTTCCCGCCGGCGTCGGACGAGGCGACGGGCCGGTTGAGCGCGCTGATGATGCCGCTCGTCACCGTGCTCTCGAGGCCGAACGGCGAACCGATCGCCACGACCTCCTGGCCGACCTTCAGGTCGGCCGACGTGCCGAGCGTGGCCGGCTGGAGTCCGCTCTTGCCCTCGGCCTTGATGACCGCCAGGTCGGTGACGGCGTCGCGACCGAGGATCTCGGCCTTCGCGTTGGTGCCGTCGTTGAACGCGACCGTGATCGACCCGCCGTCGGCGGCGGATTCCACGACGTGGTTGTTGGTGAGGATCTGGCCGTCGCTGCTGATGATGATGCCCGTGCCGGATCCGGCCTGCCCGGCGCCGGACACGTTGACCTGGGTCACGGACGGAAGGAGCTTCTGGGCGACCTGCTCGATCTCGCCGGCGGGTGCAGAGCCGGTGTCCGAATCGGCGTCGAGCGAGCTGATGATGTTGCTGTCGTTGCCCTTGATCGCGTCGTAGGCGACGGCACCGCCGACACCTGCGCCCGCGGCGAGGACGATCAGTGCGAGCGCGCCGGCGAGGCGGCGACGCCCGCGACGGGGAGGTGGCGCCGCGCCGTCGTCCTGCGTGTCGACCGGCAGCATGACGGTGGGCTCACGACCGTCATCAGATCCGTCGTCCGCCCGGTCCTGCGGTGTGCGGTCGGCAACGGCCGGCATCTCGTGCGTGGAGCTCGTGTCCCGGGCGGCCGGCGGTTGGTCGACCTGGACGGTGTCCTCGGTGTCCCGATCGACCTGGAGGGTGTCCTCGGTGTCCCGATCGACCTGGACGGTCTCCTCCGCGTCCTGGTCGACCTGGACGGTGTCCTCAGTCGTGTCCGTCACCGGGTCCGGTGTGGCGTCCTCCACCGGCGCATCGTCAGCCGGCTGTCCCGCACGTGGCACGTCCTGCGTGTCCGTCTTGGCTCCGCGTTTGGACGGATCGATGTACGGCTGTGCGGCGAAGGGATCATTCGGGTCGCTCATGTCTATACATTCTCCCCCATGGCTGAGAACGCGCTGAGGCGCGTGTGTGAGGGCGGGAAGAACTTGGAGACGGCGGTCGGCCTGAGCTAGTCGCTCGAGGTAGGCACGGACATCGTGAAGACGCTCCCACCGCCCGGAGGAGACTCCGCGGTCACGGTGCCACCGTGACGCTCGGCGGCCCGTCGCACGATCGACAGCCCGAGCCCGGAGCCCGGCAAGGTGCGGGCCTCGCTGGAGCGGTAGAAGCGGTCGAACACGTGCGGCAGGTCGGCCGCGGAGATCCCGGGCCCGTCGTCGCTCACCGTGAGCACACCGTCGACGAGGCGCACGGTGACCGTGCCGCCCTCCGGGCTCCACTTCGCCGCGTTGTCGAGCAGGTTCGTCACGGCGCGCTCCAGCAGCGGTGGCTCGCCGATGGTCGGCCACGACTCGGCGTCGACGTCGAACGTCAGTCCAGGGGCGCGCGGACGCACGCGATCGAGGGCCGACGCGACGGTGTCGGCGAGGTCGAGCTCCTCGGGGTCGCGCGACATCGGCTCGTCGCGGGCCAGCTCGACGAGGTCGCCGACCAGGGTGGTCAGCTCCTGCAGCTGTGCGCGGACGTCGTCCATGATCTCGGCGGTCTGGGCCGCGGTGAGCTCTCGGTCGGGGTTCTCGGCGGCCTGCCCCAGGAGCTCGATGTTGGTGCGCAGGCTGGTGAGGGGCGTGCGCAGCTCGTGCCCGGCGTCCGCCACGAGCTGCCGCTGGCGCTCCTGCGACGCGTCGAGCGCGAGGAGCATCTGGTTGAACGACGTGGTGAGGCGGGCCAGCTCGTCGTGCCCGGTGACCTGGATCGGGTGCAGCTCGGACGTCCGGGCCACGCGTTCCGCGGCGGCGGTGAGTCGGCGCACCGGACGGAGGCCGTTGGTGGCGACCACCCAGCCGGCACCGCCGGCGAGCACGACACCGGCCGCACTGGCGAGGAGCAGGATGAGCTTGAGCCGTTCGAGTGCACCCTGGACCGACTCCATCGGCTGCGCGAGCACGAGCGCCGATCCCTCCCCGGCCTGAACGGCGACGACGCGGTACGGCTCGCCGTCGAGCGTGGTGGTGCGGCGCGAGCTCTTGGCCTGGCCGATCGACACCTCGATCTCGTGGTTGTTGAGCGGCAGCGCGGCGTCGTCGCCACGGCGGCTGAAGATCTGGCCGCCGCGCACGACGAAGATCTTGATGCCCGCGAGGTCGAGCTCCTCCGTCGCCGGGGTGTAGCCGGCGTTGACCGCGGCGTTGGCCCGCTTGAGCATCGACTCGTCGAGCGAGCTCTCGAACTCCGCGCGCACCGTGACGAACACGAGCGCGCTCACGGCCGCGAGGGTGACCGCGACCGCGGCGGTGGTCAGGAGGGCGACGCGCATCGCGAGCGACGCGCGAGCCGTCAGGGGTTGGATGAGCCGATGAACCGTGCCGACGGCGGACCGGCCACGGCCCCCTGTCCTGACGGGTTCTGCGGCTTCGGTCATGGCGGCGTCTCGCGCAGGACGTAGCCGACGCCGCGCACGGTGTGCAGCAGCCGGTCCTCGCCCTCGGCCTCGAGCTTGCGCCGGACGTACCCGACGTAGACCTCCAGCGAGTTGGCCGTGGTCGGGAAGTCGAAGCCCCAGACCTCCTCGAGGATGAACGAGCGCTCGAGCACTCGTTTCGGACGGCGCAGGAACAGCTCGAGCAGGGCGAACTCGGTGCGCGTCAGCGACAGCTTGCGCTCACCGCGAGAGACGTCGCGCGTGACCGGGTCGAGGGTCAGGTCGGCGAACGTCAGCGGGGCTTCGTCGGCCTCCAGGTCGGCTCGGCGAGACGAACGACGGTGCAACGCACGAACGCGGGCGAGCAGCTCGTCGAGCGCGAACGGCTTGGTGAGGTAGTCGTCGGCGCCGGCATCGAGCCCGTCGACGCGGTCGGTGACGGCATCCCGCGCCGTGAGCACGAGGATCGGGACGTCGTTGCCGGCGCTGCGCAGCGCCCGCGTGGCCTCGAGCCCGTCGAGCCGCGGCATCATCACGTCCATCACGATGACGTCGGGGTCGACCTGCGGCACTCGGACGAGCGCCTCGGCGCCGTCGGAGGCCAGGTCGACCGTGTAGCCGTTGAACTCCAGCGACCGGCGCAGCGAGTCGCGCACTGCCCGGTCGTCGTCCACGACAAGAATCCGCATGACCCCAGTGTGCCGTGCGTGGCTGAGGTTTCTCTTAGACCGCGATCCCGGAGGGTGGAGTCACTCCTCGGACGGCCCGTCGAGGAGGGTCTGCGCAGCGGAGGCGGCGCGGGAGCCGTAGGTGCCGCCGAACAGGACGGCGTGGACGAGCAGCGGGTGCAGCTGATGCAACGCGACCCGGTCCTTCCACCCCTCGGGCAGGGGTGCTGCCTCCTCGTAGGCGTCGATGACCCGCTGCAGGTGCGGGAGGCCGAACAGCGCCATCATCGCGAGGTCGGTCTCGCGGTGGCCGCCGTGCGCGGCGGGGTCGATGATCCACGCCTCGCCGTCGGTGCCCCAGATGATGTTGCCCGACCACAGGTCGCCGTGAACGCGTGCCGGTGGCTCCGGGTCGCCGGCGAGGTCGTGGATGCGCTTCATCGCCGCCTCGATGATCATGGCCTGCTCGTGACTGAGCGCTTCACGATCCTGGGCAGCGCGGACGTACGGCATCACCCGGCGCGACGCGTAGAACTCCGGCCACGTCGGCAGCGTGCGGTTCGGGAGCGGCGCGAGCCCGATGAACCCATCGACGTCGGCACCGAACTGTGGCGCACCGGCGGCATGCGTCTCGGCGAGGGCGCGTCCGAACCGCTCGGCGACGTCGCCGGACGGCTTTCCCGGTTCCACCCAGGTGAGGATGATGCAGTCGTCGGACACGGCCAACAGCTCCGGGACGTTGGCACCGCCGGCGTCGGCGAGCCACTGCAGTCCCTCGGCCTCGCGAGCGAAGAAGCCCTCGGGCGGCGTGGGCCGGGTCTTGATGACCGCGCTGCGCCCGTCGCTCAATCGCAGTCGGGTGGCGGTGCAGATGTCACCGCCGGCCACCGGGGTGGTGGAGACGACACCGTGGCCGAGCAGTGCCTCCGCGCGTGCGGCGGTACCTGCCATGCGTGCCATGCCGTCGACGCTACCGCTTGACTCCCGGCGCGATCTCCGGAAGGCGGGAGATGATCTCGTCGGCCGTGCGCTCCACCATCGCGAGCACCTCGGCGAATCCCTCGGCGCCGCCGTACCAGGGGTCGGGAACCTCGTCGTCCCCGTCGGACGCCTCCGGGTCGAACTCGCGGAACATGCGCACCTGCTCCTGCGCCTCGACGGTCGGCGCCAGGTCCGTGATGTCGGCGCGGTTGCTCGCGTCCATCGCGAGCAGGAGGTCGTGCTCGGCGTACCAATCGGTCGTGAACGTCTGGGCGACGTGCCGGGTGGCGTCGTAGCCGGCGTCGGTCAGCGTGGCCGCGGCGCGGCTGTCCATCGCCTCGCCGACGTGCCAGTCGCCCGTGCCGGCGGAGACGACCTCGACCTGGTCGGCGAGCCCGGCCCGTTCGAGCCGGTCCTCCAGCACGACCTGGGCCATCGGCGACCGGCAGATGTTGCCCAGGCACACGATGGCGATCCGGAACGGTGCGCCGTCGGTCATGCGCGTCGGGCGAACGTCCCGAGGACGGCGTTCACGACCGAGATGACGATCGCGCCGAGCAGGGCCCAGCCGAAGTTCTCGACGTAGAACGAGACGTCGAGCTTGCCGGAGATCCAGTCGGTCAGGAGCAGCAGGAGTGCGTTGATGACCAGCAGGAACAGGCCGAGCGTCAGGACGATGAACGGCAGCGACAGCGTCTTGACGACGGGCGCGACGAACGTGTTGATCAGGCTGAAGACGAGTGCGACGATCGCGAGGGCGATCAGGCGCTCCTGGTTCGTGTCGGCGGCTGCACCGATGTTCATGTGCTCGCCGAGCAGTCCGGCGGCGGCGGCCAGCGCGGCGGCGCTGAGGATCCAGGACATCAGGAATCGGGTCATGCGCCGATTGTTGCAGTCGCTCCTCGGCTACTGCGGGGGTGGCAGGGACGGCTGGACGTCGCGGGCGGTCTGGGCCAGCAGGATGCCGGCGAGCACCGCCGCCATGCCCACGAGCTGTACCGGGTTCAGCGTCTCGGCGAACCACACCCAGCCGACGAGGGCCGCCACGACCGGCTCGAGCATCGCCACGACGCTGACGACCGTCGCGGAGAGCATTTGCAGCGCGATGAGCAAGAGAAAGAAGGGCAACACCGTTCCCAGCAGCGACGACCCAGGCCATCGCGGCCCACGCGGGTAGCGTGGTGTCGGCGAACCTGCCGAGCATCGAGACGTCGTCGCCGAGCGCGTCCGCCGTCCAGGCCGGTTGCACGAGGTTCATCATCACCGTGGCGGCAGCGCACGCCCACAGGATGACGTGCAGGGGGTCTCCCACGTCCGCACTCCCGGTGTGCTCGCCGAGCAGGAAGTACGCCGCGAAGCACACGGCCGCGCCGAGGGCCATGGCGACGCCGAGCCCGTCGAGCGACAAGCCCTTCCAGACCTGGGTGACCACGGCGAGTCCGCCCACGGCCAGCACCAGCGCCGGCCACATTCGCGGGTGGACGTGCTCGCGTCTGGCGAACCGCACCCAGAGCACCACCAGCACCGGCCCGAGGTACTCCAGCAGCAGGGCGATGCTGAGCGGCAGACGGGTGATCGCGACGTTGTACGTCCACTGCACGCCGGCGAACCCGGCCATGCCCAGTGCGGCGATCAGGACCAGCGCACGGCCGCGCGGGACGCGTAGAGCGGATCGGTCGACCACCAGCGCGATGAGCACGAACGCGAAGAACGCCGCGGTGATGCGGACGGTGGTGAACGTGTCGGTCGGAGTGCCGCCCCGAAGCGGGATGCGGGAGACCCCGGCGTTCAGACCGAACAGCACGGCCGCGAGGAGCACGAGGGGGTAGCCCCATCGGGCGTCGCGAGCCGTCACCCGAGGATTGTGCCCCAGTGGACGTGGCTAGCCTCGGCCCCATGGCCACCCCGCGCGGAGAGCGCCCATGAAACCGAACGCGCGTCGGGCCCTTGACGACATCCCCGTCTACCAGCCCGGCAAGCCCGCCGAGAGCGACGACCTCAAGCTCTCCAGCAACGAGAACCCGTATCCGCCCCTGCCCGGTGTCATGGAGAAGACCGCCGAGGCCATGGGCCGGGTCAACCGCTATCCCGACGCCGGCACCACCGACCTGTACGCCGCCCTGGCCCACAGGTTCGACCTTCCGCCGGAGCGGTTCGCCGCCAGCACCGGCTCGGTCGCTGTCCTGTTCTCCCTGCTCACGGCGTTCTGCGAGCAGGGCGACGAGATCATCTACGCGTGGCGCTCCTTCGAGGCCTACCCGATCGGAGCCGACCTCACCGGCGCGCGCACGATCCGCGTACCGCTGCGCCCGGACGCCACCCACGACCTCGACGCGATGGCCGCCGCCGTCACCGAGAGCACGCGTGTCGTCATCGTCTGCACGCCCAACAACCCGACCGGCCCGGCGGCGACCCATGCCGAGCTCGAGCGCTTCGTCGACGCGGTGCCGGACGACGTGATCGTCGTCGTCGACGAGGCGTACGTGGAGTTCGTGCGCCAGGAGGACGCCGCGAGCGGGCTGGCGCTGATGAACCACGAGAACGTCGTCGTGCTGCGCACGTTCTCCAAGGCGTTCGGGCTCGCCGGGCTGCGGGTCGGCTACGCGATCGCCGTGCCGGACGTCGCACTGGCCATCCGCAAGGCCATCGCACCGTTCAGTGTCACGGACGTCGCCCAGGCGGCTGCCGTGGCCTCGTTGGACGCGGCCGACGCGCTCGGCGAGCGGGTCGACGCGATCGTCGCCGAGCGCGTCCGCGTGCTTGCCGCGCTGCGCGACCAGGGCTGGCAGGTGCCTGACAGCCAGGCCAACTTCGTGTGGCTCCCCCTCGGCGAGGACGCCCTTGATTTCGCGGCGTCCTGCGGCCCGGTGTCGGTTCGTCCCTTCGCCGGCGACGGCGTCCGCGTGAGCATCGGCGACCCTGCCGTGAACGACCGCTTCCTCGACGCCGCGGAGCGCTGGCGCCGGTCCTGACGGAGACGGCCAGCCGATTGGAGTTGGGCAGCCCCGCGGGATACGGTGGGCATGCAGATGTGACAGCAGTCACGTCTTGCCCGTTCCTCGTCGTTCACCACCCACGAGCGTCGAAGACCGGCACCAAGTCGAACCGGTGCGACAACCTCGCGACCGGCCGAGATGAGGGAGTCGCATGAGCGCACCCATGCCCGACCAGGTCGGTGACGACCTTCCGCTCGTACAGCTGCTCACGCCAGATGGCGAGCGCGTCGAGCACCCCGAGTTCCACTTCGATGGCGATGACGCGTCGATCCGCGGTCTGTACCGCGATCTCGTGCTGGCCCGCCGCATCGACACCGAGGCGTTTGCTCTCCAGCGCCATGGCGAGATCGGTCTGTGGCCACCTGCCCTTGGTCAGGAAGCTGCCCAGATCGGATCCGGCCGCGCCCTGCGCACCCAGGACTTCGCCTTCGGCACCTACCGCGACCACGGGGTCGCCTGGTGCCGCGGCGTGGAGCCCGCCAACCTGCTCGGCTGGGTTCGCGGCGTCGAGCTCGGCGGATGGGACCCGGCGGAGCACGGGTACGGCCTGCCGAGCATCATCATCGGCGCCCAGACCCTGCACGCCACCGGCTACGCCATGGGCCTGACGCTCGACGGCTCGGTCGGCACCGGCGATCCTGATCGCGACGCCGCCGTCATCGCCTACTTCGGCGACGGAGCGAGCAGCCAGGGCGACGTCATGGAAGCCTTCGACTTCGCGGCGGTCAACCACGCACCCGTCGTGTTCTTCTGCCAGAACAACCAGTACGCGATCAGTGTCCCGATCGCCCGCCAGACGGCCGTCCCGATTGCGCAGCGCGCGAGCGGGTTCGGCTTCCGTGGCCTCCGTGTCGACGGCAATGACGTCCTCGCCATCCACGCGGTCACCACAGCCGCACTCCAGCAGGCCCGCGACGGCGGTGGCCCGACGCTCATCGAAGCGGTCACGTACCGCATCGGCGCCCACACCACCTCCGACGACCCCACCCGCTACCGCGAGGCCGACGAGGTCGAGCGGTGGAAGGCGAAGGACCCGCTCGACCGCGTCCGCGCCTACCTCGACTCCGCCGGCACCCCGCCGCAGTTCTTCACCGACCTCGATGCCGAGGCCGAGCTGTTGGGCGAACACCTGCGCGAGAGCTGCGCGGCCTTGCCCGACCCCGATCTCGCCGAGCTGTTCGACGCGGTCTATGTCGAGCAGACCGACGAGCTGCGGAAACAGCAGGGTGACTACGTCGCCTGGCGAGGTCAGTACGAGGGGAGCCCAGCATGAGCGAGAAGATGCCGATCGCGAAGGCGATCAACGCCGGCCTGAGGGCCGCGCTCGAGGCCGACGAACGAGTCCTCATCATGGGCGAGGACGTCGGGCCGCTGGGTGGCGTCTTCCGCGTCACCGACGGGCTGCAGAAGGACTTCGGAGAGAGCCGGGTCATGGACACACCGCTCGCCGAGTCCGGCATCGTCGGCACCGCGATCGGCCTCACCTTCCGCGGATATCGACCGGTCGTCGAGATCCAGTTCGACGGCTTCGTCTACCCGGCCTACGACCAGATCGTCAGTCAGGTCGCCAAGATGCACTTCCGCAGCGGCGGCTCGGTGCTGATGCCGATGGTCATCCGCATTCCCTTCGGCGGTGGCATCGGCGCGGTCGAGCACCACTCCGAGAGCCCCGAGGCGCAGTTCGTGATGACCGCCGGGCTCAAGGTCGTGTCTCCGTCGAACGCCCACGACGCCTACTGGATGATCCAGCAGGCCATCGCCTCCGACGACCCGATCGTCTTCATGGAGCCCAAGCGCCGCTACTGGGAGGCCGGCGAGGTCGATGCCGACGCCGAGCCCGCTTCGCTGTGGGAGTCCCAGGTCAGGCGTGCCGGCACCCACGCGACGCTCCTCACGTACGGCCCGACGGTCACCACCTGCCTCGAAGCCGCCGAGGCGGCGCGTGCCGACGGTCTCGACCTCGAGGTCATCGACCTGCGGACGCTCTCGCCGCTCGACCTGGCCCCGGTGTTCGAGTCGGTGCGCCGCACGGGTCACGCCGTCGTCGTCCACGAGGCGGCGCGAACGCTCGGCATCGGTGCCGAGGTCGCGGCCCGCATCACCGAAGAGTGCTTCTACTCGCTGGAGGCACCGGTGCAGCGAGTCACCGGCTACGACACGCCCTACCCGCCCAGCCGCGCCGAGGACGACTACCTGCCCGGAATCGATCGCATCCTCGATGCGGTCGACACAGCGCGCGCGTTCTAGGAGAGTCAAGGCATGAGCGAGTACAAGCTGCCCGACGTCGGCGAAGGCCTCACCGAGGCCGAGATCGTCACGTGGCGGGTTGCCGTCGGCGACACGGTCAAGGTCAACGACATCATCGTCGACATCGAGACCGCCAAGTCGATCGTGGAGCTGCCGAGTCCCTACGCGGGGGTCGTCACCGCGCTGCTGGTCGAGGAGGGCAAGACCGTCCCGGTCGGCACCCCGATCATCGCCATCGGCGCCCGCGAAGCCGCAGAAGCCTTCAGCAGCACGCTCACCGCCGGCTCGATCGTGGCGAGCGAGAGCGGGGCTCCCGTGCCTGACGCCGCGCCACCCGCCGAGGCCGAGGCGGACGCCGGGGTCGAGGAGCGCCAGCCCGTGCTCGTCGGCTACGGACCCCGTGCCGGCGAGGTGTCCCGACGACGCAAGGTGTCCTCGCTGCAAGACGAACCGGTGGAGGCCCCCGTCGACGCACCGGTCGAGGACGAGGTCGCCCCGCTGTCCGGAGAGGCCGAGGCCGCTGTCGACGAGCCCGACGACGAGCCCGACGTCGAGCCAGATGTCGAGCCCACCGCACAACGGCCCACCGTCCACGCACTGGCGAAGCCGCCAGTGCGCAAGCTGGCGAAGGATCTCGGCATCGACCTCGACGACGTCCCCACCGACGGGCCGGTGGTCACTCGTGCCGACATCGAGGCGTACGTGGCCCAGACCGTGGAGCAGAGCACCGACGAGCCCAGCCTCGAGGAGCCCAGCCTCGAGGAGCCCAGCCTCGAGGAGCCGACCCGCGACGAGCCGAGCTCGTCGGTCGCGACTCGCGAGTCGACCCGCCCCATGACGGCGACCCTCACCGGCCCGCTGCAGGGCGACGTCCGCATCCCGATCAAGGGCGTCCGCAAATGGACGGCCGACGCGATGGTGACCTCGGCCTTCACCGCCCCGCACGTCACGGAGTGGGTCACCCTCGACGTCAGCCGCACCGTCGACCTCGTGGAGCGGCTGCGCAGGGATCGTGCGTTCAGGGACGTCCGGGTGTCGCCGACGCTCATCGTGGCCAAGGCCGTGTGCCTGGCCATGCGTCACACCCCGGAGCTCAATGCGCAGTGGGACGGCGAGAACCAGGAGATCGTGCTCAAGCGCGCGATCAACCTCGGCATCGCCGCCGCCACCGAGCGCGGCCTCGTGGTGCCGAACATCCGCGACGCCGACCGCATGTCGATGGTGGAGCTGGCCGAGGCGCTCGACGACCTCACCGCCACCGCACGCGCCGGCAAGGCCCAGCCCTCTCAGCTCAGCGGAGGCACGTTCACCATCACCAACGTGGGCGTCTTCGGCGTCGACGCCGGCACGCCGATCATCAACCCGGGCGAGTCCGGCATCCTCTGCGTCGGTGCGATCGAGCGGCGCCCGTGGGTCGGTGACGACGACCAGATCGTGGCCCGCTGGGTCACCACCCTTGCCTTGAGCTTCGACCATCGCATCGTCGACGGCGAGCAGGGCTCACGGTTCCTGTCCGACGTCGCCGCCATCCTCCGCGACCCCGCCACGGCGCTCACGTACTAGTCCACGTCATCTGGGGCATGGGACGATTGCGCAGATGAACAGGCCAGCCGCGGACGACCGTCTGCGCGACCTCGCGCGGCTGCGGCGCGTCCGCGACCGGATCGACCGGGAGTACGCGCAACCGCTGGACGTCGAGGCGCTCGCCCGCGGCGAGCACATGTCGGCCGGCCACCTCAGCCGTCAGTTCCGGGTCGCCTACGGCGAGTCGCCGTACTCCTATCTGATGACACGACGCATCGAGCGCGCGATGGCGCTGCTGAGCCGTGGCGACCTCAGCGTCACGGAGGTCTGCTTCGCGGTCGGCTGCTCGTCGCTGGGCACATTCAGCACGCGCTTCTCCGAGCTGGTCGGTGTGTCGCCCAGCGCCTATCGGAGTGAGGGGTCGCGGGCCACGGAGGGCATGTCACCGTGCGTGGCGAAAAAAGTCACCAGACCGATCAGGAATCGAGAAGCGCCCAACCCCGAGCCCCAGCTAGCGTGACGCTCATGAAGCTCTCCATCTACAACGCCTACCTCCCCCACAACGACGCGGACGCCTCCTTGGCGTTCTACCGCGACACCCTCGGCTTCGAGGTCCGCAACGACGTCGAGTACGGCGGGTTGCACTGGCTCACCGTCGGCCCGGACGGCCAGCCCGACACGTCGATCGTCCTGCACCCGCCGGCCGCCGACCCCGGCATCACCGACGACGAACGTCGCGTCATCGAGGAGATGATGGCCAAGGGCACCTTCGCCGGCATCAATCTCGCCACCCCCGACCTCGACGAGACCTTCGAGAAGCTCCAGGCCGGCGACGCCGATGTCGTCCAAGAGCCGACCGACCAGCCGTGGGGAGTCCGAGACTGCGCGCTTCGCGATCCCGCGGGCAACATGATCCGCATCTTCGAGGTCAGCTGAGCATGGCCAAGAAGCCGGACACGAAGGCGCCGTCGCAGCACGTGGCCGACAGTCACGAGATGATCCGCGTGCAAGGCGCGCGCGAGAACAACCTCAAGGACGTCAGCATCGAGATCCCGAAGCGCCGGCTGACGGCGTTCACCGGTGTCTCCGGCTCGGGCAAGAGCTCGCTGGTGTTCGACACGGTCGCCGCGGAGTCGCAGCGGATGATCAACGAGACCTACAGCGCCTTCCTGCAGGGCTTCATGCCGTCGCTGGCGCGGCCGGAGGTCGACTTCCTGGACGGCCTGACCACGGCGATCATCGTGGACCAGGAGCGCATGGGCTCCAACCCCCGCTCCACCGTCGGCACCGCCACGGACGCCAACGCGATGCTGCGCATCCTCTTCAGCAGGCTCGGCGAGCCCAACGTCGGTCCGCCGACTGCCTACTCGTTCAACGTCCCGACTCGCAAGGCGAGTGGGGTCATGAGCACCGAGAAGGCGGGCGGCCGGGTCGAGAAGGACGTCGTGCGCGAGGTCGTGTACCTCGGCGGCATGTGCCCCCGCTGCGAGGGCTCGGGCGCGGTCAGTGACTTCGACCTCACGGCCCTGTACGACGAGACCAAGTCCCTCAGCGAGGGGGCGCTCACGATCCCCGGCTACAGCATGGACGGCTGGTACGGCCGTGTCTTCAGCGGTGCCGGGCTCGACATGGACCAGCCGATCGGCAAGTACTCCAAGAAGGACCTCGACAAGCTGCTCTACGGGAAGCCGGAGAAGATCAAGGTCGAGGGGGTCAACCTCACGTACGAGGGCGTGATCCCGAAGATCCAGAAGTCGATGCTCTCCAAGGACGTCGAGGCGATGCAGCCGCACGTCCGCGCCTTCGTGGAACGCGCGATCACCTTCCAGACGTGTCCCGAGTGCGATGGCACCCGGCTGACCCAGGAGGTCCTGTCCTCCAAGATCAAGGGCAAGAACATCGCCGACGTCTGCACCATGCAGATCAGCGACCTGGCCGACTGGGTCCGCAGCGTCAAGGAGCCGTCGGTGGCGCCGCTGCTCACCGGTCTGCAGCACCTGCTCGACTCGTTCGTGGAGATCGGTCTGGGCTACCTCTCGCTCGACCGGTCCTCCGGCACGTTGTCGGGCGGAGAGGCGCAGCGCACCAAGATGATCCGGCATCTCGGCTCGTCGCTCACGGACGTCACCTACGTCTTCGACGAGCCCACGATCGGCATGCACCCGCATGACATCGAGCGGATGAACAAGCTGCTGCTCCAGCTCCGCGACAAGGGCAACACCGTGCTCGTCGTGGAGCACAAGCCGGAGACGATCGCGATCGCCGACCACGTCGTCGACCTCGGCCCAGGCGCCGGCACGGATGGCGGCACGGTCTGCTTCGAGGGCACCATCGAGGGGTTGCGGGCGAGTGACACCATCACCGGACGCCATCTCGACGACCGGGCGACGCTCAAGGACTCGGTGCGCGAGTCATCAGGCGCGCTGGAGGTCCGGAAGGCGTCGACGCACAACCTCCAGGACGTGGACGTCGACATCCCGCTCGGCTTGCTGTGTGTGCTCACGGGTGTTGCCGGTTCCGGCAAGAGCTCGCTGATCCACGGGTCGGTCGCCGGTCGCGACGGCGTGGTGGTGGTCGACCAGGGTGCGATCAAGGGATCGCGCAGGAGCAACCCGGCGACGTACACCGGACTGCTCGAACCGATCCGCAAGGCCTTCGCGAAGGCCAACGACGTCAAGCCGGCGCTGTTCAGCTCGAACTCCGAGGGGGCCTGCCCCACCTGCAACGGAGCCGGTGTCATCTACACCGAGCTGGGCGTCATGGCCACGGTCGAGTCCACCTGCGAGGACTGCGAGGGGAAGCGGTTCCAGGCGGCCGTGCTGGAGTACACGTTCGGTGGCCGGAACATCGCCGAGGTGCTCGCGATGCCCGTCAGCGAAGCCCTCGAGTTCTTCGGCGACGGGAAGGCGCACACTCCTGCGGCGCACAAGATCCTTGTCCGGCTCGCCGACGTCGGGCTCGGCTACGTCAGCCTCGGCCAGCCGCTCACCACGCTGTCGGGCGGCGAGCGCCAGCGGCTCAAGCTGGCCACCCAGATGGCCGAGAAGGGCGACATCTACATCCTCGACGAGCCGACCAGCGGCCTGCATCTCGCCGACGTCGAGCAGCTGCTCGGCCTGCTCGACCGGCTCGTCGACTCGGGGAAGTCGGTCGTCGTCATCGAGCACCACCAGGCGGTCATGGCGCACGCCGACTGGATCATCGACCTCGGCCCCGGCGCCGGCCACGACGGCGGCCGGATCGTGTTCGAGGGCACGCCCGCGCGACCTGGTCGCCGACAAGACCACCCTCACCGCCGAGCACCTCGCGGCCTACGTCGGCTAACCGGCGGCATCAGGGCATCCGTTCGCCGGCCTCCACGCGCACGTCGACGGTGTTGCCGGGGGCGGCGAGCGGGCAGCGCCAGCGGTCGTCGTAGCGGCACGAGGGGTGGTAGGCGAAGTTGAGGTCGAGCACGATGCTGGACTCGTCGCCGCCGAGCCAGGAGCCCTTCGCGGTGTCGAGCAGGTAGCGGCCCGCGCCATAGCTGCCGTCCCCCGCTGTTCCGTCCTTGATGGGCACGAACAGACCGCCGGCGTACTGGTGCATCGTCCAGACGTCGAGTGAGCCGCCGACGGGCAGCTCCACGGTCGCGATGCGCCGCATCACCAGGCCGCCGTCGTCGCCGGTGTCGAGCTCGCGCTCGTCGTCATCGGCCGGCTGCAGCTCGACCGTGAACCGCCACGCCGGGTCGTACGGCCAGTAGGGGAGCCCGGTGTCGCGGAGCGGGTCGTCGGCCGGAAGCGCGGACTGCGGATGCGTGCGGAACAGCTCGTCGCGCCCGGCACGCCAGACGGCGTGCGCGTGCTCGGGGTCGTCGTCTGCTCGCACTCGGGCATAGAGGTCGCTCACGCGAATGCGCCAGTCGATCAGGGTCAGAGCCGGGGTTTCCATACTCCTAGACTGTCGCGGTGAGTGACACCGCGCGAGGCCAACCGGGAGCGGTGGCCATCTGGCTGGTGGGCCTGGCGGTCTACGTGCTCGCGGTGTTCCACCGATCGTCGCTGGCGGTGGCCGGTATCGCCGCGTCGGAGCGCTTCGAGATCTCCGCGGCCCAGCTGTCGACGTTCGCGGTGCTCCAGCTCCTGATCTACGCCGTGATGCAGGTGCCGGTCGGGCTCGTCCTCGATCGCTTCGGCTCCCGTCGCGTGATGCTCGTGGGCCTGGCCACGCTCACCCTCGCGCAGGTCGGCTTCGCCCTCGCCGACACCTACGCGCTCGCCCTCGTCGCCCGCGCCTTCGTGGGTGTCGGCGACGCGATGACATTCGTGTGTGTGCTCCGGCTGGTGAACACCTGGTTCGTCGCTCGGCGCATCCCACTCGTCACTCAGCTCACCGGCGTGCTCGGCCAGAGCGGTGCCATCATCGCGGCGGTGCCGATGACGTTGGCTCTGCGCGAGCTCGGCTGGACGCGCTCGTACCTGCTGGCCGCCGCGGTGGGCGTGGTGCTGCTGGTGGCCCTGCTGATCGTGATCCGCGACAGCCCCGAGAGCCGAAGCATGTCCGGACCGGCGCTGCGATGGGAGACGGTGCGGCGAAGCCTCGGCGACGCCTGGGAGCACCCCGGGACGAGGCTCGGGTTCTGGACCCACTTCACGACGCAGTTCAGCGCCACCACGCTCGGGCTCCTCTGGGGCTTCCCCTACTTCGTGCAGGGAGAAGGACGCTCGGAGGCGTCCGCCGGCGTGCTGCTCACGTTGCTCGTCATCGCCGTGATGGTCGCGGGTCCGGCGCTGGCGTGGGTCATCACGAACCACCCGTGGCACCGATCGAACCTCGTCATCGGCATCATCCTCAGCCTGGTGGCCGCCTGGACGGTCGTGCTCGTCTGGCGAGGGCCAGCTCCGACCTGGTTGCTCGTGGTGCTGGTGATCCTGGTGGGCATCGGCGGTCCGGCATCCATGATCGGATTCGACTTCGGCCGCACGTTCAACCCGGCCCACCGGCTCGGCGCGGCCATCGGGATCATCAACCAGGCCGGGTTCTTCGCCAGCCTGCTCCTCGTGCTCGCCATCGGCCTGGTGCTCGACTGGCGCACGCCCGGGTCGAGCACCGACTACTCGCCGAGTGCGTTCGTCTGGGCGATGTCGTGCCAGTACGTGCTCTGGACCGTTGGCATGGTGCAGCTCATCCGCTACCGCAAGCGGGCACGCGAACGCCTCCGGGCCGATGACCCGGAGGCGTACGCGCGCATGTCTGGACTCGGTTAAGCGTCTTCGTCGGGCTCGCGGACGAACATCACGTTCGTCTTGCCCTGGTGCTCGAGCTCGCCGACCGGCTCGAAACCGCGGCCCTCGTGGAAGGCGAGGGAGCCGTCGTTGTCGTCGTAGACCTCGAGCGCGACAGGCTTCTCGCCCTCGATCTCGTCGTAGAGGCGTGAGGCGACACCGAGGCGGCGGTGCGTCTCGGCGACGACGATGCGGTCGAGGTAGACGTAGTCGTCGAGGCGCTTCTCGAACCACTCGTAGCGGCTGGAGTCGTAGGTCGCACCGGTGGGCAGCGTGATGACGAACCCGGCGATGTCGCCTTCGTCATCGAGCACGAGTGCCTGGTCGGCCTGCTTCACGAGGAGCGCGAGGCCCTCGCGGTCGATCGGGCCGACGCCCTCGAGGGCGGTCTGGTTGATGTCCACGACGGTGTCGAGGTCATCGGGAGTGATCTCGCGGACGGTCATGTCTTGGGCAGTGGCGGAGTCATTCAGAGTCATCTGGCTCATTGCGCTCTACGTTACGTCAACCTGAGCGTGCGAGCGAGCGGAGAGGCCGGTTCCATGAGCCATCTCACGTTCCGCGTGTGAGGTGGCTCACATTCCGAGCCTCAGACCGGGAAATCGACCCCGGTGGCGGCCTCGGACGCGTCCCAGAGGTTGTCGGCGAGGTCCTCGTCGCGCGCCCACCGCGTCATGCCGACGCGTCGCGGGCGGCCGCGGGTCTGGCCGAGCGAGCTCGGTCCGATGTACTCGCCGCCGGTCAGTGCCGGGTCGGTGGCGGCCCGCAGCAGCGGCCACGCACCCATCTCCGCCGACTGGGCGACGATCCGGCTGACCTGCTGGAACGCAGTACCGGCGACGGCGTTGATGCCTCCGCCGAGGCTGGTGCCCGTCTTCTGCAGGTTGGTGAGGGCGTATCCCGGGTGAGCGGCGACGCTGACGACCCCGAGCCCGGCCGCCTTGACGCGACGGTTCAGCTCGAGGGCGAAGCTCAGGTTCGCGAGCTTGGACTCCGAGTACGACTTCCACCGCCCGTAGCGGCGCGGCGAGCCCTCGTGGGTCAGGCTCCGCAGGTCGAATCCGGTGGCCCTCGCGTGCATCAGCGACGAGACGGTGACGACTCGAGCGTCGCTCGCCTCGAGCAGTGGCCACAGCGTTGCGGTCCAGGCGAAGTGCCCGAGGTGGTTGGTGCCGATCTGAAGCTCGAACCCGTCGACGGACGTGTTCCGAGGAGTCGCCATGATGCCGGCGTTGTTGATGAGGATGTCGAGACGGTCGTAGCCGGCCAGCACGTCGCCGGCCGCGCGCTTGGTGTCGGCCAGGTCGGCGAGGTCGAGTGAGACGACGTCGACTGATACTCCGGGCACCTCTTCGCGTAGACGCCCGACGACGTCTTCGGCCTTGGCCGCATCGCGGGCGGTGACCACCAGATCCGCTCCGCGTCGGGCGAGGTCGAGGGCGGTGTTGAACCCGAGTCCGCCGGTGACGCCGGTGATGACCGCGCGCTTGCCGGTCAGGTCGGGGATGTCATTGGTGGTCCAGCTCATTCGGGGTCCCCGGGAAAGCGCGAGCTCTGCGAGCGGTTTTCTGGGGTGATCATTGCGTCAGACCCATCGAGTCGAGCACGGCTCGGCCGAGCTGCTCGTCGCCATGGATCTCGACGTCCACCTGGTCGGTTGTCCGGCGGCCGGCACCGAGCACGGTGAACGCCTCGTTCGTCATCGTCAGCGTGGCGGTCGGGTCATCGGTCACCTCGGACGCGGCGCGACCGTCGTCGCCGATGATCGCGCCGATCTCCATCGGTACCTCGCCGGTGATGCGCCACACGACTGACGTACCGACCGGCGGCGCGACCCGCTTGCCGAGCACGAAGGGCATGCCGGCCGCGAACGAGTTCGTGGTGACCTGGGCGCCCGCGGTGCCCAGGGAGCCAGGTCGTTCGACGGCCCGGCGGATGTCCTGCTCGTGGCACCACAGGTCGATGGTGCGATTCCGGAGCAGCACCTCCCACGTCCAGTCGACGCCGCCCGGTGTCGTGTCGGGCCTGGACGACGGGTCCGGCGGGTCGCTGAGCAGCTCGACCCGCGCCTCGACGGCCTGGCGCAGCTCGTCGACCAGCTCGTGAGGGCTCCGATCGGCCCTCGCGTCGACACCAGCCTGGGTGTAGTCCTGCGATGGGGTCTGCCCGTTCCCGCGTGACGGGGCAGGGGTCGTGTCGTGGCCGGCCAGCACTGCCTCGAGATGGGCGAGGTGGGCGGCGACGTCGTGCACGGTCCACCCCGGGAGGTCGGTGGGCTTCGACCAGTCGTCGTCGGCGAGGGACGGCAGGAGGTCGATCACGTCACGTGCGCTGCCGTGCCATGCCTGGATGTACGGCTCAAGCGGATGCATCGTCGGTCTCCTGGTGGTCGTGTCGTCGTCGGGCGATGAAGGTCCAGAGCGCCAAGCCGATGCCGAGCGCAGTGGCGATGATCGCGATTCCGTTGCCGGTGTTGGCGCGATCGGTGAAGCCATCGACGGTCGAGAACGCGTAGGTGGCGTTGTCGGAGCTCTTGTCGTCGGGCTTGCAGCTGACGATCATCCCGTCGCGCCCGTTCAGCTCGAACCCGATGAGGTGCCACTCGTTGCCGTCGTCGGTGACGACGAGCTCGATGCTGGCCGGCGGGATGGGCCGCGGCTCCTTCTTGTCCTTCTTGTCTGCCTCGGTCGTCTGCCCGCACACGACCTGGCGCTCGGGCTGCAGCACGTCGGTGAACACCGCGACGCTGAGACCGCCGGCGTCGAGCGGCTGGTTCACCGCGGCGACGGGCGCCTCACGGACCGCGTCCCACGCCCCGGCGGCCACCACCATGGCGATGACCCACCCGACGAGGGTGATCGTCAGCGCGGCGAGATACCAGAGCGGGTTGACCGGTTTGATGGCGAGCCTCCTGCGTTCGGAGGTGACGTTAGCCGATCAGAACGCAGACTCATCGAGCTCCATGACGGAGTCATCGATGTTCTCGGCGATCGCGCGCTCGCTGGCCAGCTTCGGCAGGACGTTGCGCGCGAAGAACGTCGCAGCGGCGACCTTGCCCTCGTAGAAGCTCTTGTCGGATGCCGAGACGTCGCCACCGAGCTTCTCGAGGGCGACCTCCGCACCGCGCAGCAGCAGCCACGCGACGACGAGGTCGCCGAGCACGTACACGAGGCGGGTGGTGTTGAGGCCCACCTTGTAGATGTTCTCGATCGCGCCGTTCTCCTCGGCCGGGTTGGCCGACATGAGGTCCTGGAACACCGCGCCGAGGATGGCCTGGGCGTCGGCCAGACCGGTCGCGAGCAGCTCGCGCTCGACCTTCAGCCTGCCGTTGCCGGCCTCGCTCTCGGCGAACGCCTGGATCTCCTGGGCGAGGTGACCGATGGCCTGGCCCTTGTCCTTCACGATCTTGCGGAAGAACAGGTCCTGGCCCTGGATCGCCGTCGTGCCCTCGTAGAGGGTGTCGATCTTGGCGTCACGGACGTATTGCTCGATCGGGTAGTCCTGCAGGAAGCCTGAACCACCGAACGTCTGGAGGGTCTCGGTGCCCAGCAGCACCCACGAGCGCTCCGAGCCGTGGCCCTTGACGAGTGGGAGCAGAAGGTCGTTGACGGCCTCGGACAGCGTGGTGTCCTCGCCGGCAGCCTCCTTGATCATGATGTCGTCCTGCCAGGTCGCCGCGTAGATCATGAGCGAGCGGAGGCCCTCGGCGTACGCCTTCTGCATGAGCAGCGAGCGACGCACGTCGGGGTGATGGGTGATCGTCACGCGCGGCGCGGTCTTGTCAGAGGCCTGCGTGAGATCGGCACCCTGGACGCGCTCCTTGGCGTACTCGAGCGCGTTGAGGTAGCCGGTGGAGAGTGTCGCGATGGCCTTGGCGCCCACCATCATGCGGGCGTTCTCGATGACCCGGAACATCTGGTTGATGCCGTCGTGCACCTCGCCGAGCAACCAGCCCTGGGCCGGCTCCCCATCCCCGATGGCAGAGTCACCGAAGGTGACCTCGCAGGTGGTGGACACCTTGATGCCCATCTTCTTCTCGACGTTGGTGACGTAGGCGCCGTTGCGCTCGCCGGTCAGCTCACCGGTCTCGTGGTCGAAGTGGAACTTCGGCACGAGGAACAGGCTGAGGCCCTTGGTGCCCGGGCCACCGGCACCCTCGACGCCGACCGGACGGGCCAGCACCAGATGCATGATGTTTTCGGACAGGTCGTGCTCGGCCGAGGTGATGAAGCGCTTGACGCCCTCGATGTTCCACGAGCCGTCCTCGTTCGGGATGGCCTTGGTGCGGCCGGCGCCCACGTCGGAGCCGGCATCCGGCTCGGTGAGGACCATGGTGGCGCCCCAGGCGCGGTCGACGATGATCTGGGCGATCCGCTGGTCACGCTCGATGCCGTTCTCGAACACGATGCGCGCAAAGGCCGGACCGCAGCCGTACATCCAGATGGCCGGGTTGGCGCCGAGGACGAACTCGGCACTGCTCCAGATGAGCGAGGCCGGTGCGACCTGGCCGCCGAGCTCCTCGGGAACCTGCAGGCGCCACCACTCGGCGTCCATCCACGCTTTGTACGACTTGGAGAAGGACTCGCCCACGGTGACGGTCTTCTCAGCGGGGTCGTAGACCGGCGGGTTGCGGTCGGAGTCGTCGAACGATGCGGCCAGGTCCTCGCGGGAGATGCGGTCGATCTCGGTGAGGATGCTCTTGGCGGTCTCGGTGTCGACCTCTTCGAAGGGCCCGGTGCCGAGGACGTCCTGGCGGTCGAAGAGCTCGAACAGGTTGAACTCGACGTCGCGCAGGTTGCTCTTGTAGTGGCTCATCTGCTCGATTCCTTCTGGATACGCTGCGAGGTGGCAGCCTGTTACTGGCCAGTGTACTTGCGGGTAACATGAGTATCGGACGTCTCTGCGTTGGGGGCAAGCCGCCACGGCCGGTTTGTGACGTGTTTCACGTCGTCGCAGGTCATGACGATTGACGCCGCGATACTGACGGGTCTACTCATGAGGGATGGACACCACCACCGACCCACGTGCGGCGTTCGAGGCGATCGTCCGGGCGAATCAATTCATGATCCTGGCGACCGCCGACGAGGAGGGCGTTCCGTGGGCGTCGCCGGTCTGGTTCGCCACGACGAGCTTCCGCGAGTACTTCTGGATCTCCTCGCCCGATGCCCGTCACTCACGGAACCTCGCGGCCCGTCCCGAGCTGGCGATCTCGATCTTCGACTCGAGCCAGCCGCCGCACACAGGCCTGGGTGTCTACGTCGCGGCGACGGCCGTGCAGGTGCCCGAGACCGAGCTCGACGCAGGTCTGCAGGTCTACTCCGAATGTTCGATTCAGGCGGGACTGGCCCCGTTCGAGCGTTCGAGCGTGCTGCCGCCGGCGAAGCATCGGTTGTACTGCGCCACCGCGACCGAGCTGTTCGTCCTCGCGTCGGACGACACCCGGACCCCGGTGCCGCTCTCGTAGAGACGACAGCGCCCCTGGCCGAAGCCAGGGGCGCCATCTCAGACCGTGAGCCTCAGCTCAGGCCTCCAGGGTCGGGACTCGCCGGTAACCGTCCTTGGCGATCGTGCTGACGGTGCGAGTGACGCCGATGGCGGTGATGAGGGCGATGAGAGTGCCGAGGACGAACATGGTGAGCCTCCTTCAAGGTTCAGGTCTAGGTGCTGGACTACGTCCATTGTGTCTCTCTCAACTATCCAGCACAAGCGAATATTCCTTCACCTAACGTGTAGCATCACTACATGGATGCGAGAAGGCTCGAGTTCCTGCGGGAATTGGCGGAACGAGGCACCGTGGGTGCGGTGGCCGATGCAATGAAGGTCACACCGTCGGCGGTCTCCCAGCAGCTGAAAGCGCTGGAACGGGAGGCCGGATACGACCTCCTGGAGCCCGCCGGACGAGGTGTCGCGCTCACCGAGGCGGGCCGCGCACTGGCCCGCACGGCCACCGAGATCGCGGTCGCCGTCGAGCGTGCCGAGGGCCGGTGGCGAGAGTTCATGGAGCAGCCGGCCGGGCGCGTCACGCTGCGCACGTTTCCCACCGGTGGGGAGATGCTGCTGCCCGGTCTGCTCACCCGCATGGCCGAGCGTCCGGACGTCGAGCTCGTGTGCACCGACGAGAACGGCACCGTCGACTTCGCCGACCTGACGCCCGACCACGACGTCGTCGTCGCCGACTCACCGACGACGGCCGCGAGCTGGCACGAGCGCCAGCTCCAGGTCGTGCCGCTGATGAGCGAGCCGCTCGACGTCGCGCTCCCGGAGGACCATCCGCTCGCCCGCAAGGAGAGCCTCTCGCCCAAGGACGTCGCGCGCGAGACGTGGATCGGGGTGCCGCACGACTACCCGTTCGACCGCGTGCTCGAGCAGGTCGTGGCGGTCACCGGCGAGCCGGTGCGCGTCGCTCAACGCATCGCCGACAACGGGATCATCGAGTCGCTCGTCGCCGCCGGTCACGGCATCGCGATCCTGCCGCGGTTCACGACGCGCGAGCACGGCAACGGTCTCGTCACCCGGCGGTTGGTCGGCATCCGTGCGAAGCGCGAGATCACCGCGCTGCTGCGCCCGGACCGCTACGAGCGGCCATCGGTGCGAGCCGTCGTCGACGCGCTGCGGGCCGAGGCCAAGGCGGTGGCGGAGACCCACCGCGCCGCGTAGCCGTTCACCCGATGAGGTCGGTGTAGATGCGGCAGTCCAGCACCGCGCGGGTCTTCCGGTCGAGCGTCGCGATGACGGCTGCCGGCTGACCGTCGACGGTGCCGTTGGCCGTCACGACGTTGCCCGAGGCGATGACCTTGTCGAGGTCGTCGACCCTGGTGCCGAGGTAGGCCTGCACGGCTCGCTTGCCCTTCTTGCCGACGCTGCTGATCGCGCCGACGAAGCGGGCGGTGCCACCGAGTCCGAGGTTGCGGACCAGGCTCGCGTTCATGGTCGCCATCGAGCGCAGGTGTGCCGCTCGCGGACGCATCAGCTGGGCGAAGTTCGGCACCAGCTCCCAGTGTGCTGCCATCCGCTCGACCTTCAGCGCACCGTCCCGCTCGACCAGCTCGTAGCGCAGATGGGCCGGGGTGGTGACCTGCAGCCCGGTCGCGAGCGTGGTCACGATCGTCACGTCACGCACCACGTGCAGTCCGTCGATCCAGTCGTGGTGCACGACGAACTCGATGTCGTTCGGTGCGATGAAGGCGTCCCAGAAGCCGGAGATGTCCTCACCGCGGACCGGCCGCGAGCCGACCGGGTCGTCGATCACGTAGTCCGTGTCGAAGAGCGCGATCCACCCCGCCTTGTCATGCGCCGCCACGGCGATGGGTGAGGAGCGCACCACGTGGTGCACGTCCTGAGTCGTGGCCATGCCGCGATTCTAGAACGTGTTCTACCGCCATGTCTGCGGGGGCTGAGTCGTATCGTTCGTGCATGACGAGCCATCCGCATCTCCATGGCGTGAGGCACTCCGATGTGGACCTGCCCGGAGGCCTGCGGATGCACGTCGCCGAAGCGGGGGAGGGCGACCCCGTCCTCCTCCTGCACGGATTCCCGCAGAACTGGTGGGAGTGGCGAGGAGTCATCCCGGCCCTCGCCGAGAACCACCGGGTGATCGTTCCGGACCTGCGTGGCACCGGGTGGACCGATGCGCCGAGGTCGGGCTACGACCGCGAACAGCTGCTGGCCGATGTCGTGGCCCTGCTCGACACCCTCGAGATCGACCGCGTCCATGTGGTCGCGCACGACTGGGGTGCGCTGATCGGCTTCCTGCTTTGCTTCGAGCAGCCCGAACGGGTTCGCAGCTTCATGTCCATCGCCATCCCACACCCGTACATCCGCTTCACACCGAAGGCGATTCCGGCCTTCCGGCACCTGTGGTTCCAGTACATCGTTGCCACCCCGGGCTTGGGCCCGAAGCTCCTTCGCTCAGGGCGTCAGCGGTTCGTGCGCCGGATCATTCGGGGCTTCTCGTCGGAGCAGACGGTCTGGGCCAACGAGGACCTGGAGGTGTACGCCGCCCGCATGCGCGAACCGGCTCGAGCGCGAGCCGCGTCGAGCCTGTACCGCGGGCTCATCCTGCCCGAGATCGGACGGATCGCCATGGGTCGGTACCGCAGCCGGCGGCTGACCCCTCCGACCGTCATCCTCTGCGGTGCCGACGACCCGGTGATGCGGGTCGAGCTGCTCGGCGGGTACGAGGACCATGCCGACGACCTGACGATCGAAGTCGTCCCGAACGCCTCGCACTTCATCCCCGACGAGCAGCCTGCCGCGGTCGCCGCCCGTGCCCTGGAGTTGATCGACCGGACGTGATCTTCGCTGGGTATGGTGTTGCTCATTCGCCGATGTAGCTCAGTGGCAGAGCGCTTGCTTCCCAAGCAAGATATGCGGGTTCGATTCCCGTCATCGGCTCCACGGCGCAGCCGTCAGTCCCGATGACGGGAATCGAAGTGGGCCCCATCGACGCGGCGAAGCCGCCCTGCGAGGGATCCCGTCATCGGCTCCACGGCGCAGCCGTCAGTCCCGATGACGGGAATCGAAGTGGGCCCCATCGACGCGGCGAAGCCGCCCTGCGAGGGATC
>CAVSDS010000014.1:0-283199 GCA_963726885.1 uncultured Actinomycetota bacterium | reverse complement strand
CACCTGCTCAACAAGTACGTATTGCTAACATGTCCGGTGGGTCCGGCGACCCGTTCGAGATCACCATCGGCGACGACCTCGCGGTCGTCTGGGGCGACGACGACCGCATCATCCAGGTCGTCACGAACCTGGTCGAGAACGCGGGGCGCCACGGCTTCGGGCTCAAGAAGCTGCTCGTGCAGAACACGAAGGACCCCGACGGAGTGAGTCTGGAGGTCCACGACAACGGCCCGGGGATCCCCGAGGAGATGCGCCAGCGCGTCTTCAGCCGGTTCTGGCGCGCCGGACCGGGCGCCGGCAGCGGGCTGGGCATGTACATCGTGCGCGGCATCGTCGAGCAGCACGGTGGCCACATCGACATCCTCGACGCCGATGGCGGTGGTGCCCGAATCCAGGTCTGGTTCCCGATCAACGAGCCGGACTCCCTGACCGATTGACAGACGGCCGGACCCTAGACTGTGGTCCGTCCCTGAAGATCGAAAGGCCTGCATGTCCGCGCCCAACTCCGACTACGACCCCGTCGAGGTCACGCCGCTGCGTGCCGACGAGGTGGAGAGGCGTCGTGACGAGGCGTTGGCGGCGATTGCTGCCGCCGGGACGATCGAGGATCTGAAGCAGGTCCGGCTCGCCCATGCCGGTGATCGATCGCCCTTGGCCCTGGCGAATCGAGAGATCGGTGCGCTGCCGCCGCAAGCGCGCAAGGAGGCCGGCCAGCGCGTCGGCCAGGCCCGCGGGGCGATCAACGACGCGCTCGCAGCCCGCACCCTCGAGGTCGAGTCTGCCGAGGAAGAGCACATGCTGGCCGGGGAGCAGGTCGACGTCACGCTGCCGTGGGACGTCGAGCCCGTCGGCTCGCGACACCCGCTCACCATGATCTCCGAGCACGTCGCCGACATCTTCGTGGCGATGGGCTGGGAGGTCGCCGAGGGCCCCGAGGTGGAGGCCGAGTGGCTCAACTTCGACGCGATGAACCTCGGTCCCGACCATCCGGCCCGAACCATGCAGGACACGTTCTGGGTCAAGTCGGAGAGCGCCAGTGATTCCGGCATGGTGCTCCGCACGCACACGTCGCCCGTGCAGGCGCGCACGATGCTGACCCGCGAGCCACCGATCTATGTCGCCGTCCCCGGACGGGTGTTCCGCACCGACGAGCTCGACGCCACGCACTCGCCGGTGTTCCACCAGGTGGAGGGTCTCGCGGTCGACGAGGGCCTGTCCATGGCCCACCTCAAGGGCACCCTCGACCACTTCGCCGAGGCGATGTTCGGCGAGGGCATCACCACGCGGTTCCGCCCGTCCTACTTCCCGTTCACCGAGCCCAGCGCCGAGGTCGACCTGCTCTGCCACGTGTGCCGCAACGAGCCGGGCGTCGTCGACACCTGCCGCACCTGCAAGGGCGGGGGCTGGATCGAGTGGGGCGGCTGTGGAGTCGTCAACCCGCGGGTGCTGATCGCCTGTGGCATCGACCCCGAGCGCTACTCCGGCTTCGCCTTCGGCATGGGCCTCGACCGCACCATCACGGGGCGCTACGAGATCGCCGACCTGCGCGACCTGTTCGACGGCGACATCCGTTTCACCGAGCCGTTCGGGGTGGGTCTCTAGTGCGTGTACCCGTCACCTGGCTGCGCGAGATGGTGGAGCTCCCGGGCTCGGTCGACACGGAGCAGCTCGCCGCCCGCCTCACCTCCTTCGACCTCAAGCTCGAGGAGATCCACACGGCCGGCGCCGGCCTGGAGGGCCCGCTCGTCGTGGGTCGCGTGCTGAGCGCCGAAGCCGAGCCGCAGAAGAACGGCAAGACCATCAACTGGTGCTCGGTCGACGTGGGGGAGAAGGAGCCGCGCGGCATCGTCTGTGGTGCCCACAACTTCGGCGTCGACGACCTCGTCGTCGTGGCTCTGCCCGGGGCGGTGCTGCCCGGCGGCTTCGCCATCAGCGCCCGCAAGACCTACGGCCACGTGTCCGACGGCATGATCTGCTCGCCGCCCGAGCTCGGCCTGCTGGGCGATGCCGGCGGCATCCTGGTGCTGGACACGGACGCCCAACCCGGCGACGACGCATCCGCGCTGCTCGGCCTGCACGACGAGGTGCTCGAGCTGGAGGTCAATCCCGACCGCGGCTACGCACTCTCGATGCGTGGGGTGGCCCGAGACACCGCTCTCGCGTTCGACCTGCCGTTCGACGATCCCGCCGACCTGGAGGTCCCGTTCACGGGCGAGGGCTTCTCGGTGCGGGTCGACGACCCAGATGCCTGCCCGGTGTTCGCAGCCCGCACCGTCACCGGTTTCGATCCCACCCGTCCGACGCCGGAGTGGATGGCTCGGCGGCTCGAGCAGGCCGGCATGCGCTCCATCTCGCTGGCGGTCGACGTCACGAACTACGTCATGCTCGAGCTCGGTCATCCGATCCACGGCTACGACCTCCCGTCCCTGCAGGGCGGCATCGTCGTCCGGCGCGCCACCGAGGGGGAGAAGCTCACGACGCTCGACGGTGCGGTTCGCACCCTGTCGGTCGACGACACCGTCGTGTGCGACGACCGCGGACCGATCGGCCTGGCCGGTGTCATGGGCGGCGCGGAGACCGAGCTGTCAGACACCACGACCGACCTCCTGATCGAGGCAGCGCACTGGAAGGCGCCGATGATCGCCCGCACGGCTCGGACGCACAAGCTGTCGTCCGAGGCGTCGAAGCGCTACGAGCGTGGGGTCGACCCCGCGCTTCCGGCGCGTGCGACCCAGCGCGTCGCCGAGCTGCTGGTCGAGCATGGTGGCGGCGCGATCGACCCTGGACTCACCGTCGTCGGCGAGCCGGCGGAGCGAGCGGCGGTGACGATCCCTGACGACCTGCCGGCCCGCATCAGCGGGGTCCGCATCGACGGCGCCACTGCCGCAGCCGCGCTGGCGGCCGGGGGAGGCGAGCTCGAGCACGTCGACGGGCGCATCACCCTGACCCCGCCGAGCTGGCGGTTCGACCTCTCCGACCCGTACGACCTCGTCGAGGACGTCCTGCGCGTGGTCGGCTACGACCAGGTCCCGTCGGTGCTGCCACCGGCGCCGGCGGGCCGTGGGCTGACGGCCGCCCAGGAGCTGCGTCGGCGCGTCGGCATGGTGCTCGCCGGGGCCGGGCTCGTGGAGGTCAAGACGTTCCCGTTCGCCGGCCCGGCCGACTTCGACCGGCTCGGGTTGTCCGGCGACGACGATCGACGCCACCAGGTGCTCCTCGAGAACCCGTTGTCGGCCGAGCAGCCGGGCATGACCACCACCCTGCTGGCCGGGCTGCTGTCCACGGCCGAGCTCAACCTCGGCCGGGGCCACACCGACGTCCAGATCGTCGAGACCGGCCGGGTGTTCCTCCCGCAGCCGGATGCCTCGGCCGCACCGATCTACGGAGTGGACCGCCGGCCGACCGACGCCGAGCTCGACGCCCTGGATGCCGCGCTGCCGTCGCAGCCGCACCATGTCGCGTACGTGATGAGCGGCGAGCGCGAACGAGCCGGTTGGCCCGGACCGGGCCGGCCGGTTGCCTGGGGCGACGCCGTGGCCGTGGCGCACCGAGTCGCGGCGGCCCTGCACCTGCGGCTGACCGCGGAGCCGGCCGTCCGGGCACCCTGGCATCCCGGCCGGTGTGCCGCGCTGCTGCTCGACGGAACCGTCGTCGGTCACGCCGGCGAGCTGCACCCGCGAGTGGCGCGAAGCTACGGATTCACCGGCCGTGTGGCCGCAGCCGAGATCCACCTCGACGTGCTCATCGACGCCGCACCCGACGCCGGTCCACGACCGCAGTTCTCGACGTTCCCGGTCGCCAAGGAAGACCTCGCCCTCGTCGTCGACTCCGACGTCCCGGCAGCCGCCGTCCACGCCGCGCTCGTCGACGCGAGCCCGCTGATCGAGTCGGTTCGGCTGTTCGACGTCTACACCGGAGACCAGGTGCCGGAGGGCAAGAAGTCGCTGGCCTTCGCCCTGCGTCTGCGCGCTCCTGATCGCACCCTCACCGACGACGAGATCCGCGAGGCCCGCGACGCCGCAGTCGCCGCAGCCACGTCCGCCGCCGGCGCCACCCTCCGCACCTGACCGGCTGCCCTACTTGGGAGCCAGGCTCCTCGCGAACGTCACCCCGCGCTCGACCCACGCCTCGAGCTCCTGATCGGTTCGCACGCCCTCGGCGTCGACCCGCAGCCATCCGCGGAGCTCGCGACCCCGCATCACCATCGGTTCGACGTGCTTGCCCTCGAGCAGTGACTCGGTGTCGTCGGGCGGCACCCTGACCAGGAGGCCGCCCTGCCCACTGGCTGCGACGGACATGTTGCCGTTGACCAGGAACGCCAGGCCGCCGAACATGCGCTTCTCCGTGACGCCGGACTCGGATCCGAGGAGTTCGCGGATACGCGCGGCGAGGTCTTCGTCGTAGGCCATGGGGGGACGCTACTGCCGACCTCGGACAGTCAGAAGTCAGAACTGGACGGCGGGCGGTGCCTGCTGGCCCTCGGGTGCGTCGTAGAACGGCCGCTCGTGGACGCTGGCGATGCCGGTGAAGAACATCCACGGAATCGTCTTGACGAGGTTGTTCAGGGTCTTGACGGCGTCGTTGTAGAACTGCCGTGAGAACGACAGCTGGTTCTCGGTTTCTGTCAGGTCGGTCTGCAGCTGCTGGAAGTTCACCGACGCCTTCAGGTCCGGGTACGCCTCCGCCACCGCGAGCACGTCGATGATCGCCTTGTCGAGGCGAGCCTCCGCCTGTGCCTTCTCCTGGACGGTGCCCCGTTCTGCTGCCGCAGCGACGCCGGCGCGTGCCGCGGTCACCTCGTCGAAGACGGCCCGTTCGTGCGCCGCGTAGCCCTTGACGGCGTTCACGAGATTCGGGATGAGGTCGGCTCGGCGGGTCAGCTGGACGTCGATGCCGCCGAGCGCTTCCTCGCATCCGATGTCGGCACGGCGCAGCTTGTTGAACGCGTACACGCCGAACAGGACCAGGGCCGCGAAGGCGACCAAGATGATGATGATCAGGGACATGGGTCTTCTCCTCGAAGGGTGATGATGACTGGCTTACCAGGAGCCTCCGCCACCGCCTCCGCCGCCGCCACCGCCGCCACCACCGCCGCCGCCTCCACCTGAGGAGGACGACGACTGGGTCGCGGCGTACGCGGAGATGGACGATGACAAGGACGACTCGAAGCTGGAGAACGAGTCGCCGGAACCGAAGAATGAGTGCTGGCCGGACGACGTGCCACCGCTGTACCAGATCGGGGTCGGCGCATCGGTGCCGGTGGCCTTCTCGTACTTGCGGGCCCAGCGCTCTGCGCAGTCGAACGCGACGGCGAACGGGATGTAGGCCGTGTAGAGCTCGCGCTTGCCGCTGAAGTCGAAGCGGTCCTTGGCCGAGTCGGTCGAGAGCAGCCGCTCGAACCCGCCGGCCTTCGACCACACGTCTCGGCCCAGCAGGGTGCGCCGACGACCGACGCCGGGCACCAGCAGACCGATCGCGCCCACCGTGAACGCGGCGAACGGGATCACGTAGAGCGAGCTCCCCAGTGGGAAGAACGTCAGCACCGCGGTCAGGAGTGCGGAGAGCCCGACCAGGGTCCGCCCGATCCGCTCCGACCTCGCCGGGCTCTGTACTCCGGCGGCAGTGGCCCAGGCATCCGCGACCGTCGCGATGCTGGCCTTGAGGGACTGCAACGTGCTGCCCGCCGACGCCGTTCCGTCGGCCTCGAACGTCGAACCGGGCGTGGTGACGCCGAGGCTCTGCCCGACGTGCCGCGTGATGTCGTCGGTCGCGGCCCACGCCTTCTCGTCGCCGATGCCCTCGATCTTCCAGTCGTCGCCGTCCTGGGTGAGCTTCGTGAGCCCCTGCGCCGCCTGGTACAGCAAGGTGGCCGTGAGGGCGCGGTTGGGCACCTGCTCGGTCGTGACGTACGCCGTCTGTACCGGGCCGAGGCCGGCGGGTGGTTCGTACATCACGGGGTACCCGGGTTGGCGCTCGCGGGCGCGGCGGTCCCACGCGTAGCCGATCACGAGGGCGATCGCGCCGAGGATCCCGATGACGATCGCGGCGCCCTCGCTGCGTCCGAGCAGCCGGTCGTAGCCGATGTCCCACGGGACGCTCGGACGGTCAGGGGTCGGCACGGGAACGTCCGCGCGCAGGGTCACCGCTGTGTACGGGGGAAGGTTCTTCGCGGAAATCGTGAGCGTGTCGGTACCGGCGCCCCCGACGCTGCAGTCGCGCCCGTCCCGGATGGCGCACTGGGCGTCATCGGACGCCTCCGGCAGCTTGACCGTGATGTCGGCGCGGTCCATCGCCATGGCCCAGCCGCCGGCCACGACCTGCCAGTTCAAGACTGAACGCTTCGAGGCCTCCACGCTCCAGCTCGACGATGTCCCGGCCTCGACCGACGCGGGAGCGAGGGCTCCGGGGATGCGATAGGTGATGACGTAGGTGTGCTTGCCGGGCGCGAGCGTGACCTCGGCGTCGCCGACCTTCGCCACCCGGAACCGGCGTCCGGACTCCCAGAGCATCTCCCTCGGCTCATCCTCACCGTCACGAGTGATCTCGATGTCCTTCGGGACGAGGCGAACGCGCTCGTCGCCGAAGTCCTTGAGGTCCCAGTACCGGAAGATGCCGTGCCGGCCGTACGGGAAGTCGCCGGTGAGGGTTTCCTTGCCGAAGAGCGTGCCGTCCTTGTTCACGTTGTACTCGGCCTTGTACTCGGTGACGCGGACGGGATCGGGCGATGAGGACTGCGACGTCGGGACGAGCCCGGCCAGGAGTGGGATGAACAACAGCGCACCGACCGCGAGGATCGCGAACACCCGCAGCAGGATCCGCCTCATGGCCCATACAGTAGGGCTCGCGGCGCACCGCGTGCGACGAATTCACGACAGACCCTGTGGTCAGACCCGGTGTGCAAGAACTTGCAGTGTCGTGCAAGAATGTGAGCCATGTCCAAAGTTCTCACCACGCTGCCCCTCGGCGAGCGGGTCGGCATCGCGTTCTCCGGAGGTCTCGACACGTCGGTCGCCGTCGCCTGGATGCGCGACAAGGGCGCCATCCCGTGCACCTACACCGCCGACATCGGGCAGTACGACGAGCCCGACATCGCGGGCATCCCGGGCCGCGCGCTGGAGTACGGTGCCGAGCTCGCGCGTTCGATCGACTGCAAGCGGCCCCTCGTCGACGAAGGTCTGGCCGCGCTGGCGTGCGGGGCGTTCCACATCCGGTCCGCCGGCAGGACGTACTTCAACACGACGCCGCTCGGCCGAGCCGTCACCGGCACCTTGCTCGTGCGGGCGATGCACGAGGACGGCGTCGACATCTGGGGCGACGGCTCGACGTTCAAGGGCAATGACATCGAGCGGTTCTACCGGTACGGACTCCTCGCGAACCCCGAGCTGCAGATCTACAAGCCGTGGCTCGACGCCGACTTCGTGCACGAGCTGGGCGGTCGCAAGGAGATGAGCCAGTGGCTCACCGAGCGCGACCTTCCGTACCGGGACAGCCAGGAGAAGGCCTACTCGACCGACGCCAACATCTGGGGCGCGACACACGAGGCGAAGACGCTCGAGCACCTCGATACGTCCCTGGAGACCGTCGACCCGATCATGGGCGTGAGGTTCTGGGACCCCGCGGTCGAGATCGCCGCCGAGGACGTCACGATCTCCTTCGAGGCGGGCCGTCCTGTCGCGATCAACGGTGTGATGTTCGGGGACCCGGTCACTCTCGTCCACGAGGCGAACGCCATCGGTGGCCGCCACGGTCTGGGCATGTCCGACCAGATCGAGAACCGCATCATCGAGGCCAAGAGCCGCGGCGTCTACGAGGCACCGGGCATGGCCCTGCTGCACATCGCGTACGAGCGCCTCGTCAACGCGATCCACAACGAGGACACGATCGCCAACTTCCAGGAGCACGGCCGTCGACTCGGCCGGCTGATGTACGAGGGGCGGTGGCTCGACCCGCAGGCGATGATGCTGCGCGAGTCCGTGCAGCGCTGGATCGCCTCGGTCGTCGGCGGTGACGTGACGCTGCGGCTGCGGCGGGGCGAGGACTACTCGATCCTCGACACCCAGGGCGCCAACTTCTCGTACCACCCGGAGAAGCTGTCGATGGAGCGCACCGAGAACGCGGCGTTCGGGCCCACCGATCGCATCGGCCAGCTGACGATGCGCAATCTCGACATCGCCGACTCGCGCGCCATGCTCGAGCTCTACGCCGACCAACCGCTCGATCAGGGCCAGGTGCTCGTCGAGAACGGCACGCTCTTCGGTGAGCTGCCTGCGGGCGGCGCCACCAGGATCGAGGCCAATCCGGGCGCCGACGTCGACGAGGAACAAGCGCTCGACGCCGCGGCCATGGAATTCGGAACCGACTGAGATCTGGAAGGGTGGAAGGATGAGCACGATCACTGCGGCCGTCGCCGGAGCGAGCGGGTACGTCGGGGGAGAGGTGCTGCGCACCCTCCTCGGCCATCCCGGCGTCACCATCGGCGCCGTCACCGCGTCGTCCAACGCCGGGCACCGCCTTGGCGAGCTTCAACCGCACCTGCTCCCGCTCGCCGACCGGGTGCTCGACCCGACCGACGCCGAGCACCTCATCGGGCACGACGTCGTGTTCCTGGGTCTCCCGCACGGTGCGTCGGCCGACGTGGCCGCGATGCTCGGCGACGACGTCCTCGTCATCGACTGCGGAGCCGACTTCCGGCTGGAGAGTTCTGATGACTGGGACGAGTTCTACGGCGGCGACGGTGCACACGATTGGGCGGGATCGTGGCCGTACGGTCTTCCCGAGCTCCCCGGTCAGCGGCAGGCCCTGGCGGGCACGCGCCGCATCGCCGTGCCCGGTTGCTTTCCCACCATCTCGACGCTCACCGCGCTGCCCGCGGTCGTGGCCGACCTGATCGTCCCGGACCTGACGGTCGTCGCTCCGACCGGCTCGTCCGGCGCCGGCAAGAAGATGGCCACCACGTTCCTCGCGTCCGAAGTCATGGGTCAGGCCAGCGCCTACGGCGTCGGTGGCGTCCACCGGCACACGCCGGAGATCGAGCAGAACCTGCGTGCCGCTGGCGCGGTCGACCCGGTGGTGTCGTTCACGCCGATCCTGGCCCCGATGGCGCGAGGCATCCTCGCCACGGTCAGTGCACCACTGCGCGACGGTGTCACGGTCGGGGACGTCCGTGAGGCGTACATCAAGGCGTACGCCGACGAGCCCTTCGTGCACGTGCTCCCCGAGGACACCTGGCCGCAGACCAAGGCCGTGCTCGGCTCGAACGCCGTGCACGTGCAGGCCACCGTCGACGAGCGGGCGTCGAAGCTCGTCGCGATCGGTGCGATGGACAATCTCGCCAAGGGCACGGCCGGGGGAGCGGTGCAGTCGATGAATCTCGCCCTCGGCATCCCCGAGACGACCGGGCTCACCACGGTCGGAGTAGCGCCATGAGTGTCACGGCAGCGCAGGGTTTCCGGGCGTCGGGCGTCGCCGCGGGGCTCAAATCCAGTGGCGCCTCTGACGTCGCGATGATCGTCAACGACGGCCCGTCGTCGACTGCCGCAGCGGTGTTCACCGGCAATCGGTGCAAGGCCAACCCCGTCATCTGGAGCCAGGAGGCCATCAAGGCCGGATCAGCACGTGCGGTCGCCATCAACTCCGGCGGCGCGAACTGCTACACCGGTGCGGACGGATTCGCCGTCACTCACGCCACCGCCGAGACCGTCGCCGACGAGCTGAGCATCGGCGCCGTCGACGTCCAGGTCTGCTCCACCGGGCTCATCGGCCTGCTCAACGACCGCGAGGACCTGCTTGCCGGCGTCCGTCGCGCGATGGACGTCCTTGATGCCGACGGCGGTCCAGCCGCGGCCGAGGCGATCATGACCACCGACTCCGTCCCGAAGGAATCCGTCGTGACCCGCGACGGCTACACCGTCGGCGGCATGGCCAAGGGAGCCGGGATGCTCGCTCCGGCGCTGGCGACGATGCTCGTCTTCATCACGACCGATGCCGAGCTCGATGCCGACCAGGCGGACGCGGCCCTGCGTTCCGCCACCCGCACGACGTTCGACCGGCTCGACTCCGACGGGTGCCAGTCCACCAACGACACCGTCCTGCTGATGGCGAGCGGCGCCTCAGGCGTGCGTCCCGACCCGGACGCGTTCGCCGAGTCGCTGCGCGAGGTCTGCCACGACCTCGCTCTGCAGCTCCTCGCCGATGCCGAGGGTGCCGACCACGAGATCACCATCGACGTCGTCAACGCCGCCAGCGAGGACGACGCCGTCGAGGTCGGACGCTCCATCGCCCGCAGCAACCTGTTCAAGTGCGCCATCTTCGGCAAGGACCCGAACTGGGGCCGCATCCTGGCCTCGGTCGGGACGACCGAGGCTGCATTCGACCCGGCCGACCTCGACGTCGCCCTGAACGATGTCTGGGTGTGCCGGAACAGCGGCCCGGGGGAGCCGCCGACGTCCGTGAGCCTGGAGGAGCGCGCCGTCACCGTGACGGTCGACCTCAAGGCCGGCGATGCCCGCGCGTCGGTCTGGACCAACGACCTCACCCACGCCTACGTCCACGAGAACTCGGCCTACTCCACATGAGCGACACGATGAACGATCCAGAAGACACCTCCTCGGTCGACGAGTCGTTCGAGGCCGATCCCGACTACGGACACAGCCCGGAGACATGGAAGGAAGCCACCACGAAGGCCTCCGCCCTCGCCGAGGCGCTCCCGTGGCTGCAGAAGTACCACGACAAGGTCGTGGTGGTGAAGTACGGCGGCAACGCCATGACCGACGACAAGCTCAAGGAGGCGTTCGCCGAGGACATCGTCTTCCTGCGGCTCGCCGGATTCCATCCCGTCGTCGTGCACGGTGGCGGCCCGCAGATCAGCGCGATGCTCGAGCGGCTCGGCATCGAGTCCGAGTTCCGCGCCGGGCTCCGGGTCACGACACCGGAGGCGATGGACGTCGTGCGCATGGTGCTCACCGGACAGGTCAGCCGCGAGCTCGTCGGCCTGCTCAACCAGCACGGCGCATTCGCGGTCGGGCTCTCCGGCGAGGACGCCGGGCTGTTCACCGCCGAGAAGACGATGCCGGTCGTCGACGGCGAGGAAGTCGACATCGGACTGGTCGGCGAGGTCACGTCCGTGCGCCCCGAGGCGGTGCTCGACCTCATCGAGGCCGGCCGCATCCCCGTCGTGTCTTCGGTGGCGCCGGACGCCGCGGGCCAGGTGCACAACGTCAACGCCGACACTGCCGCCGCCGCGCTCGCCATCGCGCTGGATGCGGAGAAGCTGCTCGTGCTCACCGACGTCGAGGGCCTCTACGCCGACTGGCCGAACAGCACCGACGTCATCGGGGAGATCTCCCCGGAGTCGTTGGCCGAGCTCATCCCGGAGCTCGCGTCCGGGATGATCCCCAAGATGACCGCCTGCCTCAAGGCGGTCGAGGGCGGTGTCCGCGGCGCGACGGTCGTCGACGGACGCGAGCCGCACTCGGTGCTCCTCGAGATCTTCACCGACGAGGGTGTGGGCACGCAGGTGCTGCCCGACGTGCCGACCCGCGTGCGCACGGCCATCTACACGACCAGCGTCCCGAAGACGAAGCGATGACGTACGCGGGCACGCCGCAGGATCGCGGCGCGAACAGGATCACGGGCTCGGAGTGGATCGAGCGCTACCAGGGCGCGCTCATGAACACGTTCGGTCCACCGCAACGTGTGCTCGTCCGCGGCGAGGGTGCGTACGTCTGGGACGTCGACGGCAACCGCTACCTCGACCTGCTCGGCGGCATCGCCGTCAACGCGCTCGGTCATGCCCACCCGGCGATCCTCGACGCCGTCACCACGCAGCTCAGCACCCTCGGGCACGTCTCCAACTTCTTCACCTCCACCCCGCAGATCGAGCTCGCCGAGAAGCTGCTCCAGCTCATCGGAGCGGATGGCAGGGTGTTCTTCACCAGCTCCGGCGCCGAGGCCAACGAGGCCGCGTTCAAGGCGACCCGGCGCACCGGCCGCACGACGGTCGTCGCAGCGGAGGGCAGCTTCCACGGCCGCACGATGGGCGCGCTCGCACTGACGTCCAAGGAGGCGTACCGCGAACCGTTCGAGCCGCTGCCCGGCGACATCCGCTGGGTGCCATACGGCGACAGCGACGCGCTCGAGACCGCCGTCGACGACACCGTGGCCGCGGTGCTGCTCGAACCCATCCAGGGTGAGGCCGGCGTCATCGACCCACCGGACGACTACCTCCCCGCAGCTCGCCGGATCACGTCCGAGCATGGTGCGTTGCTGTGGCTCGACGAGGTGCAGACCGGCATCGGCCGCGCCGGCGACTGGTTCGCCCACCGTTCAAGCGGCGTCACGCCCGACCTCGTCACCGTGGCCAAGGGGCTCGGCGGTGGCATCCCGATCGGTGCGTGCATCGCCCTGGGCGACGCCGGAACGCTCCTGCAGCCCGGCAACCACGGCACGACGTTCGGCGGAAACCCGGTGGCCACCGCCGCCGCGCTGGCCGTCATCGCGACGATCGAGGACGACGGCCTGCTCGAGAACGCCCGCACCGTCGGCGACCGCATCCGCGCCGGCCTGGCCGACCACCCGCTGGTCGTCGACACCACCGGCCGGGGCCTGCTCATCGGGATCGTCCTCGCTCAACCGGTCTCGGCCGACGTCCAGAGGGCCGCGCTCGACGCCGGCCTCATCGTCAACAACCCCACACCCGACCGTCTGCGCCTCGCCCCGGCGCTCATCCTCACCGGGGAGCAGGCCGACGACGCGGTCAAGACCCTGCGATCACTGCTCGACGAGGCGGAGGGGTCGGAGTCATGAGGCACTTCCTGCGCGACGACGACCTCTCACCGGACGAGCAGGCTGCGGTGCTTGCGCTGGCCGCCGAGGTGAAGGCCGACCCCTACGCACAGCGGCCGCTCGATGGTCCGCAGACGGTGGCCGTGCTGTTCGACAAGGCGTCCACCCGCACGCGGGTCTCGTTCTCGGTGGGCATCGCCGATCTCGGCGGCATGCCGCTGGTCCTGGACACCGGCGCCACCCAGATCGGCCGAGGCGAGTCCGTGGCCGACACTGCCCGCGTCCTCGGGCGCATGACGTCGGCCATCGCCTGGCGCACGTTCCACCAGGCCGATCTCGAGGAGATGGCCGCGCACGCCGGCGTCCCGGTGATCAACGCCCTCACCGACGACTTCCACCCGTGCCAAATCCTGGCCGACTGGCTCACGGTCCGCGAGCACAAGGGCGACCTCGCCGGCCTCAACGCCGTCTACCTCGGCGACGGCGCGAACAACATGGGCCACTCCTACCTGCTGGGTGGGGCCACCGCAGGCATGAACATCCGCGTCGGCGCACCGGTCGGCCACCAGCCGCGGCCGGCGATCGTCGCGGACGCGGAGAAGATCGCCGCGGGCACCGGGGGATCGGTGAACGTCACCGATGACCCGGTCGAGGCCATCGCCGGCGCCGACGTGGTCATCACCGACACGTGGGTCTCCATGGGCAACGAGGACGAGAAGGACGCCCGACTGGCCCGGTTCGCCGACTACGCCGTCAGCGTCGAGGCCTTCGCGAACGCCGACCCCGACGCGATCGTCCTGCACTGCCTGCCCGCCTACCGGGGCCTCGAGATCGCCGCCGACGTGCTCGACGGCCCGCGGAGCGTCGTCTGGGACCAGGCCGAGAACCGGCTTCATGCGCAGAAGGCACTGCTCGTGTGGCTCCTGCAGCAGAGGGAGGCGTCATGACCGAGCCGCGGATTCCTGCCACCAAGGCGGCCCGCCAACAGCTCATCGTCGACCTGCTCGGCAAGGAGGCGGTGCGTTCACAGGGCGATCTGGTCGAGCTGCTCACCTCGCATGGCGTGCACTCGACGCCGTCCACGGTGTCGCGCGACCTCGTCGAGCTGGACGCCGTCCGGGTCCGCCATCCAGATGGCACGCTCGTCTATGCCGTACCCGGCGAGGGCGGCGATCGCACCCCACGGGCGGCCGAGGACAGCGCGGCAGCTCACCTACGGCTACAGCGACTCGCTCGTGAGCTCGTCGTTTCGGCCGACGGGTCCGCCAACCTCGTCATCCTGCGCACACCTCCTGGCGCGGCGCAGTACCTCGCTTCGGCCATCGACCACTCGGCCCAGCCGGAGCTCCTGGGCACCATCGCCGGTGACGACACGGTGCTGCTCATCTGCCGCGACCCGCTCGGCGGTCCCGGCATCGCCAGCCGGTTCACCACCCTCGCGGACCTCCCCGCGTGACGCAGGAAGAGACTGCAGCCATGAGTGACGACACCGATCCGGTCCAGCCGACCAGCCTGTGGGGTGGCCGGTTCGCTTCCGGACCGACCACGTCCCTCGCCGACCTCTCCAAGTCGACGCACTTCGACTGGCGGCTGGCGCCGTACGACCTGGTCGGCTCCAAGGCCCACGCCTCCGTGCTCCACGGCGCCGGGCTGCTCGACGACGAGGCTCTCGAAGCACTGCTCGAGGGCATCGACGCACTCCTGGCCGACGTGCTCTCCGGTGCGTTCGTCGCCGAGCCCGATGACGAGGACGTCCATACGGCGCTCGAGCGTGGGTTGATCGAACGCCTCGGCCCCGACCTCGGCGGTCGCCTCCGGGCCGGCCGGTCTCGCAACGACCAGATCGCGACGCTGTTCCGGCTGTTCCTGCGCGACCACGGACTCCAGATCGCCCAGCTGGTGCGTGAGCTGATCGAGTCGCTGGCCGCGCAGGCTGAGCGCCACCTCGGCGTGGCCATGCCCGGGCGCACGCACCTCCAGCACGCTCAGCCCGTCCTCCTCTCGCACCACCTGCTCGCCCACGCGTGGCCGCTCGTCCGCGACCTCGACCGGCTGGCCGAGTGGGACGCCCGCGTCGCGGCCGACTCCCCGTACGGCTCCGGTGCGCTGGCCGGCTCCTCGCTCGGGCTCGATCCCGAGCAGGTCGCCGCCGACCTCGGATTCACCGGATCGACGCCCAACTCCATCGACGGCACCGCGGCGCGCGACTTCGTGGCGGAGTTCGCGTACATCACCGCCCAGATCGGTGTCGACGTCTCCCGGTTCGCCGAGGAGATCATCATCTGGAACACCCAGGAGTTCGGCTTCGTCACGCTCGACGACGGCTACTCCACCGGGTCGAGCATCATGCCGCAGAAGAAGAACCCCGACGTCGCCGAGCTCGCCCGCGGCAAGTCCGGCCGGCTGATCGGCAACCTGTCCGGCCTGCTCGCCACGCTCAAGGCGCTGCCACTCGCGTACAACCGCGACCTGCAGGAGGACAAGGAGCCGGTGTTCGACTCCGTCGACACCCTCGAGGTCCTGCTGCCGGCGTTCACCGGCATGGTCGCCACGATGTCGTTCGACACCGCCCGGCTCGAGGAGCTGGCCCCTCAGGGATTCGCCCTGGCCACGGACATCGCGGAATGGCTGGTCCGCCAGGGCGTCTCGTTCCGCGAGGCCCACGAGATCTCCGGCACCTGCGTGCGGATCTGCGAGGAAAGGCACATCGAGCTCGCCGAGCTCTGGGACGAGGACCTCTCGGAGATCTCGCCACACCTGTCACCCGAGATCCGGGACGTGCTCACCGTCGCGGGCTCGATCGCCTCCCGCGACGCGCGGGGCGGCACGGCACAGGCCCGGGTCAGCGAGCAGCTCGCCGAGCTTCGCTCGCGGCTCTGACGCCCACTCAGCGGGTCGTCGTCCGGTAGCGGCGCTCGGGCCGGCCAGCGGTGCCGTAGTTCAGGCGGACCTCCGCCTCACCCTGCGCCGCCAGGTGCTCCAGGTAGCGGCGCGCGCTCACTCGTGAGATGCCGACGCGCTCCCCGCACTCGGTCGCCGACACCTCGCCGGCGTCGGTCAGGATGTCGCGCACCAGGACGATCGTCTCGGCGCTGAGCCCCTTGGGGAGTACCTCGGTCGGCGTCGACGCGGGCGGTACGCCGAACGCACGGTCGATCTGCTCCTGGTCGGCGCTGCCGGACGTCAGCCGGTCGAGAGTGGACTTGACGTGCTCGAGACGGGAGCGGAGGTCGTCCTGGGTGAACGGCTTGACGAGGTACTGCATCGCCCCGCCGTGCAACGCCTCTCGAACAGCGTCCATGTCGCTCTCGGCGGTCACGACGAACACGCCGACGAGGTGGTGCCCGGCCCGGAGCCGCCCCAGCACCTCGAGGCCGCTGATGTCGGGAAGATGGACGTCGAGAAGAATCAGCTGCGGTCGCAGCTCGTCGACCATCCGCAGGGCCTCGGCGCCCGTTCTGGCCACGCCAACCGTACGAAAGCCGGTCGTGCCGTCGACGAACCGGGCGTGGACCTTCGCCACCATGAAGTCGTCGTCGACCACGAGCACGTTGATCACCGTCCGACCTCCGTGGTGAGCAGGCCGATGTCGACGACGAACCGGGCGCCTGCATCGTTGCGCACGGTCGCCGTGCCGTCACGTCGATGGCAGATGAGTCGCACGAGCGGCAGGCCGATGCCGCGCACCTCAGACCCGTCGGACTTGGTCGAGAAACCACGGACGAAGATCGACTCCGCCAGGTCGTCGGGCACGCCCGGCCCGTTGTCGTGCACCTCGAGATGGACGCCGGAGCCATGGTCCTCGATGAGGATTCTGACCCGGGGCTCGGCCTCGGGGCGGCAGGCGTCGATCGCGTTGTCGATGAGGTTGCCCAGAATCGTGGTGAGGTCGGCAGAGGTCGCCGTGTCGAGCACCGGCAGGTTCGAGCGCTCCTCGAGGTCGAGACTGACGCCGGCCTCGTCGGCCACGCTGGTCTTGGCGATGAGCAACGCCGCGACGGCCTTGTCTGCGATGCGCTTGGTGATCCACTCGCTGATCTCCGCCCGGCGTCGCGTGAGCGTGCCGACGAGCATCGTGACCTCGTCATACTCGCCGAGCTGCACCAAGCCCGAGATCGTGTGCAGATGGTTGGCGAACTCGTGGGTCTGGCTGCGTAGCGTGTCCGTGATCGCCAGGTTCGAGCTGAGCCGGCTGCGCATCGCGACGAGCTCCGTGCGGTCGCGCACCGTGGTGACACCGCCGATGCCCTCACCGGCACTCGACGCCGCCCGTTGGTTGAGCACGAGTACCCGGTCGCCGAGCACCACGACCTCGTCATGGGCGTCGCCCTCGGACGTCAGCACCGCGACGAGGTGCATCGGCAGCCCGAGCTCGTCGACGGAACGGCCGACGCTGGCCTGGGACAGCCCCAGCAGCTCACACGCGCTGTCGTTGATCACGGTGACGCGACTGTCGCGACTGACCGCGATCACGCCATCGCCGATGCTGTGGAGCAACGCCTCGCGATGGTCGGCGAGCGTGGCGATCTCCCGGGGCTCCAGGCCGCGGGTCCGCCGCCGCACCAGCCGGGAGAGCAGCCACGAGCCGATCAGGCACAGCAGCAGGCCGATGCCGACGAAGAGGGCCAGGTCGGGCGCGGCGTCGGCGATGCGCTGCCACACGCTGGGGTACAGATCACTGACGAGCACGACCCCCGTGACCGTGCCGCCGTCGTCGAGGATCGGGGTGTGACCGGCCACTGACCGGACTTCGTCGACCGTGACGTCGCCGCGCCATCCTCGTCCCTCGCGGACCAGGCTGGCACCCAGCGGCGCGGGGCCGCGGACGGAGGTCGGATCCGTGGATGCGATCACCTCGCCGTCCGGATCCGCGATGGTCACGTTCGCCGCGCCCGACAGGTTCTGCGCGGCCGTGAGGGCGTGGGCGAGCACCCGCTCGGCGTCGTCGGAAGCGACCTCGCTGCGGACCACCGACTGGTTCGCCACGTACTCGGCGATGCTCTGCATCTGCCGGCCGCGGACGTCGCGGTACTCCTGCGTCGACTGATGGATCGATATCGCCGCCACCATGGAGAGGACGAGGGCGATGACGATCAGCTGAAGGGCGAGGAACTGTCCCGCAAGCGTCAGCCGACGGGGACGCGGTGACCACAACGAACACAACCTCCTTTGCCTTCGCAATCGTGACTCAGGTCACATCATGCGTCGACCATGGGGACGCACACCATCTCAGGAGGAAACCATGAAGCGTCCCATCAACGGAATCGCTCGGTGCCGCGCCGCGCGCGTTGGAGCAATCACGCTGGCCGCGGCGGTCGTTCTGGCCGCGTGCGGCGTGAGCGGCGACTCGTCCGGCGACGGCGAGGACGCCAGCGGACAGCGGTTGCGGATGATGATCCCGAACAGCCCCGGTGGTGGATACGACCAGACCGGTCGCGCCGCGGCCCAGGTGCTCGAGAGCGAGAAGATCACCGGCCGCTTCGAGATCTCGAACGTCATCGGCGCCAGCGGCGTCGTGGCCATGCAGCGACTGCTCAACGAGAAGGCCAGCGACGACCTGGTCATGACGATGGGGCTCGGAGTCGTGGGTGCGGTCTACACGAACAAGTCCGACGCCAAGGTGTCGAAGGCGACGCCGATCGCGCGGCTCATCGAGGACCAGGAAGCGATCCTGGTGCCGAAGGACTCCCCGTTCAAGACCGTCGACGACTTCGTCAACGCCTGGAAGGACGATCCCGGATCGGTCGCGGTCGGCGGAGGGTCGGCGCCCGGCGGGCCGGACCACCTGTTCCCGATGCAGCTGGCCAAGGAAGTCGGGGTCACCCCAAGGATGTCAACTTCGTCTCCTACGACGGCGGTGGGCCGCTCACCTCGGCGCTGCTCGGGGAGAAGGTCGACGTCGGCATGTCGGGTCCCGGCGAGTTCGAGGGCCAGATCTCCGACGGCTCGCTCCGCGTCCTCGCCGTCTCCGGCGAGGAGCCGGTCGAGGGCATCGACGCACCCACCCTGAAGGAGTCCGGCATCGATCTGGTGTTCCTCAACTGGCGCGGCGTCCTCGCCCCTCCGGACATCACCGCCGAGCAGCGCGACCGCTTGATCGGGCTGTTCGAGAAGATGCACGAATCCGAAGCCTGGAAGAAGGCGCTGGCGAAGAACGGGTGGACCGACGCGTTCATCACCGGTGATGAGTTCGGCGAGTACCTGACGTCACAGGACCAGCGGGTCGCCACCACGCTGAAGGAGCTCGGCCTGACATGAGCCGAGTCGCACCGGATCGATTCGGCGCAGTACGTGCTGGCGGCCTTCGTGATGGTCGCCGGCGCGTACGTCGTGGTCGACTCACGAGGGCTCAGTGACAGCAGCGGCAACGCGGCGATCAGCCCGGCGGCCGTACCCACCGTGGTGGGCATCGCTCTCGTCGTCCTGGGGGCGTTCCTCGCGGTGGCCACCGCGCGCGGCGACCTCCCGCACGAGGAGGAGGGCGAGGACGTCGACCTCACCAGCGGTACCGACTGGCGCACCATGGCCATGCTGCTCGGCGTCATCGTCGCGAACATCGCACTCATCGACCTGCTCGGCTGGGCGATCACGGGCGCGATGCTGTTCGCCGGCTGCGCCGTGGCGCTCGGCAGCCGGACCTGGATCCGCGACATCGCGATCGGGGCGGTGCTCTCGGTGGGCTCGTGGTACCTGTTCACCGTCGGCCTCGGCGTCCCACTGCCGGCCGCGATCCTCGACGGCATCCTCTGATGGAATCGATCGAGCTGCTCCTCGAGGGCTTCGCGAACGCCCTGACACCGGCGCACCTGCGTACGCCGCGATCGGTGTCATCCTCGGCACCGCTGTCGGTGTCCTCCCCGGCGTCGGCACCGCCATGACGGTGGCGTTGCTGTTCCCGATCACCTACAGCGTCGAGCCGACCGGTGCCTTGATCATGTTCGCCGGCATCTACTACGGCGGCATGTACGGCGGGTCGACGACGTCCATCCTGCTGAACACGCCAGGTGAGTCCTCGTCGGTCATCACGGCGCTCGAGGGCAACAAGATGGCCAAGAGCGGCCGGGCGGCCCAAGCCCTGGCCACCGCGGCGATCGGCTCGTTCGTGGCCGGCACGATCGGCTCGATCCTGCTCGTCGCTCTGGCGCCGACCGTGGCCCGCTGGGTCGTCCAGCTCGGGGCCCCGTCGTACTTCGCCATCATGCTGCTCGCCCTGATCTCGGTCACCGCGGTGCTGGGCGACTCCAAGCTGCGCGGGTTCATCTCGTTGTTCCTCGGCCTCGCCATTGGCCTCGTCGGCACGGCGAGCGGACAGCCCCGCTTGACCTTCGGCAACGACCTTCTCGCCGACGGGATCGACATCGTCGTCGTCGCGGTGGCGATCTTCGCCATCGGCGAGGCGCTCTGGGTCGCCGCGCACCTCCGCCGCAAGCCCCCCGAGGTGATCCCGGTCGGTCAGCCGTGGATGAGCCGGGGCGACTGGTCGCGTTCCTGGCGCCATGGCTGCGGGGCACTGGGATCGGGTTCCCGTTCGGCGCCCTGCCGGCCGGCGGCGCCGAGATCCCGACGTTCCTGTCGTACATCGGCGAGAAGCGGCTCAGCAAGCATTCGGAGGAGTTCGGGCACGGCGCGATCGAAGGCGTGGCCGGGCCGGAGGCGGCCAACAATGCGTCAGCTGCCGGCACCCTCGTCCCGCTGCTCGCCATCGGGCTCCCGACCACAGCCACTGCGGCGATCATGCTCGCGGCCATCCGCAGCTACGGGCTCGAGCCGGGGCCCTCCCTGTTCGACACCCAGCCGGAGCTCGTGTGGGCCCTGATCGCGAGCCTGTTCATCGGCAACACGCTGCTGCTCGTTCTCAACCTGCCCCTGGCGCCGCTGTGGGCCAAGCTCCTCCGGCTCCCGCGCCACTACCTGTACGCGGGCATCATCTTCTTCGCCTCGCTGGGCGCGTTCAGCGTCAACAGCCAGCGCTTCGACCTGGTGCTGCTCCTGCTGCTGGGAGCGCTCGGCTTCGCGATGCGGCGGTTCGCGATCCCGGTGCTGCCGCTGATCGTCGGGGTCATCCTCGGCCCGAGCCTGGAGTACCAGCTCAACCAGGCGCTGCAGATCTCCCAGGGCGAGCTGAGCGCCTTGTGGAGCGAACCGGTCGCCGTGGTGGTCTACGTCGTGATCGTGCTGATGCTCGTCGCGTCGCGTGCTGCTGGGCCGGCGGACCACACCGGACCCCAGCGAGATCGAGTCGTGACCGTTCGATGACCGGTGGACGGCCCGGCATACTCATCACGTGACCGCTGTGGACGAGGACTCCGACGTCGCGACGCGGGCGCGGAGCCTGCTCGGCCGGCTGCTGCACGGCCACGGCGTGACGGTCAGGATCACCGAGGTGGAGGCCTACGGCGGCGTCACCGATCCGCGCCTCCCACGCGTACAGCCGCACCGCCCGCTCGGAGATCATGTACGGCCCACCGTGGCGGTTGTACGTCTACCGCTCCTACGGCATCCATCACTGCGCCAACGTCGTCACCGGACCCACCGAGCAGGCGGCCGCGGTGCTGGTGCGCGCCGGCGCTGTCGTCGACGGCCTCGACATCGCCAGGCAGAGGCGGGGCGACGCTCGTGCCCGACGACCGGCTGGCCCGCGGACCCGGGCAACCTCGCGCAGGCGCTGGGCCTGACCCTCGACGACCTCGGCACCGACCTGTTGGCCGACGACGGCGTCCATCTCGGCCCCGAGGTCGCGTCGCCCGTGACGTGCTCAGCGGACCACGCGTCGGCGTCTCGCAGGCAGCGGACGTGCCCTGGCGGTTCTGGCTCGCCGACGAGCCGAGCGTCTCGGCCTACCGCCGCAACCCGCGCGCCGCCCGATGAGCAAGAATCGGGCACACCCGATCCAGGAGCAGCAGTGACCCACGTCCTCGACGACCTCGACGCCCGCGGACTCGTCGCGCACGCGACGGACCGCGACGCCTTGCGCCTGCGCGACGCCCTGTCGGCCGGGCCCTCACCTTCTACGTCGGCTTCGACCCGACGGCTCCCAGCCTGCACGTCGGCAACCTGCTGCAGATCCTCACCGCGCGCCGGCTGCAGCTCGCCGGGCACAAGCCCCTGCTGCTGGTCGGCGGCTCCACCGGACTGATCGGCGATCCCAAGGAAACCGGCGAGCGGGTCATGAACACCAAGGAGACGGTGGCCGGCGTGGGTCGACCGCATCCGCGACCAGGTCTCCCGCTTCGTCGACCTGGACGGCGACAACGGCGCCACGATGGTCAACAACCTCGACTGGACCGCGTCGCTCAGCACGCTCGACTTCCTCCGCGACATCGGCAAGCACTTCCCGGTCAACCGGATGCTGGCCCGCGACGTCGTCAGCAGCCGGCTCGAGTCCGGCATCAGCTACACCGAGTTCAGCTACGTCCTGCTCCAGTCGCTCGACTACCTCGAGCTGCATCGCCGCCACGGCTGCGTCCTGCAGACCGGCGGCAGCGACCAGTGGGGCAACATCACCGCCGGCGTCGAGCTCGTCCGGCGCGCCGACGGCGCGCGGGTCCACGCCCTGGCCACGCCGCTGATCAAGAAGGCCGACGGCACCAAGTTCGGCAAGACCGAGTCCGGCACCGTCTGGCTCGACGCCGAGCTGACGAGCCCGTACGCCTTCTACCAGTCTGGATCCAGGCCGAGGACGCGAAGGTGGGGGAGTACCTCAAGCAGTTCACCTTCCTCGCCGTCGACGAGATCGACGCCCTCGTGGCCGAGCACCTCGAGAAGCCCGGACGCCGCGTGGCCCAGCGCCGGCTCGCTGCCGAGGTCACGACGCTCGTGCACGGGGCCGCCGAGGTCGAGGCGGCCGAGCTGGCGTCCGGAGCGCTGTTCGGCCGTGGCGAGCTCGCCGAGCTGCCGGAGACGACGCTCGCCGCCGCCCTCCGCGAGGCCGGCGCCGTCGACCTTCCGCGAAGGCCGACGCACCCGACGCTCATCGACGCCCTCGTGGCCACCCAGCTGGTCGACAGCCGGTCGGCCGCACGCCGTGCGGTCGCCGACGGGGGCGCCTACGTCAACAACGAGCGCGTCGACGACCCCGATCTCGAGCTCGCCGCAGCCCCTCTGCTGCACGGCACGTGGGCTCGTCCTGCGCAGGGAAAGCGGTCGGTCTCGGGCGTGTAGCTGACCTGAGACCGCCGCATTTCGGCGTCGTCCAGCGTGTGGTCGACGTCATACGGCGGCGATTTGACCCGGTCGGACGGACCCCATAATGTTCTTGTCGTTGCCCGCACGGCGGAGCGCAAGATCGACAGATCGGGCGCCCGGAACTAGCAACCACATCAGACCGCAACGGTTACGGTCTCGTGCCTCACGGCACGGGACGAGCCGCCGACAACGAAGTGACACTGCCAGGACCGCGGTTTGACCGGCGGAAATGAGCAGTGTAAGTTAGACGAGTTGCCCCGAAAGCGGACGGCCGAAAGGCCGACGCTGAGGTGTGCGTCTGATCCTTGAGAACTCAACAGTGTGCCAAAAGTCGACGAGATTAATCAGTAATACCCCGTCGATGACCTCGGCGAGCTTCGGCTCGTCGAGTGATCGATGGAACAATTCCGACAATTTATTTGTCAGCAAATAGTTTGTCGGGATCGAACAGATGTTGAGCCGGTTCCCGTGTCTTCGGATGCAGGGCCGGTGAAGTTTTCAACGGAGAGTTTGATCCTGGCTCAGGACGAACGCTGGCGGCGTGCTTAACACATGCAAGTCGAGCGGTAAGGCTCCTTCGGGAGTACACGAGCGGCGAACGGGTGAGTAACACGTGAGCAATCTGCCCTTCTCTTCGGAATAAGCGTTGGAAACGACGTCTAATGCCGAATACGACCTCCTTTCGCATGATCGGAGGTGGAAAGCTCCGGCGGAGAAGGATGAGCTCGCGGCCTATCAGCTAGTTGGTGTGGGTAATGGCCCACCAAGGCGACGACGGGTAGCCGGCCTGAGAGGGTGACCGGCCACACTGGGACTGAGACACGGCCCAGACTCCTACGGGAGGCAGCAGTGGGGAATATTGGACAATGGGCGAAAGCCTGATCCAGCAACGCCGCGTGAGGGATGACGGCCTTCGGGTTGTAAACCTCTTTCAGCAGGGACGAAGCGAAAGTGACGGTACCTGCAGAAGAAGGACCGGCCAACTACGTGCCAGCAGCCGCGGTAATACGTAGGGTCCGAGCGTTGTCCGGAATTATTGGGCGTAAAGGGCTCGTAGGCGGTTTGTCGCGTCGGGAGTGAAAACTCAGGGCTCAACCCTGAGCGTGCTTCCGATACGGGCAGACTAGAGGTATGCAGGGGAGAACGGAATTCCTGGTGTAGCGGTGGAATGCGCAGATATCAGGAGGAACACCGGTGGCGAAGGCGGTTCTCTGGGCATGACCTGACGCTGAGGAGCGAAAGCATGGGGAGCGAACAGGATTAGATACCCTGGTAGTCCATGCCGTAAACGTTGGGCGCTAGGTGTGGGGACCTTCCAAGGTCTCCGTGCCGCAGCTAACGCATTAAGCGCCCCGCCTGGGGAGTACGGCCGCAAGGCTAAAACTCAAAGGAATTGACGGGGGCCCGCACAAGCGGCGGAGCATGCTGATTAATTCGATGCAACGCGAAGAACCTTACCTGGGTTTGACATTTGGAGAAAACTCACAGAGATGTGAGGTCCTTTTGGGCTCCAAACAGGTGGTGCATGGCTGTCGTCAGCTCGTGTCGTGAGATGTTGGGTTAAGTCCCGCAACGAGCGCAACCCTCGTTCTATGTTGCCAGCACGTAATGGTGGGGACTCATAGGAGACTGCCGGGGTCAACTCGGAGGAAGGTGGGGATGACGTCAAGTCTTCATGCCCCTTATGCCCAGGGCTTCAAGCATGCTACAATGGCCGGTACAAAGGGCTGCGAAACCGCAAGGTGGAGCGAATCCCAAAAAGCCGGTCTCAGTTCGGATTGGGGTCTGCAACTCGACCCCATGAAGTCGGAGTCGCTAGTAATCGCAGATCAGCAACGCTGCGGTGAATACGTTCCCGGGCCTTGTACACACCGCCCGTCACGTCATGAAAGTCGGCAACACCCGAAGCCGGTGGCCCAACCCTTGTGGAGGGAGCCGTCGAAGGTGGGGCTGGCGATTGGGACGAAGTCGTAACAAGGTAGCCGTACCGGAAGGTGCGGCTGGATCACCTCCTTTCTAAGGAGCAAATTGGCAAGCCGGCCTCGGTCGAGCTTGTCCAGTGGCGTGTTGTTCGCAGGCGTTCGTCCTGCGCAGCACAGCTCATTAGTGGATCGTCGACTATTTGGCTCGGTGCACGACCGAAGGTCATCAGTACATCTCTGCAGTTCAACTATGCAGGGAACGGAACCTTGACCGGACGCGGGCATCGACTCAGGCACACTGTTGGGTCCTGAGGGATCAGCTCTAGCGAGTTGAACCTCTGGACCGCAAACCCCCTCGAACCACCTGGCCCCTTCGGGAGCCAGGCAGGCGGGGACCTTTTGCGGGACCGATCGTATTTTGAGAACTTCACAGTGGACGCGAGCATCTTTGTAGTAACAACAAGCTACTAAGTGCACATGGTGGATGCCTTGGCATCGAGAGCCGATGAAGGACGTTGGAGTCTGCGAAAAGCCCCGGGAAGCTGACAACCGAGCTGTGATCCGGGGATGTCCGAATGGGGAAACCCACCTGGAGGAAAGTCCAGGTACCTGCGCCTGAACACATAGGGCGTCTGGAGGGAACGTGGGGAAGTGAAACATCTCAGTACCCACAGGAAGAGAAAACAACAGTGATTCCGGAAGTAGTGGCGAGCGAAACCGGAAGAGGCTAAACCTCAGTGATGTGACAGCCGGCAGGCGTTGTCGCTGAGGGGTCGTGGGGCCGCATAGTCCGTTCTGCCGAGCGGACGAAGAGTAAGAAACCATGAGTGAAGTTGAAGCCGACTGGAAAGTCGCGGCACAGAGGGTGAGACCCCCGTACACGTAAGCTCATGGCTCTTTTGCGTTACCCCGAGTAACACCGAACCCCTGAAATTCGGTGTGAATCTGGCGGGACCACCCGCTAAGCCTAAATACTCCTCGATGACCGATAGCGGACTAGTACCGTGAGGGAAAGGTGAAAAGTACCCCGGGAGGGGAGTGAAATAGTACCTGAAACCATGTGCATACAAACCGTTGGAGCTCTTCCTTGTGAAGGGTGACAGCGTGCCTTTTGAAGAATGAGCCTGCGAGTTAGCGTGGTGTAGCAAGGTTAAGGCGAGAGCCGTAGCCGTAGCGAAAGCGAGTCCGAATAGGGCGCCTGAGTTGCACCATCTAGACCCGAAGCGGAGTGATCTATCCATGGGCAGGTTGAAGCGCGGGTAAGACCGCGTGGAGGACCGAACCCACCTAGGTTAAAAACTGGGGGGATGACCTGTGGATAGGGGTGAAAGGCCAATCAAACTCCGTGATAGCTGGTTCTCCCCGAAATGCATTTAGGTGCAGCGTCGCGCGTTTCTTACCGGAGGTAGAGCACTGGATGGGCTAAGGGGCCTACAAGCTTACTGAACTCAGCCAAACTCCGAATGCCGGTAAGTGAGAGCGCGGCAGTGAGACTGCGGGGGATAAGCTCCGTAGTCGAGAGGGAAACAGCCCAGACCATCAGCTAAGGTCCCAAAGCGATTGCTAAGTGGAAAAGGATGTGGAGTCGCAAAGACAACCAGGAGGTTGGCTTAGAAGCAGCCACCCTTGAAAGAGTGCGTAATAGCTCACTGGTCAAGTAATTCCGCGCCGACAATTTAGCGGGGCTCAAGCAATCCACCGAAGCTATGGCATTCACATATGTACCCGGCCTCTCTGAGGTCCAGGTGTGTGGATGGGTAGGGGAGCGTCGTGTCGCGAGTGAAGCAGCGGGGTGACCCAGCTGTGGATGCGACACGAGTGAGAATGCAGGCATGAGTAGCGAATGAGGAGTGAGAAACTCCTCCACCGAATGACCAAGGGTTCCAGGGTCAAGCTAATCTTCCCTGGGTAAGTCGGGACCTAAGGCGAGGCCGACAGGCGTAGTCGATGGACAACGGGCTGATATTCCCGTACCGGCACTGAAGCGACCCTGCCGATCCCAGTGATGCTAAGTGCCCGAAACCGGCCTTCAGTCTCTTCGGAGACACTGGCCGGCAGAGCGCACGACCCAAACTGGTAGTAGGCAAGCAATGGTGTGACGCAGGAAGGTAGCTCAACCGCGGCGATGGTAGACCGCGGCCAAGGTCGTAGGACGAACGGTAGGCAAATCCGCCGTTCACATGTCTGAGAACTGATGGGGAGACGTACTAGTCGAAGTGAGTGATCCTATGCTGCCGAGAAAAGCATCTAGCGATGTTTCAGAGCCGCCCGTACCCCAAACCGACTCAGGTGGTCAGGTAGAGAATACTAAGGTGATCGAGTGAACCATGGTTAAGGAACTCGGCAAAATGCCCCCGTAACTTCGGGAGAAGGGGGGCCGGATGCGTTATCGGACTTGCTCCGAGAAGCGTTGAAGGCCGCAGAGACCAGGCCCAAGCGACTGTTTACTAAAAACACAGGTCCGTGCTAAGTCGAAAGACGCCGTATACGGACTGACTCCTGCCCGGTGCTGGAAGGTTAAGGGGACGCGTTAGCGCAAGCGAAGCGCAGAACTTAAGCCCCAGTAAACGGCGGTGGTAACTATAACCATCCTAAGGTAGCGAAATTCCTTGTCGGGTAAGTTCCGACCTGCACGAATGGAGTAACGACTTGGGCGCTGTCTCAACCATGGACTCGGCGAAATTGCACTACGAGTAAAGATGCTCGTTACGCGCGGCAGGACGGAAAGACCCCGGGACCTTTACTACAGCTTGGTATTGGTGTTTGGTTCGATTTGTGTAGGATAGGTGGGAGACTATGAAGCTTGGACGCCAGTTCAAGTGGAGTCAACGTTGAAATACCACTCTGATCGTACTAGATATCTAACCTAGATCCATTATCTGGATCAGGGACAGTGCCTGGTGGGTAGTTTAACTGGGGCGGTTGCCTCCTAAAATGTAACGGAGGCGCTCAAAGGTTCCCTCAGCCTGGTTGGCAATCAGGTTTCGAGTGTAAGTGCACAAGGGAGCTTGACTGTGAGAGTGACAGCTCGAGCAGGGACGAAAGTCGGAACTAGTGATCCGGCGCTGGCATGTGGAAGCGGCGTCGCTCAACGGATAAAAGGTACCCCGGGGATAACAGGCTGATCTTCCCCAAGAGTCCATATCGACGGGATGGTTTGGCACCTCGATGTCGGCTCGTCGCATCCTGGGGCCGTAGCAGGTCCCAAGGGTTGGGCTGTTCGCCCATTAAAGCGGCACGCGAGCTGGGTTTAGAACGTCGTGAGACAGTTCGGTCCCTATCCGCCGCGCGCGCAGGAAACTTGAGAAAGGCTGTCCCTAGTACGAGAGGACCGGGATGGACGAACCTCTGGTGTGCCAGTTGTTCTGCCAAGAGCACGGCTGGTTGGCTACGTTCGGAAGTGATAACCGCTGAAAGCATCTAAGCGGGAAGCACGTTTCAAGATGAGGTTTCCCACTGGTTTACCAGGTAAGGCCCCCAGCAGATCACTGGGTTGATAGGCCGGAAGTAGAAGTGCAGCAATGCATGGAGCTGACCGGTACTAATAGGCCGAGGGCTTGTTTCTTACAAAGATTCACCGCGTCCACTGTGAGGTTCCCGAGATATGATCGGGAGCCTGAATCGACTCAGCAGAGTCGTCAAAGGTTTTGATATCTCCATAGAGTTTCGGCGACCATGGCGAGAGGGAAACACCCGGTTACATTCCGAACCCGGAAGTTAAGCCTCTCAGCGCCGATGGTACTGCGTGGGAGACTGCGTGGGAGAGTAGGACGTCGCCGGACAATACTTTGCGCGAGGCCGCTCCTTCGGGGGCGGCCTCGCTGCTATTTACACACCAGACAACAGGAGGACGAGCCAGATGAGCGAGTCCAAGCGCCCACGTCAGGGCGGACAGGGACCGGACCGCAGACGCGGCCGGCCCGACCAGCGTCCAGAGAAAAAGGCGCACCGGCGGCAAGCCCACGGCCCGGAGCTCCCAGGGCGGCAAGGGCCGCGACGACCGGCGTGCGCCCCGCCGCGACGATCGACGCGACGCCGTGCCCACCCGCACCGAGGACCAGGCGATCTACGACGGTCCACCGATCCCCGACGACGTCAGCGCCAAGGACCTCGACAAGCAGGCGCGCGCGCAGCTGCAGTCCATCCCCGAGAAGCTCGCCGAACGCGTCGCGCGGCACCTGGTGATGGCTGGGCTCCTGATGCAGGACGATCCTGAGACCGCCTACAAGCATGCGCTCGCTGCACGCGCACGAGCGTCCCGCAACGGATTGATCCGCGAGGCGTGCGGTGAGACGGCGTATGCGGCCGGCAAGTTCGCCGAGGCACTCTCGGAGTTCCGTGCCGCCCGGCGCATGAACGGGCAGCAGTACTACGCACCGATGATGGCCGACTGCGAGCGCGCCCTGGGCCGCCCCGAGAAGGCACTGGCCTACGACACCCCCGATCTGCGGGCGAAGCTCGACGACGCCGGTCAGATCGAGCTGTCCATCGTCGTCGCCGGTGCACGACGCGACCTCGGCCAGGTCGAGGCCGCCCTGCGGCTGCTCGAGACCGAGCCGCTGCACAGCAAGTCCCGCGCGGAGTGGGTCGCCCGCCTCCGCTACGCCTACGCCGACACCTTGCTCGACGCCGGCCGGCGCGAGGACGCTTTGGAGTGGTTCCACCGCGTCGTCGCGGTCGACGGCAACAAGGTCACCGACGCGGAGGACCGGCTCGCCGCCCTGGACTGACATCCACAGGCGCGCGGTCCGCTCGCGCTGTCAACATCCCGTCCACGCACCCTCGTCCCACCGTCGTCGTCCCGGCAGGCTCGACGCATGAGTTCTGACACCAGTACCGCTCCTCGCGATGTCCCCCCGGCCCACGAACAAGGCGTCAACGCCGTCCGCCTGAGCGGACGCGTGTCGGCCGCTCCCGAAGCACGCATGCTGCCGAGCGGCGACGAAGTCGTGTCGTTCCGCCTCGTCGTCCCCCGGAGCCCGGCCGCACGTCGGCGTTCCAAGCAGCGGGTCGACACGATCGAGTGCTCCGCCTGGACGGCCCGGCTACGCCGGTCGGTCCGTCGACTTGCCGCCGGCGACACGGTGACCGTCACCGGCGAGCTGCGGCGCCGATTCACCCGCGGTGCGGGCGGTCCCATGAGCTGGGTGAACGTCGATCTCGACACCTGCGAACGCATGCCCGCGCGGCCGGATGCCGACGGCTGACCGATAGCCTCGCCGCATGAGCCTCGGGTCGTCCGATCGTGCACTCAGTGAGGTCTACGACCTCGGCATGCTCGACCTCGACGGAGTCGTCTACATCGGCGCCGACGCCGTGCCGGGTGCCGTCGATGCCCTGACAGCCGCCCGCAAGGCCGGCTTGCGGCTCGCCTTCCTCACGAACAACGCGTCCCGGACTGCTGGGGAGGTCGCGGCACACCTGCGTGAGCTCGACATCGACGCGGACGACGCCGACGTCGTCACGGCGGCCCAGGCGGTTGCCCACCTCGTGGCCGACGCCGTTCCGGCCGGCTCAGCCGTGCTGCTGGTCGGGGGAGAGGGCCTGCAGATCCCGCTCGAGGAACGAGGCCTGCGATGCGTCGACAGCCTGGACGACGACCGGTCGCCGTCGTGCAGGGATTCCATCCCGACCTGGGCTGGAAGGCCCTGGCCGAGGCGTCGTACGCGATCGAGAGCGGGCTGCCGTGGTTCGCGAGCAACACCGACCTGACGATCCCCACCGCCCGGGGCATCGCTCCCGGCAACGGCGCGCTCGTCCAGGCGGTGCACGAAGCCACCGGTGCCACGCCGACGGTCGCCGGCAAGCCTGAGCGCGCGATCTTCACCGAGACGCTCGAGCGGATGCCCGCGGACCGCCCGATCATGGTCGGCGACCGTCTCGACACGGACATCGACGGGGCGATCAACGCGGGAATCGACAGCCTGGCCGTGCTGACCGGGATCACCACGCTGCAGGACGTCGCGCACCTGGCGCCGGATCGGCGGCCGACCTTCGTCGCCGCAGACCTGTCGGCCCTCGTCAACGCCCACCCCGAGGTCACCGTCGACGACACATCTGCCACCTGCGGACCGGCGACCGCCACCGTCGACGACGACGGCGTGCGGCTCAGTCAGGGCGAACCCGGCTCGCTGGAGGCGATTCGCGCCATCACGGCGCTCGCGTGGTCGACGCGCGACCGTTCCGGCAACGACGTGCGCGTGGATGGGACACTGGACCCATGAGCGACGAGCAGGTCGAGCCCGCGGTTGAACCCATCGCTGAGCCGACCAGCTGAGCCAGCCACGGGGATCGATGATGACCTCCTGGCCAGGGCGCGCGAGGCGGCCGCGGGACACCCCGGCCTCGAGGACGCCTTGAGCAGGCTCGAGGCGCTCGACGACGTCGACATCGACCAGCATCCGGCGGAGTTCGACGCCATCCACCGCGCCCTTCGCGCGGCCCTCACCGACGCCGGTCAGGCACCGGACGGCCCATGACTCGCCGCGTCAGACTCGACGCGGAGCTCGTGCGTCGTGATCTCGCACGCTCGCGTGAGCACGCGAGCACACTCATCGATGCAGGCCACGTGCTCGTCGGGGGCCGCGTCGCCGCCAAGCCCGCCACCCAGGTGGGCACCGACCAGGCCATCGTCGTGCGAGAGTCGGACGAGCCCACCTGGGCCTCTCGCGGCGCGCACAAGCTGCTGGGCGCGCTCGACGTGTTCGAACCGCTCGGTCTCGCGGTCAAGGGGCGGCGCTGCCTCGACGCCGGCGCATCAACCGGAGGCTTCACCGACGTGTTGCTGCGACGCGGCGCGTCCGAGGTGGTTGCCGTCGACGTCGGCTACGGCCAGCTGGTGTGGTCGCTTCAGACCGACGAACGTGTCCGCGTCCACGACCGCACCAATGTCCGTACGCTTCAGCCCGACGACATCGGCGGCCAGGTCGAGCTCGTCGTCTCTGATCTGTCGTTCATTTCCCTTACCGTGGTGATGCCGGCACTGACCCGAGCATGCGTGCAGGAAGGCGACATCGTGCTGATGATCAAGCCGCAGTTCGAGGTGGGCAAGCAGAACCTCGGCAAGAACGGCGTCGTGCGCGACCCGAAGCTCCATGCAGAGGCCGTGCAGCGCGTCTGCCTGACGGCTCACGAGCACGGCTGGGGCACGCGCGCACTTGCCCCCAGCCCGCTGCCGGGGCCGGCCGGCAACGTCGAGTACTTCTGCTGGCTCCGCACCGACGCGGACGAGCCGTCCGAGAGCGCCGCCCACGACGTCGTGGCCGCCGGGCCTCTGGAGCTCCCAGTCACCGAGGCCCAGTCACTTGAGGAACAGCCATGAGAACCGTGCTGCTCATCGTCCATCCCGTGCTCGAGGAGGCCAGCAAGGTCGCCGCCACGTTCGCCACCGACCTGCGCCGGGCCGGCCTCGGCATCCGCGTGCTCGACTCCGAGGCCGAGGCCCTCCGTCTGGTCGGCCTCGACGACGCCGAGATCGTGGCGGCCGGCCAGAGAGCGGCTGCCGGCTGCGAGCTGGCCGTCGTCTTCGGCGGTGACGGAACGATCTTGCGCGCGGCCGAGATGTGCCGCGGCACCAACACCCCGGTGCTGGGCGTCAACCTCGGCCATGTCGGCTTCCTCGCCGAAGCCGACGTCGAGGACATCCACGAGGTCGTGCGTGGCGTCGTCGACCGCACGTACACGGTGGAGGAGCGGCTGACGATCGACGTCTCGGTCACCGTGGGTGGCGAGGTCGTGGCCACCAACTGGGCCCTGAACGAGGCGTCCGTGGAGAAGGCCGCCCGCGAGCGCATGCTCGAGCTCGTGGTCGAGATCGACGCCCGCCCGGTGTCCAGGTGGGGCTGCGACGGCGTGGTCTGCGCGACGCCCACCGGGTCCACCGCCTACAACTTCAGCGCGGGCGGTCCGATCGTCTGGCCGGAAGTCCAGGCTCTCCTCCTGGTGCCCATCAGCGCGCACGCCCTGTTCGCCCGGCCGCTCGTCGTCTCGCCCGAGGCGACGCTGGCGATCGAGGTGGTCGGCGAGCGGGCCACCGGAGTGCTGTGGTGCGACGGTCGCCGCGCCGCCGAACTTCCGGTGGGAGCCCGGGTCGAGGTCGTCCGCGGACAGGAGACCGTCCGGCTGGCACGCCTTCAGGCGGCCTCGTTCGCCGACCGGCTCGTGCGCAAGTTCGACCTTCCCGTCACCGGCTGGCGAGGTGCCGCCGAGCGCCGGAACAGCAACGGTGAAGCCTGATGTGGCAGCACCTCACCCTGACGTCACTGGGCGTCATCGACTCCGCCGAGCTCGAGCTGGGCGAAGGATTCACCGTCATCACCGGTGAGACCGGGGCCGGCAAGACGATGGTCGTCACCGCTCTCGGCCTGCTGCGCGGCGACCGTGCCGATCTCGGCCTCGTGCGCACCGGCGACGACCAGGCGCGCGTCGAGGCGAGCATCGACGTTCCCGACGGCTCCGGCATCGCCGACGCGATCACCGAAGCCGGCGGTCGCCTCGACGACGGGGTCGTGGTGCTCGGTCGCTCGCTCTCGGCGCAGGGTCGGTCCCGCGCCTTCGCCGGCGGAGCCACCGTGCCGGCGGCCCTCCTGGCCGAGGTCACCGACGAGCTCGTTGCGGTCCACGGGCAGTCCGACCAGCACCGACTGCTACGCCCATCGGCACAGCGACAGGCTCTCGACACGTTCGCCGGCGAACCCCTGCGCGACGTGATGGGGGAGTACGCCCCGTCCTTCGGACGACTGCGAGCGGTGGAGAGCCGACTCGACGAGCTCCGCACCCATGCCCAGGAACGAGCTCGCGAGCTCGACCTGCTGCAGCACGGGCTCGAGGAGATCGCGACCGTGGAGCCGCGTTCGGCGGAGGACGAGGAGCTCAAGACCGAGGAGGGGCGACTCGCTCACGCCGAGGCACTGGTCGCCGCTGCGCTGGGTGCGCACGAGGCGGTCTCCGGCGACATCGACGACGCCGGATCCGCGCGCACCCAGGTGGCCGGCGCGGTCGCGGGACTCGACGACGCCGCAGGGCACGATCCGGAGCTCGACCAGCTCGCCGCCCGGCTGCGCGAGATCGGCATCCTCCTCGATGAGGCCGCCACCGACCTGAGCGCGTACGCGACGGCGGTCGACCTGGATCCGGCGCGACTGGCGACGGTGCAGGACCGCATCGCCGCTCTCACGGCCCTGCAACGCAAGTACGGACCGTCCCTCGACGACGTGCTCACCTGGCAGCAGAAGGCTTCGGCACGCATCGGCGAGCTCGGCTCCGACGACGACACCATCGAGGAACTGGAGGCAGAGCGTGACCTCCTCCGGCCCAAGGTTCGTGGCCTGGCCGAGCGGCTCGGCGAGCTGCGCCTCGAGGCGGGAGCCCGTCTGTCCGGACTCGTCGACGCCGAGCTGGCCCAGCTCTCGATGCCGTCGGCGCACCTCGACGTTCGTGTAGAGACGGCGGCCGACGCCGTGCCGGGACCGTACGGCCTCGACGAGGTCGAGCTCCTGTTCACCGCCAACAACGGTTCGGCCCCGCGTCCGCTCGCCAAGGGGGCCAGCGGTGGCGAGCTGTCACGGCTGATGCTCGCCCTCGAGGTCGTGCTCGCCGATCGCACGACCGTCCCCACCCTCGTGTTCGACGAGGTCGACGCCGGCATCGGCGGCAAGGCGGCCGTCGAGGTGGGCCGGCGGCTCGCCCGGCTGGCCGAGAACGCCCAGGTGCTGGCCGTCACGCACCTCCCTCAGGTCGCTGCCTTCGCCCACCACCACTTCCGCGTCATCAAGGACGACGACGGCGTGGTCACCAGCAGCTCCGTCACCCGCCTCGTCGACGACGAGCGGGTCGACGAGCTGGCACGCATGCTCGCCGGCCAGGAAGATTCCGACGCGGCTCAGGCGCACGCGCGCGAGCTGCTCGCCCTTGCCGGCCACTGACGCTGCGTCAGACGACAGCGACTTCCCAGAGCCGGTGCACGCCGGGGATGCCCTTGAGCTCGGTGTCGCGACCGTCCACCAGCACGATGTCTTCGACGTCGCGCAACGCGGTGCGGATGTCGTCGCTGACCAGGATCTCGCCGCCGTCCGCCTGCGCCGCCACGCGGGCGGCCATGGCGACGTTCTTGCCGAACAGGTCGCCGTCCCGCTCGATCGCCGTCCCGCAGTGGATGCCGACCCGTACCCGGATCGGCGTCCTGCGAAGCCGCCGGTCGCCGGTACCGCTCAGCGCGTCCTGGATCTCGATGCCCGCGCGCACCGCATCGGATGCCTCGCGGAAGGCGATCATGAACCCGTCACCCTGAGACTTCACGATGTGGCCGCGGTGCAGCTCGACGCTCTCCTGGACGAGCCGATCGTGCGAGCCGAGCAGCCGCACCCATTCCTTGTCGCCGAGCTTCTCGTTGATGTCGGTCGAGTCCTCGATGTCGGAGAACAGGATCGCCAGCGTGCCGTCGCGACCGGCCAGCTTCTCCAGCGCGTGCCGGTCCTCCTGGCCCCACCGGGCCAGGTCCTCCATGGATGTCATCAGCAGCCCGCCCACGCCGTGGTCGCGGACCTTCGTCGCCGTGTCGACCGCCGACTCGACGACCGCCTTCACGCGCTGGGCCCGCCGCTCCCGGCGGGTGAGGTTCCTGCCCTGGCGCAGGAGCACGTCACGCAGGCGCTGCACCTCGCGGCGGGAACGAACGATCTGCACCTGCCGCACGATGAGGCCGGCCAGCGCGAGCGCCAGCAGGACGGCGAGGACGATGATCGTCGTGAGCACGGAAGAACTGTGACACACCCCGAAACCCGGGTCGCGAAACGGACACGCGTGGGGGCCTCTCGCCTCCCCGGATTCCACCGATCTGCGTGGCACCATGGACCGCGATGCCTCCCTGGAACCGTCGCGACACCGTCACCGAAACCGCACCCGGATTCACCGGCGTGGCCCGATTCGCCCGCCGTGGAGACGACGCGCACTCCTCGCTCCGCGCAGGAGAGATCGCCGTCGTCGACCTCACCGACCTCGATCGCAGCCAGGCCCAGGCGCTGGTCGATCGCCGCGTGCGGGCGGTCATCAACGCGGCCCAGTCGAGCACCGGCCGATACCCGAACCTCGGACCCCGTATCCTCGCCGACGCCGGCATCACCCTGATCGACCAGGTGGGCCAGGCCGTGTGGACCCGGATGAAGAGCGGCGAGAAGGTGCGGATCGACGGCAACCGCGTGTTCAAGGGCGAGGCGCTCATCGCCCAGGGCATCTCGCAGGACGAGACGTCGGTCACGGAGCGCCTCGGCGAAGCCGATCGCGGTCTCTCGACCCGCCTCGAGTCGCTCATGGCCAACGCCACCGACCACCTGCAGCGCGAACGGGCGATGCTGCTCGAGGGCGCTCGGGTGCCCCGACTCGGCAAGCGTCTCCGCAAGCGCCCGGTCGTCGTGGTGAGCAAGACGTTCAACTGGCAGACCGACCTGCGCCGCATCAAGAAGTGGATCCGCGAGCGCGACCCGGTCCTCATCGGCGTGGCCGACGGCGCCGACGCGCTGATGGACGCCGGGTACAAGCCTCACGTCGTTGTCGGCACGCTCGACGAGCTGTCCGCTAAGCGCCTTCCACTCCGGGGCCGAGGTGGTGGTCACCGCCGCGTCTGCGCACGACAAGGGCGGCGCAGAGCGGTTCGAGAAGGCCAAGGTCGACCCGCTCTGGTTCATCGCCACCGGCTCCGCGAACGATCTCGCGATCGTTCTGGCGGACTCCAACGACGCACCGGTGATCGTCGAGGTCGGTGCCCCGCAAGGCCTGATGGAGTTCCTCGAGCGCGGTCCTGCCGACGTCGCGAGCTCGTTCGTCACCCGCCTCCGTGCCGGCAACCTCCTGGTGGACGCCAAGGCGGCCGGCCACTTCGCAGCCCAGTCCATGCCGATGTGGCCGGTGCTGCTCATCCTCCTCGCCGGGGTTCTGGCCGTGATCGCGTCCGTCGCCATCACTCCGGTCGGCAGCGACTGGTTCGACTCGCTCGGTGATCGCATCGACGACGCACGTACCTGGATCGAAGGGCTCTTCTCGTGATCAGCTTCCGCTACCACCTCGTCTCCATCGCCGCGGTCCTGCTGGCGCTGGCAGCCGGCGTAGCCCTGGGAGCAGGGCCCCTCAACGACACCTCCGTCCTGGCCGGCGAGGACGCCTCGGGCACGTCGGCGGACCCGGCGATCGCTCGATTCGAGTCCGGCTACGCGGACCGCACGTCCGGTGCGCTCCTCAAGGACGCGCTGAAGGGCCGATCCGTCGTCGTCCTGACACTCCCGGGCGCCCGGGCCGAGGAGACGAAGGACATCCGCTCCAACATCGAGAAGGCCGGTGCCGACGTCACCGGTGAGGTGCAGCTGACCGCCAAGCTCGTCGACCCCGCCAACCGGCAGTTCGCCGAGGGCGTCGCCCAGCAGTCCGCCTCCGACGTCGAGGGAGTCACCGACGCCGGTGAGAGCTACGGCCGCATCGGCGCCGCGCTCGGCCGATCGGTGCTCGGCGATTCGGGCGAGAAGCTCGACACGACGGCCACCACCATCAGCTCGGCCTTCGACGAAGGTCAGCTCGTCGCGTACGGCTCGAAGCCGAAGACGTTCGCCGACCTCGCCGTGATCGTCAGCGGACCGGGACGCGCCGGCGACTCCGGCTCCGTCTCGGCGCAGCTGGCCAAGGCGATCGACGCCGCCGGGAAGGGTGCCGTGCTTGCCGGTCCGTCGACCTCGAGCCAGGACGGTGGCGTGCTGGCCGAGCTGCGCGACAGCGACGCGGCGTCGCAGGTCTCGACCGTCGACGTCACCGACACCGCCGCAGGACGCGTCGTCGTGGCCTTGGCCCTGGCACGTGAGGCGAAGGGTCAGTCGGGCAGCTGGGGAACATCTCGTAGCGCGGACGGTGCCGTACCGCGCTGAACCGATGGGTTGTTGATAGGCTGGAGTCCCGTGGAGCATCGAATGGTTCATCGGCCCGTCGCTTCGTCGACGCAGACCCACGGGAGTCACCTTGGCAGGTAACGCGGTTACCAAGCACGTCTTCGTCACCGGCGGGGTCGCATCCTCGCTCGGCAAGGGACTCACCGCCTCCAGCCTCGGACGTCTGCTCAAGTCCCGCGGCCTTCGGGTCACCATGCAGAAGCTCGACCCGTACCTCAACGTCGACCCCGGCACGATGAACCCGTTCCAGCACGGCGAAGTCTTCGTCACCGACGACGGCGCCGAGACGGACCTCGACATCGGGCACTATGAGCGCTTCCTCGATGAGGACCTCGTCGGTCGCGCCAACGTCACCACCGGACAGGTCTACTCCGACGTCATCGCCCGTGAACGTCGCGGCGACTACCTCGGCGACACGGTCCAGGTCATCCCGCACATCACGAACGAGATCAAGGACCGCATGCTCTCGATGGGTGGTCCTGAGGTCGACGTCGTCATCCACGAGATCGGCGGCACGGTCGGCGACATCGAGAGCCAGCCGTTCCTGGAGTCGGCTCGCCAGGTCCGTCACGAGATCGGCCGCGACCATGTCTTCTTCCTGCACGTCTCGCTGGTGCCGTACATCGGCCCGTCCGGTGAGCTCAAGACCAAGCCCACGCAGCACTCCGTCGCCGCGCTCCGCTCCATCGGCATCCAGCCCGACGCCATCGTGTGCCGCTCCGACCGCGCGATCCCGGCGAACGTCAAGCGCAAGATCTCGCTCATGTGCGACGTCGAAGAGGAGGCGGTCGTCACCGCCAGCGACGCGGCGTCCATCTACGACATCCCGAAGGTGCTGCACAGCGAGGGCCTCGACGCCTACGTCGTGCGTCGCCTCGACCTGCCGTTCCGCGACGTCGACTGGACGCAGTGGGACGAGCTCCTGCGCCGCGTCCACGATCCGGCCGACGAGGTCACGATCGCGCTGGTCGGCAAGTACGTCGACCTGCCCGACGCGTACCTGTCGGTGGCCGAGGCCATTCGCGCCGGCGGCTTCGCCCATGACGCCAAGGTGCACCTGCGATGGGTGCCGTCCGACGAGTGCGCGACGGAGGCGGGCGCCGCGCAACATCTCGGCGACGTCGACGGCATCTGCGTTCCCGGTGGGTTCGGCATCCGGGGCATCGAGGGCAAGATCGGCGCGCTCACGTACGCCCGAACACGCAAGATCCCCGTGCTCGGCCTGTGCCTCGGCCTCCAGTGCATGGTGATCGAGTTCGCGCGGTCCGTGGCCGGCATCGACGGCGCGAGCTCGTCGGAGTTCGACCCGCAGGCCACCGCCGCGGTCATCGCGACGATGGCCGAGCAGGAGGCCTTCGTCGAGGGCGCCGGCGATCTCGGCGGCACCATGCGGCTCGGGCTCTACCCGGCTGCGCTCAAGCCCGGCACGCTCGTCGCAGAGGCGTACGGGCTCGACAAGGTCGAGGAACGCCATCGTCACCGCTACGAGGTCAACAACGGCTTCCGCGAACAGCTCGAGAAGGCCGGGCTCGTCTTCAGCGGCACGTCGCCCGACTCCACACTCGTGGAGTTCGTCGAGCTCCCGCGTGACGTGCATCCGTACTACGTCGCCACCCAGGCCCACCCCGAGCTGCGCTCGCGTCCGACCCGGCCGCACCCGCTGTTCTCCGGGCTGGTGCAGGCCGCCCTCGAGCGCCAGCGGGAGACCAGGCTGCCCGTCGACTCGGACGCGGCCGTGGCGCCCGCCGAACCGGTCGAAGGATGAGCAGCCCGCACCCCGACCTTCCCGGACACCTCGCCGATCCCGCCGCAATCGCCGACACACCGGTCGAGTGGAAGGTCAGTGCCTCGTCCCGTGAGTTCTCCAACAACTACCTGACCGTCGACATCGACACGATCGTCGACCCCGACGACGGCGAGCACCCACGCGTCGTCGTGCAGCCGCACGGAGCGGTGGGCATCCTGGCCGTCGACGACCAGGATCGGGTGCTGCTCGTCGAGCAGTACCGTCACCCCGTACGTCACCGGATGCTGGAGATCCCCGCCGGCACGCTCGACGTCGAGGGGGAGGACGCACTCGATGCGGCCGTCCGTGAGCTCGCGGAGGAGGCCGACCTCGCCGCCGACCACTGGGACCGAGAGCTCAAGCTGTTCAGCACGCCCGGCTACTCCAGCGAGGCGTGGACGGTGTTCAAGGCCTCCGGCCTGCGGTCGGTCCCGGACGAGGACCGCACGGAACGCGTCGCCGAGGAAGCCGACATGCAGCAGTGGTGGCTTCCCTTCGACGCCGCCGTCGACGCGGTGCTCGACGGACGGATCGGCGACGGCATGACCGTCGCCGCCGTGCTGGCCGAGCAGGTCCGACGGTCGCGAGCGGGATGACTGGTGTGCGTGGTGTGAGTCCCGTCGCGGAGAGCGACCATGAGTTCTGATCTGGAACGCGCGGTGCTCGACTACCTCAGCCATCTGGGTGTCGAACGCGGACTGGCCGACAACACCCTGCACAGCTACCGCCGCGACCTCCGTCGCTACATCGCCCATCTGCACGGACGCGGAGTCGAGACTCCCGACGCGATCGCCGAGACGGACGTGCTCGGCTTCCTCGGCGCGCTGCGCACCGGTGACACCGAGCACCCGGCGCTCGGCGCGGCCAGCGCGGCACGGGCGGTCGTGGCCGTGCGCGGCTTCCATCGCTTCTGCCTCCGCGAGCACCTGGTGGCGAGCGACGTGTCGGCCGCCGTCAAGCCCCCGCGTCCCGCCGCCCGCCTGCCCAAGGCGCTGCCGCTGTCGGACGTCGAGGCCATCCTCGCGGCGTCGGGGGAGGCCGGCACGAGCCTGTCCAAGCGCGACCGGGCCCTGCTGGAGGTGCTGTACGGCACCGGCGCCCGCATCTCCGAGGCCGTCGGGCTCGACGTCGACGACCTCGACCGCACCGAGGGCACCGCGCTGCTGCGCGGCAAGGGCGGCAAGCAGCGCCTCGTTCCCGTGGGCAGCTTCGCCCTCGCCGCCGTCGAGGACTACCTCCAGGTCGCCCGACCGACGCTCGTCTCGGCGAAGACCGCGTCCCCGGCGATGTTCCTGAACGCCAGGGGAGGGCGGCTGAGCCGGCAGAGCGCCTGGACCGTCCTCGCGAAGGCCGCCAAGCGTGCCGGCATCACCACGGAAGTGTCCCCACACACCCTGCGCCACTCGTTCGCGACCCACCTGCTCGACGGTGGCGCCGACGTCCGCGTCGTCCAGGAACTGCTCGGCCACGCCTCCGTCACGACCACTCAGGTCTACACGCTCGTCACCGTGGAGAAACTTCGGGAGATTTACGCGACGGCTCATCCACGCGCCGTACGGTGAGCGGTAGTGTGGCGGAAAGTCGACGGCGCGAGGGACGAAGGACGTAGATGAGCAAGGAACTCGGACCCACTGGACGTCCGATCCCGAAGTTTCCCGACCCCGCGCCCCGACGCTCCGGACAGCCCGCCACCGTCATCTCGATGTGCAACCAGAAGGGTGGCGTCGGCAAGACGACGACCACCATCAGCCTGGGTGCCGCACTCGTCGAGGCGGGCCGCAAGGTGCTTCTGGTCGACTTCGACCCGCAGGGATCGATGACCGTCGGACTCGGGTTCAACGCCCACGACCTCGAGCAGAGCATCTACCACGTGCTCATGGACCGCGAGCTCGGCATCAAGGACATCGTGATGGAGACGTCGGTCGACGGCCTCGACCTCGCACCGTCCAACATCGACCTGTCGGCCGCGGAGATGCGGCTCGTCACCGAGGTCGGCCGCGAGCAGGCGCTGGCCCGCGTGCTGCACCCGGTGCTGCACGACTACGACGTCGTCCTCATCGACTGCCAGCCGTCGCTCGGCCTGCTCACCGTCAACGCGCTCACGGCGTCCGACGGCGTCATCATCCCGCTGGAGTGCGAGTACTTCGCCCTGCGCGGCGTGGCGCTGCTCAAGGAGACCATCGAGAAGGTGCGCGACCGCACCAACGTCCGGCTGCAGATCATCGGCCTGCTCGGCACGATGTACGACGGCCGCACGCTCCACGGTCGCGAGGTGCTGCAGACGCTCGTCGAGGGCTGGGGCGACCTCGTGTTCCACACCGTCATCCGCCGCACGATCAAGTTCTCCGACTCCACCGTGGCGGGCGAGCCCATCACCGAGTTCGCCACCACGTCGCCGGGCGCCGCGTCCTACCGCCAGCTGGCCCGAGAGGTGTTGACTCGATGCCCCGGCGCGTAAACCTGCCGGGCGCCGACGAGCTCTTCCGTGCCACGTCGTCGCGCACACGCGACGACCTCGACACCGACGACGATGCAGCAGCGGAGTCGACTGATGCGAGCGGCCGGGTCAAGCACAACGAGAAGATGACCGTCTACCTGACGTCGGACGAGCTGCTCGCCATCGAGCAGGCGCGGCTCAAGCTGCGTGGCGAGCTCGGCCGCAACGTCGACCGCGGCCGTCTGGTGCGCGCGGCCCTGGCGATCGCTCTGGGTGACCTCGAGGCGCGTGGCACCGACAGCGAGATCGCCCAGCGGCTGAGCGCGTCATGAGCGCCCGCGCACCAGCGCGCCGTCGATGTGGTGGACGTCGAAGACGCGGCAGGTGCGACGGCGGGTTTCTCCGTCACCCTGGGCAACTTCGAGGGTCCGTTCGACCTGTTGCTCTCGCTGATCTCCAAGCACCAGCTCGACATCACCGAGGTGGCGCTGTCGCAGGTCACCGATGAGTTCATCGGCTACATCAAGGCGTTCGGCGACGACCTGGAGCAGACGACGCAGTTCCTGCTGGTCGCGTCGACGCTGCTCGACCTCAAGACGGCCCGGCTGCTGCCTCAGGGCGACGTGGAGGACGAGGACGACCTCGCGCTGCTCGAGGCACGCGATCTCCTGTTCGCCCGTCTCATGCAGTACCGCGCGTTCAAGCAGGTCGCCACGTTGATCTCCACCCGCCTGGCCGAGGAGCAGCTGCGCCACCCGCGCTCGGTGATGCTCGAGCCGCGCTTCGCCGAGCTGCTGCCTGAAGTGATCGTGTCGATCGGGCCGGACGACCTCGCCCTGCTTGCGGCTGCCGCCCTCGAGCCCAAGCCCGTGCCCATGCTGTCGCTGGCGCACCTGCACGCCCCGCAGGTGAGCGTGCGCGAACAGGCCCACCTCGTCGTCGACCGGTTGCGCCGCGAAGGTAGTACGACGTTCCGCGCACTGGCCGCCGATGCCGACCTGATGACCACCGTGGCGCGGTTCCTCGCGGTGCTCGAGCTGTTCCGTGAAGGCGTGCTGAGCTTCGAGCAAGCCACCCCGCTGGGCGACCTCCACCTGCGCTGGACCGGAACCGACGACGGCGACATCGACGTGGGGGAGGAGTTCGACGAGCCCGACTCCGGAGCACCGGATGATGTGCCCGCTGAGACTGGGCGCCCCGAGCTGACCGCAGTCGCCGACATACCTGACGAGGAGGATGCGGATGTCTGAGTCCGTCACCGACGGCCCGCACGAGCTGGAGCTCGGCACGCTCGACCTGCGGCCGGCGCTGGAGGCCGTGCTCATGGTGGCCGACCAGCCACTCGACCACCTCACACTCGCCCAGGCGGTCGGGCACCCGCCGCCGGACGTCGAGAAGGCGCTGTCCGAGCTGGCGCAGGAGTACACCGACCAGGAACGTGGCTTCGAGCTGCGCAACGTGGGTGGCGGCTGGCGCTACTTCACCCGTGAGGCCTATGCGTCAGCGGTCGAGCGGTTCGTGCTCGATGGTCAGCAGGCCCGGCTCACCCAGGCTGCGCTTGAGACCCTCGCCGTCGTCGCCTATCGCCAGCCGGTCAGCCGCTCACGGGTCTCGGCGATCCGTGGCGTCAACGTCGACGGGGTCGTACGCACGCTGGTGACCCGCGGCCTCGTCGAGGAGGCCGGCATCGACGCCGAGAGCGGCGCCATCCTCTATCGCACCTCCAGCTACTTCCTCGAGCGCATGGGCCTCGCCGACCTCAGCCAGCTGCCCGACATCGCCCCGATGCTCCCGGAGATCGAGGACATGGACGACTCCGACTGGACGGAATCGGTGCAGTCCGCTGACGACGAGCCGATCCCTGAAGCCGAGGATCTACCCTCGGATCCCGCCACCAGTGACTGAGCCGCCGTCGAGCGAGGGCATCAGGCTGCAGAAGGTGCTCGCCCAGGCCGGGATCGCCAGCCGACGCCGGAGCGAACAGCTCATGGCAGAGGGTCACGTGGAGGTCAACGGCGAGATCGTCACCCAGATGGGAGCACGCGTCGACCCCACGGTTGACGTGATCCGTGTCGACGGACGCCGGCTGCCGCCTCGCACCGATCATGCGTACCTGCTGCTCAACAAGCCGCGCGGGGTCGTCACGTCGATGTCCGACGAACGCGGACGCCCGGACCTGACGTCGCTCCTGGCTGACCGACCGGAGCGGCTGTTCCACGTCGGCCGCCTCGACACCGACACGTCCGGCCTGCTGATCGTCACCAACGACGGCGACCTGGCGCACCGGCTGGCGCACCCGTCGTTCGAGGTCATCAAGACCTACGTGGCACTGGTCGAGGGTGACGTGCCCGACGCCTGTCGGCGCGCGGCTGCGCGCCGGCATCGAGCTGGACGACGGTCCGGCGCAGGTCGATCGCTTCCGGGTGAAGGACCGTTCCCGGGGCCGCTCGCTCGTCGAGCTCGACCTTCACATCGGCCGGAACCGCATCGTGCGCCGCATCCTCGACGCGGTCGGCCACCCGGTCATCGAGCTGACCCGCACGGCCTTCGGCCCGCTCCGCCTGGGCGGTCTCGCCGTCGGCACGACGCGCGAGCTGTCGCGCGACGAGATCGGCGACCTCTTCGATACCGTGGAGCAATGAATCCGCCCTCATCCGTCCTGGTGATCGGTTGTGGGCTCATCGGCACTTCCACCGCGCTCGCACTGCGTGACAAGGGTGTCGACGTGCACCTCGAGGACGTGAGTCGGTCCAACCTCGAGCTCGCCATCTCACGGGGGGCGGGCACGTCGGATCCGCCCGCCGCGCCCGATCTCGTCGTCGTCGCGGTCCCTCCCTCCGACGTCGTCGACACCGTCGCTCACGCGCTCGCGACCTGGCCCGACGCCGTCGTCACGGACGTCGCCAGCGTGAAGTCCGACCTCGCCACGAAGATCGCCGAGCTTCCCGGCGCGGAACGCTACGTGGGCAGCCACCCGATGGCCGGCAGCGAGCGGTCCGGACCGATGGCCGCGTCGGGGCAGCTCTTCGAGGGTCGCCCGTGGGCCGTCACTCCGCTGGACGGTGCGGGAGAGCGGTCCGTCCGACTGGTCGAGGCCGTGGCCGAGATGGTGGGTGCCGTCCCGATCACGATGGACGCGGAGTCGCACGACCGAGCTGTCGCGCTGGTCTCCCACGTGCCGCACGTGCTGAGCGTGCTCGCAGCCGCTCGGCTCACCGACGCACCCCAGTCGCACCTGTCCTTGGCCGGCGCAGGACTACGCGACGTCACGCGCATCGCGGCCAGTGACGCAGCCCTCTGGTCCGACATCCTGCGGAGCAACGCCGGCGAGGTCCGTGACCTACTGGAGCTCGTCCGTGACGACCTCGATCGCCTCATCGGGTCCATCGGCGAGGCCGGCTCAGTCCTGGCTGAGGTGCTCGAGTCCGGCCGTGCCGGCACTCGCCTCATCCCGGGCAAGCATGGTGAGCGTCCGGCCGAGCTGGCCACCGTGTTCGTCCCGATCGACGACCACCCGGGCGAGTTGTCGCGTCTCATGGCCCATACGGGAGAATCGGACGTGAACATCGAGGATCTCCGGATCGACCACGAGCTCGGCCGCCCGGTCGGCCTCGTCGAGATCGCGGTCCTCCTTGATCGTGCCGACACCCTGGTCGAAGCCCTGACCGCCCGCGGCTGGTCCGCCTACCGCTGATGAGGAGGAACGAACCGTGAGCACCCTCGTGGTCGCCGTCGACGGACCGTCCGGATCAGGCAAGTCGAGCACCGCTCGCGGTGTCGCCGACCGTCTGGGCCTCGCGTACCTCGACACCGGTGCGATGTACCGGGCGATGACGTGGGCGCTGCTGCAGCGCGGCACCGACTTGAGCGATCCGGCGGCGATCGCGCGGGATGCCGAGAACGTCGTCATCTCGTCAGGAACCGATCCGCTGGCGCCAGTGATCGAGGTCGACGGCCGGGACGTGTCGGGGCCGATCCGCAGCGCCGAGGTGACCGGCAACGTCAGCCTGGTCGCCGCCGTGCCGCGCGTGCGCGAGCTGCTCGTCGAGCGACAGCGTGAGATGGTCGAGGCCTCACCGGGCGGCATCGTCGTCGAGGGGCGCGACATCGGCTCGGTCGTCCTGCCCGAGGCACCGGTCAAGGTCTTCCTCGTCGCCGACCCGGCGGCTCGAGCCGCACGTCGCGCCGCAGAGCTCGGAGGCATCGACGCCACGGCCACGCAGGCCGACCTCGCCCGACGCGACGAGATCGACTCCACGCGGGCCGCCTCACCACTCGCCAAGGCGCCGGACGCCGTGGAGATCGACGGCACCCACCTGACGCTCAACCAGGTCGTCGACACGATCGTCGCCCTCGTCCACGAGGTCACCCGGGCGGGCACCCCATGAGCCACGACATCCTCTCCGTCATCGATCTCGCCGGTCCGCGTGGGCTTCCCGAGAAGGGCCTGCGGACCCTCCGTCGGTACGCGCAGCCGTGGCTCGACCGCCGTTGGGAGATCCACCAGCGCGGTGAGGCCCAGGTACCACTGGACGGCCCGGTGATCCTCGCCTCGAACCACATCGGCTGGCTCGATGGCCCCTTGCTGTTCCTCAAGGCCCCGCGGCCGGCCCATGCCCTGGTCAAGCAGGAGCTGTTCGTCGGACGGATGGGCAGGCTCCTGACCTACGCCGGTCAGATCAAGATCGACCGCAAGCACACCGACGTCGGTGCGCTGCGCGCGGCTGCGGATGCGCTGGCCGCCCATCAGGCCGTCATCGTGTTTCCGGAAGGTGGTCGCGGGGACGGCGAACTGCGAAAGATCAAGCGCGGCACCGCCTGGCTGGCCATGGTCAGTGGGGCACCGATCGTGCCGGTGGCCATCTTCGGCAGCCGTGAGCCGGGCGGCACCCTGGAGTCCAAACCGCCCAAGGGCTCGGACATCGACGTCGTCTACGGCGAGCCGATCCAGTTCCCGGCCATGCCGTGGCCACGTACGTCGGCGATGCTCGACGACGTCACCGAGCAGATCCTCGCCCACATGCGTCAGCACCTCACCTGGGCGAAGGGCGCCACCCGGCGCGGCCTCCCTGGGCCCATGCCACCGGGCTCGGCCCGTGACTGATCCCCCCATGGAACCCACCACCGAGTCCGGCCCCGTACCCGTGCTGGCCGTCGTCGGCCGCCCGAACGTCGGCAAGTCGACCCTCGTCAATCGCATCCTCGGCCGCCGCGAAGCCGTCGTCGAGAACGTTCCCGGCGTCACCCGCGACCGGGTCCCGTACGACGCCGACTGGAATGGTCGCGCCTTCACCGTCGTCGACACCGGCGGCTGGGATCCCGACGCCCGCGGGCTTGCCGAGCGGATCGCGGCCCAGGCCGAGGTGGCCGCGCAGCTGGCCGACGCGGTGCTCTTCGTCGTCGACGCCACCGTGGGCATCACTGACGCCGACGAGGCGGTCGTCCGCATCCTGCGCACCACGAAGAAGCCCGTCATCCTCGCGGCGAACAAGGTCGACGACGAACGCGGCGAGCTGGAGGCCGCGTCGCTGTGGAACCTCGGGCTCGGCCAGCCCTACCCGGTCTCGGCGCTGCACGGGCGGGGGAGTGGCGATCTCCTCGACGCCGTGCTCGAGGCGTTGCCGGACGCGCCACCGGATCGGGACCCTGTGGGTGGGCCGCGCCGGGTCGCCATCGTGGGTAAGCCCAATGTCGGCAAGTCGAGCCTGCTCAACCAGCTGGCGGGGGAGGACCGGGTCGTCGTCGACGACGTCTCCGGCACGACGGTCGACCCGGTTGACGAGCTGGTCGAGCTCGGCGGCCGGCTCTGGCGCTTCATCGACACCGCCGGCATCCGCAGGCGGGTGCGCGAGGCGTCCGGCCACGAGTACTACGCGAGCCTGCGCACCAACACCGCGATCGAGCGGGCCGAGGTCGCGGTGATGATCGTCGACGCGAGCCAGCCGATCACCGAGCAGGACACCCGCATCATCAGCTCGGTCGCCGAGACCGGCCGCGCCCTTGTCATCGCCTTCAACAAGTGGGACCTCGTCGACGACGAGCGGCGCTACTACCTCGAGCGGGAGATCGACCGTGAGCTCGTGCAGGTGCCGTGGGCACCGCGCATCAACGTCGCCGCGCGCACGGGATGGCACGTGGACCGACTCGTACGCGCTCTGGACTCGGCCCTTGACGGCTGGGAGACGCGCATCGGCACCGGAGCACTCAATGCCTTCCTGGGCCGCCTGGTGGCCGAGCACCCTCACCCCGTCCGTGGCGGCAAGCAGGCCAAGATCCTGTTCGGCACCCAGGCCTCGGTGGCTCCACCGACGTTCATCCTGTTCACTTCCGGCAAGCTCGAGGCGTCCTACCTGCGCTTCATCGAGCGTCGTCTCCGGGAGGAATTCGGGTTCGTCGGCTCACCCATCCACATCATGCAGCGCCCCCGCGAGAAGCGTCGCCGCTGACGTGGGCGGGGTGCGTGAGGGGTGCTCCTGCTGAGGTAGGGTTACCGCTGGTAAACGGGCTGTGGCGCAGTTTGGTAGCGCACGTGACTGGGGGTCACGGGGTCGCAGGTTCAAATCCTGTCAGCCCGACCGAGAGGCCGACGCGCGGAGTCGAACCAGCTCCACCTGACAGCCATGACGGCCTGGAGCGTGACCTCGGTCCTCATGACGAGCGAGGGCCGCTCCGAGGTAGGTGCCCAGCATTCCACTCAAGAAGCCGATCAGTGCGCCACAGGCACTCGCGCCGACGAGGAAGAGAACAGCGACGCCGAGACTGTGGATCTCTCCCTCGGCGATGGCGGCGAGGAGAAAGACCGGTCCCACAAGGAGTCCGCACAGCGTGCACTTCTTCAGCGCCGACCTCCGGTGCTCGCCGAACTGCTCGTCGGGCCACACGTCGAAATTCACGTTCACCAGAGCCGAGGACTCGGACGACTTCTCGCGATGCGTCGCGCACGCATGAATTCGCGAACGCCAAGGTACGCAGAGACGATCAGCGTGGCGACATAAGCGACGCACAGGGCGATCTGAATGACGCCGACCTGGTCAACCGTGAGGATCCACGTGGGCGAGACCAGGCCGAGGAGAGAGAAGAAGATCACCCGTCCCGCCGCGAACATGCCGCCGACCGGGTCCTCGACGACCGGATCCGGCGTCGATGCATCATTGGGCCTGCCCACGGAGCCAGTATGCAGCCGTTTTCCCTGACAGCCCGCTGATCGAGCAGGACTGATCGAGCCTGGCGTCACACCTCCTGAACATAAACTTCTAGACCTTTTTTCTGCGCTACCGTCACGTCTCGTCGTTTCTCCACTCCTTTACTGCGAACGATTGCATATATCCAGGAGAAGTGATGGTCAAGCCATACTTCGGGGGCGTACGTGAGATCGAGCGCGAGGTCGAGTCAGACCTCGTCGTTCCGTGGAACGACGTCGCCCGCCTGCGGGAGGACCTGAGCGACCTCTCAGACGACTCCCTGCTCGGCCTGGTCAGGGGCGGCAGCGCGGACGCCTATGAGGTGTTGTTCGATCGATATCGACATCCTGCCCACCGGTTGGCGGCCTACTACTCCAACTCCGTCGACGCCAAGGACATCGCTGCGGAGAGCTTTGCGCAGGTGTACGACCTGCTCCGTCGCGGCAAGGGCCCCGAGACGTCGTTCCGCGCCTACCTCTTCACCTCCATCCGTCACGGGGCCGGCCGTCACGCGAAGATGCGGAAGCGCATCATCTCGACGGATGTCATCGACACCGTCGACAAACCCGTGTTGTTCGGCAACGGCGCCATCGACCGGTTCGAGCGCGAGCTCGTGCAGGACGCCTTCGCCTCGTTGCCCACCCGTTGGCAGACGGTCCTGTGGCACCTTGACGTCGACGGACGCAAACCGAGGGAGGTCGGCCCGTTGATGGGTCTGAAGGCCAACGGCGTCTCGGCGCTGGCCTACCGCGCTCGCGACGGTCTGCGGAAGGCGTACTTGGAGCAGCACGTCGGTCAGACGGACCTGTCGTTGCCCGTGGCCTGCCGCAACGTCCGCCGTGACCTCGTCGACTTCGTCCGTGGTTCGGCCACCCAGCGCGACGCGGCGGCGACCGACATCCACCTCAAGTCCTGTGCCTCGTGCACGAACCTCCATCTCGAGCTCGACGAGCTCAACTCCCATCTCGTGGCAGCTGCCGCCTGAGCAGGAGTAGCCATGGGCGGGATCGCCTCCGGGCTACGCTTCCAGCATGACGGAGGAAACCGAGCTCACAGTCGCGGTCACCGGTCCGACCGGGACGTTCGGGGTGGCGCTGATGCCATTGCTCCAGGAGGACGAGAAGGTCACGCGGGTCATCGGCATCGCGCGGCGACCGTTCGATCCGGCCGAGCATGGCTGGACGAAGATGGAGTACCGACGCGGTGACGTGCGCGACCCGGCTGCGCTCGAGGAGGGGTTCGCCGGCGCCGACGTCGTCGTGCACCTGGCGTTCCTGATCATCAGCGGCAGCAAGGAGACCACCCAGGCGATCAACGTCGAGGGCACGCTCAACGCGTTCCGGGCCGCGGCTGAGGCAGGCGCCAGGCGCTTCGTCTATGCGTCCTCCATCGCTGCCTATGGTTTCCACCGCGACAACCCGATCGGCATCACGGAGGAGTGGCCGACCCGCCCGGCAGACCGGCTGTTCTACGCCCAGGAGAAGGCGGAGCTCGAACGCCTCCTGCATGAGGAGGCCGAGCTTCATCCGGAGACGGACTTGTACCTGATCCGTCCTCCGATCGTGCTCGGTCCGGACGCGGTCGGCGCCAAGGCTCAGCTGTCGCCCGGTCTCGTGCAGGTGCTCCAGCTCGTTCACAGCGGGATTCGCCGTCTCCGCATCGTCCCAGCGGTCGTCCCCGACCTTCCTGTGCAGCTGATCCACCAGGACGACGTGGCCGAAGCCTTGCGGTTGTGCGTGGTCGCGGCCGGGCCTCCGGGCGCCTACAACATCGCCGCCGACGACGTGGTGAATGGCGTCGACGTGCTCCGTGAGCTCGGGTTCCTACCGCTCGCGATACCGGGCAAGCCGGTCGCAGCCGTCGCCCGCGCCATCTCGACGCTGTCGTTCCTGCCCTCGGGCATGCAGTGGGTAGAAGCACTGAGCCACCCGGCCGTCATGGACACCACCAAGGCCCGGGCCGAGCTCGGATGGAGCCCGAAGCATTCCGCGATCGAATCTCTGCGAGCCACGCTTCCGTGAGGGCGTGGGGCAGCCCACCGTGAGCCGCTGACGCGGGTCGCGGTCAGTTGATTCCGGTGCTGTTACGACTCGACGAGGAGCACGACGGTGTCCGCGTGCACACCGTCGTTCTTCATCGCGTCGGCGGCCTCCGGCGTCTGGAGGGCGGAGACGAGGGCGTCGACGTCCGGCACATCCATCGTCAGGGCGACCTGACCGGGATTCTGCGGATCGGTGTACGTGCGGATGTTGGTGATCCCCAGCGGCCCGAAGAACTCTTCGCGCGTGCGAGACGAGAGCCAGTGCTGGATGTCATCGACACCGTGGTGCACGACGATTGACGGCATGGTGTGTCCTTCCGTGTCCCCGGACAAACCATAGAACCGCCGATCGGCTCGATGGTGCAGATTGCCGAGGTTCGCGTCAGGCCTTCAGCGCGTCCGCCAGGGCGTCGACGGCGTGGTCGATCTCCTCGCGGGTGATGACCAGCGGGGGAGCGATGCGCAGGGTGCGCTCGTGGGTCTCCTTGCACAGCACGCCCTGGTCGCGCAGGGCCATGGAAACCTCGCGGCCCGTCTTGGCGGTGGGGTCGATGTCGATGCCGGCCCACAGCCCGCGTCCACGCACCTCCGCCACCCCGAGGCCCGAGAGCTCGTGCAGGCGCTCGTGCAGGTAGTGGCCGAGCTCGGTCGACCGCTGCTGGAACTCACCGGTCTCGAGGAGCGTGACGACGGCACGTCCGACGGCGCAGGCCACCGGGTATCCGCCGAACGTCGAGCCGTGCTGGCCCGGCTTGAGGACGCCGAGCACGTCGCGCCGGCCGACGACCGCGGACACCGGCACGATGCCGCCACCGAGCGCCTTGCCGAGGGTGTAGAGGTCGGCACGGACGCCCTCGTGGTCGAGGGCGAAAAGCTCGCCGGTGCGGGCCAGTCCGGACTGGATCTCGTCGGCGATCATCAGCACGCCGTTCTCGTCGCACGCGGCGCGGACGTCGGTCCAGAAGCCATCTGGCGGGACGATCACTCCGGCCTCGCCCTGGATGGGTTCCATCAGCACGGCCGCGGTGTTCGGCCCGATGGCCTCACGGACGGCCTCCGCGTCGCCGTACGGGACGGTGATGAAGCCGGGGGTGAACGGTCCGTAGTTGTCGTGGGCCGACGGGTCGTCGGAGAACGAGACGATGGTGGTGGTGCGACCGTGGAAGTTGCCCGCGGCCACGATGATCTCGGCGGAGTCGAACTCGACGCCCTTGACCTCGTAAGCCCACTTGCGCGCCACCTTGATGGCCGACTCCACGGCTTCGGCGCCGGTGTTCATCGTCAGCACCATCTCGGTGCCGGTCAGCTCGGCGAGCTCGTGGCAGAACGCGCCGAACTGGTCGTTGTGAAACGCGCGTGACGTGAGCGTCAGCCGGTCGAGCTGCTCGTGCGCGGCCCGGAGCAGCGAGGGGTGGCGGTGACCGAAGTTCAGGGCCGAGTACCCGGACAGGAAATCGAGGTACCGCTGGCCGTCGACGTCGGTGACCCACGCCCCTTCGGCCTCGGCGATCACGACGGGAAGGGGGTGGTAGTTGTGGGCTCCCCACTGCTCGTCGAGAGTGATGAAGTCCCCTGAAACGGTAGCCATGTCGTCAGGCTATCCTCGGGGCGTGCACCCGCCGCAAATCGAGGCCGTGTCGCGGCAGAACGGTTGGGCTCTTCGTCTCTGCCGGGCGGCTCTCGCAGCGCTGGTGTGCACGGTTCTGGCGGCCGGCGCGCACGCATTCGGCGGCGGGCAAGCATCGGCCGCGATCCTTCTCGTCTTCGTCGGCACCTGGGTCGTGGCGGCCGGTCTTTCCGCCCGACGACTCACGACGTCACAGCTGGTTGGCCTGCTGCTGATCGGTCAGGTGGTCGTGCACCTCGTGTCGGAGCCGGCCGGGGGAGTGGGGAGCCACACCTCGATGCTCGTCGCTCACGTCGTCGGCACGGCGTTGAGCGCGTGGCTGCTCCGCCACGGCGAGGATGCGCTCTGGACGTTGGCAGAGCGCATCGGCCTGCGCGTCGGCATCGTCACGACCGTCGATCCGATCGCTCCGTCGCGGCCCGCAGCCGTCCTGATCAGGTCGGTCCGGTCGCACCGCCGCACGCTGCTGACTCACGTCATCGAGGGGAGGGGCCCGCCGGTCGGTCTCGCCTGACCCGTCCGACACCCCATTCACTCTCACAGAAGGATCCATTTTTCATGTCACGACATCTCGCGCGGCTTTCCGCTGCGCTCCTCACCATCGTCCTCGTGCTCGTTGCGACACCGGCTTCGGCTCACGTGACCGTCTCGAGCCCGGACGCCACTGCCGGCGGATTCGGCAAGGTCGTCTTCCGCGTCCCGACGGAGTCCGAGACCGCATCAACCACGAAGGTCAAGGTCACGCTGCCGGAGGACACACCATTCGCGTTCGTCAGCGCTCAGCCGAAACCCGGCTGGAAGGTCGACATCAAGAAGGCGAAGCTGGACGAACCGATCACCTCTCACGGGACGACGCTGACCGAGGCCGTCAGCACCGTCACCTGGACGAGCAACCAGGGCATCGCTCCGGGCGAGTTCGACGAGTTCGCACTCTCGGCCGGCCCGTTCCCGGAGGTCCGCACCATGTCGTTCTCCGCCGAGCAGACCTACGACGACGGCGAGGTCGCCCTGTGGGACGAGCCCACGAAGAAGGGCGCCGAGGAGCCGGAACATCCGGCCCCCGTCCTCGATCTGGTCGCGGCAGAAGTCGAGGAGGCCGAGCCCGCGGCGTCGGACGACGGTCTGGCCCGCGCCATCTCGGGAACGGCACTCGCCGTTGCCGTCGTGGCCGTGTTCCTGGCGCTGCGTCAGAATCGACGACGTGCCTAAGTTCGTCTTCACCCTGGTGGCGGTCCTGACCGTCCTCACGCTGGGGTCCGGACCGGCAGCGGCTCACGCGTCGCTGGTCGGGACGGACCCCGCGGACGGATCCAGGATCGCCACCGCGCCGGGTGAGGTCTCGCTGACGTTCAGCGAGAACGTCGGGAACGGTTTCGTCGCCGTCACGGCACCGAACGGGGCGGAGGTCAAGACGTCGAGCGTCCGTACGGTCGATGAGGTGCTCACCGCCGACCTCGCGCCCAGCGACCAGCGCGGCCGCTACACCGTGGCGTACCGCATCGTGTCAGCCGACGGGCACCCGGTATCCGGTGAGTTCACGTTCACCACGACGACGGGCCGCACGGTTGAGCAAGTCCACGCTGCGCACGGTGAGTCGTTCGTTCACCGCCACCGGTCGCATCTCGTGGTCGGACTCGCGATCGCCGCCGTGGCCATCGGGCTGATCCTCGCTCCGCTGCGACGGAGACGGAAGACATGACACGTTCCTTCCGGCTCGCACTCGGCGGCTTCGCCGTCGGGATACTCGTCATGGTGGCGGCTCTCGAGATCGGTGGAGGCGCACCTGAACCGAGCCCGGCCGGCATTCCCGACCCGGGTCTGCTCGTCGGCTGGGCGCTGCCCGCCACCACCTACCTGACGCAGCTCGCGGCGGTCGCCGTCACCGGGTTCCTGCTTGCTGCGGTGTTCCTCCTGCCCACGAGCAAGGACGTGGTCGAGGGCCTGTCCGTCTCCGCCGTCACCCTGGCCGCGCGCTGGGCCGTCGTCTGGTCGGTCGCCAGCCTCGTCGTGTTCGCGCTCACGGTGAGCGACGTGTTCGCCCGGCCGCTGACCGACCTCTCCTTCTCCCTCTTCATGTCACTGGCGTTCGACTCCTCGACCGGCCGGGCGCTCATCGTGCAGGCGGTTGCCGCCGCCGTCCTCGCGATGGTCAGCCGATGGACGATCGGCGTCCGCCGGCTGGCGATCCTTCTCGGGCTGTCGTTGGCTGTCCTTTTGCCCGTCTCGCTGACCGGCCATGCGGCGTCGTCGCAGTCGCACGACCTCGCCACGACAAGCCTGTTCCTGCACGTTGTCGGCGTCAGCATCTGGGTCGGAGGCCTGGTTGCTCTCGGCTGGGTGGCGCTGCGGGGCAGCAAGCGACTTCCCGACGCCATCACGCGGTTCTCGACGCTCGCCTCGTGGGCGTTCGTCCTTGTCGCGGTCTCCGGTGTGGCGAATGCCTCGGTTCGACTCGTCGCCTGGAACGACGTCTTCGACTCTTCGTACGGCCGGCTGGTCGTTGCCAAGGTCACGGCGCTCGGGCTTCTCGCCCTGTTCGGGTGGCGACACCGTCGCCGCATCGCGGAGCGAGGCGACGGCTTTCTCAAGCTGGCCGCGGCGGAGCTGTTCGTGATGGCCGCGACCATCGGGCTGGCCATCGCCCTGTCGCGCACGCCGACCCCGGCGAGCGACGTCGTCACGACCCGGGCCGAGGAGCTCCTCGGCGGATCCCTCCCGCTGGCACCCACAGTCGGACGTCTGGCCTGGGGCTGGGAACCGACCGGCGTCGCACTCGCGGCCGTCGGCCTCGGGTTCGCGCTCTACGTGAAGGGGTTGCTGGTGCTGCGTCGACGCGGCGACGCTTGGCCGGTGGGCCGCACCGTCTCCTGGATGATCGGCTTGGCGCTGATCGCCTGGGCCGGGCTCGGCGGACTCTCCCAATACGCCCACGTGATGTTCAGCGCGCACATGGTCTCCCACATGGTGCTGTCGATGGTCGCACCGATCTTCCTGGTGCTGGCCGCGCCGGTGACGCTGGCGCTGCGCACCCTGCCCGGCCCGCGCCAATCGGGGGAGGTGTCGCCCCGCGTGCTGCTCATGTCGTTCCTGCACTCGGGCTTCGCGCGCGTCGTGACGCATCCGGTCGTCGTCGCGGTGCTGTTCGTCGGAAGCCTGTACGCGCTCTACTTCTCGCCGATCTTCGGCCAGCTGATGGAGAGCCATTGGGGGCATGCGGCCATGCAGCTGCACTTCATCGCCGTGGGGACGCTCTTCTTCTACGTGCTCGTCGGCATCGACCCGTCACCGAGGTCTCTCCAGCCGATCGTGCGATTCGGCCTGCTGCTGGTGACCATCCCGTTCCACGCGTTCTTCGCCATCGCCGTGATGTCGTCGAGCACCGTGATCGCCGAGTCGTATTGGCGGACGCTCGACCGGCCGTTCAGCGCCGACCTGCTGGCCGATCAAGAGCTCGGTGGCGGCATCTCCTGGGCGATGGGTGAGATCCCGCTCGTGATCGTCCTGGGTGCGCTCTTCGTGCAGTGGATCCGGTCCGACCGGCGCGAGGCCCGACGGCTCGACCGGGCCGCAGACCGCGACGGCGACGCCGATCTCGAGGCCTACAACGCCCACCTCCGCGACCTCGCAGAGAAAGGACGACGGCGAGATCCCTGAGGGGATCCCGCCGTCGCGTCAATGGTGGGTGCGTCAGAACAGGACCTGGCCGCCCCCGGTGGCCGCGGTGAACCGCTCCTGGGCATCGGCCCAGTTGGTGATGTTCCAGAACGCCTTCACGTAGTCGCCCTTGACGTTGAGGTAGTCGAGGTAGAAGGCGTGCTCCCACATGTCGAGCTGGGAGATGGGGATCAGCGTCGCGGGGATGTTGCTCTGCTGGTCGTACAGCTGGACGATGACCAGCTTCTGACCGAGCGTGTCCCACGCCGTGATGGCCCAGCCGGAGCCCTGGATCCCCAGTGCGGTGGCCTCGAACTGGCCGCGGTACGCGTCGAACGACCCGAAGTGGTCGTCGATGGCCGCACCGAGCTCGCCGTCGGGCTTGTCGCCGCCGTCGGGGGAGAGGTTCTTCCAGAAGATCGAGTGGTTGATGTGGCCGCCGAGGTTGAACGCCAGGTTCTTCTCGAGCAGGTTGATCGTGTCGAACGACTCCGACGAGCGCGCTTCCTCGAGCTTCTCGAGCGCGGTGTTGAGCCCGTTCACGTAGTTCTGATGGTGCTTGCTGTGGTGCAGCTCCATGATCTTGCCCGAGATGTGCGGGTCAAGTGCTCCGTAGTCGTAGGGCAGTTCGGGAAGTGAGTAGTCGGCCACGCATCCTCCTCTGGAAAGCCACCATCCGGGTGCCGCGATGGTGACGTCGTCGCGTTCTTCCTCAGTCTGTCAGTCCCGCGCCGGGACGCAAGAGCGGGTCGGATCGACCGCCCGCGTCGCACGGCACGTCACGCCTCCGCCGCCGGAGTCGATGTCCTACGCTGGTGCGCAGCATCACCACCGAGAGGAAGCCACCCGTGACCGACCGGATCGTCACGATCCCCAACCTGCTGAGCGTGATCCGGCTCCTTCTCGTGCCGGTGTTCCTCTGGCTGGTCCTCGGTCCCGAGAAGGACGAGCTTGCGCTGCTCGTGCTGATGTTCGCCGGCGTCACCGACTACCTCGACGGCAAGCTGGCCCGGCGTCTCAACCAGACCTCGACCGTCGGGGCCATCCTCGACCCGGTCGCCGACCGGCTGTTCATCCTCGCCGTGGTCTATGGCCTGTGGATGCGCGACATCATCCCTTGGTGGGTGGCCGTGATCCTGCCGCTGCGCGACGTCTTCCTGTTCAGCCTGGTCCCGTTCCTGCGCACCCGCGGCTACAGCTCATTGCCGGTCCACTTCCTCGGCAAGGCCGCCACGGCCGGGCTCCTGTACGCCTTCCCGCTGCTCCTGCTCGGCGATGGTCAGGGCACGGTGGCCGACCTCGCCGACGTGTTCGGCTGGGCGTTCGCCATCTGGGGCGTCGGTCTGTACTGGTGGGGCGGCGTGCTCTACGCGTTCCAGGTTCGTCGTCTGATGGCGACCACTCCGCGGCTCGCCGCCCGATCATGAGCCGCGACACTCCCACACCGACGGGAAGTGCCCCGTGGTCCGGCCCCGGACTGCTGGAACAGATCGCCGACAACGCGCTCGACGACGACTACTACGTGTTCCGAGGATCGGAACCCCGTCCCTCCAGGAGGGCGGGACTCGTGGTTGGTCTCGGGGTCGCACTGTTCGCGATGTTCGTCACCACCGCCGCGCTCCAGACGCGCAACGACCGGCCCGCCACCGAGCTGGAGCGTCGCACCCTGGCCGCAGACATCGAGGCCCGGCAGAAGACGCTCGACGAACGCCGGACCACGGCAGCCGGGCTGAGCGCCGAGGTGCAGTCATTGCAGGAGGCGAACAACGCCGGCTCAGGGCGAACCCGCGGATCTGGGCGTGATCTCCGCATCCGCAGCCGTCGTCGGGCCAGGCATCGTCATCACTGCGGAGAACGGGGCCGACGACCTCGGGGCGGGCCGCATCACCGACCGCGACCTGCAGGTGCTCGTCAACGGCCTCTGGTACGCCGGAGCCGAAGCCGTCTCGGTCAACACCAACCGCGTCGGCACCTTGACCTCCATCCGCACGGCCGGTGACGCCATCACCGTCAACTTCCGCTCGATCAGCCCGCCGTACACCGTCGTCGCGGTCGGCGACTCCGAGAGCCTGCAGACCCGGTTCGCCCAGAACGCCGCAGGCGCGTACTGGGAGAACCGGCGCAAGCGTTCCGGTGTCGAGTACGCCGTGACACCATCGTCAGACGTCTCGCTGCCTGCCGTGCCTGACGAGCGACTGTCCCTCAAGCACGCCGCGACCCTGGAGGAGGACCGATGATCCCGGTGATCGGCCTGGTGGTCGGGCTCGCGCTCGGGCTCTGGCTCCAGCCGACGGTTCCGCTGTGGCTGCAGCCCTACCTGCCGATCGCGATCGTCGCCGCCCTCGACGCCGTGGTGGGAGCGCTACGGGCCCTGACGGAGAAGCGATTCAACGACCGGGTGTTCGTGGTCTCGTTCATCTCCAACGTGGTCATCGCCTCGGCCATGGTGTTCCTGGGCGACCAGCTGGGCGTCGGATCGCAGCTGTCGACCGGGGTGATCGTTGTCCTCGGCATCCGCATCTTCGCGAACGCGGCCGCCATCCGTCGACGGATCTTCCATGCCTGACGAAGCACCCGACGGGACCGAGGCCACGCCCGACGAGGCCGAGGCCACGCCCGACGAGGCCGAACCAAGGCCTGACCAGCCCCAGTCCGACGAGGGCGACTCGCTCTGGAGCAGCTGGTCGCGCCACACGAGCAGGCACGTGGTCGTGGCCGTCCTCATCGGCGCGCTGGCATTCGCGATGACCACCCAGATCAGCCAGAACGACGCGACCGACTACACGTCGGTACGCGGCGTCGAGCTCGTCGAGCTGCTCAAGTCGATCGATGCCGCCAACGAGCGCCTCGCCACGCAGATCGAGGACCTCACCGCGACCCGTGACGACCTGCTCTCCAGCTCCCAGCGCTCCGAGGACGCCGAGGAGCAGGCCCGCAAGCGGTCGGACGAGCTGGCGATCCTCGCCGGATCGGCGGGCGCCACCGGCCCAGGGGTCGCCGTGACGATCGACGACCCGGACGAGGCGGTGTCGGCCAACCAGCTGCTCGACGCGGTGCAGGAGCTCCGCGACGCCGGCGCCGAGGCCATCGCCATCAACGGCACCGCGCGGGTGGTGGCGCAGACGTACTTCCTCGATGACGAACGCTCCATCGTCGTGGGCGGCCGCGAGGTGAAACGCCCCTTCGTCATCGAGGCGATCGGCGACCCCGCCACGATGTCCGAGGCCGTGCGGTTCCGCGGCGGGTTGAGCGACCGGGTGGCCAACGTCGGTGGAAAGGCCACGGTGGAGGAGCGCGACAAGGTCACCATCACGGCGCTGGCCGACGTCAAGGGCCCCGAGTACGCTCGTCCCAGATCTTGACCAGCACGAATGAACTGGCAAACAACGCCAAGGAGCACGCCGTGATCCCTGAGGACCTCTACTACAGCGAAGAGCACGAGTGGGTGCGCCTCGACGACGACGTCGCCACGATCGGCATCACCGACTACGCCCAGGAGCAGCTCGGTGACATCGTCTACGTCGACCTGCCGCAGGTGGGCGAGACGATCGAGTCGGGCACGGTCATCGGCGAGCTGGAGTCCACCAAGTCGGTCAGCGACGTGTTCTCGCCGCTGAGCGGTGAGGTCATGGCGCGCAACGAGGCCCTCGACGGCGGCGCCGAGGTCATCAACAGCGACCCCTACGGCGAGGGCTGGCTCATCAAGGTGCGAACCTCCGACGAGGACGCGACCGGCTCACTGCTCACTCCAGAGGCCTACGGAGCACTCGTCTCCGAGTGAGCGGTTCGTGACCGGAGACGGTGCGACCGGGTGCTACGTTTGAACTGAGTGCAGGACCCGACCAACCACGCCGAGCCCGAGCCGAACAGACGCAGGAGTGATCGCCGATGTCATCGCCTGATGATGCCGCGAATGATGGCAGGGCGAAGCCTGTTCCGCCGTCGGAGGAAACCAGGAACATCCCGGTGATCGACGCCGACACCGAGGAGATGACCACCGACGACGTTCAGGCGGTCGAGAACCTTCCTCCGGGCAGCGCGATGCTGCTCGTGCAGCGCGGCCCCGACGCAGGCGCACGGTTCCTGCTCGACACCGACGTCGTCACGGTCGGTCGCCATCCCGACAGCGACATCTTCCTCGACGACATCAGCGTCTCGCGTCGTCACGCCACCTTCACGCGCGCCGACACGGGCTACGTCGTGGCCGACCTCGGCAGCCTCAACGGCTCCTACGTCAACCGCGACCGCATCGACAGCGACGTCTCGCTCACCGGTGGCGACGAGGTGCAGATCGGCAAGTACCGGTTGATCTACTTCGCGGGGTCCTCGAAGGACCGGGCGTGACCGACGCCCTGCCGGACCTCACCCGGCTGGGGATCGGCAAGGTGCTGGACGAGCTGCACGGGGAGTTCCCGAAGCTCTCGATCAGCAAGATCCGCTACCTGGAGTCCGAGGGTCTCGTCGACCCGCAGCGCACCGCCTCCGGCTACCGCAAGTTCACGTTTGCCGACGTCGAGCGGCTGCGCTTCATCCTGCGCCAGCAGGCCGCTCCCAACTTCTGGCCGCTGAGCCACATCCGTCAGGTGCTCGACGACATGGACCGCGGCAGGGTGCCCGACACGGCGATGGGCAAGGCGTCACGGGTGCCGCACCTGAGCCTCGCCGACGACGGCCTGCCCGACGCCGACACGTTCCGTGAGACCCGCAGCCAGCTCAGGCTCTCGCGCGAGGAGCTGCTCGAGTCGTCCGGACTCGACGGAGCCGTGCTCGACGCCGTGGAGGAGTTCGGCCTCATCACCCGGCGCCGCAACCAGACCTACTACGACGGCGACGACCTCCAGGTCGCCGCGCTCGTCGCCGACTTCGCCGAGCTCGGACTGGAGCCGAGGCACCTGCGCCACTTCGGCACCCAGGCCGATCGCGAGGCGAGCCTCGTCGAGCAGATCATCTCGCCACGAGCACGGAGCCTTGATCAGGAGGCCGCCGACCATGCGGCAGCGACCCTCGCGGCGCTGTCGGTGCGTCTGCACACCGTGCTCGTCCGAAACCGCGTGCGCGGTTGAGGCCATGCGCGAGGTCGAGGTCGTCGGAGTCCGGGTGGAGATGCCCACCAACCAGCCCCTCGTGCTGCTGCGCGAGCTGGAGGGCGACCGATATCTGCCCATCTGGATCGGCGCGGTCGAGGCCTCGGCCATCGCGTTCGCCCAGCAGGGAACCGAGACACCACGGCCACTGACCCACGAGCTCATGCAGCGCCTCGTCTCCGCTCTGGGCGACGAGCTGCGGGAAGTGCGCATCGACGACGTCGACGAAGGCGTCTTCTATGCGACCCTCCACTTCGAGTCCGGAGCCACGGTCGAGGCACGACCGTCGGACTCGATCGCCCTCGCCCTGCGCTCCGGCACGCGCATCCTGTGTGCCGAGGACGTCCTCGACGCCGCCGGCATCACGTCGACACGCGAAGAGGACGAGGAGATCGAGAAGTTCCGCGAGTTCCTCGACGAGGTCGAGCCCGAGGACTTTGAGGCGCCCTGATTCGAACCCTCAAGTTCAGGTCGAGAGTTGGCGACACGCCCGGCATCACGCTGGGTCGTTGACCCGGCAAACCCTCACGCCTACCTTGAGACTGCTGCCGGGTTTCCACGGATGTAGTTTCGTGGAGGTAGTCTTCCCCTACGACGACGTCTGGAAGGCACACCCCATGATCGAGCGAAGCGACGACGCCAACGCTCCCGAAACGACGGACGCCGCAAACCGGGCCGGCGACCAAGGCCTCCTCTTCACCGACGACCTCGCGCCCATGCCCGAGGACACCGGCTTCCGCGGTCCCACCGCGTGCAGTGCCGCCGGCATCAGCTACCGCCAGCTCGACTACTGGGCCCGCACCAAGCTCGTGGAGCCGTCCGTGCGCTCCGCGACCGGGTCCGGCACCCAGCGCCTCTACTCCTTCAAGGACATCCTGCTGCTCAAGATCATCAAGCGTCTGCTCGATGCCGGGGTCTCGCTGCAGCAGATCCGGATCGCTGTCGACCACCTCCGGGCACGCGGCACCGACGATCTCACCCAGGTCACGCTCATGAGCGACGGGGCGAGCGTCTACGAGTGCCGCTCCGCCGACGAGGTCGTCGACCTCCTGCAGGGCGGCCAGGGCGTCTTCGGCATCGCCATCGGCGGTGTCTGGAAGGAGATCGAGGGCTCGCTCCACGAGCTCCCGAGCGAGCGTGTGCTCGAGGAGCCGGTCGCCGGCGACGAGCTCGCGGCACGTCGCGCTGCACGTCTCGGCAGCTGACCGACACCTGTTCGAAGGCCGGACGCTTCCGCGCGTCCTGGTGGGCCCGCTGGTAGGTTGGGACCTGCCATATCGCGCGTGGGAGAGACCGATCGCATCCACGACGGCGCCGAAGGGGCAAATCCCTCCCCGGAACCTCTCAGGCACCCAGGACCACGCTGGCGAGGCGCTTCTGGAGCCCCGGCGACAGAAGGGGAGGGGCCTGATCGCCTCGACCCCAGGAGAGTCCGCCAGTGCCGAACCAGACTGATCCATTCGTCCGCCGCCACATCGGTCCGAGCCCCGATGAGCAGCAGGAGATGCTGCGCACGCTCGGGTACGACTCCCTCGACTCCCTCATGTCGGCTGCGATCCCAGCCGGCATCCAGCACGCCGGTCTCGAGGCACTCCCGCCCGCGTTGAGCGAGGCCGAGGTGCTGCCACGCCTGCGCGAGCTCGCGTCGCGCAACCACCCGGCCGTGGCGATGATCGGCCTCGGCTACCACCCGACCATCACGCCGGCCGTCATCCGGCGCAATGTCCTCGAGGACCCGTCCTGGTACACGGCGTACACGCCGTACCAGCCGGAGATCTCCCAGGGCCGGCTCGAGGCGCTGCTCAACTTCCAGACGATGGTCGCCGACCTCACCGGGCTCACCACGGCCAACGCGTCGCTGCTCGACGAGGGCACGGCGGCGGGGGAGGCCCTCACTCTCATCCGGCGGGCCACCCGCGGCAAGGACGACCTGCCGATCGTCGTCGACGCCGGCCTGCTGCCGCAGACCCGCGCTGTCGTCGAGACCCGCGCCGAGGCCCTGGGCATCGAGCTGGTGGAGGCCGACCTGGCAGACGGACCTCCTGACGTGGAGGCGGCCGGCGTGGTCATCGCCTATCCGCGCGCCGACGGCATGATCGTCGACCCGACTCCGGCCATCGAGGCGGTGCACGCCACCGGAGGACTCGCCGTCGTCGTCACTGACCCGCTGGCTCTCGTCATGCTCGCATCGCCCGGTTCGCTGGGTGCCGACGTCGTCGTGGGCTCGTCGCAACGCTTCGGTGTGCCGATGTTCTACGGCGGCCCGCACGCCGGCTTCATGGCGGTGCGCGAGGGGCTGGAGCGGCAGCTTCCCGGACGGCTGGTGGGCGTCTCCGTCGACGCGGCCGGACGTCCCGCGTACCGGCTCGCCCTGCAGACCCGTGAGCAGCACATTCGCCGCGAGAAGGCGACTTCGAACATCTGCACGGCCCAGGTGCTGCTGGCCGTCGCGGCGTCGATGTACGCCGTCTACCACGGGCCTGACGGCCTGCGTCGCATCGCCGAGCACGTCAACGACCGGGCGCGCACGTTGGCAGCCGGGCTGCGTGCCGGGGGCATCGAGATCGCTGCCGAGGAGTTCTTCGACACGGTCGTCGCCCGGGTTCCAGGCCGGGCGGCCGACGTCGTCAAGGCGGCACACGCCGACGGCATCCACCTCCGCCTCGTCGACGACGACCACGTCGGCATCTCGACGTCCGAGTCCACGACCACCAACCACGTCGCGCGAGTGCTGAGCGCCTTCGCGATCGATGTCGTTCCGACCGACACCATGCCGTCCGTGCCGGAGTCGCTGCTGCGTACCGACGAGATCCTCACCCACCCGGTGTTCCACCAGCACCACAGCGAGACCCAGATGCTGCGCTACCTGCGCCGTCTCAGCGACCGCGACTACGCACTCGACCGCGGCATGATCCCGCTGGGCTCCTGCACGATGAAGCTCAACGCCACCGCTGAGATGGAACCGATCAGCTACCCGGGCTTCGCCGACCTGCATCCGTTCGTCCCTTACGAGGACGCTGCCGGGATGATCGTGCTGATCGAGACGCTGGAGTCGTGGCTGGCCACCGTCACCGGGTACGCCGGTGTGTCGATCCAGCCCAACGCCGGCTCCCAGGGCGAGCTGGCCGGCCTGCTGGCCATCCGCGCCTACCACCGAAGCCGGGGTGACGACCACCGGACCGTGTGCCTGATCCCGGGGTCCGCCCACGGAACCAACGCGGCCTCCGCCGTGATGGCCGGCATGAAGGTCGTCATCGTGAAGTCCACCGAGCGCGGCGAGGTCGACCTCGACGACCTGCGGGCCCAGTGCGAGACCCACGCCGACGACCTCGCGGCGATCATGGTCACCTACCCGTCGACGCACGGCGTCTACGAGGACGGCATCGTCGAGCTGTGCGACATCGTGCACGAGCACGGCGGCCAGGTCTACGTCGACGGAGCCAACCTGAACGCGCTGCTCGGGCACGCACAGCCGGGCGAGTTCGGTGGCGACGTGTCGCACCTGAACCTGCACAAGACGTTCTGCATCCCGCACGGAGGCGGCGGTCCGGGTGTGGGCCCGGTCGGCGTGGCCGAGCACCTGGTGCCGTTCCTGCCGAGCCACCCGCTGCACCCGGTGATCGCGCGCCGAGAGGGCATCGGCGCCATCAGCGCGGCCCCGTACGGCTCGGCCGGCATCCTGCCCATTCCGTACGCCTACATCGCGATGATGGGCGCTGACGGCTTCTCAGAGGCCACGGCAGTGGCGGTGCTGTCGGCGAACTACGTGGCCAAGCGGCTCGAGAGCGCCTTCCCGGTGCTGTACGCCGGCGACCACGACCTGGTGGCGCACGAGTGCATCATCGACGTCAGGCCGAGCGTCAAGAACGCTGGTCTCAGCGTCGACGACGTCGCCAAGCGGCTCATCGACTACGGCTTCCACGCCCCGACCATGAGCTTCCCGGTCGCCGGCACCCTGATGGTGGAGCCCACCGAGTCCGAGGACCTCGCCGAGCTCGACCGGTTCTGCGACGCGATGCTGGCGATCCGCAGCGAGATCGACGCCGTCGCGGCGGGGGAGTACTCGGCGGACGACAACCCGCTGGCCAATGCTCCGCACACGGCGCAGGAGCTGCTCGACTGGAAGCACAACTACTCGATCGGCACCGGCTGCTTCCCGAGCGGCTCCACGGAGGACAAGTACTGGCCCCCGGTCGCGCGGGTCGACCAGGCGTACGGCGACCGCAACCTGGCGTGCGCCTGCCCGCCGATCGAGGCGTTCGCTGAGTGAGACCGAGCGCGCCCAGCGCGCGAGCGTCTCGCCAGGTCGAGTGCGTCACGCCGAAGGCGTCCGGGGTATCGAGGCCTCGCAAGTGAACAGGCTCGAGTGGCTATAGCCTTTCGCCCCACCACTCGACGACCCGGTCGGCGACGGGTCCGGGCGTGCGCACCCAGTGGATGTGGTGCGTCGTGCCGCCCTCGGGCACGGCGTCCTTGCGATAGGTCCAGTCGGTCAGCGTCGACGGCTCGATGAAGAGCTCGACGAACCTGTCGTTCGCTGCGGGGACCGAGTACGTGTCGCCCTCGAGCCGAACGACGAGCGTCGGCGTGGCGATTCGCCGCGGAACGTCGAAGGGTGGCCTTCCGGTGCGGACGAAGCGCGCCCACTCACGCATCATCGTCCGGGCTCCGGGTGCGCCGAAGAACGGCGGTGGCAGGAAGCCCCGCACCGCCGCCACGACCGGGATGAGCGAGCCGAGGGTGCGCAAGGGAATACCGGCCTTGGGGTAGTACCTCGCGTGCGGCACCGAAGCGGCCACGCAGACGAACCCGTCCGCGGCGTCTCGATGCAGCTCGTGGCCCGCGCCGAGCTGCGCGCCCAGACTGTGACCCAGGAGGATGACCTGACGGGCCGGATCCTCGGCGCGAGCCTTGGCCACGGCGTCGGCGATGTCCGAGATCTCGTCGTCGTAGCTCCAGTCGACATCGCGTGAGGCGACTGGGAGTCCTCGGTCGAAGCCGCGGCGGGGGAGCGCGACGGCCTCCCAACCGCGTTCAGCGAACGCGTCGACCAGGGGCGCGTAGAACCGCGACGGCACCGCCATGGCCGAGGAGATCAGGACGACGGGCGCAGGCATGGCCCCATTGTGGCGGGTCGGGTCCGCGTGCTCCATGACCTCAGAGGTCAGGTCTGGGTCAGACCGGTGTGGCAGCGATCGGCTTGGTCGTGGGCTGCGGTGACCCGCCAGCCGGCTCCACCGTGACGGCGTAGGCGTCGGCGGCGTTGACACCCTTGACGTAGAGCATGCCCGGACCGTGGCCGAGCAGCCCGACCGAGGTGGGCTTGCCGTCCTCCATGTGCCACACCTGGTAGGTCTTGTCATCGTCCAGAGTGGGCAGTGACTCGCCGAGCACGACCGCGGCGTCGTGGCTCTTCGAGGCGACCACCCGCACGTTGCCACCACCGCTGGCATCATCCACGGTCATGGCGCCGTCTTCAGCGGTCAAGATGGCCGCCATGCGCGAGCGTTCAGCGCTCAGGTCGTCCGCCCGCTCCTTCTCGGCGACGAAGCCGCCGATGCCCAGGACGGCCGCCGCAACCGCAGCCGCGAGGAAGATGCGAGGTGCCACGCGACGAACCCGGCTGCGCTGCGACAGGGCGGTGACGACGGGGTGCTCCTGCGACGTGGAGGCGGCCATCGTGACCAGCCGCTCGCGCAGCTCGGCCGGAGGTGTCGCAGCCTCGGCCTCACCCAGACGGGCGGCGGTGGCCACGAAGCCCGTGAGCTCGGCACGGCACTGCTCGCACAGCGGCGAGATGAGCCTCGAAACGGCTGCGGTCGTCGGCCTCGAGGGCGTCGAGGGCGTACGGCGCGATGAGGGAATGCAGGTCAACGGTCATGATGCGACCCCCAGGCAGTCGCGCAGACGGACGAGCCCGTCGCGCATGCGGGTCTTGACGGTCGCGGGATTCGCTTCGAGCACGGTGGCGCACTCCGCGTACGTGTAGCCCTTGTAGTAGGCGAGGTCGATGGCCTCGCGCTGCAGGTCGGTGAGGCCTTCCATGCACTTGCGCACCTGTTCGTGCTCCAGCCGCACGGTGACGGTCTCGTTGACGACATCGAAGTCAGGACCGGCCGACCAGTCATAGGCCTTGTCACGATTCGTGGCGGCCTGGTCGTGCCGGACGGCGTCGACGGCGCGGCGGTGGGCCAGGGTCAGGACCCAGCTCTTGGCGCGGCCACGTTCGGGATCGAAGCGGGCCGCGGTCTGCCACACCTGCAGAAAGACCTCCTGGGCCACCTCCTCGGCGCGTGCGGGATCGCGGATGACGCGCCGGGCGAGTCCGTAGACGGACGGTCCGAGGTGGTCGTAGAGGGCCGCGAAGGCTGACTCGTCGCCCCGGGCCACCTGGATCAGGAGGTCGGAGAGGTCGACGGCGTCACGCGTGCCGGCCACACTGAGGTGCCGGTCCGCCGCATGGGTCTGGGCCACATTCCTCTCCCTACCAAATCGGGGTCTACCTGGCATTCGACGCTGCCTCCACGAGGGATGGGTCCGTCACGGGTCAATCATGCGCCCTCACCGCTGAGTCTAGGCCGTCGTCGCTTGTACGGTGGCTCCATGAGCGAGCATCGACCTCCTGCCTTCGACCCTCTCGACCCGCTGTCGATCGACGACCTGCTGAGCACCGAGGAGATCGCCATCCGCGACACCGTGCGGACGATGCTCGCCGACAAGGTCCAGCCGCACGTCGCCGACTGGTTCGAGACCGGCATCGTCGACGAGCCGCGCGAGCTGGTCAAGGCGTTCGGCGAGCTCGGCCTGCTGGGCATGCACCTGGATGGCCACGGGCTTCCGGGCATGTCATCGGTCGACTACGGCCTGGCCTGCATCGAGCTCGAGGCCGTCGACTCCGGAGTCCGCTCGATGGTCTCCGTGCAGGGTTCACTCGCGATGTACGCGATCTGGCGGTGGGGATCGGACGCGCAGAAGGACGAGTGGCTGCCCGCCATGGGCAAGGGTGACGCCGTGGGCTGCTTCGGTCTCACCGAGCCCGACCACGGCTCCGACCCCGGCGGCATGCGCACCCGCGCCCGCAAGGACGGCACCGACTGGATCCTCGACGGCACCAAGATGTGGATCACGAACGGCTCGATCTCCGACGTCGCCATCGTCTGGGCGCAGACCGACGAGGGCATCCGCGGGTTCGTGGTGCCCACCGACACACCGGGCTTCACCGCCAACACGATCAAGCACAAGATGTCGCTGCGGGCGTCCGTGACGTCCGAGCTGGTGCTCGACGGCGTCCGTCTGCCGGCCGAGGCGGCGATGCCCGATGTCACCGGCCTGAAGGGCCCTCTGTCGTGCCTCAACGAGGCCCGGTACGGCATCGTCTGGGGCTGCCTCGGAGCCGCGCGCTCGTCGTTCGAGACGGCTCTGGACTATTCCCGCACCCGGAAGCAGTTCGACCGGCCGATCGGTGGGTTCCAGCTGACCCAGGCCAAATTGGCCGACATGTGCCTCGAGCTGAACAAGGGCATGCTGCTCGCTCTGCACCTCGGTCGTCGGAAGGACGCCGTCGGTCTCACACCGGAGCAAGTGAGCTTCGGCAAGCTCAACAACGTCCGCGAGGCGCTGGAGATCTGCCGCACCGCCCGCACGATCCTCGGCGCCAACGGCATATCGCTGGAGTACCCGGTCATCCGGCACATGAACAACCTCGAGTCGGTGCTCACGTACGAGGGAACGGTCGAGATGCACACTCTCGTCCTGGGGCAGGCGCTCACCGGCGAGAACGCGTTCGGCGGCTGACGACCCTTCGTCTGCGGGGGTCTCGAGCCCGTGAAACCCTTGGCTCATGCGTGAACCGCGCCTTGACGCCTACCACCAACCCGCTGAGCCGCGGGCGAGCGTCCTGATGTTCCACGGCGGGCAGGAGCACAGCACCGAGGACGTCAGCAACCGGCACGCCAGCTGGTGGCGCATGGCGATCATGGCTCGGTCGATCCGCCGGTTTGCCGCCAAGAACGACCTCAGCCTGCACCTGCTCCAGTACCGCGTCCGCGGGTGGAACGGTTCGGCCGACCCGGCCCCGGTTCGCGACGCGCGGTGGGCGCTCGAGCGGTTGGAGGAGCAGTACCCGGGTGTTCCGGTCGTGCTCGTCGGGCACTCGATGGGAGGGCGAACGGCGTGCAGCGTCTCCGACGACCCCGCCGTGGCTGGCGTCGTCGCACTTGCACCCTGGCTCCCACGGGGCGAGCCGAACGTGGCGATCGCGGAACGCCACCTCCACGTCCTCCACGGCACGAAGGACCGCTGGACCTCGGCGCAGCTGAGCCGCGAGTACGTCGAGCGCAGCCGGCCGATCGCGCTGAGTGCCACCTGGACCGCGCTTCCCGGGGCCGGGCACTTCATGCTCAGCCGATTGAACACGTGGAACGGCTTCGTGAAGGACTCGATCCAGACGATCTTGGGCGAGCCCCGTCCCGCACCGGGAGAACCCACGTCGTCCGAAGGTCGTGCGTGACGGACGCGGCAGCCAACGGCGTTGCGCTCCTGGCCGTGGCGGTCGCTGCCTTCGCGGCGTGGCACGCCCTGCGGCGCCAGCCGTTCAGCAACCCGCTCTTCTACGCCACCGCCGTTCTCGAGATCGCGCTGCTCGCACTGCTGGTCGGAGGCTGCATCGCGCTGGCGAACACGTCGCGCGACGTCGAGGGCGTCCTGTTCGTCTCGTACCTGATCACGCTCGTCGTGATCCCACCGGCGGCGGTGCTCTGGGGGATCGCCGAGAAGAGCCGGTGGGGCACGGGAGTGGTCGTGGTGGCGATGCTGACCGTCGCCGTACTCTGTGTCCGGGTTCTCCAGATCTGGAAGGGCGGATATGTCTGACTCCGGAACCGGCCACGGCTTCGGTCGCTCTCTCGTGGCGATCTACGCGGTCTTCGCCCTCGCCGCGTCAGCGAGATCCATCTACCAGCTCGCCACGAAGGCCGACGAGGCGCCGGTGGCGTATGCGCTGTCGGCACTGGCCGGGGTGGTCTACGTCGTGGCCACCTATGCCCTGGCCACCGACCGGCGCCGGCTGGCCACCGCCAGCATCGGGTTCGAGCTGATCGGTGTGCTCACGGTGGGAGTCCTGACGCTCGTCGACGGCGACCTGTTCCCCGACCAGACGGTGTGGTCCGGGTTCGGTGCCGGATACGTCTTCATCCCGCTCGTGCTGCCGTTCGTGGGGCTCTGGTGGCTCTGGAAGACGCGCGAGGAGAGTCCAGGGCAAGCCAAGGCCCCGAGCATCTCATACCTCCCGGGGCCGAAACCATTGAATCCCACGAGCCCCACTGATCCCGGGAGCGACACGGCCGTGTCGCAGTACTCATTCAGCTCGCGCTGGCACGTCGCGGCGCCGCAGGATGACGTCTGGCGCGTCTTCGAGGACCTCCTGACCGCGGAGGACCCGTTCGTGTGGTGGCCCGGCATGAACGCCGAGCGTCGCGGTGGTGAGGACATCCACGTCTCCGCCGGCAGCCCGGTGGGCTACACGCTGCGGTTCCGCCTGCACGACCTGGTGCCGACGCCGAAGGAGCAGGTGACGCTTCAGTCGGACGGCGACCTCTACGGAAGTGCCACCATGCGGCTGAGTGCCGTCGACGACGCGCGCAGCGCGATCGACGTCTCCTGGCACGTCGACGTCACCCCACGGTGGATGCGCATGTCGAGCTTCGCCTTGCGACCGGTGTTCGTGCTCGCCCACGACGCGGTGATGAAGGCGGGGGAGCGGGGGCTCAACGCCTATCTCCAGGCACAGCAGCGCAGCGACTCAGACCCAGTGGGGTGACAGCGTCACGACGTCGCCGATCACGGTGACGGCGGGAGGACGTGCGCCCGCCTCCGCAGCCCGGGCGGCGATCGTGGCCAGCGTGCCGACGGTGACGCGCTGCTGATCGGACCAGCCGCTCTCCACGACTGCGACCGGGGTCTCCGGATCGTGGCCGGCCGCCACCAGCTCGTCGGCCGTCTCGCCGAGGCGCTTGACGCTCATGAGCAGCACGAGCGTGTGCCCACGGTCGCGCGGGAGGTCTCCGATGGACTCGTGGCCGGTCACCACGCTGAATCCGCGGCTCAAGCCGCGGTGCGTCACCGGGATACCGGCCGCGGCGGGAACGGCGATCGCGCTGGTGACGCCCGGGACGATCTCCACCGGGATGCCGGCATCCTCGCAGGCCTGACGCTCCTCGCCGCCGCGCCCGAAGACATACGGGTCGCCGCCCTTGAGCCGGACGACGATGCGGCCCTGACGCGCGTGCTCGATGAGGATGCGGTTGATCTCGTCCTGGGGGATCGGGTGGTGGTCGGGCATCTTGCCGACGTCGATGACCTCGACGTCCGGCGCGAGCTCGGCCAGAAAGCCGGTGGGGGCCAGCCGGTCGACCACGACCACGTCGGCCTCCGCGAGCAGGCGGCGTCCGCGCACCGTGAGCAGGCCGGAGTCACCCGGTCCACCTCCGACGAGGGCGACGAAGCCGTCCGGGTGGTGGGTGCGGTGGCGCAGTGGCAGGTCACCGGCCTGGAGCGCCGCGGCAACACCGTCGCGCAGTGACGAGGCACGACCGGCGTCGCCGCCGCCGCTCACGGCAATGAGCACGTCGTCGACGCGGGCCACGGCCGGCGTCCATGCCGTGGCGGCTTCCGGGTCGCCGCCCTTGAGGCACCAGATCGCCCGTGCCTCGGCATCGGCAGCCACGCGGTCGTCGGTCGCGGCGTCGGCGGTGGCGGTCTGCACGAGCCAGGCGCCGTCGAGGTCTCCGTCCTCGTACCTCCGCCGTTCCCAGGTGATGCGGCCCTGGTCGGCGAGCTCGGTGAGGCGGGCGGTGAGCGTGGGGGAGACGACCGTCAGGTCGGCGCCGGCCTCGACGAGGGCGTGGGCGCGCCTGGTCGCCACGTGACCCCCGCCCACGACGACCACCTTGCGCCCGGCGATGCGCAGGGTGAGGGGAAAGCTCCCCGCATTGGTCATGCGGGCGACTTTATCCCCAGCGGCGCCTGCCTCCGGTGCCGGCGGACCGGCCGCCTCACTTCTCCAGGAACGCCAGCAGTGCCTCGTTGAACTCCGACGCATGGCTGACGTTGAAGCCGTGCGGTGCTCCCTCGATGACCACCAGCTCGCTGCCCTCGATCGCGTCGTGCGTTCGTTGGCCTGAGCCCTCGAACGGGACGATGACGTCGCTGTCGCCGTGGATGACCAAAGTCGGAACCGTGATCTTCGGCAGGTCGTCGCGGAAGTCGGTGCGGCTGAACGCGTCCATGCAGCCGAGTGCCGCCTCCTCGTTCGACTGCTTGCACAGCGTGACGGCGTTCTGGCGCTGCTCGTCGGAGACCTTGAGGTCGTCGCCGACCGAGAAGAACGTGGTCATGAAGTCGTCGAAGAATCCGTCCCGGTCCTCTTCCAGACCGTCGCGCATGCCCTTGGCGGCCTCCTCGGACAGGGGGCCGTCCGGGTTGTCGTCGGACTTGAGCAGGAATGGCGGGATCGCCCCGGCGAACACGACGGAGTGCAGCCGGTCCTCGCCGTGCTTCGACGCATACCGAGCGACCTCACCGCCACCCATGGAGAACCCGACCAGCGTGACGTCGCTCAGATCCAGCTCGGTGAGGACGTTGTCGAGGTCATCGGCCAGGGAGTCGTAGTCGTACTTGTCACCCGGGTCCGACTCGCCGAACCCGCGCCGGTCGTAGGCGAGCACCCGGTAGCCGGCGTCCGTCAGGGGGCCGGTCTGCTCCGACCACGACAGGCCCGACAGGGGCCAGCCGTGGATCAGGACGACGGGCCGGCCGTCGCCGCCGGAGTCGCGGACCTTGAGGTTGTGGTCGCCGTCGGACTTCTCGGTCTCGTCGTCGGTCTTCTCGGTCTCGTTGCTCTCGTCGTCTGCCATGACATCGATGCAACCGCCGACAGCGGATCCACGCAACCGGGGCGAGACCCACTGCGGGCCCGCGCTGGGTCAGGCGTGGAGGCCGCACTCGGTCTTGTCGAGACCGGCCCAGCGCCCGGCGCGGGGATCCTCGCCCGGCGCCACCCGCTGGGTGCACGGTTCGCAGCCGATCGAGGGGTAGCCGTCGTTCATGAGCGGATTGATGACGATGTCGTGCTCGGTGGCGTAGTCGATCAGCTCGTCGAACGTCCAGGCCGCGAGCGGGTTGATCTTGACCATCCCGTTCTTCTCGTCCCAGTCGACGAGCGGCGTGTCGGCCCGCAGCCACGAGTCCTCGCGGCGGACGCCGGTGACCCAGGCCTCGTACCCCTCGAGCGTCTCGGCGAGCGGCTCGACCTTGCGCATCTGGCAGCACAGGCCGGGGTCGCGTGCGAACAGGTCCTTGCCGAACTCGGCGTCCTGCTCCGCGACGGTGCGCTGTGGCGTGACGTCGACGATGCTCAGCTGCATCGTCGACTCGACGGAGTCACGGGTGCCGACGGTCTCGGCGAAGTGGTAGCCGGTGTCGAGGAACAGGGTGTCGACCCAGGGGAGGTGCTTGGCGACGACGTCGGGGAGGACGGCGTCCGCCATCGAGCAGGCGACCGCGGTGCGGTAGCCGAACTCCTGGGCGACCCACGCCAGCACCTCGTCGGTGGTGGCGTCGGCCAGGTGGACGGATGCGTCTTCCGCGAGTGCCTTCAGCTCGTCGCGGCTGCGCATGGGGGAAAGGAGCGCCTCGCGATCGCGGTGATGCTCCTCGCGTGCGGCGTCGTGCTCGAGCTGGCGTTTGCGCTGGTCGACCAAGGACGTCGTGGTGCTCGCCATTGTCGACCTCCTTCGCGGACGCGTTTCAGGGCATCGTCCAGAGTAGACACCGGCGCCGTCGTGAATATTCCCCGTCCGAGTGCTGGACAGCCCTCGACAGGCGGGCTGGACCCCTCAGGACTACGGTGACTGCCAAGACAACAGAAGGAGCACCCGTGGCCACCATCTTGTGGATCATCGCCGTCATCATCGGCATCTTCGGAGTCATCCGTCTCATCCGTGGAGACATCCTGTTCGGGATCGCACTGATCGTGGTGGCATTCCTGGTCGGGCCCGGCGGAGTCTCGATCTTCACCTGATCGTGGTGCCATCACCCGCCACGTATGGTCGGCTCATGGCGCGTTTCATCGACATCCATCCGGACAACCCGCAGCAGCGAGGCGTCGACCAGACGGTATCCGTGCTCCGCGACGGGGGGCTGGTGGCGTACCCGACCGACTCCGGATACGCGCTCGGAGCGCAGCTCGGCAACCGGGAGGCGCTGGAGCGAATCAAGTCGATCCGGCGCCTCGACGACAAGCACCACTTCACCTTGGTGTGTCGCGACTTCGCGCAGCTGGGGCAGTTCGTGCACGTCGACAATGCCGTCTTCCGGGCGGTCAAGAGCGCCACTCCGGGGCCGTACACATTCATCCTGCCCGCGACGTCGGAGGTTCCCCGGCGACTCCTGCATCCCAAGAAGAAGACGGTCGGAGCACGCATCCCCGACCATGCCGTCGTGCAGGCCATCCTGGCCGCGCTGGGGGAGCCGTTGCTGTCCAGCACGCTGATCCTGCCGGGCGAGTTCGAGGCGATGACCGAGGGCTGGGCCGTGAAGGAGGCGCTCGACGGCGACATCGACGCCGTCGTGGAGTCCGGAGAGGTCGCGTCCGAGCCCACCACGGTCATCGACTTCGTCGACGGGGTCCCCGAGATCGTGCGCGTCGGTGCGGGTGACACGACCCGATTCGTCTGAGAAACGCCGACTGACAGCGCGTACGACTTCCCACCTGACCGGAGAACTCTGGCGCGAACCGTCGGGGGTAGATTTCGATCATGACGGTGTCCGACCTGTCCCTGGAGCAGCTCGACGACGCGGCCAAGCTCGTCCACGAGTTCATGCCGCCCACCCCGCAGCACCGATGGCCGCTGATCGACGAGGCTCTTGGCACCGAGGCGTGGCTCAAGCACGAGAACCACACGTCGCTCGGGGCGTTCAAGATCCGCGGCGGCATCGTGTACCTGCACCGACTGATGGAGCGCGAGCGGCCATCGGCGCTGGTCACGGCGACGCGCGGCAACCACGGGCAGTCGATCGCGGCAGCGGCTCGTCGGCACGGCGTGCCAGTCACGATCGTCGTGCCGCACGGCAACAGCCGGGAGAAGAACGACGCCATGCGAGCGCAGGGAGCCACCCTGCTGGAGGTCGGTGACGACTTCCAGGAGTCGCTCGAGCACGCCACCGCTCTCGCGGAGGAGCACGGGTGGCACCAGGTGTCCAACTTCCACCCTGACCTCCTCGCCGGCGTGGCGAGCTACCCGCTCGAGCTGTTCCGGGCCGTGCCCGACCTCGATGTCGTCTACGTGCCGATCGGGCTCGGGTCGGGTGTCTGCGCCACGCTGGCCGCCCGCGATGCCCTCGGGCTGACGACCCGTGTGGTCGGCGTCGTCTCGGCCGGTGCGCCCGCGTACGCACGGTCGTGGGAGGCCGGAGAGCCGGTCTCCGTGCCTGTCACCACGCAGCTGGCCGACGGCATGGCCTGCCGCACGCCCCACCCCGAGGCACTCGAGATCATCCGCTCGAACGTCGACCACCTCGTCGAGGTCGACGACGAGGAGGTCGCAGCCGCCATGGCCCTGCTCTTCACCGCCACCCACAACGTCGCCGAGGGCGCCGGCGCGGCGGCGCTCGCGGGCGCCATGCAGGAACGCGACACCCTCACCGGCCAGCGTGTCGCCGTCGTCGTCACCGGTGGCAACGTCGACCGCGACGTCTTCGCCCGCACCTTGACCTGACCACCACGAGCACAAGGAGAACGATGTTCCACAAGCCATTCAGCGGATTCTCGATCAACGACACCGGCGCCGCCCGGGAGTTCTACACCGACGTGCTCGGGCTCGACGTCCGCGAGCTGGACAACGGCTTCCTCGAGCTCGTCCTCGACGGCGACACGGCGGTGCTGATGTACCCGAAGGAGGACCACCAGCCGGCCTCGTTCACGGTGCTCAACCTGCCGGTCGACGACGTCCATGCCGCCGTGAAGGAGCTGGGCGAGAAGGGCCTGAAGTTCCAGCACTACGACGGCATGCCGCAGGACGAGCTCGGTGTGATGACGGGGGAGGGGCCCGACATCGCCTGGTTCACCGACCCCGCCGGAAACGTGCTGTCGATCATCAAGCACGAGGAAGGCGACTTCTGAGACGGGCCGACGACCGAGTTCAGCGAGTGGGGGTCCCCCCACGAGCGCCAGCGAGTAGGGGGAGCGTCCGGCCAGGGTGAGCGCGATACGGGCGGAGCCCGTCCGCCGTACCGAAACCTGAGTCAGATGGCGCTGTGGTTGACCCGCGAGGCCCGCGGCCCACGGCGTTCCATCCGGACCAGCGGACTCAGCTCGAGCAGCCGCACGACGCGGTAGCGCTGGGGGCGATACGGCTCCAGCGCCTCGGCGATCTCGTCGTCCTCGTGCAGGCGGCGGCCGAGCAGGCCGACGCCGACCAGGTGGCCGAGGTGGTAGTCGCCGAACGGCACGGCATCGGCGTCGCCAAGGGCTCGAAACCCGGTCTCGGCGGCGGTCCACACGCCTACGCCGGGGATGCTGCGGAGCGCTCGGTACACCGCCGCGCGATCGTCACTGTGCTCGGACGCGACCCGTTCGAGCTGAAGCCCCACCCGTGCACAGGCCTGCGCCGTGCGGTAGCGCTGCGGGTCGACTCCGGCACGGTGCCACTCCCACGAGGGCAGGGCCGCCCACGTCTCGGCGGTCGGGAAGACTCGCATGCCATCTGGTGCCGGTCCGGGTGCGGGGTCGCCGTGGCGCAGCAGAAGTCGCCGCCACGCTGCCATGGCATCCATGCCGACGACCCGCTGCTCGATGACGGCGGGAATCAAGGCCTCGAGCAACCGCCCCGTGCGCGGCACACGCAGGCCCGGGAAGCGCCGATGGGCATCGGAGACAGCCGGGTGGGCCGGCGCGAACTCCGTCGTGTCGTCCTCGGCGCCGAGGGCGCGGGGGAGCGAGGCGAGCATCTCCTCGGCACCTGGGCCCCAGGCGTCTGCCTCGACGGTCCGGCTGTCGATCTGCACGACGGACACCGTGACCGGGCCGCTCTGCATGCGGCTGGTGCGCCACATCGCGGACCCCACGCGGCGGAAGGCCGGGTCGCCGCCACCGCGCCGCAAGATGGACCAGGTGCGTCCGGCATCCACGGGGGAGGGGAAGTCGACCGTACGGTGCATCGGCGCCGGCGTCGTCATGGCGACAGTCTGCGCCACCGGCGACGGTCCGGACGAGCAGGGGACTGAGGGGTGGTCTGCTCTCGACGCACCTGCCGGCGTTGCCGCCATGCCGCGACCTCGGCCTCAACGTCGCGAGTGGGCGTGATGACGGGCGGGCCGCCGTGAAGCTGGCGTCGCGCCGACACGACGCGGGCGTTGAAGTCGTCGAGCAGTTCCCGGACGCGTCGCTCCGACGCCTGGGCGTCGAGCACGTCAATGAGCTCGGCATCCTCGACCCGCAGCGCGAGGGCTGGCGGTAGCACCCCGGTGATCCGCTCGCGCTCGATGAACCGCTTGAGCCACCAGTCCGGATCGTGCGTGGTGTCGAGATCGGGGATCGGCTTGCCGGCGCCGGGGAGGTTGTCGAACTCGCCGCGCTCGATCGCGCGCTGCACCTGCAGGTCGACCCAGCGCGCCTGATATTCCAACCGGCGCACGCGTGCGCTCTCGGCTGAGGTGTGGTGGGACCGTTCCCCGGTCCGGTCGTCGTCCTCGTCCATGGTCCTGTCTCGAGCATAGGCAACCCGGGGCGCCACGGCACGAGACCTGAGGCACAATCGCCGCATGCCCTCTCGCCGTGACCTGAACCGCTGGAAGGACGCCGCCGCAGCGACCGCGAAGTCCGGTCTGCTGCGTCCCGTCGGGCCCCGCACCGGCGCTCGCATCGTCTCCGGGCTGTGGCGGACGGGCCTGACGCCGGCCGCGGCGATCGCGATCGGTGCCGCGAGACATCCCGACCGCGACGCCATCATCGACGACCAGGGCGAGACGACGTATCGCGAGCTCGACCAGCGAATCGAGTCGATCGCCGGGGCACTCTGGACGAGGCGCAAAGGCCGGGCCACGTTCGCGGTGCTCTGCCGCAACCACCGGGGGTTCCTCGAGGCATTCGCCGTGGGCACGCGGCTCGGGCACGAGGTGGTCTTCCTCAACACCGAGATCACCGAGTCCCAGCTCGGCCGCATCCTCGAACGCCACAGTCCGGACGTGCTCGTCTATGACGAGGAGTACGACGACATCGTCGACTCCTGCGGCTACGACGGCCGCCGCGTCCTGGCCTGGCACGACGGCAACACGGACGACCGGCTCACCCTCGACTCGCTGGCCGTGGGTGACCACGCCAAGGCCCCGGCCAATCACCGCTCGTCCAAGCTGACGCTCCTGACGTCGGGCACGACCGGCCTGGCCAAGGGAGTCTCACGCGGTGTCAACATCCTGGGCGTCGCCGAGAGCGGCGCCACGGGCATGAGCGTCATGCGGCTGCGCGACGGCGACGTCAGCGTGATCGCGCCTCCGTTCTTCCACGCGCTGGGCTTCGCGATGCTCCTGAGCACCCTGATGGTGAGCGGGACGATCGTGAGCCACCGGCGGTTCGACCCCGAGCAGATGATCCAGGACATCGAGGAACGCCAGGCGACCGTGCTCACCGGTGTGCCGCTGATGCTGCAGCGTTTGCTGACGGTCAAGGGCGACCAGCCCGAACGCGACGTCTCATCGATCCGCGTCGCGCTCACGGGCGCGTCACCCATCCCGCCGTCCACCGTGGCCGACTTCCTCGAGGCGTTCGGTCCGGTGCTGGTCAACGTCTACGGTTCCACCGAGACCGGAATCGTCTCGATGGCGACGCCGGAGGACCTGCGCGACGAGCCATCGACGCTCGGTCGCCCGGGCATCGGCATCTCCGTGCGCATCCTGCGGGACGACCGCTCGGTCGCCGGCGCGGGGGAGCGGGGCACCATCTTCATGCGGGGTGGCCTGCTGTTCGAGGGGTACACCGCGGACGGCGACAACACTCCGGATGCGAAGGAGGTCGTCGACGGGCACGTCAACACCGGCGACATGGGCCACCTGGACGATCTCGGACGCCTCTACGTCGACGGTCGCGACGACGACATGGTCGTGTCAGGCGGGGAGAACGTGTTCCCGCTCGAGGTCGAGCACACCCTGGGTGAGCATCCCTCGGTCGGCGAGGCCGTGGTGATGGGCATCGAGCACGAGGAGTTCGGTCAGGTGCTGCGCGCCTACGTCACCGTCACGACGGACGAGTCACCGAAGGACGAAGAGCTGCGCGACTTCCTCCGGGACCGCCTGGAGAAGTTCAAGGTGCCCAAGGAGTTCGTCGTGCTCGACGACTTCCCGCGCAACGCCACGGGCAAGATCGTGCGGTCGAAGCTGGCCGAACCGGACGACGACGACTAGGTCGGGAGGCCGACCTCGTTGAGGTACCAGCCGGCCGAGGTCAGCACGACCAGGACCATGGCGGTGAACAACAGCCCGCCCATGAGCGGGAACTGCCAGGACACCGTGTCGCGCGAACGGACCGTGACGACCTTCGCGACGAACGCGCCGTAGACCGTGCATCCCAACAGCGAGTGCGCGACGACCCGCGCGTCGGTGGTCTGGAAGCCCAGGGACCACAGGCAGTGGAAGGCGACCGGGAGGCTGACCAGGATCGCCAGGTAGCCGAACACGCGGTGCCCGGTGCCCAGCCACGACGGCGCCGCGATGCCGAGCTTGCCGTACATCCACAGCGCGCCGACCAATTGTCCGACGGCGAGAACTCCGGCGACGACGGCCAGCCACACCTTCATCTGGATCATGCTGTCGAAGCCGAACGTGCTGATCGGCTCGAACGTCGGCTGGTGCTGCGAGCCGTACACGCCGAGGACCACGGATACCGCGGCCCCACTGATGATCGCGACGAGGAGCACGCGCGTCGCATCGCGTCCGATGGTGGTGCTCATGCTCTGATGATGGCCCGACCTGCACTGGTGCGCCAGCACTTCTCGGCGATGGTCATTCCACGTACACGATGTCGGCCGCGCTTCGCGGTGCGAACGTCTGTTCGAATTCTCGGTCGTTCGGCGTCCACACGTCGGTCCAGAGCACATCGTGGTCGAGACCGGCCGTCCGATCGCGTGTCAAACCGCGCTGTTGGGCCACCTGGAGGTCGGCGTCGACCCAGACGGTCAGGTCGAACCAGGGGAGTAGCTCGGGATGGAAGATCCCGATCGAGTCGACGACCAGCACGGACGCGTGGGGGAGGGGAGTGGCTGCACCGAGGCGCCCGGTGCCCCAGTCCAGCGGTCGGATGGCCGCTGCCCGGCCGGCACGGAAGGGCTCGAGCAGCTCGGTGCGCATCCGTTGTCGGTCGACGCCGTCCCAGTCGGCCGAGCGTCGATGGACGCGTGGCGGGTCGAGGAAGTCGTCGCCACGCACGCGCACGGCGCCCTGGATGCTGTCGACGAGCCGGCGAGCGAGAACCGACTTGCCGGCACCGGCGTACCCGGAGATCGCCACGACCACGCGTCCGAGCTCGGCGCGAAGTGGCTCGATCGCCCTCGCGATGTCTGCGACGTCGGTCATGCTTCCAGCGCGGCGACGGCCTTGCTGAGATGCGCAGCGCGAGTCTTGGCGTTGCGCGCGGTGATCAGGTCGAGGATCACGGCGTACCGCTCGGTCTTGCCGAGTGCCTCGAAGGCCGCAGCGGCGCGCGGGCTCGCGGCCAGGGCGTCGGCGAGGTCGGGCGGCACCGTGGCGTCCTTCTGCGACTCGTAGGCGGCGTCCCAGCGTCCGTCGGCCTTGGCGGCATCGACCTCGGCCTGGCCGGACGATCGCATGCGGCCGGCCGCGGTCAGTTCCTGGACCTTGCGCACGTTGACCTGTGACCAGCGGCTACGCGCACGCCGAGGCACGTACTTCTGCAGGTAGTACTCGTCGTCCAGCGACTTCCGTTGGCCGGAGATCCAGCCGAAGCAGAGGCCCACGTCGACAGCCTCGTCGTCGGTCAGCGAGGGGATTCCCGAGCTCTTCTTGGCGATCTTGAGCCACACGCCCGGCTGGTGATCGACGTGATCGTCCAGCCAGGCCTCGAACTCGGCGGTGTCGCGGAAGTAGATCGTGTCCGCGGCATCGTCGCCCGAGACCGTTGCCATGGCACGACACTATCGGCGAGTCGCCCGCACTCAGGAGGCCACAGCACCTCCGGAGTGCCAAACTGAGGCCGCCGAGCAATTCCGCTCCCAGAAAGGATCCACCGTGGACACACGCACCATTGCCGTCATCGCACTGATCATTGCGGTCATCGTCGTCCTGATCTTGGTCCTCTGACACGATCGCCGACCAACGTCCACCGACCGCCCTCCGTACGTGAAGAGGGCGGTCGGTGGTCGTTGCAGTTCCGGATACTGCGCTCATGGGTCTCACCTCCCGCCGATGGATCACGATCACCAGAACGCTCACAGGGGCGGAGTTGCAACAGGCGTCATGCCGCTCACCTACGGGACATCGGATCAGCTCACCGCCGCATCAAGGGGGGAGTGCTGGCTGCGCTGAATATCGCTTAGTTGACATAATGTGCATTATCGGCGTTAGGTCTGACGGGCGGATCCTGCGCGAGAAGGGGCCTTTCTCGGGCCCTCAGCTCGAGCTGAGTAGTGCCCAGGAGCGTCGAGAACGTCAATTTTTCAGATTTCTCTGTCTCGACGTTGGTTGAGCGACAAAGTTCGCTGGCTGACACAGACGCCGACACGTCGTCACGCGTCCAGGATCTGCACAAACCCTCACACGACGTCCTCCAATTCCTCCCACGCGTACTCCTAGGGTTTCGACGCGCTGACCGGGATGTAGTACTTCCCGGCCATCGGAGCCACCGTGGTGCGGTACGTGTGCGTTCCGACGGTGACCGTCACACAGGACGCTTGCCGGCGCCCAGCGCCTCGACAACGTCCGCAGGTACTTCGATGCCGGTGGCCGTCTTGCCGCCCAGCTCGACCGTCGACTGGAACTTCACGCCACCCGAGCCGCCACCTGGCCGGCCATCAGATCGAGCAGGGATCGAGCCCGGACTCGGTCGCCGTCAAGGAAGTAGTGATCACGATCGGGTACGACGCGGTGCATCACCGGCACCCCCGCCTCCGCGAGCCGTAGCGCGTACGCGTCACCTTCGGCCCGCAGCGCATCCCACTCGGCGGTGAGGACGACCGCCGGCGGCAATCCGTGCATGTCGTCGCTCAGCAGAGGGGATGCATAGGGATCGGTACGACACGACTCGTCCTTGAAGTAGGTCGAGTGTGCGAGTCGCAGGATGCCCGGGACCGATCATCGGGTTCTCGACCGTCGCGGGCTTGATGTTCCGGGACACGTCGAGCGTCGGAACGCCCAGCATCTGGAGCCTCGGCATCGGCGTCCCGGAGTCTCGTGCCTGGAGGCACACCGACGCGGCCAGGTTGCCACCCGCACTGAACCCGCCCACGGCGATGCGGGAGCCGTCGAGGTCACCGTCACCGGCGTGCTGCGACAGCCACTGGACGACGTCATGGCACTCCTGATGGGCGATGGGGAACCGGTGCCTGGGCGCCACGTCGTAGTCGACGTTGACGACAGCTACCCCGGCTTCAGCAACGAGGAATCGTGCGAAGAAGTCGTCCATGCGCGGGAACCGCATCATGAACGCTCCGCCGTGAAAGTGCACGTAGATCGGTGGGCGTGCCACACCGGGCGGTCGGTAGACCTCGCATCTCACGAAGCCGTGCCGGGTCGGGATTCGCCAGTTGTCCGGCTCGTCCAGGTCGGTTCCGGTGAAGTAGAGGGCGTCGCCGTAGCGAGCCGAGCGCTTCGAGCTCGCTTGCATCATCAGAGCGGTCGCATCCGAGATCAATCCCATGTGATCTATTCGACACCCACACCGCTCCGGATCGGTGCACATGCATGATGGACACGTGAAAATCACCCGAATGGGCCATGCCGCCGTAGTTATCGAGGCAGCGGGCACCCGGTTGCTGATCGACCCGGGCAACCTCAGCGCGGACGAGACCTTCGATCTCGAGGGGCTGGACGGCATCGTGGTGACGCACCAGCACCCCGATCACCTCGACCCGGACCGCATCGGCGGGCTGCTCGAGCGCAACGAGGGCGCCATGCTCCTGTGCGACCCCGAGACAGCCGATGCCGTCGGGCATGGTGCCTGGACGGCCCACTCGCACGACGACGAGACGTTCATCGGAGGCCTGACGCTGCTCGGGGTCGGCGCCCAGCACGCGGTGATCCTGCCGGACCTCCCCCGCATCACCAACACCGGTGTCCTGGTGTCGGCCGAGGGCGAGCCGACGCTGTTCCACCCGGGCGACTCCTACGAGCACGCCCCCGAGGGCGTCGACGTGCTGGCACTCCCCCTCGTCGCCCCTTGGGCGAAGATCAGCGAGACCATCGACTTTGTCACGCGGGTCTCCCCCGCCACGCTGTTCCCCATCCACGACAGCGCGATCATCGAGCGCGCCTACGGCACCTACTGGGGCCATGTCGAGAAATTCGGCGGTGTCGACGACGTACGCCGGCTCGGCCAGACCGAATCGACCACCGTCGGGTAGTGCTGGGTTCGTCGGCGCGGGTCAGTATGGTCGGCGTCGTGGCAGGGGCCCTCGTGCCCCGCTCCCAGGGCCCGCAGGACGCCTTGTCTCGAACGTGTAGATTTATCTCATATCTGAGATATACAGTGGGGGATCATGTCAGAAACCGACTACCTGGCCCGAATCGGCACGCTCATCCGTGATGCGCGCCAGCACAGCGGCCTCACGCAGGCCCAGCTCGCCACCGAGCTGAAGACGAGCCAGAGCGCCGTCAACCGGATCGAGCAGGGGCAGCAGAACCTGACCCTCGAGATGCTCGCCCGTATCGGCAGTGCCCTCGACTCCGAGCTGGTGAGCGTCGGCACGTCCGGACCCAGCCACCTGCGGGTCAAGGGCGGCACCACGCTCTCCGGGGCCATCGACGTGAAGTCCAGCAAGAACGCCGGCGTCGCCCTGCTGTGCGCCTCCCTGCTCAACGAGGGCACCACGGTGCTGCGCAAGGTGGCCCGCATCGAGGAGGTCAACCGGCTGCTCGAGGTGCTGGAGTCCATCGGCGTCCGCTTCCGCTGGCTCAACACCGACAACGACCTCGAGCTCGTCGTGCCGTCCGAGCTCAACCTCGAGGCGATGGATGCCGACGCGGCCCGACGCACCCGCAGCATCATCATGTTCCTCGGCCCGCTGATGCATCGTGTCGATCAGTTCGAGCTTCCGTACGCCGGCGGCTGCGACCTCGGCACGCGCACCGTCGAGCCACACATGACCGCGCTGCGTCCGTTCGGGCTCAAGGTCGTCGCCACCGACGGCAGCTACCACGCCACCGCGGCCTCGGGCGTCGGCCCGGAGCGCCCCATCGTGCTCACCGAGCGCGGCGACACCGTCACCGAGAACGCCCTGCTGGCCGCGGCGCGATACGACGGCGTCACCACCATCCGCAACGCCAGCCCCAACTACATGGTCCAGGACCTCTGCTTCTTCCTGCAGGAGCTGGGCGTCGAGATCGAGGGCATCGGCACGACGACGTTGAAGGTCACCGGTCGCGCCGTCATCAACACCGACGTCGAGTACGCACCGAGCGAGGACCCGATCGAGGCCATGAGCCTCATCGCGGCCGCGATCGTCACGCAGTCCAGCATCACCGTCCGCCGGGTGCCGATCGAGTTCATGGAGATCGAGCTCGCGCTGCTGGAGGAGATGGGGTTCAACTACGACCGTAGCGAGGAGTACCCCGCCGAGAACGGGCGCACGCGCCTCGTCGACATCACCACGCACCCGTCGTCCCTCAGGGCGCCGATCGACAAGATCCACCCGATGCCGTTCCCCGGCCTCAACATCGACAACCTGCCGTTCTTCGCCGTCATCGCGGCCACGGCCGAGGGCCAGACGATGCTGCACGACTGGGTGTACGAGAACCGCGCCATCTACCTCACCGAGCTCAACAAGCTGGGCGCCCAGGTCACGTTGCTCGACCCGCACCGCGTCCTCATCGAGGGCCCCACGCACTGGAGCGGTACCGAGCTCGTGTGCCCACCGGCGCTACGTCCCGCGGTCGTCGTGCTGCTGGCCATGCTCGCCGCCAAGGGCACGTCCGTGCTGCGCAGCGTCTACGTCATCCACCGAGGCTACGAGGACCTCGCCGAGCGGCTCAACGCGCTCGGCGCCGAGATCGAGACGTTCCGCGACATTTAGGCGGCGAGGCATTGACCTTCCTCGACTCCCCCACTCCCCTGGCGTTCGCCCACCGGGGCGGCGCCCTGCTCGAGGCGAACGACGGCATCGAGAACACCCTGGCCGCGTTCCGCAACGCGGTCGAGATGGGCTACGACTACCTCGAGACCGACGTCCACACATCGCTCGACGGCGTGGTGTACGCGTTCCACGACGTCGAGCTGACCCGCATTGACCGGCACCGTCTCGGCCTTCCGCGACCTCGACTCCGCCGCCATCGACTCGATCCTGGTCGGTGGACGTGAGCCCATCCCCCGCCTCGCCGACCTGCTCGAGGCGTTCCCGGAGGCCAGGTTCAACATCGACGTGAAGGCCGAAGACGCCCTCGAGCCGACGCTCGCGCTCCTCCGTGACGCCAAGGCGCTCGACCGGGTGTGCTTGTCGTCCTTCTCCACCGACCGCATCCATCGTCTTCGCGCCGGTGCACCGGCGACGCCGTCGTGCTTCTCCTACGGCGAGATCGCCCTGCTGCGATTCGCGCCGTTCCGGTGGCTCCAGGCCTACGGAAGGCGCCATGGTGGCGCCTGTGTGCAGGTGCCACACCGGCACGGCCGCCTCACCATCGTCACGCGCGGGTTCGTCCGTCGCGCTCATCGAATCGGCGTCCCGGTGCATGTCTGGACCATCGATGATCCCGAGGAGATGCGATATTTGCTGGACATCGGGGTCGACGGCCTCATGTCCGACCGGGTGGACGTCCTGAAGGACGTCCTGGTCGAACGAGGCGAGTGGAGGTAGCACCGTGAGCGAAGGCGCTGCGGTCGCGCACCGCACCGAACGACGGCAGGTGCTGGCGTGGAGCCTGTGGGACTGGGGCTCGGCCGCCTTCAATGCGGTGATCGTCTCGTTCGTCTTCTCGGTCTACCTCACCGACTCCGTCGGCAAGGATCTCCCGGGAGGCATCTCGGCCAGTTCGTGGCTGGGCTGGTCGCTCGGCATCGGCGGCCTCGCCATCGCCCTCCTCGCACCCATCACCGGGCAGCGCGGTGACGCGAGCGGACACCGCCGACGATCGCTCGGGCTGCTCACGCTCGCGGTCGTGACGGTCACGGCCCTGATGTTCCTGGTGAAGGACGACTACCACTACCTGTGGCTCGGACTGGTGCTCATCGCCCTCGGCTCGGTGCTGTTCGAGCTCGCGCAGGTCCCCTACTTCGCGATGATCCGACAGGTGTCGACACCCGACACGATCGGGCGCGTCTCCGGCCTCGGTTGGGCCTTCGGATACCTGGGCGGCATCGTCCTGCTGCTGCTCTGCTACTTCGGGTTCGTGGTCGGCGACGGTGACACCCGTGGCTTCTTCGGGGTGTCAACCGAGGACGGGCTCAACATCCGGCTCATCACGATTCTTGCCGCGGTGTGGTTCTTCGTGTTCGCCCTGCCGGTGCTGTTCATGGTTCCGGAGCTGCCGGCCACCGCCAGCCCGACGTCGGCCTCGGCGGGATTCCTCGAGTCGTACCGCATCCTCTTCGCCGACGTCCGGGAGCTGTGGCGCAGCGACCGGTCGACGGTCGTCTACCTGATGGCGAGCGCGCTCTATCGCGACGGCCTCGCCGGGATCTTCACGTTCGGCGCGGTGCTGGCGGTGTCCGTCTATGGGATCGCCGAGGACGATGTGCTGCTCTTCGGCGTCGCGGCCAACGTCGTCGCCGCCGCAGGCGCCTTGTTTGCCGGTCGCCTGGACGACTCGCTGGGCCCGCGATTCGTCATCGTGTTCTCGCTCGTGGCGATGCTGGCGACCTCGCTGGTGCTCCTGTTCGTCGACGGGCCGGCCGCGTTCTGGGTGTTCGGCCTGATCCTGACCCTGTTCGTCGGGCCGGCGCAGTCGGCGTCGCGAACGTTCCTGGCTCGGGTCACGCCGGTCGGCAAGGAAGGCCAGCACTTCGGGCTGTACGCCATGACAGGCCGCGCGGTCTCCTTTCTGGCACCGTCCCTGTTCGGCCTGTTCGCGTTCCTCACCGGAAGTGACCGCGCCGGCATCATCGGCATCATGCTCGTGCTCGCCGCGGGCCTCGTCGTCCTTCTGCGCGTTCCTGCACAGATCGACGACAAAGCCCGTGCCGCTTGAGCGGCACTCAGGGGAATCTCACAGAGGTGCCGTACGTTGGAAGAAGCAAGGCACCAATTCTGAAAGGGGGAACCCGATGGCTGAACGCGCATTACGTGGCGCACGGCTCGGAGCGCAAAGCTTCGAGGACGAGCGAGGCGTCGAGATGGCTCCCCGCCAAGAGATCGAGTACGTCTGCCCCGACGGGCACACGTTCGCGGTCACCATGGCCGACGAGGCCGAGGTTCCCGACGAGTGGGAGGACCCGAAGACGGGTCAGCTCGGTCGTCGCGTCGACGGCGGCGAGCCGGTCAAGAAGGACGTCAAGCCCATCCGAACGCACTGGGACATGCTCCTGGAGCGCCGTTCGGAGTCCGAGCTGGAGGAAATCCTCACAGAACGCCTCGAGCTCCTGCGTGCCGGTGAGATCGGTCCGCCGCATCTGCACCGCCGCAGGAAGAAGAGCGCCTGAGTCACGCACCCAGGCGCGCACGTACCTCGACCCCGGTCAAGTCCCGGGGTCGAGTTGCGTCCGGGCGAGGTGGCACCCTCCATCGCCTAGAGTCGAGCGGTGGAGCAACGCAGCGAAGCGGCCGAGAGCCGCGAAAAGTCGGATGGACGTAATCCGTTCGAGCACTTCGTCGAGGCCATCCAGCAACGGGTCAGCCGGGCGCCGTTCTTCTTCGTCTGCCTCGGCATCGTCGTGGCATGGCTGGTGAGCGTGCCGTTGTGGACGGACCTCAAGTCGTGGCAGGTCGCCATCCACACCGTCGCCAGCGTGCTCTCACTGCTCCTGCTGGTGCTGCTGGAGAACGCCGGCCGCCGGTCCGAGGAAGCAGCACAGGAGAAGATGAACGTCATGGCCGAGGCTCTGGCTGCCCTCATGGAGTCACAGGCGCGCCACGACCCCGGGCTTGACGAGGCGGTGAGCCACCTCCGCAAGGCGGTCGGTCTCGAGGAGCGGCACTGAGGTCCGGACTTGACAATCTGAACTTTGCGTTGCAAAGTCTAGATATGAACTCTGCATCGCAAAGTATCCCCGCCCCGACCGACATCGCCGAAGCCACCGCGCAGCTCGACGCAATCGCTGCCGGCCGCAGCGCCAGCAAGCGGCTGGCCGGCTACGTGTGGTTCCCCCTCCTCCTGGGCGGCATCGCCAACATCGCCGCACCGTCGGTGTATGCGCTCATCGGCGGTCCCGCGGCTCCCGCTTGGTACTGGAGCGTGGCCGGCCCCGTCATCGGCATCGCCTGTGCGTTCTTCTACAACTCCCGCCCGGTCCAGCTCCCCCACCGCATCGGCCTGACCGTCGTGGGCGTCGCAATCGCGATGCTGGTGGGTGCGCTGGTGCTCGGCATCAGCCTGGGCGACTCCTCCGGAGGCGCTCCGCTCCTGGCAGTTGCGGCGGGTCTGGGTGCGTTCGCCGGGCTCTACCGCAGCGTGCACGTCGGCGTCGTCGCCGCGAGCCACTTCGTGGGCGCACTGGTGATGTTCGCCGACACGTCCGGTCGGACGACCGCTGTGGTGTTCCTGTGCGTCGGCGCAGTCAGCTGCGTCACCGCGCTCGCGGCCCTGCTCACCACCCACCACGTCGACGAGCCGCGTCCATGACGTCGGACCATCCGGTCTCGCAGATCGACGAGACCGTCCACCAGCGCTATCGACTCGGGATCATGGCGTTCCTGAGCGGCGTCGAGCGGGCCGACTTCCGGACCGCTCGGGAGGAGCTGGGCCTCACCGACGGCAACCTGAACCGGCATCTCGTCCTGCTCGCCGACGCTGGTTTCGTCGACGTCATGAAGGTCGCCCCCGAGGGGAAGCGAACCCGGACGTGGCTGTCGCTCACACCTGCGGGCCGTGCAGCCCTCGACGAGCACGTTCGAGCCCTTCGCTCCATCATCGACTCGGTGCCCGACGGCACCTAGGTCTAGACCGCCGGATCCTTCAGCGCCTTGCGGCGGATGCGCCCCCGGTGTCCGGGCACCAGCCGTGCCAGACCCCACAGCGTGACGCGCCAGAGCGCCTCCCGGACGATCGCCCGGCTCATCTTGGACCGCCCGTGCTCGCGCTCCACGAACGTCACCGGCACCTCGACGATCGACATGCCGGCCGCATCGACACAGCGCGTCAGGTCGATCTGGAAGCAGTAGCCATGCGAGTGGATGGAGGTGAGATCGAGCCGCTCCAGGGTTCCGCGTCGGAGCACCCGGTAGCCCGCAGTGCTGTCGTGGACGGGCAGCCCGAGCATGACGCGCGCGTACGCGGTGCCGGCGCGGGAGATGAACCGACGGTGCCACGGCCAGTTGACGACGCGTCCGCCGTAGATCCAGCGGGAGCCGATCACGAGGTCCGCGCCGTCCGAGGCGGCGTCGAGCAGGCGCCCGAGCTCCTCCGGCTGATGTGACCCGTCGGCGTCCATCTCGACGAGGTAGTCGTAGTCGCGGTCGAGTCCCCATGCGAACCCGGCGCGATAGGCGACCCCCAGGCCACGCTTGCCCGGCTGATGCATCACGTGGACGCGGTCGTCGGCGACCGCAAGAGCGTCGGCGATCCGTCCTGTGCCATCCGGTGAGGCGTCGTCGACCACCAGGACGTCGACGTCCGGCTGACTCTGGTGCACGCGCGCGACGACCCGGTCGAGGTTCTCGGCCTCGTCGTACGTCGGCACGACCACGAGCACGCGCATCAGGCGACCCGGTTTCGCTGGCGAGTGCCCAGCCACCAGGCTGCCGCGCCGAGGACTCCAAGGAGCAGCTCGAGCCACCCGCCGATGCGCAGGGCCGGGGTGGAGCCGCCGGCCAGCGGGACGTCGGCCGAGAGCGTCGCCGGTTCGTGCAGGGGCGCTCGCGCGACCGTGTGGCCGGACGCGTCCGCGATGCCGCTGATGCCGTTGGTGGACGGCACCATCACCCAGCGTCCCGTCTCGATCGCGCGCAGGCGAGAGATGTTCCACTGCTGCTCGGGCTGGGAGGTGCCGGTGAAGCTGGCGTTGCTCGTCTGGACGACGAGCATCTGCGCGCCGCGGTCGACCGTCTCGCGGACGATCCCGTCGTAGGCGATGTCCCAGCAGATCGTGTCGCCGACCGTGAAGCCACCGATGCGCAGCGCACCGGGCTCCTCGCCGGGCAGCATGTCGCGCGGGATGTCACGGTCGAACCGCGGCACGAGGCCGTTCAGCGCGCCGCGGAACGGCACGTACTCGCCGTAGGGGACGACCTTGCGCTTGACGTACCGCTCCCCCGGGCCGTCGGTGTCCCACACGACGCCGGCGTTGTAGGCGGTGTCGACCGTGGGGCCGTCGAACAAGCCGCCGACGAGGATCGGTGCCTTGAGCGCCGCCGCCAGGGACTCGATCTCCCCTCGCACACCCGCGTCGTGGAACGGGTCGACGTCCGTGGCGTTCTCAGGCCAGAGCACGGCGTCGGGCTGCGGCACCTCGCCACGCTGGATGCGCTGGACGAGGCGGCGCGTCTCGCTCACGTGCAGATCGAAGATCTCGCCGCGCTCCCACGTGAGGAACACGCCGGGAACGTCGCCCTGCACCAGTGCCACCTGACGTGACCCGGAGGGCCCGGCGACACCGGTGGGCAGCAGCACCCGAGAAGGGTGAGTGCTGCGACGACGGACACGGCCAGGACTCGTGCGCGCCACGTCTTGGCGGTCGCGAGCACCACCACCATCGCGGCGACGACGAACAGCACGGCCGTGGTGCCCGGCATGCCGAGGAGGCGTGCGTACGGGGCGAACGGCGTGTCGATCGCGGTGTGGGCCAGACGTCCCCACGGGAAACCGCTGAACGGGAGGCTGCCACGCGCCGTCTCGCCCAGCACCCACACGGCGGCACCCCAGAGCGGCCAGAGCCGCAGCCGGCAGGCAGCCCGGAGGGCGAGCATGATGACCGCGAAGAACGCCGTCTCGGCCAGCACCAGCGCGACGTAGGCGCCGTTGCTCACCGCGTTCATCCACCAGATGAGCGGACCCATGAACGCCAGGCCGAAGATCGGCTCCGGTGGCGAGCACGAGCCGTTTGCGAGCATCCGCCAGCCGGCGGGCGAAGACGATGAGCCCGGCGACACCGAGCACCATGGCGTACGGCACGGCGACCGGGTCGAACCCCAGGGAGCAGACGACGCCGCACAGCAGCGCGAGCGGCAGCACGGCGCGGGCAGGCACCGGGTCAGCCCTGCAGGACGACGAGCTCGCGCGGGGTGTTGTTCAGGACCTCGAGTCCGTCATCCGTGCACACCGCGATGTCCTCGATGCGGGCGCCGTAACGTCCGTCGACGTAGAAGCCCGGCTCGATCGAGAACGCCATGCCCGGCTCCAGCACCAAGGTGTTGCCCGCCACGATGTAGGGCTCCTCGTGGGTCTCCTGGCCGATGCCGTGGCCGGTGCGGTGGATGAACAGGTCGCCGTATCCCGCATCGGCGAGAACCTGGCGTCCCACGGCGTCGACCGACTCGGCCGTGACGCCAGGGCGCGCGTGCTCGCGCTGGGCCTGCTGCGCGGCCGACAGCGCGGCGTATCCCTCTTCGTAGCCCTGGGGCGCGGGTCCGCCCGCGAGGTAGTTGCGGGTGGAGTCGGAGCAGTAGCCGGCAGGAGTGGTGCCACCGATGTCGACGACCACCGGGTCGCCGGACTCGATCACCCGGTCGGAGAGCTCGTGGTGGGGCGAGGCACCGTTGGGCCCGGATCCGACGATGACGAAGTCGACCGTCTCGTGACCCTCGTCGATGATCGCGCGGGCGATGTCGGCGCCGACCTGGCGTTCCGTGCGTCCGGGCCGCAGCCACTCCCCCATGCGCGAGTGCACGCGGTCGATGGCGGCACCCGCCTCACGCAGCGCGTCGACCTCGGCCGGCTCCTTGCGGATCCTCAGCTCCTGCACGATCGGCCCGGCGAGCACGGTGCGGACCTTCGGGAGCGCGGCCTGGATGGCGAAGACCCGCTCGGCCCACATGTGGTCGTCGACGCCGACGGTGCCGCTCTCGCCCACCAGGCCGGCCACGAGCGCGAACGGGTCGTCGGTCTCCTGCCATGCGGCGATGTCCACGTCGACGCCTGAAGCGACCGCCGCCGGACGCTCCAGTGCCGGGACGACGAGCGTGGGGTCGCCATCGGCCGGCAGGACGAGGCACGTGAGCCGCTCCAGCGGCAACGCGTGGTAGCCGGTGAGGTAGCGCAGGTTGGCGCCCGGGGTGATGAGCAGGGCGTCGATGCCTCGCTCGGCAGTCAGGTGCTGGGCCCGGGCCAATCGCGTCGTCACGGATCGAGCCTACCGGCGACCCCGTGGCGACCTTGGCCCTGTCATCGCCTACTGTGATGTGCACCACAACACCAGGATCGGGGGGTCCCCTCAATGCGTAGAGCCATCAGCCGCAACCGCGGTTGTCATCCTCATTGGCGCACTCATCGCCATCGCACCCGCCCAGGCCGCACGTGACAATCGTGCCGCCGGCCGGGCTCAACAACGTCAACACCAACCCGTTGACCAAGGCCGTCACCGTCGCCGGAATCCTTGAGCACCAGCGGGCCTTCCAGCGGATCGCCAATCAGAACGACGGCAACCGCGCCTCCGGCCTGGCCGGACACGAGAAGTCGGTCAACTACGTCGTCAACAAGATGCGGGCCGCGGGCTACAACGTGCGCAAGCAGACGTTCACGTTCCCGTTCTTCCGTGAGACTGCCGAGACCACCTTGACCCAGCTGACGCCGCAGGAGCAGGCGCTCGAGACCGCGATCTTCGAGTACTCCGGCAGTGGCGACGTCTCCGGCCCGGTCGTGCCGACCAACGACCTGGTCATACCGGCAACGCCGGAGCCGAGCAGCACCTCCGGCTGTGAACCCGGCGACTTCGACGCCGCACCTGCTGAGCCGGCCATCGCACTCGCGCAGCGCGGTTCCTGCGACTTCGCCGTCAAGGCGGACAATGCCGCGGCTGCCGGGTACGACGCACTGATCATCTTCAACGAGGGCAATCCCGGCCGCACCGACCTCTCCGTCGGCACGCTGGGCGAGCCGAAGGACATCCCGGTCGTCGGGCTCTCCTACGAGGACGCCCTCGCGCTCATCGAGGACATCGAAGGGGACGGTGCCACGGCACATGTCACCACAGAAGTCGAGGTCGACCTGGAGCGCGCGACGAAGAACGTCATCGCCGACCTCCCGACCGAGCTCAGCACGCCGAACCCGAACCAGGTCGTCGTCGTCGGAGCCCACCTCGACAGCGTCGTCGCCGGGCCCGGCATCAACGACAACGGATCCGGCTCGTCCACGATCCTCGAGATCGCCGAGCAGATGGCGGACAAGGGAATCAACCAGAATCTCAAGCGTCCTGTGCGCTTTGCCTTCTGGGGTGCTGAGGAGTCCGGCCTCCTGGGTTCTGAGCACTACGTGAACTCCCTGTCCAACGCGAACCTCGCGAAGATCTACGCCAACCTGAACTTCGACATGCTGGGCTCGCCCAACTACGTCCGGTTCGTGTACGACGGCGATGGCTCGTCGGGCGGTCCCAGCGGTCCTCCGGGGTCCGACGTGATCGAATCGGTCTTCACCGACTACTTCGACTCGAAGAACCTCGTGTCGTCGCCGACGGACTTCGACGGACGTTCCGACTACGGGCCGTTCATCGAGAACGGCATCCCGGCCGGTGGACTGTTCAGCGGTGCGGAGGGCATCAAGACGCCGGCAGAGGCGTCCATCTACGGCGGAACAGCCGGAGATCCGTACGACCCCTGCTACCACCAGGCGTGCGACACCATCACCAACCTCAACAGCAATGCTCTGAACGAGCTCGGTGATGCTGCTGCCCACGCGACGGCGCGACTCACGCTGTCGAAGACGGGTCTGTTCCCTGACGGCAGTCGGGTCCAGCAGCAGCAGAAGGCGGTGAAGCTGCCGGCCAAGGGTCACTCGTTGACTCGCTGATGCACCTAGGATCGGCGTCGGCACCCCTGTGGTGCCGGCGCCGATGTGCGTTCACCGACCTGAACTGGGGGAACCATGGCCGACCGGCTGATGCTGCTGGACAGCGCGAGCTTGTACTTCCGCGCGTTCTACGGGGTGCCTGACTCCCTCAAGGCGCCCGACGGCACCGTCGTCAACGCGGTGAGGGGCCTGCTCGACTTCGTCGCCACCCTGACGACCCAGTACCACCCGGACGCGGTCGTGGCCTGCTGGGACGACGACTGGCGCCCGGCCTGGCGGGTCGAGCTGATGCCGACGTACAAGACGCATCGCGTGGCCGAGGTGATCGTGGGTGAGCAGCCAGACATCGAGGAGACCCCGGACCTGCTCTCCCCGCAGGTCCCGCTCATCGCCGAGGCCCTGGGCCTGGTCGGCATCCCGGTCGTGGGAGCCATCGGCGCGGAGGCGGACGACATCATCGGCACGTTCGCGCCGGCGTGGGACGGGCCTGTCGACGTCGTCACCGGCGACCGCGACCTGTTCCAGCTCGTCGATGACGATCGGGACGTCCGCATCCTCTACGTCGCGCGCGGGGTCGGCAACCACGACGTCGTCGACAACGCCTGGATCCGCGCCAAGTACGCGATCGACGCCGCACAGTACGTCGACTTCGCCGTGATGCGCGGGGACGCCTCCGACGGCCTGCCGGGCGTCGCCGGGATCGGGGAGAAGACCGCGGCCACGTTGCTCGCCGCGTACGACGACCTCGATGGCATCGTGGCAGCCGCACACGACGCGTCCAGCGACATCAAGCCACGCATCCGCCAGTCGCTGCTCGACTCCCTCGACTACATCGACGTCGCCCGTCAGGTCGTCACGGTGAGCGACGACGCCTGCCCCACCGACGTCGAGCTGCGGTCTCCCCTCACCGACGACCAGAAGGCTGCGCTCACCGCCTTCGGCGAGCAGTGGGGCTTGGGTGGCGTCCCGGGCCGTGTCATCGAGGCTCTGGGTTGACTCAGCTCGCGACGGACGTGTACGACACGACGCCGCGCCGCAGCTCGGTCAGAGCCGCGCGCACGGTGTCCTTGAGATCGCCCGGTCCGGCGGCGTCGCCGACCTGGGCCAGCACGTCGATCAGCTGCTTCATGGCGCGCACGAAGTCGCCGGCGGCCATCTCGGTCTCGCGCAGCACGTCGTCCAGCGATGCGCCCTGCACCCACGACCAGACGACCTGCGCGAAACCGAAGTCGGGCTCCCGCAGGTAGGTCAGCCGGTGCTCTCGCTCGAGCCGCTTCAGGTCGGTGCACAGCGAGCTCATCGTCTCGGTGACGTCGAGCAGCCGTCGATTCGGCAGCAACGGAGGTGGGGCGTCGTCGTTCGCACGCGACTCGAACGTCAGACCGCTGACGACGGCAGCGAGCTCCGCCGGCTCCAGTCCGTCCCACACGTGCCCACGGATGCACTCGCTGATCAGCAGGTCGAGCTCGCTGTAGACGCGCTGCAGCCGGAGGCCGTCGGGCGTCACCTCGTCGCCGTCGAGGTAGCCGAGAACGTGCAGCACCTCGCAGACCCGGTCGAACTGCCGCGCCACGGTGTTGGTGCGCTGCTCGATGCGGCGGCGCTGGTTCACGGTGTCGCGCTCGAGCTTGGCGTACCTCTCCGCCCAGCGGGCATGCGATTCGCGCTCCGGACAGGCGTGGCACGGATGCTCACGGAGCTGCTTGCGGATCTCCGCGACGCGCGGGTCCTGGACGGGGCCGTGGTCGCGGTACGGCTTGTCGCGGTGCCACTGCACGCCCTGCGCCCGGTTCCGCAGGGACGAGGCGAGGTCGCGGCGGGCCTGCGGGTTGCGCGAGTTGAACGACTTGGGGATCCGCATGCGGGTGATGGCCTCGACCGGCGTCGGGAAGTCGACGATGGCCAGCCGGCGGGCATGACGGTTGGCCGTGAGCACCATGGGCCGTGGGTCGTCCGCGCCCGAGCGGTGGCCGGGGTCGAGGACGACCGCGAGACCGGCCCAGCGTCCGGCCGGGACGTTGATGACGTCGCCGATCTTCAGTGAGGTCAGGGACTGCACCACTTCGTCGCGCTCGGCCGCGCGCCTGGCCTTCGAGCCGGACGACTCCAGGTCGCTCAGCTCCCGGCGCAGCGCGGCGTACTCCATGAAGTCGCCCAGCTCGCACGTGGCGGATGCTCGCATAGCCTTCGAGTGCCTCGTCCGCCTTGTGGATCTGGCGGGCGAGGCCGACGACGGCCCGATCGGCCTGGAACTGGGCGAACGACTGCTCCAGCAGCTCACGAGCGTGCTCGCGGCCGACCTGGCCCACGAGGTTGACCGCCATGTTGTACGACGGCTGGAACGAGGAGTTCAGCGGATAGGTACGCGTGGACGCGAGGCCGCCGACCAGACGTGGGTCGAGGCCGGGCTGCCACAGCACCACGCCGTGACCCTCGATGTCGATGCCACGGCGGCCGGCGCGGCCGGTGAGCTGGGTGTACTCCCCCGGCGTGACGTCGACGTGGGCCTCGCCGTTCCATTTCGTCAGCCGCTCGATCACCACCGTGCGGGCAGGCATGTTGATGCCGAGTGCCAGGGTCTCGGTCGCGAAGACGACCTTCACCAGGCCGACGCTGAACAGCTGCTCCACCGACTCCTTGAACGTCGGCAGCATGCCGGCGTGGTGCGAGGCGACACCACGGGTCAGGGCCTCACGGAACTCGTAGAAGCCGAGGACGTGCAGGTCGTCGTCCGGCAGGTGCGCGCACGCGGCGTCGACGGCAGCGGCGATCTCGGCACGCTCGTCGGGCGACGTGAGCGTGATCCTGGCGTCCATGACCTGCTGCACGGCAGCGTCGCACCCGGCTCGGCTGAACACGAAGACGATCGCCGGCAGCAGTGCCTCGGCGTCAAGCTTCTCGACGAGCTCGACCCGACCGGGTGTGCGGTGGCGGCTGCGCGGTCGGCGGCCACCCTTGGGCGGCCGGCCCTTGCTCATGCGCGACAGCTGGACGTCCTCACGTGCCATGCGCTCGAGCTGACGGTTGACCTGCCCGGTCTCCCCCGCCCGCGTCCGCTCGCCGTCCTCGAACAGCGGGAACAGGCGTCTGCCGACGAGGACGTGCTGGTGCAGTGGGACGGGCCGGCGTTCCTCGACGATCGTCGTGGTGCCGCCGCGGACCTCGGTGAGCCAGGCGCCGAACTCCTCGGCGTTCGACACCGTGGCCGACAACGAGATGACGGCCACCGACTCGGGCAGGCCGATGATGACTTCCTCCCAGACGGCGCCGCGGAACCGGTCGGCGAGGTAGTGCACCTCGTCCATCACGACGAAGCCGAGTCCGGTCAGCGTGCGGGACCCGGCGTACAGCATGTTGCGCAGCACCTCGGTGGTCATGACGACGACCGGGGCCTCCCCATTGATCGTGTTGTCGCCGGTCAGAAGACCGACGCTCTCGGCCCCGTACCGCGCCACGAGGTCGGCGAACTTCTGGTTCGACAGGGCCTTGATGGGTGTCGTGTAGAAGCACTTGCGGCCGGTGGCGATGGCGAGATGGACGGCGAACTCGCCGACGATCGTCTTGCCCGACCCCGTTGGCGCGGCGACCAGGACGCCGTCTCCGTCCTCGACGGCCTCGCACGCCTCGACCTGGAACGGGTCGAGCGCGAACGGGTAAAGACCGCGGAACTCCGCGAGGTGCGGATGAGCCCGGTCCGCGCGGGATCGGGCATACCGCTCGGCCGGGGAGGACATGTTTCGAGCCTACCGGCGGGCTGATCAGGCGCTGGGTACGAGCACGCGAAGCGCACCCGGGCGCACGGTCGACGTCATCGGCAGCGGGCCGAGCCGTTCGCCGTCGCCGTACGCGACGATGCCCGGCGAGGAGAGCGTCACCTCGCGCACGCGGTGCCGTTCGAACTCGGGCAGCGTCACATGGGTGCCGCGGTAGAGCTTCGGGAACACCCACAACAGCTTCGGCTTGCTCACCGGGTTGATGATCACCACGTCGAGCAAGGCCGTCGTCCAGGGACGCGCCTTCACAGATGCGCAGCCCGCCGCCGAACGAGGGCCCGTTGCCGACCGCCACCAGCATGGCCTGCCGCTCGATCGTCTCGCCGTCGAGCGTGATCGATGAACTCGAGCGGCTCGAACTCGCGCAGCTCGGCGACGATCGCGATGTTGTAGCGCATGTTGCCCCGCGGCCACGTCATCGCGTTGGCGCGCTCGTTGACCTTGGAGTCGAACCCGGACGCCACCACGGTGACGACGTACTCGTCGCTCGCCCGTCTGGGCCAGATCGATGGAGCGCGTGTGGCCGCCCAGGAGGACCTGCGTCGCGGCGGACGGATCCTTCGTGGGGATGCCCAGTGAGCGGGCCGTGTCGTTCCCGGTGCCGGCGGGCAGGAGGCCGAGCGTCAGGTCGTGCCCGACCACGACCGGGAGCACGTCGTGCAGCGCGCCGTCGCCACCGACGACCACGACGGTGTCGACCCCCGTCTCGACGGCCTTGGCGAGCTGTTCGCGGGCGTGATGGGCATCGTCGCCCTGGATGCGAGCGATCTCGTGCCCGAGCGAGCGCAACAGATGCTCGGCGTCGTTCGCGATGCGGTCGCCCTGTCGCTTGCCGGAAACGGGGTTCACCACGAGCGCGACATGCATGGGTCCAGCGTAAGCGGCGTCGTTTGCGCGATGATGCTCACCAACCGCCAGTCGCCGAAGGAGTTCACATGGGGCCACGATCGGGAGTCACGTTGTTGTGGGTGTTGTCCGTCGCGTTCGTCGCCGTCGGTCTGGCCTTCATGATCGCACCGGGCACGTTCGCCGACCTGTCGACGGGTGAGTCGCCCAGACTGCCGAGCGCAGTCACGGACATGCGGGCGGTGTCCGGCGGCGTCGCCCTGGGGCTCGGGCTGTTCCTCGGTCTCTGCGCGACGCGGACCGACTGGGTCATCCCGGGCTTGCTGCTCAGCGCGCTCGTGCTCGCCTGCATGCCCGTGTCGCGGATCATCGGCTTCATCGTGGATGGCGGCGTCACCGGCACTCAGGTGGCCCTTGCCGCGTTCGAAGCCGTGGCGATGGTGCTGTGCCTCATGGCCATGCGGGCGCGATCGACCGATCCCGCCTGAGTGCCTAGTCGATCGGTGAGATCTCGTCGTCGCCGATCTCCGCAGGCTTCGTCTTGGCCCGCTTCCGGTCCGCGATCCAGGCGATGAACTCGGAGACCGCGTACAGAGCGGTCATCGGCACGGCGAGGAACAACATCGTCAGTGGATCGGTGCTCGGCGTCGCGACGGCGGCGAACACGAAGATCCCGATGATCGTCCACGACCGTGCGGCGGCCAGCTGACGGGCGCTCACCACGCCCAGCCTGTTGAGCAGCACGACGACGAGGGGGATCTCAGCCGCCACGCCGAACACCAGCATCATGCGGACCACGAAGTCGAAGTACTCCGAGCCGGTCACGAGGTTCTCGAACCCGCTGGGCACGAACCCGATGAGGACGAGAAACGCCTTCGGCAGCACCACGTAGGCCAACGCAGCACCGGCGATGAACAACGGGGCGCCGGTGGCGGTGAGCAGAAGTGCCCAGCGCTTCTCGTTGCGGTGCAGGGCGGGCAGGACGAAGGCCCAGATCTGGTACAGCCACACCGGACTGGACCCGATGATGCCGGCGACCAAGGAGATCTTCAGCTGGAACACGAACGCTCCGCCGATCCCCGTGAGCACCGCCGTGGACTCGATCCCCTTGCTCGGCGAGGTCCGGCCGGATCTGCTCGTACGGCCCGGTGAGGAAGGTCAGGATCTCGTCGTAGAAGAACCAGGCGACGACCGTCGCGACCACGATGGAGAGGACGCCCTTGACCAGGCGGGTGCGGAGCTCCCGAAGATGGTCGACGAGCGGCATCGTGCCGCCCTCGGGAACGGACTTGCCGCGACGCAGCGCCAAGCGTCAGCCCTGTTCGGGCTTCTTCTCAGCCTCGCTGGGCTCGAGGGCCTCGGGCTTCTTGGTGTCGTCGTCATCGTCCTGGAGGCCCTTGACCTCGGACTTGAAGATGCGCAGCGCGCGACCTGACCCCCGGGCCAGCTCAGGGAGCTTCCGCCCGCCGAAGAGCAGCACGATGACGCCGAGGACGATGAGGATCTCCGGTGCTCCGATCCCAGGTCCGAACATGATTACTCCTTCTGGAGGGTCAGGGTCCATCGTACGCGCTCAACGCAGCGCGAGCGTGATCGACGACGTCTGAGGCGAGCGAAGGAGGCTCGACGACCCGCACCGACCCCACGTTGCGGAGCACGAGTCGTCGCAGCCACGACCAGTCGGCGCCGAACAGCTTCACCCGCAGGACGTCGCCACGCGGCTCGACCTCCTGCACCTGGTAGTACTCGGTGAGCCAGTGCGCGCGCGGATCGAGGTCGAGGACGGCGTACGGGGTGTCGCCGCCGACCGTGAAGAACGACGTCGCCAGGTCGCGCGGCTCCGCCTCGTGGTCGGCGGCGTCGTCACCGGTCAGCTCGGCGGCCTCGATGCGATCGAGCCGGAAGAACCGGAGGTCCTCGGCGCGCAGGCACCAGCCTTCGAGGTACAGGTGGCCGTTCTCGGTGAACAGGCGGCGAGGGTCGACCTGACGCGTCGTGCGGTCGTCGCGCGAGGCGGTGCCGTAGATGATCTCGACCCGCTTGCCCTCCGCCAGTGCGTGCACCAGCGTCGTGTGGATGACCGGGTCGGCCGTCTCCACGAGCACGTCCACCGGCAGGTCGACGTCCTCACCCACGGCGCTCTCGAGCTTCGCGAGGGCGCTGTCGATGATCGGCAGCTGGGCACCACTGGCCGACGCGCGCAGGGTGCGCAGGGCCACGATGAGCGCCACCCCTTCGTTGCTGGTGATCCGCAGCGGACGTGGCATGAAGTCGGCGTCGCGGATGTAGACGACACCGTCGTCCTCGAGGGCACCGAGGTCGAAGTCGATGAGCTCGCCGGCGTACTCGCCGACGCCGGTGTACATGAGCAGGCGGAGGTCGTCGCGGATCTGCTTCGGCGCCACGCCGAACTCCTCGGCGACGTCGTTGACCGGGATGCCGTCGTGTCCCCGCAGGTACGGCACCAGGGCCAGCATGCGCACCACTTGCTGCCGGGATCTGCTCATGACTCCCCCAGCGCGACGCGGAGGAGCTCGACGACCCGCTCGCGGACCTCGGGAGGCGACACCACCACGACGTCGGCGCCGTAGGACGTGATCTCCGAGGCGAGGTCCCACGCCGAGCCGTACGGCACCTCGATCTCGTCGTGCTCGTCGTCGACCGGCGTGGACACGTTGGCGAGCCGGCGCAGCGACTGGCCGCGGCCGGCCCGCACGCGGAGCACGGCCAGGCTGTCGGGCTTGGCCGGGAACAGGGAAGCCGCGACCTTGGTCATGTCGGTGCCTTCCGGCACTTCGTACGAGCCCGGCTCACCGGTGGTCTCGACGTCGCCCTGCACGCGCGACAGCCGGAAGATGCGCGGCGCCTCGCGTTCCAGGTCGTAAGCCACCGAGGTACCAGCGGTCGTGCCACGAGATGATCCCCCACGGCTGCACCTGGCGTCGTGCGGCCGGCTGGCCGGGACGCTGGTAGGTGAACGCCACCGGGATGCGTCGCGTGGCGGCTTCCCACATCACGTCGAACGACGGCTCGTCGGCGGAGAGCTTGGGCTCGGCCATGCGCAGGACGTCGGGATCGACCTCGATGCCGGCGGCCTTCAGCTTCACCAGGGCGGTGGTCGACTCCCCCGCCAGGCCGGCGTGCTCCCACACCTGCGCCGCGAGCCCGAGCACGGCGGCCTCCTCGCGCGTGAGCGCCAGGTCGGGCAGCTCGGCCTCGTCCCGCCGGATGCGGTAGCCGACCTCGTCCTCGAAGTACTTGTCGTTGCTGCCCATCTCGACGGTGATGCCGAGCTCGCGGAGCTCCTCCTTGTCACGCTCGAACTTGCGCTCGAACGCCTGCTGCGTGGAGTCGCGGTAGTCGGCGATGGCCTGACGGATCTGTTCCTTGCTGAGGTACTGGCGACTGACCAGGAGCGCGAAGATGAGGTTCATCAACCTCTCGGTCTTGCGCTCGGCCATGGCAGGAGGATGTCAGGATGCGTCGAGCAAGTCGATGGCAAACACCAGCGAGTCGCCGGGTTTGATCGGACCGCCCTCCTGCGGGGAGTCGCCGTAGGCGGTGTCGGACGGGCAGACGAGCACGATGCGGCTGCCGACCTTCTGGCCCGGGATGAGGTCCTTCCAGCACTCGATGACCTGGTCGAGCTGGAACGACGCCGGCGGTCCCTTGGCCCACGAGCTGTCGAAGACCTCGCCGTCGGGATAGACCTGACCGACGTACTGCGAGGTGATGGTCTGGCCCTCCTTCACCTCCGCGCCGTCACCCTCGATGACGACGTGCGCGCTGGCCTTGGAGACCTTGCCTGGCGTCTTCTTCGTGGGCTTGAAGGTGTCCGGGTGACCGTCCTTCTCGACGATCGCGGGAACGGTGTCGGGGAGCTTCTTGGCCTTGCCCTCGGCTTTCGGCCGGCACCTTCGCGACGATGTCGAACAGGAAGACCATCGTGTCGTCGGCCTTGATGCCGAGCTCGGTGCGGGCCGCTCCGAAGCCGTCCTTCGGCGGGATCGCCACGAGGACGCGGCTGCCGACCTTCTGCCCGTCGAGCCCCTTGAGGAAGCCCGGCAGCGCGGAGGTCTCGTCGAGCGTGAGGCTGAGCGGGCTCTTGCTGGTGAACGAGTTGTCGAACTGCTTGCCGGTGCGTCCGTTGACCGCGACGTAGTTGACCTTGACGCTGTCGCCCTTGGCCAGCTCCTCGCCAGTGCCCTTCTTGACGACACGGATCTCGGTGGATCCGGCCGTGAAGTCCTTGCCGACCGTGAGCTTGGGGTCGTCGCCTCCCTTGACCGTGACGCCTCCGAGGCCGGACGAGGAAGGCGAGTCGGAGGAGTCGGACCCGCAGCCCGCGAGCAGCAGACACGCGGCCGCGGACACGGCGAGAATTCGACGCACAGTGACGGCTTTCTGCAGAGGGACTAGGCCGTCGCCCAGCGTAGCCGGGACGACAAAGGACCCGTCCGGCTCACATGCCGTCGATGAGGCGCTGCACCCGCTCGTCGTGCGAGCGGAACGGGTCCTTGCACAGCACGGTGCGCTGCGCCTGGTCGTTGAGCTTGAGGTGCACCCAGTCGACCGTGAAGTCGCGGCGGCGCTCCTGGGCCCGCTTGATGAAGTCGCCGCGCAGCCGGGCCCGTGTGGTCTGCGGCGGCACCGACTTCGCCGTGAAGACGTCGAGGTCACGCGTGACGCGGGCGACCGCTCCCCTGTTCTCCAGTAGGTAGAAGATGCCGCGGTCGCGGCGGATGTCGTGGTACGCGAGGTCGAGCTGGGCGATGCGCGGGTCGGCCCAGCTGAGCCCGTGCGCGGTGCGGTAGCGATCGAGCAGGCGGAACTTGATGACCCAGTCGATCTCGCGCTCCACGAGCGAGAGGTCCTCGGACTCGACCGCCTTGAGGCAGCGCTCCCAGAGGTCCATCGCGCGGTCGATCGTGGGTGTGTGCAGTCCGTGCTTGTCGATGAACTCGGCTGCCTTCCCGAAGTACTCGGCCTGGATCTCCAGGGCTGACAGCTCGCGTCCGTTGGCGAGCTGCACCTTGCGACGTCCGGTCATGTCGTGGGCGATCTCGCGGATGGCCCGGATCGGGTTGTCGAGCGTGAGGTCGCGCATCGACACACCACCCTCGATCATCCGCAGCACCAGATCGGTGGTCGCGACCTTGAGCAGCGTGGTGGTCTCGCTCATGTTGGAGTCGCCGACGATGACGTGCAGGCGACGGAACCGCTCCGCGTCCGCATGAGGCTCGTCGCGGGTGTTGATGATCGGCCGCGAGCGGGTGGTGGCGCTCGACACGCCCTCCCAGATGTGCTCGGCGCGCTGGCTGACGGAGTAGATCGTGCCGCGCGGCGTCTGCTGCACCTTGCCGGCACCGCAGATGATCTGCCGTGACACCAGGAAGGGGATGAGGATGTCGGCCAGGCGGCTGAACTCGCCACCGCGGCCGACGAGGTAGTTCTCGTGGCAGCCGTAGGAGTTGCCCGCCGAGTCGGTGTTGTTCTTGAACAAGTAGATGTCGCCGTCGACGCCGTCGTCGGCCAGCCGCTGCTGGGCGTCGATCATCAGGCCTTCGAGGATGCGCTCCCCCGCGCGATCGTGGGTGACGAGATCGACGAGATCGTCGCACTCCGGGGTCGCGTACTCCGGGTGACTGCCCACGTCGAGGTAGAGGCGGGCCCCGTTGCGCAGGAAGACGTTGCTGCTGCGGCCCCACGAGACCACGCGGCGGAAGAGGTAGCGCGCGACCTCGTCGGGCGACAGACGACGCTGGCCCTTGAACGAGCAGGTGACGCCGTACTCGTTCTCGATGCCGAAGATCCGCCGGTCCATGGGATCAGCGTAGTCGGGAGGTGTACCGCCTGCGCGTGCCGACGCGGCCCGCGTCATAACTGGGGCATGTCGTGACTCTGGACGGTGAAGGGACGGTGGGCCTCTTGTTCTCGGCCATTCGCGCACAAATCCGCAGCGGTTCCCCATGACCGAGGGGTTCCAGCTCGACGAGCACGGACCTGGCGCCTACGAGAAATACCTCGTTCCCGCCTTCTTCGAACCGTGCGCGGACGCCTTGGTCGGTCTCGCCAGGCCCGTTCCCGGCGAGTACACGCTGGACGTCGCCTGCGGAACCGGTGTGGTCGCTCGCGCGCTCGCGCGGAAGGTCGGATCCGCGGGAGCGGTGGCCGGCGTCGACGTCAACGAGCAGATGGTCGCGTTCGCGGCACGGAGCAGCAACGGGCCCGCGTCGCTCGACTGGCAGGTCGCGGATGCCGCAGCCCTGCCCTTCATCGACAGCAGCTTCGACCTGGTCACGTGCCAGCAGGGGCTGCAGTTCTTCAGCGACCAAGCCGCCGGCGTCCGGGAGATGCACCGGGCGCTCGCTCCCGACGGACGGATGGCCTTGGCACTCTGGCGGCCGCTCGAGCACAACCATGCCTTCGCGGTGCTCGCCGAGTCGCTCGATCGACACGTCAGCATGGAGGCCGGCGCGATCATGCGCGCGCCGTTCTCGGCCCCGTCGCTCGAGCGGCTCCAGCAGATGCTGACCGCTGCATCCTTCACGGACATCAAGGGTCGTATCGCCCACATGGTGGTGCGATTCCCGTCACCGAGCGAGTTCCTGCGGCAGGAAATTGTCAGCTCACCGCTCGCAGGACCGGTGGGCGCGATCGACGCGGCCGAGCTCGCCGTGCTCGCCAAGGACGTGGACCGCGCCCTCGCTCCGTACACCGAGCGGGACGGTGTCGTGCTGCCGATGCAGACGTGGCTGATCAGCGCACGCCGCGACTAGCGAGCCGTTCGGCCTTCAGCCGAGCGCCTGGGTGACCGTCTCGTCGGTGAGCCGCTTGAACTTGCGGGGCTGCGGACGGGTGCGGTCGAGGTTGGCGACCTCCAGGTCGGCGGCCGGGACGGTGCGTGCCGGTGTGACGTCCTGGCCCAGCGACTCCACGGCCAGCCTGATCGCTGCGGTGAGATCGAGCCCCTCGGAGTAGTGCTCGCCGAGGTGGGTCTCGACCTGCTCACTCTGACCGCCCATCACGGCGTAGCCCTGGACGTCTGCGACCGAGCCGTCGTAGGTGAGGCGGTAGATCTGGTCACCGGTGACGTCGTCGCCGACCTCGGCGACGAACAGCTCCACCTCATAGGGCTTCTCGCCACCCGCGGAGAAGATCGTGCCGAGCGTCTGCGCGTAGGCGTTGGCCAGCGAGCGTCCGGTGACGTCGCGCCGGTCGTAGGAGTATCCGCGCAGGTCGGCCAGGCGGACGCCGGCGATGCGCAGGTTCTCGAACTCGTTGTAGCGGCCCACGGCGGCGAAGCCGATGCGGTCGTAGATCTCGCTGATCTTGTGCAGGGCCCGCGAGGGGTTCTCCGCGACGAACAGCACGCCGTCGATGTACTGGACCACGGCGACGCTGCGCCCGCGGGAGATGCCCTTGCGCGCGAAGTCGGCCCGATCCTTCATGAGCTGCTCGGGCGAGACGTAGAACGGTGCGGTCATTCGGGGCCCCCGCAGAATTGCTTCGAGAACGTGACGGTGCCTCTCATACGTGAGGGGCAATTCTGTGGGGTGATCATTCGGGATGTCCCGTCAGTTGAGGGGGGCCGCGGGGCCGTCGGGGCGGACGAGTCGGGCGCCGATGACCTCGTCGGCGATGGCGCCGACGTCGGCCTCGGGGACGCGGCGATAGCCGTCTGCGGTGACGACCGCGACCACCGGGAAGATGCGCCGGGTGAGGTCGGGGCCGCCGGTGGCGGAGTCGTCGTCGGCGGCGTCGTAGAGCGCTTGCAGCGTCGCCGTGATGGCGCCGGTCTCGTCGAGGTCCTCGCGGTACAGCTTCTTGAGCGCGCCGCGGGCGAAGACCGAACCGGAGCCCACCGCGTGGAACGCGTGCTCCTCGTATCGGCCGCCAGTGACGTCGTAGGAGAAGATGCGGCCGATCTGGGTGGCGACGTCGAAGCCGGCGAACAGCGGCACGACCGCGAGGCCCTGCATCGCGAGGCCGAGATTGCCGCGGATGAGCGCGGCGAGCCTGTTGGCCTTGCCGTCGGCGGAGAGCACGGTGCCCTCGAGCTTCTCGTAGTGCTCGAGCTCGACCTGGAACAGGCGCACCACCTCGACCGCGAGCCCGGCGCTGCCGGCGATGCCGATGCACGAGTACTCGTCGGCCGGGAAGACCTTCTCGATGTCGCGCTGCGCGATGACGTTGCCCATCGTGGCGCGGCGGTCGCCGGCCATGACGACACCGCCCGGGAACGTCGCCGCGACGATCGTGGTGCCGTGCGGTGCGACGTCGGCGAGGTCACCGACCCCACGGGCGGAGGCGCCTGGCACGAGGCCGGGCGCCTGTTGGGCGAGGAAGTCGGCGAAGGACGATGAACCCGCAGCCGTGAAGGGCTCGGGCAGCATCACTGCCCGCCCTTCTGCACGAAGCTGCGCACGAACTCCTCGGCATTCTCCTCGAGCACGTCGTCGATGTCGTCGAGGATCGAGTCGACGTCGTCGTCGAGCTTTTCCTTGCGCTCGGAATCGATCTCGGTCTCTTCGACCTGCTCCGCGGCGTCGGCCGACTTCTTGGTGCTCTTGTGCTGCTGTTCGGACATACGGCAACCCTAGCCCCACGAGTGAACAGAAGTCGGTCGGTTCACGCCGGGTTCACTCTGGGCGGAACCGCCGGTCAACGGCGGGTGATGGCGCTGAAGAGGTCCGATGCCGTCTCGCTGCGCGCGAACAGCTCGCCGACGTGCTCCTTGGTGCCACGCAACGGCTCCAACGTCGGGATGCGCTGCAGGGAGTCGTGTCCCGGAAGGTCGAAGATCACCGAGTCCCACGAGGCGGCGGCGATGTCGGAGGAGAACCTCGCCAGGCACATGCCGCGGAAGTAGGCGCGCGTGTCGCTCGGAGGCGTCGACACGGCGTCCTTGATCTCCTCCTCACTGACCAGCCGCTCCATCCGGCCCGACCGGACGAGCTGGTGGAACAGTCCCTTCTCGAGCCGGACGTCGTGGTACTGGACGTCGACGAGGTGCAGCTTCGCGTGGTCCCAGTCGAGGCCGTCGCGGTCGCGGTACGACTCCAGCAGCGCCAGCTTGGCCACCCAGTCGAGCTCGCCGGAACACTCCATCGGGTCGCGCGCCAGCCGGTCGAGCACGCTCTCCCAGCGGGCCAGCACGTCGTCGGTCTGGTCGTCGGAGCCCTCCTCCAGGACGAACGCACGAGCATGCGCGAGGTACTCGCGCTGCAGGTCGATCGCCGTCATCGTGCGCCCGTCGGCCAGCTCGACCGACTGCCGCAGGGTGGGGTCGTGCGAGACCTGGTGCATGGCGGCGACGGGCGCGGCCAGCGCGAGACCGGACGGAAGGTATCCGGCCTCGATCATCGCCAGCACCAGCGACGTGGTGCCGTGCTTGAGGTAGATGGCGACCTCGGCGCAGTTGGCGTCACCCAGGATGACGTGCAGGCGTCGGTACTTCTTGGGATCGGCGTGCGGCTCGTCGCGGGTGTTGATGATCGGACGTTTGAGGGTGGTCTCGAGTCCGACGCCGACCTCGATGTAGTCGGCGCGCTGGCCGATCTGGAACGCATGGACGCTGCCGTCCTGCTTGCGTCCGACCCGGCCGGCCCCGGTGATGACCTGCCGGGAGACGAAGAAGGGCGTCAGGTGCTCCACGACCGACTCGAAGGGGACGTCGCGCCGCATCAGGTAGTTCTCATGCGAACCGTAGGAGGCGCCCTTGTTGTCGATGTTGTTCTTGTAGAGCATGACCGGAGAAGCGCCTGGCATCTGCCCGGCCAGCTCGGCGCCGAGCCTCATGACCTGCTCGCCGGCCTTCTCCCACACGACGACATCACGCGGGTTGGTGACCTCAGGGCTGGAGTACTCCGGATGGGCGTGGTCGACGTAGAGGCGCGCGCCGTTGGTGAGGATGATGTTGGCGAGCCCGAGGTCCTCGTCGGTGAGCTGTGACGGATCCGCGGTCTCGCGGCTGAGGTCGAACCCGCGGGCGTCGCGGAGCGGGTTCTCCTCCTCGAAGTCCCAGCGGGCGCGGCGAGTGAGCCCGTGCGCAGCCGCGTAGGAGTTGACGACGTGCGTCGACGCCACCATGGGGTTGGCGTGCGGCTGGCCCTTGACGGCGATGCCGTACTCCACCTCACTGCCCTGAACACGGCGAACAGTCATGACATCAGCCTACGTTCGGGGTCTCCGAGCACTCACCAGTGGACACCCTTGAGCACCCGGGCCAGCGCGCGCTGCTGGCGGGTGGTCTTCTCACCTGCGCCGTCACCTCGTGCCGCCGCGGAGTCGGGGAAGATCTTGTACGCCTGGTTGAGGACGCGGAACATCGCGTGCGGCGCCATCGCGTGCGACACCTCTCCGGCCGTGCCGATCACGGTGTTGATCTCATGCGGGTGGTCGCGAACCGCCCGGAGCACGAGGTCGGCGGCCTGGGCCGGGCTGATCGTCGGGAACGCGTCGTAGAGCTTCGTCGGCGCGATCATCGGTGTGCGGACGAGCGGCATGTGGATCGACGTGAAGGTGATGCCATGACCGATCAGCTCCGAGGCCACCACGCGGCTCCAGGCGTCGAGGGCGGCCTTGGAGGCCACGTACGCCGCGAAGCGCGGCGGGTTGGTCTGCACGCCGATCGAGGAGATGTTCACGATGTGCCCGGTCTTGCGCTTGGCCATCTGTGGCGTCAACCCCATGACCAGGCGGATCGCGCCGAAGTAGTTGAGCTGCATCGTGCGCTCGAAGTCGTGGAAGCGGTCGTAGGAGAGCCGCAACGAGCGTCGGATCGAGCGACCGGCGTTGTTCACCACGACGTCGATGCCCTCGAAGTCGCGGTTCAGCTTCTTCGCGAGCTTGTCGATCTCGTCGAGGTCGGAGAGGTCGCACGCGTAGGCGGCGGCCGAGCCACCCTGCGCGATGATGTCGCCCTTCGTCTCCTCGAGCTTCTCGGCGCCACGCGCCACCAGGATCGCGGTGCCGCCGAGGGCCGCGACGCGCAGCGCCGTCGCCCGGCCGATGCCGGACGTCGCGCCAGTGACGACGACCGTCTTGCCGCGGATCGCCTTCTCCGACGCCCGGTCGGCGCGGATGTCGGGGTCGAGGTTCTGCTCCCAGTAGTCCCACAGTGTCGCCGCGTACGTGCGCAGCTTCGGGATCTCGATGTCGGTTCCCTCGAGCTCCTCGCGGGTGGCCGCCGAGTCGTACCGGGTGGGCAACGAGATGTGAGCGAGCACCTCGGCGGGAATCCCCAGACGTCCGAGGGTCTGGTTCGCGATGGCCTCCCCCGGCCCGCCGGACGTGGTGCGGCCGAGCGCCGACTGCAGCCAGCGACTCGGCAGCAGCTCGGTGACGCGGTTGTCGAGCGAGATCTGGAACGACGGTGACTTCGCGGCACGCGCGAACGCATTGATGATGTCGAGGTTCTTCTGCGGACGGGGGTTCAGGAGGTGGAACGCGCGCCCGTCGAGCCCGGGCTGGTGGGCGAGGTGGTCCATCGCCTTCGCCACGTAGTCGACCGGCACGATGTTGGTGCTGCCCATGCCGGCGCCGAACATCGGCAGCCACGCAGGCATGTAGTCGCGCATCCGCTTGATGAGCGTGAAGAAGTAGTAGGGACCGTCGATCTTGTCGATCTCGCCGGTCTCGGAGTCGCCCACGACGATCGACGGGCGGTAGACGCGCCACGGCACCGTCGCCTCATCGCGCACCATCTTCTCGGACTCGAACTTGGTGCGGTGGTAGTCGGACTGGAAGCCCTGGCCCTCCTCGAACATGTCCTCGGTGAACGTGCCGGCGTAGTCGCCGGACGCGGCGATCGACGACACCTGGTGGAAGCAGCCCACCTTCAGTGCATCGGCCAGCTGGAGGGCGTTCTTCGTGCCACCGGTGTTGAGACGGTCGTTCGCCGCCTTCGTGGCGGTCATGTCGTAGGACGCGGCGAGGTGGAAGAAGTGCTTCACTTCGCCGGCGTGCTCCTTCACCCAGGCGGGATCGACGCCGAGGCCGTCCTCGGTCAGCTCACCCGGCACGGCGACGATGCGCTTGGAGTTGTTCCAGCGGTACCGGTACCGATCGAGCTTCTCCTCCGAGCCCGGGCGTACGAGCACCCAGATCGTCCCGCGGCGGTGGTCGACGAGCTCGGCGATCAGGCGACGACCGATGAAGCCGGTCGCGCCCGTGACGAAGTAGGCCATGCCCGCGATGCTAGGGCACTCCGCGCGGCGGCGGACGGTGATGCTTCAGGGTCAGACGTCCGGGCGCGACGCATCATCCGCTGTCGCCGGCAGGTCGCGGCCGAGGTGGACGCTGTCCGCGTAGTCGACGTAGTGGCCGAACGGCGTGACCTCGTCATAGCCGGACGACCGGTACATCGCGATGGCCTCGGGCTGGCCCAGGCCGGTCTCGAGCACGAAGCGCCGGATGCCGGCCTCGACGGCGGTGCGCTCGAGATGGGCCAGCAGGATCCGGGCCAGGCCCCGTCCGCGTGCCGACTCGCGCACGTACATCCGCTTGATCTCGCCGTCGTCGCCGTACTTGCGCCAGCCGCCCATGCCCACCGGTACGCCGTCGTCGTAGAGCACCACGAACAGCCCGTTCGGCGGCTCGAACTCGCCAGCGGTGATGGGTGAGGAGTCCTGGTCGCCCTCGTACCGACGCTGGTACTCGCGCTGGACCTCGGCGGTGAGCATGACGGCATCGTCGCTGTCGTAGCCGACGACCCGGATGTCGAGCGTCAGAGGTACTGCCCGGTGTTGGCGACGGTGTCGATGGAGCGGCCGGGCTCGTTGCCGCCCTTGCCCGAGATGAGGGTGCGGATGAACACGATGCGCTCGCCCTTCTTGCCGGAGATGCGCGCCCAGTCGTCGGGGTTGGTCGTGTTCGGGAGGTCCTCGTTCTCCTTGAACTCGTCGAGGCACGCCTGGAGCATGTGCTGCACCCGCAGGCCCTTGGCGCCGTGCTCGAGCAGGTCCTTGATGGCCATCTTCTTGGCGCGGTCGACGATGTTCTGGATCATCGCGCCGGAGTTGAAGTCCTTGAAGTACAGGATCTCCTTGTCTCCGTTGGCGTAGGTGACTTCGAGGAACTGGTTGTCCTCGGACTCGGTGTACATCAGCTCGACGGTGCGCTGGATCATGCCGGTGACGCACGCCTGCTTGTCGTCGCTGAACTCGGCGAGGTCGTCGGGGTGCAGCGGCAGCGTGACGGTGAGGTACTTGCTGAAGATGTCGCGCGCGGCCTCGGCGTCGGGACGTTCGATCTTGATCTTCACGTCGAGACGTCCCGGGCGGAGGATGGCGGGGTCGATCATGTCCTCGCGGTTGGACGCGCCGATGACCAGCACGTTCTCGAGGCCCTCGACACCGTCGATCTCGCTGAGCAGCTGCGGGACGATCGTGTTCTCGACGTCGGAGGAGACGCCGGATCCGCGGGTGCGGAACAGCGAGTCCATCTCGTCGAAGAACACGATGACCGGGGTGCCCTCGTTGGCCTTCTCGCGAGCACGCTGGAACACCAGGCGGATGTGCCGCTCGGTCTCACCGACGTACTTGTTGAGCAGCTCGGGGCCCTTGATGTTGAGGAAGTAGCTGCGGCCCTCTTCGCCGGTCTTCTCCGAGACCTTCTTGGCGAGCGACGCGGCGACCGCCTTGGCGATCATGGTCTTGCCGCAGCCAGGAGGTCCGTAGAGCAGCACGCCCTTGGGCGGCTTGAGCTCGTGCTCGATGAACACGTCCGGGTGCAGGTACGGCAGCTCGACGGCGTCGCGGATCGACTCGATCTGGCCCTTCAGGCCACCGATGCTCTCGTAGTCGATGTCGGGAACCTCTTCGAGGACGAGCTCCTCGACCTCGCTCTTGGGCACCTTCTCGTAGACGTAGTTGGCGCGGCCGTCGAGCAGCAGGGAGTCGCCGGCGCGCAGCTTGAGGCCGACCAGCGAGTCGGCGAGCTTGACGACCCGCTCCTCGTCGGCGTTGCCGAGCACCAGGGCGCGCTCGCCGTCAGCCAGGATCTCCTTGAGCATGACGACCTCGCCGGTCGTCTCGAACTCGAGGGCGGCCACGACGTTCATCGCCTCGTTGAGGATGACCTCCTGGCCCTTGCGGAGGTCGTCCTTGTCGACGGTGGGGCTGACGTTGACGCGCAGCTTGCGGCCACCGGTGAAGACGTCGACCGAGTCGTCCTCGTTGCGCTGCAGGAACGTGCCGAAGCCGGTGGGCGGCTGGGCCAGCCGGTCGACCTCTTCCTTGAGCGTGACGATCTGCTCACGGGCCTCGCGCAACGTGGCCGTGAGGCGGTCGTTCTGGGAGGTGGTGGAGGACAGGCGAGCCTCGAGATCGGAGAGCCGCGAGTCGAGTGAGCCTTCGCTGCCCAGGCGGCGGCGCAGGTGCTCGACCTCGGCCCTCAGGTACGCGAGCTCGTGCTCGGCGCCACCGGCACCGCGAGTGTGGTCCTGTTCGCTCATCTGCCACCTCCTGCTCGTACAACGACCCTACCTGTTCGGACGTCACACACTAGGAGGTCGGGATGTGGCGTAGGTGACGTTCTGATGACGCCGTCAGGGTGTCTCTGGAGCGACTTCGGCGACTCCGGGCGGCCGGGGGCCGGTGTAGTCGGGCCCGTACGCGCCCGGCGCCGGACGTCGGGTCCGCTCCAGGCTGCTCTCCCCCGGCGCCATGCGGCGGGCCATGGCGATGAACGCCGTGTGCCCCACCATGCGGTGGTCAGGCCGTACGGCGAGGCCCTCGAGGTGCCATTCGCGCTGCAGCGTCTCCCAGGCGACCGGCTCGGTGAATCCGCCGTCCGCCCGCAGGGTCTCGACGAAGAGGGAGAGCTGCGTGGTGGTCGCCACATAGGCGCAGACGATGCCGCCCGGCACCAGACGGTCGCCCGCCAGAGGCACGCAGGTCCACGGGTCGACCATGTCGAGGATCAGCCGGTCGATGTCCTCCTCCACGACGGCCTCACGGACGTCGCCGACGGTGAGCGTCCACGCCGGATGGTCTGGCCCCACGACCTGCTCGACGTTGCGGCGGGCGATCTCGGCGAAGTCCTCGCGAATCTCGTAGGAGCCGAGATGACCTTCGGTGCCCACGGCGCGCAGCAGGTAGACGGTGAGGCTGCCGGAGCCGGCGCCCGCCTCGACGACCCGGCATCCCGGGAAGACGTCGGCCATCGTGACGATGTGCGCGGCGTCCTTGGGATAGATGATCGCGGCACCGCGCGGCATCGAGACGACGTACTCCGAGAGCAACGGCCTGAACACCTGGTACTGGCCCCCGAGCGACGACTCCAGCACCACGCCCTCGGGGCGTCCGATGATGTCGTCGTGACGGAGCTGGCCCTTCTTGGTCGAGAACTCCGCTCCGACGACCAGCTGGATGTTGTGCTTGCGCCCCTTGGCGTCGCTGAGCCGCACCCACTCCCCCTCGGCGAGCGGTCCGGTGCCGGCGCCGCTCATCGGGCGCTCCGCCAGGCTTCGTCGACCCGTGCGGCGCGAAGGACGCCGACGACAGAACCGTCACGCTCGATCACGGCGTAGGTCTCGGCAGGTCGTGCCGCCATCGCCCGCACCAGCACGGCTCCGGAGATGTCGACGGGCAGCCGCGGTGCGCCTTCAGGCGCCATCCCTGGTTCGAGCAGGGAGCGCACGTCGAGCCGGTTGAGCCGGACGTTCTGCTTCGCCTGCTTCAGCGCATGCCCGGCTCCCTCCCACAGGAACCAGGCCACGACGAGGGCGATGACGACGTCGAAGGTCCAACGGGTGCTGTCGAAGTCGGCGAGCAGCAGCGACGTGACCACGAGACCGACCGCCGCCGCCCGGCCGATCCAGGCGGCGAAGCGGGTACCGGTCTCCTCGTGCCCGGTGAGCTGCCACACGACCGCCTTGAAGACGCGTCCGCCGTCGAGCGGCAGACCCGGGAGCATGTTGAAGATGGCCACGAGAATGTTCACCCAGCCGACGGACCAGATGACGTCGTGCAGCACGCCGGGTCCCATGCCTTCGGCGGCCTGTCCGGCCACGAGGCCGATCGCGAGCGAGACGAGCGGCCCGACGATGGCCGTGGCGAGCTCCTGCCAGGGCGTCCGGCTCTCGCCCTCGATGGCGGTCTCGCCACCGAGGAGGTGCAGCGTCACCGACGGCACGTGCATGCCGAATCCCACGGGCGGCCAGGACGTGGGCGATCTCGTGCAGCAGGATCGACGCGTAGAGCGCCACGACGAAGACGGCCGCGACGACGTACGGACTCGTCTGGGTCTGGTCCTCGTAGCGCGGCGCGAACAGCACGACGAGGATGACGCCCATCAGCAGCAGGGACGGCCTGGCCAGCAGGTCGACACCGGCCACCCGGCCGATGCGCCAGGTCCCGCGCGGGTGCGATGGTGCCTCGGACGCGCTCACGCGTCCAACCTAACGGTGCGCGAGAGCGCTCCGGTGGCGTGACGTCGTCAGAACAGGTCTCGCAGGTCGTCCGGTCGCATGCTCTCGAGACTGGCCCGCTGGGCGCGACGCGGGGCGTCCGGCACGTTCACGAAGTGCGGCACCACCAGCACGTGGCAGCCGGCCGCGTTCGCGGACGTCGCGCCGGTCCCCGAGTCCTCGACGGCGAGGCAGTCGGACGCGTCGACGCCGAGCAGCTCGGCCGCCCGCAGGTACGGCTCCGGGTGCGGCTTGCCGTGCGTCACCTGGTCTCCGGTCACGACGGCCTTGAACGGCAGGGCATCGGCGACGGGCTTGGCGATCGCCGCGTACGACATGGTCACCAGAGCCTGGGGCACGTCCTCGGCGTCGAGGGCCTTGACGATCTCCACCGCACCCGGCCGCCACGGGATCTCCCGACCGAGGGCGTCAGCCAGCCGGACGACGAGGAAGTCGACGATCTCCTCCGGCGCGAGGTCGGACCCCAGTCGCTTCTTGATGTAGTGACCCGACTCGATGAGGGAGTTCCCGACCAGCGACAGGCCGTCCTCCTGCGTCCAGGCGGAGCCGTGCGTCTCGGCGAGCTCGTGCTCGCCGGCCATCCAGAGCGGCTCGCTGTCGATGAGCGTTCCGTCGAGGTCCCAGAGCACGGCAGCGAAGTCACCCATGGGCTCCAGCGTAGGTCCCGGTATCGGTGACGGGCGTATCGGTGGATGAGACACTGGTCCGGACGGTGGAATGCCTGCGCTGCCGCGGGGGTTGAGCACCGTATCGTCGAACCGCCCGCCACCCAGAGGACCGCCTTGACCACGACGACCGCGACCGACCACACATCGGTTGATCTCCGACCCGACGCGACTGAAGCGCTGTCGGCGATCATGCGCGAGCGCATTCTCGTGCTCGACGGCGCCATGGGCACGGCCATCCAGCGCGATCGTCCCGACGAGGCCGGCTACCGCGGCGAGCGTTTCGCCGACTGGCCCAGCGACGTCCAGGGCAACAACGAGATCCTCACCGTGACGCAGCCGGAGATCATCGCCGGCATCCACCGCGAGTACCTCGAGGCCGGCGCCGACCTCATCGAGACCAACACGTTCAACGCGACCGCCATCTCGCTGAGCGACTACGGAATGGCCGAGCTCGCCTACGAGATGAACTACGAGTCGGCCCGGCTCGCGCGGCGGGTCGTCGACGAGATGACCGACCGCACCCCCGACCAGCCGCGCTACGTGGCCGGCGCGCTCGGACCCACCACCCGCACCGCGTCCATCTCGCCCGACGTCAACGACCCGGGTGCCCGCAGCGTGTCGTTCGAGCAGCTCGTCGACGCGTACGACACGGCAGCTCGCGGGCTCCTCGACGGCGGCTCCGACATCCTCTTCGTCGAGACGATCTTCGACACCCTGAACGCCAAGGCCGCGATCTTCGCGATCGAGCAGGTCTTCGACCACTACGGCCGCCGCTGGCCGGTCATCATCTCCGGCACGATCACCGACGCCTCGGGCCGCACGCTGTCCGGTCAGACCACCGAGGCGTTCTGGCACTCGGTCCGGCACATCAAGCCGCTCATGGTCGGGCTCAACTGCGCGCTGGGCGCCAAGGAGATGCGTCCCTACATCGCCGAGCTCTCGCGCCTGGCCGACACATTCGTCAGCTGCTACCCCAACGCCGGCCTTCCGAACGCGTTCGGCGAGTACGACGAGGAGCCGCACGAGACGTCGGCCATCATCCGTGAGTTCGCCGAGAGCGGGTTCGTGAACCTCGTGGGCGGATGTTGTGGCACCACGCCCGACCACATCGCCGCCATCGCGAAGTCGGTCGAGGGTCTTGCCCCCCGCGAGCCGATCGAGACCACCCCGGCGCTGCGCCTGTCCGGTCTCGAGCCACTCACCGTCGTCGAGGACACGCTGTTCCTCAACGTCGGCGAGCGCACCAACATCACCGGCTCCACCCGCTTCCGCAACCTCATCCGCGACGGCGACTACGACACCGCCCTGTCGGTGGCCCGCCAGCAGGTCGAGAACGGTGCGCAGGTCATCGACGTCAACATGGACGAGGGCATGATCGACGGCGTCGCCGCCATGGACCGCTTCATCAAGCTGGTCGCCGCCGAGCCCGACATCTGCAAGGTGCCGGTGATGATCGACTCCTCCAAGTGGGAGGTCATCGAGGCCGGCCTGCGCTGCGTGCAAGGCAAGTCGATCGTCAACTCGATCTCCATGAAGGAGGGCGAGGAGAAGTTCGTCGAGCAGGCGCGCCTGTGCCTGGCCTACGGCGCCGCCGCGGTGGTCATGGCGTTCGACGAGGACGGCCAGGCCGACAACCTCGAGCGCCGCAAGCAGATCTGCGAGCGTGCGTACCGCATCCTCGTCGACGAGGTCGGCTTCCCGGCCGAGGACATCATCTTCGACCCCAACATCTTCGCGATCGCCACGGGCATCGAGGAGCACCAGAACTACGGCGTCGACTTCATCGAGGCCACGCGCTGGATCAAGGAGAACCTGCCGGGAGCCAAGGTCTCCGGCGGCGTCTCCAACGTGTCGTTCTCGTTCCGCGGCAACAACCCGGTGCGCGAGGCCATTCACGCGGTGTTCCTGTACCACGCGGTGAAGGCCGGCATGGACATGGGAATCGTCAACGCCGGCGCACTCGTCGTCTACGACGAGATCCCTCCTCCCCTGCGCGAGCGGATCGAGGACGTCGTGCTCAACCGCCGCGACGACGCCACTGAACGGCTGCTGGAGATCGCCAACGACTACGCCGGCGACGGCCGCAAGGCCGAGGTCGCCGACGAGGAATGGCGCTCCCTTCCGGTCACCGAGCGCATCACGCACGCCCTGGTGAAGGGCATCGACGAGTTCGCCGTGGACGACACCGAGGAGCTGCGCGCCGAGATCGAGGCTCGCGGCGGTCGCACCATCGAGGTCATCGAGGGACCGCTGATGGACGGCATGAACGTCGTCGGCGACCTGTTCGGCGCCGGCAAGATGTTCCTGCCCCAGGTGGTCAAGTCGGCCCGGGTCATGAAGAAGTCCGTCGCCTACCTCATCCCCTTCATCGAGGCGGAGAAGAAGCCAGAGGACGCCGAGACCAAGAAGGGCCTCGTCGTCATGGCCACGGTCAAGGGCGACGTCCACGACATCGGCAAGAACATCGTCGGCGTCGTGCTGCAGTGCAACAACTACGACGTCATCGACCTCGGCGTCATGGTGCCGGCGCAGAAGATCCTCGACACCGCGACCGCCGAGGGCGCCGACCTCATCGGCCTGTCCGGGCTGATCACGCCGTCGCTCGACGAGATGGTGAACGTGGCCTCTGAGATGGAGCGCCAGGGCTTCGAGATCCCGCTGCTCATCGGTGGCGCCACCACGTCGCGCGCCCACACCGCGGTGAAGGTCGACGAGAAGTACCACGCTCCGGTCGTGTGGGTGAAGGACGCCTCGCGCTCGGTGCCGGTCGTCTCGCAGCTGCTCTCCCACGAGGCGCGCCCCAAGCTGCTCGCGGACCTCAAGGATGACTACGACTCCCTGCGCGAGCGTCACGCGTCCCGCCAGGACACCCGCAAGCTGCTCTCCATCGAGGACGCGCGGGCGAATCGCACGCCGATCGAGTGGGACGGCTACAGCCCGCCGCAGCCGGCGGACATCGAGCCCGGCAAGCCACTGGTGCTCGACGACTACCCGCTGGCCGAGCTGCGCGAGTACATCGACTGGCAGCCGTTCTTCAACTCCTGGGAGATGAAGGGCAAGTACCCCGACATCCTCAACAACCCGACGAGCGGCGAGGCCGCCCGCAAGCTGTGGGAGGACGCCCAGGCGATGCTCGACCGCCTGATCGAGGAGAAGTGGATCACCGCGCGCGGCGTCATCGGGCTGTTCCCCGCCAACGTCGTCGAGCACGACGACATCGAGGTCTACACCGACGACGCCCGCTCCGAGGTCCTCACCACGCTGCACCACCTACGTCAGCAGACCGAGCACCGGCCGGGCGTGCCACACAAGAGCCTCGCCGACTTCGTCGCTCCGAAGGAGACCGGTCTCCCCGACCACGTGGGCGCGTTCGCCGTCACCTCCGGCATCGGCATCACCGACAAGATCACGGAGTTCAAGGAGGCGCTCGACGACTACAGCGCCATCCTGCTCGAGTCGCTGGCCGACCGTCTGGCCGAGGCGTTCGCCGAGCGGCTGCACCAGCGCATCCGCACCGAGTGGTGGGGCTATCAGCCGCAGGAGACGCTCGACAACGCGGACCTGATCGCCGAGAAGTACGAAGGCATCCGTCCCGCCCCCGGCTACCCGGCGTGCCCGGAGCACACCGAGAAGTCGCTGCTGTGGGATCTCCTCGACGTCGAGGCGAACACCGGCATCGAGCTCACCGAGTCCATGGCCATGTGGCCGGGAGCCTCGGTGAGTGGCTGGTACTTCTCGCACCCGGAGTCGCAGTACATGGTCGTGGGCCGGGTCGGACGCGACCAGGTCACCGACTATGCACGCCGCAAGGGCATGAGCGTGGCGGACGCCGAACGGTGGCTCGCGCCGAATCTCGGCTATCGATCAGACAACGAGTAGTCGACACAGTCCGCACGTAGGCTGAAGACGTGGACGACGTCTCAATCCCCCCGTTGCGTGATCCCTGGATGGTCGCTGCCTTCGAAGGCTGGAACGACGCCGGTGACGCTGCCTCTTCGGTGCTCGATCACCTCGTCACGGCGTGGGATGCGGAGGTGCTTGCCGAGCTCGACCCCGAGGAGTACTACGACTTCCAGGTCCAGCGGCCGCACGTCCACCCCGACGAGGACGGCACGCGCATGATCGTGTGGCCCACGCCGACGCTCTACCTCGCCCGTCCTGCCGGCGCGACCCGCGACGTCCTGCTGTTTCGCGCGCCTGAGCCCAACATCCGCTGGCGTGCGTTCTGCTCCACGGTCGTCGGACTTGCGCGTCTCGCCGGCGTCACCGAGCTCGTGACGCTGGGTGCGCTGCTCGCCGACACTCCGCACACGCGTCCGGTGCCGGTCAGCGGCTCGTCGTCCGACCCGACGCTGTCCGACCGGTTGTCGCTGCAACCGTCCACCTACTCCGGTCCGGTCGGCATCAACGCGGTGCTCAGCGAGACGGCGGCGCTGGAGGGCATCCCGTCACTCTCGCTTGTGGGCTGCCGTGCCGCACTATCTGGCCGAGCCACCGTGCCCCAAGGCCACGCTCGCCCTGCTCGGCGCGCTGGAGGACGCCGTCAGCGTCGGGCTGCCGCAGGGACTCCTGGAGGACCTCAGCGAGGCCTGGCAGCGAGGCGCCGACGAGCTCGCCGAGGGCGATCCCGACATCGCGGAGTACGTGCAGGAGCTGGAGAACGAGCGCGACACCAGCGAGCTGCCGGAAGCCAGCGGAGACGCCATCGCCCGGGAGTTCGAGCGCTACCTGCGACGCCGCAACGTCGACCCCGGCTAGACGCGGACGCCGAGCAGGGCGTCGACCGCCTGCCGCACGGCTGCTCCGCCGCCCTCGTCCGTCTCCGTCTTCGGCCGCCCAGGCGTCGACGGCCGCAAGAGCCGCAGGTGCGTCCAGGTCGGCGGCGAGAGCCTCACGCAGACGTTCGACGAGCTCCGTCCCGGACGCGGTCTGCCGGACGCGCCACGGCGGTGCGCCACGCGTCCAGCCGTTCCTCGGCGGTCGTCATCTCCGCGTCCGTCCACTCCCAGTCGCTGCGGTAGTGATGGGCCAGCAGCGCCAACCGGATGGCCATCGGGTCATGCCCGGTCTCGCGCAGCCGCGAGACGAGCTCGAGGTTCCCCTTCGACTTGGACATCTTCTCGCCGTCCAGGGCGACCATCCCGGCGTGGACGTAGGCGCGCGCGAACGGTTCGCCGGTCGCGACCGTGGCCTCGGACGCCGACATCTCGTGGTGCGGGAACACGAGGTCGGATCCGCCGCCCTGCACGTCGAAGTCGGTGCCCAGGTGCTCCAGCGCGATCGCGGCGCACTCGATGTGCCAGCCGGGACGTCCGCGGCCGAGCCGCGACTCCCAGGACGGCTCACCCTCACGCGACGCCTGCCAGAGCAGGCAGTCGAGCGGGTGCTTCTTGCCCGCATCGGTCGGGGTCTCCCCCGCGCTCACCGAACAGCGGCAGCATCGCGTCGTCGCTGAGTCCCGAGACCTGGCCGAAGCCGGGATCGGCATGCACGTCGAAGTACAGGTCGTCATCGACCGGGTACACGGAGTCCCCGAGCCGCTCGACGAGGTCGACGACGAGGTCGATCGACTCCACGGCGCCGATGTAGTGGCGCGGCGCGAGCATGCCCAGCGCCTCCATGTCCTCGCGGAACAGCTGAGTCTCGCGCTCCGCGAGCTCGGCCCAGCCCTCGCCGGTCTCGTTGGCCCGCTCGAGCAGCGGGTCGTCGACGTCCGTGACGTTCTGGGTGTAGACGACGTCCAGCCCACGATCGAGCCACTGGCGCTGGAGGAGATCGAAGGCCAGGTAGGTCGCCGCGTGACCGAGGTGCGTGGCGTCGTACGGGGTGATGCCGCAGACGTAGAGCCGCGCGACACCCGTTGGATCGCTCGCGACGAGAGAGTTCGTGCGGGTGTCGTGCACGCGCAGCTCCGGGGCCGGTCCGCCGATCGAGGGGACGTCCGGACCCGACCAGCTGCGCATGCTGTCGAGCGTAACTGTTGACGTGAGGGGCGTGACTCCCCATCCCAGTCCGATCAGGGAGCGGGACATCCACGCCCGATCCGGCAAGGCCGAGGAGGGATGCGCACCGGGGTCGTGCGTAGACCGACGAGAACGCCGCCGGTCGGGATGTGGGGTTCCGCGAGCCGGGCAGGGATGGGGAGTTGCGCCCCTTCGGCCTGTCGAGGGCTGAGGGCCCGGACGATCGCGGCAGAATGGCTTGGTGATCATCGACTGCGCGATCTACCGCCACGGGCACCGGGAGACGACGTCTCCCGAGCCCGAGGACATCGCGGCGGCACTCGCGACGCTCGACGACAACGAGGACTTCATCTGGATCGGCATGCACGAGCCGACGGCGGCCGAGCTTGCGGCTGTCGCCGATCCGCTCCAGCTGCATCCGCTCGCGGTCGAGGACGCACTCGAGGCCCACCAGCGCCCCAAGGTCGAGCAGTACGCACGACCACCTGTTCATGTCGATCAAGACGGTCAAGTACACGAACGACGACATCACGACCCACGAGATCAACATCTTCCTCGGCCGGCACTACCTGCTCACCGTGCGTCACGGCGAGGGGCACGACCTGCGCGACGTACGACGTCGAGCGGAGGCCCACCAGGACGAGCTGGTGCATGGCCCCACCGCCGCCCTCCATGCCGTCGTCGACTCGGTCGTCGACCACTACGAGGAGGTCGCAGCCGAGCTGGAGACCGACATCCAGGAGGTCGAGGCCTCCGTGTTCTCCCAGGAGCGCACGAGCGACTCCTCGCGCATCTACCGCCTCAAGCGCGAGACGCTGGAGTTCCGGCGGGCCGTGCTGCCTTTGCGCGAGCCGGTGGGCCGATTCGCCAAGGGTGCGGTGCCCGAGGACGCCCAGCCGTACTTCCGCGACATCGCCGATCACCTCTTCCGCGTCTCGGAGAGCATCGACGACACCGACAAGCTGCTCGACAACGCCCTCAGCGCCCACCTGGCCCAGCTGAGCATCCAGCAGAACGACGACATGCGGAAGCTCACCGCCGGTGCCGCATTGTTCGCCATCCCGACCGCGATCGCCGGCATCTACGGCATGAACTTCGACCACATGCCCGAGCTCACCTGGACGTACGGCTATCCACTGGTGCTCGTCGTGATCGGCGGGCTGTGCGCCTACGTCTACGCCCGGTTCAAGAAGTCCGGCTGGCTCTGATCAGGCGACGGTGGTGCTGGCGGCGATGACGCCGGTGCCGAGGAGCACGAGCACGAGGCTGCCCAGCCCGATCCGGTAGACCACGAACGGCATGTACGACCTGGTGCTGACGTACTTGAGCAGCCAGTGGATGACCGCCAGGCCCACCGCGAACGCGACCACCGTGCCGACGATCGTCGGCACCGTGCCGTAGTCGTTCTCGCCCCCTGGGATGTCCTTGAGCTTGTAGATGCCCGCGCCGACGACGGCAGGGATGGCCAGCAGGAACGCGTACCGGGTCGAGGCCTCGCGGTCATAGCCGAGGAAGAGGCCCATCGAGATGGTTGCTCCCGAACGCGAGACGCCCGGCACGAGGGCCGCTGCCTGGGCGAGACCGAACAGCACCGCGTGGGGCCAGGTGAGGTCGTCGATGGGCTTCGTCTTGCGCCCGACCCGCTCGGCGATGCCGAGCACGATGCCCAGCACGATCAGCGTCGTGCCGATGACCCAGAGGTTGCGGAACTCCCGGTCGATCAGGTCCTCCAGCGCGACTCCGAGCAGCACGATCGGCATCGAGCCGACGATGATGAACCAGCCGCGCCGCCACTCCGGCTCCTCGCGGGCCGCGCTCGAGAAGACGCCACGCACCCAGCCCGAGCCGATGGTCCAGATGTCGCGCCAGAAGTAGAGCACCACGGCCACCTCGGTGCCGATCTGGATCACCGCCGTGTACGCCGCGCCCGGATCTTCCCAGCCGAAGAACTTCGGGAAGATCGCGAGGTGTGCACTGCTGGAGATGGGAAGGAACTCGGTCAGGCCCTGGATGACGCCCAGGACCACGGCACGAAATAGATCCACCGTGCGAGCCTAACGGGCCGTGTTCGGCGGCCCGACTACCCTGTCGTCATGCAGGAGCGTCGCGTCGGCAACTCCGGTCTGCGGGTGTCGCGCCTCGGTCTTGGCACGATGACTTTTGGGGCCGCCGTCGACGAGATCGAGGCGGAAGAGCAGCTCACGACGTTCCTCGATGCCGGTGGAACGCTCGTCGACACCGCGCCCATCTACGGCGACGGCGCCTGCGAGCCGCTGCTCGGCACCCTGCTCGCCAAGACGTCCTCTCGTGAGCAGGTCGTGCTCGCCGGGAAGGCCGGTCTCGGCTACCGCAACGGCGACGTCGTCCGCGACTCGTCACGGCGCACCCTCCTCGATCAGCTCGACACCTCGCTGCGCGACCTCGGCACCGACCACCTCGACCTCTGGCAGATCCATCGCTGGGACGAGAACACCCCCGTCGAGGAGTCCCTGGCCGCGCTCGAGCACGCGGTGGCCAGCGGACGCACCCGCTACGTCGGCATCTCCAACTTCTACGGCTGGCAGATGTCCATCGCCCGCACCTGGCTGGCGGGCCGACCGGATGCCGTGCCGCTCGTCAGCAACCAGGTCGAGTACTCGTTGCTGCGCCGGGACGCCGAGGAGAGCGTCATCCCCGCCTCCGAGTACCTCGGCATGGGCGTGATCGCCTGGTCGCCGCTCGGGCGTGGCGTGCTCACCGGCAAGTACCGCGGCGGCATTCCCAGCGACTCACGGCTGGCCAACTCCGGGTGGGAGGACTTCGTCGCGCCCTACCTGGACGCCGACCGCACCGGCGTCGTCGAAGCCGTCGCTCGGGCCGCCGACGGGCTCGACGTCACCATGTCGCACGTCGCGCTCGCGTGGCTGCTCGGACGCCCGAGCGTCGCGGCGGTGCTGCTCGGCGCGCGCACCACGGAGCAGCTGAGCGAGAGTCTCGCCGCGGAGGACGTGGAGCTGCCCGACGAGATCGTCCAAGCCCTCGACGACGTGTCGTCACCACAAGGATGGGAGTCATGATCGGTGATTGAGTACGAGTTCCGGAACCTGACCGTCCCCCGCGAGCAGTCACGTCACGCCGTGTGTCGCCTGCTCACCGACGCCGCGGAGTACCACGGCTGGGAGCTCGACCGGCTACGCAAGGATCCCGACGGCAAGCGCACCGTGCGCCTGAGGCGCAAGATCATCCGCATGCGCTCAACACTCTGACTGGACCACCGGTGGTTGAGTAGCCGCGAGGAACTGCCGCTGGGGGCACCGCCCGCGAGCGCCAGCGAGTGGGGGAATCGAAACCACTCCTCAAGCGAGCCCTCAAGCTCACGAGGTTTCGATACGACGGACGGCCTTCGCCCGTGACGCACTCAACCTGGCCGGACGCTCCTCGCCAGCGCTCGTCGGTCCGTCACACCAGGTTCAGGAACTCGTCGAACACCTTCGACCCGAACTCCAGCGCATCCACCGGCACGCGCTCGTCGACGCCGTGGAACAGGGCGGTGAAGTCGAGGTCGGCCGGGAGCCGGAGCGGCGTGAACCCGAACGACGTGATACCCACCTTGCTCCACCCCTTCGCGTCCGTGCCGCCGGACATCAGGAACGGCGCGATGTGCGCGTCGGGATCCTGGCTGTGCAGGGCCACCGTCATGGCGTCGACCAGGTCGCCCTCGAACGCGAACTCCAGCGCCGTGTCACTGATGTAGGGCTCGACCTCGATGCCGTCGCCGATGACATCGCGCACAGCGTCGTGGAACGTGTCGCCGTGGCCCGGGAGGTAGCGACCGTCGACGTACGCCACCGCCTCCCCCGGCACGACGTTGTGCTTGTAGCCGGCCTCGAGCATGGTCGGGTTGGTGGTGTTGCGGATGCCGGCGCCGATCATGCGCACCGCGCTCCCGAAGTGCTCCAGGAGCTCGTCCGGTGTGCCGTCTGACCCGGTGAGCTCACGGACTTTGTCGAGCAGCAGCTCCATCGATGGGCCGGGCTCGCTGGGCCACTCGTGCTCGCCCAAGGTGATGAGAGCGTGCGCCAGATGCGTGATGGCGTTGTCGTGGTTGGCCATCGAGCCGTGACCGGCAGTGCCGCTGGCCCGCAACCGCATCCAGGCGATGCCCTTCTCGCCCGACTCGATCAGGTACAACCGCTTGCCGCCGACCTCGGTGGAGAATCCGCCGACCTCGCCGATGGCCTCGGTGCAGCCCTCCAGCAGGTCGGGGCGTTGCTCGGCGATCCAGTGCGCACCCTTACGGCCCCCGGCTTCCTCGTCGGCGGTGAACACCAGGGTGATCGGCCGGTCGGGGATGACGCCGGCCCGCTGCCGCGCCCGCACCGTCGACAGCAGCATCGCGTCGAAGTCCTTCATGTCGACGGCACCACGACCGAACAGGTAGCCGTCGACCACCTCGGCGGCGAACGGATCGACCTGCCAGTCGGACGCTCGCGCCGGCACGACGTCGAGGTGGCCGTGAACGAGGAGCCCGGGCTTGGGTGAGTCCTGGTTGCCCCACCGTGCCACGAGGCTGGTGCGTCCCGGCTCCGACTCGACGATCTCGGACTCGATGCCGACCTCCGCCAGCGACGCAGCGACGTACTCGGCGGCCTTGCGCTCACCGGGGCCGGAGTCGTCGCCGTAGTTCGTGCTGTCGATCCGGATCAGGTCGCGGCAGATCTCGAGCGTCTCGGTCTCCGGTGCGTACCCCATGCGGCCGATCCTACGTGCGGGTCAGCCCGTTCAACAGGCGACCGAACAGCGCCGTCCCGGCGGTCCGCTCCACGCGCGAGAACATGCGCGGGACACCGGTCACATGGGCCACCTCGCGCCACACGACCTTCGACCCGGACGCCGTGGGCCACACCGAGATCTCGGCCCATCCGCGGACCACGCGGCCGCGCTTCTCGAGGCGGCAGAAGCGGGGTGGATCCCACGCCACGACATCCATCGGGTCGTCGAAGCCGAGCCGCCTGAATCCGGTCCGGGCGACGAAGCCGGTGTCGGTGAGACGCACGGACGTCAGCGGAACGACGTCTCCGTGCCGCTGCCAGTCGGTGAGCCGCGAGAACGCCTCCTGCTGCGACAGCGGGACCTCGCGTTCGATCTCGATGGGATCCCCAGAGAATGACACTGTCACGATGGTAGTCAGGGCAGCGGAAGGATGCAGATGTCCACGATGGATTTCACCTCGGTCGACGATGTCACCGAGCGGCTCGCGGCCGTGGGCTACCTCGCCTCCGACGCCGTCGCGACCACCGTCTATCTCGCCAGCGAGCTGGGCAAACCCCTGCTCGTCGAAGGCCCGGCGGGGGTCGGCAAGACCGAGCTCTCCCGTGCCGTGGCGGACGCCTGCAATGCGTCGCTCGTCCGGCTGCAGTGCTACGAGGGCGTCGACGAGGCACGCGCGCTCTACGAGTGGAACCACGCCAAGCAGCTGCTGCGGATCACCGCCGGCCGCGACGAGACGTGGGACGAGGCGCGCAACGACATCTTCAGCGAGGAGTTCCTGCTCCCCCGCCCGTTGCTCACCGCGATCCGCAACGACGGGCCCACCGTGCTGCTGGTCGACGAGACCGACAAGGCAGACGTCGAGATCGAGGGCCTGCTCCTGGAGGTGCTCGGGGACTTCCAGATCACGGTGCCCGAGCTCGGCACCATCACCGCCACCACTCGACCGTTCGTGGTGCTGACGTCCAACGCCACTCGGGAGCTGTCCGAGGCGCTGCGTCGCCGCTGCCTGTTCCTGCACATCGACTTCCCCGATCCGGAGCTGGAGGAACGCATCGTGCGCCTCCAGGTGCCCAATCTCGACGAGACGCTGGTCGTGTCCGTCGTGCGCGTCGTGAACGCCCTGCGCGCCTTGCCCCTGCGCAAGGCGCCGTCGATCGCCGAGACGATCGACTGGGCCCGCACGCTGCTCGCCCTCGGGGCGGACATCCTCGACGACGAGGTCGTCCGCGACAGCCTCGGCGTCATCCTCAAGCACGCCGACGACGTCGCCAAGGCACGCAGCAGCCTCGACCTCGACGAGGTGCTGTCCCCCTCATGAGCGCACAGCCATGAGCACGCCGGCGGCCGACACCGACGACCTGGCCGGTCGTCTGGTCGAGTTCGTCGGTGCGCTGCGGAGCAAGGGTGTGCCCGCGGGGACGAGCGAGACGGTGGACGCCGCCGCCGTCATGGAGGTGCTCGGCCTCGACCGGCGTGACCTGCTGCGGGAGGGCCTCGCCTCGGCGCTCGTACGGCGCGGCGGCCAGCGAGACGTGTTCGACATGACGTTCGACCTCTACTTCCCCGCCGGCACCGGAACGCCCCAGGCCGTGCTCGACAGCGATGACATGGACATCGACGACCTCCGCGACCTGCTCGCGATGGCCCTGGCCGATGACGACTCGCGCGCGCTCGAGCAGGTGGCGGAGATCGCCATCGACCTGCTCGGGCAGGTGGGTGATGGCGGTAGCTCAACTGGTGGCTGGTCGGCGTACCAGACGCTTGAGCGGCTACGTCCGCAGACGCTGCTCGTGCAGGCCATGGAGGCCCGCGGTGGCGGTCAGGGACCGGGTCAGGGGCTGCAGCCCGCCACACCTCAGGTGACCGACCGGCTCGAGCGCGACGAGATGCGGCGCAACATCGACCGCTTCCGCGCACTGGTGGCGTCGGAAGCGAGGCGACGTACCGCCGAGCAACGAGGCCGCGAGGTCGTCACACGCCACGCCGTCCGCCCGGGCAGCGACCGCATCGACTTCCTCAGTGCCAACCGTCAACAGCTCGAGGAGCTGCGCACCACGGTGCGACCGCTGTCGCGCAAGCTCGCGACGCGGCTCGCGGCCCGTCGGCGGCGGGCCCAGCGCGGCCGCATCGATGTCCGACGGACACTCCGGCGCTCGATGAGCACCGGTGGAGTCCCGATGAAGCCGGCCTTCGCCAAGCCGCACCCGGCGCGTCCGGAGCTCGTGCTGCTGTGCGACGTGTCCGGGTCCGTCGCCGGATTCTCCGGCTTCACGATGCTCCTGGTGCAGGCGCTGAGCGACCAGTTCAGCAAGGTGCGCGTCTTCGCCTTCGTGAACGCGATGGACGAGGTCACCGACATCGTGAAGGACACTGGGCGCATCTCTGGAGTCGACATCGGCCCGCGCATCGCGCAGGAGGCGCGCATCACCAAGTGGCACACGAGCAGCGACTACGGCGAGGCGTTCGGCGACTTCGCCGAGATGTTCATGGACGCCGTCGGCCCGCGCACGTCGGTGCTCATCCTCGGTGACGCACGGAACAACAACCAGGACCCGAACCTCGGGGCCTTGCACGCGATCGGCCGGCACACGCGGCGCATCTTCTGGCTGAATCCCGAGCACTCCATGCGTTGGGGGCTGGGCGACTCACTTGCACCGGTGTACGCCGAGGTCGTCGAGATGCACGAGTGCTGCAACGTCGACCAGCTCAGCAAGTTCATCACCCGCCTGCTGCCGGTGTGACGCCTCGCAGCCTGCTGTGCGGCTGAATCCTCGGCATGCCACAGTTGAGCCCATGTACATCGGTGGATCACTCATCCTGCTCACCATCGGCGCCGTGCTCGCGTTCGCCGTCGAAGAAGACTTCGTCAGCGGCATCGACCTCGCGATGGTCGGCTACATCTTCATGGCGGTGGGCGCCCTCGGGCTGATCATCTCGCTGGTCGTGTCCGGCCAGCACCGCGGTAGCGTCCCTCCCCGCTGAACGTGCGCTGAGCTTCTACTGGCACTCGGGCAGCGTCGGATCTTCGTCACATGGATCGACCGGCGGATCGCCGTCGTCGTCGTTGGGCGGGGGCGGTGCGGTCGTCTTCGTCGGCTTCGGCTTCGGCGTCGGCGTCGAGGTGGTGGGAGTCGGCTTGGGCTTGGGCTTCGCCTTCGAGACGATCAGGGTCACCACGCTGTCGACCTCGACGCGTTCGGAGGCCTCCCGGATGTCGAGCACCAGGCCAGGATCGGAATCCGACGTCCGGGTGACCTTCTCAGCCGTGAGACCGAGCTCCTCGAGCATCGCCTGGGCTTCCTCATAGGTCGACCCGATGATCTTGTCGACCGGAAGCGACACCAGCCCGGAGGCGACCCTCAGCTCCACCGTCGAGCCTTCGTCGACCTTCGCGCCCGCCTCCTCGCTCTGGCCGACGACCGTGCCGGCCGCCTCCTTGGGCACGTCCTCCTCGACGATCTCGGCATCGATGCCCAGCGACTTCAGCGTGGCCTCGGCCTCGGACTGGGTCATGCCGACGACCGACGGCATGGTGACGGGCTCGCCACCGCCGCGGCCGAAGACCAGGTAGGCCGCGACGAGCGCCATGGCGGCGAGCACGGCGCCGATGATCAGGAAGAGCCGGCGCCGGTTGCGCTTCTCGGGCACCGGCACGTCCTCGGTCACGTCGTCCTGAACGGGCGCTACCTGGGTCGGTTCGGCCAAGGCGGTCCCGGTCGCAGCCGCGGTCAGGGCCGTCGCCTCCGGAGTCGGACCGGTCGGCACCGGCGGAACCGGCTCGGTGAGGTTGTTCCCGCGCAGGAGTGCAGCCTGCGCGCTGACCGCCTCGGCATCGACGGGCCGGTCGTTCGGCTGCTTCTCCAGCAGTGACATCACCAGATCGGACACTCCGGCGGGGACGTTCTCCGGGAGCGGCGGCGGCGGGTCCTTGAGGTGGGCCAGGGCGATCGCCACCGGGCCCTCCCGGGTGAACGGCGCGGCGCCGCTCAGGCAGGAGTAGATGACGACGCCGAGGGAGTACAGGTCGGACGACTCGGTGGCCGTCTCGCCCGAGGCCTGTTCCGGACTCAGGTAGGTCGCCGTGCCCGTGATCGTTCCCGAGTCCGTGATCGTCGACGTGTCCTGCGATCGGGCGATGCCGAAGTCGGTGAGCTTCACGTTGCCGCTGGGAGCCATGATGATGTTGCCCGGCTTGACGTCGCGGTGGACGACGCCGGCCCGGTGCGCGGCGTGCAGGGCCGCCGCAGTCTGCTCGAGGATCATCAGCGACTTGTCGACGCTGAGTGGTCCGTCGGTGAGCAACTGGGACAGCGACGGGCCGTCGACGTGCTCCATGACGATGTAGGACGTCGGCACGCCGTCCTCGGGCGGGACGCGGCCGAAGTCGTACACCGCCACCACACCGGGGTGATTGATCGCCGATGCCGCCCTCGCCTCACGCAGCATCCGCTCGAGGAAGCTCTCGTCGGAGGCGAAGTGCGGGTGGAGGAACTTGACGCTGACGACGCGGCCGAGGACCTGGTCGGTCGCCTTCCACACTTCGCCCATGCCGCCGGCCGCGATGAGCGAGTCGATCCGGTACCGCCCGGCGACGACAGAGCCACGCCGCGACTGGGCAGTCTGCGGCGTCGTTTCACCGGCGTTCACGTCGGGCGACATGCCACGCAGACTACCGGTGGAGCCGAAGAGGTTCGCGCCCGATCCCGACCGTGAACTCTCACCACGCACAAAGCCCCCACACCGGCGAGAGTGTGAGGGCGATGCGTGTCCGAGGGGGGACTTGAACCCCCATGCCCGTAACCGGGCACTAGCACCTCAAGCTAGCGCGTCTACCAATTCCGCCACCCGGACCGGCGCTCCCGAGGAGCGCGTGGTGCAGTGAGGAACTCTAGCAAAGCGGGCGAGCGTGGCCGAACCGGGTGTCGCAGCTCTCACGGCTTGGAATCGACACGAATTCAGTGCTCTGGCACCATGGATGAGGCCCCGGGAAGTATGAGTTCCCGGGGCCTCGCTTTGAGAAAGTGTGATGATCTCTCTCATCCGGAATCCTGATCTCGAATCCGCTAGCTGCATCACCAGCCAGTGTCATGAACCGAAGTTCTCAACGTGGATTCGTATCTGGGATTCGTTCCCGCTCTCCCGAAGGAGTGCGTGAGTCATTTGTATCCCCTCGCACTGGGGTGCACAAGACTTTTCTGAACCTTTCTTCGCAGATCAGCCACATTTTTTCGGTCGTCCACAGAGTCGTGCCATTCGCCCACAAGCTGGACCCGCTTATGCACATCTTTTCCACACATGTGGACGTCAACGGCAGGTTCAGAGGACCGACGAGATGGCATGGATCGCGAGTCCCGCGAGTCCGCCGACGACGGTTCCGTTGATGCGGATGAACTGCAGATCGCGTCCGACGTGGAGCTCGATGCGCTCGGCGGTCTCCCTGCCGTCCCATCGGTTCACTGTCGCGGAGATGATCGTCGCCAGGTCGTTGCCGTAGTGGTCGACGACGTACGCGGCGACATCGGCGAGCACCCCGTCGACGCGGTCGCCGAGCGCCTCGTCGTTCATCAGCCGCGTCCCGAGCGACTGCAGCTCGTCCACGCCGCGCCGGCGCACCAGCCCGTCCGGGTCCTCCAGCGAGCCGACGAGAGCGCGTCTGAGTGCGTCCCAGATGGCGATGGAGGTCGTGGCCACCTTGGGCTGCGTCAGCAACCGCACCTTGAGGCGCTCGGCGCGCTCCTGCGTGGCCGGATCGTTCTGGAGGTCGTCGGCCAAGCGGGTGAGCCAGCGATCGAGCGCCTCACGAGCTTGATGGTCCGGGGTGTCTCGGATCTCGGCGATCCACTCGACGATCTCGGTGTGGATGCGGGCCGACACCCGGTCGTCGAGCCAGATCGGCGTCCACCACGGCGCGCGCTGGCCGACCAGGGAGGTGACCTCCTCCTCGTTGGTCGACAACCAGCGGTGCAGCTCGGTGAGCGCGAGATCGACGGCACCGACGTGGGCGCCGTCCTGCACGATCTCGCCCAGCAGCTGGCCCGCCATCGGGCTGAGCTCCTCGTCGAGCATGCGCGGGATGATCGCCTCCTCGACGAGAGCGGCGACATCGGACTCCTTGACCCGGCCGAGACCGTCGGAGAGCACACGCGCGCCGATGTCGACCAGGCGCTGGGCGTGCTCACCTTCGGCGAGCCACGCGCCGGCGCGGGCTGCGACCTTCGTGGTGGTGATGCGCTCGCGCACGACCTCCTCGCGCAGGAAGTTCTCGGAGACGAACTCCTGCAGGCTCGCGCCGAGCGACTCCTTGCGTTTGGGAATGATCGCCGTGTGCGGGATCGGCAGACCCAGTGGGTGCCGGAAGATCGCGGTGACGGCGAACCAGTCGGCGATCGCCCCGACCATGGCAGCCTCGGCGCCCGCGTTGACGTACCCGAGCACTCCGTCGCGGTCGCGGGTGAGCAGGTAGATCACCGCGGCGAGCGCCAGCAGCGAGAGTGCCAGCGTCTTCATGCGGCGCAGGCCGCTCAGCCTGGCGGCGTCATCAGCACCCTCGCCCATCGGGATCGCAAGACTGCTCGAGTCGGCACCAGGGGTCACACCGGGAGCGTAACGACAGATCACCACCCGTGCGCGGAGGCGCATCACGACTCCGAGCCCGTGCGTAGAATCTCGCCATGAGCTTTGAAGAAGGCGCCGGCCTCGACACCAGCCAGGTCACCGGCGGAGGCCGCGGCGGTGCCATGATCGGCGGCGGCATCGGCAGCCTCCTCATCGTGCTCATCGGCGCGTTCTTCGGCGTCGACCTGAGCGGCGTCACCGGCTCGGGCAACCCGTTCGACCCGGGTCAGGTGACCCCGGGCGGCCAGGAGTCCAGCGAGGACTTCTCGCAGTGCAAGACCGGCGCCGACGCCAACCGCGACGTCACATGCCGCATCATCGGCACAGTCAACAGCGTCCAGGCCTACTGGAACGAGGCGCTGCCCGCCGACCTCAATCGGCAGTACCGCGAGGCCAAGACGGTCATCTTCTCCGGTTCGACCCAGTCGGCGTGTGGCACGGCATCCAGCCAGACCGGCCCCTTCTACTGCCCGTCCGACGAGCGCATCTACATCGACGCGAGCTTCTTCGACGACCTCACCGAACGCTTCGGCGCCGACGACGGCGCGCTGGCCCAGGAGTACGTCGTGGCACACGAGTACGGCCACCACATCGAGAACGTGCTGGGACTGCTCGCCCGGGCCCAGGACGGACGGACCGGACCCCTCAGCGGCGGTGTGCGCATCGAGCTGATGGCCGACTGCCTCGCCGGCGTGTGGGCCAACCACGCCTCGACCACCGAGGACGCAGATGGCAACACGTTGCTCAAGCCGTTGACCGACGACGACATCCGCTCGGCGCTCTCCGCGGCGGCCGCGGTGGGCGACGACCACATCCAGCAGTCGTCGGGCGGCGGCGTCAATCCCGACACCTGGACGCACGGTTCGAGCGAGTCACGGCAGCGCTGGTTCCTGACCGGCTACAAGAGCGGCACGGCCAACCAGTGCGACACCTTCAGCACCGACCAGCTCTGACCCGGTGACCTCACCCGCGAGCCCGGAGACCGCGCCCCGGCGGATCCGCGCTGAGGTCTGGATCGTCCTCGGGCTCTCCTTGGGTCAGTCGGCCATCTACGCGATCATCAGCCTGCTCGCCCAGCTGACCCGGGGACCCCTGCGCGACGCCACCGCCACGCTCAACAGCTCCCAGAGCGACCGTCAGTGGCTCGACCTCACGCTGCAGCTGGTCGGCATCGCCTTCGCGCTGGTCCCCGTCGCGCTCGCTCTGTACCTGCTGAGCCTGGACCGCGACCAGCCCGGGCCGCTGCGCCGACTCGGCCTCGACGGCAGCCGGCCGGGGCGCGACATGATGTGGGGTGCGCTGCTGGCGCTTGCCATCGGACTGCCGGGACTCGGCCTGTACGCCATCGGCCGGGTGCTGGGCGTCACCGCACAGGTCGTGCCCGTGCCCGACACGACGTACTGGTGGACCGTGCCCCTGCTCGTGCTGGCCGCCCTGCAGAACGCCGCTCTCGAGGAGATCGTCGTCGTCGGCTACCTGATGACGCGCCTGCGGGAGCTGCGCTGGGGACCATGGATGGTGCTGCTGGCGAGCGCCACCTTGCGGGGCGCCTACCACCTGTACCAAGGCTTCGGACAGGCCGCGGGGAACTTCGCGATGGGCCTGCTGTTCGGCTACTGGTTCCAGCGCACGGGCAGAGTCCTGCCACTCGTCATCGCGCACACGCTGCTCGACGTCGTGATCTTCGTGGGCTACGCCCTGCTGGCCGATGAGCTCGGCCTGCGGTAGCCCGGCGGGGGTGCCGCGCCACGGGGCGGCGACATTCGGCTCAGCCGACGCCGAGCAGGTCGATGACGAAGACCAGCGTCTTGCCGGACAGCCGATGTCCTCCGCCGGCCGGCCCGTAGGCGAGGTCCGGCGGGCACACGAGCTGACGCCGGCCGCCCACCTTCATGCCCGGGATGCCCTGTTGCCATCCGGGAATCAGGTTCGGCAGCGGGAAGTTCGCTGACTGCCCGCGGTCCCAGGAGGAGTCGAACTGCTCCCCCGTGTCGAACTCGACGCCGACGTAGTGCACGTCGACGACACCGCCCGGCACGGCCTCGGGCCCGTCGCCCTCGATGAGGTCGGTGGACTGGAGCTCGGTGGGCGCAGGGCCCTCGATGAAGTCGACTTCTGGCTTCTCACTCATGCCCCGATCCTTGCATGAGGAGCGCGCTGGTAGAACAGCCGTATGCGAGCCACCGTTCTCCACGCGACCCGTGACATCCGCCTCGACGACGTCGACGTCCCTCAGCTGATCGACGACGGGGACGCCGTCGTCCGCGTCGTGGCGTCCTGTATCTGTGGGTCAGACCTCTGGCCCTATCGCGGGCTGCCCGAGATCAAGGGACCGGGCCGGATCGGGCACGAGTTCGTCGGGGTCGTCGAGTCTGTGGGCTCCTCGGTGCAGACGATCGCGCCCGGCGACTTCGTGATCGCCCCGTTCGCCTTCTCCGACAACACCTGCCCGCTGTGCCAGCGCGGCGTGCACACGTCGTGCGTCAACGGCGGCTTCTGGGGCAACAACGACCGCAACGGCCACCTCGCCGACGGCGGCCAAGGTGAGATAGTGCGCGTCCCGCAGGCCGACGGCACGCTGGTGGCCACACCTGAGCAACCGGATGAGTCGCTCATCCCCCACCTCCTCACGCTGTCTGACGTGTTCCCCACCGGCCACCACGCCGCAGTGAGCGCCGGCGTCACGTCCGGCAGCACGGTGGCCGTCGTCGGCGACGGAGCCGTCGGCCTTTCCGCCATCCTCGCCGCGAAGCGACTCGGCGCCGCGCGGGTGGTGGCGATGTCTCGCCACGAGGATCGTCAGAATGTCGCCCGCCAGTTCGGGGCCGACGAGGTCGTCGCCGAGCGCGGCAAGGAAGGAGCAGCCGCGGTGCGCGAGATCCTCGACGGCATCGGCGCCGACCAGGTGCTCGAGTGCGTCGGCACTGCCGACAGCATGAAGCAGGCGATGCTGAGCACGCGTCCGGGCGGCCGCGTCGGCTACGTCGGTGTGCCGCACGGCGTGGAGCTCAATGTGCCGGCCATGTTCGGGCGCAACGTCGGCCTGGCCGGCGGAGTCGCTCCCGCTCGTGCGTACATCGAGGAACTGCTTCCCGACGTGCTCGACGGGACCGTGACCCCCGGCCTGGTCTTCGACCAGACGCTGCCGCTCGACCGGGTCGCCGACGGCTACGAGTCCATGGACGAACGGACGTCCATCAAGACGATGCTGGCGCTCTAGGGCTTCTTCTCCGCGGCGTCGTTGAGACGCGCGAGCTGCACGGCGAACGTCGACAGCTCGTCGGGGCTCCAGCCGGCGACGAGGTCGGAGAGCCAGTCGCGGCTCCGTGCCCGGAACGCCTCGACCCGTTCACGCGCGTCCTGCGGAACGGTGAGCAGCTGGGCGCGGCCGTCGTCGGGATGCGTCTCGCGCTCGACCAAGCCGAGCCGCTCCAGTGCGCTCACGGCGCGACTCACGGTCGACTTGTGCACCCGCATGACCCCGGCGAGCTCTGAGGCTCGCACACCGCCCGATGCGTCGTAGATGGCCAGCAGCAGCAGGAGGGTGTTGTAGTCGAGCTCCTCGTGGATCTCGGTGAGGTGGCTCATCGCGTACTCGCGCGCACGGCGCACGAAGCGAACGAGCTGGAAGTCGACGTCGAAGTCGGACGGCAGCTCATGGGAAGTCATGCCGTCATCCTAGGCCGGGCGTGGATGCCCGACGACCTGTTCCGGACCTCCACCTGCCGCGACGTCCTCCGCTGTCAGCGCAGCTCCGTGGACGTCAGGTTGAGCAGACGCCGGGCCACGATCAGCTGCTGGATCTGCTGCGTGCCCTCGAAGATGTCGAGGATCTTGGAGTCCCGCGACCACTTCTCGAGCATCTCGGTCTCGCTGTAGCCGAGGGTTCCGGCGAGCTCGACGCAGCGCAGGGTGATGTCGTTCGCGATGCGGCCGGCCTTGGCCTTCGCCATCGACGCCTCCATCGAGTTCGGCTCGCGGTTGTCGGCCATCCACGCGGCCGCGAGGGTGAGCAGCAGCGCTGACTCCCAGTCGGCCTCCATCTGGATGAACGTCGCGGCGGAGTGCGACTGCACCGAGACAGGGCGGTCGTAGTCGATGACCACGCCGGCCTCCTCGATCAGCTCTCGGATCCCCTCGAGCGACGCCCTGGCACAGCCGACCGCCATCGCGGCCACCAACGGACGCGTGTTGTCGAACGTCGCCATGGCGCCGGCGAAGCCCTGCTTGGGATCGACGTCCGCGCTGCCGAGCAGGTTCTCGGCCGGGACACGGCAGTTCTCGAGCACGATCACTGCGGTGTCGGACGAGCGGATGCCGAGCTTGTGCTCCAGCCGCTCGACCCGGATGCCGGGAAGCGACTTGGGCACCACGAAGGACTTGATCGCCGCGCGACCGAGGCTCTTGTCGAGCGTCGCCCACACCACGACCGAGTCGGCGCGCTCACCGGAGGTGACGAAGATCTTCTCGCCGTTCAGCACGTACGCGTCGCCGTCCTTGACGGCGGTCGTGGTGATGGCCGCGGAGTCGGAGCCGAAGCTCGGCTCCGTGATGGCCATGGCCGCCCAGGTGCCCTTGAACCGCTCCAGCTGCTCGTCGGTGGCCACGGACGCGATCGCCGAGTTGCCGAGGCCCTGACGCGGCATCGAGAGCAGCAGGCCGACGTCGCCCCAGCACATCTCGATGACCGAGAGCACGGACGACATGTTGGTGCCGTTCTTGACCTTGCCCTTCTTCACCGAGTCCTCGTCGTCCTCATCACGGCGGACGCCGGTCGCGCCGGCGCCCTGGCTCTGGCCGGAGTCGCTCATGCCGTCGACGAGGGACGCCAGGAGGTCGAGCTCCTTGGGGTACTCGTGCTCGGCGAGGTCGTACTTGCGCGAGTTGCTGCGCAGGAAGTTGTCGGCGACCTGGTTGGCCTGCTGGACGAACAGGCGGAACTTCTTGGGGGTCTCGAGATTGATCATGTTGGTGTCCGCCCTCAGACGAGGACTGCTCCTTCCATGAGGCCGACGGCTCGCAGGTCGCGGTACCACCGTTCGACCGGATGCTCCTTGACGAAGCCGTGGCCACCGAGGAGCTGCACTCCGTCGGTGCCGATCTTCATGCCGTACTCGGAGGCGAGTCGACGGGCGAGGGCGACCTCGCGGGAGAAGTCGAGGTTCTGCTCGGCACGCGACGCGGCGCGCAACGTCACCAACCGCATGCCCTCGAGCTCGATCGCGATGTTGGCGACCATGAAGGCCACCGACTGGCGGTGTGCGATGGGCTCGCCGAACGCCTCACGGGTCTTGACGTACTCCGACGTGTAGTCGAGCACGGCCTTGCCGGCACCGAGCGCGAGCGCGGCCCAGGCGAGTCGCGACAGCCGGATGCACTCGCGGTAGGCGTCGGCGTCGCCGAGGATCGCCGACTCGGGGACGGCGACACCGTCGAGCGCGAGCCGGGTGAGGCCGGCGGCGCGCAGTCCCATGCTCGGGTCCGCGGCCAGGCTGACGCCCGACGTGCTCGACTCGACCAGGAACAAGCGGGGCTCGCCGTCGAGCGCGGCGGCGACGATGAACAGCTCGGCCTCGGTGCCACGGACGACTCGCGGACTTGATGCCGTCCAGCGTGTAGCCGTCGTCGGTCTTCGTGGCGGTCGTCTGGAGCTCCAGGGCGTCGAACAGGGCACGGGGCTCGGCCACGGCGAGCGCGGCGGCCGGCACGTCGTCGCCGGTGAAGTCGGGGAGGTAGGTCTGCTGCTGCTCGTCGGTGCCCCACAGGGAGATGGCGGTGGCGACGGCGGCCGGTGCGAGGCAGGCCACGGCCTGGCCCATGTCGCCCTCGGCGAGCGCCTCGGCGACGAGGACTCCCGTGACGGTCGAGCGCTCGTCGGAGAGTCCACCGAGGGCCTCGGGGACGTTGAGGAGGGTGAGGCCGAACTCGCCGGTCTGGGCGAGGACCTCCTTGGACGTGTCGTTGGCGGCCTCGGCGGTCGCGGCACCCGGTCGCAGGACCTCTTCGGAGAACTCGCGGACGACGCCGACGATCATCTCCTGGTCCTCGGTGGGCGCCAGGTCGAAGACGCCCCCATCGGGGGCGGCGCTGAGGCGGGTCGGCTGGCCGGAGCCCTTCACGCGCTTGAACGTGCGTCCGGCGGCGCCGGCGGCCTGGAAGCCGCCCTTCGCGCCCCGATAGACGGCCTTCTCGGCGGTCTTGCGCAGGCCGAGGCGGTCGATGGCCGACGAGCTGGCGATGCGATTGAGGACCGCCAGACCAATACCCATGGGGTCTCTGCGATTGGCCACGAATACTCCTTGTGAACGGTTGGACCCCAGGCGGGATGCCGGGCCCAAGGCGGCAATGACACAGTGCCTACCGGTGTGAAAGTGTAACTCAGAGTTGCACTTCGAATACCGATGGTATTCGACGTCACATTGCCGGACCACCTCATCTGCGTCCAGCGGTCGCTCGATAGCGTAGGCCCGCGCACTCGACCGTGCGGAGACAGAGTGAGAAGGAGTCCACGTGTCCGGCTCGCAGGCCCGTCCCCTGCCACCCGGCGGCGACGTCCGCCCGATCATCCGGTGGGGCACGGCAGTGCTGCACCGCGAGCTCGCCGACGTCACCACGTTCGACGACGACCTCCTGACGCTCGTGCGCGACATGGTCGCGACGATGCGCGCGGCGGCCGGGGTCGGTCTCGCCGCCAACCAGGTGGGGGTCGACCTCAAGGTGTTCGTGTTCGACTGCCCGGACGAGGACGACGTCCAGGTCACCGGCGTGGTCTGCAACCCGGTGCTGACCCTCCCCGAGGGCAAGGACCGTCAGCTCGAGGCGGCGGACGAGGGCTGCCTGTCGCTTCCCGGCGCCTACATCGAGTGCTCACGGCCCGACCAGGCCCACGTCAGCGGTGTCGACGAGCACGGAGAGCCCGTCGAGTTCGACGGCACCGGTCTCCTGGCCCGCTGCCTCCAGCACGAGACCGACCATGTGTTCGGCACGGTCTTCGGCGACCGGCTTCCCGAACGATCACGGAAGCAGCTGAACAAGCGGCACGAGGAGCTCGCCGCCCACTACCCGTCGGACTGGCCCGTCTCCCCCATCGTCCCGGCGGACTGACCACGCAGGTGCCAGCAGGCGATCGCCACGGACGCGGCGACGTTGAGCGAGTCGACACGGGCAGCCATCGGGATGGTGACGCGCACGTCGGCCTCGCGCTCCCAGTGGTCGCTGAGCCCGTGGCCTTCGCCTCCGACGACGACGGCCAGGCGGTCGATGTCGGTCTCGACGCCATCGAGCGGCACGGCGTCGGGGGCCAGCGTCATCGCATACGTCGTGAAGCCGGCGTCGCGCAGCAGATCGGGTGCGGCGTACCAGTCGTCGAAGCGAGCGTGTGGCAGCTGGAACACCGCACCCATCGCGACCTTGATCGAGCGGCGGTAGAACGGGTCGGCGCACCGCGGCGAGAGCAGCACCGCGTCGAACCCGAGGGCGGCGACGTTGCGGAACACCGCGCCGATGTTCGTGTGGTCGACGAGGTCCTCGACCACGACGACCCTCCTCGCGTCGGCGAGGACGTCGGCGACGGGCACCGGCTCGGGACGCTCGAGAGCGGCGAGGGCACCGCGGTGGACGTGGAAACCGGTGAGCGACTCGATCCGTGAGTCGTCCAGGACGAAGCACGGCGCGTCCGATCGATCGAGCACGTCGGCGAGCCCGTCGAGCCAGCGCGGTGCCATGAGGAACGACCGCGGACGGTGCCCGGCCTCGACCGCGCGACGCACGACCTTCTCTCCCTCGGCGAGGTAGATGCCGCGTTCGGACTCGAGCCTCGTGCGGAGCTGGACATCACGCAGACGCACGTAGTCGCCGAGCCGCGGATCGTCGAGATCGTCCACCTGTGTCATCTCGGCCACCGGACTAGCCTAGGCCGCATGAACCTCGATCGACCCGTCACACCCGACCCCTATCCCCTGCTGCCCGACGCGGCCTCGTTCAGCGTGATCAGCGATGACGTCTCGGACGGCCAGCCACTCAAGGACAACCAGGTCCAGGCGTTCGGCGACACCTCACCGCAGCTCTCGTGGAGCGGCGCACCCGAGGGCACGCAGTCGTTCGCCGTCACGTGCTTCGACCCCGACGCCCCGACGCCGTCCGGGTGGTGGCACTGGATCGCCATCGACATCCCCGGCGACGTCACGTCGCTCGAGGCGGGAGCGGGCGCCAGTGACGACACCCTGCCCGGGGATGCCTTCCACGCCCGCAACGACTTCGGCGACAAGAACTTCGGCGGCGCCGCCCCGCCCGAGGGCGACCAGGTGCACCGCTACTTCTTCGTGGTCCACGCCGTGGGCGAGCCCTCACTCGGCGTCGACTCCGACACGCCACCCGGGCAGGTGGGCGGCAACCTCACGTTCAAGTCGCTGGGCCGCGCCATCATCCAGGGCACGTACCAGCACTGACGCTCAGGCCCTGGGTGGTTCTTCCGTCGGCGGTGGCGAATCGACGGTGGGGAGCACGACGTCACCGCCGGGACCCTTGAACCCGCCACCAGGGCCCTCGGCGTCCTTGGCGGCCTTGAGAGCAGCCTCGACCGCCGCCTGGGTGTCCGCGTCCTCGGAATCGTCGGCCACGACCGGCTCGTCGATGTCGACGCGCTTGTTGCTGCCGCCCCCGTCGACCGGGATCTTGCCGAACGAGCCGCCCAGCGTGCCGAGCGCCTTGGTGACCTCGGCCGGGATGATCCACGTGGAGACGTTCTCGCCCTCGGCGATCTTCGGGAGCATCTGCAGGTACTGGTAGGACAGCAGCTTCTGGTCGGGGTTGCCGTCGTGGATGGCCTGGAAGACCGTGAGGATGGCCTGCCCTTCGCCCTGGGCGCGAAGGATTGCGCCCTGACGGTCGCCCTGGGCGTTGAGGATCTGCGCCTGCTTCTCGCCCTCGGCGGTGAGGATCTGCGCCTGCTTGTCGCCTTCTGCGGTGAGGATGGCGGACTGCCGCGCACCTTCAGCCGTGAGGATGGCCGCGCGCTTGTCGCGCTCGGCCCGCATCTGCTTCTCCATCGCATCGATGATCGACGGCGGCGGGTCGATGCCCTTGAGCTCGACCCGGTTGACGCGAATGCCCCACTTGCCGGTGGCGCCGTCGAGCTCACCTCGCAGGCCGGAGTTGATCTGGTCGCGGCTGGTGAGGGCGTGCTCGAGCGTCATGCCACCGGTGATGTTTCGCAGGGTCGTCATGGTGAGCTGCTCGATGGCCTGGATGTAGTCGGCGATCTCGTAGGTCGCCGACACCGCGTCCGTGACCTGGAAGTAGATGACGGTGTCGATCGACACGGTCAGGTTGTCCTCGGTGATGACCGGCTGCGGCGGGAACGAGACGACCTGCTCGCGCAGGTCGATCATGTAGCGGACCTTGTCGACGAACGGCAGGACGATGTTGAGGCCGGCCGGCAGCGTGGCGCGGTACTTGCCGAAGCGCTCGACGATGCCAGCACGGGCCTGCGGGACGATCTTGACGGTCATCGAGACGACCGCGACCGCGAGGACCGCGAGCAGTATCAGGACGATGGTGATGGCGGACATCAGGACTCCTTGCCTGTGACGACGGCGGTGGCGCCGTCGATGCGGATGACGTGGACCTCGGCGCCGGTGTCGAACGACTCCGCTCCGTCAGTGCGGGCCGACCAGACCTCGCTGGCCAGCTTGACCCGGCCGGAGCGCGAGTCGACGGGCTCGATGACGACGGCGTCGTGGCCGACGAGGTTCTGGTGCCCGGTCTGCAGGGTCGGGCCGGCATGCAGCCGCTCGACCAGCGGTGGACGAACCAGGAACAACAACGCCGTAGACACCGACGGCGAACACCAGCAAGGCCACCCAGACAGGCGCGCCGAGACCGGAGGCGACGGCGGCGCCGAGCGCCCCGATCGCGAACATGAGCAGCACGAGATCGAGGCTCATCAGCTCGACGATGGCCAGCACGACGGCGAGACCCACCCAGGTGACCCAGGCGTGATCGGTGATCCAGTCGATCATGCAAGCTCCTTCATCGTGGGCGTCTAACCGGCCCGGTGCCCGTATGCTGCCCGACGCGCGCCGTAGCGTCCATCCTCCACGGTCAGGTCGAGCCGCATGCCGAACGTGCGACCCAAGTGCCTTGGCTGTGAGTGTCTCAGGCAGCGGCCCCTGGGCGACGACTTTTCCGTCACGCAGCATCAGCACGTGGCTGAAGCCGCGCGGGATCTCCTCGACGTGGTGCGACACCATGACCAGCACCGGAGCGCCGTCCGCCTCGGAGAGCACCTCCAGGCTGGCGAGGAGGTCCTCGCGCGCTCCGAGGTCGAGGCCGGCGCCCGGCTCGTCGAGCAGGAGCAGCTCGGGATCGGTCATCAGGGCGCGCGCGATCAGCGTGCGCTTGCGCTCACCCTCCGAGAGCGTGCCGAACGTGCGGTCGGCCAGAGCGGTGATGCCGAGCTCGCCCATGATCTGGTCGGCGCGCTTGGCGTCGAGGTCCTCGTACTGCTCCTGCCAGCGGCCGAGCACCGCGTACGCGGCCGACATGACGGCGTCGCGGACGGTCTCGTGCGGCGGGATGCGCTCGGCGATGGACGTGCCGGTGTGGCCGATGCGCGTGCGCAGGTCGAAGACGTCGACCTCACCGAGGCGATGACCCAGCACGTCGGCCGTCCCGCTGCTCGGGAACATCGTGGCGCCGACGACCTGCATGAGCGTGCTCTTGCCTGCGCCGTTCGGACCCAGGACCACCCACCGCTCGCCGACCTCGACGGACCACGAGACGTTGTCCAGGAGAATCTTGCCGGGCCGGACGACACTCACCCGAGTGAGCTCGAAAGCCGACGACATGCACCCTCCCCGCTTCGTGTTCCGTCCGGTCCGGTCCAACCTATCGCGGGCTATCGCGAGCTCTGTCATGTGCCGCCCACGCCCGGCATCCGCGCCTGGGCGATAGCCTCAGGGGCGATGACCGAGCACGTACCGACACCCCACCTCACCGATCCCACCGTCCTCGTCACCCTCATCGGCGCCGACCAAAGTGGCGTCTCGACGCGCCTGTTCGAGCAGCTCGCGGGCTTCGAGATCGAGGTGATCGACGTCGAGCAGCTCATCGTGCGAGGCCGGCTGATGCTCAGCGCGCTGGTGACCGTCCCGGTCGACGAGGCGACGTTCGAGCACACGATGCGCACGGTGGGCGAGGAGTTCGGGCTCGAGGTCGAGCTCGAGCAGGGCATCGGCGACAACCGGCCGCGTCGCGTCGGCCGCGGACAGGTGACGCTGCTCGGTCACCCGCTGCGTCCGGCTGCCATGGCCGCCATCACGCAACGCATCACGGACGCGGGCGGCAACATCGACCGCATCATGCGCCTGGCTCGCTATCCCGTCACGGCGCTGCGCATGGAGGTCTCGGGAGCCGACCCGGACGTCCTGCAGTCCGATCTCGCGGCAGCGGCCTACGAGCACGGCGTCGACATCGCGGTCGAGGAGCGCGGCATCCTGCGGCACGCGCAGCGTCTCGTCGTCATGGACGTCGACTCCACCCTCATCCAGGGCGAGGTCATCGAGATGCTGGCCGAGCATGCGGGCTGTGTCGCGGACGTCGACGCGGATCACCGAGGAGGCCATGCGCGGCGAGCTCGACTTCGAGGCGTCGCTGCGGGCGCGCGTGGCGCTGCTGAAGGGTCTCGAGGCCTCGGCGCTCGACGACGTGCGGGCCTCACTGGAGTACACCCCCGGAGCCCGCACGATGGTGCGGACGCTCAAGCGCCTCGGCTACCGGTTCGCGCTGGTGAGCGGAGGTTTCACCGAGATCATCGGGCCGATCGCCGAGGAGCTCGGCATCGACTACGTGGCGGCCAACGAGCTGGAGATCGTCGACGGGCGGCTCACCGGACGCGTGACCGGCGAGGTCATCGACCGGGCCGGCAAGGCCGACGCGCTGCGCCGGTTCGCGGACGAGGCCGACATCCCGATCAAGAACACCGTGGCCATCGGCGACGGCGCGAACGACCTCGACATGCTGGCCGCCGCCGGGCTGGGCGTGGCGTTCAACGCCAAGCCGGTCGTGCGCGACCAGGCCCAGACGTCGGTGAACATGCCCTACCTCGACTCGATCGTGTACCTCCTCGGCATCACGCGCGAAGAAGTCGAAGCGGCAGACGCCGCCGACTAGCCGCGTTGCGTCGCAGGTGGTTTCGCTCGGACGCCTTCGGCGTGCACGCTCAACCTGAGTTCACGCTCGACCGCTGAGCGGCCTCGGTTCACTCATCGTCCTCGAGGCGGAAGCCGAGCTTCATCGTGACCTGGTAGTGCGACACGTCGGTGTCGACGATCTGGCCGCGAATGTCGGTGACCTCGAACCAGTCGAGGTGTCGCAGCGTGCTGGCCGCCCGTGAGATGCCGTTCTGGACGGCTTCGGTGATGCCGTCGGGGGACGTGCCGACGACCTCGCTGATTCGGTAGGTGCGATTGCTCATGCGTCCATCATGCCGCCCATGACCCGGAGCGTAGGCTGGAGGCATGGATCGAGACGCCCGCAAGGACCCCAAGGGTGAGCCGGTGTACTCCATCACGTCCGCCAGCTCGGGCCGCAGCGACGACATCGGATCGCGCGAGCTGCGGTACGGAATCTCCATGGGCATCCGCACCCTGTGCTTCGTCGGCGCCGTCGTGGCGTGGCAGACGATGGGCAACGGCTGGGTGCCGTGGGTCCTCATCGCCGGTGCGGTGGTGCTCCCGTACACGTCGGTGATCCTCGCCAACGCGGGAACGCGCGCCAAGGGCGCCGGCAGCGACATCATCAAGCCCGAGCCGTACGGAAAGCTCGAGCCCGGTCCGTCCAGTGACTGACCCCGCTCCCGAGTCGCCGCCGGACGAGCTGATCTGCTCCTCGAGGGGCTGCACGAACGCCGCGCAACACCGGGTCGTGTGGAACAACCCGAAGATCCACACCCCCGACCGCCGCAAGACCTGGCTGGCGTGCGACGAGCACGAGCCGACGTTGCGTGACTTCCTCGACCGCCGTGGGTTCTACCGCGAGACGCTCTCGTTGGACGAGTAGCGGTCAGCCGCCGATGGACGACATGGGCCGAGTGGGCTGGAGGAACGACGGGTCGTTGATGCCGTGGCCCGGCAGCTTGGCCGCCATGGCGAGCTTCCAGCGCTCGGCCAGCTCGTCGTCGGTCGCCCCGTCGCGCAGCGGCGCCCGCAGGTCGGACTCCTCGCGCGCGAACAGGCAGTTGCGGATCTGGCCGTCGGCGGTGAGTCGCACCCGGTTGCAGTCGCCGCAGAACGGGCGGGTGACCGAGCCGATGATGCCGACGGTGTGGGGGCCGTCGTCCACCAGGAACTTCTCGGCCGGCGCCGATCCGCGACCGTCGAGTGGCGTGAGACGGAACTGCTCGGTGATCCGGTCGAGCGTCTCCTCGGCGGTGACCATCTCGTCGCGCTGCCAGCCGTGCTGGGCGTCGAGCGGCATCTGCTCGATGAAGCGCAGCTCGTAGCCGTGCTTCATGCACCAACGCAGAAGATCGGGCGCCTCCTGGTCGTTGAAGCCGCGCAGCAGCACGGCGTTGACCTTGACCGGGTCGAGGCCCGCGGCCGAAGCGGCCTCGAGTCCCTCGATCACATCGGTCAGGCGGTCGCGGCGCGTGATGCGCTCGAACGTCTCCGGATCGGTGGTGTCGAGGCTGATGTTGACGCGGTCGAGGCCTGCATCGGCCAGCGCCTGCGCGGTGCGCTTGAGGCCGAGGCCGTTGGACGTGATGGCGGTTCGAGGCGTGGGGCGCAGGGCCTTGGTGGCGGCGATGATGGCCGGCAGCCCGCGACGCAGCAACGGCTCGCCGCCCGTGAACCGCACGTCCTGGATGCCGAGCCTTTCCACCCCGATGCCGATGAGCCGGATGAGCTCGTCGTCGGTGAGCGTCTCCTCCGTGGGCATCCAGTCGAGGCCCTCGGCAGGCATGCAGTACTGGCAGCGCAGGTTGCAGCGGTCGGTCAGCGACACACGCAGGTCGGTCGCCACTCTCCCGTGCTGATCCACCAGTTCCATACCTCCAGCCTAGGTGGTGCGATCCACCCCTGCCCGGGAGCGGGGCGCTCGCGAGAACTACCGTCATCTCGTGGCCAGAGACCAGCCCAGAAATCAGCACAGCTTTCTGCTGAGTCGTCGCTGGATCGGCTTCGCACTTTTCGTGATCGTGTTGTCGGGGATCTGCATCCGGCTGGGCTTCTGGCAGCTCCACCGGCTGGAGCACCGGCTCGAAACCAACAAGGTGGTCGAGCGCCATCTGGCCGCGGATCCCGTGCCGCTCTCCAGCGCGCTCGATCCGGGCGACGAGGTCGACGCGCAGTCGGAGTGGACGCGGGTGCGAGCGACGGGCACGTACGACCTGGATCATGAGGTGACGGTGACGTTCACGACCCGTGACGGCGCGCCTGGCGTGGACGTCGTGACGCCGCTGGTGATGTCGGACGGTTCGGCGATCCTCGTCAACCGTGGCTGGCTCCAGACGCAGAACAACTCCGAACGACCGAAGGACGTGCCCGCTCCCCCGAACGGCGACGTGAAGGTCATGGGCTGGCTGCGCCAGGACAGCGGGGCGGACGACGACGCCGTGCGACCCCGGGACGGGCAGGTCAGAGCGATCTCCAGCGAGGGGATGGCGTCCTTCGTGCCCTACGAGCTCGCCTCCGGCTACCTGAACCTGCGCAACCAGCAGCCGCCGGCAGCGACGTCGCTCGACCTCGAGCCTCGACCGGACCTGGGTCAGGGCCCGCACTTCTTCTACGCCCTGCAGTGGTGGTTCTTCGCCGGGCTGGCCGTGTTCGGCTGGTTCTGGTTCGCCTGGATCGAGCGGAAGGAGCGCCGGGAGGCTAGGCCGGAGCCATCGGCTTGATCGCGTGGTGCAGGTGGAAGACGTTGTTCGGGTCGTACTCGGACTTCACCGCCGAGAGCCGCCCGTAGTTCTCCTCGCCGTAGCTGGCGCGGACCTGGTCCTCCGCCGCGTCCGCGACGAAGTTGAGGTAGACCGAGCCGATGTCGTGCGGCTTCATCTCCGCCGTGGATCGCTTGACCCAGGCCTTGCCGCGCTCGTCGTCGCCGGCGTCGTCCCAGAGCCCGAACGGGTGGGTCACCCAGGTCGCACCCCGGTGCGTCATCGGCCAGTCCGTCGCCTGCTCGGCGACAGCGCCGCCCCACGGGATCAACAGGTGCTGGGACGGCGAGGGCACGATCATCTCCTCGCCCTGACCGCAGTAGAGGTCGAGCACGTCGTCGGTCAGAGACGCGAGGTGGGAGGCCGACCAGTAGTTGCGGAATCCGGGCGGGTCGTCGATGGCGCACTGGATGTCGGCGTACGGCATCTCGGCCGTCAGCCCGCCTTGGGGATCCATCGCGTAGATCGGTGCCAGCGCCTCGCGTAGCTCGGCCTCGGTCCCGGCGTAGACGCCGATGACGCCCGTGACCCGCTCACCCTGAAGGTGCTCTGGAACGAACGGCTCCGGCGGTCCGGTCAAGTACGCGACGCCGCCGCCGAGCTGCGTCGGAGCACCGGCCTCCATCAGGGCGCGGTAGGTACGCGCGAGCTCGGGTGCGGCATCGGAGGGCCACAGCAGCAGGGCCAGCGTGGACGCCGAAAGAGAGTGAAGCCGGAAGACGAGCCTGGTCGCCACCCCGAAGTTGCCGCTTCCTCCGTGCAGAGCCCAGAACAGCTCGCTGTTCTCGTCCTCGCTGGCCGTCACCGTCCGCCCGTCGGCCGTGACGATCTCGACCTCGAGCAGGTTGTCGCACGCGAGTCCCCACTCACGCTCGAGCCAGCCTGAGCCGCCACCAAGAGTCAGGCCGGCGACGCCGGTCGACGAGACGCGGCCCCCCGTGGTGGCGAGTCCGTGCTCCTGCGTGGCGCGGTCGAAGTGGCTCCAGGTCGCGCCACCGGCCACCGTGGCGGTCTTCGCCTCGGGGTCGACCTCGACGGTGTTCATGGGCCGCATGTCGATGACGAGCCCACCGTCGATCGCGCTCGCGCCGGCGACGCTGTGCCCGCCGCCGCGGATCGCGACCTCCAATCCGTTCGCCGAGGCGTGCGCGAGTGCTGCCTTGACGTCGGCGGCCGACTCGCACTGGGCGATGAGCGCAGGGTCGGCGGTCGATCATCGCGTTGAAGATCGAGCGGGCGTCGTCGTAGCCGTCGTCGCCATCTTCCAGCAGATTGCCGCCGAAACCGTCCACAGCGGTGGTTCCCATGATGCCTCCAGGAGTCCGTGTCCCCCGTTGGACGGGAACCTACTCCTTCGGCGCAGCGAGCAAAAGGTCCCGAGACCGACGTCACGGCCCGTTCAGGCGAGGCTGACGAGGTCGGCGTACGTGTCGCTCCAGAGGTCCTCGTCGCCGTCGGGCAGCAGGAGCACGCGGTCGGGCTCCAGGGCTGCGACAGCGCCCTCGTCGTGGCTGACGAGCACGATCGCGCCCTCGTAGGTGCGGATCGCGGCCAGCACCTCGGCTCGCGACGCGGGATCCAGGTTGTTGGTGGGCTCGTCGAGCAGCAGGACGTTGGCGCTCGAGACGATGAGGCTGGCCAGAGCGAGCCTCGTCTTCTCGCCGCCGGAGAGCACGCCGGCCGGCTTGGCGGTGTCGTCACCGCTGAAGAGGAACGAGCCGAGCACACTGCGCGCCTCGGTGTCCGTGAGCGACGGGGCCGCCGACTGCATGTTCTCAAGCACCGTGCGGGACGTGTCGAGAGTCTCGTGCTCCTGCGCGTAGTAGCCGATCCTGAGCCCGTGACCCGGCACGACCGAGCCGGTGTCGGGAACGTCGGTGCCACTGAGGATGCGGAGCAGCGTGGTCTTGCCGGCACCGTTGAGGCCGAGCACGACGACGCGGCTCCCCCGGTCGATCGCGAGGTCGACGTCGGTGAAGATCTCGAGCGATCCGTAGGACTTGGACAGCTCGGCCGCGGTGAGCGGGGTCTTGCCGCACGGTGCGGGCCTGGGGAACTTGATCCGGGCGACCTTGTCCTGCGCGCGCTCGTCCTCCAGGCCGGCCATCATCTTCTCGGCCCGCTTGAGCATGCTCTGTGCGGCCGTCGCCTTCGTGGCCTTGGCGCGCATCCGGTTGGCCTGGTCGGTCAGCTGTTCGGCCTTCTTCATCGTGTTCGCCCGTTCGCGACGGCGACGACGCTCGTCCGTCTCACGCTGCATCAGGTACGACCGCCAGCCCATGTTGTAGACGTCGATCTCGGCCCGGTTCGCATCCAGGTGCAGCACCTTGGTGACGGTCTGCTCGAGCAGCTCGACGTCGTGGCTGATGACCACGAGCCCGCCGCGATAGCTCGCCAGGAACCCGCGCAGCCAGACGACGGAGTCGGCGTCGAGGTGGTTGGTGGGCTCGTCGAGCAGCAGCGTGTCGGCGTCGGAGAACAGGATGCGGGCCAGCTCGATGCGTCGCCGCTGCCCGCCGGACAACGTGCTGAGCTGCTGGTCGAGCACCCTCTGCGGCAGACCCAGGCTGGAGGCGATCGTGGCCGCCTCGGACTCGGCTGCATATCCACCACCAGCGCCGAAGTCGGCGTCCGCGCGGGCGTATCGCTTCATGCCTCGCTCCGCGACCTCGGGATCGCTCGACCCCATCTCCTCCTCGGCGGCGCGCATGCGACGCAGGGCGTCGTCGAGTCCGCGCGCGTTCAGGATGCGGTCTCGCGCGGTGATGGTGACGTCACCGATGCGCGGGTCCTGGGGCAGGTAGCCGATGGTGCCGGTGGACGTGACCTTGCCGCCCGTGGGCTGTCCGTCGCCGGCGAGGATGCGGGTGAGCGTCGTCTTGCCGGAGCCGTTGCGCCCGACCAGGCCGATCTTGTCGCCCGCGGCGATGCGGAACGACACGTCGGACATCAGGAGCCGGGCGCCGAAGCGCAGCTCGACGTTCTGAGCGGTGAGCATGGGGACTTTCCGGTCGGTAGGGCGTGGACGGGCATGACGGCCCGGGCCTACAGCAGCAGCGGAAACCTCATGAACCCAGTGTACGGACGTTGGCACGCTGGGCCGAACCACGGCAGGTGCCAGCACGCACCAAACATTGGTGCTCCCACTGAGGCGCCGTCGGTACCACTCCGACCACACTCAGATCATGAACTCCCCAGGACGCAAGGCCGCTGCTGTTGTGGCGGTATTCCTGCTCTCTATCGCGCCGGCCGCATGTGGCGCCGACGACAAGCCCACGAAGACCGCGACGCCCAAGGATGCCGCTTCGGAGCCACTCGACAAGGTCGTCAAGGTCGAGGGCGACCGCGGACTCTACGTCCGGTGCACGGGGTCCGGATCACCCACCGTCGTCATGGAAGGCGGGGACCTGGACACCAGCGACTCCTACGCGTTCGCCGAGAAGGAGATCGCCGCGGAGACGCGCACGTGCGTCTACGACCGCGCCGGACTCGGCAGCAGCGACCCGCCTCCCGGCCCGCGGGGCTACCAGGAGCTCGTCGGCGACCTCGAGGCCCTCATCGAGGCCACGCCGATTCCCGGCCCGTACGTGCTCGTCGGCACGTCCGGCGGCGGCTACATCACGGCCGGATACGCGGTCGAACACCCCGACGACGTCGCCGGGATGGTCTTCGTGGAGGTGCCTGCCCCCTTCAAGGACCCGCCTGCCGAGATCGTCGAGGAGACCGACCCGAGCCATCCGGAGAACGTCGAGAAGCGTGACTACCTGCAGGTCGAGAAGGACGCGTGGGCGGCTCGCACGGAGATCGGCGACATCCCCATCAAGGTCATCTCGAACCGGTATTCCGAGGAGGAGATCGCCGAGTCACCGTTCCCGTCGGAGCAGCGAGGAATGCGCGAGAACGTCAAGGCACAGAAGGGCTGGCTCGTGCTGAGTCCGAACGCCGAGCAGGTGGTCGTCACCACCGGTCATGCCGTCGAAGAAGCCGACCCCAAGCTCGTGATCGACGCGATCCTGCGTGTGGTCAGCCTCGCGCGACGCTGAGGACGGTCGTCTCGGATCTCGCGGGCTGTCGCTGTCGCGTCGTAGCGTGGCGGCCATGACGGCGACGCGGTACGAGTTCTCGGCGTCGTTGTGGCTGTGGAAGGACGACAGCTCCTGGTGGTTCGTCACCGTGCCCGACGACACGAGCGACGACATCGAAGAGCGCCATGGAACGTCTGCAGGGGGCTTCGGATCGATCAAGGTCGAGGTCACCGTGGGAGCCACCACCTGGCGCACATCGCTGTTCCCCTCGATGGAGCAGCGCGCCTACGTGCTGCCGATGAAGAAGGCGGTTCGCGCCGCCGAAGCGCTGGAGGAGGGCAAACCGTTCCAGGTCAGCCTCGTGTGCGTGTGAAGCTGGCTTCGCGGGGCGCCGGCGGCGCACACGCTGAACCTGGGTTCACGCTCACTCGATGCGCTCGCTCGGCTCAGCCGACGTTGAACCCGAGGGCGTGGAGCATCTCCTTGCCGTCATCGGTGATCTTGTCGGGGCCCCACGGGGGCATCCAGACCCACTCGATGCGGAAGTCGTTGACGATGCCGTCGAGCGCGGCACGCGTCTGGTCCTCGATGACGTCGGTGAGCGGGCAGGCGGCCGACGTGAGCGTCATCGACAGCACGGTGTTGCTGTGCTCGTCGACGTCGACGCCGTAGACGAGGCCGAGATCGACGACGTTGATGCCGAGCTCGGGGTCGACGACGTCCTTCATCGCCTCGATGACGTCCTCGTTGGTGGTGGCGCCGGCCGGCGAGGCGGCAGCCTCGAGGTCGACGTCAGGCAGGTCGCTGTGGTCGGTGGTCATTCGTTCTCCCCTTGGTCGGAGGTGGAGTGATCGGTGAAGGCTTGCGCGGTGGCGTCCTTCCAGGCCATCCACGAGAGCAGGGCGCACTTGATGCGGGCCGGGAACTGGGCGACGCCGGCGAAGGCGATGCCGTCCTCGAGGCGGTCCCTGCGGGGGTCGTCGTCGGGCACCACCTTGCCGCGGCCCTGCATGAGCTCGGTGAAGTCGTCGAGCAGGCCCATCGCCTCGTCGACGGTGCGCCCGATGACGAGGTCGTTGAGCACCGAGGCGGATGCCTGGCTGATCGAGCAGCCTTCAGCGGCGTACGAGACGTCGGCGACACGGTCGCCGTCGAGGTGCACGCGGAGGGTGATCTCGTCGCCGCAGGTGGGGTTCACATGGTGCACCTCGGCCTCGTACGGGTCGCGCAGACCGCTTCCGTGTGGGTCTCGGTAGTGGTCGAGGATGATCTCCTGGTAGAGCGCGTCCATGTTGGTCTCAAAGGCTTCCATGTGCCCTCCCCTCAGGCTCCAAAATAGGTCTTGGTGTGGTTCAACGCGTCGACCAGCGCATCGATGTCCGACGTCGTCGTGTACAGGTAGAACGAGGCCCGCGTGGTGGACTGCACACCGAACCGCAGGTGCGCCGGCTTGGCGCAGTGGTGACCCGCCCGCACAGCTACCCCCCGAGAGTCGAGCAGCTGGGCGACGTCGTGCGGATGCACGCCGTCAACGGTGAAGCTGACGGCTCCCCCACGCATCTCCGCGTCCTTGGGGCCGACGACGGTGAGGCCGTCGATCTCCTGGAGGCGTCCGAGTGCGTAGGCAGTGATCTCGCGCTCATGAGCGGCGACGTTGTGCATGCCGATGGCGCTGAGGTAGTCGGCGGCGGCGCCGAGGCCGACGGCCTGGGCGATCGGCGGGGTACCGGCCTCGAACCGCGAGGGCGGCGGGGCGAACGTGGAGCGCTCCATCGTGACGGTCTCGATCATCTCGCCGCCGCCGAGGAAGGGCGGGAGCTCGGCCAGCAGGTCGTAGCGACCCCACAGCACACCGATGCCGGTGGGGCCGACCATCTTGTGGCCGGTGAAGGCGACGAAGTCGGCACCGAGGGCCGCGACGTCGACGGGCAGCTGCGGCACGGCCTGCGACGCGTCGACGACCACCAGCGCACCGACGTCATGGGCGCGCTGGATGACCGTCTCGAGCGGGTTGATGGTGCCGAGCATGTTCGAGACCCAGGTGAGCGAGACGACGGCGGTTCGTTCGGTGATGAGCTGCTCGAGCTGGTCGAGGTCGAGGCGGCCCTCGTCGGTGATGCCGAACCAGCGCAGGGTCGCGCCGGTGCGCTCGGTGAGGAGCTGCCACGGCACGATGTTCGAGTGGTGCTCCATCTCGGTGATCACGACGTCGGAGCCCTCGCCGACCCGGCCGGCGTCGCCGAGCACGCGGGCGACGAGGTTGAGCGCCTCGGACGCGTTCTTGGTGAACACGACCTCTTCGCGCCGGTTCGCGCCGATGAAGGTGGCGAGCTTGGTGCGCCCGTCCTCGAACGCCCCAGTGGCCTCGGCGCCGAGCTGGTGCATGGCGCGCGCCACGTTGGCGTTGTGGTGCCGGTAGTGGTCGTCGAGCGTGTCGATGACGGCCGTGGGCTTCTGCGACGTGTTGGCGCTGTCGAGATAGACCAGCGGGAGATCGCCGGCCATGCGACGGGCCAGGATCGGGAAGTCCTCCCGGATCCTGGTCACGTCGTAGGTGGCCGGCTCTGCAACGGTCATGCCTGGGCGGCCGCCTTCACGTACTTGTCGTAGCCCTCGGCCTCGAGCTGGTCGGCGAGCTCGCGTCCACCTTGCTCGGCAACGCGACCGGCGACGAACACGTGCACGAAGTCGGGCTTGATGTACTGCAGGATCCGCGTGTAGTGCGTGATCAGCAGCAGGCCCTTGTCGGCCTGCGAGGTGTAGCGGTTGACGCCGTCGGCCACCACGCGCAGCGCGTCGATGTCGAGGCCGGAGTCGGTCTCGTCGAGCACGGCGAACTTGGGGTTGAGCAGCTCGAGCTGGGCGATCTCGTGGCGCTTCTTCTCGCCACCGGAGAATCCCTCGTTGACGCTTCGCTGGGCGAACGTCGGGTCGAGATCGACGCCCTCCAGGGCGGCGTTGACGTCCTTGATCCAGGTGCGCAGCTTCGGGGCCTCGCCGTCGAGCGCGGTCTTGGCCGTGCGCAGGAAGTTCGCGACCGACACACCGGGCACCTCGACCGGGTACTGCATGGCGAGGAACAGGCCGGCGCGGGCGCGGGCATCGACGGTCATGCCGAGGATGTCCTGGCCGTCGAGCGTCACCGATCCGCCAGTGACGTTGTACTTCGGGTGGCCGGCGATCGAGTAGGCCAGCGTGGACTTGCCCGAGCCGTTCGGGCCCATGATGGCGTGCACCTCGCCGGAGTTGACCGTGAGGTCGACGCCGCGCAGGATCTCCTTCGCACCATCGTCGGTGTTGACGGAGACGTGCAGGTCCTTGATCTCAAGGGTGGTCATGCGTTGTCAGCTCCTGTAGCCGAAAGGTCCACCAGCACGGTGTCGCCTTCGATGGTCGTGGGAAAGGTCTGGACCGGCTCCGTGGCCGGAAGGTTGACGGGCTTGCCGGTGCGCAGGTCGAAGCGCGAGCCGTGCAGCCAGCACTCGATCTCGTTGCCCTCGACCTCGCCCTCGGACAGCGGGATGGCGGCGTGCGAGCACTCGTCGATGACGGCGTAGACGACGTCACCGTCGCGCACCAGCGCGAGCTCGACGCCGTCGACCTCGACGGCGATGGCACCGCCCTCGGGAATCTCGGCAAGCGGGGATGCGGGGACGAAGGTCATTGCGGCGCAGCCCCCTTCTCAGAGGTCGAGTGCTCCGCGAGGAACGAGCGGGGCGTATCGAGACTCATCACAGCCTCCCGATGTGCTCGGCGAGCTCGTCCTCGATGGCCGCGACGAGGCGCTCCTGGAGCTCGGGCACGCCGATGCGACGGATGATGTCGTTGAAGAAGCCGTGCACGACGAGTCGACGCGCCTCTTCCTCCTCGATGCCGCGGCTCTGCAGGTAGAACAGGTGCTGGTCGTCGAAACGGCCGGTGGTCGAGGCATGGCCGGCACCCTCGATCTCGCCGGTCTCGATCTCCAGGTTGGGCACCGAGTCGGCGTGGGCGCCGTCGGTGAGCACCAGGTTGTCGTTCTGCTCGAAGGTGTCGATGCCCTCGGCGATCTTGCGGATCAGCACGTTGCCGATCCAGACCGTATGCGCGTCTTGGCCCTGCAGCGCGCCCTTGTAGTCGACGTTGCTGCGGGTGTGCGGAGCCGTGTGGTCGACGAACAGGCGGTGCTCCATGTGCTGGCCGGCGTCGGCGAAGTAGACGCCGAACATCTCGACGCTCCCGCCGGTGTCGAGGTAGTCGGCGGAGGTGCTGGCGCGCACGACGTCGCCGCCGAGCGTCACCGTGACGTGCTTGAGCGCGGCATCGCGACCCACGCGGGCGTGCTGGTTGACGACGTGGACGGTGTCGTCGGCCCAGTCCTGCACGGTGACGAATGTCAGTTGGGCGCCGTCCTCGAGCACGACCTCGATGTTCTCGGCCCAGGTGGCCGATCCGGAGTAGTCGATGATGACGACGGATTTGCTGTGGGCACCGGCGCGCACGAGCAGGTGACCGGCGGTCGCGGGCTCCAGCCCGCCGCCCTTGACCCGCACCGTGGTGGGCTGGTCGACGATCGTGTCCTTCGGGATCGTGACCTCGTAGACGGACGTCGCGGCTTCCCAGGCGCGGGCCGACACGCGGTCGACGGGCACGTAGCCCGACACGCCGCGAGCGGAGTCGGCGACCGGGACGGACCGAGCGGTGACGCCGGGAGCGGTGTCGGTCTCGACGGTGAAGTCGTCACCGTCGAGCGGCGTGTCCTGGTGCAGGCCGCGGAGTCGCTTGAGCGGCGTGAATCGCCAGATCTCCTCCAGCCCGGTGGGCACGACGTGGTCGTCGACCACGAAGGAGCCCTCGGGGTGCAGGTGTGATTCGACGGGCTCGAGCTCGAGCGCGTCTGAGATCGTTGCGGTCATCCGACCGCGCCTTCCATCTGGAGCTCGATCAGGCGGTTGAGCTCGAGGGCGTACTCCATCGGCAGCTCCTTCGCGATGGGCTCGATGAAGCCGCGCACGATCATCGCCATGGCCTCGTCCTCCTCCATGCCGCGAGACATGAAGTAGAACAGCTGGTCGTCGCTGAGCTTGGAGACCGTGGCCTCGTGGCCGAGGGTGACGTCGTCCTCGCGGACGTCGACGTACGGATACGTGTCGGAGCGGCTGATCTGGTCGACCAGCAGCGCGTCGCACTTGACCGTGCTGGCAGATCCGTAGGCGCCGTCGAGCACCTGCAGGAGGCCGCGGTACGACGTACGTCCACCGCCTCGGGCGACCGACTTGCTCAGGATGGAGCTCGACGTGTGCGGAGCGCAGTGCACCATCTTGGCGCCGGCGTCCTGGTGCTGGCCCTCGCCGGCGAAGGCGACGGACAGCGTCTCGCCACGGGAGTGCTCGCCCATGAGGTAGACGGCCGGGTACTTCATCGTGATCTTGGAGCCGATGTTGCCGTCGACCCATTCCATCGTGGCGCCCTCTTCGCAGGTGGCGCGCTTGGTGACGAGGTTGTAGACGTTGTTCGACCAGTTCTGGATGGTCGTGTAGCGCACGCGGGCGTTCTTCTTGACGATGATCTCCACGACCGCGGAGTGCAGCGAGTCGCTGGAGTAGATCGGCGCCGTGCAGCCCTCGACGTAGTGCACGTAGGAGCCCTCGTCGGCGATGATCAGCGTCCGCTCGAACTGGCCCATGTTCTCGGTGTTGATGCGGAAGTAGGCCTGCAGCGGGATGTCGACGTGGACGCCCTTCGGCACGTAGATGAACGAGCCGCCGGACCACACCGCCGAGTTGAGCGCGGAGAACTTGTTGTCGCCGACCGGGATCACGGTCGTGAAGTACTCCTGGAAGATCTCCGGGTGCTCCCGGAGCGCGGTGTCGGTGTCGAGGAAGAGCACGCCCTGCTCCTCCAGGTCCTCACGGATCTGGTGGTAGACGACCTCGGACTCGTACTGCGCCGCAACACCGGAGACGAGGCGCTGCTTCTCGGCCTCGGGGATGCCGAGCTTGTCGTAGGTGTTCTTGATGTCCGCGGGCAGGTCGTCCCACGAAGTGGCCTGCTTCTCGGTGGAGCGCACGAAGTACTTGATGTTCTCGAAGTCGATGGTGTCGAGGTCGGCGCCCCAGGTGGGCATCGGCTTGCGACGGAAGAGGCGGAGCCCCTTGAGGCGCAGGTCGAGCATCCACTCCGGCTCGTTCTTGAGCGCGGAGATGTTGCGGACGACGTCCTCGTTGAGCCCGCGGACCGCGGTGGAGCCCGCTTCGTCGGAGTCGGACCAGCCGAACGCGTAGCGCCCGACGTCCTTGAGGCCGGGATTCGCCTCTTCGACGGAGTTGGGGATCGGTGTCTCGGACGTGGTTGTCATGAGGGCAACCTCTCTGCAGCGGGCTTCGGGGTGTCTTGAGCGGACGTCTGGTGTGGCAGGTGGGTGGTGCAGATGCCGTCGCCGTTGGCGATGGTGGCAAGACGCTGGACGTGGGTGCCGAGCAGGCGCGAGAACATCTCGGTCTCGGCCTCGCACAGGTGGGGGAACTCGCCGGCCACGTGGGCGACCGGGCAGTGGTGCTGGCAGATCTGCTCGCCCGAGTCCCGGGTGTCGACCGAGGCGGCGTAGCCGTCGCCGGTGAGGGCCTCGGCGAGGACCTTCGCGCGATCCTCCGGCGCGGCCGCGTCGATGAGCGGGCGGACCCGCTCCTCGAAGACGGCCAGGCGCTGACGGGCGAACGCGCTCACGGCGTCGTCTCCCCCGGACTGCTCCACGAATCGCAGCGCATCCGTGGCGAGGGCGTCGTAGGCGTGGCCGAAGTGATCGCGACCGGTGTCGGTGATGACGAAGACCTTGGCCGGACGGCCGCGTCCGCGAGGGCCGCGCATGCGCGGCTCACGCGCCTCGAGCACGCCGTCGGCGAGCAGCTGGTCGAGGTGGCGGCGGACGGCCGCAGGAGTGACGCCGAGTCGCTCGGCCAGCGCAGCTGCCGTCGACGGGCCGTTCTCCATGATGGTGGTGGCCACGCGCTCACGGGTCGGCGCGTCGTCGACGATCGACGACGTCTCCGCAATACCCGCTTCTGGCCGCACGTATTTCACAACACCAGTGTGCCCTTATTGATTCCGGGTATTCAACGAAGGTGAGCCTTACCCACGCCGGCATGACTCGGCTGGTCAGCGCAAACGCCTAGAGTCAGGTCATGGCGTCGAAGACAGCTGCGGTCGAGGTCGACGCCGGTGGGCGTGCGGTGCGCGTGTCGAGCCCCGATCGAATCATCTTCCCGGCATCGGACCTGGGCGGAGACGTCACGAAGCTCGAGGTCGTCGAGTACTACATCGCGGTCGCCGACGGCATCGTCCGGGCGCTGCGCGACCGGCCGGTCTCGCTGGAGCGGTGGCCCAAGGGCGTGCTGCCCGGCATGAAGCTCACGGCGCGCGATGCCACCCACGGGCGCGGCCCGCAGGGAGACGCGTTCTACCAGAAGCGCCTCATGCGCGGCATGCCCGAATGGGCCAAGTCCGTGCGGGTGCACTTCCCGTCCGGGCGTCAGGCCGACCAGCTCTGCCCCGACCACGTCGCCGCCGTCGCCTGGGCCGCCCAGATGGGCGCGATCACCTTCCACCCCTGGCCGGTCCGCTCCACCGACGTCGACCGGCCCGACGAGCTGCGCATCGACCTCGACCCGCACGGCACGACGTCGTTCGTCGACGCCGTCCGGGTGGCCGGTGAGCTCAAGATCCTCCTCGACGAGGTCGGGATCGTCGGCTTCCCCAAGACGAGCGGCAAGAACGGCATGCACGTCTACCTGCGCATCGAGCCGAGGTGGACGTTCACCGACGTGCGCCACGCCGCCATCGCGCTGGGCCGCGAGCTCGAGCGTCGCTCCGACGGCGTCACCACCGCCTGGTGGAAGGAGGAGCGCGGCGACAACATCTTCGTCGACGTCAACCAGAACTGCCGCGACCGCACCATCGCCTCCGCCTACAGCCTCCGACCGAAGGAAGGCGGGCCGGTGTCGACGCCCGTCACCTGGGACGAGCTGGCCGATCTCGACGACCCGAACGAGTTCAACCTCCGCACGGTGCCGGCGCGCCTCGCCTCCGTCGGCGACGCCCACGCGGCCATCGACGACGTCCACCACTCGCTCGAGCCGCTGCTCGACTGGTGGAAGCGCGACCTCGAGAACGGCCTCACCGACATGCCCTACCCGCCGGAGTACCCGAAGATGCCGGGCGAGCCGAAACGCGTCCAGCCGAGCGAAAGCCGCTCAGACACCAGCGGAAACGTTGTCTAGCTGTCGTGTGGCGTTGCCAGCACAGCGCTGTCAGGGCGCTCGACCGCTACCTCCGCGTGCGCCGCACCCATCGCCATGCTCACCTCGACGCGCTGTTTCTGACCCGACGCGGCGCTCTGTCCACCGACGGCGCTCGGGACCTCATCAAGGCTCGAGGACGAGCCGCGGGAATCCCCGACCTTCACCCGCATCGCTTCCGCCACACGTTCGCCCATGATTTCCTCATGAACGGCGGGCAGGAGCGCGACCTCGAGCGCCTTGCCGGCTGGACCTCGGACTCAATGCTCGAGCGCTATGGCGCATCTGCCGCCGACGCGCGCGCCAAAGCCGCGGCCCAGCGGCTCGTCCTGGCCGGCGCTGACCCTTCGTGTCCTCAGCTTCTCGTCGATCGTCTCCGCAATCCGCCGGTTCGGATGAGCAGGAGGCTGCCCATGAAGGCCAGGGTCAAGCCCAGAGCGAGGAGGTCTGAGACTCCGGTCAGGGCCGAATGTTCTGGTTGTGTCGGAACAGGTTGTGCGGGTCGTATGTGCGCTTGACGTCCACGAGCCGCGCGTAGTTGCTGCCATACGTGTCGGAGACCCGGCCTTGGTCATCGTCGGACATGAAGTTGACGTATCCGCCCGCCTCAGAGTGGGGGGTGAGCGCGGCCGAGTACCCACGGACCCAGGCGATGTTGTTGGCGTCGTCTGTGGCGTCCGGCCATGCGGACACGATGACCGTGGAGAACGTCGCGTGGCGGTACGAGAACGCCGTGTCGTCGGCACCGACGCGGGCGGCCGCACCATTGATCGGGTATAGGTGCATCGTCGAACTGGCGTTTGGCGCGTTCGGGCCGTGGGCCAGGTGAGCCTCGATCGCCTCGTCAGTCAACTCGGTGACGTAGTTTCCCTTCCAATAGCTGCGGACACCTCGAGGGAACAACTCGTCAAACGCGCTGTTGAGCCACGGGTACGGCATGGGCTCCACCAGTTCGCCAACGCGCGGAGCAAGGTCGCGGAACGGCTGCATCGCAGCGTCGCCCTCATCGAGGGGTCCACTCCAGTGGACGATGGCGGCGCAGAACGTGTCCCCATGCCGATCCTCCGGCAGGAACGGCAACGGAGGTGCCACCTGGAATGCGGGAAAGCCGCCGTAGCGCTCGTCAGCGTCCGCGATCCATTGGCGGAAAAATCGCAGCAAATCCGCGGCGTGCTCCAATTCATAGAAGAAGATCCCGACGACCACCTGCTCCACGGGGTGCAAGTCGAACTCGAACGAGGTGACGATGCCGAAGTTGCCGCTGCCACCGCGGAGCGCCCAAAACAGATCGGCGTTTTCATCCGCAGAGGCTCGACGGATCTGCCCGTCGGCAGTGACCACGTCGGCCGACCGGAGGTTGTCGATCGACAGTCCAAACCCACGTGTGAGGTAGCCGATACCGCCGCCGAGGGTCAGGCCTCCGACGCCTGTCGTAGAAACGATCCCGCCCGGCATTGCCAAGCCGTACGCGTGAGTTGCGTAGTTGAGATCACCTAGGGTCGCGCCTCCACCTACGCGTGCGGTGCGGGTCGCGGGATCCACGTGCACGAAACGCATCGGCGACAGGTCGATGACCAAGCCGTCATCGATCGTCCCGTAACCGGGCGCACTGTGCCCCCCTCCGCGTACCGCCAGCTCCAAACCCTCATCGCGGGCGAAGTCCACCGCGGCGACGACATCGGCCACCTGCTCGGCTTGCACGACAACGGCCGGGCGCCGGTCAACCATTCCGTTCCAGACCGCCCTCGCATCGTCGTAGTCGGCGTCCTCGGACGTGACGACCCGCGCCCGGACTTTTTCGCGAAACTCAGTCAGGGTTGTCATGACAGGTCCTTCCTCACGAGCACCGGTTCTCCTGAGATTAGCGCTACCGCTGGCGCGCTGCTGATGTTTTTCAACGGCACTTCCGCTGCCCGGTCGAATCGACCAGTACACCTCAACCTCATCGGCGGCCGGTCGCCGCCGGCCAGATGTCTATACGCTCGCGCAATGACCACTTTCGTGTTGGTTCATGGAGCCTGGCACGGCGCCTGGTGCTGGGAACGTCTCGTGCCCGAGCTCGAGACCCTTGGCCATGATGTGATCGCGATGGACCTGCCAAGCGACGATCCTGCCGCGACTTTCGAAACTTACGCGGACGTGGTTGTCGAAGCAATGAGGGACTCAGACGCGTCGGACGCTGTTTTGGTAGGTCATTCGCTTGCGGGTTTCACAGTCCCGCTGGTCGCGGCTCGCCGCCCCGTCCGCAGGCTCGTGTACTTATGTGCGCTGCCAGCCATCCCCGGGCTCAGCTTCATAGACCAGCTGGGCTCCGAGAAGATGCTCAACATGGGGTACGTCGCGGGCATGAGCGATGCGGACGATCAAGGACGTCGCGCGTGGGCTGACGCCGAGCTGGCCCGTGAGTTCATGTATGCGGACTGTGATGACACGGCAGCAGATGGTGCCATCGCGAGGTTGCGCCCTCAGGCTCAGTCGCCCTACTCCGTCCCCTGCCCGCTCGAAAACTATCCCGACGTAACGACGACCTACATCGTCTGCAGCGATGACCAGCTCGTTAACCCCGACTGGTCGCGTGAGTTTGCGCCATCACGCCTGGGGGCGGAGCTAATCGAACTACCGGGTAGCCACTCTCCCTTCATGTCAAGGCCGGCGGTCCTTGCGGAGGTCCTCGACGCTATGGCTCACACCTGAACGGTTTGTCACCACTCGCGGCGCGCAGACGCACACGGCGCCTGAGGGCGAAGACTGGTCGATGTCACAAGGTGAGCGTCGGTGAGCCGATGCCAACTGACACACGCGACCGCCCGCGTGCACTCGGGGAGTGATGCGCGGGGGCCATCGTCGATGGTCAGCGCAGGCCACCGCCGTATCAAGAAGTTCGCGTGGCAAGGACGACGTGCGCCGACATCTCGACGTCAACCCCGCCATGGCCAAATCGAGCAGTCAGAGCCGCGGCGAGCGGCTCGACCACATCAGCCGGATCACCCCGTTCGGCGAGTTCGAACCGCAGAGGCGTGCCCAGGCAGTACCCCTCCGCCAGTGTCGCGGCCGATGGGGCATGCCCAGTGAGCTCGACGCGCTCCGACTCCACCCGATCGAATCCGGCCTTTACGACGTCGGCGCGGATCTGCTCCTGATCCGCGTAGCCGTGCGGGACACGGCGCAAGAAGTCCGGCGGGTTCTGTGGGAAAAGCTCGGCCATGGCTTCGATGACCGCCGCCTCGACAACGTGTGTCTCGAGCGTGTCCCATGTCGCGAACAGAAAGGCGCCGCCGGCCGTGAGCACGCGGAGGACGCCGCGGTAGGTAGCCACCCGGTCGGGAAGGAACATCACGCCGAACTGGCAGACGACGAGGTCGAACGAAGCCTCCGTGTACGGCAACTGCTGCGCGTCGGCGACCTCCCACACCGGACCCGGCACGCGTGTCTCCGCGTAGGTGACCATCGGCGGGTTCAGGTCGGTCGCGGTGATCGCAGCGTTCGGGAGCGCCGCGACCAGCGCAGCGGTGGCGACACCGGTCCCAGCTGCAAGTTCGAGCACTCGCTCTGGTGCCAGTGCAGTGGCGCGTCGCGCCAAGTCGGCGGCATACGGGCCGAAGACCGCGCCACCAAGGCATCGGTCATATGTCTCCGGCATCGACAACAGCCAACTGGAGTCGCTCATCCCGAAAGATTAGCGGGAGCCAGCGCCGGGATGTGAGTCCAATCGAGCCCCATACTCGCCCGGCCATCTGGACCACAACGCTCCGCTTGGAAGCCGACATACACGGTGATTTCCCTGGTAGCACAGCGCTTATGCGCTCGGCACCCCGAAGATGCCGGGCGAGCCGAAGCGGGTTCAGCCGAGCAAGAGTCGGTCGGACACGAGCGGAAACGTCGTGTAGTTGTCGGGTGGCGCACTCGGGCGTCGCCGACGAGAGTGGCGACCACAGGAGGAATGATGACCAACACACCGCTTGAACCGCCAGACCATGTAGGGCCGGAAGGTCCGGTGACCGATGATGATCCGCCCATCGAACCCGGCGAACCCGATGGTGGCTCCGTCGAGAATCCACCGCAGTAGGACGCGGCGATCGCCCCGCGAAGGGGTGGGCGAAGCAGCATCGGGTCGCTATGCGTGTCAGGCCGACAACCACGAAACCTGATGTCACCCTTACGTCCGCCCGGGTCGAACCTCCGCACACAATTCGGCCTGGGCGCGCACGTTCGCCATGCAGCACCCGAAACCGATGCGATCGAGAGGTCAAGAGATCGTCGTCCAGCCGACGACAGACCGCCGCTCCGCGCACTCCTGGCGAGCGGTGACAACGAAAATCGCAAATTTCCCCAAACGTGAAGCAACTCTCGCGCTTCGGCGCTAACTTACGTCGAGCGCCATGTGGCAGATGCATATGCGACGTGGTGGGCCGCCCTGAGGGCGTCCGAGATGACCGGTTGACCACACCAGCCGGTCATCTTCTATTTCCGAGGCTTCACGACGCACGTGCGTCATGTTCGTCCCACTTCTCGCTCTTGGCCATGAGGCGCCCCCGCGCCATCGTGTGGTGATGGTTCGGGGGTGTCGCCACGGACGACGTCGGAACGCCTCCTACGAGAACCTCTCGAACGGCTCGACGATCCTGTCGCCGTTGAGGAACCGCCTCAGCATGGTGGGCAATGAACCCGGAAAGAACCGTTCGGCGCTCGTCTCGACGTCGTCGACACTCCACCACCGGTGGCCAACGGTGGTCGCCAGCTCGTCGTCGGTGAGTCCGCCCGGCTCGATCACGGGAGACGACTGTCCGACGACTGCATGAACGATCGCCTCGTCCTGGAATCGCCGCGCACCGGCATGGAGGAAGCCGACCGAGCGGAACCAGTGCGGTGGGCCGATGTCTTCATCCGGAATCGTCAGTCCCGTTTCCTCGACCAGCTCCCGTTGCGCAGCCTGCGTCAGGTTCTCGCCAGGATGGATACCGCCGCCGGGCAGTTCCCAGCAGTCGTCGACGTCGGGATGCTGCGGTTCAGTGATGTGCAGGAGTAGCACACGACCATCGGAGTCGGTGAGGACCACACGGACCGCAGAGCGGACGACCTGCTCGATCTCCGGCTCATGATCGGTCATGGTCGTGACCATAATGTGAACGTGTACCGCAGACCTCCGCGAAAGGGAGCCTGATGTCCAGCCCGAACGACTCGATCGTGTCGCTGTCGCATGCGCTCGACCAGACCGGTGACGTGCTCGCCGCCATCCATCGCGAGCAGCTCTCCGACCCGACGCCGTGCCCGGGCTGGGACGTGGCCCATCTGATCGGACACGTCATCGCAGATGCGGTGCGCTTCACCGAGGCCGTCCAGGGCGGTGACCCGGACTGGTCGGCCCCGCCGGAGCCGGTCACCGGCGAGTGGACCTCGAGGTTCCGCTCCAGTGCGGACGACCTGATCCACGCATGGCACCAGCAGGAAGATCAAGCCGAGGAAGGCGCGGCCGACTGGCAGATCGCGGAGTTCGCCGTCCACACGTGGGACCTCGTCCAGGCGACCGGGCAGGACCGAGCACTCGACCCCGAGGTGGCTGAGCGCGGATACGCCTTCATGTCGAAGGCGCTCACCCCCGAGAACCGGGGTCAGGTGTTCGAGCCCGAGGTCGAGGCGCCAGATGACGCAGACCCCTACGACCGCATCGCCGCGTTCGCAGGTCGGCCGCCCTGGGAGCGGCCTAGCTGAGCACGTCGGCGAGGTCGTAGCCGACGACCTCCTCGAGCTGCGCGTAGCCGCACGACTCGGGCTCGCGGTCGTCGCGCCACCGCTTGAACTGTGCGGTGTGCCGGAACCGGTCCCCCTCCATGTGCTCGTAGCCCACCTCGACGACGCGCTTCGGGGCCAGTGGGACGAAGGAGAGGTCCTTGCCGCCGCTCCAGCGACTCTGGCCACCGGGCAGACGACCGCTGGCCTGGGCCGCCTCGTCCTGCCACGCGCCCCACGGATGGTCGGCGAACTCGACGCGTAGTGGCTCGAGCTCCTCCAGCAGCTCCGCTCGTCGCGCCTCGGAGAACGATGCGCAGACGCCGACGTGCTGCAACCGTCCGTCGTCGGCGTACAGACCCAGCAGCATCGAGCCGAGCAGCGGTCGCTCGGCAGTCGACGTCTTGTGCAGGCGGTAGCCGGCGACGACGACGTCGGCCGTGCGGGAGTGCTTGATCTTGAGCATCGTGCGACCGTTCGGCGCGTACGGTCCGTCGAGCCGCTTGGCCACGACCCCGTCGAGCCCCGCTCCCTCGAACTGGTCGAACCACTGTTCGGCCTCGGACGCATCGAGCGTGTGCCGCGTGAGGTGCACCGGCGCCGACGCCTTGTTCAGCGCCTTCTCGAGACGTTGGCGACGCTCGGAGAAGGGTGTGTCGAGCAGCGACTCGTCGTCGATCGCGATCAAGTCGAAGGCCACCAGGCTGGCGGGCGTCTGCTCGGCGAGCATGTTGACCCGCGACTCCGCGGGGTGGATGCGCTGGCTCAGCGCGTCGAAGTCGAGACGGCCGTCGAGCGCGATGACGATCTCGCCGTCGAGCACGCACCGCTCCGGCAGATTCGCCTTCACCGCGGCCACGACGTCCGGGAAGTAGCGGTTCAGCTCCTTGGTGGACCGGCTGGCGATGACGACCTCGTCACCGTCGCGGAACACGATGGCGCGGAAGCCGTCCCACTTCGGCTCGTACGACAAGCCACCGTCGACCGAGTCAGCGGCCGGCACCCCCTTGACCGACTTGGCCAGCATGGGCTGCAAGGGAGGCATCACGGGCAGGTCCATGGGCGAAAGACTTTCACGTCCTTGCTCAAGATGCACCGAACGGACATTCGGGTGATGCTGTCTCCGGACGACACGGAGTCGTCGCAATCGAAAAGGGAGCAAATTGTGATCATTCTTGGCGTGATTCTGGTGATCTTGGGCGCAGTGCTCAACGTCTCCATTCTCTACACGATCGGCGCCATCCTGCTGGTGATCGGCGTCGTCCTCTGGATCCTCGGGGCCTCGGGACGTGCGGTGGGCGGAAGACCCCACTACTGGTGAGTCCGGCCTGCCGGACATCCCTACACTGACCGGGTGAGTCAACCCGCCGTCGAGGTGCACGACCTCGTGATGCGTTACGGGAGCGTCACCGCCGTCGACGGGTTGTCACTCACCGTCAGTGAGGGGCAGGTCACCGCGATCCTCGGCCCCAACGGGGCTGGCAAGACCACGACGATCGAGACCTGCGAGGGTTTTCGACGACCGCATCACGGCTCCGTCCGGGTGCTCGGTCTCGACCCCATCGCCGATGCCCGCAAGCTCCGGCCGCAGGTCGGAGTCATGCTCCAGTCGGGCGGAGCCTGGTCGGGCGTGCGCGCCGGCGAGATGCTGCGCCACATGGCGTCACTGCACGCGCACCCGCTCGACGCCGACGCACTCGTCGAACGCCTGGGCCTCGGGCCGTGCGGGCGCACCCCGTACCGGCGGCTCTCCGGCGGCCAGCAGCAGCGCCTCAGCCTCGCGATGGCCGTCATCGGCCGCCCGCAGCTGCTGTTCCTCGACGAGCCGACCGCTGGGCTCGACCCACAGGCCCGTCGAGCCACCTGGGACCTCATCGACGAGCTGCGCGCCAGCGGCGTCACGACGGTGCTCACGACCCACTTCATGGACGAGGCCGAGGTGCTCTCCGACCGCGTCCACATCGTCGACGCCGGTCAGGTCATCGCCTCGGGCTCGCCGGTCGAGCTGTCGGAGTCCGGCGCCAAGAACACGGTGCGCTTCACGGCACGTCCCGGCCTCGACGTCGATGCCCTGATGCTCGCTCTCCCCCACGACACCAAGGTCGACGAGGCGCAGACCGGCCACTACGTCATCGCCGGCCACGTCGACCCCGAGCTGCTCGCCACCCTCACCGCCTGGTGCGCCGGCCAGGGTGTCCTCGCGGAATCGGTGCTCGTCGAGCGCCAGACCCTCGAGGACCGGTTCCTCGAGCTCACGGGGAAGGCGCTGCGATGACGCTCGACCTCTCCCCTCGGCCCGGCGCGGCAACCAACGGACGGATGCTCCGGGCGCAGACCGTGATGGAGCTGCGCCTGCTCTCCCGCAACGGCGAGCAGCTGCTCCTGACACTCGTCATCCCGCTGCTGCTGCTCGTGATGGGCACCCGGTCCGACGCGATCGTCGACCTCGGGCCCGGCCGCCCGATCGACATCATCACGCCCGGCGTTCTGGCCCTCGCGGTGCTGTCCACCTCGTTCACGTCCCTCGCCATCGCCACCGGCTTCGAGCGCCGCTACGGCGTCCTCAAGCGGCTGGGCGCCTCTCCCCTGCCGCGCTGGGGCCTGATGGCCGGCAAGATCTGCGCCGTCCTGGTCATCGAGGTCGTCCAGCTGCTCGTGCTCATGGGCGTGGCGCGTCTCGTCGGCTGGGAACCGCGCGGCGGTGTCGCGGCGATCGGCTGGCTCGTCGTGCTGGCCCTGCTCGGCACGGCGGCATTCGGCTCGCTCGGCCTGCTCATCGCCGGCACCATGCGGGCCGAGGCCACGCTCGCCGTCGCCAACCTCGTCTACGTGGTGCTGCTGGTCGGCGGCGGCCTCATCGTCCCGCTCGACCGCTACCCCGGTTCCACCCACCACGCCCTCGAGCTGTTGCCGTCGGGCGCGCTCGGGCAGGGTCTGCGCGACGCGTTCAACGGCGACTCCCCCGGACTGCTCCCGGTGGCCGTCCTCCTCGTCTGGGCGCTGGGGGCCGGCCTCCTCACAGCGAGGACGTTCCGATGGGAGTGAAGCCGAGGACCATTGACGCAGTCCTCCTGGCGCCCGAACGCGCCACCGTCGAGCGCTGGGCGTGGGCTTCCGTCGTCGCGAACACGCTGATCGTGCTCACTGGTGGGCTCGTACGGCTCACCGGCTCCGGGCTCGGCTGCCCGACCTGGCCGCGGTGCACCGAGGAGTCGTTCGTCCCCCATCGCGCGCTCGGCGTGCACGGCGTCATCGAGTTCGGCAACCGGATGTTCACGTACGTGCTCGTCGCCGTCGCGGTCGGGACCCTGGTCGCCGTATGGCGCTGGTCCGGCTCCGGATCCACGGCGCGACGCCTCGCGGTCGTGCTGGCGCTCGGCATCCCGTTCCAGGGCGTCATCGGTGGCATCACGGTGCTCACCAACCTCAACCCGTGGATCGTCTCGCTGCACCTGCTGCTCTCGATGGCCTTGATCGGCGGCTCGGTGCTCCTCGTCGTCCTCGTCCGTGACCAGCCCCGCAGCCACCTCGCGATCCGCTCGGTCGTGCTCAGCCGCCTCACGTTCGCCACACTGATCGTGGTCGTCTACCTGGGCACGGTGGTCACCGGCAGCGGTCCGCACGCGGGCGACGCCGACTCGCCGCGCAACGGCCTCGACCCGCATGTCATGAGCCACGTCCATGCCGGGAGCGTCTACGTGCTGGTGGCCCTCACTCTCGCGACGGTCATCGCGCTACGCGGCACGTCCGTCCTGCGGTACGCGCTGGTCCTGCTCGGCGTCGAGCTGCTCCAGGGCACGATCGGCTTCGTGCAGTACTTCACCGACCTGCCGGTCGCACTGGTGGCGGCGCACCTCGTGGGGGCAGCCATCCTGGTGGCCGCCGGTACCCGTCTGGTGCTGGCGGTGGAGACGGCCGACGTGTCAGCGGACCGTCAGGCTTCCATGACCTGAGGCGCCTCCTGGTGTGGCGCGGTCGGCGGTGGCGCCTCGCCGACGTCGATCTCGATCGGACGCAGCTCGTAGCCGTACGTGTACTTGTGCTAGGGCGAACGGTGCATCGCGCGGCAGCCTTCACCATCGGGGTCGTCGTCGCTCAGCACGAACCCGCAGCGCTGGTACAGGCGGATGGCGGTCTCGTTGCCGTCGATGACCCGGAGCCACAGCGGCTTGCCGGCGACGGCGGAGATGACCCGACCGACGAGCGCCCGCCCGACGCCATGCCCTCGGACATGCGGCGCCACCCACATCGAGGTCAGCTGCTGGCCGTCATCGTCATCGTTCGGCCGGATGGCGACCATGCCCACGGGTGCCGCGCCGTGCTCGGCCACGAAGCGGGCGCCGGGTCTGGCCAGCCGGGCCCGCCAGTTCTCCTCGGTGTCCTGGTCGCCGGTCAAGTGCTCGACCGACGCGGCGAAGGCCTGCGGGTCCTCCACGAGTGAGCGCTGACGGAGCAGGCGCCAGATCACCCAGTCGTCCGGGCCGACCTCGCGGACCCGCATCGTGACTCCGGCCTCGAGCGACCAGTCGCCACTCACGTTCTTTCGAGGTCCCCGGGAAAGCGCGCCCGATGTCGTGCGTCCCCCACACCGGTCCGGATGAAGAGGGCGCGGTTTTCTGGGGTGAAGGTCATGCCGGGCGGAGCCGATCGGTGGGGACGGACAGGGTGATGCGATCGACCATGTCCTTGGGGCGGCCGACGACGAGCGCGAACTGGGCGTCGGTGACCACGACGTGGTCGGCGTCGACCTCGACGATGACGACCCGTTGGTCCGTGCCGTCGTCGCGGCGCAGCAGCCACGGCTCGGCGAGGTAGGACAGGCCGGCATCCTCGAGCATCTGCTCGGCGGCGAGCTCATCCATGGCGTCGCCGATCGGATGTCCGACCAGGTTCACCGGGACCACGAGACCACTCTCGTCGGGCACGAGGTAGCCGATCAGCTCGCCGTCGTCACGCTGGTGCGGCGACCACTGGCCGGGGATCATTCGGGGTCCCCGGGAAAGCGCGCCCGCCACCCGTGATGTCTCCAGCTCACACGCGCAGCGCGGGCGCGGTTTTCTGGGGCGAAGATCACCGGAGGAATGGGTCGGCGGCGGCGGCCACGAAGAGCAGCGCGAGGTAGGCGTTGGAGAGGTGGAACAGCCGCATCGGCTTGATGACCGACAGCTCCTCGCTGTCGCGCGCCCGGGAGCGGAGGTCGTAGGCCTCGACGAGGAACACGATGCCGAGCGCGATGGCGACCCCCGGATAGAACCATCCGGTGACGGCGACCGGCCACAGCACGATCGAGGTGAGGACCATGACCCAGGAGTACGTGATGATCTGCTGAGCCACCTCGCGCGACGTGACCACCGACGGCAGCATCGGCACGCCCGCGGCGGCGTAGTCGTCGCGGTAACGCATGGCCAGCGCCCAGAAGTGCGGCGGCGTCCAGAAGAAGACCACGAGGAACAGCACGACGGGGGTCCAGGCGAGCTCGTTGGTGACGGCGGTCCAGCCGATGAGCGCCGGGAAGCAGCCGGCCGCTCCGCCCCAGACGATGTTCTGGGTGGTGCGTCGCTTGAGGATCATCGTGTAGCCGACGACGTAGAACACGTTGGCGGCGAGCGCGAGGGCGGCGGAGAGCCAGTTGACGAGCAGCCCGAGCCAGACCGTGGAGACGACGCCGAGCACGAGGCCGAACACCAGGGCAGCGTGGGACGAGACCTGGTGTCGTGGCAGCGGCCGGCGCGACGTGCGGCGCATCTTGGTGTCGATGTCGGCGTCGACGACGCAGTTGAGCGCGTTGGCGCTGCCCGCCGACAGGGTGCCGCCGACGACCGTGGCGACCACGAGCCAGAACGGCGGGACGTCGCGAGCGGCCAGGAACATGACCGGCACGGTGGTGAGGAGGAGCAGCTCGATGATGCGCGGCTTCATCAGCGCGACGTATGCACCCACGACTTGGGCAGAATGGGGGCGAGACGACGGCTCGACGGCGCTGTGCAGCCATCGGGGTCTCGACTGCACTCACGGAGGCGAGTCTAGGGCGTGTCTCCCTCTTCCGGTTCGAGGGGCGCGTGGGGTCGCGCTCGGCTGGCAAGGCATGGGGGTCCCCCCACGAGCGAAGCGAGTAGGGGGAGGAGGGAGGCGCACCGGGGGTGGGGGCACCTCCCACGCGCGCAGCGCGTAGGGGGCGGCGGCGACCGACGATGACGCCGCCAGGCGAGATGCGACGCCGCGCGAACCCGGATCGGAGCAGGGAGGCGCGCCCAAAGCCACGCTAGTACTGTCGAAGCGACGGCATGATGCGGTCGTCGAGGCGATCATCCACCGAGAGATCAGGAGTCCTGCGAGTGAGCAAGGCAACCCCCGCACTGGACTGGACCAAGCTTGACAAGACCGCCGTGGACACCGTCCGCCTGCTGGCCGCGGACGCCGTGGAGAAGACCGGCAACGGTCACCCCGGCACGGCCATGAGCCTCGCCCCGGCCGCCTATCTGCTCTACCAGCGGATCATGCGCCACGACCCTGCCGACCCGCAGTGGCCGGGCCGCGACCGGTTCGTCCTGTCCTGCGGCCACTCGAGCCTCACGCAGTACATCCAGCTCTTCCTTGCCGGCTACCCGATGACGCTCGACGACCTCAAGAGCCTGCGCACCTGGGGCAGCCAGACACCCGGACACCCCGAGCACCACCACACCCCGGGAGTGGAGGTCACGACCGGACCCCTCGGACAGGGCGTCGGCAACGCCGTCGGCATGGCCATGGCCGCCCGCCGCGAGCGCGGCCTGCTCGACCCGGATTCCGCGCCGGGCCAGAGTGTCTTCGACCACCAGGTCTACGTCATCGCATCCGACGGAGATCTTCAGGAGGGCGTGTCGTCCGAGGCGTCGTCGTTGGCGGGGCACCAGCGACTCGGCAACCTCACGGTGCTCTACGACGACAACCAGATCTCCATCGAGGACGACACCGACGTCGCCTTCAGCGAGGACGTCGCGAAACGCTACGAGGCCTACGGCTGGCACGTGCAGAGCGTGGACTGGACCAACGGAGGAAACGGCTACGACGAGGACGTCGCAGCCCTGAACTACGCCTACACCGCGGCTCGCGACGTCACCGACCGCCCGAGCCTCATCGTGCTGCGCACGATCATCGCCTGGCCTGCTCCGAACAAGCAGAACACCGGCGCCTCCCACGGCTCGGCGCTCGGCGCCGACGAGGTCGCCGCCACCAAGAAGAAGCTCGGCTTCGACCCGGACGATTCGTTCATCGTCGCCGACGACGTGCTCGCCCACACGCGTGAGGCCCGCGAGCGCGGAGCCGCCGCCCATGCCGAGTGGCAGCAGAAGTTCGATGCGTGGGCCGCCGGCAACGCCAAGGGCAAGGCACTGCTCGACCGCATGAGCTCGCGCACCCTCCCCAAGGGCTGGGACAAGGACGTCCCCACCTACCCCGCGAACCAGAAGGGCGTCGCGACCCGCAAGGCGTCCGGGGAGTTCCTGAGCGCCGCTGCACCCGCGCTTCCGGAGCTGTGGGGCGGCTCGGCCGACCTCGCCGGCTCGAACAACACCACGCCGGACGGCCAGCCGTCGTTCCTCCCGCCCGATCGCTCCACCAAGGAGTTCCAGGGCGACTGGTATGGCCGGGTGCTGCACTTCGGCATCCGCGAGCACGGGATGGGCGCGGTCCTCAACGGCATCGCGCTCCACGGCCCCACTCGTCCGTATGGCGGCACGTTCCTGGTGTTCAGCGACTACATGCGGCCATCGGTGCGACTCGCCGCACTGCAGGAGCTGCCGGTCACGTACGTCTGGACGCATGACTCGATCGGCCTCGGCGAGGACGGGCCCACCCACCAGCCCATCGAACACTTGGCCGCTCTGCGTGCCATTCCCGGTCTTGACGTCGTGCGGCCGGCCGACGCCAACGAGACGGTGGCCGCGTGGCGCACCCTGCTCGGCATCACCAACCGCCCGGTGGCGCTCGCCCTCAGTCGCCAGAACGTGCCGACGTTCCCGCGAGGCGGATCGAGCGGTTTCGGCAAGGCCGCCGATGTCGCCAAGGGCGCGTACGTGCTCCTGGAGGCTGACGGCGACCCCGATGTCGTCCTGGTCGCCACCGGCTCCGAGGTGCAGCTGGCCGTCGAGGCTCGCGAGCTGCTGGCCGCCGATGGCGTGCAGGCTCGCGTCGTGTCGATGCCGTGCCGTGAGTGGTTCGAGCAGCAGGACGTCGCCTACCGCAACTCCGTCATCCCGCCGACGGTGCGGGCCCGCGTCTCGGTGGAGGCCGGCGTGGCGTTCGGCTGGCGCGACGTCGTCGGAGATGCCGGCAGAACCGTGAGCATCGAGCACTACGGCGCGTCGGCCGACTACGCGACGCTGTACGCGGAGTTCGGCATCACCGCGAGTGCGGTCGTCGTCGCCGCGCACGAGTCGATCGCGGCCGCCGCGTCGAACGATGCGGTCGGGTTCCATGCCCGCCCCGCCGGACCTGTCGGCCCCGGCGACAACGCAGACGCACCCAACTGACCATGCAAGCCAAGGAGATCTCATGAACGACCGACTGCAAGCCCTCAGCGACGCCGGCGTGTCCATCTGGCTCGACGACCTCTCCCGCGAGCGCATCGTGAGCGGTGGGCTCGCGGAGCTCGTCGAGTCCTCGGGCGTCGTGGGCGTCACCACCAACCCCACGATCTTCGCGGCCGCCTTGTCCGAGGGCGAGCAGTACGCCGACCAGGTCTCCGAGCTGAAGCAGGCCGACACGAAGGTCGACGACGCCGTCTTCGAGATCACCACCACCGACGTGCAGAACGCCTGCGACGTCCTCCGCCCCGTGTACGACGCCACCGATGGCCAAGACGGTCGAGTGTCCCTCGAGGTCGATCCGGGTGCCGCCCGCGACACCGACCGCACGATCGAGCTGGCCGAGAAGCTGTGGAACCGTGTCGATCGTCCCAACCTGTTCATCAAGATCCCGGCCACCGTGGAAGGACTGCCCGGGATCACTGCCACCATCGCCAAGGGCATCAGCGTCAACGTCACGCTGATCTTCTCCCTCGACCGCTACCGCGGCGTCATGGACGCCTACATGACCGGCCTCGAGCAGGCCGCCGAGAACGGTCACGACCTCGCCGGTATCCGGTCGGTGGCGTCGTTCTTCGTCAGCCGGGTCGACTCCGAGATCGACAAACGTCTCAGCGACGACCACCCGCTCCGCGGCAAGGCGGGCATCGCCAACGCGCGGCTCGCCTACGAGGCGTACGAGGAGGTGGCCGGCTCGCAGCGGTTCCAGGACCTGGTCGCGAAGGGCGCGCACACCCAGCGTCCGCTCTGGGCCTCCACCGGCGTCAAGGACCCCTCCTACCCGGACACGATGTACGTCACCGAGCTCGTCGTCGCCGACACCGTCAACACCATGCCCGAGAAGACGATGGAGGCCTTCGCCGATCATGGCGAGGTGCGGGGCGACACCGTGCACGGCACCTACGACGACGCTCGCGACGTGATCGCCGCACTCGAGCGCGAGGGCGTCAGCTACGACGACGTCGTCGCCGTCCTCGAGACCGAGGGAGTCGACAAGTTCGACACCTCGTGGGCCGAGCTGCTCGACACGGTCTCGAACGAGCTCGACAAGGCCTGACCGATGGCAGACCAGGCCGCTGGCACTCCCTTCGGAGTCACCCTCGCCGTCCCCAGTGAGCACGAGTTCGAGCAGGCGCTCCATCGCGCCGTCGACGAAGGCGTCGCCTCCCGCATCGCCGCGCAGGATTCGACCCTGTGGGGCGAGGAGGCGGAGTCGGAGGCGAAGATCCGGCTGGCGTGGACGTCGCTCGACTCCGCGTCACGTCCTCTCGTCGCCGAGATCACTGCTCTTCGCGAGGAGCTCAACGGCCGCGATCTCGACCACGTCGTGCTGTGCGGCATGGGTGGTTCGTCCCTTGCGCCCGAGGTGATCTGCGCCTCGGCTGACGTCGAGCTGACCGTCCTCGACTCCTCCCAGCCCGACATGGTCCGTGCCGCACTGGACGACCGCCTCGAGCGCAGCATCGTCGTGGTGTCCAGCAAGTCCGGTGGCACCGTCGAGACCGACAGCCTCCGCCGTGCGTACGAGCACGCCTTCACCGAGGCCGGGCTCGACCCAGCCGCGCACATCATCGTGGTCACCGATCCTGACTCGCCGCTCGACCAGGAGGCCACCGAGGCCGGCTACCGCGTCTTCCGCGCCGACCCGAACGTCGGTGGGCGCTACTCCGCCCTCACCGCCTTCGGACTGGTGCCGAGTGGCCTGGCCGGCGCACCGATCGACCAGCTGCTCGACGAGGCGGAGGCCGTGCAGTCGAGCATCGCCGACGACAGCGGCGACAATCCCGCTCTGCGGCTCGGCGTCGCCCTGGGTGTCGCCAACCGGCATGAGGTCGACAAGCTCGTGCTCGCCGACCAGACCCGTCACGGCCTGGGCGACTGGATCGAGCAGCTCGTGGCCGAGTCCACCGGCAAGCACGGCCATGGCATCCTGCCCGTCGTCGTGCCGTTCGAGAACGCCGTCAACTTCAACCCGAGCACGGCCGACACCGTCCTGGTCGCCCTGGGCGGCAATGACGCACCCGAGGCGCAGTCCGGATGGTCGGCCGGAGTGCGGGGTGGGCTCGGCGCCCAGATGCTCGTCTGGGAGACCGCCGTCGCGGTGGCGGGACGACTCATCGGCATCAACCCGTTCGACCAGCCCGACGTCGAGAGCGCCAAGAGCGCTGCCCGCGACCTCCTCGACGGCGGCAACGAGCCGGAGGAGCCCGACCTCGAGTCGGACGGTGTGGCGGTGTTCGGCACGCAGGCCGACAACCTCGGATCGGCGATCTCCGAGCTGCTCGCCGAGCTCAACCTGATCCACGGCTACGTCTCCATCCAGGCCTATCTCGACCGCATCGCGCTGGCCGAGTACGCCGGGCTCCGTGAGGTGCTGGCCCAGCGCACCGGCCGTCCGGTCACGTTCGGCTGGGGTCCGCGGTTCCTCCACTCCACCGGGCAGTACCACAAGGGCGGGCCCGGCACAGGCGTCTACCTGCAGCTCACCTCCGACCCGGTCGACGACCTCGCGGTCCCCGGGCGCGACTTCACGTTCGGGGAGTTCATCGCCTCCCAGGCCGCCGGTGACGCCCATGTGCTCCGTCACCACGGCCGTCCCGTGCTGAGGCTGCATCTCGCGGACGCGTCGTCCGCACTCCCCGACCTGCGCGAACTGCTGCACGGATGAGCCTCGGCTCAAACCCGCTGCGCGACGCGCAGGACCGTCGCCTCCCCCGCATCGCCGGCCCGTGCAGCCTGATCCTGTTCGGCGTCACCGGTGACCTGGCCCGCAAGAAGCTCATCCCGGCCGTCTACGACCTCGCCAACCGCGGGCTGCTGCCGCCCGGATTCGCCCTGGTCGGCTTCGCGCGGCAGGACTTCGGCCATCAGGAGTTCAAGTCGCTCATCAAGAAGGCCGCCAAGGAGGGTGCCCGAACGCCGTGGCGCGAAACCGTGTGGAAGCAGCTGGTCGCCGGCATCCGGTTCGTGCCGGGCGAGTTCGACGACGACGCCGCCTGGGAGCGGCTGGGCGACACCATGCACGAGCTCGACGAGCAGCAGGGCACCAACGGCAACCACGCGTTCTACCTCTCGATCCCGCCCGCGCTCTTCCCGGTCGTGGTGTCCCAGCTCAAGAAGCACGGCCTGGCGACGCCCGGCGGGGGTCCGGGGCCACGGGCCGGGAAATTCGGCGGAGCCAATGGCTGGCGTCGGGTGGTCATCGAGAAGCCGTTCGGGCACGACCTCACCTCGGCCCGCGAGCTCAACGAGATCGTCGGCGGCGTCTTCCCACCCGAGAGCGTGTTCCGCATCGACCACTACCTGGGCAAGGAGACGGTGCAGAACATCCTCGCGTTCCGTTTCGCGAACGGGATGTTCGAGCCGATCTGGAACGGCAACTACGTCGACCACGTGCAGATCACCATGGCCGAGGACATCGGCATCGGCACGCGGGCCGGCTACTACGACGGCATCGGGGCGGCACGCGACGTCATCCAGAACCACCTGCTCCAGCTGATGGCCCTGATCGCCATGGAGGAACCGGTCTCGTTCAAGGCGTCGAGCCTGCGCATCGAGAAGCAGAAGATCCTGGCCAATGCCCGGCCCGCGCCGAGGCTCGACTTCCACACCGCTCACGCCCAGTACGTCGCGGGTTGGGCCGGAGGAGAGAAGGTCGTCGGCTACCTGGAGGAGCAGGGCATCCCGAAGAGCTCCAACACCGAGACGTATGCCGCGGTGCGCATCGACATCGCCACGCGTCGGTGGGCGGGTGTGCCGTTCTACCTGCGCACGGGCAAGCGCCTCGGCCGACGCGTCACCGAGGTCGCCGTGGTGTTCAAGCGCGCGCCGCACCAACCGTTCTCCAAGCACGACGTCGAGGAGCTCGGCAAGAACGCGCTGGTCATGCGGATCCAGCCCGACGAGGGCGTCACGCTCCGATTCGGGGCGAAGGTGCCCGGCACGACCATGGAGATCCGCGATGTTCTGATGGACTTTGCTTACGGCGGCGCCTTCGTCGAGAGCAGCCCGGAGGCCTACGAGCGGCTCATCCTCGATGTCCTCCTCGGCGACCCGCCGCTGTTTCCCCAGACCGAGGAGGTCGAGCTCGCGTGGGAGATCCTTGACCCGGTCATCGAGCACTGGTCACGCCAGAAGAACATCGACACGTACACCTCGGGCACGTGGGGCCCGGCGTCGGCTGACGAGATGATCGCGCGTGACGGACGCGCCTGGAGGCGGCCCTGATGGAAATCACGCTGGAGCGCACCACGTCGGCCGCGATCGCGCGCGCCATGGTGAAGGCCCGTATCGCCGCCGGCAGCCCGGCCATGGACATGGTGCTGACCGCACTGGTGATCACCGACAACGAGACCGTCGGTGAGGCGCTGAAGACGGCCGCCACGCTGTCGCGCGAGCATCCTTCCCGCGTGCTGGGCATCGTGCTCGGGGACGGCCGCGGCGCGCCGCGAGTGAACGCGAAGGTGCGCGTCGGTGAGAACTCCGCAGGCGAGTCCGTCCTGCTCCGGTTGTCGGGTCCGCTCGTGAAGCACGCAGACTCCGTCGTGCTGCCCCTGCTCCTGCCCGACTCCCCCGTCGTCGCCTGGTGGCCGCGCAACTCCCCGACCAATCCGTCGGCCGACGCGATCGGCCGGTTGGCGCAGCGCCGCCTCACGGATGCGGAGAGCAGCCCCTCGCCCGTTCGCGCGCTCAAGGCCACGGCCCGTCACTACGTCGCCGGTGACACAGACCTCACCTGGACGCGCCTGACGCCATGGCGGGCGGTGCTCGCGGCAGCGCTCGATCAGTCGAGCGGCAAGGTCACCGGCGGCTCGGTGGAGTTCCGCCCGGGAAACCCGGTGGCGACCCTCTTGATCGCCTGGCTGGAGAGCCGGCTGCGGGTGCCGATCACCCAACGTCGCGGCGACAAGGACCAAATTTCCAAGGTCGTGCTCCACATGGCCGACGGCGACGTCACCATCGAGCGGATCGACGAGGCTTCGTGCCACTTCAGCGTGCCGGGATCGGCGCCGCGCGAGGTGCCACTGGGACGCCGCACGCTGGCCGAGCTGCTGGCCGAGGACCTGCGTCGTCTCGACGCCGACAACATCTACGCCGCCACCCTGAAGCACCTGCTGGCATGAGCGAGCGCCAGCGAGCGAGTCATCGAGATCTCATGCCAGCACCTTCGTATCGTGGGTTCTCCTCGGAGGTGCTGGCATGAGCGTGGACATCCTGCCTGACGCGGACGCGCTGGCCCAGACGATCGCCGAGCGGCTCACGACCCTCGTGGCGGGCCTGCAGGCGCAGGAGCGCACGCCACGCATCGTCCTGACGGGGGGCACGATCGCGGCCGCCGCCTACGAGAAGATCGACGCGGAGGCCGCCGACTGGTCGGACGTCGACTTCTGGTTCGGCGACGAGCGGTTCGTGCCCGAGGGCCATGCCGACCGCAACGACCAGCAGGCCCGCGAGGCCTTCCTCGACCGTGTGGGAGCTACTCGCGTCAACAGCGTCTCCGGCAACGACTGCTCACTGAGCGCTGCGGAAGCGGCCGACCAGTACGCCGGAACGCTCCCCGACGAGCCGTTCGACGTCGTCCTTCTCGGCATGGGGCCCGACGGCCACGTCGCCTCGCTGTTCCCCCACCGCGAGCAGCTGCACGAGGAGGATCGGGACTGCGTCGAGCTCTTCGACTCCCCCAAGCCACCACCGGTGCGCATCTCGATGACGTTTCCCGCGCTCAACCACACCGAGTCGGTCTGGTTCCTCGTCTCAGGTGCCGAGAAGGCGGACGCCGTCGCCCGCGCACTGGCGAACGAGGGCTCGGTGGACGAGACCCCGGCCCGCGGCGCGCGAGGCCTGCAGGAGACGCGCTGGCTCCTCGACGAGGACGCTGCGTCGGCCCGCGAGGCCTAGAAGATGACCTCGCCCGACTTCCGTTTGTTGCGGAGGGTCTCGATGGCCTCGGTGAGGATCTCGGCCGCCTCGGTCTCGCTGCGGCGCTCCTTCACGTAGGCCAGGTGGGTCTTGTACGGCTCGATCTTGGGAGCGGTCGGACGGTTCTGCTCGTCGACGCTCGCCGGCATGCCGCAACGCGGGCAGTCCCAGGACTCCGGGACATCGGCCTCGATCGAGAACTGGAGCTCGGTGACGTGGTCGTTGGTGCAGAAGTACGTCACCAGCTGACGCGGTGCCGCTTCTCCGCGCTCGGCCTCACCCATGGGGCCGGCGCCGATGCGGCTGCCCCGGATCGCTCCTGCGGCCATGTCAGTTGCTCACCTTCAGCAGCAATCCCAGGGCCACGATGCTGACGACCCAGACGACGGCGATGCCGACCGTGATGCGGTCGAGGTTGCGTTCGGCCACCGACGACCCGCCCAGGGAGCTGGAGACGCCGCCGCCGAACATGTCGGACAGTCCGCCGCCGCGGCCCTTGTGCATGAGGATCAGCACGATCATCATCAGGCTGGCGATCGTGAGGACTATGGAGAAGAGAAGAATCACTTCTCGCCTTTCGTCGTGCTCGTCGGGGTCATGAGCCGAGGTTCGGCATGTCGTAGAACCGGGCGATGGCGGCGAATTCCTCCGCCTGGAGGCTGGCACCGCCGACCAGAGCGCCGTCCACGTCGGGCTGCGCCATGATCGCGGCGATGTTCGCCGCCTTGACCGATCCGCCGTAAAGGATACGCAAAGCCTCTGCGGTTTCGGGCGAGAAGGTCTCGGATACCCGTGCGCGGATGGCCGCGCAGACTTCCTGGGCGTCCTCGGGCGTGGCCACTTCGCCGGTGCCGATGGCCCACACCGGCTCGTACGCGACCACCAGTCCGGCGACCTGCTCGGCGCTCAGACCGGAGAGCGAGCCGTCGATCTGGGCGAGCGTGTAGGCGACGTGGTCGCCCGCCTGGCGGATCTCGAGGCCCTCGCCGACGCAGACGATGGGCGTCATCTCCGCTGCCAGGGTCCGGACGGCCTTCGTGTTCACGACCGCGTCGGTCTCGTCGTGGTACTCACGGCGCTCCGAGTGCCCGACGACGACGTAGGAACAGCCAAGCTTCGCGAGCATCTCGGCCGAGATCTCGCCCGTGTACGCCCCGCCGTCGTGCTCGGAGACGTCCTGCGCGCCGTAGCGGATCGTCAGCCGGTCACCGTCGACGAGCGTCTGCACTCCCCGGATGTCGGTGAACGGCGGGATGACGGCGACTTCGGACTTCTCGGCGTCGTGCTTCTTGTCCTGGAGCGTCCAGGCCAGCTTCTGCACCAGGACGACGGCCTCCTGGTGGTTGAGGTTGGACTTCCAGTTGCCCGCCATGAGCGGTGTGCGAGTCATGCCACCACCTCCGTGAAAAGCCCACAGTACGAAGGTGTCGGCATGACACCCCCACGATTCGCTCGCTGGCGCTCGCTCATGATTCCTCCAGAATTGCCAGGCCGGGCAGGGTCTTGCCTTCGAGGTACTCGAGGCTGGCGCCACCTCCGGTGGAGATGTGCCCGAACTGGTTGTCGCTGAACCCGAGCTGTCGAACCGCGGCGGCCGAGTCGCCACCGCCGACGACGGAGAGCCCGTCCATCTCGGTGAGCGCTTGGGCGACGGCCTTGGTGCCGGCAGCGAAGGCGTCCATCTCGAAGACGCCCATCGGGCCGTTCCAGAACACGGTGTGAGCGGCGCGGATGACCTCTGCGAAGCGCTCGGCCGAGTCGGGCCCGATGTCGAGACCCATCTGGTCGGACGGCATCTCATCGGCGGCCACGGTGGTGGGTGGCGAGTCGGCAGCAAACTCTGGTGCGACGACGATGTCGGTGGGCAGCACGACGTCGACGCCCTTGTCGGCCGCCTGCTGGATGTATCCCCTCACGGCGTCGAGCTGGTCCTCCTCGAGCAACGACGAGCCCACCTCGTGGCCCTGCGCGGCGAGGAACGTGAAGACCATCCCGCCGCCGATGAGCAGGCTGTCGGCCTTCTCGATGAGGCTGTCGATGACGCCGAGCTTGTCGGAGACCTTCGACCCGCCGAGCACCACGACGTACGGACGCTCGGGGCTGACCGTGAGGCGTTCGAGCACCTCGATCTCGGCCTGCACGAGGCCACCCACGGCGGCTGGGAGCCGGGTGGCGATGTCGTAGACGCTCGCCTGCTTGCGGTGCACGACCCCGAAGCCGTCGGAGACGAAGACGTCGGCCAGCGCGGCCAGCTGGTCGGCGAAGGCGCCCCGCTCGGCGTCGTCCTTGCTCGTCTCGGCGGCGTTGAAGCGGACGTTCTCGAGCACGGCCACCTCACCGTCGCCCAGGGCGGACGCGATGTGCTGCGCCTCCGCGCCGACCGTGTCATTGGCGAACAGCACCGGCGAACCGAGCAGCTCGGCCAACCGTTCGGCGACCGGCTTGAGCGAAAGCGCCGGGTCGGGCGTGCCATCGGGGCGGCCGAGGTGGGCGACGACGAGCACCCGGGCGCCGGCGTCGGCGAGGCGTCGGATGGTCGGGACGCTCGCGCGAACCCGTCCGTCGTCGCTGATGCCTGCCGGGCCGCGGGCGGCGGACGGCTCAGCGTCCTCGAGCGGCACGTTGAGGTCGCTGCGGACGATCACGCGGCGTCCGCGCAGGTCACCCAGGTCGTCGATGGTCTTCACGAGCAGCGGCAGCCTGTCGGGATCAGAGGGATGCGGCGACGTGGTTGACGAGGTCGACGAGGCGGTTGGAGTAACCCCACTCGTTGTCGTACCAGCCGACGACCTTGACCTGGTCGCCGATGACCTTCGTCAGCGGCGAGTCGAAGATGCACGAGGCCGGATCGGTGACGATGTCGGAGGAGACGATCGGGGCGTCCGAGTAGGACAGGTACGGAGCGAGCGGCCCGTCGTCGGCAGCCGCCTTGAAGAGGCCGTTGACCTCCTCGACGGTCGTCTCGCGCGAGACGTGGACGGTGAGGTCGGTGGCCGAGCCGGTCGGCACCGGCACACGCACCGCGTAGCCGTCGAGCTTGCCCTTCAGCTCCGGCAGCACCAGGCCGATGGCCTTCGCGGCGCCGGTGGATGTGGGCACGAGGTTGATCGCGGCGGCACGGGCGCGGCGCAGGTCGCTGTGCGGGGCGTCCTGCAGGTTCTGGTCCTGCGTGTAGGCGTGGATCGTGGTCATCAGGCCCTTCTCGATGCCGAGGCCGTCGTTCAGGACCTTGGCCAGCGGGGCGAGGCAGTTCGTGGTGCAGGAGGCGTTCGAGATCACCGTGTGGGCGTCGGGATCGTACTGATCGTGGTTGGCGCCCATCACCACAGTGACGTCCTCGTTCTTCGCCGGCGCCGAGATGATGACCTTCTTGGCCCCGCCGTCGACGTGCGCCTTCGCCTTGGTGGCGTCGGTGAAGAAGCCGGTGGACTCGATGACGATGTCGGCGCCGACCGAGGCCCAGTCGAGCTTGGCCGGGTCGCGCTCCTCGAAGGCGACGATCTTCTCGTCGCCGATGGTGATCGAGTCGCCGGTGTGGCTCACGTCGCCGTCGAGGCGACCCAGGATCGAGTCGTACTTGAGCAGGTGCGCGAGCGTCGCGTTGTCGGTGAGGTCGTTGACGGCGACGATCTCGATGTCTGCGCCAGCGGCACGAGCCGCGCGATAGAAGTTGCGGCCGATACGGCCAAATCCGTTGATGCCTACGCGAACGGTCACGGCTGAAATGCTCCTGCAGTCGATGGTCGAGGTTGGTCCAGCCTAACGAGTCAGCGGTTCCAGCCTCGGGTGGGGAGGAAGCCTCAGGCTTCGGGCATGGCCTCGACTCCGAGGCCCGCCTCGGTGTCGGGGATGCCGAGCTCCTCGGCGTTCTTGTCGGCCATGGCGAGGAGGCGGCGGATGCGTCCGGCGATGGCGTCCTTGGTGAGCGGCGGGTCGTGCAGCTGGCCCAGCTCCTCGAGGCTGGCCTGGCGATGCTCGACGCGCAGAGTGCCGGCCATCTTGAGGTGGTCGGGCACGTCGTCACCGAGGATCTCGAGCGCTCGCTGGGCGCGGGCGCCGGCGGCCACCGCGGCGCGGGCTGAGCGACGCATGTTGGCGTCGTCGAAGTTCGCGAGCCGGTTGGCCGTGGCCCTGACCTCGCGCCGCATGCGGCGCTCTTCCCAGGCCAGCAGTGACTCGTGGGCGCCGAGCCGGGTGAGCAGGGCTCCGATGGCCTCGCCGTCGCGGATGACGACGCGGTCGACACCGCGCACCTCGCGAGCCTTGGCGCTGATGCCGAGCCGGCGGGCAGCGCCCACCAGCGCGAGCGCGGCCTCCGGGCCGGGGCAGCTGACTTCGAGCGACGACGAGCGTCCGGGCTCGGTGAGCGAGCCGTGGGCGAGGAACGTGCCGCGCCACGCGGCGACAGCGTCGCAGGAGGCGCCGGAGACGACCTGGGGAGGCAACCCGCGCACCGGGCGGCCGCCGGAGTCGACGAGCCCGGTCTGCCGGGCCAGGGCTTCGCCGTCGCGGGCCACGCGCACGATGTAGTGGGTGCCTTTGCGCAGGCCACTGCTCTGCATGACGACGACCTCGCTGTCGTGGCCGTAGACCTCGGCGATGTCCGTGCGCAGACGACGTGCGGCGGCACCGGTGTCGAGCTCGGCCTCGATGACGAGACGCCCGGCGACGATGTGGAGGCCGCCGGCGAATCGGAGGATCGAGGAGACCTCGGCCTTGCGGCAGCAGGACTTGGTGATCGCGGTGCTTGAGAGCTCAGACTTGACCTGGGCCGTCATGGCCATACGCCGAACTCCTCCACGGTGGGTTGAACAGTGTCACTCTATTCCGCCGTTCAAGATCGCGCGGAAAGCTGCGGCAAGTCGCTGCGGATCGTGCTGGTCCGAACCCGGGCCGGTCGCGACATCCGCCGTGACGAGCCGTGCGCCGAGCTCGCGCGCGACCGTCTCGAGGCTGCCCCGATCGTCGGACAGCGACGTGTCGGTGACGACCACATCGAGGCCGAGATCGGGCGCGTGGGCCGAGAGCACCTCGAGGTGATCGGTAGGTGAGAGCCCCTCGGTCTCGCCCTCCTGCTCCTGCAGATTCAGCACCAGGACGCGACGAGCGCTGGTGCCGACGAGGGCGTCGCGCAGCCCGGGGACGAGCAGCGTGGGCATGACGCTGGTGAACCACGAGCCGGGGCCGATGACCACCCAGTCGGCGTCCAGCACGGCCTGGACCGCCTCGGGGCAGGCCGGTGGGTCGGTGGGGTCGAGCCGAACGCTGACGACCTGACCATCGACGCTCGCGACCTGCACCTGGCCGCGCACCAGGGTGAGCCGGTCGGGAGCAGAGCGAAGGTGGACGTCGGCCTCGATGTCGAGCGGGACGGCGGCCATCGGCAGCACCCGCCCACGCGCGCCGAGCAGCTCGCCGACGAGGTCGAGGCCGCTGACGTGGTCGCCCAGGATGTCCCAGATGGCGGCGATCAGCAGGTTGCCCACGGCGTGGTCGCGCAAGGGACCGTCGCCGTCGAACCGGTGCTGCAGGATGCCGGCCCAGCGACGGCCCCACTCGTCGTCGGCGCACAGGGCAGCGAGAGCCATGCGCAGGTCGCCGGGTGGGAGCACGCCGAGCTCGTCGCGCAGGCGTCCGGACGATCCGCCGTTGTCGGCGACCGTGACGACTCCCGTGAGGTCGGTCTCGAGCAGCCGCAACGCGGAGAGGCTCGCCGCCAATCCGTGTCCGCCGCCGAGCGCGACCACCTTCATTCGGGGTCCCCGGGAAAGCGCGAGCCATGAGCCGGGGCTTCACGCGTGCGCCAGCTGAGCGAGTGCTTTTCCGGGGTGAATCTCACCGCTACTCCCGGCCGAGGTCTCGGTGGACGACGAGGGTGCGCACGCCATGGGCGCGCAGGCGCTCCCCGAAAGCTTCGGCCATGGCGACGCTCCGATGGCGCCCACCCGTGCAGCCGATGGCGATGGTGAGGAAGTGCTTGTCCTCCTGCAGGAAGCCGTCGGTGAGCAGCGCGACCAGCTCTTCGTACCGGTCGAGGAACTCCTCGGACCTGGGCTGCTTGCGCACGTAGTCGCGCACCGGCTCGTCGAGGCCGCTGAGCGGGCGCAGCTCGTCGACCCAGTGCGGGTTGGGCAGGAACCGCATGTCGGCCACCATGTCGGCGTCGATCGGGATGCCGTACTTGAACCCAAATGACACCACCGACGCGCGCAGCCCCTTGGAGTCGGCGTCCTCGAAGGCCGCCTGGATACGCTGCCCGAGCTGGTGCACGTTGAGATTCGTGGTGTCGACGACGATGTCGGCGCGTCCCCGGAGCCGGCTCAACATCTCACGCTCACGGTCGAAGCCGTCCATGAGCCGGCCCTCGCGGCTGAGCGGGTGTGGGCGACGGGCCGCCTCCTGCCGCCGGACCAAGACCTCGTCGGCCGCCTCGAGGAACAGGACCTGGACGGCGGTGCCGCCCTCGCGCAGCTCGTCGAGCACGTCGACCAGCCGGTCGAAGAACGGGCCCGAGCGCGCGTCGACCACGACCGCCAGCTCGTCGTTGACCCCGGACCGCTCGACGGTCTCGACCGTCTCGACGAGCACGTCGGCCGGCAGGTTGTCGATGACGTAGTAGCCGAGCTTCTCGAGCCCCTTGGCGGCCGTGCCCTTGCCGGCGCCGGTCATGCCCGTGACCAGCACGAGCTTCGCGAGCGCGGTCATTCGTCCTCCAGAATCTCCCCGGTGGCCATGTCGACGGCGGGTGCGGGGGTTTCGCCCGACAGTGCCGCCACAATGGATTCTGCCGTAGCAGCGCCGATGCCGGGCACGTTCGCGATCTCCTCTGCACTCGCGACGCGCAGCTTCTTGACCGAGCCGAACTTCTTGAGCAGGGCGCGGCGCCGGGTGGGGCCGAGCCCGGGGATGTCGTCGAGAACGCTTCCGGTCATGGCTTTCGCGCGGCGTTGCCGGTGGTGGGCGATCGCGAACCGGTGGGCCTCGTCGCGCACGCGCTGGAGCAGATAAAGGCCCTCGCTCGTGCGCGGCAGGATGACCGGGTCGTCGTCATCGGGCACCCACACCTCCTCGAGGCGCTTGGCCAGACCGCAGAGGGCGATGTCGTTGAGCCCCAGCTGCTGCATGGCTGCCTGTGCCGCCGCGACCTGGGGCGGGCCGCCGTCGACGACGATCAAGGACGGCGCGTACGCGAACTTCTTCGGCTTGCCGGTCTCAGGGTCGATGCCTTGCTCATCTGCACCCTCGGCGCGGGCCTTGAGCAGACGCTCGAGCCGGCGGGTGATCACCTCGTGCATGGCGGCGACGTCGCTCTGGCCCTCGTGCCGGATCGTGAAGCGCCGGTACTCGGACTTGCGCGGAAGACCGTCCTCGAACACCACCATCGACGCGACGATCTCGGTGCCCTGGAGGTTGGAGACGTCGTAGCACTCGATGCGCAGCGGCGCGGTCGGCAGGCTCAGGGCGTCCTGGATCTCCTCAAGCGCCTTGCTGCGCGCCGTGAGGTCGCCGGCGCGCTTCATCTTGTGCCGGGCCATCGACTGGAGGGCGTTCTGTTCCACCGTCTCGATCAGGCGCTTCTTGTCGCCACGGCGCGGGACGCGGATCGTGACCGGGCCACCCCGCAGCTCGGTGAGCAGCTCGGTGACGACGTCGGAGTCCGACGGCAGCTCGGGGACGAGCACCTGGCGCGGCACGGCCTCGGAGGCCGACTCACCGTAGAGCGTGACCAGCGCACGCTGCACCAGCTCGGGCACGTCGGTGTCGTCGGCGCGGTCGGCGACCCAGCCCCGCTGGCCCCGGATCCGCCCGCCACGCACCGTGAAGATCTGCACGGCGACCTCGAGCGGGTCGATCTCGAACCCGAACACGTCGGCGTCGGTGCCGTCGCCGAGCACGACCGTCTGCTTCTCGAGCACCCGGTTGAGCGCTCCGAGATCGTCGCGGAGCCGGGCGGCGAGCTCGTACTCCTGGGCCTCGGACGCCTCACGCATGCGCTTCTGGATGCGTCGGGTGAAGGCGGTCGTCTGCCCACCCATGAACGCCATGAAGTCGTTGACGATCGCGCGGTGCTCCTCAGCGCTCACCCGGCCGACGCACGGCGCGGCGCACTTGCCGATGTCGCCCAGCAGGCAGGGACGACCGACGGCCTTGGCCCGCCGGAAGACGCCCGCACTGCACGAGCGCATGGGGAACACCCGGAGCAATGTGTCGACGGTGTCGCGGATCGCCCAGGCGTGCCCATACGGGCCGAAGTAGCGCACACCCTTGCGCTGGGCGCCGCGCATGACCATGACCCGCGGGAACTCCTCCGACACCGTGACCGCCAGCCACGGGTACGACTTGTCGTCGCGGTACTTGATGTTGAAGCGCGGGTCGAACTCCTTGATCCAGGTGTACTCGAGCTGGAGAGCCTCCACCTCGGTGTCGACGACCGTCCAGTCGACGCCCGACGCCGTGAGGACCATCTGCTGGGTGCGGGCGTGCAGACCGGCGATGTCCTGGAAGTACGAGTTCAGGCGCGAACGAAGAGACTTCGCCTTGCCCACATAGATGACGCGACCGGTGTCGTCGCGGAACCGGTAGACCCCTGGGCCCACCGGGATCTCCCCCGGAGCCGGCCGGTAGGTCGCGGGATCTGCCACCCCACCAGCCTACGGCCGGCCTCAGACGTCAGCTGACGATGATGTTGTCGCCCTCGACGGTGACCTTCTTGGCGGCGAGCGCCTTCGGGGCCGGGCCCTTCTTCACCGAACCGTCCGCGGCGGAGTACTGACTGCCGTGGCAGTTGCACTGGATGGTGTCGCCCTTGACCGAGCCGACCGTGCAACCAGAATGCGTGCAGACCGCCGTGAACGCCTTGAAGTCGCCCTCGGAAGGCTGGGTGACGACGACCTTCTGCTTCTGGAACACCGTGCCACCGCCGACCGGGACGTCAGCCGTCTTGCCGATGGCGCCGCCAGCGGCCGCGTCGCCGGAGCCACTGTCGCCGGACCCACTGTCGCCGGAGCTTGAATCTGAGCCTCCGCCCGCTGAATCCTTGGGTTCGTCACTCCCGCAGGCAGCAAGGACGGCCCCGGCGCCCACTGCCGCGACACCTCCCAGCACTGCACGTCGAGTGGTCTGGTCGGTCAGCTCCGTCATGACAGCTCCTTCGTTTGGTCATGGTCACTCATGACTCGTTCAACGACCCCGAACGGACTCAGGTTCCTTCAGTATGGGTGCGAGGAAGGTTCCCGTGTAGCTCTCGGCGCTTTGGGCGATGTCCTCGGGCGTGCCTTCGGCGATGAGGAGGCCGCCACCGCTGCCACCCTCCGGACCCATGTCGATGACCCAGTCGGCCGTCTTGATGACGTCGAGGTTGTGCTCGATGACGATGACGGTGTTGCCGGCGTCGACGAGCCGGCCGAGCACACCGAGCAGCTTGCGGATGTCCTCGAAGTGCAGGCCGGTGGTGGGCTCGTCGAGCACGTAGACGGTGCGCCCGGTGGAGCGCTTCTGCAGCTCGGCGGACAGCTTGACGCGCTGTGCCTCGCCGCCGGACAACGTGGGCGCCGGCTGGCCCAGCCGCACGTAGCCCAGGCCGACGTCGACCAGGGTGCGCAGGTGGCGGGCGATCGCGGGGATGGCCTCGAAGAAGTCGACGGCCTCTTCGATCGACATGTCGAGGATGTCGGCGACGGTCTTGCCCTTGTAGTGCACTTCGAGCGTCTCGCGGTTGTAGCGGGCGCCGTGGCAGACCTCGCACGGCACGTAGACGTCGGGCAGGAAGTTCATCTCGATCTTGATGGTGCCGTCGCCGGAGCACGCCTCACAGCGTCCGCCCTTGACGTTGAACGAGAAGCGGCCCTGCAGGTAGCCGCGCATCTTGGCCTCGGGCGTCTGCGCGAACAGCTTGCGGACGTGGTCCCAGACGCCCGTGTAGGTGGCCGGGTTGGAGCGCGGTGTCCGGCCGATGGGTGACTGGTCGACGTGGATGACCTTGTCGATCTCCTCGGCCCCACTGATGCTGCGGTGGCGACCCGGGATGGAGCGTGCGCCGTAGATCTGCCGGGCCAGCGACATGTAGAGGATGTCGTTGACGAGCGTCGACTTGCCGGAGCCGGAGACGCCGGTGACGGCGATGAACTGGCCCAGCGGGAACGTGACGTCGATGTCCTGGAGGTTGTGCTCCCGCGCACCGTGGACGGTGACTTCGCGACCCTTCTGGCGCGGGCGCCGGATCGCGGGTACGGGGATCGACTCGCGTCCGGACAGGTAGCGCCCGGTGAGCGAGTCGTCGCTCTTCAGGAGGTCGTCGACGGTGCCGGAGACGATGACCTGGCCGCCGTGCTCGCCCGCACCCGGCCCGATGTCGACCACCCAGTCGCTGGTGCGGATGGTGTCCTCGTCGTGCTCGACGACGATCAGGGTGTTGCCGAGGTCGCGCAGGCGCACGAGCGTCTCGATGAGCCGGTGGTTGTCGCGCTGGTGCAGACCGATGGACGGCTCGTCGAGCACGTAGAGCACGCCCACCAGGCCGGCGCCGATCTGGGTGGCGAGCCGGATGCGCTGCGCCTCTCCGCCGGAGAGCGAGCCGGCGGCGCGGTCGAGGCTGAGGTAGTCGAGGCCGACGTCGAGCAGGAACCGGAGCCGCTCGTGGATCTCCTTGAGCACCCGCTCGCCGATCTGCCGCTCGCGATCGGTCATGTCCAGCGTCGACAGGTACTCGGCGGCCTCTCGGATCGACAGGGCCGCGACCTCGGCGATGTTCTTGGGACCGTGCTCGCGGCTGTCGACCAGCACGGCGCGGATGACGGGCTTGAGCCGCGTGCCGTCGCAGACCGGGCAGGGCACCTCGCGCATGTAGCCCTCGAGCCGCTCGCGGCTGGTGTCTGACTCCGTCTCGGCGTGACGCCGCTCAAGATAGGAGACGGCGCCCTCGAACATCGTGTAGTACGACCGCTCGCGGCCGTACCGGTTCTTGTAGCGCACGTGCACCTTGGTGGGGTGGCCGCGCATCAGCGTCTCGCGCACCTCTTCGGGGAGCGAGCCGTACGGTGCGTCGGTGCTGAAGCCGAGCTCCTCGCCGAGGGCGCCGATGAGCCGCGAGAAGTACTCCGAGACGTGGGCCGCCGACCATGGGTTGATGGCGCCTTCGTCGATCGACTTCGAGTCGTCCGGCACGACCAGCTCCGGGTCGACCTCCATGCGTGTGCCGAGACCGTGGCACTCGGGGCAGGCGCCGAACGGGGCGTTGAACGAGAACGAGCGGGGCTCGAGCTCGTCGACCGCGAGGGGGTGGTCGTTGGGGCAGGCGAGCTTCTCGGAGAACCGTCGGATGCGGTGCGGGTCGTCGTCGGGCAGGTCGACGAAGTCGGCGAGGACGAGCCCGTCGGCCAGGTTGAGCGCGGTCTCGACCGACTCGGTGAGCCGCTGCTTCATCGACTGCTTGACCTGGAGCCGGTCGACGACGACGTCGATGGTGTGCTTCTTCTGCTTCGCCAGCTTGGGTGGCTCGTCGGCGAGGTCGTGCGGCTTGCCGTCGACGAGCGCGCGGCTGAAGCCCTGCGTCTGCAGCTGGCGGAACAGCTCGCCGTACTCCCCCTTGCGGCCACGGATGACCGGTGCGAGCACCTGGAAGCGCGAGTCGGCCGGCAGCGCGAGGATGCGGTCGACGATCTGCTGCGGCGTCTGCTTGGCGATGGGTTCGCCGCACTCGGGGCAATGTGGCCGGCCGGCACGGGCGTAGAGCAAGCGGAGGTAGTCGTAGACCTCGGTGATGGTGCCGACCGTCGATCGCGGGTTGCGTGACGTGGACTTCTGGTCGATCGAGACGGCCGGCGACAGGCCCTCGATGAAGTCGACGTCCGGCTTGTCCATCTGGCCGAGGAACTGGCGCGCGTAGGCCGACAGCGACTCGACGTAGCGGCGCTGGCCCTCGGCGAAGATCGTGTCGAATGCCAGCGAGGACTTGCCCGATCCGGAGAGACCCGTGAACACGATCAGCGAGTCGCGCGGAAGGTCGATCGAGACGTCCTTCAAGTTGTGCTCGCGGGCGCCGCGAACGACTAGGCGGTCGGTCACTGAGAAATCCTGATCTGGCGGAGTGAGGGTGGCCGTTCTCGGCCCTCCCCCATCGTATCGAGAGCCAGTGACAGAACACGTCGACGGAGGCGCATGCGGGACTGGCAGAGTGAGGCCATGAGCTACTCAGGAGAGGTCGAGGTCGGCGGACCGGCCGACACACGCGAGGCCGGCGATCTCGTCATCACGAAGGTCGCCGTCGGCGAGATGTCGAACAACGCCTATCTCCTGCGCTGCGCGGTCACCGGCGAGCAGGTGCTGATCGACGCAGCCGACCGAGCCGGACACGCCTGCTCGACCTCATCGGAGCCGCTGGGTTGGTGCGCGTCATCACCACCCACTCGCACCCGGACCACTGGCAGGCGCTCGCCCCGTCGTGGAGGCTCACGGCGCCGAGACGGTGGCGAGTCGCGGTCGACGCCGAGGAGATCCCGGTCCCCACCACGAACCCGGTCACGGATGGTGCACGCGTCCGCGTCGGCTCGTGCGAGCTGGAAGTCATCGGTCTCGTCGGCCACACCCCCGGATCGATCGCCCTCGCCTACGACGACCCGGACGGCATCGTGCACCTGTTCACCGGCGACTCCCTGTTCCCGGGAGGTCCTGGACGGACGTCGAATCCGGAGGACTTCACCAGCCTGATGGACGACCTCGAGGCCAAGATCTTCGGCCGCTTCGACGATGACACGTGGATCTACCCCGGCCACGGGAATGATTCGACACTCGGCACCGAACGCCCTGCACTCCCCGAGTGGCGGGCGCGAGGGTGGTAGCTGGTCGGATGCGCCGATGGACGAACGCGCTGGTTCGACGATGCGACATCGCTACTTCGCGATGAGCTTGGTGGGGTTGAGGAATCCGGCGCCGGTGCTGGTGTCCTTGCCGACCGTGGAGAGGTCCGTGGAGGACGTCTCGAGCTTGCTGGCGATGGTCGCCTGGCTCCAGCCGCGCTTCTCGATGGCCAGGGCGGCAGCTGCTGCCACGTACGGCGTCGCGAACGACGTTCCGTTGAGGGTGCAGTAGTCGGTGCTCGCTGAGCAGCCCAGTCCGACCGAGTTGCGGATCGTCGTCGAGATGATGGCTGCGCCGGGCGCAGCGACGTCGACCCACGAGCCGCAGCTGGAGAACGACGCCTTCTTCAGCGACTTGTCGACGGCGCCGACACCCACCACACCTGGCATGGCCGCGGGGTACTCGGTGGGGCTGCCGGTGGCGGTGCATCCGCGGTTGCCTGCGGCAGCGACCACGAGCACGTTCTTCTGAATCGCCTCGGCGACCGCCGCCTGCAAGGCCGGGCTGTTCGACGTGGTGCCGAGCGACAGGTTGATGACCTTCGCGCCCTTCGAGACGGCATAGAGGACGCCCTTGGCGACGTTGGCGCTGGTGCCGGCCCCGTCCTTGTCGAGCACGCGCACCGGAAGGATCTTGGCCTTCGGCGCCATCCCGGCGATGCCCTTCTTGTTGTCATACGTCGCCGCGATGATCCCGGCGACGTGCGTGCCGTGACCGTTTTCGTCGTTCGCGTTCGTGTCCGGCGTGACGAAGTCGGTGCCGGCCAGCACGGTTTTCCCGAGGTCGGCGTGCGATGCCATCACACCCGTGTCGATCACAGCAATCGTGACTCCGGAGCCCTTCGCCGACTTCTGTACCGACTCGGCCTTCAGGGCAGTTGAGCGCCCACTGCTGCGAACGCAGTGAGTCGTTGTAGGTAGAAGCATCGATCGACACCGGAGTGTTCATCTCCGCGTCGATCGTCGACGAAAGATCGAGGGCCTTGTCGACGACACTCGATCGCCTTCGCCTCGGTCTTGACCGGCGTCGTGGTGATGACCGGCACTCCGTTGGCGCCCCGCGACGTGACGACCACTTCGAGCGGGATGCCGTCCGGCGCGGCCTCGACGATGTCGGCGGCCTCGTCGTCCCGATCCGATGAGCCGACGACGGCGCCGGCAGCGACACCAGCATCGCGGCCAGGAGAGGGAGGAGTGCGAGGCGCGCTGAGGCGCGGATCGTGGTGCTCGTCATGGACGGGCCCTTCGGGAGGTGGTGCTCGGGACACCAACTCTCGGGAGTTGATTCACGGAAATGGAGACGACAAGGAGGCGAACGTGACGGCTCAACGGCATTTCGGTTTGCACACTCACGTGAAGCGCCCGACCTGACGCTGGGGTGTGGGCCAGATCACGTCGCGGGATAGTGTTCGGAAGTGGCAAAGGAGCGTGAACCCAACCTTCCTCCGTGGGCCGAGTCGGCGCGCACGAAGCCGGACGATTGTGCTCATGGATGTTGAAGTGGAGGAGTGAACAACGTCACTCCGTGGCGAGCGGCCTGCACGAAGCCGAGGATCAGAAGAAGACGGGCAGCTCGTCCACGCCGTAGACGATGCTCAGGCGGCGGAAGTTCAGCTCTTCCTCGGGCTTGGCGAGGGCCAGGTCCGGGAAGCGGCGGAGCAGGCGTGGCAGTGCGATGCGCAGCTCGATCTTGGCCAGCTCGGCGCCGATGCAGCGATGGATGCCGTGCCCGAAGGCGAGGTGGGCGTTCTTCGGGACGCGGAACGGGTCGAAGTCCTCGGGGTCCTCACCGGCCGCCGTGGCGTCGCGGTTGGCGCCGGACAAGGAGGCGAGCAGCACGTCGCCCTTCTGGATGCGCTGGCCGAAGATCTCCATGTCCTGCTTGGCGAACCGCGGGAACGCCAGCTGCACGACCGAGAGGTAGCGCAGCAGCTCGTCGACGACGCGGCTGACCTCATCCGGCGACCCGTCACGCACCAGCGCCGCGTGCTCGGGGTCGCGCAGCAGGACGATCGTGCCGAGCGCGATCATCCCGGCCGTCGTCTCGTATCCGCCGGTGAAGATGCCGTCGGCGAGACCGGCGAGATCGAAGTCCGAGATCGTGTCGCCCTGCTCGCGGATGATCTGGCCGAGCAGTCCGGGGCCGGGAGCGAGGCGCTGACGTGCCACCGCGTCGAACAGGAACTCCCGTTGTTCCGACACGGCTCCGAACGCCGCCGCGCCGCCGAGGGCGGCGTCGAACCGGGCGCTGCCGAGCTTGGCGAACCCGTCGCGGTCCTCGTAGTCGAGCCCGAGCAACGCGCAGATCGTCTGGAACGGCACCGGGAACGCCACGTGCTTGGCGAGGTCGACCGGTGAGCCCATGTCCTCCATCTGGTCGAGCTGGACCTCGACGATGTCCTCGATGATCGGCACCAGACGGGCGAGCCGGCGCATCGTGAACTCCGGCGTGACGATCTTGCGCAGCTGCGTGTGGAGCGGGGGGTCGGTGAAGCCCAGCCCACCGATGTCGTCGGACGTGGCGGGTCCGTCGCCGGTGAAGAGATGGCGGATGTCGTTGCTGTAGCTGTCACGGTCGGTGAGCACCGTGCGCGACTCCTCGTACCCCGTCATGAGCCAGACGCGGAAGTCGACGAAGGGCACCGGCAAGCGATACAGCGGGCCGCTGCTCCGCAGCTCTGCGATGCGGGGAATCGGGTCCGTGCCGATTCGGAGCAGCGGGACCTTCGTGGGCTCGGGGATGAAGGCGACGCGTGACAGGTCGATGCCCTTCTTGCGGATCCGCCGGACGGCGACGCGGCCGATCCACCCGCCCACGAGAGCCCGCATATCCACTGTCACGCCTTTGAAAATACACGGGCTCTTGCGGCCAGGGCCGCCTCACTGCAAGGTGAGTGTGCGCCGTGTCATCCGTGCACGGCCCAGAGGGGGCGCCCATGAGTACCGACACCGCCGACAACCAGTCGACTTCGCTGCTGCGAGTGATGGGGCCGAAGCTCCTGCTCCTGTTCATCGTCGGCGACATTCTCGGCACGGGCGTCTACGCCCTCACCGGTCAGGTGGCCGCCGAAGTGGGCGGCGCGGCCTGGGTGCCGTTCCTCGTCGCGTTCTTCGTGGCGTTGCTGACGGCGTTCTCCTACCTCGAGCTGGTGACGAAGTACCCGCAGGCTGCCGGAGCCGCGCTGTACGTCCACAAGGCGTTCGGGATCCACTTCTTCACGTTCATCGTCGCGTTCGCCGTGATGAGCTCCGGCATCACCTCGGCATCGACGGCATCGCGCGCCTTCGCCTCCAACCTCGCGCTCGGATTCGGCTGGGAGGTGGGCAACACCACGATCATGCTGATGGCCCTCGGGTTCATGGCCCTGGTGATGGCCATCAACCTCCGCGGCGTCGGCGAGAGCGTCAAGGCCAACGTGGTGCTCACGCTCATCGAGCTCACCGGACTGCTCATCGTGATCCTGGTCGGCATCTACGCCATCGGCGGCGGGGACGCCGACTTCTCCCGCGTCGTCGCCTTCGACACCCCCGACGACAAGAACGTCTTCCTTGCGGTCACCACCGCGACGTCACTGGCGTTCTTCGCGATGGTCGGCTTCGAGGACTCGGTCAACATGGCCGAGGAGTGCAAGGACCCGCCCGGCATCTTCCCGAAGATGATGCTCACCGGACTCGGCATCACCGGCCTCATCTACGTCCTGGTCTCCATCTGCGCGGTTGCGCTGGTGCCAGTCGGCGAGCTCGCCGCAAGTGACACCCCGCTCACCCTGGTGGTCGAGCGCGGAGCCCCGGACATCCCCATCAAGGACATCTTCCCGTTCATCTCGATGGTCGCCGTGGCCAACTCCGCACTTGATCAACATGATGATGGCCAGCCGACTGCTGTACGGCATGGGCAAGCAGGGCGTCATCCCTCGATCGATGGCGAAGGTGAACCCGCGGACCCGGACGCCATGGGTGTCGATCCTGTTCACGACCGTGCTGTCGTTCGGTCTGATCGCGTACGTGTCGAACGCCAGCGAGGACGCCGTCGCTGTCCTGGGCGGAACCACAGCCCTGCTGCTGCTCGGCGTGTTCGCCGTCGTCAACATTGCCGTGCTGATCCTGCGCAAGGACACCGTCGACCACGACCACTTCCGCACCAACACCGCGATCGCCGTGCTCGGTGCGGCTGCCTGTCTCTACCTGGTGACGCCGCTGTCCGGACGCGCCGGCGAGCAGTACGAGGTGGCCGGGCTGATGCTGCTCGTCGGACTCATCCTGTCGCTGCCGGTGTACCTGTACCGACGAGCCCAGGGCGAGGACGTCAAGATCGAGAACCCCGACGACATCGTCTGATCGTCAGTCGGCGTCGACGACCCTGGTCTTGTAGAGGCTCGCTGCGGCGGTGATCGCCAACGTCAGGATGATGACGCCGAGGCTGAGCAACGTCGGGATCTCCGGCACGGGCACGTGCTCGCCGCCGTTGATGAACGGCACCTCGTTCTCGTGCAGCGCGTGCAGCACCAGCTTCACGCCGATGAACGCCAGGATGAATGCGAGCCCCTGGGACAGGTAGACGAGCCGCTTCATCAGGTCGCCCAGCAGGAAGTACAGCTGGCGCAGACCCATCAGGGCGAACACGTTGGCCGTGAACACCAGGTAGGGCTCCTTGGTGAGTCCGTAGATGGCCGGGATCGAGTCGAGCGCGAAGATCAGGTCGGTCGTGCCGAGCGCGAGGATGACCATGAACATCGGCGTCATCAGCCGCTTGGCGCCGTCCTTGATGTAGAGCTTCAGCCCGTGCCACTGGTCGGTCGTGTTCAGGTACTTCTGGGCGAACCGGACGACGGAATTCTCGGCGTCGTCGTCGTGATCGGTGTCCTTCGCCAAGGTCCATGCGGTGTACACGAGGAACGCACCGAACACGTAGAAGATCCACGAGAACTGGTTGATCGCCACAGCTCCCAGAGCGATGAAGATGCCACGGAAGATCAGCGCCAGCACGATGCCGACCATCAGGGCTTCCTGCTGGTACTTCCTCGGCACGTTGAAGCTCGCCATGATGATGATGAAGATGAACAGGTTGTCGACGGACAGGCTGTACTCCGTCAGCCAGCCCGCGTAGAACTCCAGCCCGTACTGGCCCCCGTGGAAGTTCCACACCCACACGCCGAACGCCAGGGCCAGCCCGACATAGATCGACAGCGCGATGGCGCACTCGCGCATGGACGGCTCGTGCGGGTTCCGCGCGATGACGATGACGTCGAACAGCAGGACACCGATCGTGACTGCCACCGTGATGAACCACTCGAGCTGGGACACATCCATGCGTTGAACCTCCGGTCGTCTGAACGCCGGAGGTCTCTTCCGCTGCCCTGGTGAAACACATCAAGGGCGGCCCGCAGCACCGGTCGTCCGATGACGGTCGACGTGATGACGACACCGCGGCTGAGGAATACTCCCCTCCGCGCACCAGTCTCTCAGGTCGCCCCGAGCCGTGCGCAGGCGCACCGCGCCACGGCCCGGGGAGGCGGTGTCAGGCCGCGTCGACCTCGTCGATCGCACCGGTGGCGACGTCGAACACGAAACCGCGGACGCGGTCGCGGTGCGGCACGAATGGGCTGCTACGAAACCGCTTAGACGCCGGCCTCGAGCATGCCGCGCAGCTCCTTCTTGAGGTCGCGGATCTCATCGCGCAGCCGCGCGGCCACCTCGAACTGCAGCTCGGCGGCAGCGCCGTGCATCTGCTCGCTCATCTGGTCGATGAGGTCGGCGAGGTCGCCGGACGGAAGGTCGGCAAGGTCCGCGGTGTGCTGGCCGAGCGGAACCGGGGCTCCCTTGCGCCGACGGTCGCCCGTCGCAGCGAGCAGCCTGGACGTGTCGGCGTCCTCGCGAGCCAAGAGGTCGGTGATGTCGCCGATCTTCTTGCGCAACGGGGTGGGGTCGATGCCGTGCTCGAGGTTGTAGGCGACCTGCTTGTCGCGACGCCGGTTGGTCTCGTCGATCGCCGACGCCATCGAGTCGGTGATCCGGTCGGCGTACATGATGACCTGCCCCGACACGTTGCGGGCCGCACGTCCGATGGTCTGGATGAGCGACCGGCCGGAGCGCAGGAAGCCCTCCTTGTCGGCATCGAGGATGGCCACGAGGCTCACCTCGGGGAGGTCGAGGCCCTCGCGCAGCAGGTTGATGCCGACGAGCACGTCGTACTCCCCCATGCGGAGCTCGCGCAGCAGCTCGATGCGTCTGAGGGTGTCGACCTCGCTGTGCAGGTAGCGCGTTCGGATGCCCGCCTCGAGGAGGTAGTCGGTGAGGTCTTCGGCCATCTTCTTGGTGAGCGTGGTGACCAGCACGCGCTCGTTGCTCTCGGTACGGCCCTTGATCTGCCCGATGAGGTCGTCGATCTGCCCCTTGGTGGGCTTGACGATGACCTCGGGATCGATCAGGCCGGTCGGCCGGATGATCTGCTCGACGACGTCGCCGCCGACCTTCTCCATCTCGTACGGCCCGGGTGTGGCCGACAGGTAGACGGTCTGACCGATGCGTTCGAGGAACTCGCCCCACGTGAGTGGCCGGTTGTCCATGGCGCTCGGCAGGCGGAAGCCGTGCTCGACGAGCGTGCGCTTGCGTGACATGTCGCCCTCGTACATCGAGCCGATCTGGGGGATGGTGACGTGCGACTCGTCGACGACGAGCACGAAGTCCTCGGGGAAGTAGTCGAGCAGGCAGTTGGGTGCCGAGCCGGGCGAGCGACCGTCCATGTGGCGGGAGTAGTTCTCGATGCCGGCGCAGGTGCCGATCTGCTGCATCATCTCGAGGTCGTAGGTGGTGCGCATGCGCAGCCGCTGGGCCTCGAGCAGCTTGTTCTCGCCCTCGAGCTCGGCCAGCCGTTCCTCGAGCTCCACCTGGATCGTCTCGATGGCGCGCGCCATGGTGGCCGCGCCGGCCGCGTAGTGGGTGGCGGCGCCGACGTAGAGCTCGGTGTCCTCGCTCAGCACCTCACCGGTGAGCGGGTGCAACGTCATGAGCCGCTCGATCTCGTCGCCGAAGAACTCGATGCGGACCGCCATCTCCTGGTAGACCGGGAAGATCTCGACCGTGTCGCCCTTGACCCGGAACGTGCCCCGGGTGGAGGTGACGTCGTTGCGGACGTACTGGCCCTCGACCAGCGTGCGCAACAGGTGGTCGCGTGACACCTGCTCGCCGACACGGAAGCCGATCATGCGTTCGAGGTACTCCTGGGCCGAGCCGAGACCGTAGATGCAGGACACGCTCGCGACGACGATGACGTCGCGACGGGTGAGCAGCGACCACGTGGCCGAGTGCCGCAACCGCTCGACCTCGTCGTTGACCGAGGAGTCCTTCTCGATGTACGTGTCGGACTGGGGGACGTACGCCTCGGGTTGGTAGTAGTCGTAGTAGGAGACGAAGTACTCGACCGCGTTGTTGGGCATCAGCTCACGCAGCTCGTTGGCGAACTGGGCCGCGAGGGTCTTGTTCGGGAGCATCACCAGCATCGGACGCTGGAGCTTCTCGGCCAGCCACGCCGTGGTGGCGGTCTTGCCCGTGCCGGTGGCACCCATGAGCACGACGTCCTGGACGCCGTCGTTCATGCGCTGGTCGAGCTCGGCGATCGCGGCAGGCTGATCGCCCGCCGGTTCGTAGTCGGAAACGACCTCGAATGGCGCCACTTGGCGCTGCAGCTCGGACACCGGTCTCATGTTGACCCAGAATACGTGGCAGTGCTGACAAGACGCTCCGCGCCGGGGCGACCGAACGTCCCGACGTGGACCGGGCTTATGTTGGGACTGTGGCAACCTCCGACCGGCGGGCGGCCCGCAGGCAGGAAATCCTCGCGGCCACACGCAGACTGTTCGACGAACGCGGCGTGCGCGACGCGCAGATCGAGGACATCGCCCAGGCGGTCGGCATCAACCGCGCCATCATCTACCGGCACTTCTCCGGCAAGGAGGAGCTCTTCGCGATGACCCTCGTCGGATATCTCGACGAGGCGGATGCCGCCCTGTCCATCGCCGACGAGTCGTCGGACGACCCGTCGGAACGCCTGGTCGCGATCACGCACGCGTTCCTCGACTACGGCGAGCAGCACCCGGCCTTCGTCGACTGCGCGCAGGCCTTGTTGCGACGTCGGGGCGATGAATTGATGGCCGAGGTCAGCGAGTCGGTGATGGTCCAGCTGGGCAGCGCCATGACGTCGTGCATGGCCCATGTCGTCAGCGTGCTCGAGGACGGTACCGAGCAGGGTGTGTTCGACGTGCCGAACCCGGACCTGGTGGCCAACATCTTCTACACCCAGGCACTGGGGGTGCTGAACCTCGCGACTCTCCAGTTGGCGGTGCGCGCCCTCGACCCCGGACGTCCCCGGGTCGACCCGGTGCCGTTCGAGGAGGTCAAGGAGTACGTGGCCCAGGCCGCCAGCGCCATGGCGCGCGGCCCCGCCTCCGTCAACTGACCTGCTTCGTCAGGCCTCGAGGATCGCGACGACGCCCTGGCCGCCGGCCGCACAGATCGAGATCAGGCCGCGGCCCGAGCCCTTCTCGTGCAGCAGCTTGGCGAGGTTGGCGACGATGCGTCCGCCGGTGGCCGCGAACGGGTGCGCGGTGGCCAGCGACGAGCCCTTGACGTTGAGCTTGCTCCGGTCGATCGAGCCCGAGCGGCTCGTCGAGGCCCAGCTTCTCCTTGCAGAATGCCGGGTCCTCCCAGGCAGCGAGCGTGGTGAGCACCTGGCCGGCGAACGCCTCGTGGATCTCGTAGAAGTCGAAGTCCTGCAGCGTCAGGCCCTGGCGCGCCAGCATCCGCGGCACGGCGTAGGCCGGAGCCATCAGCAGGCCCTCGGCCCCGCTCACGTAGTCGACGGCAGCGGTCTCGTAGTCGACCAGGTACGCCAGCGGCGTCCAGCCCCGGCGCTCGGCCTCCTCGTCGGAGGCGAGCAGCACGGCGGAGGCACCGTCGGACAGCGGCGTGGAGTTGGCCGCCGTCATCGTGGCGCCCTCACCCTTGCCGAAGACCGGCTTGAGCTTGGCCAGCTTCTCGACTGAGGAGTCGGGCCGCAGGTTGTTGTCGCGCTCGACGCCCAGGTACGGCGTGACGAGGTCGTCCTGCCAGCCCTCGTCGTAGGAGGCGGCGAGATTCTGGTGCGACTTCACCGCGAGCTCGTCCTGGGCCTCCCGGGTGATGCCCCACTCCTTGGTGGTGAGTGCCTGGCTGTCGCCCATCGACAGCCCGGTGCGCGGCTCGGCGTTGCGGGGCTGGTCGGGGATGAGGTGCGCAGGACGGATCTTGGCGACCGCGGCGAGGCGACCCTTGTTGTCCTTGGCGGCGTTGGCCTGGAGCAGGATCTTGCGAAGCTTGTCGCCGACGGCCAGGGGGGCGTCCGACGTGGTGTCGGAGCCGCCGGCGATGCCGAACTCGATCTTGCCGAGCGCGATCTTGTTGGCCACCTGGATCGTGGCCTGGATGCCGGTGTCGCACGCCTGCTGGATGTCGGCGGCGGGCGTCTCGGCCGACAGGCGAGAGCCGAGCACGGTCTCGCGGGCCAGGTTGAAGTCGCGGCTGTGCTTGAGCACGGCGCCGGCGACGAACTCACCGGCACGCTCGCCCTGGAGGCCGAAGCGCTCGACGAGCCCGTCGAGAGCGGCGGTGAGCATGTCCTGGTTGGACGCACTGGTGTAGACGGTGTTCGAGCGCGCGAACGGGATGCGGTTGCCGCCGATGACGGCCACCGGACGTACTGAGCCGTTGCTGGCCTTCTTCGACGACGACTGGTCCGCCATGACGTGCTCCTCGGTGTTCGTGGGTGGTCTGAGTCTGGGACAGTGTCTGGGTGTGAGTGCGCCGCGTGTGCGCCTCACCACAGAGGTGGACTGGTCCTGTCACACGAGGTTACAGTTTCACGACACATTCAGATACCGATGGTATGCGAGAGATAGGACACATCCGGAATGACGGATCGTTACCAGGACCTGGCCCACAACCCGATCGGCAAGTTCCTGGTCAAGAACCTCGGACTGCCGAACCCGCCGTACCTCGAGCGATACGAGGGTGGACCCCTGGTGAAGGGCACGGTCCTGACGGGAGCGGCCACCCAGACTCCGGTCGCCAAGGCCGTCACGGCCGCCCTCAAGGCGAGTCGGATCGAGGCCACCGGTGTCCGCGCCGACTCCAAGAAGTACAAGGGTCTGGTCTTCGACGCATCGAGCATCGACTCGACCCAGGGCCTCGTGTCGCTCCAGGAGTTCTTCTCCCCCGTGCTGCGCCAGCTCGAGCCGTGCGGACGTGTGGTCGTCATCGGCGCACTCCCCGATGAGGCCGACAGCGAAGGCGCGGCCATCGCCCAGCGCGCGCTCGAGGGCTTCACCCGCTCGCTCGCCAAGGAGGTCGGCGGCGGCAGCTCGGCGAACCTCGTCTACGTGGCCAAGGGCAGCGAAGCGGCCATCGGCTCCACGCTGGAGTTCCTGCTCTCCCCGAAGTCGGCCTACGTCTCCGGCCAGGTCGTCCGCATCGGCCTGACGGACCTCAAGGACGCCGATGCGGTCGCCGATCCGGCCAAGCCACTGGAAGGCAAGGTGGCACTCGTGACCGGTGCCTCCCGCGGGCTCGGCGCCGCCGAGATCCGCGCCCTGCATCGCGACGGCGCCACCGTCGTCGGTCTGGACGTGCCGCCGCTGGAGGCCGACCTGAAGGCCCTCACCGACGAGCTCGGTGGCGGCCACCTCACCCTCGACATCACCGCCGATGACGCCCCCCAGGAGATCGCGGCCTACTTCAAGCAGCACCACGGCGGAGTCGACATCATCGTGCACAACGCCGGCATCACCCGCGACAAGCGGCTGCGCAACATGAAGCCGGAGAACTTCGCGCTCGTGGTCGACATCAGCGTGGGCGCGCCGCAGCGCATCACCGACGAGCTGCTCGACCAGGGCCTGATCCGTCAGGGCGGCCGCATCGTCGGCATCTCGTCGATCGCCGGCATCGCGGGCAACAACGGCCAGACCAACTACGGCTCGGCCAAGGCCGGCGTCATCGGCTGGATCACCGCGCTCAGCAAGCGCGTCGCCAAGGACGGCATCACCGCCAACGCGATCGCTCCCGGATTCATCGAGACCGACATGGTGAAGACCATCCCCCTCGGCATCCGCGAAGCCGGACGTCGCATGAACTCGATGTCGCAGGGCGGTCAGCCGATCGACGTCGCCGAGGCCATCGCCTGGTACGCGAACCCGGGCTCGTCGGCCGTCTCCGGCAACGTCGTCCGCGTCTGCGGCCAGAGCCTGCTGGGTGCCTGACGTGACGACGCGGTCGTTCGACAAGGCGCCCTCCACGGCGCCGCTGATGCTCAAGGCCGTGCTTCCGGCGATCCCCGTCATCGGCGGGCTTCCCGGCATCAAGCACGGCAGCAGCACCGTTCCCGATCTGGTGCTGGAGCGACGCGGGGTCGGCACCGACTCCAAGCACCTGGAGAAGTACAACGAGGTCTGCGAGTTCGGCCGCGGCGTCACGTTGCCGGTCACCTACCCGCACATGGCGGCCTTCGCGCTGCACATGACGCTGATGACCGACACCGCGTTCCCGTTCGCCCCGGTCGGCCTGGTGCACCTGCGCAACCGCATCACGCAGCACCGTCCGATCGCGATCGACGAGACCTTCGACATCTCCGTGACGGCAGCCGACCTCCGCCCGCACCCCAAGGGACGCCTCGTCGACGTCCTCTCGAGCGCCAGCATCGACGGCACGACCGTGTGGGAGGAGGTCACCACGCTGTTCTCGCGCGGACGTGAGGGCGGTGAGGAGACCACGCCGGCGCCGCTCGCCGGGGTCGAGGCGCCCGAGGGTGTCGTGCACTGGAAGCTCGGTGGCGACCTCGGCCGTCGCTACGGCGCCGTGTCGGGCGACCGCAACCCCATCCACCTGTACCCCATCACGGCGAAGGCCTTCGGGTTCCCGCGCAACATCGCCCACGGCATGTGGACCAAGGCGCGCTCTCTGGCGGCGCTGGAGAACAAGCTGCCCGACGCCTTCACGATCGACGTCGAGTTCAAGAAGCCGATCCTGCTGCCGAGCACGGTCGTGTTCGGCCATCGCGCCGACGGTGACGCCATCACGCTGGGTGTCACGGGCGCCCGCAAGCCGTCCGAGCATCTGGTCGGTCGCATCGCGCCCCTCGCGTAGCGCGCGACATCCGTACCGCGTAACGCCACGTGTAAACGCTCGTTACAGTCCCCGGAGGACACCCATGCGCGAACGAACCACCCTGACCCGCCTGATCTGCTCTGTCGCGAGCGCTGCACTCGTCGGGGCAGGTCTCGTGCTCGTCGCACCGGGGCCCGCAGGGGCCGTGACGCCCGTGGCGGCCTGGCAGCCACGGCCCGAGGACTACCCCAAGACCGTGACGCAGGCGGACGTGCCGGTCCGCATGTCCGACGGCACCGTGCTGCGCGCGGACGTCGTGCGTCCCGCCGACGCGGCCGGCAAGGCGGTCGAGACGAAGCTTCCCGTGCTGGTCACGATCACCGCCTACAACAAGACGGTCCTCTCCACCGGTGGCGGTGGGCTCGCCGGTGGGGACCCGAAGTACCTGGTCAAGCGCGGCTACGTGCAGGTCACGGTCGACGCCCGCGGCACCGGCTCGTCACGCGGACAGTGGAACGCCTTCGGCGCCCGCGAGAACAAGGACAGTGGCGAGATCATGGAGTGGGCCCACGCCCAGCCATGGAGCAACGGCAAGACCGGCATGTCTGGCCCTTCTTACATGGGCATCGCCCAGCTCTGGGCGGCTTCGGCCAAGCCCACCGGGTTGAAGGCGATCTTCCCGCAGGTGCCCGGAGCCGACGTCTACCGCGACGTCGTCGCCTCCGGCGGCCAGCTCGACGTGGGGTTCATCCCCCTGTGGCTCGGCCTCGTCACGGTCACCGGACTCATCCCACCGGCGTTCACACCATCCGAGCCGCTGTCGGCGGTGGGCAGCCTGCTGGAACACGTGTTGTCGGCCGGCACGTTCACGTCCCCCCTGCTCATCAAGGCCGCTCTCGGTGGCGACCCGGCCTACGACGGCCCGTTCTACAAGGAGCGCTCGGTCATCAACGCGATCGACAAGGTCGACGTGCCGACGTTCTTCATCAGCGGGGAGTACGACCTGTTCCAGCGCGGCACACCACTGCTGTTCGAGAACCTGCGGAAGCGGGGCGTCCCGACCAAGATGATCGTGGGGCCGTGGGACCACCTCCAGGCTTCGTCCGGCAAGGAGATCGCCGATGCCGGGTACGGCACTCTCGTCGAGCTCCAGCTGCGCTGGTTCGACCGCTGGGTCAAGGGCACCCCCGACCGCGCACTGAACGGCGACATCCCCAACCTGACCTACTTCGACCAGGGTCCTGACACCTGGCGCACGTCGTCCGACTGGATCGGCCAACAGCGCGCCACGAGCTACCGACTCTCCGGCTCCGCCACCAACCTCAAGCCGGCCGAGCTCACCACCGGTGCGGCACAGAACGGCACGTCCGACGTGCTGCCGATCCCGGTCGCCGGCCTGTGCACCCGATCCGCCAATCAGTGGACCGCCGGAATCATGCAAGCGACCGGCATCGCCAATCCGTGCCTGAAGAACAACGCGCTGAACGACAAGCTCGGCGTCGTGTTCGAGACGAAACCGGTGACCAAGCCGGTCAAGATCCAGGGCCCGATCAACGCCCATCTCTTCACGTCCAGCAACAGCGGGGACGGCATGCTCTCCGTGGCCGTGGAGGACGTCGCCCCTGACGGCACCGTCAGCCGCCTCACCGGTGGCTGGCAGGTCATCTCGCACCGCAAGCTCGACGAGGCGCGCACCCGCACCCTTGACGGCAAGATCATCCAGCCGTACCACCCGTTCACCCGAGCCGACCAGAAGAAGCTGGCACGCGGAGAGGTCGCACCCATCGACGTCGAGGTGTTCCCGACTGCGGCGACGATCAGGCCCGGTCACAAGCTGAGACTGGCGGTCCAGGCCTTCGACATCCCGCACCTGCTGCCATCGGCACTCTCCGTGCTGGGAACGCTCACGGTGATGAAGGTGCACACGTCGGCGCAGTATCCGTCCGAGCTGACGCTGCCGACGCTGCCGTGACGCTCAGCCGTCCGTCTCGACCTGGCGGATGAGGCCTTCCTGGGCGATCGTCGCGACCAGGACGCCGTCCTCGCTGAACACCCGGCCGATGGCGAGCCCGCGGGCACGTGACGCCGACGGCGAGTGCTGGTCGTAGAGGAACCACTGGTTCGCCGCGGCGGGCCGGTGGAACCAGATGGTGTGGTCGAGGGATGCCACCTGCATGTCAGGTGAGCTCACCACCCGGTCGTGAGGGATGAGCGTGGGGCCGAGCAGGGTGAGGTCGGAGAAGTAGGTCAGCACGGCGTTGCGCAGACGGCGGTCGTCCGGCAGCGTGCCCGCGAACCGGAACCACAGGCGTTGCGTCGCCGCATCGTCACCGGTGGTGACGAGCCTGGCGTCGATCGCCGACCACTCCTTGACCCACCAGTCGGCGGCCTCGGGGTTGATGGAGCGGATGACGTCGGGCAGCGGCGTGCACTCCTCCGGCGGGGGCACGTCGGGCATCGGGTCCTGGTGGTCGAAACCGTCCTCGACCTTCTGGAACGAGACCGTCATGTAGAAGATGATCGCGCCGTGCTGGCGCGCTGCGACCCGCCGCGTCGTGAACGATCCACCATCGCGGACGTTCTCGACGTCGTAGATGATCGGGATGCTCAGGTCGCCACCGAGCAGGAAGTAGCTGTGCAGGGAGTGGACGTGACGCTCGTCCGGCACCGTGAGCTGAGCGGCCACGAGCGCCTGCGCGGCCACCTGTCCCCCGAAGACGCGGAAGAAGCCGGTGTTCTCGAGCTGGCGCCCGCGGAACAGCCCGTCGTCGAGCTTCTCCAGGTCCAGCAGGTCGACGAGCTCAGTCAGGGTCGCAGGCACGGCCACACCTTACCGAGGCGTGTGCCGGTCAGCGCTCGTCGTTCTTGCGTTGCCGGGCGAGGAACTTCTCGAACTGGTCAGCAAGCTCGTCACCGCTGGGGATCGACTCGTCCTCCGCGAGCAGTGACTGCGCTGCGCCGCGGGTGAAGGCGTCGTACTGCTCCTCGAGACCCGACAGGACGTCCTCGCCGTCTTGCGCGGCAATCTGTTGCTCGATCTCGGCGATGGCCTCGCCCTGCGCCTCACGCAGGTTGTCGTAGTCGAGCTGGAGGCCGAGGCGGTCGACGACCGCATCGAGCAGAGCGACGGCGGCGATCGGGTAGTCGACCTGCGCCAGGTAGTGCGGGACGTGGACGACGTAGCCGGCGGCGTCGAGACCTCGCTGCGCGAACCGGTACTCCAGCAACGCCTGCACCGACGACGGCACCCGGACATCGGCCGACCACAGGTTCTGGCGGTCGACCAGCTCGGGTCGCGAGCCGTGCGCGGTGATCATGGCCGGCCGCGTGTGCGGGACGCCCATGGGCACGGCACCGAGGCCAAGAGTGAGCGGTACGTCGAACTCCTCGACGACCTCGGCGACCCCGTCGATGAACGACTCCCAGCGGAAGTCGGGCTCGGGGCCGGCGAGCAGCAGGTACGGGATTCCGCCCTCGTCGTGCTCGAGGAGGATGTCGAGGGTCGGCTCCTCGTAGTCCTGGTAGTGCTCGGACCGGAAGGTGATGAACGGGCGACGAGCCCTGTAGTCGTACAGCTCGTCGAGATCGAACCGACGGACGACTTCGCCCTTGCCGGTGCGCAGCTGCGTCGCAGCTAGGCGCGGCGCGGCGCCGGCGGTCAGGAAGCCGTCGAGCGCATGGATGAGCACGGGTCGCCCAGACTCGGGTTCGCCAGTCGGGGTCGCATTCTCGTCGTCACGCTTGTTGAGCCACTTCATCGTCAGCGCCTCACGTGTCCGGCTTATTCCGCCGGGACGACGCCATGATGTCGTCGGCGATGGCCTCGGGTGTGAGGCCCAGGCGGGTCAGGATGACGTCGCGCTTGGCGTGGTCGAGAAATTCCTGCTCGACACCGTGGATCCGCACCATGACGTCGGACCCGGCGTCGCGCAGCGCCTGGGTGAACGTCGATCCGACGCCACCCTGTCGGCCGTTGTCCTCGACCGTCACGACCAGGCGGTGCTGGGCTGCGAGCTCGACGACGGCCGGGTCGAAGGGCTTGACCCAGCGAGGGTCGACGACGGTGACACCGAGGCCGGACTCCCGCGCGATCCCGGCCGCATCGAGGGCGACCTGCGCCAGGGAACCCACGGCGAGCACGAAGACGTCGGGTTTGTCGTCGCGAGCGAGCAGGTCGGCGCCGCCGAGTCGCTCCAAGGCCGGGACGTCGGGACCGACAGCGCCCTTGGCGAACCGCACGACCGTGGGTGCGTCGTCGACGTCGACGGCCTCGCGCAGGAGCTCGCGCAGCTGGGATCCGTCGCGCGGTGCCGCTAGACGCAGACGTGGCACGACCTGGAGCAGCGACATGTCCCACATGCCGTTGTGGCTGGGGCCGTCGTCGCCCGTGACGCCGGCACGGTCGAGCACGAACGTGACGCCGCAGCGGTGCAGGGCGACGTCGAGCAGCACCTGGTCGAACGCGCGGTTGAGGAACGTGGCGTAGACGGCGACGACCGGGTGGAGCCCGCCCATCGCCATGCCGGCGGCGCTGGTGACCGCGTGCTGCTCGGCGATGCCGACGTCGAAGACACGGTCGGGGAACTTGTCGGCGAAGGCGTCGAGGCCGACCGGGTAGAGCATCGCGGCGGTGATGCCGACGATGTCGGGTCGCTCGTCGGCGATGCGCACGATCTCGTCGCGGAACACCGACGTCCAGCCGGCCGGTGCGATCGCCGTGGCGTCGCCGGTCTCACGGTCGAACGGCGGCGCCTGGTGCATCTGGTCGTTCTCGTTGGCCACCGCGATGTCGTAGCCCTGGCCCTTGGTGGTCAGCACGTGCACGAGCACCGGTCCGCCGAACTTGCGGGCCGCCGCGAGCGCGTTCTCGATCGCCGGGCGATCGTGCCCGTCGACCGGACCGATGTACTTGAGGCCCAGGTCCTCGAACATGCCCTGCGGGGCGAGCGCGTCCTTGACGCCCTTCTTGATGGCGTGCAGGGCGTCGTACGTGGCCGGGCCGACGCCGCGGGTGCGGTTGAGACGTTCCTTGATGGCGTTGAGCGCCGGTTCGTACTTCGGGTTGGTGCGGATGTCGGTCAGTCGGTTCGCGAGGCCGCCAACGGTCGGCGTGTACGACCGGCCGTTGTCGTTCACGATCACCACGAGTCGGCGGTCCTGGCCGGCGGCGATGTTGTTGAGCGCCTCCCAGGCCATGCCGCCGGTGAGGGCGCCGTCGCCGATGACGGCCACGACGTGGTCGTCCTTGCCGAGGATCTGGTTGGCCTTGGCCATGCCGTCGGCGTACGACAGGCTCGTGGACGCGTGGGAGTTCTCGACCCAGTCGTGCTCGGACTCGGCCTGGCTCGGGTAGCCGGACAGGCCGCCCTCCCGGCGCAGCGTGGAGAACTCGCCGGCGCGGCCGGTGAGCATCTTGTGGACGTACGACTGGTGGCCGGTGTCCCAGACGATGCGGTCGCGCGGGGAGTCGAAGACGCGATGGATGGCCATGCCCAGCTCGACGACGCCGAGGTTGGGGCCGAGGTGTCCGCCGTTGGCCGCGACGGAGCAGATCAGCAGCTCACGGATCTCCTCCGCAAGCCGGGTCAGCTCTTCCTCGGAGAGCCGCCGGAGGTCGGCGGGTCCGGCGAGGGTGTCGAGCACGGCCATTCGGTCAGTCTAACGACTGCGAAGGAACCCGCCGGTGCGGTCGACCAAGGCGTCAGGACCTGCCGAGATACCGGCCTCGGACGTGCGTGAGCACCTCGGTCGAGGTGGCCTCGACGTGCTCGACGACGCCGTCGAGCAGCAGCCCCCAGCCGACGTGACGGGGCGGTTCAGGCTGCAGACGAACGCCCAGCCAGGCCGCTGCGTCGGCGAGCACCGGACCCCAGTCGGAGTCGCGCCACTCCCCCTGCGTGAACGGTCCGCCGGGCGCCGGAACGGCGCCGGCGAACGCCTCTGCGAGGTACTCGTGGCCAGGACCGAGCACGTTCACGACCAGCATGGTCGGGGGTTCGTCCCACAGCCCCGACTCCTCGTCGATGAGCCCCAGCACGTGGGCCGGGTCGCCTGCGGCCACCAGCACGGACGAGACCGTGAGACCGCGTCGCTCGCGCCCGGAACCGGCCGCCCAGACCGTCACCGGCGCCGGCAGCGGACCGCGCAGGCGTCGCAGCGGGTCGCGATCGCCCTCGGGCGGCACGAACGGGTGCTCGGAGTGGATCGTCACTCCGTCAGCCTACGCACGGGGGTTCGCTCAGGGCTTTCACCGATGTGTCGGCTGGGCGCGCGGTGGCATCGTGGAGCCATGACGACATTGACGAGGTCCGACAACCGCATGATTGGTGGCGTCTGCGCCGGCATCGCCGAACGCTACGGCTGGAGCACCACCGGTGTGCGCGTTGCCTTCGTTCTCGCCGGCCTGCTGCCGGGACCCATGTTCGTGGTCTACATCGCTCTGTGGATCATCATCCCCGGCCGCCGCTGACTGTTCTTTCATCAGGCGAGCTGGTGCTGGAAGGCGTACGCGGCAGCGGCGGTGCGCGACGTCACGTTCGTCTTGCCGAAGATGTTGCTGAGGTGCCGGGCGACCGTCTTCTCGCTGAGGAACAGCTCGGCGGCGATCTGGGGATTGGTGCGGCCCGCCGCGACCAGTCGCAGCACCTCGAGCTCTCGTGGGGTCAGCCCGTCGGGCCGTCCACCGCCCAGGATGCGTTCGACCTCGCCACGCGCCGGCGCCGCGCCCAGCTCGTCGAACGTGCGTCCGGCGACGACGAGCTCGGCGCGACCGGAGTCCTCGTCGCCCATGGCGCGGAACGCCTGTCCGATGTGCGCCCGCGCCAGCGCCGCGTGGAACCGAGCGCCGAGGTCGAGCCACCGTCGCCACGCCAGGCGGAGCTGGGGTAACGCGGCTGCCGGGTCGGAGCGGGCCAGGGCGACGCAGCCCCGCGCGTACGCGGCCGACGCCGACAACGCGGCTGATCCGAAGCTCGTGGCGATCTGGTCGAGCTCGTCGGCGGCTGCGGAGGCAGCGTCGAGGTCATCACCGGCGATCAGCACCTCGGCGGCCGCGGACAGCAACCGGCTCCGGTGCACCGGGTCGGGCGTCTCGTCGAGCAGCCGGCGCACGGTCGCGACCGCGGCGTCCACCCGTCCGAGGGCCAGCGACAGCAAGACCTGGCCGGGCTGGGGATCGTGTCCCAGATCGGCAGCGGCGTCGTAGGCGGCGGCCGTAGCATCGAGATCACCCTGCAGCCTGAGCACCTCGCCGCGTTCGTACTGGACCTGACCGATTGCCGGGCCGAGGCCCTGGGCCTCGTAGCGCGCCTGAGCGAGGTCGAGCTCTTCGAGGGCGTCGGACCAGGCACCCTGGACACGCATGATCTGGGCCCGATGCACGGCGGACTGACCGGTGTACGAGACCATCTCCGGTTGCTGCTCACACCACTGTGTGAGCAGTCGTGTCCAGTCCGCCATGCGGCGCACGTCGTCGATCTCCGAGCACGCGTCGATCATCGAGCAGTACGTCATCCCGGCCATGATCGGGGACACCTCTCCCGCCGCCACCCCGGCCATCGCCTCGTCAAGGAGCGGGAGTCCTTCTGCGACCTGGCCGAGATACATCAGGACCCGGCCCTGGCAGACCAGCCCGACGGCCACGAGGTCGGGCTCGTGATGCCGTCGACCCGTCTCGGCGACTTCCTCGGCCAGGGCCAGCCCCTCCTGTAGGCGATCGCTGAAGATCTTCTGGAACATCCGGTGCATCTGCAGGTAACCCTGCTCGGCGACGTCGTCGGGCTCGGACTCCAGCAAGCGAGCGGCCCGCTCTCGCCAACCGCCGCCTCCGGCGGTGTTGCCGGAGTTGTTGAGCACGAAGGTCAGCCACAAGGCATCCCGCGCCGCGGAAAGCCGCTCGCCGGCGTCAAGATGTACCTGGAACGCCTGCTGCAGCGCGCGGATGCTCGTCTCCCAGTCCCCGACGAGGTACGCCGCCGTCCAGAGGGCGTGCAGGTCTGACGGATCGAGCGCGGTCAGGTCCAGCGTGGACAGGCGATCGTGCGCAGCGCGCCATTCGTGCCGGTGAAAGGCCTCGCGCCCCCGAATGAGCTCGTCGACGATGTCCACCGCAACCTCCTGAGCGAAGATTACGCCTCCGTCGCCGGGCTCAGACTGCACTGATCGCCGGACTCGTGCGGGCGGTGCTGCGCTCCATGATGTGGCGCGCGATGAAGGCAGAGTCCTTGGCCTTGCCGGCGACGAGCATGGAGGCAGCCGACGACTGGAACGCGATCCCGCAGAAGTAGAGGCCGGGGCAGTCCTCGACGACGCCGAACGTCTCCTCAGGCCAGCCGTCCGCACGGAAGGCCGCCAGGTCGATCCAGTCGAACACCTGGCGGAAGCCGGTGCACCACACGACGTTCGCCACGTCGACGACTCGGCCGCCGTCGAGAACCGGCATGCCGTCCTGGACCCCGACGACCCTCTCATGCACCCGATCGACGCCGCGATCGAGCAGATCGGACCGCTTGACCCGCAGCATCGGACCACCGTGAGCCCGCACGTGCTCCATCTCCTTGCGACCCAACGCGTTCCGGCGGGTCAGCACGTTCCCGAACACGAACACCAGGAGCGTGAAGGCGACCTTGTACAGCGGCGACTCCAGTCGCACCGGGATCTGTCCCGGGTCGCGACCGCTCAGGATGGTCGGGTGATGCTCCGCGACCTCGTAGGCGACGTCGGTGCCCGAGTGGGAACCGCCGACGACGAGCACCGGGCCTTCCCGGAGCTGGGCCGGCCGGCGGTACTCGCTCGAGTGCAGCTGCATGATCATCGGGTCGAGCTCGTCGGCGAACTCGGGAATCGACGGCGTCCCGCCGAACGTCCCCGTGGCGACGACGACGTTGTCGGCGAGAATCGTGTCCTCTCCGCAGATGGCCATGTACCCGTCACCGTGCGTGGTGAGGCGGTCGACGCGGGTACGGAGGCGCACCGGCAGGTCGAAGTGGGCCACGTACGACTCGAGGTACTCCGCGACGTCGTCCTTGCCGGGGAACGACCAGGCGGGTCCGGGACAGGGCAGGCCAGGCAGTGAGTCGTACTTGGCCGGACTGTAGAGCCGGAGGGTGTCCCACTGGCGACGCCAGTGGTCGCCGACACGCTCGTTCGCATCGACGACGAGGCAGGAGCGGCCGCTGCGCTGCAATTGGTAGGCGGTGGCGAGGCCGGCATGGCCGGCTCCGATGATCAGGGTGTCGACGTGCTCGACGGGCATGATGACCTCCAGGTTGGTGGAGATCTCACGCTAGGAATGGTGGCGCGGGCGGCGCATCGGGCGATTCACCCATTCGCGTTTCAGCGGCATGGGTGGGTCAGGGCAAGGACGCTCAGAGCAGGCTGCGCAGCACGTACTGCATGATGCCGCCGTGCCGGAAGTAGCTCGCCTCGCCGGGGGTGTCGATCCGGACGACGCCCTCGAACTCGACACTCTGCCCGTCTTCCTTGGCAGCCTTCACCGTGACGGTCTGCGGGGTGTCGCCGTCGTTCATCGCGGTGATGCCGGTGACCTCGAACGTCTCCTCGCCGCTCAGGCCGAGCGACTCGGCGTTCTCGCCCTCGGGGTACTGCAGCGGCAGCACGCCCATGCCGATCAGGTTGGAACGGTGGATGCGCTCGTACGACTCCGCGATGACGACCTTGACGCCGAGCAGGGCCGTGCCCTTGGCTGCCCAGTCGCGTGACGATCCCGAGCCGTACTCCTTGCCGGCGAGCACGACGAGCGGCACGCCCTCCTCGATGTACTTCTCCGACGCCTCGTAGACCGTGGTCACCTCGCCCCCATCGTTCGCAGATCGATCAGGTACGCGGGTGTAGCCGCCCTCGGTGTCAGGAGCCATCTGGTTGCGCAGCCGGATGTTGGCGAACGTCCCTCGGATCATGACCTCGTGGTTGCCGCGGCGCGAGCCGTAGGAGTTGAAGTCGCGCGACTCCACCCCGTGGTCGGCCAGGTACTTACCAGCGGGGCTGTCCTTCTTGATGGCACCCGCAGGCGAGATGTGGTCGGTCGTGACGGAGTCGCCGAGCTTCAGCAGCACCCGCGCGCCGGAGATGTCCTCGACCGGCGAGGGCTCGCGCTCCATGCCGTCGAAGTACGGGGGCTTGCGGACGTAGGTGGAGTCGTCGGCCCAGGCGAACGTGTCGCCCTCCGGCGTCTCGAGGTTCTTCCACTGCTCGCCGCCGGAGAAGACGTCGGCGTACTCCTTCGTGAACGTCTCGGGGTCCATCGACGAGGCGATGACGTCCTCGACCTCCTTCGGCGACGGCCAGATGTCCTTCATGAAGACGTCGTTGCCGTCGTCGTCCTGCCCGAGCGGCTCGTTGAGCAGGTCGACGTCCATCGACCCGGCGAGGGCATACGCGACGACCAAAGGCGGCGAGGCGAGGTAGTTCATCTTGATGTCGGGGTTGATGCGTCCCTCGAAGTTGCGGTTGCCGGAGAGAACCGAGACGACGGCGAGGTCGCCCTCGTTCACGGCGTCGCTGACCTCCGGGATGAGCGGTCCGGAGTTGCCGATGCACGTGGTGCAGCCGTAGCCGACGAGGTTGAACCCGAGCTTGTCGAGGTACGGGGTGAGACCGGACTTCTCGTAGTAGTCGGACACGACCTTCGAGCCGGGAGCGAGCGTCGTCTTCACCCACGGCTTGCGGGTGAGCCCCTTCTCGACGGCGTTCTTGGCCAGCAGTGCGGCGCCGATCATGACCGTCGGGTTCGACGTGTTGGTGCACGACGTGATGGCCGCGATGGTCACGGCGCCATGATCGAGCTCGAACTCGGTGCCGTCCTCCAGCGTGACGCTCTGGGGATTGCTGGGACGCTTGCCGTCCGAAGGCGCCGTGGTCAGGCGCGGTGCGTTTCCGTTCTTGCCGTTGTCCTCCGAGCTGCTGGGCGGATCCGACGCGGGGAACGACTCCTCCACCGCCGAGTCGTACTCCCCGATCGACTGCTCGTCGTCGTTCTCGACGTAGTCCTCGAGCGCGCTGCGGAAGGAGTTCTTCGCGTCCGTGATGGACACGCGGTCCTGAGGGCGCTTGGGGCCGGCGATCGACGGGACGACGTCGCCGAGATCGAGCTCGAGCTTCTCGGAGAAGCGCGGCTCCTTCTCGGCGTCGTGCCACAGGCCCTGCGCCTTGGCGTAGGCCTCGACCAGCGCGATCTGCTCGTCGCTGCGGCCGGTGAACTTCATGTACTTGGTGGTCTCCTCGTCGATCGGGAAGACCGCGATGGTGGAGCCGTACTCGGGGCTCATGTTGCCGATCGTGGCGCGGTTCGCGAGCGGCACGGCGCCGACGCCGTCGCCGTAGAACTCGACGAACTTGCCCACCACGCCGTGCTTGCGCAGCATCTCGGTGATCGTGAGCACGAGGTCGGTGGCGGTGGCACCTTCAGGCAGCTCACCACTCAGCTTGAAGCCGACGACGCGCGGGATCAGCATGCTGATCGGCTGGCCGAGCATCGCGGCCTCGGCCTCGATGCCGCCCACGCCCCAGCCGACGACGCCGAGGCCGTTGACCATCGTGGTGTGGGAGTCGGTGCCGACGCAGGAGTCGGGGTAGGCGACGGTCGCTCCGTCTGAGTCGCGAGTGAACACGACGCGGGCGAGGTGCTCGATGTTGACCTGGTGCACGATGCCGGTGCCCGGGGGGACGACCTTGAAGTCGTCGAACGCGCCCTGGCCCCAGCGCAGGAACTGGTAGCGCTCGCGGTTGCGCTCGTACTCGATCTCGACGTTGCGCTCGAAGGCCTCCGGGGTGCCGAAGACGTCGGCGATGACGGAGTGGTCGATGACCAGCTCGGCCGGTGCGAGCGGGTTGATCTTGGTGGCGTCGCCGCCGAGGTCGGCCATGGCCTCACGCATCGAGGCGAGGTCGGCGACGCAGGGCACGCCGGTGAAGTCCTGCATGATGACGCGCGCCGGGGTGAACTGGATCTCGACGCTCGGATCGGCGTCGGCATCCCAGCTGGCGAGGGCCTCGATGTCTTCCTTGGTGATGTTCTCGCCGTCCTCGGTGCGCAGCAGGCCCTCGAGCAGCACCTTGAGGCTGAACGGGAGCGAGTCGACGTCGAGCCCGTCACCGCTCACCTGGTCGAGTCGATAGATCTCGAACGACTCGTCACCGACCTCGAGGGTGTCCTTGGAGTTGAAGCTGTCGACGGCCATGATTCTCTCCTTCGCGCTGTCAGGCCCATCCTGCCCAGCAGGGTCGGTCGGCGCCATCTCAGGGCTGCCTAACCGGCGGACGAGCAAAGTCTCTCGATATCAAGATACATGACGTCGAGAGGAACGCCAGACTGTGGCGTCGGGAAAGGGCTATGTCAGGAGAGTTCCGGGAACTGCCAGAGCAGCGGCCAGTAGAACGCCACGTATGTGCTGGCGACGGCTGCCACACCGATCACCCCGGCGATGTCGAGCGCCACGAGGGCGCGACGGCGTCCCGGCTGCGTCGTCGCATCCGCGCCGCTGGCCCGCACGACCTTCGTGCGCAGCAGCCGGTCGGCGAGACCGCGGTCGGTCGGCAGGAGCAGCGGGACGAGGATGACGATGAGGGCGATGTACGCCGTGGCGCCGATGTGCCAGCTCTCCGGTGTCGCGCTGCGGAGCACGGTGGGCAGACCGATCGGAATGGCTGCTGCGGCGAGGTCGAGCAGGACCACCATGATCAGGCCGCGCAGGAGTCCCCTGACGACGCCGGACGGTGCGTCGTCACCGCTGTCGACGACCGCGATGCCGCACCGGTGCTTGCCGATGCTGTGACCGCGCACGCCCTGGCGGTAGCCGTTGTTCCACAGCAGGAACAGCTCGCCCGCCGCCAGGCCGCTGAGCAGGAGCCCGTCGGAGAGGCCGATCGTCCAGTAGTCGGCGAGGCCGTCGACGATGGCGCGGACGACCGCGTAGACCGCGGCGCCGATGCTGAACGCCAGGCAGAACAGCAAGGTGTCCTGCCCCAGCGCCGCGCGCCTCAGCTCGCGGACCGTCCTGAACTCGGGCATGTCCTCACTGTGTCGCGATGACCGGGTTGATACAAGCACCGCAACAGAGAGTCACCGCATCGATCCGACGTAGCGGACCGCGGCCCGGCCGTCGCGGACGCGATCATCCCAGGTGATGCCGGCGGCAAGGAGGAGTGCTCCGGCCGACGCGATCAGGACCCAGCGTGGAAGCGCGAGCGCCGGCGGTCCGACGTTCACCAGCACGAGGATGGTCAGGATGATCGCACCGGCGACGAACGGCACCTGCCAGCGACGCCAGGTGCCGACGGCCAGGGCGACGGCGGCGCCGACGCCGAGGAGCAGCGCCCGCAGCCCGGTCGGATCGTCGATCGCCTGGGGCAAGCTCGGCAGCAGCGCCAGCGCCACGCCCGGCAGCAGGGCTTGGACAGACCCGGGCCCGTTCTCGTCGCGCATGGCCCACAGCCCGACGGCCAGGAGGAGCGCGGCGAACGGCAGCGTGTACGCCTCGACGACGTCGACGTCGCTCGCGGCAAGACGCAGCACGTAGGCGACACCGAGCAGGGCGGAGCCCACCCACCGGTACCACGTGCGCCGCGATGACGTCAGCCCGAGAATCACCACACCTGCGCCGGCGACGGTCCACAGGAACGAGGCGAACCCGAGCGTCGACACGACGCTGCCGAGGGCGAGGCCGAGTATGCCGAGCAACGCGGAGGAGACCTCGACGCCGAGGTGGGCACGGTCGTCACGCACCGCGAACAGCGCGACCGCCAAGCCTACGAGTGCTGCGACCACGAGGGCGAGAGCCGTCCAGCGGTCGTCGCCGTCGATGAGCTCGAGCGCAGGACCCACCGCTCCGAGTCCCCATCCGGCGGCGACGAAGGCTGCGGCACAGCGGAGAACGAAATCCTTGGTCCGTACGGCCACCACGGCGAGGGCGAGCCCGGCGACCGGCCAGATGATGACCGCGGCAGGCCACGAGGAAAGCGTCGAGAGTGGCGCCAGAGCCACGACGACGGGTCCGACCCAGCGCCACCACGTCGAGCCGGGCAGGACGAGGGCGAGCAGGGCACCGCCGGCGACGAGCGAACCGCCGAGGAGGACCGCCGCCGGTTCGAACGTGGCCAGCACCGCCCACGCCCCGACGACCGCGGTGCACGACGCGGCCGCCGGAAGATGAGCCCGGACGGCGCCGGACTCCGGCCACCGCCGGGTACCGAGGATCACGGCAACGAGGGCGCCCGCCACGAGTGCCAGCACCCACCAGGCGCCGGTCTCGGGTGCCGCGTCGGGCGCGAGCGGGGTCGTGAGGTCGTCGGTCCGTGTCGCCGAGGCGCCCTCGGCGGCGACGGCCAGCAGTCTCCCCAACCACGGCACCGTGGCGAGCGTGAGGCCGCAAGCACCCACGACGACGGTCACACGGATGCCCTGGAACCAGCGTCCGGCCCCCGTGAACAACCAGGTCCCGGCGGCCAGCAGGGCCGCGCTCGCGACGAATGCTCCTCGTTCGGGCCACGCTGCCTCGGCCGGCAACAGGATCAGGGTGGCGACACCGGCGACCGCCGCGGCCGACGCGACCAACCGGGCTTGCTCGAAGACCACCCCGATGCCGATCGCCGCGGCCACCACCAGCACGAGAGGGAGCCCGTGGGCGTCGACGACCAGGTCGCGCAGCGATGGATGCTCGATGGCCTCGGCGAGAGCGAACCCGACGGCGAACACCCCGAAGAACGCGGCACCGGCGACGCAGATCCAGGCGCCGACGCGAGCGGAACCTCGACGGAGCGCCAGACCGGCGACCGCCACCACCGCCGTCGCCAGCACGGCGGGCCAGAACTCGGTGTCGGCGGCCGTCTCGTCGGACAGCTCGGCAGCCAGGCTCCCGGCCGCGAACCAGCCCGCCAGACCAGCGACGATCGACGGCGCCAAGAGCTCCTTGCCCAGTCGTTGGCGTCCCGTCCGAACCACCAGCAGCGCAGCGACGATCACCACGACGGCCCACACCGTGGCCGACACCCCGAAGGGCCAGGAGTCGAGGCCGGCGAGCCCTTGGGCCCGGGCGGCGAACCAGTCGAGGGTCAGCAGGCCGAAGAACACCGTCCACACCGCCTCGGCGGAGGCCCGCAGCCCACGCCGGGTGACGAACGAGCCCAGGCCGCCGATCAGTGCGGTGACCGCCAGCAGCACGAGCGCACGACCGAGCACACCGAGCGATCCCCACGTGACGGAGATGAAGATGCTGCCGGCGACGAGGATGAAGAGCGCACCGAGGCCGAGCAGGACGGATCCCGTCGAGATCGAACGCCGGGGTTTCGGCTGCTCTGCCGTGGGTGGGTGTTGAGGTGGCTCGAACGCCGGAGTGTCGGCCACGCTGGTCGAGGCCTCGGGGGTGGGAATCTTGGCAGCTGCGGGAGCAGCCTGCGTCGCGCTCAGGCTCCGCGCTCGCTCCACCCACTGGTCAGCGACGATGAGCGCCTGCCACGCCTGCTGGATCTCACTGGTCGTCAGATCGAGCCCGCAGTGCGGGCATCGTGTGGCGCGCTCGATCCGGCCGAGACAGCTCGGGCACGTGCTGGCGTCGGCGAAAACCATGCCCCCATGGTGGAACACTCAGTCGGGCACGAGGGTCGCGACACACTCGACGTGGTGCGTCATCGGGAGGGCACAGATGGTTCTGAGCGTGCGTGCGATTGGACAGCACCCAGCGGGACGACGGCCCCTGATCAGCTGACCACCCTCACGTGGCGCGGCACACCGACATCATCTCCCTTCGGACGGGCGCGACGGGGGCTCCGCAGTCTTGTCGTGTCCCTTCCCTCATGTCTCGAGCCAAGGAGCGCAACACGGCTGCCGCCCACCCGGGTGGTCTTGTGCAGAGGGTGGTGTGCCGGGTGGGGAGCTGACCCACAGTGAGGAGGAACCAGGAGGTCATCGTGGAATCCATCGATTTCGTGGTCGTGGCCGGTCCGTTGTCAGCAGCTGTCTCACGGACGGTTCATGACCGGTTCGAGCACGTCCGGGTCACCTCCGGCGGGTCCCACGCGGTGATCGAGTGCTCCCTCCGCGACCAGTCTGCGCTCCGCGCTCTGCTGACGCATCTCTGGGACACCGGAGCGGAAGTCCTCCTGGTCTCGCACATCCACACCCACAGCCCGAGGAGTCACCATGGTCAAGCTCACTGCTGAAGCCGACGTCGCGTCGCGTGAAACGAGCCAGAGGAAGGGTCGCGGATCATACGTCCCGCTCGGTGGGCGCCGATGGTCGTGGATCTGGCTCCTCGTCGGCACCATGCTCCTTCCCTTCGCCAACCTCCAGACGCTGATCCCCTTGGCTGCGTGGCTGGCACCAGTGTTCTTGTTGCGCTTCAGCCGCAGCCAGCGCCTGCTGGTAGGGCTGCCCGTCCTTGCCGGGGCGATGTTCTGCGCGCTGCTGGTCGGGTTGCGCAACGACTTCTTCCCCGCCGGCGAGGGCCCGACCTACTACATGTTCGTCGCCACCCTCGCGGTCGGCGGTGTCGTGCCGTTCGCCGTGGACCGCTGGTTGTCGACGCGGTTGACCGGGTTCTCCCGGACACTGGTCTTCCCGGCAGCGGTGACAACGGCTGAGCTCCTGGGCACGATCGGCAACCCATACGGCACCGCCGGCAGCACGGCGTACTCGCAATACGGGTCACTTCCGCTGATGCAGCTGGTGTCCGTCACCGGGATCTGGGCCCTGACGTTCCTCATCAGCTGGTTGGCGCCCGTCGTGAACCAGGCCTGGGAGCGGGGTTGGTCAGGCCCAGGTGTCAGGGGCCCGGCGGTGCTGCTGGTTGCCAGCATGACCGCGGTGCTGCTCTTCGGCGGAATCCGGCTCGCGTTCGCGTCACCGGCGGCCGAGACAGTGCGCGTGGCGGCCTTGGCGCCGAACCGGGAGCTGTCGGAGCTTGCCTACTCCGCGCCGGAGATCCGCTCAGCCGATCAGGCCGAACGCGGCACGGTGAGCGAGGAGTACTTCGCCCCCGTCATTGACGACCTGTTCGAGCGGTCCGAGCGAGAAGCCCTCGCCGGCGCGAAGATCATCGCGTGGTCCGAGGCGGCAGCTCGGACGACGCTGGAGGAGCAGCCGGGGGTGGTCGCGCGCGCCGCGGCCCTGGCCCGCGAGCACCGGGTGTACGTGCAGGTCTCGATGATGGTGCAGCTGCCCGCAGGAGAGGGTGCCAGCGGTGCGGTGAACGAGAATCATGCCGTGCTGCTCGACCCGGAGGGCACGATCGTCTGGGACTACCAGAAGGCGAAGCCGACGCCTGGTGACGGACAAGTCCCGGCTCCGGCCGTCATGCCCACCGTCGACACGCCGTACGGGCGGCTCGCGACGATCATCTGTCAGGATGACTTCTTCCCTGAGTTCGTGCGCCAGGCGGGAGCTGAGGGCGTTGACATCCTCCTGGTGCCGTCCTCGGACTGGGAAGCCGTCGCCGACTGGCATGCTCAGCAGGCGCCGTTCCGCGCGATAGAGAACGGTGTGGCGCTGGTCCGCCCCACGCGTCAGGGCATCTCGCTGGCCGCTGACGGACAGGGTCGGCTCCTCGGCCACAAGGCCGACTACTTCGTGTCGGAGGAACAGACCTTGGTGACCTCGGTGCCGACACAGGGCAGCGCCACGGTGTACGCCGTCGTCGGTGACGCGTTCGGTTACGCCTCCGTGTTCGGATTGGTGGTCCTCGTCGGTACTGCGTTCCGGCCGAAGCGTCGCCGGCAGGAGCGCGGAGACGACGTGGGTGGGAGGCTCGGTTCAGATCAGTCCCAAGGATCTACCCACGTCGACCGCCTCCTGGCGCGATGAAACCCCGAGCTTGCGATACAGGCTCTTGGTGTAGCCCTTGACAGTGTTGATGGACAGGAACAACGCGTCGCCGATCTCACGCTGCGTGCCTGGGCCAGACAGCTCGCGCAGCAGCGAGAGCTCCCGGTCGGTCAGGTCCTCGTACAGGCGCCCAACCCGCCTTGCCGCCCGGAGCGCTCCCCGGCCCATTCTGGCCTCGACCGTCTGCAGTTCCCGGGCAGCAGGCGCGCGCACCGGCCCGGTGTCCGCCGCTTCGCGGGCCCGGGTCACCGCATCCCGAGCTGCTTCGCGATCACCCGCGGCGAGCTCGGTCGAGGCCAGACCGGTCAGAGCCAGCACGAGCTCGTGCTGGCGTCCCCAAGCCTCGGCAAGCTCGGCGGCACGACTCAGGAGGTAGCGTGCGCCCGTCAGGTCCCGATTGCGGTGGGCAATGTCACCCTCGACGAGCCTGAGCCAGGTGATGGACGCGGCTGAGGCATCGCCCCACTGCGACTCCACGGTGTCGGAGATCTCCCTGACCTCGTCACACACGCCTGCGGCCGCCTCGACGTCGCCGACGTGCAACAGGTTCAGGGCGTACAGCCCGGCTGCCTGCAGGAGCGCTGGCGTCGGGAGCAACGACCGTGACGGCTGTTGCCAGGCGTCGCTGAGGAGTGCCACGGCATCGGCATACTTCTCGGCTCGCATGTGCACGCTGGCAAGCGCTGTTCGCGCCAGCACGTATCCCGGGAGCTCAGGATCGGCCTCGAGCTCGACGGCCCGGAGCCCATCATCCAGGTCTGCACCGCCAACCTCACCGATGTAGCCGTAAGCAGCCCGAATGGTGAGCAAACAGGCAACCGCACTCGACCAGCCTTCGATCGAAACACCCGCTCCGTCGAGCAATGGCGTGGCTCTGTCGCACCAACGACGGACGCGATCGAAGTCTCCCCGCATCACCGCGGCGTACGCCATCATCAAGAACACTTCCGCATCAGCGACGTCCGCGGCCGACGCTGCCTCCTCGCCGAGGAGCAGGAACTCGGTGGCCGCACCCCGCTCGAAGAACCACGCCTGCGAAGCGTTCAGCAACTCCATCGCCGCCGTGGACTCCCCGGCGAGGAGGAGGTGCCGGACCGCCTCGTCCACCTGGTCCTCCTCGAAGTACCAGGTCGCAGCACGCTTGAGAAGGACCATGCCGGCGTCTGGACGCACGTCGTGCAGCTCCCGCTGCAACGCGTCCCGAAAGAGTCCATGGCAGCGATACCAGTGGCGGCCAGGATCCAGTGCGCTGACGAAGTGGCTGGCTTCCTCCAGCTCGGCCAGGACCCGGACCGAACCATCCCGTTCGAGCACCGCGTCGCACAGTGGCCCAGACAGACGGTCCAGCACCGAGGTCTGCACCAACAAGTCCCGATGCGCCGGGGTGAGGTGGTCCAAGATCTCGGTCTCGAAGTAGTCGAGCAGGTGGCGGTCGTCTCCCCGCAGCCGAGCCACGGCCTCCTGCGGGTGAGAGGCGCCGCGGAGTGCCTGCGCGGCGAGGTGCAGGCCAACCGCCCACCCCTCGGTGCGTCGCCACAGCAGGCCAGACGCTTCGGGGTCCAGCGCAGGTACTCCGACCGCCGCCAGGAGGTCTTCGGACTCGCGGGCTGTGAACGCCAGTTCCGTCGCCCGGATCTCCGTGAGCTGTCTGCGCCCCCGCCACCTGCTGAGCGGCAGGGCGGGGTCGGCTCGACCTGCCAGGACCAGGCGCAACGTGGGCGGCAGGTAGGTGATCAAGAACTCGAGACCCTCAAGCAGACGGCGGTCGTGCAGGACGTGCACGTCGTCGAGGATCAGGACGTATCGGCCATCGCTGGCCGCTGCATCGTTGATGAGAAGCGGCAAGGTGACGAGCACGGGCTCCACACCCGGCGCCGACAATGAAGTCAAGGCCTTGGTGCCGACCTCGGGGGCGACCGAGCACAGCGCTGTCAACACGTAGGACCAGAAGCGGACTGGTTCGTCGTCCGACGGGTCCAGCGACACCCACGCGGACCGGCCCCGGACTCCCGGCTCGGCCGTCCACTGGGACAGCATCGTCGTCTTGCCCCAACCCGCAGGTGCGACCACGACGCACAAGCCTGGCGTCCCAGGGACCTTCGAGCCGATCCGTCAAGCGCTGTCGGACCACCGTCCCATTCCGCGTGGGCGGCACGGCGTACTTCACTGAAAGCAGCGGCGCACTCGCAACGGTCATCGCGACGGCCTCCTCGGTCTGGTGACCAGAACAGTATGTTCTCGTCCACCTCACGTTCCCAGGTGCCGCAGTGGTGTCGGTAGGCCGTTCTGACGCAGATCTGGTCCTGTGCACGTTTCCACCCGGGTGGACCGAGGACCGGGGTGGTGTGAGGACACCCGGCCGCCACTACCGTCGATCTATCACTGCGCGCCCGTCCTCCGAGGAGAAGACGATGACAACCTTGCTCTCTTTCCAACTGGGCTGGCGCCCGTACCGTCGTCCAATCCTGGTGGCCGGACCCGTGGGTGAGCGTCGGCTCTTGTGCGCCGCCGTCAGCGTTGCCTCGGGCCGGTGAGGGTCTGATGACGGACGTGGCGTGGCCTCCTGGCAGCAGGTCCCGCACGGCGGATCTCCCCCATCGCCCTCATCTCACGGAGTACGGCGACCCGGATGCGCCCGAGCTCATGGTGTGCCTCCACGGCCTCGGCGGTTCAGCGCTCAACTTCGGTCTGGTGGCCCCGCTGTTGGCAGAGGGGCGCCGAGTGCTGGTGCCAGACCTGCTCAGTCACGGCCGGTCCTTCGCCACGGCACCCGGCGAGTCGGCCGTCGAAGCTCAGCTGCAGATGTTGAGTCAACTCCTGGCACGTGAGACCGAGCGTCCCGTCATTCTCGTCGGGCACTCGATGGGTGGCATTCTGGCGATGTTGCACGCCCTCCGGCTGCCCGAGAGTGTCAGGAGCCTGGTGCTGCTCGACCCGCCGGTGCCGAGCGTGACCCGCTCGACCTTTGACCCGCGGCTCTTGACCAAGCTGGTCTTGCTGCAGATGCCGGGGGTCGCCGCTCTCGTGGCCCGGCAGGTCGCTCACATGACCCCCGAGCAGCTGGTGGCCCGACAGCTGACCGCTGCCACCCCCCACCCCGATCGGATCCCGGCTGCGGTCATCGACGCCACGGTGAAGGAGACCACGGCGACCCGGGGCGAAGACGGTGGCCGCTCGGCACAGCGGGGCCAGTTCCGCGCCATCCTCGAGGTGGTGGAGCTCCTCGCCCGTCCGGCTCGTTGGCGCCTGCAGCTTGCGGAGATCACCGCGCCGACGCTGTGGTTGCACGGTGCTGACGACCCTCTCTCGCACCTCGAGGCTGCGAGCGCGCTGGCCGCAACTCGCCCGGGGTGGACGTTCCGGACCCGCGAGGGGGTCGGGCACCTGCCCCACCTCGAGGATCCCGCGTGGACAGCACGATCGATCACCAGGTGGCTGGGGAACAGGTGACCCGCGAGTCCACGCGGGCTGACACTCCGTGGGCAGATCAGGTCCCCCGAATCGCGGCGCCGTTCGACAAGATCCCCTCTCGGGATGGTTCAGGCGGAGAAGGCCACCGGCCACAGGCGAGAAGCTGACCGGCTCGCGGTGACCGTTGCGGCTCACGGCGCTCCAACGGGGGCCTTTCACCGGAACGCATCACAGGACTGGCTGACGGACGCGGGCCGGAGGCGCATGCAGACTGCCGGCGAGTTCCCGGAGAAGGTTCCTCCTGCGGTGGCTCAGATCGTCGCTGCGCGTCTGGGCGACAGTTCCTCTTCAGTCGTGCATGCTTTCGTGCTCACCCTGATGCGAGATGGCTCCTGGCAGCAACTCCACGTTTCTGCAGGTCAGCGACCCTTTCGCAGAAGTGCCACGCATTCGACGTGGTGCGTCATCGGGAACAGCGCGAACGCACGCAGTGCATCGAGCCGGTACCCGAGGTCGGAAAACGTGGCGAGATCGCGAGCGAGGGCCGCCGGATCGCAGGCCACATAGACGACGCAGCGAGGTGTGAGGGCGGCGATGCCCTCGACCACGCGCTTGGCTCCGGTGCGGGGCGGGTCGAGCACCACGACGTCCGCCGACCCGAAGGGTCCCGACTCCAGAGCCCGCTCGACCGTCGCGCCAACAAGCCGCACCTGGGGTCGATCGTGCAGGTTGCGGCGGGCGTCGCGGGCCGCATCATGGTCCGCCTCGACGCTCACCACCGTGCCCTGCTCCCCCACGGCGTCGGCGAGGAACGAGGTGAAGAGGCCGACCCCGGCGTAGAGGTCGACCACGGTCTCTCCGGAACGCACCTCCGCAGCCGCCAGCACGGCGTCGACCAGCGTGCCTGCCGCGGCGGGGTGCACCTGCCAGAACCCCGAGCCGGACACGCGCATCGCGGTGTCGTGCACCTCCTCGGTGAGAGCCCCCCGACCACCTCGCACCGTGCCGTCGACCGCGACGACGCCGTCGACCGCGCTCTCCACGTCGTCGGGGATGGTGGCGTCGGTGACCAGCAGCCGTTCGCCGGTCGAGGAGACGATCGCCTCGACGGACTCCGAGTCCCAGGTGCGGTCGAGCACCTGAGGCAGGTCGGGATGCGCGATGAGGCACTCCTCGATCGGCACGACGTCGTGCGATCGATGCCGACGCAGACCCGCCCGGCCCGACTCGTCGACGGCGAAGGCGACGCGGGTGCGCCAGCCGAGGTCGACCGGCTCCACGGCCTCGACCGCGCCGTCCCAGCTCAGTCCGGCCAGCCGCTCGAGCTGCTCGCGCACGACCGACGTGAGCAGAGCGCGCTGTCCGGCCGGCGAAACATGCTGGAAGTCGCAGCCGCCGCAGTCCCCGGCGTAGCGGCACGGCGCCGGCACCCGGTCGGCGGCGGCTCGAGCACTTCCACGGCGTCGGCTCGCAGGAACTTCTTGCTGCGCTCGGTGATGCGGATCCGCACCCGCTCGCCGGGCAGCGTGTGCCGCACGAAGACGACCTGCCCGTCGAGTCGCGCCACGCAGTGGCCCCCGTGGGCGACGGGGCCCACGTCGACGATCGGCAACGACTCACCCATGCTTGGCCCCGGCGCCCACCGCGGCCGAAGGCCGCCGTCCAGCAACGTGGGCGACGGGGCCTACCTCGACGACCGGATCAGTCATTCCGGACCGCGCACGCCCCGACGAACGTCCCCCGGCGCTGGACGCTCAGGCTTGATCCTCACCCGGCCTGCCGACCGCAGCTGGTACGGGACGCTGGTCACCATCACGCCCGGCATGAACAGCAACCGACCCTTGAGCCGGAGCGCGGTCTGGTTGTGCAGCAGCTGCTCCCACCAGCGGCCGACCACGTACTCCGGGATGTAGACGGTGACCACGTCACGCGGACTGCTCTTCCGGATCTCCTTCACGTACCGCACGACCGGCCGCACCAGCTCGCGGTACGGCGAGGAGATGATCTTCAGCGGTACGGGGATTCCGAGCTCGCTCCATCGTTCGCGCAGCGCAGCAGATTCACCTGCGTCGAACTCCACGTACAGCGCCTCCAGGGTGTTCGCCCGCGAGGACCGGGCATAGGCGAGGGCGCGCATGGTCGGTTTGTGGATCTTCCCGACGAGAACCACGGCGTGCACTCGAGCTGGGAGTACGGCGTCGGCCTCGTCGTAGGCCAGCTCTTCGGCGACCATGTCGTAGTGACGACGGATGCCGCGCATCACGACAAACAGGACGCCCATGGCCGTGATCGCGATCCACGCGCCATGGGTGAACTTGGTGATCAGCACGACGACGAGCACCGTGCCGGTCACAGCGAGGCCGAGGGCGTTGATCGCCCGACTGCGCTGCATCTTGAGGCGCGTGCCGCGGTCGGTCGTGGTCTTGAGCAGTCGTGTCCAGTGCCGAACCATGCCGGTCTGGCTGAGGGTGAACGACACGAACACCCCCACGATGTAGAGCTGGATGAGGCGCGTGACCTCGGCGTCGAACGCGACGATGAGGATGATCGCGAAGAAGGCCAGCACGAGGATGCCGTTGCTGAACGCCAGCCGATCCCCTCGTGTGTCCAGCTGGCGCGGCATGTAGCGGTCCCGCGCGAGGATCGAACCGAGGACCGGAAACCCGTTGAAGGCCGTGTTGGCCGCAAGCATCAGGATCAGGCCGGTCGCCACGGTCACCAGGAAGAAGCCCACGGGGAAGTCATCGAAGATGACCCTGGCGAGCTGCCCCACGATGGGGTCCTGGTGATAGTCCGGGCCCACCGATGATCCATCCGGGCGTCTCAGCTGCCGCTGCGGATCTTCCGCGATCCGGACGTTGATCAAGTTGGCGAGGATGACGATCGAGAGCGCGAGCGTCGTGGCGACCGCACCGAGGATGAGCAAGGTCGTCGCCGCATTGCGACCTTTCGGCTTCTGGAAGGCGGGCACCCCGTTCGCGATCGCCTCGACTCCGGTGAGCGTGGCGCAGCCCGAGGCGAAGGCCCGGAGCAGCAGGAAGGCGAACGCCAGGCCCGACAGACCGGCAGTGAACGGTTCCTCGGGGAGAAGCTCCAGGTTTGCCGTCGGTGCGTCCGGAAGCCCGCCCCCCATGAACTCTCGCCCGAAGCCCCAGAACGCCATACCAAGCATCGAGATCATGAAGACATACGTTGGGATCGCGAATGCCGTGCCGGACTCCCGCACTCCTCGCAGGTTCATCGCCACCAGGAAGACCACTGCCAGTACGGCGAACAGGACCTCGTGGCCGCGGACGGCCGGCAACGCGCTGGCCGCGTACTGGGAGGCCGACGCGATCGACACCGCCACCGTCAGGACGTAGTCGACCCACAACGCGCTGGCCACTCCGAGACCCGCAGCCGAACCGAGGTTCGTGGTGGCGACCTCGTAGTCGCCGCCTCCACTCTGGTACGCCTGCACGTTCTGCCGATAAGACGCGACGACCACCAGCAGCACGAAGCCGATGAAGATGCCGATCTTCCACGAGTAGGTGTAGGCGCCCACGCCGGCGACCGACAGCACCAGGAAGATCTCGTCAGGTGAGTAGGCCACGCTCGACAATGGATCGCTCGCGAAGACGGGCAACGCAATGCGCTTGGGGAGCAACGTCTCGCCCAGCTGGGCGCTACGGAGCTTGCGACCGACCACGGCCCGTTTGGTGACCTCGACGATGCCCACGGCGCTGATCGTAGACCCGCCATGGCACACGGCGACGGGACGGGCGGGTGCGGTGTAGCGTCTCGTGAGTGCACATCGTGATCATGGGATGCGGACGCGTCGGCGCCACCCTCACGCGCAGCCTCGAGCAGCGGGGCCACACCACTGCGGTCATCGACTCGAACCCGGACGCCTTCCGCCGGCTCGGGCCCAACTTCAGCGGCATCACCGTCACCGGCATGGGCTTCGACAAGGGCGTCCTCGAGGAGGCCGGCATCGAGAAGGCGGACGGCTTCGCGGCGGTCTCCAGCGGCGACAACTCCAACATCATCTCGGCGCGCGTCGCGCGTGAGCAGTTCGGCGTCACCAACATCGTCGCCCGCATCTACGACCCGGGCCGTGCCGAGGTCTACGAGCGGCTGGGTGTACCCACCGTCGCGACCGTCACCTGGGCTGCCGACCAGGTGCTGCGACGGCTTCTTCCGGCCGGTTCCGAGCCCGCGTGGCGCGACCCGTCCGGCGAGCTCCGCCTCGAGAGCATGGACGCCCCGTCTGCCTGGATCGGGCACGAGATCTCCTCGCTCGAGGACCAGGTGGGCGTACGAGTCGCCTATCTCACGCGTCTCGGTGCAGGACTCATCGCCCGCGGCGACACCGTCATCCAGGAAGGCGACCTCCTGAACATCTTCATGCGTGAGGACGCTGCCGATAATGCTCACGCAGCGCTGGACGCTGGGCCGGAGGACGACTGATGCGTGTTGCCATCGCGGGAGCAGGGGCCGTCGGACGCAGCGTCGCGCTCGAGCTCCTCGACAACGGCCACGAGGTGCTGCTCATCGACAAGACCCCTGCCGCGATCCGCTCCGACCTCGTCCCGGATGCCCAATGGCTGCTCGCCGACGCGTGTGAGCTCTCGTCATTGGAGGAGGCACAGCTCGAGACGTGCGACGTCGTCATCGCGAGCACCGGCGACGACAAGGCCAACCTCGTCATCTCCCTGCTGGCCAAGACCGAGTTCTCCGTGCCGCGCACCGTGGGTCGCGTCAACCACCCGGACAACGAGTGGCTGTTCGGCGAGTCCTGGGGCGTCGACGTCTCGGTGTCGACTCCTCGCCTGATGTCGGCCCTCGTCGAGGAGGCCGTCTCGGTGGGCGACCTCGTGCGGCTGTTCACGTTCCGGCAGAGCGACACCAACCTGGTCGAGCTCACGATGCCGGGCGACTCGCCCTTCATCGGCAACCGCGTCAGCGACGTGCCGTGGCCCGACGACGTCGTGCTGGTGGCCATCCTGCGCGACCACACCATCCAGACCCCCGATCCGGACCGTTCGCTGGAGTCGGGCGACGAGCTGCTGTTCGTCACGCCCGAGGACGCCGAGGACCAGCTCAGCCAGCTCCTGTCGCCGAAGAAGGCCTCTTAGTCAGGAAGGCTCGGGCTCGGCGTTCGGTTCGAGTGGAGTGCGGTTGCGACTCAGCAGCCACGCCATGGCCGCGAACGACGCGAGCTGCAGCGGCCAGCCGAGCACGACCTTGGCCGTGCCCAGCAACGCGATGTGGTCGCCCAGGTACAGCGGGTACTGCACGAGCACGCGCAAGACGCATGGAGCCACGAACAGCCATGACATCTGCGAGCACAGCCGAACGATGCTCTTGTCGTCGTGCCAGCCGGTGGGGTCGCCGGTGATGCTGCCGATCATGAAACCGACGAGCGGCCAGCCGATGACGATGGAGAAGATGAACACGGCCGCATAGCCGGCGTTGTAGAGGATGCCGGGCAGGAAGACGTCGCGCGCCTCCCCCGACCGCGACGCGAACAGCGCGGCGATGCCGATGCCGATCAGCGCGTTGAGCACGAACTGGACGGTGCTGCGCTGCACGAGCCGAACCAGGAGCAGGGCCACCGTCGCGGTGATGCTGACGATCAACGAGAGCCGCAGCTCGTGGGTGATGACGAACATGACCGTGAACAACACGGTGGGTACGGCGCTCTCGACGATGCCGCGGCGGCCTCCGAGCGCCTCGGAGAGCTTGGAACGGACGAGCTGTTCGACTGTGTCGTAGGCCGCTCGGGGCCCGGCACCCCCGCCGGGCGCTTGGGAAGCGTCAGTCATGCCTCGAGCTCGTAGGCGGGGTTGTAGAGCACACGCTCCTCGCCCCGCCGCCCGATGCGGCCGTGGGCCGTGAGCCGGCGCCCGGCCTCGACGCCCTCGATGGTGCGTCGGCCGAGCCAGATCAGGGTGACGGTGTCGGATCCGTCGTACAGCTCGGCCTCGAGTGCCGTGATGCCGTCGACCGGGCGGAGGGTGACCGAGCGCAGGGTGCCGTGCAGCGTGCACATGCTGCGGTCGGCCTGGTGGGTGATCAGGGAGCAGCCCGCCTCGGCGGCCTCCTCCTTGAGCTCACCCGCTTCCTGGTGCTCGGGTGAGAGCCGTTCCAGGGTGCGGGTGAAGAGTCCGGTCATGCCTCCAGTGTAGGTCGGGAACAGGGCACACCCGTGGGTGGCATGGCCGTTCTCGATCGCTAGGGCGTCAGGTCGTCGACGACGGTCGCCGCAGGCCGAATCCGGGTGGTCCGGGGCCACGGTTTCGCACGTGAGCACCGGTGCGTGTCGAGGGTCGCCGCGACGGCTAGGAGGGACCGTCGGTCTTCTCGATCACCTCGAGGTCCTCACCGATGGTGAGGAGCAACGGGTCGCGAGGTGCGCGAGGATCGTCGCCCCGCACGACCACGACGTCTCGCAACGCCTGCATCAGCAGGCCTTCGTCGTCTGGGCTCCAACGGCCGCATTGCCGAGGAACGTCGCGCGCAGCATCCACCGTGGTCCCTCGATGCCGATGATGCGGGTGGGCTGGATGCCCTCCTCGCCGTCAGGCGCTTCACCGGCACCTTGACGTGCAGCTCGGTGCCGAACGGTCCTTCGAGCGACTCGGCCTCACCCTCGAGTCGTTCAGCCTCGGCCTCGAGGTCGGCGCGCACGGCGTCCCACAGCCCACCGGAGCGGGCGTCGGCGAAGGCCCGAAGCTCCAGGCCGGCATCCTCGGTGACCAGCACGATCGAGCCGATGGTGCCCTGGTCGTCGTCGGTGGGCATCTGCAGGTTGAACCCCAGACGTCCACGGATGAGCAGCGACCCGAAGTCGAGGTAGGCCGAGTCGTCGCCGATGTCCTTCTCGGAGGAGTCCCACGGTCCGTTGGCGCGGACGGACGGAGCGACGGGTTCGACGTCCTCCTCGGGAGTCTCGACGTGCTTCTGGCGTCCGAACATCATGCTCCCTCGTGGACTCGCTCGGCGGCCGCATGACCGCCGGTGGATCCGTAGCCGCCGGAGCCACGCTCGGAGTCCGGCAGGACATCGACCTCGACGAACGCGGCTTGCTCGACCTTCTGCACCACGAGCTGGGCGATGCGGTCGCCGCGCGAGATCGAGATGGTTTCGTGGAGGTCATGGTTGACCAGCAGCACCGCGATCTCGCCGCGATAGCCGGCATCGATGGTGCCTGGCGTGTTGACGACCGACAGCCCGTGCTTCAGGGCGAGGCCCGACCGCGGGTGGACGAACGCCGCGTAGCCCGGTGGCAGCGCGATCGCGATGCCCGTGGGCACCAGCACGCGCTCGCCGGGAGCCAGGGTCACGTCGACCGTGGTCAGCAGGTCGGCACCGGCGTCACCGGGCTTGGCGTACGTCGGCAACGGGAGCCCCGCGTCCAGGCGCGTGATGCTCACTTCGACCATGCTCGCGACGATACCCGCGACGCTCGAATCGTCACGATGGGGCAGTCTGGGGACATGGCCACACCTATCGCGAGCGATTGACCGCTCCGCTGTCGTGGTGGGTCTTCGTGCTCGCGTTCGGTGTGGTGTGGGGCTGGCTCATGCTGGTCGCGGCCAACCGTCCGATCGCGGTCGGCACCGCCGTGCTCGCGACCGTCGTGGCCGGCGCCCTCGTGTGGAGCTACGGCTCGGTCGTCGTCGAGTCCGGCCCGAACGGGCTCCGCGTCGGCTCGCACACCTCTCCCCCGCACACATCGGTGCCGTGGTCGTGCTCGACGCGCGCGGATTTCGCGAGCAGCTCGGCCCGCAGGCCGACGCGCGCGCCTGGCTGCGCACGCGTCCCTACATCGAGGGCGGGGTGCGGGTCGAGGTGGCCGACGAGTCCGACCCGACGCCGTACTGGCTCGTGTCGACCCGACGTCCAGAGGCAGTCGCCGCTGCCCTGGGCCAGACTGGAGACGCCGAGGCAGCAGTGCCGACGACGAATGGAGAGGTCGAGGGTGGCGAAAAAGAAGAAGACGTCTGAGCCGGTCAAGTCGCCGAAGGGTGTTCCGGGCGGCAAGCGCGCCTGGAAGCTCATGGACCGTGGCGCCACCATCGGTGCCGGCCTGCTCGCGCGCAAGGTCTCGTCCGTGACGTGGCAGACCGCCACCAGGCGCAAGCCACCCTCGGACACGAAGAATCCCGACAACGACATCCGCGAGGTCGTGCTGTGGGCCGTGATCGGTGGCGCGATCGTCGAGCTGACGAAGGCGCTGGTCCACCGCGGCGCGGCGACCTACTGGGTGAAGTCGACGGGTCGAGCTGCCCCCGGGCATGAAGTCCCTGAAGACGCTCGAGCCGGACCCGGAGGAGCCGGCCCGCAACATCAAGAAGCGGAAGCTGAGCCTGCCCCGGCGGTGATGCCGGGCCACGGGCGGCTGATCAGCCAGCGCAGTCGCGGCAGATGAGAACGCCCTTCTTCTCCGAGGCCAGCTGGCTGCGGTGATGCACCAGGAAGCATGAGCTGCAGGTGAACTCGTCGGACTTCTTGGGCACGACCTGGACGGCCAGCTCCTCGTGGGAGAGGTCGGCTCCGGGCAGCTCGAAGTTCTCGGCTGCTTCGGTCTCGTCCTCGTCGACCTTGCCCGAGCTCTTCTCGTGACGACGCGCCTTCAGCTCCTCGATGGAGTCCTCGGACTGCTCGTCCTCGGTCTTCCGAGGTGCGTCGTAGTCGGTAGCCATGTACCCCTCCGTCAAATGCACAACGTGTGCGGGTCAACCGGCGCGATTGTGCCACACGCGGCCAACAGTCTGCCGACACGGTGGTGAGCGCCGTCGCACTCAGAACCCACAAGCGCGAACGAGCGCGAAATATTCCTCGGAGATCGCCGGGTGGGCGGCCATGACGAGGCGTTCGTCCGGCTCGCCGTCCAGCCCGCTGAGGACGAGTCCGGCCTCGGTGGCCACGAGGCCTGCTGCGGCTCGATCCCACGGCATGAGTCCTTGCTCGACGTACACGTCGAGGCGCCCTGCGGCGACGTCGCAGATGTTGAGTGCGGCGGAGCCGGTGCGCCTGATGTCCCGCACCTGCGGAAGCATCCGCGCCATGGCCTCGGCCTGCTTGGTACGGATCTCCCGGGTGTAGTGGAAGCCGGTGCCGACCAGCAGGTGACCGAGGACCGGCGGGTCGGGAGCGATGAGCCGGTGCTCTCCGTCGCCGTCGGTTCGCCACGACCCTTCGCCTCGCACGGCCGCCCACTCCTCACGGGACGGGACGTCGATCACGAACCCGGCTTCGACGGTGCCGTCGACGGCCGCGGCGACGGAGACGGCGTAGCAAGGGATGTCGTAGACGAAGTTGACGGTGCCGTCGATCGGATCGACGATCCACTCGACGCCGCTCGTGCCGGAGATGTCGCGGCCTTCCTCACCGACGAACCCGTCGTCCGGACGCAGATCGAGGATGCGCTCGCGGATCAGCTCCTCACAGGCGCGGTCGATCTCGGTGACGGCGTCGGTCGGGCTCGACTTGGTGGCGGCCACGTCGACACGACCCGCCGGACGAGTCCGCCGCACGAAGTCGGCGGCCTCGCGTCCGACGTCACGGGCCAGCGCGAGCAGGCTCCGCGTCCTGAGTGCTCACGGGACGGTGGGCAGCGGCGAACGCAGGTTGACGCAGCAGTCGACGGCGCAGACGTACGGGTTGGGCGGTTGGCTGCCGACCGTGGCGGGGTCCGGACTGCTCACCGCGCTCCACGGCTGCGCGCTCCAGGATGAGGTCGCGGATCATCGCGACGAACGCCGGGTACTCGCCGGGGGTGTCGACCCGGTCGTACCGCAGGCCGAGCTCCTTTGCGGTCGCCGCGGCCTCGGTGTCGAGATCGAAGATGACCTCCATGTGGTCGGAGACGAAGCCGATCGGCACGACGACCACGGAGGTGACGCCCTCGGCAGCGAGCTCGCGCAGATGGTCGTTGATGTCAGGTTCGAGCCATCGCACGTGCGGCGACCCGGACCGCGAGCAGAACGCCAGGCTCCAGCGGTGGCCGGCTCCAGCACCTTCGGCGACGAGGGACGCGACCTCACCGTGCTGGCGTCGGTAGGCGTGCCGACCCGGCCCACCGCTGGCTGCGTCCATCGCATCCGGCACGGAGTGGGTGACGAAGACGATGTGGGTGTCGTCGGGCGCCTCGGCGAGCGCGGCAGAGGTCGCCTCGATGAACGGGGTGACGAACCCCGGATGGTTGAAGTACAGGCGCAGCCGGGTGAGCTCGAGGTCGAATCCCGAGCGGGCGTCGAAGAGGTCTTCGCGGTACTGGCGACACCCGGAGTAGGACGAGTACGCGCTGGTGACGAAGTACGCCGCGTTGGTGACCCCGTCCTCGGACATCTGACGCACCGCGTCACGCAGGTAGGGCGTCCAGTTGCGGTTGCCCCAGTAGACCGGGAGGTCGATGCCGTTCTCGGCGAAGTCCTTGCGGACCGACTCGATGAGCTCACGGTTGAGCTCGTTGAGCGGTGACTTGCCGCCGAAGCGGTAGTAGTGCTCGCCGACCTGCTCCAGCCGCTCCCGCGGGATGCCGCGGCCGGCGGTGACGTTCTCCAGGAAGGGGACGACGTCGTCGGGATGCTCCGGGCCTCCGAACGAGACGAGCAGCATCGCATCGAACGGGCGAACATCCATGGGCGAAATCGTCTCACGCAGAGGGATTTGTTGTGACGTGGCTCATCACACCGACGCGAGGCAGGGCGTCATACTTCGGTCGAAGCCGTCAACGGAGACGGCTTCGTCTGGCTGATGGGACCGACATGAGAATTGCGGAGCTCTCGATCCGCAAGGCGGGCTGGGTTCTCGTCGCGTGCCTGCTCGCCGTGGGCGCCGTCAATGTCGCGGTGCCCCAGCTCGAAGAGGTCGTCGCCGACAGCTCGTTGCCCTTCATCCCCGAGAACGCCGAAGCCGTCCAGACGTTCGAGGCCATGGACGAGGCGTTCGGGAACGGCGAGACCAAGAGCATCCTCTACGTCGTCGCCGAGCGCGAGGGTGGTCTCACCGAGGCCGACCGTCAGTACGTGAAGGGGATGGTCCCCCGGCTCGAGGACGACCACTACGTGTCCTCCATCCAGGACGTCGCCGAAAGCCAGCTGCTGTTCGACTCCCTGGTCAGCGAGGACGGAGAGGCCGTCTATCTCCAGGTCGGCATCGTCGGCGACACCGGTGCGCCGGCGGCGCTGCGTCAGATCGACACGGTCCGTGACGTCGTCCACGACGACCCACCGCGCGGGCTCGACCTGGCGGTGACGGGCTTCCCGACGACCATCGCCGACATGTCGCACGAGACCGAGAACAGCCTGGCCATCATCACGATCGCGATCATCGGCTCTGATCACGATCATCCTCACGCTGCTCTACCGGTCGGTCGCCGTGACGGGCGTCGTGCTCGGCTTCATCGGGCTGTCACTCGGCGCGGCCCGCGGGCTGTCCGCCCTGGCCGGCACCTTGGGACTGGACGTGTCGACGTTCACGGCCTCCGTCCTCACCGCGGTCGTGCTCGGCGCTGCCACCGACTACGCCATCTTCCTGATCAGTCGGTACCACGAGGAGCGTCGCAGAGGTCACGACAGCGACGGGGCGATCGGGATCGCGTCGTCCAAGGTCGGCGTGGTGATCGCCGGGTCGGCGCTGACCGTCGTCCTCGCCAACGCCTCCATGGCCCTGGCCGACGTCGGCCTCTTCAGCACGACCGGCCCGGCCATCGCGATCGGAGTCGCCGGGACGTTGGCCCTCAGCATGACCATGCTGCCGGCCCTCATCACCGTGCTCGGCCGTCGAGGCTTTCTCGACCCCAAACCGCCGAGGAAGGACCGCGGTGGCTGGAAGCGCATCTCCACCCTCGTGGTCAGCCATCCCGGTCGGGTCCTCGTGGCCGGACTCCTGCCACTCGTCGTGCTCGCCGCGTTCTATCCGGCGCTGACCCGCAGCTTCGACGAACGACGAGTGCAGCCCGACGAGACCGAGAGCAACGTGGGCTTCGCGATGATCGCGGACCACTACCCGCGCAACGAGGTCCTCGGCGACACCGTGCTGATCTCGGCGAACCGCGACATGCGCAATGTGAGGGACCTCGCCGCGCTCGAGCAGTCGGCCGCCTCGGTGGCCCGCAAGCAGGGAGTCGAGTCCGTTCGCTCCATCACCCGACCGACGGGCCAGCCGATCAGCGAGGCGTCCCTGGCCCGCCAGATGGGTGCGGTCGGTGACGAGCTGAGGGATGCGGAGAACGAGCTCCAGGCCGGCGAGGACGACGCGCAGCAGCTGGTGGACGGCGCCGACGACGTGAGCTCCGGTGCCGGAGAGGTCGCCGACGGTGCCGACCAGGCGGTGGGAGGAACCGGACAGCTGCTGGACGGCACGCGTGACCTCCGGAAGGGACTCACCAAGCTGTCGCAGGGAACGGGGGATGCCTCGAAGGGCACCCGCGAGCTTCGCCGTGGCGCCAGGACGCTGGCCAGTGGGCTGGACACGGCGTACAGCCAGACGAGGACCGCGGTCGACGGACTCGGGTCTCGCACTCTCCGCGCTGCAGGCGAGTCCGACGTGCGGTGTCGATCCCGCCTGCTCGCAGGCTCGCGCCGGCATCCAGCAGATCTACGTCGCCCAGCGTGACCAGCTCCTGCCCGGTCTTCGAGACGCCGCAGCCGCGGCTCGCCAGATCGCCGCGGGCACCGTCGCGCTCGACACCGGTCTGGCCCGCCTCGACCGGGGACTGAACCAGGCGGAGAAGGGTGCCGGTGACCTGGCCGCCGGGCAGAGGCTGGCGCAGCAGAAGCTCGGCCAGCTCGCGGACGGCGCCGGACAGGTCGCCGACGGCAGCAGCAAGGTGGCCGATGGCACCCAGGAGGTCACCGCCTCGATGGCCGATCTGCAGAAGGGCCTCGAGCAGGCCGCCGACTACCTGCAGAAGACCTCGAAGATCGCGAAGGATCCGGCGGTCGGAGGCTTCTACCTGCCGCCGTCGGCGTTCGACGACCCGAAGCTGGCAGTGACGTCCGGCGTCTTCCTCTCCGACGACGGACGATTCGCCCGCATGGTCGTGATCGGCACGGGCGATCCGTTCAGTCCCGGCCGGTTCCGCCCGCAGCCTCGAGGTCGAGCGCGCGGCGGCGGACGGCCTGCGCGGAACCCGTCTCGCCGAACAGCGACGTCAACACGGCCGGCATCGCGGCGTTCAACGGAGACCTCGAGACGTTCATGCTGGACGACTTCGCGCTGGTGGCGATCGTGACCCTGGCCACCGTCTTCCTGATCCTCATCCTCATGCTGCGCGGAGTCGTCGTCGCCGCGCTTCTGCTGGGGTCTGTCGTGCTGTCGTACGCGTCGGCAGTCGGGTTGGGCGTCCTCGTCTGGCAGATCCTGCTGGACCAGCCGCTCGACTGGTGGGTGCCGGTCAACGCGTTCGTCCTGCTCGTGGCGGTCGGGGCGGACTACAACATGCTGCTGATGAAACGCGTCCGGGAAGAGGCTCCGGACGGGTCCCGCGAGGGCATCGCCCGTGCAGTCTCGGCGACGGGCCGAGTGATCACCGCCGCCGGTCTCATCTTCGCGGCGAGCATGTTCGCCATGATGTTCGGCAGCGTCACGAGCCTCGCCCAGCTCGGCTTCACCGTCGGCATGGGCCTGCTCCTGGACACGTTCATCGTGCGGACGCTGGTCGTGCCGGCGTGCGCGGCCCTGCTCGGAAAGCGGCTCTGGTGGCCCGGTGGACGCCCGGCCGAAGGCGACCAGGACGGCGTGATCGCGACCCGGCCCGAACCAGCACCGCAAACCTGACGAACTTGATCCGCCCGGCCCGTGCCCCGAGCGCACTCGGAGCGGTTAGTGTTCAGGCACAGCATGTCGGAGGGGTGGGAACACGATGGTGCCGTCGATCAGCCGCGCGGCACGCAGGCCCAATTCCCGGCGTGCCAGCACCCGTCAACCACTAGCCTTGAGCGTGCCATGAGCGATCTCCCACTTGCCGAACGAAGCGTCGAACTCGTCCGTGCCTGGATCGATCCTGCGCGCGAATCCGACGGCCGCAAGGACCCCGCTGCCGAGAGACTCGCCCATCTCCTGCAGGACCCGGCAGGCCTCGACTTCACCGTCGGATTCGTCGACCGCGTGGTCCGTCCCGAGGACTCCCGCGTCGCCGCCCACAACCTCCGCGCCCTGGCCCGCCACACACCGAAGTTCCTGCCCGATCCATCAGCGTCTCCTCCTCAAGCTCGGCGCGGTGGTGTCGCTCCTCCTGCCCGGTCTCGTCGTCCATCAAGCACGTCGCACGTTGCGGCGACTCGTCGGGCACCTCGTCATCGACGCCCGGCCCGCCAAGCTCGGCCGAGCCATCAAGAAGCTGCGCAAGGGCGGCGACCGGCTCAACCTCAACCTCCTCGGAGAAGCCGTGCTCGGCGAGCGTGAGGCCACCCGCCGCCGCGACCACACCGTGGAGATCCTCCAGCGCGAGGACGTCGACTACGTCTCGGTGAAGGTGTCGGCTGTCGCCAGCCAGCTCTCGATGTGGGCGTTCGACGAGACCGTCGACCGCGTCGTCGAACGACTGCGTCCCCTTTACACCGAGGCCGCCGACAACGGCGCCTTCATCAACCTCGACATGGAGGAGTACCGCGACCTCGACCTCACCGTCGCGGTGTTCACCAAGGTGCTCGCGGAATTCCCGAAGCTCGAGGCCGGCATCGTCCTGCAGGCCTACCTGCCCGACGCCCTCGGCGCCATGCAGGAGCTCCAGGCCTGGGCCGCCGATCGTCGATTCCGCGGCGGAGCTCCCATCAAGGTCCGCGTCGTCAAGGGCGCCAACCTGGCCATGGAACGGGTCGACGCCACCATCCACGGATGGCCGCTGGCCACCTGGGGCACCAAGCAGGAGAGCGACACCAACTACAAGCGAGTGCTCGAGTGGGCGCTCACCAAGGAACGCATCAACGCCGTGCGCATCGGCGTCGCCGGGCAGAACCTCTTCGACATCGCGTATGCCTGGCTGCTCGCCGGCGACCGCTCCGTCCGCGACGGTGTCGAGTTCGAGATGCTCCTCGGGATGGACACCGGTCCGATGGACGCCGTCCGCGGCGACGTCGGCAAGCTGCTGCTCTACACGCCCGTGGTGCACCCGGCAGAGTTCGACGTCGCCATCTCCTACCTCGTGCGACGGCTCGAGGAGAACGCGAGCAGCGAGAACTTCATGTCGGCGGCCTTCGACCTCGCGTCGTCGACGGAGGCGTTCAAGCGGGAGGCCCAGCGCTTCCTCGACTCGGTCAAGGCACTCGACGAGTCGGTGCCCGAGCCGTTCCGGGTGCAGGACCGCGCCACCGAGCACATCAGCCTGCACACCGACGGCTTCGTCAACACCCCCGACACCGACCCGTCCACCGAGGCGAACCGGAACTGGGGCCGGATCGCCCTGCTGCGCTCCCAGTACACGCAGCACGGGATCGACACCGTCGAGACGAGCCGCGTCCACGGTCCGGCGAGCTTGCAGACGCTGATCTATGAGACGCGCCAAGGTGGAGCGGCCTGGGGAGCGCGCGGCGCCGAGGTGCGGTCGTGGGTGCTGCACCAGGCCGGGGCAGCGCTGGCCGCGAGGCGAGGCGACCTCGTGTCGGTGATGGCCGCCGAGACCGGCAAGACGATCGCCGAGGCCGACGTCGAGGTCAGCGAGGCCATCGACTTCGCGCACTACTACGCCGAGTCCGCGCTTCGGCTCGACATCGTCGACGGAGCGAGCTTCGAGCCGGCCAAGCTGACCGTCGTCACACCGCCGTGGAACTTCCCGGTCGCGATCCCGGCCGGCGGTGTGCTCGCTGCCCTCGCGGCCGGCAGCGGCGTCATCATCAAGCCGGCCCACCTGAGCCGTCGCTGCGCCGCCGTGATGGTCGAGGCCCTGTGGCAGGGCGGCGTGCCTCGTGAGGCTCTGCGCTTCGCCACCATCGACGAGGGCAAGCTCGGCAAGGCGCTCGTCTCCCACTCCGACGTCGACCGCGTCATCCTCACCGGGGGCTGGGACACCGCCAAGCTGTTCCGTTCGTGGCGACCCGAGCTGGCTCTGCTCGCCGAGACGAGCGGCAAGAACGCCATCGTCGTCACGCCGAGCGCCGACCTCGACCTCGCGGTCGCCGACGTGGCGAAGAGCGCGTTCGGCCACGCCGGCCAGAAGTGCTCGGCCGCGAGCCTCGCGATCCTCGTCGGGTCGGTGGGCACGTCGGAGCGCTTCAACCGCCAGCTGATCGACGCCGTCTCGTCGCTCGTCGTCGGATGGCCCGACGACCCCACCACGATGATGAGCCCGGTCATCGAACCCCCACAGGACAAGCTGCTCGGCGCGCTCACCACGCTGCAGGACGGCGAGTCGTGGCTGCTCGAGCCGAAGAAGCTCGACTCGTCCGGACGCCTCTGGTCGCCCGGCATCCGCACCGGCGTCCAGCCGGGCAGCGAGTTCCACACCACGGAGTACTTCGGGCCGGTGCTGGGCATCATGCAGGCCGCCGACCTCGACGAGGCGATCCGCCTGCAGAACGCCACCGACTTCGGCCTCACGGCAGGCATCCACTCCCTCGATCCCGGTGAGGTCAACACCTGGATCGACCGGGTCGAGGCCGGCAACCTCTACGTCAACCGCGGCATCACCGGCGCGATCGTTCAGCGTCAGCCGTTCGGCGGGTGGAAGCGGTCCACCGTCGGCACGACGAGCAAGGCCGGCGGACCCAACTACCTGACGCATCTGGGCACCTGGCGCCCGCGTCCGCTTCGGTCGGTCCCGTCCAACGTGAAGCTGTCCGAGCCGGTCGAGGCCATCCTGTCGGCCGTCGAGGGCTCGCTGGGTGCCACCGAGGTCGCCGGGCTCCGCGCGGCCGCCGCGTCCGACCAGGTCGCCTGGTCACGGGAGTTCGGCATCCTCAAGGACGTCAGCGGGCTCGAGGTGGAGCGCAACGTGTTCCGCTACCTCCCGGTGCCGGTCACGGTGCGAGGAGACGGATCACTGTCCGACCTCGTGCGCGTCGTGCTCGCGGCGACGCGGGCCGGTGCGCCGATCACGGTGAGCTCCGGCGTCCCACTTCCGCAGTGGCGTGGGCGAGCACGTGGTCGAGACCCACGAGGACTGGCTCGCCCGGATAGCCGAGCACCATCCTGACCGGATCCGCATTCCTCGGCGGATCCGTCGTCGAGGTCGCGGAGGCCGTCGAGGGCGATCCCGACGTCGCGATCTACGGCGGCGCGGTCACCCAGTCGGGTCGCATCGAGCTGTTGCCGTTCCTCCGGGAGCAGGCGATCTCGATCACGAACCACCGGTTCGGCAATCCGGACCGGGCCTTCGACGCCGTCCTCCCCCGCGGCTGACACGCGCCGATCGTCGGCGCGTCACCGCAGGATCACCCATCGCCGTACCTACGATGGGGCTCAGGACGAATCTGGAGGCTCGCCATGCGTGAACTCGGTCTCGACGGACTGAGCGAGGACGGACGGTTCCTCATCGCGCGCGACCACTCCAACGAAGAGACGTTCCACATCCCGGCCGATCGCCGTCTCTCTTCCCTGATCGATGCCACCTCCCGAGACAATGCCACTCGAGATCGTACGTCCGGCCAGTTGGAGACCAGCATGGAGAGTTCGCTCAGTCCACGTGAGATCCAGACGCGCATACGCCGTGGCGAGAGTCCCGACGAGGTCGCCGTGGTGGCCGGCGTCCCCGTCGAGCAGATCATCGGCTTCGCGACGCCCGTTCTCGCCGAGCGCGAGTACATGTGCGAGCAGGCGCGCAAGACGCCCATCCGGCGCAAGCACGTCGGCGGCGCCGGAGTGCTGCTCGGCACCCTGGTCGACGAGAACATCGCGGCCGGCGGCAGCTCGCCCGAAGGCGCCCAGTGGGACTCGTGGCGTCGTGAGGACGGTCGCTGGACCGTCGTGGTCTCCCCCACCGACGGCGACCAGCCCGCCACCTTCCTGTTCGACGTGAAGAGCCGCTACGTCCTTCCGGCCGACGAGTTCGCCCATGACCTCGTCGGTGACGTCTCGATCCCCGAGCCCGGCGACATGGCGATCGCCGACGCGTTGCGCGAGCAGGCCGAAGCGGCCGCGCCCGCCGTCGAGGAAGAAGTCGACGAGGTCGTGGTGGAGGACGACGAGGAAGTCGTCGCCCCCGAGGAGGCGGCCGAGCGCGATCACCACGCCGCCGTCTCGTCGATCAAGGAAGCCCGCGAGCGCCGCGTCATGGAGCAGCTGGCGATGGCCGAGGACGAAGCCGCGTCGGAGTCCGACGACGAGCGCGAGTCCCAGCCTGCGGACCTCGAGATCCCCATGGAGCACGACGTCGCCGTCCCCGACACCCTGCCGCGCAAGAAGAAGCACGAGCGCCGCCGCGTCCCCAGCTGGGACGAGATCATGTTCGGCGGCAAGGAAGAGTAAGTCCCGGCATCCACAGGCGCGTCTGCCAGGGCTGACAGACGGCCCGCGCCGGCGTTAGGTTGCTGGAGATCTTGAATCGGGGGATTCCATGCGGTCGATCGCGCTCGCCATCGCGGCGTTGCTGCTGCTCGCCTCCTGCGCGGACGACCCTGAGCCCATCGAGCCCACGGCTTCGCCATCGGCGAAGCCCAGCACCAGTCGCGCCGACGATGCCAGAGACCGCACGCGAAGACGACTCCAAGCGGAGCCGCGAACTTCGTCGACTACTGGGTTTCGAACCTTCAACTTACGCGTGCACAGACCGGTGACACGTCGAACCGATGCGAAGTCATGCGACGGCGATTGCAAGCGCTGCGAGGAATACGCAAGCGATCTCTAGAGTCGATCAATGACGCTTCGAAGTGCGCGGCTTCAAATGGACCGGCGGCAAGACTCTCTGTGGCCGAGTGACCGAAAGCTTGAAGTCGTCGATCAGCATCAAGGACTACGAAGTCCGCGATTCCGACATCCGACGAATGGGCGACCGTACGAGGGTCCAACGTCGACACTTGGCTTCGAACTCGAATGGACAAGCGGGCGTTGGAAGGTTCACCGACTTTACATCGCCGAGGAAGCGAAGTGATCGCCAGTCCGTCGCTTCTCCGTCGCTCTCTGCTCTGCGCACCGACACAGACGTTCGGGCCGACCCTGAGAGTCCGACCCGACATCGCTTGGCAACGCGAAGTTCGCGTATCCGTCGACGAGTCCACGTCGAGCGCCCAACCAGCCAGTGGAGTCAACCTGGCGCTCGAGGATCCAGCGCCCACCAGACGATGCTTCGTTCGACATGAGCTTAGCCCGACTACCGAGTGCGCTCTCCAGGACTTCCCCGAGGGATCACCAGCCGAGGGCGACCTCTCCCCCGGCGACATCTTGACTGCGGCGCGGGAGGTGGGGATGCCGGCGCTGAGGGTCCGCATCCAGCCCGGCGGGCGGACGCTGGTGAACGTCGACACGATCTTCTACACGGACCCGACCACGCTGAACCGCACGGTCGGTCTTCTCGGGCACAGCGTGCGGCTCGAGGCGGAGCCGGTCAGCTACACGTGGGTCCACGGCGACGGCACCCGGGACAGCACGACGAAGCCCGGTCGTCCCTATCCCGCGAAGGACGTCACACACCGGTATCAACGGCCCGACGACAACCTGCGCGCTCGCGTCGACACGACGTACCGGGTTCGCTACAGCGTCGATGGCGGCGGTTGGGCCACGCTCGGCGAGACGCTCACCGCGCCCGGACCCGCGACCAGCCTGGACGTCGACGAGGCCACCCCGATCCTCATCCACTGAACCCAAGCGGAACGCTGAACCACCGGTGCAACAATGGCAAGATGCGCATCGCCAATCACATCGTCGATCTCGTGGGCAACACGCCGCTCGTGAAGCTGACCAGCGTCGTCCCGGCGGGATCCGCGACCGTGGCGGCCAAGATCGAGTACATGAACCCCGGCGGCAGCGTGAAGGACCGCATCGCCGTCCGGATGGTCGACGACGCCGAGAAGTCCGGAGCGCTGAAGCCCGGCGGGACGATCATCGAGCCCACGTCCGGCAACACCGGCGTCGGCCTCGCCCTCGTCGCCCAGCAGCGCGGCTACCACTGCATCTTCGTCTGCCCCGACAAGGTCAGCCTCGACAAGCAGAACACGCTCCGTGCCTACGGCGCCGAGGTCGTCGTCTGCCCCACCGCCGTTCCGCCCGACCACCCCGACAGCTATTACGCCGTATCCGACCGGCTCGTCCGCGACACCGACGGCGGCTGGAAGCCCGACCAGTACTCCAACCCCGCCAATCCGCGGAGCCACTACGAGACCACCGGTCCGGAGATCTGGTCCGACACCGACGGGAACGTCACCCACTTCGTGACCGGTGTTGGCACCGGCGGCACGATCACGGGCGCCGGTCGCTACCTCAAGGAGGCCTCCGAGGGACGAGTCAAGGTCATCGGCGCGGACCCCGAGGGCTCCGTGTACTCCGGTGGGACCGGCCGCCCCTATCTCGTCGAAGGTGTCGGCGAGGACTTCTGGCCCAGCGCGTACGACCAGGACGTACCCGACGAGATCATCGCCGTCAGCGACGCAGACTCCTTCGAGATGACGCGGCGACTCGCTCGCGAGGAGGGTCTCCTCGTCGGCGGGTCGTGCGGCATGGCCGTGATCGCCGCCCTCGAGGTGGCTGAGCGCGAAGGACCCGACGCACTCGTCGTCGTGCTCCTGCCCGACGGCGGCCGCGGCTACCTCTCCAAGATCTTCAATGACGACTGGATGTCGTCCTACGGTTTCCTGCGCACGCCGCTCGACGGTCGCGCCCAACGGCCCACCGTCGGCCAGCTTCTGCGACAGAAGGCCGGTGACATGCCCGCACTCGTGCACACCCACCCGAGTGAGACCATCCGCGATGCCATCGAGATCCTGCACGGTTACGGCGTCTCCCAGATGCCCGTCGTCGGTCCCGAGCCGCCGGTGGTCATCGGTGAAGTGGCCGGAAGCGTCAGTGAGCGCGAGCTGCTCAGCGCCGTTTTCGAAGGACGAGCCACCCTCACCGACTCGGTCGAGAAGCACATGGAACCGCCGTTGCCGCTGATCGGATCCACCGAGGACTTCGAGACCTGCCTCAAGGCGCTCAGCGAGAGCGACGCCGTCATGGTCATCGAGGACGGCAAGCCACTCGGTGTCCTCACCCGCCACGACCTCTTAGGCGCACACATATGAGCGACACATGAGCGAGAAGCGGAGCGCCCACGACAAGGACGCGTGGCAGGGCTTCGCCACCCGCGCGATCCACGCGGGGTTCGACCCAGACCCACAGACGGGTGCGGTCAACGTCCCGATCTACGCCACGTCCACATTCGCCCAGGACGGCGTCGGTGGCATGCGCGGCGGCTACGAGTACGCCCGGACGGGCAACCCGACCCGCACGGCGCTCGAGGCCAACCTGGCCGCGCTCGAAGGTGGAGCGTTCGGGCGTGCGTTCAGCTCGGGCATGGCCGCCACCGACACCGCGCTGCGCTCGATGCTGCGGCCCGGCGACCACCTCGTCATCCCCGACGACGCGTACGGCGGCACGTTCCGGCTGATCGACAAGGTGTTCACGCATTGGGGCATCTCCTACTCGACGGTCGCCGTCAACGACATCGACGCCATCCGCGCTGCGATCACACCGGCCACGAAGGTCGTCTGGATCGAGACGCCCACCAACCCGTTGCTCAACATCGGCGACATCGAGGCGATCGCCGGCGTCTCCCGCGACGCCGGGGTGACGTTCGTCGTCGACAACACGTTCGCCTCGCCCTACCTGCAGCAGCCACTCGCGCTCGGCGCCGACGTCGTGCTGCACTCGACGACGAAGTACCTCGGCGGCCACTCCGACGTGATCGGCGGCGCGCTCGTCACCGACGACGAAGCGCTGAACGAGGCCTTCGGGTTCCTGCAGAACGGAGCCGGCGGAGTGCCGGGGCCGTTCGATGCCTTCTTGACGATGCGCGGCGCCAAGACGCTCGCGGTCCGGATGGAGCAGCACTGCACGAACGCCGAGGCCGTCGTCGATCTCCTCCAGGGACACGAGGCGGTGTCGCACGTCCTCTACCCCGGACTTCCGGAGCATCCGGGCCACGATGCGGCCGCTCGTCAGATGCGTCGCTTCGGCGGCATGGTCTCGATCCGGCTCGCCGGCGGGCGCCAGGCAGCACTCGATCTGTGCTCCCGCACCGAGGTGTTCATCCTCGCCGAGAGCCTGGGTGGCATCGAGTCGCTGATCGAGCACCCGGGGGCCATGACCCACGCGTCCACCGCCGGCTCGGCCCTCGAGGTGCCAGACGACCTGGTGCGGCTGAGCGTCGGCATCGAGGACGCCGCCGACCTGCTGGGCGACCTGGAACAGGCACTGGGCTGACTCAGCTGATCTGGCGGCCTTCGTCGTCGACATCGGGACCGAGGAGCCCCAGGTCGAGCTCGGGTCGCTCAAGGTCGTCGAAGGCGGAGAACTCACCAGCGGTCAGCCCGCGGGTGTCCGCGTCGAGCTGAGGCACCTCGCCGAGGACCGTGGGACGGTCGAGGCCGTCGAACTTGCGCGCCGTCGAGAGGACCCGGCTCTCGAGCGTGCCGACGAACTCGTTGTAGCCCTTGACGGTGCCCTCGATGGAGCGTCCCAGCTTGGCCACCTTGTCGGACAGCGTCGCGAGCCGACCGTAGAGCTCGTTGCCGAGGTCGAAGAGCTCCTTGGCGTTCTCGGTGAGCACCTCCTGACGCCACGTGAACGACACCGTCTTGAGGACGGCCCAGAGGTTCACGGGCGTGGCCAGCACGATGCCGCGATCGAACGCGTGCTGCATGAGCCCGGGATCGGTGTCGAGGGCAGCGTTGAGGATCGAGTCGTTCGGGATGAACGCCACCGTGAACTCCGGCGTGGCGGACAGGCCCGTCCAGTACCCCTTGTCGGCCAAGGAGTCGACGTGGCTCTTGACCTGCTTGGCGTGCTGAGCCTGCAGCTGCCTGCGCTGAGCCTCGTCGAGGTCGGCGCGACTGGACTCGATGAAGGCGTTGAAGGGCACCTTCGCGTCGACAGCCATCTCCTTGCCGCCAGGCAGCCGCACGACCATGTCTGGACGACGTGAGCCGGACTCCGCCTCGATGGACTCCTGCGTGAAGAAGTCGACGCGGTGCAGGAGGCCGGCCGACTCGACCAGTGACTTGAGCTGCGTCTCTCCGTACGCTCCGCGGACGCTGTTGTTGCGGAGAGCCTGGGACAAGGTCTCCGCTGCCGACCGGGACTGATCGGCCGACTCCCGGGTGGCGCGAATCTGGGCTGCGAGGTCGCCGTGCTGGGCTGAGCGCTGCTTCTCGATCTCGTCGACCTTCTGCTGCATCGTGCGCAGCTGCTGGGCCACGGGGGCGAGCTGCTGGAGAACCTTGCTCTCCTTTTGATCGGCCTCGATGCGTGCCTGCGCCTCGCGCTGCGTGCGCTCCTGAGCGTCGCGATACTGCTGCCGCGCTGACTCGAGCGCCTCGTGCAGCCCGTGAACCGATGCTTCGGCTGCAGCCAGCTGGCTGCTGATCTCGGCCCGGGCCTCGAGCTCCTGTCGTCTGAGCTGTTCCACCATCGCCCCATGGCGCGCCTCGAGCACCACAGGGTCGACGTCGACCACGGACGTGTCGCGGCCGGCGCGCAGCGTCCAGCCGAGCAAAACGCCGACTCCCAGGCCGACGACGAGCACGAGGACGAGATCCATGCCGTCAGTCTCGCAACCATCACCGACACAATCGTGGAGACGTGCCGCACCACCTGCGGATTCGATCCCGTGCGGCACCATGGCGCCGTGACCGACAACGCCCTCACCGCTGCCCTCGTGGGTGCCGCGCTCGCGTTGGTGCCGCAGGTCTGGCGCTACTCGCGGCACGTCGTCACCCTCGTGCACGAGGCCGGACACGCCGTGGTCGCGCTGCTCACCGGCCGACGCCTCAACGCCGTCCGGCTGCACTCGGACACGTCCGGCCACACCATCTCCAGCGGACGTCCGCGTGGCCCCGGCATGGTCGCGATGGCCGCCGCCGGCTACCTGGCTCCGTCCGTGCTCGGCCTGGCCTGCATCTGGCTCGTCGACACCGGCCACACGGCTTGGGCGCTGTGGGCAGGTCTCCTCACGCTCGCGCTGATGCTCCTCTACGTGCGCAACTGGTTCGGGCTCCTGGTGGTCGGGCTGGCGGGCGGAGCGGTCGCGCTGCTCATCTGGCGCACCCCCGCCGAGGTGCAGGACCTCGCCGCGTCCGTGCTCGCGTGGTTCCTGCTCGTCGCGGCACCACGAGCGACGCTCGACCTCTGGAGCCACCGACGACACACCCAGAGCCGCACGTCCGACGCCGACCTGCTGGCCCGCCTGACCCACGTCCCTGCCGGCGCGTGGAACGCATTCCTGCTGCTCGTGACCGTCGCAGCGCTGGTCCTCGGCATCATGCTCCTGCGCAACGCCTGACGACAGCGATGGTTGGATGGTCGCGTGTTCACCGTCGGACGTCGCCTGGAGTCAGCGGGCGGCCGCACCGGCGTCCTCTCCACGCCGCACGGTGACATCCGCACCCCCGCCTTCGTCCCGGTCGGCACGAAGGCAACGGTCAAGGCGGTGCTGCCGGAGGCGATGCGTGAGCTGGGCGCCCAGGCGATCCTGGCCAACGCCTACCACCTGTACCTCCAACCGGGCGCCGACATCGTCGAGGAGGCCGGCGGGCTCGGCCGCTTCATGAACTGGCCCGGGCCGACGTTCACCGACTCCGGCGGGTTCCAGGTGATGAGCCTCGGCGCCGGCTTCAAGAAGACGCTCGCCATGGACGCCAAGGGCGTCACGTCCGACGATGTCATCGCGCCGGGCAAGGACCGGTTGGCGGTCGTCGACGATGAGGGGGTCACGTTCCGGAGCCACCTCGACGGCTCCACGCACCGCTTCACCCCTGAGGTGTCGATGCGGATCCAGCACCAGCTCGGCGCCGACGTCATCTTCGCGTTCGACGAGCTGACGACGCTGATGAACACCCGCGACTACCAGGAGAAGTCCGTCGCCCGCACGCAGGCGTGGGCCGAGCGGTGCATCGCCGAGCACCGTCGCCTCACCGACGAGCACCCCGACCAGCCCACCCGCGCGCTGTTCGGCATCGTGCAGGGCGCCCAGCACGAGGACCTGCGCCGACAGGCCGCGCGCGGCATCGCCACGCTGTACTCGAACGATGGGGGGTTCGACGGCTACGGCATCGGCGGCGCCATCGAGAAGGAGAACCTCGACCAGATCGTCGGCTGGGTCGTCGAGGAGCTGCCCGAGGACCGCCCACGGCACCTGCTCGGCATCGGCGAGCCGGACGACCTGTTCATGGCCGTCGAGCAGGGCTGCGACACGTTCGACTGTGTGCAGCCGTCGCGCGTGGCCCGCGGGTCGCGGGTCTACACCGCACGTGGCCGGCACAACCTGTCCGTCGCCGCATCTCGCCGCAGCTTCGTGCCCATCGAGGACGGCTGCGACTGCTACACCTGCGAGCACTACACGGTCGCCTACCTGCACCACCTGTTCAAGGCGAACGAGTACCTCGCCGCGACGCTCACCACGATCCACAACGAGCGGTTCGTGGTGCGGCTCGTCGACGACATGCGCGATGCCATCGACGCAGGAGACTTCGATGCGATGAAGACCGAGTTCCTCGGCGCCTACTCAGCCTCCACAGGTTCAGCCCAGTAGGTGGGCTCGTGCTCCTTGAGCCACTTGATGACGAGCATGGTCAGGGGCATGACGACCAGCTCGACGGCGACCTTGTAGATGACGCCGACGACGAAGTAGTTCCAGAACACGCCCATCGACGTGATGCCGATCGCTGACGCCGCGATGGCGCAGAACAGGAGTGTGTCGGCCAGCTCGCCGGCTCCGGTCGACGTGGCCAGTCGGGCGAACAGCCCGCGTTCGGACGTGAGCAGCTTCATCCGCACGAGCACCCACGAGTTGATGAATTGGCCCACGACGTAGCCGACGACGCTCGCCAGCACGATCTGCGCCACCGGCCCGGCGACGCTCTCGAAGGCCGCCTGGTTCTCGTAGAACGACGCCGCCGGCGCCTGCTCGACGACCCAGAACGTCCCCGCCGCCACGAGCGCCATCGCGAACCCGGTGAAGATCGCCCGCCGGGCCGCCCGGAAGCCGTACACCTCGGAGATGACATCGCCGAGGATGTACGCCAGCGGGAACAGGAACGCGCCACCGTCCGTGACGACCGGGCTGATCTGCACCGACCCGATCGAGAACTCCCACGAGCCGAACTCGATGCCCTTGGTGGCCGCGATGTTCGAGACGACCAGCACCACGCAGAACCCGGCGAGAATCACGTCGAAATAGGTGGAGCCGCGCGAGGCGTAGTGCACGTCGTCCCGGCGCTCCATGGCCCACATCCAACCATGTGGAACACGATGAAAGAATCGACGCATGAGCACTCTGCCCACCCGCACCGACGTCCTCGTGGTCGGCGCAGGTCCGGCCGGTGCGTCGGCCGCTGCGTGGGCGGCCAGATTCGGGTCCGACGTCGTGCTCGCCGACGCCGCCACGTTCCCGCGCGACAAGACCTGCGGCGACGGCCTCACGCCACGGGGCATCGCCGAGCTCGACCGGCTCGGCCTCGGCGCCTGGGTCCGCACCCACGGCACGAACCGCGGTCTCCGTGCCGCCGGTTTCGGCCAGGAGCTCCTGCTCCCCTGGCCCGGAGGCTCGCTTCCCGACCACGGCTCTGCCGTGCCCCGCACGATTCTCGATGACCGCATCCGGCAGGTCGCCCTCGACGACGGCGCAGTGCCGCTCGAGCACGCGCGTGCCGTCGACGCCGACCGCGACGCTTCCGGTCGCGTCACGTCGGTCACGTTCCGCATCGGGCCGGACAAGCAGCTCCACACCATCGCCTGCGACAAGCTGGTCGTGGCCGACGGCGTCCGCTCACCGCTGGGACGCGTGCTCGGACGCGAGTGGCACCGCGACACCGCCTACGGCGTCGCCGGCCGCTCGTACGTGAAGTCCGGCCGCAGCGACGACCCGTGGATCTCCTCCCACCTCGAGCTTCGCGGTGAGGACGGCGAGCTGCTGCCCGGCTACGGCTGGATCTTCCCGCTCGGGGACGGCGAGGTGAACCTCGGTGTCGGTGCCCTCGCAACGTCCAAGCGGCCCGCAGACCTGCAGATCAGGCCGCTGATGGAGTACTACGCCGATCTGCGTCGCGAGGAGTGGTCACTCGGCCCCGACCTCCGGCTCCCGACGTCGGCCCTGCTGCCGATGGGTGGCGCGGTGTCGGGCGTCGCCGGTCCGAACTGGATCCTCGTCGGCGACGCCGCCGGCTGCGTCAACCCGCTCAACGGCGAGGGCATCGACTACGGACTCGAGACCGGCCGCGTGGGCGCCGAGCTGCTGGACTCGACCCACGACCTCGAAGATGCCTGGCCGCACCTGCTCACCACCCACTACGGCGAGGCGTTCTCCATCGCGCGCCGCCTTGCCGGACTCATCACCGTGCCCGGCCTGCTGCCCACGCTCGGACCACTCGGCATGCGGTCGCCCCGGCTGATGGCCATCGCCCTGCGCGTCATGGGCAACTTCTTCACCGACGAGGACCGCGACACCACGGCCCGTGTCTGGCGCTGGGCCGGACGCCGGTCGGTGCGCCTCGACGACCGCCCGCCGTTCACCGCCTGAGCGCTTCAGCCGCGGAAGTCGAGCGCGTCCTCGGAGTCGCGGAACGACAGCACCGAGAACACCGTCGTGCAGATCGCCGCGACGATGAGCAGCCATCCGGACCATCCCGGCCCGACGTGAAAACCGCAAGCGCGCTGCCGGCGCTGAGTGCCGGGAGCACGATCAACAACGTGCCGAAGACGGAGGAGGCCACCGCGATCAGGTGCCAGGGGACCACGTCCGGCAACGTGCCACCGGAAAGTCCCTCGATGCCGATGAGAGCGGCTCCACCGAGCAGGAGCACCATGCCCACGGTCGACGAGCCGGACCACGCGGTGAACGACTCGTCGAAGCCCTTGCCGTCGAACGTCACCACGATGTAGCCCGGGAAGAGCGACAGCAGAAGGGAGACGGCAGCGGCGATCAGCACTCCGCGCTCGCTCTTGCTCAACGCGCCAGCCCACCCAGCCATGGACGACCCCCCAGATCGCAGCCTGCTGTCTATGAATCTATCCGCAGCCGGCGCAGGCGTCACCAGCGAGGTCACCCATCGCCTCGTAGCGTGGAGGCATGACTGCGCCACTACTCAAGGACTCAACGACGGACGCCAGATGCCCCCCATGGGCTTCGGCACGTACAAGATCGACGATCCGGCCCTCGTGGGAGAGGCGATCGACGCGGGATACCGCCTGCTCGACACCGCCACGCGCTACGACAACGAGGCCGTGATCGGCGAGGCCGTGCGCGCGTCGTCCGTGCCGCGTGACGAGCTGCTCGTCACCAGCAAGTTGCCAGGTGCCGACCACGGATACGACGAGGCCCTGCGGTCCGTCGAGGGCTCGCTCGAGCAACTCGGGCTCGACCGCCTCGACCTGTTCCTCATCCACTGGCCGCAGCCGCCCATCGGCACGTTCGTCGAGGCGTGGAAGGCGTTCATCCGCATGCGCGAGGAGGGCACGGTGAGCTCGATCGGTGTCTCGAACTTCCTGCCCGAGCACCTCGATCGCCTCGTCGACGAGACGGACGTGGCCCCGGCGGTCAACCAGATCGAGATGCATCCGTTCTTCCCGCAACGTGAGCAGCGCGAGGCCGACGCCCGTCACAGCATCATCACGCAGAGCTGGACGCCGCTGGGCCGCGGCACGGAGCTGCTCGATCGGCCCGAGATCACCGAGACCGCCGACAAGCACGGCCGCACCCCGGGCCAGGTGGTGCTGCGCTGGCACATCGAGATCGGTGCGGCTCCGATCCCGAAGTCGGCGACTCCGGAGCGGTTCCGCAGCAACCTCGACATCTTTGACTTCGCGCTCGACGCCGACGACCTGGAGCGCATCGCCACCTTCGAGACGGGGCAACGCATCGGCGGCGATCCCGTCGACGAGGTCCACTCTGACGCATCCTGCGGGTCTAGGCTGCGGCCATGACCGCAGTCGCACTTGTCCTCGCCGGTGCCGCCGGCTTGCTCCACGTCTACATCTGGACCATGGAGTCGATCACCTGGAAGCAACCCGCGACGTGGAAGCGTTTCGGCCTCGAGTCACAGGCCGACGCCGACACCACCGCCCCGTTGGCCTACAACCAGGGCTTCTACAACCTGTTCCTCGCCGTCGTCACGATCGCGGGCATCGTGCTCGTGGCCGTCGACCGTGATGACGCAGGCTGGGCCCTGATCCTCGCCGGGTGCGGAAGCATGGTCGCGGCCGCGCTCGTGCTGGTCACCTCCGGCCCCGGGTACGCCCGCGCCGCCGCCACCCAGGGCACCGTTCCCGCACTCGCCGTCGTCTTCGCAGTCCTCGCCCTCGTCTGACACCCGGAGGGCTGCCTCGCCAACCGTCCCGCGACTGGCGCAAACGTCCGCGAGTGGCGCAACCGTCCCGCGAGTGGCGCACATTCGTCATGACACGTCGGCGGGAACGACGAATCTGCGCCACTCGCGGTAGTCAGTGATTGCGCCGCTGGATGACCGGGGACGCCGTCAGCATCGGCGCCTAGGCTGGCGCGCATGCTCCGCCTCGCCACCGTCAACGTCAACGGCATCCGGGCCGCACACCACAAGTCGCGAGGCCAGACCTCGGGTTTCAGCGAGTGGCTGGCGACACGTGGCTGCGACATCGTGACACTCCAGGAGGTGCGCGCCCCCGACGACGTCGTGCGCGACATCGTCGCCGAGGCGGGCTATCACGTCGCACACAGCGAGTCGGCCGCCAAGGGACGAGCCGGCGTGGCGGTGCTGAGCCGCGCCGAGCCGAAGGACGTCCGCCTCGGCTGCGGCGACCCCTACTTCGACGACACCGGCCGATGGGTCGAGGCCGATCGTCCCGCTCTCGGACGGCAGCCTGCTCACCGTCGTGTCCACGTACGTGCACTCCGGAGGCGTCGGCACGCCCCAGCATGACGACAAGATCCGCTTCCTCGGCCAGATGCTCACCCGCATGCGCGGGATCAGCGCCAGCGGCGCGCACGGCATCGTCACCGGCGACCTCAACATCGGCCACACCGAGCTGGACATCCGGAACTGGAAGGGCAACGTCGGCAAGGCCGGCTTCCTGCCGGAGGAACGCGCCTACCTCGACCGGGTCGTCGACGAGCTCGGCTGGGTCGACGTCCACCGCACCCTGAGCGGCGACGTCGACGGCCCGTACACCTGGTGGTCCATGCGAGGGAAGGCGTTCGACAACGACACCGGCTGGCGGATCGACTACCAGCTCGCCACGCCCGAGCTCGCCGCAGCAGCTCGTACCGCCTACGTCGATCGGGCGCCCAGCTGGGCCGAGCGCTGGTCCGACCACGCTCCCCTGGTCATCGACTACGACATCGCTCCCTGACATCGCGGACAGGAAGAGGGGCGCGCACCCCCTGATGCGCGCCCCTCGTCCGAGGTCGGGTCAAGTCGTCAGCTGAACTTGACCCTCATCGTGGTGCCCTCCTCCGTGAGCACCTGGATCTTCACACCGACGGCCGGGAGCTTGACGCCGTGGTTCGGCAGCTCGTCGTAGTAGTACTTGGCCTTGTCGTTGAAGATCGGAAGGCGGCGGGAACAGGGGCTTGACGACCGACTTCTCGCCGTTCAGGTGCAGGGTCATGCCGTCGGTCGGGTACAGGCCGAACGGTGCGTCGTACACCTGAACCCGGGAACGCCACGGAACACCGGTGGGGTTGTTTGGGAACGGCTTCGGGTGCGCGTCGATGATCAGGTTACGACCCGACCCCGGGTGCACGTTCGTGTTGTTGTCGGCCTGGGACGTGTCCCAGTACGAGATCAGCAGACCGGTCTGGTAGTTGTAGTGCTCCACCCAGTCCGGCTTGGTGGCCGCCCACCCGAAGTTGTACGGCCCGGTCTCCAGGTACTTGTCGTACCGGACGTACGAGCGGTGGCCGGCGATGTAGTAGTTGTCGTAGGCCTTCTGCGTCGACGCGCCCACGACACTGAAGCCGTCGAACGTCCAGTCCGGTCCCCATCGTCGGCACTGCCCTCGGCACCGTCCTCGAGCACGGTCGTGCCGTCCGCGACGACCTTGATGTCGTCGAGGAACAGGCCTTGCTCGGCCACACCGCCGTCGGTCTTGTAGATGGCGCGGAACTTCACGTCCTTGCCGGCGACCGACGACAGCGGCACCACGAGGGAGCCCCAGGCCGGGTGGTCGCCGGAGAACGTCGGCGTTCCCGAGGCGTCCTTCTCGAGCGGCTGGCCGTCCAGCGTGCCGTCGAGCCCCGCCCAGGTCTCGCCACCGTCCTCGGAGACCTGCAGGTACCCGTAGTCGTACCCCTCCTCGATGGAGTAGCGGACCTTCGCCGTCAGCGTGGCGTCGGACTTGCCGGTGAGGGCGAGATCCGTCGTCATCGAGTTGTTGAGGTCGTCGCCCATGCCGGACCAGAACTGCTTGCTGCCCGAGGCCGGAGCACCGTTGTCGACCGTGACGTCCTTCTTCGGCAGCACGACCACCGCGCCCTGGGGCTTGGCGGAGTTGTACTCCTGCGGCCCGAGGTCGAGGGTCTTCTTGCCGCCCGCGGGGACGGCCTCGTAGTCGAACCAGCCCAGCTGCAGCTTGTTCCACGCACCGAGGTCACCCGGGCGAGTGCCGAGCGGTTCGTCCTTCCCGTTCAGCCGGCTCTGTGCCATCAGCGTCCAGTACTCGCTGTTGTTGTCGCCGCCACCGGACGTGTCGTAGTCGTCGGGCAACCCGAGATCGTGACCGTACTCGTGGGCGAAGACCGACAGGCCACCGTTCTCCGGCTGGATCGTGTAGTCGCCGACCCAGACGCCGGTGTCGGCGATCTGGGTGCCGCCGAGCTTGTTCTGCGCGGGACCGGTCAGGCCCTGGTCGGTGTAGAAGGCGTACCAGCGGTGCGACCAGATCGCGTCCTCGCCCTGCTGGGGATCGCCGTCGGCCTCGTCGCCGCCGGCGTGCACGATCTGGAAGTGGTCGATGTAGCCGTCGGGCTCGTTGAAGTCGCCGTCGCCGTCGAAGTCGTAGCGGTCGTACTCGTCGTACGACGCGATGGCCTCCTTGATCTCGGCGTCGGTCTTGCCGGCCGCCTTCTGATCGGCGACCCACGCGGTGACCGCATCCTGGATCAGGTTCCAGGTGGTCTTGGACGACTCGTCCCGGCCGTAGCGGGCCTCGTTGTAGGGAACCTTCACCCAGTCGGAGACGGTGCCGTCGACGGTGTAGCGACCTGAGGACTGCGACTCGTAGTAGGTCTTGACCGACTCGACGCCATTGCCCTTGCTGAAGTACATGTCCTGGTAGTGCTGCCGGTCGTAGTCGGCCTGCCAGATCGTGGAGTTGTCCTTCGTCCGGTCGGGCTCGGGGATCTTGTTGCGCAGCGGTCCCTCGAACGTCGACGGGCCCGGCGTGTCGGGATCAGTGTCCTGGTCGGGGAAGTCGGGATGACGCTCGTTGCCGAACTCGGCCAGGATCACGAAGATCTTGTCGGACCGCTCCTGCTTGAGCTCGACGTACTGGTCCTTCGGCTTGCTGTCCTGGGCCGCTTGGCGCTGCTTGCTCGTCGCCTTCTTGTTGGCCAGCGCCGCCGCGTCGGCCGGCGAGTGACCCTCGCCCGACCTTGACCACCGACGACCCGTTCTTGGTGACCGGCTTCGCGTCGCCGTTGAGCACCGACGTGATGGCGGTCTGGCGTAGGTCCTGACGCTTCGTCTCCAGCGGCTGCGGAAGAGCGTCACCGCTCTGCCTGGTCTGGTCCTGGCCGGCCGCGTCCGGTGCCGGCTCTGCCGCACCCGGTGCCGCGAATGCGAAACCGACCGATGCTGCGAGTCCGAGGCCGACGAGGCCCGTGGTGACACGCTTCACTGTTCCCCCGAGAATTTCTTTTGTGGTCGCCGAACTGTTGTCCGACCGATGTGATGCCCGCCCTCATGAGACGCGGCACGCCGGGCCACCGTAGATGGTTTCTCAGCAGAACTGCAGTCTTGACTTTGCCGACATCTAGTTATAGAGAACTAGTTCTTTCGGGCCATCACCATTCCGTACGCCGGGTGTCCGGAGGGGGTGTCGGTGTCGTCATATGTGGGTCTGTGCCCTACGCTTGTCCACGTTGTGAGTTTGGCCGTTTGACCTCGGTTCCATTGCGGAGCTTGTGTTCCTTTCGGGTGAACGACGCACGATCGTTCGCGACAGTCGTGAACGATGTACGGAACTCGTAAGGAGTACCAAGTAATGGCAACAGGAACCGTCAAGTGGTTCAACGCCGACAAGGGCTTTGGCTTCATTGCCCCCGACGACGGCAGCGAGGACGTCTTCGCGCACTTCAGCGCGATCCAGTCCTCCGGATACAAGACGCTCAATGAGAACCAGAAGGTCGAGTTCGACGTCGAGCAGGGCCAGAAGGGCCTGCAGGCGGCGAACATCCGCCCACTCTGACCTCAGAGTCAACGAAGGCCCGGGAGCTTGGCTCCCGGGCCTTTGTCGTGCCCTTGGTCACATCCAGCGCTCCTCGGGTTGTGCATCCACGCAGGGTTGGTAGACAGGAGTTGAAGCCGCCCAGAGCGGGACACCTACCCCCAGGAGGACATCCCATGGGTCTGGACGACAAGATCAAGAACGCAACCGAGAAGGTCACTGGCGCCGCCAAGGAGAAGTACGGCGATGTCACCGGTGACGACGAGAAGAAGGCCGAAGGCCAGGTCGATCAGTCGAAGGCCGACCTCAAGCAGTCCGGCGAGCACGTCAAGGATGCCGCCTCGGACGCGAAGGACGCCTTCAAGCACTGAGATCCGCTGAACGTGCGAACGCCACCGTCATCGACGGTGGCGTTCGTGCGTGATGGGGAGACGTTTAGAGGTGCCCGCCCTCGTCCCAGGCGTGCCGGCCGAACTCGACGCTGGGTGCCGTCCGGAGATATCCGACGTCGGCATCAGGATGAGCGACGGGAACCTTGCGACGGTGAGCGGGGAAACGGCGTGACGCCTCGGCGAGCTGGGCGCTCTCGTACTCGAACGTGGTCTCGTCCATGGCGCGCTCCTCCCGTTGGTGGCTGCTGATCCTGAGGATATCCTCATGTTCGTCACAAAGCCACTTTCGCCCTCCGGGAGGCCGCGGTGGTGTCGATCAGAGCGTGACGCGCAGGATGCGGTCGTCGTTCTTGGCCGGATCGCCTCGGCCGTCGGTGTTGCTCGTCGTGACCCAGAGGCTGTCGTCGGGAGCGACCTCGACGGTGCGGATGCGGCCGTACTTGCCCTGGAACAGCGCCCGCGGCTTGCCGGCGTCGGTGCCGTCGAGCGGGACGGCGTACACGCACTCGCCCTGCAGCGCCGCGACGAAGGCCGTCGACCGGGTGATCGCCATGCCCGACGGCGAGCACTCGCTGGTCGGCCAGGTGACCTTGGGCGTGACGTAGGCGTCGTCGTCGGACTTGCCCTCGAACTTCGGCCACCCGTAGTTCTTGCCCTTCTCGACGAGGTTGAGCTCGTCGAACCGGTTCTCGCCGAACTCGCAGGCCCACAGCCGGCCGTCGGCGTCGAAGGCGAACCCCTCGATGTTGCGGTGGCCGTACGACCAGGTGCGGTTGCCGAACGGGTTGCCGGCGCGAGGCGTCGCCGTTGCGGTCGATGCGGAGCACCTTGCCGCCGAGCGACCCCTTCTTCTGCGCCTCGGGCGGGTTGCCTGCCTCGCCGGTCGCGACGAGGAGGTGGCCCTCGCGGTCGAACAGGAGGCGGCCGCCGTGGTGTCGTCCGCCCACCGGGATGCCGGTCAGGACCGGACTGATGTCACCGAGCCGGCCGCCGTCGAGCTCGATGCGGACGACGCGGTCGTCCTGGGACGTCGTGACGAACGCGAACAGCGCGTTCTCGTCGTCGGGGTCGAGCGCGAGGCCGAGGAGTCCGCCCTCTCCCCCGGGCCTGCCGACCGAGCCGCGCACGTCGCCGATCGTGCTGACCTTGCCGTCGGTGGTGATGCGCACGATCGAGCCTTCGTCGCGCTGCGCCACCAGCGCATCGCCGTTGGGCAGGAACGCGATGCCCCAAGGGACGTTGAGGCCGTCTGCGACGACGCCGTCCACCCGTGGGTCCAGCTCGTCACTCGCGGGCGGCGATGGTGAGGGTGAATCGGTTGTTCGTCGAGGGGTGGGCTGCTCGTCCTCGCTGCACCCGATCAGCGTCACGGCGCCCAGCCCGGCCACGCCGGAGAGAAAAGTCCGTCGATCGACCATGCATTCGATGATGCCTGCTGCCCACAACTCCGGCATATCGATGGAATGTTGGGCGGCGGCATACCGTTATACCCACGTACACGATTTTCCCGACGAAAGGCCATCATGAGCACGGTCGAATTGACCGCCGACACCTTCGAGAAGACCGTCACGTCCGAGGGCATCACCCTCGTCGACTGGTGGGCGTCTTGGTGTGGCCCATGTCTCCAGTTCGCTCCGGTCTATGACGCCGCGAGCCAGGAGCACGACGACGTCGTGTTCGGCAAGATCGACACCGAGGACCAGCAGGAGCTGTCCGCGGCCGCCCAGATCACGTCCATCCCGACGTTGATGGCGTTCCGCGACGGCGTGCTGGTGTTCAACCAGGCCGGCGCGCTGCCGGCGCCCGCGCTCGAGCAGGTCATCAAGGCGGTGAAGGACCTCGACATGGACGAGGTTCATCGCCAGATCGCCGAGCAGCAGCCCGCCGAGACGGCTGAACGGCCTGACCCGGCTCACCAGCCGGGAGGCTTGACGACGTTGTCCGGCGTCGCGCTGAACAGTGGCGCGACGTCGGACTCGTCATGTCCGGCGATGCCGCAGCCCACCTTCGTCAGGTAGAACCGCAGCTCGGGGTGCTCGCCGGCGAAGGCGACGAAGCGCTCGGCAGCGCCGCGGAGGGCGTCGAAGCCCTCCATCGTGGGCAGGCCGTAGCTCTGCCCCTGCAGCCCCTCGCCCTGCCCCCAGACGGCGCCGAACCGGTCGAGCGCCACCCTGGCGGCTCCCCCGCCGTGCGCGCCGGACTCGTTGCTCCCGAAGACGAAGATCGACCCCTCGGGCAGCTCCGACAGTCGTTCAGGCGTGGTTTCCATGCCTCGATTGTGCAACGTGGTTTCGATTCCCTCACTCGCTGGCGCTCGCGGGCGGTGCCCCCAGCGGAGGTGCCTCGGCGCTACTCAACCACCGGTGGTTGAGTAGCCCGCGAGCGTCAGCGAGCGGGCGTATCGAAACCACAACTGCCTCGATTTCCTCTCCTTGGAGTCGCGCGGGACAATTGAGGGATGCCCACCCAGACCGACCTGCGCCTGCTGCTGCGCGGTCCGGTCGATTTCGAGCTGGGCGACTCCCCCGCCGAGTCACGGTTCGTGTTCCGGGCGTCGGACGGTGAGCATCGCGTCACCGCGAGCGAGGCCATCGGCGCGCTGAGCCAGGGCATCCGCACGATGAACGCCGACCCGAGCGCACGCGCCTGGGCGACTCCGGCGATCCTGGCGCTGCGCATCATGGCAAAGGGCCATCTGGGGAAGCTCGACGCGTCCGAGCGCAGCAGGCTCCAGGATGCGGCACGCAGTGTCGACCGTGACCCCGCCGTGGCCCAGGCCAAGGTGCGGGGCTTCATCGATGCCCTCGCCGTCGACGCACCCAAGGTCGCCTCGATCCCGCAGCGCTCCGACGACGACGCTCCCCCGCTCGTGGAGATGGAACCCCGCAGGAAGCGGACGTTCAGCGGACGCCTCGTCGTGCGGTTCCGTCCCGAGCCGTCCGAGGAGGGAATCGTCGCCGACGTGACGCTCCGGGTGCGCCCGACGGACGCCTCGTGGGGCCCGGCCGACGCGGCCGACCTGTGGGCGCGCGACGACCACCACTTCGGGGCGGGCTCGCGCCAGGCCGTCCGGACGATGGTTGTGAACGCGGCCACGGCGTGGCCGCCTGCCGCCCGCATCCTCGGTGATCCCCACCCTGGCTCCCTCGGCGTCACCGCCGACGAGCTCGCGCTGCTGGGCTCGTCGCGCGTCGTCACCCTGCTCATCGCCCATCGGGTCGACGTCGACTGGCCGGAGGAGCTGGTGCGCGACGTCGAGGCGCGTGGATCCGTCCGTCGCGTCGACTCGCCCGCACCGGACCGACTGCGCGCCTTCTCCCGTGACCAGCTGTTCCAGTTCGACTGGCGGCTCGCAATCGGCGACGACACCCTCACCGAGGCCGAGGTCGACGAGCTGGCGAAGTCCCAGCACGGCCTGCTCAGGCTGCGCGACCAGTGGGTCATGGTCGACCCCGGCCGACTCCGCCACGTGCTCGACCGTCGAAGCCGCGACCTCACCCCCATCGAAGCGATGCGTGCGGCGCTGTCGGGAACGGTGGACGTCGACGGCGTCACCACCGAGGTCGACACCGTTGGCTGGCTCGACGACTTGCGGGTGCGCCTCAACGAGCGCGGGGAGCGCACCGAGGTTCCACAGCCACCGACTCTCGACGGCACCCTTCGCGACTACCAGCTCGACGGCCTGCGCTGGATGGCCCAGCTCGTCGAGCTCGGCCTGGGCGGGGTGCTCGCCGACGACATGGGGCTCGGCAAGACCGTCATGCTCATCGCGCTGCACCTGCATCGCAGCGAGCAGGGCCTCCACGCGCCGACGCTCGTCGTCTGCCCAGCGTCTGTGCTGGGCAACTGGGAGCGCGAGATCCATCGGTTCGCCCCGACGGAGGACGTCCGCCGGTACCACGGCCCCGGACGCAGCCTCGACGGCGCGACCCGCGGGTTCGTCGTCACCACCTACGCGACCATGCGACGCGACGCCGAGGAGATCGCCGCACACGAGCCCGGCTGGGGCTTGGTCGTCGCCGACGAAGCGCAGAACGTCAAGAACGTCCGCGCCGGCGCCGCCCGCGCACTGCGCACCATTCCGGGCGAGGCCAAGCTCGCGCTCACCGGCACGCCGGTCGAGAACAGCCTCGCCGAGCTGTGGGCGATCGTCGACTGGACCACGCCCGGCCTGCTCGGCTCCTACGACCACTTCCGGCGCAGCTGGTCACGGCCGATCGAGACGCGACGCGACAGCAAGCGTGCGAACGACCTGGCCCTGCTGATCCGGCCGTTCGTGCTGCGTCGCCGCAAGAGCGACCCCGGCATCGCCCCTGAGCTGCCGCCCAAGACCGAGACGGACTACCGCGTCAACCTCACCCGCGAGCAGGTCGGCCTCTACGAGGCGGTCGTCCGCGAGACCCTCGCCGAGATCGAGTCGGCGCGCGGCATGCTCCGGCGCGGCCTCGTCGTCAAGCTCCTCACCCAGCTCAAGCAGATCTGCAACCACCCGGCGCAGTTCTTGCGCACGCCGCACGAACGTCTCACCGGACGTTCCGGCAAGCTCGGCCTGCTCGACGAGCTCGTGGAGGAGATCGTCGCCGAGGGCGGCGGCATCCTGCTGTTCACCCAGTACGCCCAGATGGGGCACCTGCTCTCCCGCCACCTGCACGAGCGGCACATCGACAACCAGTTCCTGCACGGCGGCACGCACGTCCGCACCCGCGAGAAGATGGTCACCCGCTTCCAGGGCGGCGAGGTCCCGGTGTTCGTGCTGTCGCTCAAGGCGGCCGGCACCGGCCTGAACCTCACCCGCGCCGACCACGTCATCCACTTCGACCGCTGGTGGAACCCCGCCGTCGAGGATCAGGCCACCGACCGCGCCCACCGCATCGGCCAGACCAAGCCGGTGCAGGTCCACCGCCTCATCAGCGAGGGCACGATCGAGGAGTCGATCGCCGAGCTCATCACGTCCAAGCGATCGCTCGCCGACGCCGTCGTCAACGCCGGCGAGGGCGCGCTGACCGAGCTGTCGGACGCCGAGCTGGCCCAGCTGGTGCGGCTGAGGAAGTAGCGGGTTAGACGAACCCGCCGGTGCTGTTGATGCAGCTCTTGATCTCCTCGAGCGTGTAGAAGGGACCTTCGCGCTCGGTCGGCTTGCAGGCCTTGCTGAACCGCGACGTCTCCTCGTTGAAGCGCAGCGTGAGCAGGATCTTGCCGGCCTTGTTCTTGTAGGCGGCCCACTCGACGCTTCCGGCGATGAGGCCCGACTTGTAGCTGCGCCACGGGTTGGTCTCAGGGCCGTAGAGGCCACCCTTGGGTTCCTGCTGGTTGGCGCTCCGCATCTGCGTCAGGGCAGTGAACGGCATGACCGTCTCGCCGTGCGCCTGCCGGAACACCGCGGCAGTCTTGCCGCCGTCGATGCGCTCCTGGAGTCGCTTCATGAAGTCGTTGAGCAGTGGCTTGGCACCGCTGTAGGAACCGCTTTCGTCACGGATGCCCGCTCCGTACCGGTAGAACTTCTCGCCGGCCTGCTCCGCGCCGAGCACGATGGCGTCGGCGGGGTCGACGTAGTCCTTGAAGTCCACATTGGTCTCGCCCCGCAGGCCGGGGCCCCGCTGGAACAACTGATACATGTCGATCGCCGCGTCGACCGGGTCCTTGATCGACGTCTGGATGAACACCGGCTGGTAGATGTTCGCCAGCACGTTCTTGGCCGCGATCTTGACGTCCGGGACCTTCTTCAGCCGTCTGATGTGCTCGTTGCCGATGGCCGACGCGTTGCCCTTGATCACGAGCGTGCGCTCGGACACGGCGTCCTTGGCGAACTTCAGGTCCGGGTACCGCTGCTTGATGGCCCCCTTCATGGCGGCGGCGCTCTCCTTGGTGCGGTTGACCGGAGACGTCACGAACGCGATCTCGTCGCCGTCCTCCTGCACGCGCGAGAAGAAGTCGCCGTAGTTGTCGGCCGTGCGGCGCCCGAGACCGGCGAGCTCCGCCTTGCCGAGGCTCGACAGCTGGCCGTAGCCGAGCGCCTTCTCGGCGGCCTTGAACCGCTCGATGTCGGCCTTGAGGTTCTCGCCGTTCTCGGTGAGGCCGTCGGCCTTCTTGGCCTGCTCCCAGAGCTTGAGGACCCGGATGCTCTCGTCGTTGTCCACGGACGCACGAGAACCGTGGCGACCCACCGTCTCGATGAAGAAGAGGCTGTACCCCTTCGGCGGGGCGACGACCTTCGACGTCATGGCATTGCCGTAGGCGGCCTCGCTGCCGTAGATGAGTCCGGCGTCCTCGTTGCCTGCCTGCGGACCGGGCACGAGACCAGCGAGGATCGTGACGCAGGCGGCGACGAAGTTCAGCACGATGAGGGAGTCTCCTGGGGTCGGGACACGTAGGCGGTCACTCTACCTACGCACGTGCGGTCCTTCAGATGAGACAGCGCTTGAGCTCGGCGAGCTCGTAGAAGTAGTCATCCTCAGCGCTCGGCTTGCAGCTGTCGTTGAACGGCACCGGGGTCTCGTTGTACCGCATCGTCACGAGCACCCTGTCGTCGTCGTTGCGGTAGGCCGCCCACTCGATGTTGCCCGCGAGCTGGCCGGCGATGGCACCGCGCCACGTGTTGGACTGGCGGGTGAAGCGTTCATCCGCGGGGACCTGCTCGTCGCTGCCCGGCGCCTTGATCAGCGCGGCGAACGGCATGGTCGTCTCGCCATGAGCGAGTCGGTACACCACGGCGGTGGACGATCCGCCGATGCGGAGGTCGAGCCTGGTGAAGAAGTCCATGAGGAGCGGACGTGCCTTGTCGGTGGTGTTGGTCTCGCCCTCCACGCCGGGGCCGTACTGATAGAACGTCTCGACATCGGTGGCGTAGCTGAGCGGCTCGCGATCTTCTGCGGGCACGTACCGGGCGAAGGTGATGTTGGTTTCCTTCGCCATGCCGGGGGCGGTCGAGTAGAGCTTGTAGACGTCCATCGCCGCATCGAGCGGATCCTCGATGCTCCTGACGAAGTCGGGCACATAGATCGCCTGCAGCACGTGGACGGCATGCTCGCGGATGGCGTCGCGATCGAGGACCTCCTCGGTCGTGGCCTCGCCGGCCGACGAGGGCTCGTTGTGGAAGCGCAGCAGGCTGTCGGCCACCGTCATGGGTGACAGCTCGCTGGTGAGGTTCAGGCCGGCGTCAGCCAATCCCTGGTGCAGGGCCTCGGCGCTCTCCTTCGTGCGATTCACGCTGGTGGTGTACGTCACGACCTTCTCGTCCCGCTTGTCGAGCGCAGCGAAGAAGTCGGCGTAGTGCTCGGCATTCCGACGTCCGATGCCCTTCCACTCGTCTTCACCGAGACCGCTGAGCTGGCCGTAGCCGCCGACCTTCTGCTCGGCCTCCTGGAAGAGCTTGATGTCGCGGCCGAAGGTCTTGCCGTTCTCGGTGAGCCCGCCCTGCTTCGACGCGCGGTCCCAGATCTCGAGCGCGCCGGTCTCGGACTTGTCGTTGGTGAGCGCCCGCGCTCCGTGCCGGCCGATCGTCTCGAGGAAGAACATCTCGTAGCCCTGGGGCGCGTCCTTGACCAACGCGTCTGGGGTTCCGTACGGCGTCTGGTTGGCGTAGTCGTGCTCGGCATCGGCGGTGGCCGACGAGGCCAGAGCAACAAGTGCGACGGCGGCGACGGCGCCGGCCCGCCAGGGCTTGACGTGCATCAACGAGGACTCCCGAGACGAGATGTGCGGATGAGCACGACAAGTCTAGGTCACCCATCGCGCCTCGGCCGGGCATTTGGCGTGTGACCGGTGTGGCGCGTGTGGTTTCGATACGCCCGCTCGTCCCTCGCGGGCTACTCAACCACCGATGACTCGGTGGTTGAGTAGGGGAGGCCGCCCGCGGCCGAGCCTGGGGGCACCTCCCGCGAGCGCCAGCGAGCAGGGGGAATCGAAACCACGTCACCGTGACCCAGTCTCGATACGGCCCCGCTCGTCGGTCAGCCCTCGAAGCAGGCTCCTTCGAACGTGTGGTCCGTGACCGTCTTGCCGGCCGCGAAGTCCTCGACGATGGACACTCCGGACGGAGCGGCCTTGTCGACCTTGCTGATGACGGACTGGCGGAAGATCGTCTCGTCCGGGTCGCCGGTCCGGTTGCCGGCCTCGTCCGGGAGCATCCCTTCGTAGTCCACCGTCTTCAGCGACTTCACCGCCTCGAGCAGTCCAGCGCGGTCCTTGGAGTAGTCGCCGTCGACCCACTCCTCGAGCGCAGCCTTCAGCGGGTACGACCAGGCCCATCCGGCGGTGTACCCGTCGCTGGGCTGCTTGACGTCGCCGAGCGTGTCGCGCATCGCCTTGTGGCCCGGTGTGTCGGTGCCGTAGGGGCCCCAGTAGCCGGACTGGAGGTACTGCGCCTCCAGGGCCGGCGCCGCCGGGGACTCCAGCAGGGCCGGGTTCCACGTCGGGCCGAGACCGATGAACTGGCCCTTGTAGCCCTGCGACGCTGCCTGACCCACGATGACCGCGGTCTCCGTCGGGCTGGTGCCCAGGAGCACCATGTCCGGCTTCTCCTTGACGATCGCGCTGATCGCGCCGGCCTGCTCCTCCTGGCCGGGTGCGGTCTCGACCGCCTTGAAGTCGAGGCCGTTGGCCTCAGCCGCGATCTTCGCGCCGGCTGCGCCGTCTCCGCCGTAGTCGCCCGGGAAGTGGACGGCCATGACCGACTTGGCGGACTTGGACTCCACCGCGTAGTCGACGCTGTTCATGCCCTCGACGCAGTAGTTCGCGCCGGACTCGAGGATGTTGTCCTCGAACGCCCACAGCGAGGTCCACGACGCGGGCGCGGCGATCATCTCGTCGGACTTGAGTGCCGGCAGGATCGCGAGCGTGGTCGGGGACCCGAGGGTCTGCGCCAGTGCGAGCACGTCGCCCTTGATCTCGCCGTACACCTGCGAGTGCGTCTGCGGGTTGTAGAGGTTGTCCTTGACGTACTTGGTGACGTCGATGTCGTAGCCACCGATGCCGCCCTCGTCGTTGACTCGTTGCCAGAACGCCTTCTGGGCCTCGACGATCGCCACACCGAGTGGGGCGAACGGGCCCTGCGTCAGGTCGGAGATCGAGCCGAGGTAGATGCACCCGTTGTCCTCGTTGACAGCATCAGGACACGCTTCCTCGGTCACGCCGGGAGCCTTCGCGGCCTCCCCGCCATCGCCACCACGGCTACAGCCGGTGGCCACCAGTGCGAGCACTGCCAGCAGCGCTCCTGCCTTGCGTACGTTCACGGTCCTACTCCTTTGGTTGCGTGCAGTGCATGTCGGATGTCAGTAGCTGAAGGGCCATCCCTTCCAGTAGTTGCGGATGCGCACCCAGATGCCGTACAGGCCTCGGGGCTCGAACAGCAGGAAGGCCACGATCAGCAGGCCGTAGAGGATGGATTCGAGCTGGTAGACGTTGGGCGTGACGGTCGCTTGCGAGGAGATGAACGGGACGTACGACGGGAGCTCGCGCGTGAACGACGGCAGCAGCGAGATGAACATCGCGCCCATGATCGTGCCGCTCACCGTGCCGGCCCCGCCGATCAGCACCATTGCGATGAACTGCACCGACAGCAGCAGGCCGAACGTCGTCGGCTCGAAGAAGCCGGTGATCGAGTAGAGCAGGGCTCCCCCGCAGCCGGCGTAGAAGGAGGAGAGGCCGAACGCCACCGTCTTGGTGACGGGCAGGTTGATCGCCATCATCTCCGCGGCCATGTCCCGGTCGCGGACGGCGGCCAGCGCACGTCCGACCCGGGACCGCGCGATGTTGCGGGCGCCGAGGGCGAACAGGAGCAGCATCACCAGCATCAGCAGGTAGAGGTTCTGGTCCTTCGTGAGGAAGTCGGAGCTCTCGTTGAAGGCGTAGCCGAACAGCTCCGGGATGGCTGCCTCGCGGCCGACGCCGGCGCCGCCGGTGAGGTCGCTCCACTCCCGGAAGACGTGCTCGCCGATGAAGACGAGTCCCAGCGTGACGATCGCGAGGTAGAGGCCGCGGAGGCGGGTGGCCAGCGGGGCGACCAGCACGCCGGCGAGCGCGGCGACCAGCCCGGCCGCTGGGAGCCAGACCAGGATGTTGGTGATGCCGAAGCCGATCGTCCGGCCGTCCGGGTCGCCCGAGATCGCGGCCGCCGTGTAGGCGCCGAGGCCCACGAAGAACGCGTGGCCGAGCGACACCTGGCCGGCCAGCCCGGTGATGATGTTCAGCCCGAGCGCGCCGATCGCGAACGCGAACCCGAGGGCCAGCGTCTGGAGGACCGAGTCCTGGACGAAGAACGGCGTCAAGAACGCGAAGACCAGGATCGCGCCGACCCACACCAGCTTGGGCCGGGTGTTGAAGAGGGCCAGCTCCTGGGCGTAGGAGCGGTAGAGCTGCGGACGTCCGGACAGCCGTTTGGTGCGGCCCTTGGGTCGTGGCTCGGTGGTCGTGCTCATACGCGTCGCACCTCCGGCGTGCCGAAGATGCCGTACGGCTTGGCCAGGAGCACCAGCAGCATCAGGACGTACGGGGAGACGACGGCGAAGTTGTCGCCGAGCCAGGGTGCGAGGTCGCGCTGGTAGTTGCCGACGAGCGACTGGACGACGCCGACCGCGAGACCGCCGATCACGGCACCTTCGAGGGAGTCGAGTCCGCCCAGGATGATGGCCGGCAGGGCGATCAGCGCGACGATCCAGAGCTGACGGTCCACGCCGGCGCTGGTGGCGAGCAGCGTGCCGGCCACGGCGGCGAGTCCACCGGCCATCGCCCACGACATCGCGAAGACGCTGCCGACGCTGACGCCCTGCGTGAGGGCGGCCTCCTGGTCGAACGCGGCGGCCCGCATCGCGAGTCCGTAGCGGGTGTAGCGGTAGAACCACGTCAGCGCGATGACGATGACGATCAACGTCGCGATCGACACCAGATGACGCTCCTGGACCTGCAACCCGAGGAAGCTGGTGCGCTCGAGCCCCCACGGGTTGGGAATCGGCCGGGCACCCAGGCCGATGAAGCCGCTGGTGACGACCCGGACGACGATGTCGATCCCGATCGTGATGATGGCGACGACGAACGCCGGGCGTCCGACCATCGGCCGGATGGCGGTGCGCTCGATGGCCAGCGCGAGCAGGGCGGTCAGCAGGACGGCGACGGTCAGGGACAGGAAGAAGGAGAACCCGGCGAACAGCACCACGCCGAGCGCCGGGGCGACGTAGCTGGTGACCGTCGCGCCGGTGAGCATGAACGCCGGCTGGGCGAAGCTGATGACGCCGGTCGACTTGAAGATGATCACGAATCCGAGCGCGAGCAGCGCGTAGATCGAGCCGGACCCCAGCCCGCGCAGCACGACCTCGATGAACTCGGTCATCGGCCGCTCCCCGCGTACATCTCCTCGACCGTGTCCTCGAACATCGTCGCGATCGCCGAGCGCTTGACCTTCTGCGTCGCGGTGAGCTCGCCGTCCTCGTGGTCGAGCTCCTTCGTCAGCAGCCGGAACTCCTTGACCTGCTCCACCGACGCCAGCCGGCCGTTCACCTCGGTGACGATGCTCGCCACCAGCTCGACGACCTCCTCCTTCTCGCTGAGGTCGCGGTACGTGCTGTAGCCGAGCTGTCGTCGCTGGGCCCACTCCCCGACCGTGTCGAGCTCGATCCCGACCAGCGCGCAGAGGAACTTGCGGCCGTCGCCGCACACGATCGCCTCGCGGATGTACGGCGACGCCTTGAGCTCGTTCTCGATCTGGGACGGCGAGACGTTCTTGCCGCCGGCGGTGATGATGATGTCCTTCATCCGGTCGGTGATCTTCAGGTGCGTGCCGTCCTCCCAGGTGCCGACGTCGCCGGTGCGCAGCCAGCCGTCCTCGGTGATCGTCTGGGCGGTGGCCTCCGGCTTGCGCCAGTAGCCCGCGAACGTGCCGTCGGAGCGGGTCATGATCTCGCCGGTCTCCTCGTCGACCTTGAGCTCGGTGCCGTCGTGCGCCTCGCCCACGGTGCCGAGCTTGATCCGGCCGGGGCGGTTGGCGGTGGCGATCGCGGTGTTCTCGGTCATGCCGTAGACCTCGTGCATCGGCACCCCGATGCCCATGAAGAACCGCAGCACCTCGGGCGCGATCGGCGCGGCACCCGACGCGGCGTACCGCACCTTGCGCATGCCCAGCCGGTCCTTGAGCGAGCGGAAGAAGAACACCCACCCGACGGCGTACATCAGCCGGGTCGCCGGTGGTGTGCGAGCCGCCGTTCTCGACCAGCTTCTGGCCGATCCGGTCCCCCACGCCGAGCCAGTAGGCCGACGTCTTGCGCTTGAGCCAGGTGGCACCGGAGAGCCGGATCTCGACGCCGGCCAGCAGCTTCTCCCAGATGCGCGGGACGCCGAACAGCACCGTCGGCTGCACCTCGACGAGGTTGGCCGGCACCGTCTCGATCGACTCGGCGAAGTTCACCTGCGTGGCTGCGGCGGCGTTGAACCACGTGCTGAAGATGCGCTCGGCGACGTGGGACAGCGGCAGGTACGACAGCAGCAGGTCGTCGGGGCCGGGCGGCGGGTCGGTGAACGCCCCTTCGAAGACGAGGATCCTGATCGCGTACTCGACGTTCGCGACGGTGAGCATCGCGCCCTTCGGCGGCCCGGTCGTGCCCGAGGTGTAGACGAGCGTCGCGAGGTCGTCGGGCTGCTGACCAGCCAGGACGTCCTCGATGGCGCCCGGATGCTGCTCGCGGTGCTCCCGGCCGAGGTCGAGGAACTCCTCCCACGACATCAGCTGCTCGTGGTCGTAGCGGTGCCGGATGCCCCGCGGCTCCAGGTAGACGATCCGCTGGAGGTCGGGCACCTCGTCGATGACGTCGAGGACCTTGTCCACCTGCTCCTGGTCCTCGGCGACGAGCACCTTCGCGCCGGAGTCGCCCATCAGGTAGCCGACCTCGGCCGCCGGGCTGGTGGGGTAGATCCCGACCGAGGCGGCCCGCGCCGCCAGGGCGCCCATGTCGCTGATCAGCCACTCGGGCCGGTTCTCGGAGTGGATGGCGACGCGGTCGCCCGGCTCGATCCCGAGGGCGAGGAAGGCGTGGCCGGCGAGCTGGATGTGCTCCCAGTAGGACTCCCAGGTCCACTCCCGCCAGATGCCCATGTCCTTGTCGCGCATCGCGATCGCCTGCGGCATCGCGGCCGCGTGGTCGCGGATCCGGGTGACGGGACTGCTCATGCTCATGCGTCGACCTCTTTGCCGAGGTAGGCGCGGACGACGTCGGGGTGGCGCTGCACCTCGTCCGGCGGGCCGGTGGTGATCGCGGTGCCGAAGTCGAGCACCATCACCCGGTCGGCCAGGTCCATGACGAGCCCCATGTCGTGCTCGACCATGACGATCGGCATGCCGAGCTCGTCGCGGATGTCGAGGATGTAGCGGGCGGTGTCCTCGGTCTCCTCGAGGTTCATCCCGGCCACCGGCTCGTCGAGCAGCAGCAGCTTCGGCTCCATGGCCAGGGCGCGTCCGAGCTCGACCCGCTTCTGGACGCCGTACGGCAGCAGGCCGACCGGCAGCGACCGCCACCGCTCCAGCTCGAGGAAGTCGACGATCTCCTCGACGAACCGGCGGTGCTCGAGCTCCTGGTTGCGGGCCCGTCCGCGCCACACGATGGCGGACGGCCAGCCGTACTTGATGTGCTGGTGGCGTCCGAGCATCAGGTTGTCGAGCACGGTGAGGTGCTCGAACAGCGCGATGTTCTGGAACGTGCGGGCGAGCCCCATCGCGGCGATGCGGTGCGGCTTCTGGCCGAGGATGTTCTGGCCCAGGAACTCCACCGAGCCCTGCTGCGGCCGGTAGACGCCGGACATCACGTTGAACAGCGACGTCTTGCCGGCCCCGTTGGGCCCGATGATCGCGAACAGCTCCCCCGGGTTCACCTCGAAGCTCACGCCGTCGATCGCCTTGACGCCGGCGAACGAGAGGTGGACGTCGTCGAGCTTGGCGACCTGTTCGCTCATGCCGACCACCGCTTCTTGCGCCGGTACTGCTTGGTGTCGCGGAAGGACCGGCGGCCGTCCTCGCCCGGGTGGAGGCCGAGGTAGAACTCGCGGACGTCGTCGTCCTTGAGCAGCGCGGCCGCGGGCTTGTCGAGGACGATGCGGCCGGTCTCCATCACGTAGCCGCGGTCGGCGATCGAGAGCGCCATGGTGGCGTTCTGCTCGACGAGGAGGATGCCGGTGCCGCTCTCGTTGATCGTCACGATGACGTCGCGGATGTTCTCGACCATGATCGGCGCGAGCCCGAGCGTGGGCTCGTCGAGGAGCAGGTAGCGGGGGTCGGACATCATGGCCCGGCCGATCGCGAGCATCTGCTGCTCGCCGCCGGACAGGTAGCCGGCCGTCTTGCCGCGGCGCTCGGCCAGCAGGGGAAACAGGTCGAAGACGTGCTCGAGGTTGGTCTCCATCGCGGCCCGGGCCGTGTGGGCTCCGACCCGGAGGTTCTCCTCGACGCTGAGCTCGACGAACACCCGACGTCCTTCGAGCACCTGCCGCACGCCCTGCCGGACGATGCTTTCCGGCGAGGCGCGGTGCAGCGGCTTGTCGTCGAGCGTCACGCGTCCCTTGGTGACCTCGCCGTCATGGATGTCGAGCAGCCCGGTCAGCGCCCGCAGCAGCGTGGTCTTGCCGGCCCCGTTGGATCCGAGCAGCGCGACGATCGCGCCGTCCGGGACGTCCAGGCTGACCCCGCGGAGCGCGAGCACCACGTCGTCGTAGACCACCTCGAGATTGCGTGCTGCGAGCAAATGGGCTCCCCGGGTCCGACGCTGCGGCGTGACGTTGACCCCCATCGTGGTGTGAGGGGGGTCACAGGGCAAGGTCAGTTGCCGGATGAGTCAGAGTGCATGACGGAACTCGGCGTTTGCCTTGGCGACGCATCGCCCCGTCCAATGCGCTGGCGTTTGCGCGACGTTGACGACGATGGTTCGCTTGCTGGACCCGAGATTTCTAGGAATCGCCCATGGTCGCAGCACAAGGCTTGGTCACTGCCATCCGCGCCGCAGCACCTCGAGTAGCAAAGATCGTTGGCCCTGAGCTGGCTAGGTGGCTCTCAAAGACCAAGAACCGCGAAGCACTCGTTGAGACGCTGAAGCGAACGTCTAGCAGGCGGCCGGCCGAGCGAGTTCGTGCCAGGACGGAGACCACAATTCTCTTGTTGGAGGGCATCAAGGAGACATCGAACGAGCCGGAGCGAGTTCAAACCGCCGAGCAAGCCATCGCGCGAGCACGTCGACTCCTGGTCAAGCTCGACCTCCCGCTGGGCACTCGGGAAGAACGTCGGGCAAACATCAAGGCCGTCGCGAGTTCCTTGGCACGGCTCCAGGAAGACCTGCAGGTCCAGCTCGACGATCCCGAGGACTCGGACGTGCCGGGCGGACCGGAGTAGACGCTCGGAGCTCCAGCGCAATCGGGCTAAGTCTCCGATTTGGACTTGGCCAGTTCCTCCGGCGCGAGGCTTGTTGGATAGTCAGGCGGTCTGTGACGGATGGCGTCGATGACGTCCTGTTCAGAGCAAGGCATCCACTCCCCGGAGTAGAGCACCGGACCTGAGACACGCGGGTCCCGCCTCCAATGACCAGAGCTGTAGTGCCACCGCTGCCAGTGCCCGTCGTCTACGACGCGGACGAGTCCAGGGATCAACTCAGGTGGGCCACCAGTGCTGTAGAAGTCCACGGGGTTCTCGTCAGCCCATCGAAACGTCTGCCACCGTTGCGACGCCTTGGATCACGTCGACCAGACGGGCGTCGATCGACTTGAGGAGTTCAGTTTGCTCCTCAACCTGACGGATCAGGGTCGAGAGGAGGTCAGCGATCGTCGATTCGTCCATGATCGCCACGATAGAGATGCAGGCCGACAGTTACGTTGGCGTCATGGGACGAGCCGACAGCGACGAGCACTACGTCTTGGACCTGTGTGACGAGGTCTTGGGCGAGCGGTCGTCGAGACAGCATCTCTTCGACTGGTTGGTTGGCGACCCCTCCCCCGAGACAGGCAAGGCACGCCGGTTGCCCGTGGATGCGTACTGGGAGCGATTCAAGTTGGTGGTGGAGTTCCGCGAGCACCAGCATTACGAGGCCGTAGCGCACTTCGACAAGCCAGACCGCGTCACCGTATCCGGCGTACACCGTGGAGAGCAGCGTCGCATTTACGACCAGCGACGTGAGGAGCTCGTCCCTGCCCATGGGCTTCGGCTGATCATCATCAAGTCCTCCGACTTCGAACTTCGTGGCAAGAACCTCAGGCGTTCGCCAGATTCGGACCGCGAGGTGGTCCGGCGGAATCTGGACGCCGACATTGAGCCCACAACTGCATCTCTCGACACCGTGGAGTGGGCCGATGCTCCTGCCTCTCAGGAACGAAACCCAACCTCTGGCGGCGAGCCGACCTATCGTCGGAAGATGACCGAGCCGACCACCCCCATACAGCTCTCAGGTGAGCTGGGCGTAAGCGACAGAGCCATCCGACAGTGGCTGCGCGATCAAGGTTGGCAGAGCGTTCCCTATGCCCGGTGGGAACTGACGCCAGATCAGGCCAAACAGGTCCGCGAACACTTCCGCGGCTGAGCAGGTAAAGGGGGTGCCAAGTCACGCAGTGCCGATCCACGGCGAGCGCGGACGGAACCTACTGTTGATGGAATACGGCGTCAATGACTAAGACGGCCGCGATGCTGAGCGATCGGAGCGGATCGGGCAAAGTGCCCGGAATGTTTACCACGTAGTTGTCACCCTTGGTGAGCAACTCCTTGGCCACTCCCGCACGCGTCTTGCTGATGCGAGCGACCACGGTGCTAGTCGCGTCCTGAACGTTGAATTCTCGGTGCCGTTTCCACTGTCGCTGCAAGAGTCGGTCTTCCCCGTACACCGCGCCGATCGGCTCGTTGCCGACTCCCTCGAGTTTGAAGTCACGGTAAACCTCGCCCAAGCTAAACGACGTTACGATGCGTCCAATCTTGGCGCCGTTTGGCCCAGCAACGGTGACCTTGGATCTGAGGATCGAACCTTCGCGCCTCAGTTCAAGCAACTGTCGTCCGTTCATGTCGACTACCTGTAGCCGGCTCGACATCCGCTTTCCTCGCACGGCGGCGAGTTGGCGCCCGTGCTGGTTGTGGATGGCATACTCGGCGCGCAGCTCAACGAGCTTGCCCTTTTGGTTGATGACCAGGACAGGCTCATTGAGTATTGCCAGGTCAGGGACCCCCGATGCATCGGCCAGGCCGAGCTTCCGAACCTGCTTCTGAATCTTCTTGGCCTCACGGCCCGTTTCCAGCGTCGACGCCACCTTCGCCGGAGGCACCGCCGAGGCGTCTGCAATAGCGACTGAGCCGGCATCGGTGGCTGGATCGATGCCTTGTTGTCCGCGAGTGAATACGTGCTCCGTCCACTTGGAGCCGTCCCAGTAGCGAAGCTCGTGGCGGCTGAGCGGGTCTGGATGCCAACCGCTCGGAGCCTGTGGGTTGAGCGACGTTTGAGCTGTCTGAACCGGCGGGGGTGCGCTCACTGGATCGACCGCTCGTTGGCCCCCCGTAGCGACGTGATCCGTCCATTTGGACCCATCCCAATAGCGGAACTCGTGGCGACCGAATGGGTCGGGATTCCACCCAGCGGACGACTCAGCCACGCGCCGAGGCTACCAGCGCCGAGCCGCGGTTTTCCCGGATGACCTGAGGGACCGACCGCGCCTTGCGGCACATTTGGGGCGTTATGGCCTGGATAGGTCAGTGCATGCTGGCGGGCTGATCGGCCTTGTTCGGCAGGAACACCGAGAGCGCGATGACGACGACGCCGAAGATCGCACCGACCACGAAGGCCCACTGCAGACCACCGACGAACGCCGCGTCGGGTGTGCTGCCGGACTCGATCAGGGCCCTCGAGCGGTTCTCGAGGATCACGACGAGCACGCCGTGCCGACCGCGCCGGCCACCTGCTGCAGCGTGCCGAGGATCGAGCTTCCGTGCGAGTACAGATGTTCGGGCAGTGAACCCAGCGCCAGCGTGAACATCGGCGTGAAGATCGTCGCGAGGCTCACCATCAGCACGACGTGCTGGGTGAGGATCAACCAGAACGGCGTGTCGGCGTCCACTCGGCTGAAGGCGGCCAGTGCAGCGACCATGACGATCGAGCCGGGGATGACGAGCGGACGTGAGCCGACCCGGTCGTACAGATGTCCGACCCGCGGGCCGAGCAGGCCCATCGCGATGCCGCCGGGCATGACCAGCGCGCCCGTCTGCATGGCCGACAGGCCTCGGAGGTCTTGCAGGTAGAGCGGCATCAGGATCATCGAGCCGAGGAAGGCCATGAACGCGACCGACATCAGCAGCAGCGTGATCGTGAACGTGCGCGACTTGAGCGCGCGCAGGTCCATCAGCGGGCTGCCGGTCTTCTGCAGCCGCAGCTGGTACGCGATGAAGGCGGCCACCAGCACCAGTCCGACGCTGATGATCGTGCCCAGCTCGGCGCCGCCGCGGACGCCGACCTCGCTCAGGCCGTAGACCAGCGTCGCGAACCCGGCGCCGGCGAGCGCCACGCTCAGCCAGGAGACCGGGCCGACCTGGGTCTCGCCGACGTTCTTCAGGTGTCGCAATCCGCTGACCGTGATCAGTGCTGCCACCGGCAGCACGAAGAAGAAGACCAGACGCCACGAACCGAAGTTGAGGATGATGCCGGACACCACCGGCCCGAACGCCGGCGCCACCGAGATCGCCAGCATCATGTTGCCCATGACGTGGCCGCGTTCCTGCTCTGGCACGACCTGCATCAGCGTGGTCATGAGCAGCGGCATCATCACCGCGGTGCCGGCGGCCTGGATGCTGCGGGCCACCAGCAGCACCTCGAACGTCGGCGCGAGCGCGGCCAGCAGCGTGCCGGTCAGGAACGTCGCCATCGCCACCGTGTAGGCGCTGCGGGTGGTGAACCGCTGCAGGAACCATCCCGTCACCGGGATGACGGCCGCCATCGTGAGCATGAAGATGCTCGACAGCCACTGCGCGCTGCGCGGGCTGACGCCGAAGTCGGCCATCAGCCGCGGGATGGCGTTGATCATGATCGTCTCGTTGAGGATGACGACGAACGTCGAGGCGACGAGCAGCTTGATGATGAGGGGAGTCTTGAAGGGGGCCACCTCGGCTGGGGCGACATCCGTTCGCGTAGTCATGAGAGTCCTTCGGTTGGTGCGGAAGATCCGGTCGACCATCCGCTCACCTAGACCACGAACGAGTCATGCCCGATACGACACTTGCCAACCTATTGATCGGCTCTGACATTCCCTGACCAGCGAACTTGGCAGAAAATCGGGGCCAGCAGGTCAAATCGAGCGGATGAACTCCGTCTGCGCCTTCACCGTCTGCTCGAACGGGTCGCCGAGGTAGATGTCGAAGTGCCCGACATCCAGTCGCTCGACCCTGACTGGGCCGCGTACCCGCTTGGCCACCTTCTCCATCCCCGACGTCGGCGCGATGGAGTCGTAGTTCGCGATCACGAGGTGAACCGGCATCCGCAGCCTCTTGGCCCGGGTGACGGGTCGGTTGAGCAGGTACAACAAGAGCCCTCGCGCGGCCATCTGGTTGACGAACGACGGCCCCCAGATGGCGGAGTAGCCGGGCAGGCTGTCGTCGGCGCTCATCGCGGCGAGCGACTCGGGCTCACCGGCGAGCTGGACGTGGTGCGGCCGCCGGTTCAAGAGACTCCACACGATGTCGATCGCGGCGTGCGCGGTGAGCCGCAGCAGCTGACGCGGACCGGCGTACGACCAGACGTTCAGCACCGCGGCCGCTCCGTCCATGGCCGCGCCCTGGGACATGACGCCGGCGATCAGCGGGTCCTCGGCCGCGACCGCGATGACGTGCCCGCCCGAGTTGGACGTGCCCCAGAGCACGATGCGGTCGGGATCGACGCCGGGCAGCGCCCGCGCGTGGGCGACGGCCGCGTGGTAGTCCTCGCGGTGCCGCCGGTGGTCGACGACCTGGCGCGGATGGCCCTCGGACAGGCCGAACCCGCGGTAGTCGAACAGCACGACGTCCGCCCCGGCCGCGGCGAACCGCTCCGCGTACGGCTCGAGCCCGGAGTCCTTCGTGCCACCCAGCCCGTGCGCCATGACCACGCACGGCCGCCCGCGCGGCGTGGTGAGGTCGTCCGTCTCGGCCTCGTAGTGCCACGCCGACAGGTGCACCCCGTGGCTGATGATCACGATGTCGCTGCGCATGGGGTCGATGGTGCCATCTTCGGCTTGAGCTCGGCCGTCACGCGAGAGACGGTGGCTGCATGGAACCGCAGTGGGTCATCTCCGTGATCGCCATCATCATCGTCGCCGTGATCGCCTGGCGGGTCTGGGGCGACCGCTAGAAGAGCTCGCCGCCGATCTCACGGCTGTGCCCGACGAACTCGGCCACGACGTCGTCGCCGACGGTGACGGTCACGTCGCACAGCCCGCCCCGCTCGTCGCGGTCGCGCTCGACCGCCCTGGCGACGAGGACGTCCCCGAGCTTCGTGGGCCGGCGGAACTTGATCTCCGCACTCGCCGCCACGGTGATGCGGTTGTGCGAGTTGCACGCGAACGCGAACGCCGAGTCGGCCAGCGTGAACGTGATCCCCCCGTGCCCGATGTCGTGCCCGTTGACCATCTCGTCGGTGAGCTTGAGCTGCAGCGTCGCCGTCCCCGGCCCGACGTCGACCAGCTCCATCCCGAGCCACCGACTCGCCCGGTCACCGGCCCACATCGCGTCCGCGCTGCGACGCGCGATCTCCTCCGGGCTCACTGGCTCAGGCTACGACGACAGCTCGTCTGCCACGATCGCCAGCGCTTCGCGATCGGCGTCTAGCCAGTCGACGCGATACAGATCATCGGCGCTCAGCCACCTCACCTGGTCATGCGACTCCCCCGGCGTCGGTGTTCCGACGAAGATCTCGGCCCAGAAGATGCGAAGGGTGAGCCGTTCGGAGATCGGCCAGTAGCTTCCCGAGGGCATGAGCTCCTCGCCCAACATGAGCGTCACGTCCAGCTCCTCCTGGACCTCGCGGATCAGCGCAGCCTCGGCCGACTCCCCGGGCTCGACCTTGCCGCCCGGGAACTCCCATCGCCCCTTCAACGCTGCCGGTCGCGTACGCCGAGATGCGAGCACGCGGCGCGGCTCGGCGAGGGAGTCGACGATGACCGCCCCAACGACGTCCGGCACATGGAAACACTAATGTCTGCGTTCAGCCGTACCGTGGCCTCATGGATGAGAAGACAGTCTCCGAACTCCTCACCACGCTGATCCAGCAAGGCGAGGAGCAGACCGAGCTGCTGCGTTCGATCGACAGCCGCCTCGTTGAGGTCATTCAAGGTGTCGCGACGGTTGCCGACGTGGGCATCGGCTGACGATCTGTGGCTCTAGATCTCGATCGCATTCGTGCCTTGGCACAGGAGGCACACCTCGGCCAGACCGACAAGCTGGGCCGGGACTACTTCGCCGCTCATCTGACTCCGATCGCGACCGGGCTGCGTGAGTTCGGGCCAGAGGCGGAAGCGGCCGGTTGGCTGCACGACATCATCGAGGACACCCATCACACCGGCGACACCCTGCGCGCGGCTGGCGTTCCCGAGGACGTCGTCGCGGCAGTGGAGTCCGTGACCAAGATCGAGGGCGAGCCCTACGAGAAGCTGATCGATCGTGCGTGCGCCGACCCGATCGGACGGCTGGTGAAGCTCGTGGACAACACCTGGAACCTCGTCT
>CAVSDS010000013.1:0-218299 GCA_963726885.1 uncultured Actinomycetota bacterium | reverse complement strand
TAGAGGGCCGTTCTGACGGTTCTCGTCGGGCTCAGATGACGGCGTGGCCGATCTCGAGCAGTCGGCGCGTGACCTCGGCGCGGTGATCCGGACCGCGGGTCGCCCCCTCGATCTCGACGTCCACCTGACGCACGCCAATGCCTTCCATGGAGCGGTCGTGGGTGACGTTGATGACGTTGACCTGCAGGTTCGCGAGATCGGTGAGGAGCGTCATCAGCCCGCCCGGCCGGTCGGAGATGCGCACCCGCAGGTGGATGAAACGGCCGGCGGCCACGAGTCCGTGCCGGATGACGTCGAGCAGCAGCAGCGCGTCGATGTTGCCGCCGGACAGCACCGGGACGACCGGGCCCTCGAACTCACCGGGACGGTCGAGCAGCGCGGCCACCCCGGCGGCGCCAGACGGCTCGACGAGCATCTTGCTGCGTTCGAGCAGCCCGAGCAGCGCCTGGCTCATCGAGTCCTCGCTCACCGTGATGACCCGGTCGAGCTGCGTCGCCACGATCTCGTAAGGGATGTCTCCGGGCCTCGCGACCGCGATGCCGTCGGCCATCGTCGTGCCCATGACGGATGTCACCGGATGCCCTTCGGCGAGCGAGCCGGGATAGGCCGCGGCGTCCTCGGCCTGCACCCCGACGATGTGGACGTCCGGATGCCGTTCGCGCATCATCGCGATGCCTGCCGCGAGCCCACCGCCGCCCAGCGGCACGATGATGGTCCGCACATCGGGAACCTGCTCGATGATCTCGAGGCCTACCGTGCCTTGGCCGGTGACGATGTCGGGGTGGTCGAAGGGGTGGATGAGGACGGCGCCGGTGCGCTCGGAGAACTCCGTCGCAGCCACGAGTGCCTCGGTGACACCGGTGCCGGAGAACTCGATGTCGGCCCCATAGCCCTGCGTCGCCGCGACCTTGGGCAGCGCCGCACCCTCGGGCATGAAGATGGTGGCCTTCGTGTCGAGCATCGACGCAGCGAGCGCGACTCCTTGCGCGTGGTTGCCGGCGCTGGCGGCCACGACGCCGCGGGAGCGTTCTTCCGGGCTCAGTCGTGAGATGCGCAGGTAGCCACCGCGGATCTTGAACGAGCCCGCGCGCTGGAGGTTCTCGCACTTGAGGTAGACCGGCGTCCCGACGCGCGTGGTGAGCCACCGCGAGTGGAGCGAGGGGGTCACCTCGATGACCCCGTCGAGCACGATGCGCGCCGCGTCGACGTCGGTGAGATCCACGCCCGACACCCTAGGCGGGTTCCGGCTCAGGAGGGAGCTCTTCCGGGGTCTCCTGGAACTCCTGGGCGTTCGTCGCGAGATGACGGACGATCCCGTTGAGGCAGGCCGCCAACGGGACGGCGATGAGCGCGCCCACGACACCCGCCACGACGACACCGGCGGCGATCGCGATGATGATCGCCAAGGGGTGCACGGCGACGGCCTGGCCCATGAGGAACGGCTGCAGCACGTGCGACTCGAGCTGCTGCACGGCGATGACGGCGAGCAGCATGAACAGCGCGGTCCACGGTCCTTGTGCCACCAGTGCCACCAGCACGGCCACCAGGCCCGAGATGAGCGCGCCGATGATCGGCACGAAGGCACCGAGGAACACCAGGGCGCCGATCGCCAGCGTCAGCGGCACACCGAGCGCCCAGGCGGCGAATGCGACGCCCACCGCGTCGATGAACGCCACCACGACGGTGGCACGGACGAAGGCGGTGAGCGAGGCCCACGCCGTCTGGCCGGACGAGTACACGCGCTGGCGGGCTGCCTTCGGGAACAGCGCGACGATCCAGCTCCAGATGCGCTGCCCCTCGTAAAGGAAGAAGAACGCGGAGAACAGGGCGATGAAGAACCCCGCCACCGCATGGGTGATCGTGGCGCCGACCGCGGTGATGCGGGTCAGCACTGAGCTGTCGGTCGTGGAGATCGCCGACTTGGCCTCGTCGATCCAGCTCTGCAGCTGCGCGTCGCTGAGTCCGAGGTCGGTGCGCGCCCAGTCCTGCACCTGCGAGATTCCCTCGACGATGTTGGCCCTGAGGTCGTCGACCTGGGTGGACAGCTGCTGTCCGACCAGGGCCAGCAGGCCGAAGAACGCCAGCAGCATCGTGAGGACCACGATGAACGTGGCCGCCAGGCGCGGAATCCGTCGCTCGACCAGCCAGTCGACGGCACCGATCGTCAGCGCGGTGCCGAGGACGGCGACGGCGATGGGGACGGTGATCTCGGAGAAGTAGCGCAGGAGCCAGATGCCCACGGCACCCGCGGCGGCGATCAGCAGCAGGCGCCAGGCCCAGCCGGCGGCGATGTCGACGCCGACCGGTACCTCGTACCTGCGATCGACGTCTGACACGAGGCAGAGCCTAACCGCCCGTGGGCCTCATCGTCATGAGCTGGTCACCACCACACACGGGTGTGGCGCACCCAACGTCCGTAGGCTGGGAGGTGGAAGGTGGTCCCCATGATCTTCGGCAAGTCCAAGAGTCAGCTACCCGATGCCAGCGACGCGCTGCCCGGACGCGACGCGCGCACCCACGCCGTCGGCGACCGGCATCTCGTGCTCGGCAACCCCATCGAGACCGACCCGCCCGACGGATTCGAGGCCGTCGTCGTCGGTCTCGGCTGCTTCTGGGGCGAGGAGAAGACGTTCTGGGAGGTGCCCGGCGTCTGGTCGACGTCCGTCGGCTACGCCGGAGGCGTCTCACCACATCCCTCGTACGAGGAGGTGTGCACGGGTCGCACCGGGCACGCCGAGGTCGTGCGCATCATCTTCGATCCCGCCGAGGTGTCGTTCCAGCAGATCCTGCAGGTGTTCTGGGAGAACCACGACCCCACCCAGGGCATGCGCCAGGGCAACGACCGCGGCTCGCAGTACCGCTCGATCATCCTCACCACGACGCCCGACCAGCAGAAGCTGGCCGAGGAGTCACGTGACCACTACCAGGAGAAGATGACCGCCGCCGGCTACGGCCAGATCACGACGGCCATCCAGCCACTCGAGCAGTACTACTACGCCGAGGACTACCACCAGCAGTACCTCGTCAAGAACCCGTTCGGCTACTGCCCGCTGCACGCCACGGGCATCAAGTACGACGCCTGAGAAGCAGCTCCCGCTGCGGGATCTACGCGCCTGGCGGCCATCCGTCACCGTTTGAGGACGATGAAGGACCAGCGTTAGACTCATCGGGTGAAGCTTTGAGGCCGAGACCTGCGCTGACGTGTCGCGCAGCTGTCTCCACGTGACCCGCGATTCCTGCGACCACCGGAGCGCCTCATGCGATCTTCCCTGACTTTTCACGACCTTTCCTTCACCTGGCCCGACGGCACCGCCGTCCTCGATGGCGTCGACATCGACGTCGGTCCGCGGCGCCATGGCCTCGTGGGCAACAACGGCAGCGGCAAGTCGACTCTGCTGCGGCTGCTGGCCGGCGACCTCGAACCGACGAGCGGCACCCGCCACGCCGCCGGCGAGGTCGCGTACCTCCCGCAGGATCCGCTCTGCTATTCGCCGCCCACGGCCCGGCACCCCCGCCGGGGCGGTGACGAGCAGACGGTCGCCGACGTGCTCGGCATCGCGTCGACGCTCGATGCCGTGCGACGCATCGATGCCGGGGACAGTGATCCACGTCTGTTCGATGTCGTCGGCGACGCCTGGGACATCGAGGACCGGGCGGTCGTCGAGCTCGACCGCTTGGGCCTCGCCGGCATCGGCCTCGACCGGAGCATCGCGACGCTGTCGGGTGGCGAGCTGGTGCTGCTCTCCCTCGGAGCCAGGCTGCTGCGGCGCCCAGCAGTCCTGCTGCTGGACGAACCGACCAACAACCTCGACATCGTGGCCCGCAGGCGACTGCACGACGTGGTCACCACCTGGCGAGGATGCCTCCTGGTCGCGAGCCACGATCGCGCCCTGCTGTCGTCGATGGACGACATCGGCGAGCTGCGGGACGGGAACCTGAGGTGGTTCGGCGGGCCGTACGAGCTGTACGAGCAGGTCATCGAGGCTGAGCAGGAGTCGGCGCGGCGAGGGGTGCGCAACGCCGAGTCGGAACTGCGCAAGCAGAGGCGCGAGCTGACCGAGGCGCACGTGAAGCTGGCCCGACGGAAGCGCTACGGGCAGAAGATGTTCGAGCAGAAGCGGGAGCCGAAGATCGTCATGGGCGCCCGCAAGCGGGCTGCGCAGGTCTCGGCCGGCCGACTGCGCGGAGTGCACGAGGAGGACGTCGCCGAGGCACGCGAGCGCCTGGACGAGGCCGAGCAGCAGGTGCGCGACGACCGCGAGATCCGGCTGGACCTGCCGGCCACCGCCGTCCCACCGTCACGCGTCGTGCTGAGCACGCAGAAGCTGCGGCTCGCCCACACCGGCACCGCGGTCGACCTCGACCTCCGCGGGCCTGAGCGGGTCGGTCTCGTCGGACGCAACGGCACCGGCAAGACCACGCTGCTGCGGACGGTGGTCGGCGAGATCGCACCGGCCGCAGGAGACGTGTGGCTGCGGGTTCCGGCACGTCATCTCCCGCAGCGCATGGATGTGCTCGACGACCGGTTGAGCGTCGTCGACAACGTCCGGCGACACGCACCGGACGCCGAACCGCAGCACGTCCGCCACCAGCTCGCGCGACTGCTGTTCCGCGGCCGCTCAGCCGAGCAGCTCGCGTCGACCCTGTCGGGAGGAGAACGCCTGCGCGCCACGCTGGCCTGCGTCCTGCTGGCCGAGCCCGCACCACAGCTCCTGCTCCTCGACGAGCCGACGAACAACCTCGACCTGCTCAGCGTCCGTCGTCTTGTCGAGGCGTTGGCGTCGTTCAAGGGAGCGCTGATCGTGGTCAGCCACGACGAGCACTTCCTCGCCGACCTGGAGCTCGATCGCCTCGTGGACCTCGACGCCTGACTACCCTCGGAGAACGGTGTACTCGCTGGTGGGCACGACATCGATCAGGTCGAAGTCGAGGAACGCCGCGACGCTCGCCATCAACGCGTCCGCATTGGCCTGGCGACGTGCGTCGTCACCAACCGCGTCGAAGAAGACCGACTGGTCGGTCATGGCCTCTTCGGGGAACGTCTCCTCGACCACGGCCGTGCACGGAGGCGCACCGGGTGTCAGCGGCCGGACCACCAGGTTCTGGACGTAGCGCGTGGTGGCCTGGGTGTCGATCGCGATCTGGGTATGGCGCTCGTGCCAGTGCTCCCGCCACGACTCCTCGTCGAGCCGCTCGGGCCGCTGGAGAAACGAGACCTGGGTGTATCCGGGACGACGTCCGTCGACCGGGTCGCCCGGAAGCGGCACCGACTCCGTCACGAGGTACGCCACGAACCCAGCGTCCACGTCGCGCAGCACCTCGTCGTACCTCGCCCGCAACGGAGCGTTCGCCGAGTCGACCCAGACCGAGACGATCGCGTCAGGACAGGGGCCGGATCCGCTGCGCAGGCGGAAGCCCGCCGCGGCCTCGACGTCTGAATCCATCACGTTGACCAGCACCTGGTGTGCACCGGTGGCCAGGAGTCTCGACGCCACGTCGTCCACGAGCCGCTCACGCAGTGTGTCTCCCGACGTACCCTCGCCGGCGTCCAGGAGATACAGCACCTTCTCCATGCGCGACCCGGCTCCTTCGTCAACGGCAGGACGCGTCGAAGCCTAGCCACCATCACGGCGCGTGGGCGTCGATGGCAGGGTGACCAGCATGCAGGGGCAGAAGTTCGGGTCGTGGGTCGGCGTCGTGGCCGGACTCGCGTTCGTCGCGTTCAACGTCGGCGGGCTCCCCGATCCGTGGCCGGTGCTGCTGTGGACCGCAGGCCTCGTGGCGTCTGCCCTCGCCGCCGTGGTGATCGTCCGCGCACCGGTGACGTCCGCCAAGCCTCCGTCCAAGCAAGCGATGCGTGTCTACGGCTGGTGCGTGACGGCCATGATCGTCGCCATCCCCGTCGGCGCGTCCCTCCTGAACGGCCCGCTCGACGCACCCGAGCTCACCGTGGTCTGGGTCGTCGCCGTCGTCGGCGCCCACTTCCTGCCGTTCGCCAGCGCCTTCGAGGCACCGGTCTTCCGCTCGCTCGCCTTGACGATGCTCGCGGTGGCGGTCGTCGGCACCGCGGTCACCCTGATCATCGGCAAGGACGCGGCGCTGGCCACCGCCGTCGTGGCCGGCTTCGTCCTGCTCGGGTTCGCCGCCCACGGCGCACGCACCGGCGGTGCGGGAATCAGATCACGATCCCCAGGAGGACGACGAACACCAGGGAGGTGACGGAGAGGATCGTCTCCACGTTCCTTGGCACTGATCCTGGGCGGCCTGACCGTCGGCGTCGGCGAACGGAACGCGTAGCCGCCGGGCCGGTGCCGCCCCGACGGTGGACTTCCCAGAGCCGGACACGCCCATGACGACGAGAGCGGATTGGTTCGTCGTCGATGCTCCGTGTGGTTGGACGTCCCTCGCATCGAACCATGCGTCTATCGTCACCGCATGGCGACCGCACCGGTGCCCGACCTCATCGGCCCGGAACTCCGACTGCTCTTCGTCGGCATCAACCCGAGCATCATGAGCTCCGAGACCGGATTCCACTTCGCCCATCCCGTCAACCGCTTCTACCCGGCGCTGCGTGCCGCCGGAATCCTGCCCGAAGACGTCCTGACGCCTGCGCAGGCGGCGCCCGTGCTCGTCGAGCGCGGCGTGGGCATCACGAACCTCGCACCGCGGCCAAGCGCCCGGGCCGATGAGCTCGACGACGACGAGCTGCGCGCCGGTCGTGCACGGCTCGAGGACTTCGTGCGCGAGCACAGGCCTCAGGTTGTCGCGGTCGCCGGCATCACCGCCTACCGCACCGCATTCGGTGAACGCCGTGCCCGGCTCGGCCGCCAGGAAACGGGCCTCGGCGAGGCCGAGCTGTGGGTCGTGCCCAACCCGAGCGGGCTGAACGCCCACGCGACGATCGCGACGCTCGCGGACGCATATCGCGAGGTCGCCGTGGCCGCTGACATCGTGTCGTAGACACCGCTCCATGGCAGCATTACAATCGCGTCACAGATGTTTGCATTCTGTAATGCCCACGGAGTGACATGCCGCTGACCGCCACGATGACGCGACCGCTGACCGCACGGTCGGTCGTGCTGAGCCTGCTGCTCGGCGCGCATCCCCCGCGGCTCCCGGTGCGCGACATCGTCGGCGCCGGCGAGCAGTTCGGCATCGCCCCGGCGACCATGCGCGTCGCGCTCACGCGTCTGGTCCGTGCGGGCGACCTCGTCGTCGATCAGGCCGTCTACGCGCTGAGCCCACGCCACCTCGAGCGCCATCGGCTTCAGGAGCTCGAGCTCGATCCCGTCCGTCTGCCCTGGGACGGCACCTGGGAGACGGTCGTGGTGACAGCGGGTGGACGCGATGCGTCGACCCGCGCCGACCTGCGACGACGTCTCACCGCTCGCCGCCTCGTGATGCTGCGCGAGGGCGTCTGGATGCGCCCGGACAACCTCCCTCACGGCGACGCGGCCGAGCCCGGCACGCTCTGCCTGCAATCGCGCACCGACGACCCGGCGGGGCTGACGCAGGAGCTCTGGGATCTTCAGGACTGGGCCGACAAGGGAGCCACACTTCTCGACGCCACGGCCAACGGCGGCACGTTCGCCGACCGGTTCACGGCCGCCGCCGGGCTCGTGCGCCACCTGCGCACCGATCCCGCGCTTCCCGACGAGCTCCTGCCCGACGACTGGCCCGCGGCTGCGTTGCGCCAGGGCTACGAAGACTTCCGCACCGAGATCAAGCGACTTCGCACCGAAGGAGAGTCATGACTGCACCATCGACTGGCACCCACGAGGTGACGAACCAGGTCCCGCCGCTCACCGGGCACGACACCGCCGACTACGCGGTGTTCGAGGAGTCACTGCGCCGCGAGGGCGCCACGTCTGCTTTGGACGCGGTCCACGAGATCGGGCGACGAGCCGGCAGCGCTGAGGCCATCGCACTCGGCGACCGCGCCGAGGCGCATCCCCCGGTGCTCCACACTCACGACCGGTACGGCCATCGCATCGACCAGGTGGCGTACGACCCGAGCTACCACGAGCTGATGGAGCTGTCGACAGGATTCGGCCTGCACGGCACCCCGTGGGCGTCCGACGACCCGCACGCCCACCTGGTGCGCGCCGCCAAGCTGAGCGCATGGGGTCCGGTCGACGCCGGTCACCAGTGCCCGATCTCGATGACGTACGCCGCAGTGCCGGCACTGCGCGTCGACCCGGCACTCGCCGCGCAGTACGAGCCCGGGCTCACCGCGGCCGGCTACGACCCGGCGTTCCGTCCGCCCGCCGACAAGCAGTTCCTCACCGCCGGCATGTCGATGACCGAGAAGCAGGGCGGCTCGGACGTACGAGCGAACACCACCCACGCGCAGGACCAGGGCGACGGCACCTACCGGATCACCGGGCACAAGTGGTTCACCTCGGCCCCGATGTCGGACCTCCTGCTCGTGCTCGCCCAGGCTCCGGGCGGGCTCACCTGCTTCGTCGTGCCGCGGGTCCTGCCGGACGGCTCGGCCAATGGCATCCTGCTGCAACGTCTCAAGGACAAGCTCGGCAACCACTCCAACGCCAGCAGCGAGGTCGAGTACGTCGACGCCGTCGGCTGGCGGCTCGGCGACGAGGGTCGCGGCGTGCCGACGATCATCGCGATGGTCAACATGACCCGGCTCGACTGCACCATCGGCTCGGCGAGCTCGATGCGAGCCGGTGTGCTGCAAGCCGCGCACCACGCCGCGCATCGTCAGGTGTTCGGCGCCCAGCTGATCGACCAGCCGCTCATGCGCAACGTGCTCGCCGACCTCGCGATCGAGGCCGAGGGAGCAACCACGGTCGCGCTCTGGCTGGCCGCCATGACGGATCGCGCCGAGGCCGGTGACGAGCACGCCTCGATGCTGCGGCGCGTCAGCCTGGCCGTCAGCAAGTACCACGTGTGCAAGCGGTCCCCCATCCACGCGGCGGAAGCCTTGGAGTGCCTGGGTGGCAACGGCTACGTCGAGGAGTCCCGCATGCCGCGGCTCTACCGCGAGGCGCCACTGATGTCGGTGTGGGAGGGCTCGGGCAACGTCGCCGCGCTCGACACCCTGCGTGCCGCCGCCAAGCAGCCGGAGTCGCTGGAGGTGTTCATCGGCGAGCTCGACGAGGCGCGCGGGTCGGACCCCCGCTACGACGCGTTCGTCGACGAGCTGGGAACGGCTTTCGCCGACCTGGAGAGCATGCAGTATCGCGCCCGCCGCGTGGTCGGCGACATGGCGACCGCCCTGCAGGGCTCGCTGCTCCTGCGGCACGGCCACCCGGCCGTCGCCGACGCGTTCGCCGCGAGCAGGCTCGGCCGCGACCGCGGCGACGTCTTCGGCACCCTGCCGACCGGGCTCGACCTTGCGCCGATCATCGAACGATGCACACCCAAGGGCACCGGCGAGCCACAAGACGTGATCGCATGACCACCCACAGCGGCGAACGTCCGGCCGCGTGGCGCGAGGGCTCGCTCGAGGGCGACGACTCGCTCTATGCCGGCACCGAGCAGTCCGAGGCCGGCCCTGACTACCGGACGCTCACGTACGAGGTGACCGGCCGGATCGCGCGGATCACGTTCAACCGCCCGGACCAGGGCAACGCGATCACGAACGACACTCCGGCGGAGCTGTCGCACGCCGTCGAGCGAGCCGACCTGGACCCGCGCGTCCACGTCATCCTGCTGTCCGGACGAGGCAAGGGCTTCTGCGGCGGGTACGACCTCTCGGTGTTCGCCGAGAACGCCGCCGATCCCCCGCCGGGCTCGATGGACACCACCGGCACGGTGCTCGACCCTGCGGTGCAGATGACGAACCACGTGCCCGACCGCACCTGGGACCCGATGGTCGACTACGCGATGATGAGCCGCTTCAACCGCGGCTTCGCGAGCCTGCTGCACGCGAACAAGCCCACCGTGGCGAAGCTGCACGGGTTCGCGGTCGCGGGCGGCACCGACATCGCCCTGTTCGCCGACCAGATCATCTGCGCCGACGACGTCCGCATCGGCTACCCGCCCACCCGCGTCTGGGGCGTGCCGGCCGCCGGGATGTGGGCGCACCGGATCGGCGACGCCCGCGCCAAGCGGATGCTGTTCACCGGCGAGTGCATCGACGGACGCACCGCCGCCGACTGGGGCCTCGCCGTCGAGTCGTGGCCGGCCGATGAGCTGGACGAGCGCACCGAGGCTTTGGTCGAGAAGATCTCCCTGCTGCCGATCAACCAGCTGATGATGGTCAAGCTCGCCCTCAACAGCGCGCTGCTCGCCCAGGGCGTCGCGACGTCGGGGATGGTCAGCACCGTGTTCGACGGCGTCTCCCGACACACCCGCGAGGGCTACGCCTTCCAGATGCGCGCCGCCACCGTCGGCTTCCGCGAAGCCGTCCGCGAGCGCGACGAGGCCTTCGGCGACGACAAGGGCAGCAGGGGCTAGTTCGGCGGCCAGGCGGGATCGCGACCGGCCAGCCCAAGAGCCTGGTCGAACAACCGGGTGTCTGCGGAGACGTCGACCACCGGGCCGAACAGCTCTTCGGGGACGGGCTCCTTGCGGCTCTCGACGAGGAACCCGTGCACGACTGCGGCAGACGTTTCGTCGGGTTCGTAGGGCTGTCCGGTTGCCACGGCGAGGTCCCAGCCGTGGATCACGATCTCATTTAGCGCCACCAGACCGCCGACCTCACCGGGCAGGTCGACCCCGCCCGCCCGCGTCATGCCCTCCCATGCGGAGGGGTCGCTCCACGCCTGCGCCAGCGCTGCCAGCTGGGCCGGCACACGCCTGCGCCAGTCGTCGCCGAGAGCACCGTCCGACTCGTTGGGCGCGGTGTCGGTCAGCGGACCGAAGTCCTTGGCCGCAGCGGCGGTGAAGGCCTGGGACAAGCCGTCGATGTGCGCGAGCAGCTGCTCCACGTTCCGGTCGGTGCACGGCGTGGGGTTGTCGAGCTGCTCGTCGCCCACTCCGGTCACGATCGACGCGGTGAGTCGGGCGGCTGCTTCGAGATTGGGATGATCGGCCATGGCCCCATCGTGCCAGCGACGCGGTCAGCGGTTCTCGCGTTGCCCTTCGGCCAGCGCGTTCGACACCTTCGCGGCCCCGCTGGCCTTCTGCACCCTGGCGTTGAACTCGGGAATCGAGGCGGTGAGTGCGGCCCCGACGCGCAGCTCGGCCGGTGCGACCACGACTTCGGCGCGGTCGCGCCGGATTGCCTTGACGACTCCGTCCGCGACGTTCTCAGGCGTCACCGTGCGGACAGTCCCAGGCAGCTTCGCCTTCGAGTTCGCGAACATGCCGGCTTCCCGCACGAAGCTGGGCTCGACGATGGAGATTCCGACGCCCCGGTCGGCCACGTCCTGGCGGAATCCCAGGGAGAATCCGCGCAGGCCGAACTTCGTGGCGTTGTAGAGCGAGCTGTTGGTGGAGGCGACCTTGCCGGAGACGGAGCCGATCATCACGATGTGACCCTTGCCGCGCTCGACCATGCCGAGTGCGGCGGTGCGGGCCATGACGATCTGGGCGTGCAGGTTGACGGTGATCGACCGGGCGATCTGTTCTGGCGTGTACTCGAGCAGGTCTCCCGACGACGACAGTGCCGCGTTGGCCACCAGCAGGTCGATGGGCCCGGCCTCTTGCATGAGCCGGTCGACGTCGGCGAGGTCTTCGAGATCGGCGGCGATCGCCGTGGCTCCGAGCTCCTGGGCGAGCGGCTCGAGGACGTCGAGCCGTCGGCCGCTGAGCACCAGCTCGACTCCCTCCTTGGCGAGACGGCGGGCGATGGCCTGGCCGAGACCGCCGGTGGCTCCGGTGACGAGGGCGCGGGATCCGCGGAGGTCGATGCGTGCGCTCATGGCTACAGGCCCCTGCTCTTGCTGAAGCGTGCGACGAGGCCTTGGTAGCCGGAACCGGTGATGCGGACGAACGCGTCGAGCGCGTAGGCGTCCCAGCCGATGAGCACGCGCGCGCGGCCCCGCTCGACGCCGCGGAGGATCACCTTCGCGGCCTTGTCGGGGCTCACGTGAGCGAGCTTGTCGAACTCCTTCGACAGCTTCTCGTGGTCATGTCCCTCGGCCTGGTCGGCGTTGCGCGCGATGTTGGTCTTGATGCCGCCGGGGTGCACGCAGGTGACCTTGACGGGGCGCTTCGTCGTGAGCATCTCCTGGCGCAGCGACTCCGTGAACCCGCGCACGGCGAACTTCGCGGCGTTGTACGCGCTCTGCGTGGGCACGGCGAAGATGCCGAACACACTGGAGATGTTGACGACATGGCCGTCGCCCGAGGCGATCAGGTGCGGCAGGAACGCCTTGGTGCCGTTGACGACGCCCCAGAAGTCGACGTCCATGACCTTCTCGACGTCCTTGAACGACATCTCCTCGATGGTGCCGGTGAACGCGATGCCGGCGTTGTTGAACACCAGGTTGACTCGGCCGAAGTGCTCGGCCACGGCCTCGGCATAGGCGAGGACGAGCTCGCGCTCGGCGACGTCGAGGTGGTCGCTGCGCACGTCGGCGCCGTGCGCCTTGACCAGATCGAGGGTCTCCGCGAGACCCTGGTCGTCGACGTCGCTGATGGCGAGCCTCGCGCCACGGCGCGCCAGCTCGATGGCGAGGGCACGGCCGATGCCCGATCCGGCTCCGGTGACGACGGCGACCTTGTCGGTGAAGTGCGACATGCGTTCCTCTCAGATTTCAGATACCGGGAGTATCCGAAACAGACGGTACAGGAACGCTCGTCGGGGCGCCAGCACTGTGTGGTGGGTCTCAGACCCGACGGCGACGCGGCCTGAGGCGCACCCGCGGCAGCGGCGGCGCGGGGATGACCTGACCGTCGTGACCCTTGACCTGGCCGAATCGCTCGGTGGCCTGCTCCCAGTCCTCGCGCGCGTGCACGATGTCCTCGTGACTGCGACCGATGAAGTTCCACCACATCACCAGCGACTCGTCGAACGGAGCTCCTCCGATCAGGACGACGGTCGTGTCCCGTGCCGCCTGGAGCTGGACGGACTCCCGCTCGGGAGCCAGGTACCGCATCTGCCGGTGCGTCAGGTCGAACCCATCGACTCGCGCCGGCCCGTCCACTGCCAGGACGGCGTGCTCGAAATCCGGATGCAGGGGCACGTTCGGCGGAGGCGCCGGCACCGATGGTCAGCTCGGCCCCGACGATCGGTGAGTACGTGGTGGCCGGGGAGTCCGTGTCGCCGAGCGTGCCGACGAGCACCATGGCGCGCCAGCCGTCGCCGCCCGTGCGCGGGAGGTCGGGCAGGTGCTCGAACGCGGCCGGTCCGGATCGTGAGCCGCCCGGCAGCGCCAGCCACAGCTGCAGGCCATGCATCATCGTCTGGCCACCGACCGAGACCTCCGAGTGCGAGACTCCATCGCCGGACGTCATGAGGTTGAGCTCTCCCGGCCGCAGGACGACGTCACTGCCGAGATTGTCGCGGTGCCGGATCTCGCCGGCAAACGGCCAGGTGACGGTCTGTAGCCCCGTGTGCGGATGCGGCAGCACGGTCATCGGTTCGCGGGTGGGTCCGAAGTGGTCGACGAAGCACCATGCCCCGACCGTGGGCAGCGCGCGGTGCGGGAGTGTGCGGTGGACGGTGAGCCCACGGACGCCACCGAGGGGCACCTCGCGGGGCTCGAGCAGGAGGTCCCCAGTCATGGCGACAGGGTACGCGGGCACGCCCATCGGCACCGTCGTCATAGGGTCGCGACGTGGACCTTCCCGAGCTGCCCCCCAACATCCGAGTCGCGACGCCTGACGACGTGCCGGCCATCGGCCGGATGATCCGCGAGCTGGCCGAGTTCGAGCGTGAGCCTGACGCGGTCAAGGCGACGCCCGCGATGCTGCACGACGCCCTCTTCGGGCCCGACGCCGTGGCGTCGGCGCTGCTCGCGCTCGACGGCGACGGCGACGCAGTCGGCTTCGCGCTCTGGTACCGCTCGTTCTCGACCTGGGAGGGCGTGCCCGGCCTGTACCTGGAAGACCTCTACGTGGCGGAGAGCCAGCGCGGCTCCGGCCTCGGCGGCGCACTGCTGTCGGCGCTGGCCCGGATCGTGGTGCACCGCGGCTGGAGCCGGCTCGAGTGGTCGGTGCTGCGCTGGAACAGCGAGGCGATCGCGTTCTACGACTCCCTCACGGCACGGCCGCTCGACGACTGGCTGACCTACCGCCTGGAGGACGAGACGCTGCGCTCGGTGGCCGGCTGACGGATCAGTCGAGCATGCGCTCGCGCAGGCGCTCCAGCGTCACAGCGTCGCCGCCGGCCTCGACGAACCAGCCTTCGACACCACCGGGATGCTCATCCCAGACGTCGAGGACGGCCGCGATCGCCTCGGGCGCCACGAGGTAGAACGACACCGGGTAGAGCGGCTCGATGTCGTCGCGGTGCAGCCGGGCGTCGATCGCGCTGCGGGCGTGCTCGGTGAGCAGGTAGTCGGCGATCACGTCGTCGTGCGGGACGTCGAGCAGCCGCAGGACGAGCGCGACGCCGACTCCCGTACGGTCCTTGCCGGCGGCGCAGTGGACGAGGACCGGGCCGTCGGCGTCGGCGATCTCGCGGACGAGGTCGACGAGCAGGTGCGAGGCATCCTCGAGCACCACCTGGTAGAGCGTCGTGAGCGACTCTGAGCTCTGGTTGGCTGGACGCAGCGCCTGCAGCAGCGGCAGGTTGACCAGACGGGCCTCGAGGTGCGCGAGTGGATGGCCGTTGCGGAGCTCGTACGGTGAGCGGAGGTCGATGACGACCGTGGGCGGCCAGGCGAGATCGTCCGGCACGAGGTCGTCAGGCTCCGGCAGCGCGCTGCGCAACAGGACGCCCGGCCTCACGAAGCGGCCGTCGGCCGTGGCGAGACCCGCGACGTCGCGGAGGTTGGGGAGGTCGACTGGCACTCGTCAATCCTAGGTCGGCGCTAGGACAGCCGACGCCGGGTCAGCCCGTCCGCCGGATCGGGTGCTCGTGCCGGTGCTGATGGAGAGCCAGGAACTCCTCGACCTCGTTGTACTCGAGCCTGCGCTGCGCGAGCGCCGTGCTCGCCACCATCGCGTTGCGGCGAGACACCTGGTTGATGTCGACGTACCACTGCGTGGCACGACTGGTCGCGAACCGAAGGAGCTGCTGGGTCCCCATCACGAGATCCACGTTAGACAGCGCGCGCGTCCACCGGATCAACGTCGTGTGACAGGTGTGTGAACTCCGGATTTTGGTTGGCGGAGCAACTAAAATGGAGGCATGCGTCAACTCCCGAAGCAGGCCGTCTCAACCGCAGTGGGCGCCGGAGCTGCCGTCACCGGTTACTACGGTGTCTTGTTCGGCGAAAGCATCGTGGCCCGCAAGGTCATCGGCATGAGCGACGACCGTCCGCCCTCCGCCGACGGCGTCTACGGCGACGACCTTCCCGGCCGCCCCATCCGCTGCATCGTGCTGGGCGATTCTGCGCTCGTCGGCTACGGCATGGCCACGGCCGACGCCACTCCGCCCGCGCTCATCGGCCTCGGCCTCGCTCACGTGCTCGACAATCCCGTCGACATCCACAGCATGGCGTTCGTCGGCGCTCAGACCTCGGACCTTCGTGAGCAGGTCAACCGCGGACTGTCCTACAAGCCCGACATCGCCGTCATCGTCATCGGCACGAACGACATCACGCACCATCTCTGGGCCGCGCCCACCACAGCCCGGCTGCTCGGTACCGCCGTGCGCCGGCTCATCGCCGCGGACTGCGAGGTCGTCGTCGGCACCTGCCCGGACCTCGGCACCATCCGGCCGCTCCCCCAGCCGTTGCGCTGGGTGGCCCGCCGTCGCAGCCGCGAACTGGCGCGCAAGCAGATGATGGCCGTCGTGGCCGCCGGCGGGCGCGGTGTCTCACTCGGCGACCTTCTCGGCCCGGTGTTCTCCGAGAAGTACGACCTGATGTTCGGCGCCGACCGTTTCCATCCGTCCGCCGCGGGCTACGCCAGCATGGTCTCGGTCCTGGTGCCGTCGTTGGCCGCGGCCATGCGAGAGCGGGCCGAGGCCGAGTCGGTCACCGCGTCAGTCGCCCATCTGCCACGCGACCTGATGTCGCTCGACGAGGCGGCCGACCAAGCCGGACGGCAGTCCGGAACCGAGGTCTCACCGCAGGGTCGCTGGGCGTCCGCACTCCGCCGCCGTCGGGCGAGCTGACACCAACGGACGGCCGGCCCCATGCGGGACCGGCCGTTCGCGTCTGTCGATGTCGTCAGTCGCCGCGCAGGATCGCGAAGATCCGGAGCAGCTCGATGTAGAGCCAGACGAGAGTGACGGTCAGGCCGAAGGCCGCACGCCACGCCTCGCGCTCGGGCAGGCCCGCCGCGACGCCCCGCTCGACGAAGTCGAAGTCGAGGATCAGCATCAGCACGGCCAGGACGCAGGCTGCGGCCGAGACGAGCAGGCCGAGCGTGTTGAAGCCACGCAGGCCGCCGGACTCCAGCACGCCGGTGAGGCTCAGCACGAAGTTGATGATCATGACGCCGACGAAGCTGAAGATCGCGATGGTGACGACCTTGCGGAACTTGTCGGTGACCTGGATGTTGAAGAACTTGTACGCAGCCAGGGTGCCGCCGAAGGCGACCATCGTGGCCAGGACCGCCTGGAAGACGATCGTCGGGTCGCCGACGTACGAGGCGATGACCTTGGAGAAGGCGCCGACGAACACGCCCTCGACCACGGCGTAGGCCAGGACGAGACCAGGGCTGACGACCTTCTTGAACGAGTTGACCAAGGACAGCACGAGGCCGATCAGCGCACCGCCGATGGCCAGCGTGTACGCCAGGCCCAGGGCGGACTCAGCCTCGGCGCCGCCGAGATCACCGATGAAGAACCAGGTGGCTGCGGCTGCGAGGACAAGGAGACCCAGCGTGATCGCAGTCTTCTCGACCACGGTGTCGAGGGTCATGCGGCCTGAGCCGCGCTCGGTGTGCGTCGGGGACGAACCCTGACCGCCGTCGAGGTCGACCTTCCACTGTGAGGGATCAGTGGCCACCGCTCCGCCACGACCGTTGAACGCGTCGTTGCGGGCGAAGACCGGGTTGCTGCTCTGCATGGCTCCTCCGAGGATCAGACGTCAGGGCGACGTCGTTGACTTCACCCTATACAACGACCTGACCCGCCGATTTGCTCCCGAATGATCGGTTGAACTAGTCAACCTTCTCGGCCTCGTCCAGCAGGTGCAGAGCGAGAGATCGGCGTGTTGGACCAGGGTGCGGCGGGTGACGGCGACCGGCCGCTCAGGACTCTTCGGTCTCCTCGGCCACGCGCTTGCACAGGGCACTGACCGCCTCGAACGCCTCGCGGATGTCGTCGGTCGTGCCGCCGGCCCGGCCGGCCGCGTACCCAGCGACGAATGTGGTGAGCGGCGCCGCCACACGCGTCACGGAGTGCGCGGCGTCGCCAGCGAGGTCGAGCACCTGCTGAACGTCGACCTCGAGCTCGTCGAGGCCCAGCTCGGCAGCCATGGCAGCCACCCAGTCGTCGAGCGTGATGTTGGTCATCGGAACGTCCCTCCGTCAGATCTCGATCGTGTCACGTGTCCACGACCTGTGTCGCACGGGTCGGTGGCGTCCGAGCATCAGGCCCGGACGTCGTGGAGGTGGTGCTCGACGTCGTGGAGGAAGTACTGCGCGAGCGTCGCGACGGTGAATGATGCGCCATCAGCGCGTCGGCCGGTGCGGCGCCAGGCGTCATCGGGCACGGCATCGAAGACATCGGCAACCCGCTCCCCTGCCTCGACGAGCTGGGGTGCGACGTCGGCGGGATCCTGCGTGTCGTAGTTGTCGGCCACGGCGGTCTCGTCCTGGTCCCAGTTCGCGAACTGGGGATCGTCCTGCTCGAGCATCATCTCGGCCCGGCCGGCGAAGACCCGGAACACGTCGCGCACATGGCAGGCGTACTCGGTGGGCGACCACGTGTCCTCGTCCGGACGCTCGCGGGCGTCCTCACGCCCCAGCGCCTCCTCCCATCGCGGCAACGCGGCCCGGATCCGGCCACCTACCGTGGTGGGGTCGACGTCGCCGGCGGCGAGGCCGCACTCGGCGCAAGGTTCGGTCAGGACCCAGGTCCAGTCCTTGGTGTCAGGGGTGATCGCCATGAGCGACAGCGTGGCAGATCGTTAGGGTTCGATCCATGGACACGGCGGCCGAAGATCATCAAGATCGCGCCATGTACCGATCCGAGCCGGTCTCCTTCATCCGGCGCGGTGGCCGGCTGAAGGACCGTCAGCAGCGCGCGTGGGACGCCTTGCACGCCGATCACGTCGTCGACGTGCCGCGGAACGGGCCGGACACCTCGGTTGACCCGGCCTTCCGCCTGGACGTCGAGACGCTCTTCGGACGACGTGCTCCGCTCGTGGTCGAGATCGGGTCCGGTCGTGGCGAGGCGCTGGTGGCCGCCGCTGCCGAGCATCCCGAGAACGACTACCTCGGCCTCGAGGTCTACGTCCCGGGTGTGGCCCAGACGCTCGTGACCATGCGCCACCACGGCGTGACGAACGTCCGCCTGGCCGTCGTGAACGCCACGGAGGCGCTGGCCACGATGCTGGCGCCGGAATCAGTGCGTGAGCTGTGGACGTGGTTCCCCGACCCGTGGCACAAGAAGCGGCACCACAAGCGCCGGCTGGTCACCGTGTCGTTCACCCAGCTCGTCGCGCGCGTGCTCGAGCCCGGCGGCACCTGGCGGTTCGCCACCGACTGGGACGACTACGCCGTCGCGGCCGCCGACGTGCTCATCGCCTCGCCGCACGTCGACGGAGGCCCGGTCCCTCGGCACGAGGCACGGGCCCTCACGCGCTTCGAGCGCAAGGGCATCGCCGCTGGTCGTACGATCCATGACCTCGCAGCGCGACCTAGACTGACCAGGTGAGCGACCCCACCCACGCCGAGACCCTTGGCATCACCGAGGGTTCGGTCGTCTGGGTGATCGCCGACTCTGTGGAGGAGACCGCACTGCTCGACCCGCTCCCTGCGGGTGCCATGACGGTCGACGAACCGGTCGACCGCATGGACGCCGCCATTCTCCTGGCCGACAACCTTGCTGCCCTTGAGATCCGCCTCGACGAGGTGCTCCCCTCCCTGGGGTCGACGCCGGTGGCCTGGATCTCCTTCCCGACGGGGCCTCCGTACGAGCTCGACCGCGATGCGCTCGTCACTCTGGTGGGCGAGTACGGGTACGGCCTCGGCCCCGAGGTCCGTCTCGACGAGACCTGGTCCGCGGTGCGGCTCCGCCCGCTCTGAGTCGTCAGGCGCGCTGGAGGTGGGTGATCCAGATGCCCGGCGGCACCTGCTCGTCGCTTCCGACTGCGAAGCCGTGACGCACGTAGAGCGCGACCGCGGGGGCATTGTCGCGTCCGGTCGAGACCACGACGGGGCGTCCATCGGCCCGATCGAGCACCGCCTGCAGCAGCGTGGTGCCGACGCCCTGCCGGCGCGCTTGGGGGTCGACCATCAGCCGGTCGATGTCGAGATGGTCGCCGTGGTCGCGCCACGCGATCGCGCCGACCAGCTCCACTCCGCGCCACGACACGACGTAGCGACCACGCCACGCCGGAAGCGTCACGTCGTCGTCCTGGAGGGGCGGTAGGCGGTCGTCGCCGACCAGCTCGGCCTCGATGCGATAGGCGGCGTGCTGCAGGCGCAGCAGCTCGCGGGCGAACCAGGGGTCGAGAGCGGGGTCGGGAGCGGCGAGGATCATTGCTCCCAATCTAGGCCCGGCGTCGTCCGTGCCGCTCTACCGTGATCCACGAACGACCGTTCTTCACCGAGGAGACCCATGAACGACGCCAAGGGAACCATCGTCCTGATCCACGGTCTCTGGATGACCCCGAAGAGCTGGGACGGCTGGAAAGCCCGCTACGAGGAAGCCGGATACTCCGTGGTCGTGCCTGCATGGCCCGGCGTGAACGACGACGTCGAAGGCCTGCGGCGCGACCCGTCCGACCTGAACGGCCTGCGCGTCTCGACGGTCGCCGACCACCTGGCCCGGATCATCGGCGGACTGGACGAGCAGCCGATCATCATGGGCCATTCCTTCGGAGGACTGTTCACCCAGCTGATGCTGGACCGCGGGCTCGGTCGCGCCGGTGTGGCCGTCGACTCGGCGCAAAGCGCAGGAGTGCCGGTCCTCCCGTGGAGCGTCGTCCGTGGACTCATGCCCGTGCTCGGCAAGCCGTGGACCGTCAACCGCACCGTGCTGCTCTCGCCCAAGCAGTTCCGCTACGCGTTCACCAACTCCCTGTCGCAGGAAGAGTCCGACCGCGTCCGCGACGAGTTCGTGATCCCGGCTCCGGGGAAGCCGCTCTGGCAGGCCGCGACCCACCTGTTCATGAACACCGGCGACTCCAGGATCGACTACTCCAAGCCCGATCGCGCTCCCCTGCTGTTCATCGCCGGCGATGCCGACCACGTCGTCCCGGCGTCGGTGAACCGCAAGAACGCCAAGCGGTACCGCTCCGGCGTGGTCGACCTCAAGGAGTTCCCCGGCCGGACGCACTACGTCGTCGGCCAGGACGGCTGGGAAGAGGTCGCCGACTACGCGCTCGCCTGGGCCGAGAGCCACTGAGCACCGGTGCTCCCGGTGGGGCTCGAACCCACACTGGGACGGTTTTAAGCCGCCTGCCTCTGCCGATTGGGCTACGGGAGCGTCAACCAGCCTAGGCTGACCGCATGGCGGAGCTTCGCTGGGCGACGGCATTCCTCGACCTGCCGGCCGACACCTTGGACGCCGCCACGGCGTTCTGGCGGGCGGTCACCGGCAGCGGTCTGTCGCCTGCACGCGGCGAGCACGACGAGTTCGCGACGCTCGTCCCACGCGACGGCGACCCGTACCTCAAGGTGCAGCGCATCGCCGACGGGCCAGGCGGCATCCATCTCGACCTGCACACCGACGACGTGCCCGGCTTCGTCGAGCAGGCCACTTCGCTGGGTGCAGAGGTGCAGTGGTCCGGCGACCACGTCGTCATGACCTCGCCCGGCGGGTTCACGTTCTGCGTCGTCGGGCACCCGGCCGGGAAGTCCCTTCCCTCGCCCGTGCCGTGGTGGGGAGGCACGAGCATCGTCGACCAGGTGTGCCTCGACATCCCTGGCCACTGGCACGAGGAGGAGTCGGCCTTTTGGGCCACGCTCACGGGCTGGGAGCACACCGAAGGCCGCTTCCGGGAGTTCAGCACGCTCGAGCGTCCTGACCGATCAGCCGCTGCGGTTGCTCCTGCAGCGGCTCGAGTCCGACGACGGGCAGGTGCGCGCCCACTTCGACCTCTCGAGCGCGGACCGCGTGGCCGAGGTGGTCCGCCACCGGTCGCTCGACGCCGAGCTCGTGCGCGACACCGGAAACTGGACGGTGCTGCGCGACCCGGCCGGGCTTGAGTACTGCGTCACCGACCGGGATCCCGCTACGGGGCTTCTGCCGCCGATCCGCTGACGTCGACGACGTTCACGAGCGGCCGGCCGGACTGCAGCCGTGCGATCTGCTCGCGCACCAGTGCCTCGACCCGGTCGTGCATGGTCGTCACCGCGCCGCCGACGTGCGGAGAGATGAACACGCCGGGCGTGGTCCAGAGCGGGTGGTCGGGCGGCAGCGGTTCCGGGTCCCAGACGTCCGACGCGATCCGGATGTGGCCGGTCGCGGCATGACGCGCGAGGGCATCGGTGTCGGCGACCTTGCCTCGCGCGACGTTGACGATCAAGGCACCGGGCGGCAAGGCCGACAGGAACTCGTCGTCGACGAGGTGATGGGTCTCGGGTCCGTAGGGAACTGCGACGACGACGGCATCCACGCCGGGCAGCAGGGACGCCAGCTCATCGATGCCGTGGATGACGCCGTGCTCGTCGCTGCGTGCCGAGCGCGCCACGCGCACCAGATCGACGCCGAATCCGTCCAGCCGCGCACGGACCTCGGTGCCGATGCCGCCGTACCCGAGCAGGAGGACACGCGAGCCGAGGAGGCCGTGGTTCCAGCCGCGCACCCAGCGACCGTCGGGCATCGCCCGCGCGAACTCGTCGAAACCGCGCAGCGAGGCGATGAGCAGGCCGACGGCGATCTCCGCCGCCGGGCCTTCGTGCACGCCGACCGCCTTGCACCAGGTGATGCCGTCGGGCACGTTGCCGACCGCGTCGTCGTAGCCGAGCGTCTGCGACTGCACGGCCCGGACGCGCTCGGGGTCGAGCAGGTTCAGGTCGCCCTGGAGCACGTACGGCCGGACGGCGAGGTCGATCGGCCCGCCGCCGGGCAGCGGGCTCGCGAAGTCCCAGACCACGACCTCCACATCTGGAAGGTCGGTGAACCGGGCCATGGTTCGCTGGTCGGGCAGGCTCAGGCGAAGCGTCATACCGCGCCCCAGGCGATGCCGTCGAGGATGTCGTGCTCGCTGATGAGGACGGTGTCGGTGTCCAGCGGGAGCAGCTCGAGCACGCGGTCGAGCACCAGCGCCCCTCCCCCGATGACGTCGGCTCGGCCCGGGTGCATGAACGGCAGGGCGCGACGGTCGGCGACCGACATCTGCACGAGTGACAGGCAGGCCGACCGGAGCGAGCCGAACGGCAGACGGGCGCCATGGATCTCGTCGCGGTCGTACGACGGAAGCCCCAGCGCGTGCGCCGCCACCGTGGTGACCGTGCCGGCGACGCCGACGATCGACGTGACCGGATCGAGACCGGCCACGGCCGGCGCCAGCACGGAGTCGAGGTGGTTCATGGCGCTCGTGACCTCGGCCACCGGCGGTGGATCGCTCGGCAGAAGGCGCTCGGTGAGCCGGACGGAGCCGATGTCGAGGGACGTCGACCACTCGACGTCCGACCCCTCCCCGACCACGAGCTCGGTGGAGCCGCCTCCCACGTCGACGACCATCGTGCGAGCGGGCTCGAGGCCACGGGTGGCGCCCACGAACGACGCCAACGCCTCCTCCTTGCCCGTCAGCACCTGCGGACGGATCCCGAGGATCTCCTCGACGGCCGCGGAGAAGTCGTCGGCGTTCTCGGCGTCACGCGCGGCAGACGTGGCGCAGAATCGGACACGTTCGGCGCCCAGTACCGCGATCAGCTCGGCGTACTCGCGAGTGGCCTCCAGCGTGCGGTCGATCGCACCGTCCGACAGGCGTCCGGTGGCGTCGACGTCCTCGCCGAGCCGCACGATCCGCATTTCACGGACGACCTCGGTGGCCGTGTCGTCAGCGATGTCGGTGACCAGCAGGCGGATCGAGTTGGTGCCACAGTCGATCGCGGCGACCCGGTCTCGGGAGGGCATGCACCCGAGAATAGCGGCGGGCTCTGGGGCTCCGGTCAGTCCGGTGTCTTCGGGTCGGCGTCGGCATCCGCGGCAGCGCGAGCCTTGTCGTCGGGCACGTCGTCGAGCATCGTCCGCTCGTCGAACGGGTCTTCCCCGCCGAGCACGTGGTCGAGCCGGTCGTGGTCGAGCGTGCTCGTCCAGTGGCCCACCAGCACCGTGGCGATGCTGTTGCCGGCAAAGTTGGTGAGCGCCCGTGCCTCGGACATGAAGCGGTCGATGCCCACGATGAGGCCCACGCCCTCGACGAGATCCGGCCGGTGCGAGGCGAGCCCACCCGCCAGGGTCGCGAGTCCGGCTCCCGACACTCCCGCTGCACCCTTCGACGCGATGATCATGAACAGGAGCAGCGAGATCTGCTCGCCGATCGAGAACGGCTCGCCCAGCGCCTCGGCGATGAACAGCGACGCCATCGTCAGGTAGATGGCTGTGCCGTCGAGGTTGAACGAGTAGCCGGTCGGCACGACGACGCCGACCGTCGTCTGTTGCACGCCGGCGTGCTCCATCTTGGCGATCAGGCGCGGTAGCGCGGTCTCGGACGACGACGTCGACAGGATCAGCAGGAACTCGCGGGCGAGGTAGCGGAAGAGACTGAACACGTTCACGCCCGCGACCACGCGCAGCAGCGTCCCGAGCACGACGAAGACGAACAGCAGGCAGGTGAGGTAGAACGCCAGCATCATCGTCGCGAGGCTCTTGAGCGCGTCCCACCCGGTGGCACCGACGACGGCCGCCATGGCGCCGAACGCGCCGACCGGGGCGAGCCACATGACCATCGCGAGCACGCGGAACACGAGCCGCTGCAGATGAGCGACGCCGGTGAGGATCGGCTGTCCGGCCGAACCCATGGACTGGAGCGCGAAGCCGACCAGCAGCGCCACGAAGAGCGTCTGCAGGATCTCCCCTGACGTGAGTGCCGACACGAGCGTGTCCGGGATGATCCCGAGGATGAAGTCCCAGCTGCCCACGGCCTCGCCGGTCTGCTCCTTGCCGGACTTCGCCAGCTCATCGGTGAGGTTCAGGCCTTCACCGGGCTTGATGATGTTGCCGACGACCAGGCCGATGGCCAGCGCGAACGTCGACATCGTCAGGAAGTAGCCGAGGGCCAGGCCGCCCACCTTGCCGACCTGTGCCGCATTGGCGACCGAGCCCACGCCGAGGACGATCGTGCAGAAGATGATCGGCGCGATCATCATCTTGATGATGTTGATGAACAGGTCGCCGAGTGGCTGGAGCTTCACCGCGAAGTCGGGTGCGACGAAGCCGACCAGGATGCCGGCGGCGACGGCCACGATGACCATGATGTAGAGCCAGTGCGTGCGATCGCGCTTGGTCTCCGAGGTTTTGGACGTTTGGTCGGACACGGTGAAACTCCCAAGGTCGACAGCCTCGCCCAGTGTGTCCTAGCTCATTCTGGTGCGCATTCCGAGCCACTCCACCAGTCACCGAGCAGCTCGACCGCCTCGTCGCCGAGTGGGTTGACCCCCGGTCCCTTCGCGAGCGCGTGACCGACGAGCACGTGCAGGCACTTCACCCTCATCGGCATCCCACCGGCCGAGATGCCCTCGATCTCCGGTACGTGCTTCAGCTGCCTCACGCTCGGACAAGTACGCCACGTGAGCGTCGGCGTACGCACGAGCCAGATCGGGGTCAGCCGCAAGCCTGGCGGTCATCTCGGCCATCAGCCCGGACGCCTCGAGCGTGCCGATCGAACCCGACAGGCGTGGGCAGGTGACGTAGTAGAGCGTCGGGAACGGCGTGCCGTCGGGCAGGCGTGGCTCGGTCTTGACGACGTTGGGGTGTCCCGACGGGCAGCGTGAGACGACCTCGACGATCCCCCGCGCCGGGCGTCCGAGCTGCTCGGTCACCGTCTCGAGGTCGACTGGCGCGACACTCACTGCTTCTTCAGCACCTCGTCCGGGTCCTCGGTGGGCTTGGCCTTCTCGGGCTTCTTGCCCGCCTGCTCGACGCTGCCCCAGAGCGTGTCGTACCACTCGCGGTCCTGCGCCGACGGCGGCGCATCGAGGGTCGGGACCTGGCCCTGCACCGACCCGTCGCTGCCGATGACGCGGTAGCCCACCTCGCCGGGCATCACCCACCCGAAGCGGGCCCGGGCCTGCTGCTTGATGAACGCCGGGTCGTCGAATCGGGCCTTGGTGTCGTTGAGCTCGCCGATCGCCTCGCGGTGCATGACGATCTCGGCCTTGGCCGACTGGATCTCACCGCGCTGCTCCCACCATGCGTGCAGGGCCGAGGTGTAGGACGCGACGAGCAGCAGCAGCACCGACAGCAGGACCACCGCGCGGGTGGTGAATCGCGGCGCCTGCCGGCCACGCGGCGCCACCGGACGTCCGCGCCCGGCGCCCACCGGACGCCGGCTCGCTGTCGAGGATCCGCCCGGACGTCGCGACGCCGACCGGCCCGGACCGCGCGAGGACGCCATCGGCCTAGAGCACCAGCCGCGGGAAGGCGGACGCGCCCGCGTACGCCGCCGAGCTGCCGAGCAGCTCCTCGATGCGCAGCAGCTGGTTGTACTTGGCGACGCGGTCGGAGCGGGCGGGAGCGCCGGTCTTGATCTGGCCGCAGTTCGTGGCGACCGCCAGGTCGGCGATCGTGACGTCCTCGGTCTCGCCCGAGCGGTGGCTCATCATGCAGGTGAAGCCGTGGCGGTGGGCGAGGTCGACGGAGTCGAGGGTCTCGGTGAGCGTGCCGATCTGGTTGACCTTCACCAGCAGCGCGTTCGCGGCGCCCTCGCTGATGCCGCGGCTCAGGCGCTCGACGTTGGTGACGAAGAGGTCGTCGCCGACGATCTGCACCTGGTCGCCGATGGCCTCGGTGAGGGCGAACCAGCCGTCCCAGTCCTCCTCGTCGAGCGGGTCCTCGATGGAGACGATCGGATAGGACGCGACGAGGTCGGCGTAGTAGTCGGCCATCTCGGCGGACGTCTTCGTCGCACTCTCGAACGCGTAGGAACCGTCGTCGGCGAACTCCGACGCCGCGACGTCGAGGGCGAGCCCGATGTCGGTGCCCAGCGTGAATCCGGCCTTCTCGACCGCCTTCGCGATGAGGTCGAGGGCGGCGCGGTTGGACGGCAGGTCGGGTGCGAACCCGCCCTCGTCACCCAGGCCGGTGGACAGCCCGTCGGCCTTCAGCACGGACTTGAGGGCGTGGTAGACCTCGGCGCCCTGGCGCAGCGCCTCGGCGAAGGACGGGGCACCGATCGGGGCGATCATGAACTCCTGGACGTCGACGTTGGAGTCGGCGTGGGCGCCACCGTTGAGGATGTTCATCATCGGCACCGGGAGGACGTGGGCGTTGGGGCCGCCGACATAGCGGAACAGCGGCAGGCGGGCCGACTCGGCCGCTGCCTTGGCCGCGGCCAACGAGACGCCCAGGATCGCGTTGGCGCCCACCTTGGCCTTGTTGGCCGTGCCGTCGACGTCGAGCATGGCCTGGTCGATGGCGCGCTGGTCGTCGGCGTCGAAGCCGATCAGTGCGTCGCCGAGCTTGGTGTTGACGGCCTCGCAGGCCTTGCGCACCCCCTTGCCGAGGTAGCGCTTGCCACCGTCACGCAGCTCGACGGCCTCGAACTGGCCGGTCGAGGCGCCGGACGGGACCGCCGCACGACCGATGGTGCCGTCGTCGAGAGCCACCTCGACCTCGACGGTGGGGTTGCCGCGCGAGTCCAGGATCTCGCGGGCTCCGACGGCTTCGATGCTGGCCACGACAGATTGCTCCTTCGACCGGAAGAGGTACTCGGACAGCCTAGTCGGGAGGTGCGAGGTCACCCGTGCGGCTCACCGGACCGTCCGAATCCCTTGGAATTCCGCTTCTCTTCGGCCTTGATGCGGTTCCACTGGGCGTCGACCTCCTCGGGCGTGGTCGCGTCGCCGTCTGCGAAGACGTGCGGGTTGCGTCGCACGAGCTTCGCGGTGATGCCGGCCGCCACGTCGTCGACGTCCCAGCCGTGCGGATCGTCAGGCGTGCCTTCGGCCGCCACCGCGGCGTGGAAGACGACCTGCATCAACAGGTCGCCCAGCTCCTCCCGCAGGTGCTCGGTGTCGCCGGACTCCAGCGCCTCGAACGTCTCCTGCGCCTCCTCCAGGACGTACGGGGCGAGCGACTCGTGGGTCTGCAGCCGGGTCCACGGGCACTCACGACGCAGCCGGGCCATCACGTCGACGAGGTCGAGCAGTCGGGCGCCAGGGCAGGTCGTGGGAGCCGAGCACGATCTCGACCGAGGGTCCATCGTCATCGGCGCCCGCGACCAACGAGTCGGCGAGCTCGCGAGCCCAGGCGAGGTCGCCGGGTGGAGCGATCCACACAGAGGCGTCGTCACCTGTGGGCCGATCGGGCGAGATCTCGACGTTGATTCCGGCTGACCGGATGCCTTGCACGTGCGGACCGTCCTCTGCCGAGAAGACCCGATCCGCGGCGCGAAGGGCATCCCACGCCTCGAGCGTCAGGATGCCGGGGGCGACCCGTGGGCTGACGACGATGACCCGCATCAGCTCACGCACTGCTGCGTGGCGGGGAGCCCTTCCTGATCGGGCGCGGACGCTTCCTTGACCGGAACCGAGAGCGAACCGCTGGACGCCTTCTGCGCTCCGTCGTCGCCGATCCCGAAACGCGGGTCGAAGCGGACGTCGCGGCGGGCGACCTCGGCCTGGATCAGCTGCAGACCCTCTTCGCGCAGCTGCTGTGGCTCGGCGTCGGGGTCGTCGATCTCCTCGGCGCCGAGCGCCTCGGCGATCGCGAACGTGCGCTGCGACGAGCCGATCGCGTCGACCACGGGGTCCGAGCTCGGCATCGGGGATCGCCGCAGCGATCTCCTTCCGCTGCGCCGGGGTGATCTCGTACGTCGACGGGTTGAGGTTCAGGTCTGCGTCCTCGGCCATCTCGCGCGCCACGACACCGACGACGAGGTCGGTGACCGCCTGGCGGCGGACGTCGGCGTTGCTGATCGGGCTGCCACCGGGAGCGGACAACAAGGCGAGACGGCAGTAGACCGAGGCGGTGTCGTCGGCGCGACTCATCGAGATCGAGGTGTCGCCGACGACCGCCGCAGCGCCGGGATGGATCGATCCGCAGCCCGCGAGCAGCAGCGCCACCGCGGCCGCGGCGAGGACGCGCAGCTTCATGGCGCCACCCTACCCACGGCCGCTCACACGTCAGGCGGGTGGGACGAGGGTGTCGACGACGGTGCGGATCCACTCGAGCAGCTCGCGGTCGCGCAACGGCTTGCCACCGACCGGCGCCGTGCGGGGATGCGGAACCAAGGCGAGCTCGGCTGCGTGCTTGTAGATGCTCTTGGGATGGATGCGCCGCAGGCGGAGCTGGGACGACTCCGGCAGCACGGCGCCGGCGAACCGGACGTTCGAGCCGGCGGTGGTGACCTCGCTGAGACCGGCTTCGGCGATGCGGACGCGGAGACGAGCGACCTCCAGCAGCGTCTCGACGGCAGCCGGCGGCTCGCCGTAGCGGTCGACGAGCTCGGCCCGCAGCTCCTCGACCTCGGCGAACGTGCGCACGGCGGCCAGGTGCTTGTACATCTCCAGGCGCAGCCGCTCGCTGGGCACGTAGTCGTGCGGCAGGTGGGCCTCGATGGGCAGCTCGATCTTGACCTCGCGCCCACGCTGTGACTCAGTGGCGGCCTCGCCGCGGAACTCCGAGACCGCCTCGCCGACCAGACGCACGTACAGGTCGAAGCCGACCTCGGCGATGTGACCGGACTGCTCGCCACCGAGCAGGTTGCCGGCACCGCGGATCTCCAGGTCCTTCATGGCCACCTGCATGCCGCCGCCCAGCTCGGAGTGCTGCGCGATCGTGGCCAGCCGGTCGTGGGCGGTCTCGGTGAGCGGCTTCTCGGGCGGGTAGAGGAAGTACGCATACGCCCGCTCGCGGCCCCGGCCCACGCGGCCGCGCAGCTGGTGCAGCTGCGAGAGGCCCAGGGCGTCGGCCCGCTCGATGATCATGGTGTTGGCGTTGGAGACGTCGAGGCCGGACTCGACGATCGTCGTGCACACCAGCACGTCGAAGCGCCTCTCCCAGAAGTCGACCATCACCTGCTCGAGCAGGTGCTCCCCCATCTGACCGTGCGCGGCGGCGATGCGGGCCTCGGGTACCAGCTCCTGCAGCTGCCGCACGGCCTTGTCGATGCTCTGGACCCGGTTGTGGATGAAGAACACCTGGCCTTCGCGCAGCAGCTCGCGCCGGATGGCCGCGGTGACCTGCTTCTCGTCGAACCCGCCGACGAAGCTCAGCACCGGGTGGCGTTCCTCCGGCGGCGTCGCGATGGTCGACATCTCGCGGATGCCGGTGATCGCCATCTCGAGCGTGCGCGGGATCGGGGTCGCGGACATGCTCAGCACGTCGACCGCGGCCCGGAGGTGCTTGAGCGCCTCCTTGTGCTCGACGCCGAAACGCTGCTCCTCGTCGACGATCACCAGCCCGAGGTCCTTGATGCGGATGCCGGGCTGCAGCAGGCGGTGGGTGCCGATGACGAGGTCGACCGACCCGTTCTCGAGGCCCGCGAGCGTCTCCTTGGCCTCGCGGTCGCTCTGGAACCGCGACAGCGGACGGATGGTGACCGGGAACTGGCCGAATCGCTCGGCGAACGTGGCGAAGTGCTGCTGGACGAGCAGCGTCGTGGGCACCAGCAGGATGACCTGCTTGCCGTCCTGGATCGCCTTGAACGCGGCGCGCACGGCGATCTCGGTCTTGCCGTAGCCGACGTCGCCGCAGACCAGCCGGTCCATCGGCACCGTGCGCTCCATGTCGCGCTTGACCTCCTCGACGGTGGAGAGCTGGTCGGGCGTCTCGACGAACGCGAAGGCGTCCTCGAGCTCGGCCTGCCACGGCGTGTCCGGACCGAACGCATGACCCTTGGTGGCCTGACGGGCGGCATAGAGCTTGATGAGCTCGCTCGCGATCTGGCGGACAGCCTTTCGGGCTCGGCCCTTGCGCGCGCCCCAGTCGGACCCGCCGAGCTTGTCGAGCCCCGGGTTCTCCCCGCCGATGTAGCGGCTGACCTGGTCGAGCTGGTCCATCGGCACGAACAGGCGGTCGCCGGGCTGCCCGCGCTTGCCGGGTGCGTACTCGATGACGAGGTACTCGCGAGCCGAGCCGTGCACCGTGCGGTTGACGAGCTCCACATAGCGTCCGACGCCGTGCTGCTCGTGCACGACATGGTCGCCGGCGGACAGCTCGAGCGGGTCGACCTGCTTGCGTCGCCGCGACGGCATGCTCGTGCGCTCGGCCCGGTCGGCGGCTCGCTGTCCGACGAGGTCGTCGTGGGTGAGGACGACGAGATCGAGCGCCGGCAGCACCAGCCCGTGGCCGAGCTCGCCGCACCACACCTGCACCACACCTGCTCCCGCGTCCCGCTCGAACGAGGAAGCCTCGAGCGATCCGGGGATGTCGTTCTCGGCCAGCCACTCGACCGTGCGCTGCGCCTGGCCGTGGCCGGGCACGACGATGACGACGCGGTGGCCCGCCGCCAGCCAGCCGCGCACGTCCGCCAGTGCGGCCTCGGTGTCGCCGCGGTAGGCCGGGGTGGCCTCGATGTCGGACCCGGACGACGCGTCGTCGAGCCCGAACGGCGACAGGCCCAGCCAGGCGTGGCCCAGCGCGCGGGTCTCGTCGTGGGCGTCGTCGAGGGTGCGGAACGCAGCCGGTCCGAGGTCGATGGGCGCTTCGGCGCCGGTGGCCGCTGCCGCCCATGACGCGGCGAGGAACTCCTCGCTGGTGGCGACGAGGTCGTGGGCGCGGGCCCTGACTCGTTCCGGGTCGCAGATCAGGACCGAGCCGGAAGCGGGCAGGAGGCTGACGAGGGACTCCATGTCGCCGACGAGCACGGGCGCCAGTGACTCCATGCCCTCGACGGCGTGGCCTTCCGCCAGCTTGGAGAACAGGTCGGACAGGGAGGGATGCTCGCGGGCCAGCGCGGCGGCCCGGGCCCGCACCTCGTCGGTGAGCAGCAGCTCGCGACAGGGTGGCGCCCACAGGTCGTCGACGGGGTCGAGCGAGCGCTGGTCCGCCACGGCGAACTGGCGGATCTCCTCGACGGCGTCGCCCCAGAACTCCACCCGGACGGGGTGCTCCTCGGTGGGCGGGAAGACGTCGACGATGCCGCCACGCACCGCGAACTCACCACGCCGCTCGACGAGGTCGACGCGCACGTAGGCGGCCGCAGCGAGATCGCGCACCAGCCGCTCGAGGCCGTGCTCGTCGCCGGTCGCGATGGACACCGGTGCGAGGTCGGCCAGGCCCTTGACCTGCGGCTGGAGCAGCGACCGCACCGGCGCGACGACGACGTTCAGGGGCATCGGGTCGGCGTGCACCAGCCGTCGCAGGACGGCCAGCCGGCGACCGACCGTGTCCGAGCGTGGCGAGAGGCGCTCGTGCGGCAGGGTCTCCCACGCCGGGTAGAAGGCCACGGCGTCTGGTCCGATGAGATCGCCCAGCTCGACGACGAGGTCCTCGCCCTCACGAGCGGTGGCGGTGACGACGAGCACCGTCCCGGTACGCGACAACGCGGCAGACGCGAACGGGCGGAGCGACTCAGGACCGCGCAGCGTGAGCTCGTCGACACCGTCCCGGTCGACGAGCCGGACCACGCTCGGGTCCGACTCGACCAGCCCGGCAAGCGTGCCGAGCGGGGAGTCAATTCGGGCGGTGGGAGTGCTCATCGGTTGTAGGCACTCTGGGTGGCCTCGAGGCCGTGGGTCATCAGGCTCTCGACGGCGTCGGCGGCCTCCTCGAGGTACACCGGGAGGTCCTTGCGCTCGGTCGACGAGAAGGTCTTGAGCACGTGAGCAGTGACGCCGCTGCGTGCACCCGGGCGGCCGATGCCGATGCGGACCCTGAAGTAGTCGCCAGTGTCCAGCGCACGACGGATGTCACGCAGCCCGTTGTGGCCGTTGTCGCCGCCGCCGAACTTCGCCCGCAGCGAGCCGAACGGGAGGTCGAGCTCGTCCTGCACGACGATCAGCCGCTCGGGCTCGACGTCGTAGTACTTCGCCAACGTGGAGACCGCGCCACCGCTGTCGTTCATGTACGAGCGCGAGCGGCCCAGCACCGCACGCTCGCCGGCCAGCCGTCCTTCGACGACGTCGGCCCGCTTCGAGGTGTGCGCCTTGAAGGCGCTGCCCATGCGTGCGGCCAGGACGTCGGCGACGAGATAGCCGACGTTGTGCCGGGTGGCGGCGTACGTCGGGCCCGGGTTGCCGAGCCCGACGACCAACCAGGTCACTCGCTCCTCGGAGTCCCCACCAGCGGAGTCGCCCTCGGCGGACTCGCCACCGTCGGAGGACTCACCTTCGCCGTCCTCGCCTTCGGCGCCCTCACCCTCGGCCTCGGCAGCGGCCTCGATCTCCTCGTCGGAGAGGTCGTGCTCGATGCCGGCCTCGGCCTCGGCCTCTTCGAGCTCGGCCTCGATCTCCTCGGCGGTGGGCGCGGCGACGATGTTGACGATGAGCCAGTCCTCGGGGATGGCGAGCGTGCTGCCGGCCGGGAGGTCCAGGTCGGCGGCGTGGATCTGCGAGCCGACCTCGAGGCCCTCGATGGACACCTCGACCCACTCGGGGATGTGCGTGGCCTCGGCCTCGACCGAGATGGTCGAGTTCTCGGTGACGACCAGCGCCTCCGGCAGGGCCTCGCCCACCAGGTGGACGCGGATGTCGACGGTGACCTTCTGGCCCTTCTTCACCAGCAGCAGGTCGGCGTGCTCGATGACGCCCCTGAGCGGGTCGCGCTGGACCTGCTTGGGGATGCACAGATGCGTGTCGGAGCCCAGGGCGACGGACAGCAGCGCGTTGGAGTTCTTCAGCGCGAGGGCGAGGTCGTGGCCCGGGAGCGTGATGTGCGTCGGGTCGATGCCCGAGCCGTACAGCACGGCGGGCACCTTGTCGGAGCGCCGGATGCGGCGGGCGGCGCCCTTGCCGAACTCGGTGCGGTTCTCGGCGGCGATCTTGATCTCGGCCACGGGTGTGATGCTCCTCGGAAGTTCTCGTCAGTCGTCTGGTCGGGGTGTCGTCGGGTCGGGTGCTCGACACGGAACTCTCAGTGGAGCACCCTGTCGATCACGGCCTGGGACAAGAGTCCCGGCCCTCGCCGAGGCAACCCGGAGAGTCTATCGCAGCGGTGTGTGGCGCCGAAATCCGATCATGAGCCATGACGGCGAAGCCCGATGATCGGGTCGGTCAGCGGTTCTTCTTGCGCGACTTGCGCTGCTGCTTCGCCTTCTGCCGGTTCCGGTTCTTGGCCTTGACCTGCCGCTGACGGTCGAGCTCGGACGCGTCCGGGGAGTCCGCCTCGCCGCGAACCTCGACCTCGCCGTCCTCGGTGGGGGCGGAGTACGAGAGGTTCTGGGCGGGCTTGCTCTGCTGGAGGCCCTTGGCGAAGAGCTGGGGCTGCGCACCGACCGAGTCGGCCGGGCTGGCCGCCTCTTCCTCCTGGTTCACCTGGACGTCGAGGTTGAACAGGAAGCCCACCGACTCCTCGGCGATTCCCTCCATCATCGCGGTGAACAGCTCGAACCCCTCGCGCTGGTACTCCACGAGCGGGTCGCGCTGCGAGTACGCCCGCAGGCCGATGCCCTCGCGCAGGTAGTCCATCTCGTACAGGTGCTCGCGCCACTTGCGGTCGAGCACGCTGAGCACGACTCGTCGTTCGAGCTCGCGCATGACCGGTGCGCCGAGCTCTTCCTCGCGGCGCGCGTAGGCGGCCCTGGCGTCCTCGGTGACGAGCTCCTGCAGGTACTCGCGGGCCAGCCCGTCACGTCCGCCGGCCTCGGCCTCGACACCTTCGACGGTGAGGCCGACCGGGTAGAGCGTGCCGAGCGCGGTCCAGAGCTGCTCGAGGTCCCACTCCTCGGGGAATCCCTCGGTGGCGCCGGTGATGTAGGCGCTCGTGACCTCCCCGATCATGTCGTGGACCCATTCCTGCATGTCCTCGCCCTCGAGGACCTGGCGACGCTCGGTGTAGATGACCTCGCGCTGGCGACTCATGACGTCGTCGTACTTGAGGATGTTCTTGCGGGTGTCGAAGTTCTGCGCCTCGACCTGGGCCTGCGCCGAAGCGATCGCGCCGGTGACGCGCTTGTTCTCGATCGGCACGTCGTCGGGGATCTTCATGGTCTGCAGCACCCAGTTGACCCAGTCGGCCTTGAACAGCCGCATCAGGTCGTCCTCGAGCGAGAGGTAGAACCGGGTCTCGCCCGGGTCGCCCTGACGTCCGGAACGACCGCGCAGCTGGTTGTCGATGCGGCGCGACTCGTGCCGCTCGGTGCCGATGACGGCCAGGCCGCCGGCCTCGGTGACCGCCTCGTGCTCGGCTGCCACCTGGGCCTCGATCTGCTTGAGGGTGTCGGGCCACGCGGCCTCGTACGCCTCGGAGTCCTCGATCGGGTCGAGGCCCTTGTCGCGCAGTGACTGGTCGGCGAGGAACTCGATGCTGCCGCCGAGCATGATGTCGGTGCCGCGGCCGGCCATGTTCGTGGCCACGGTGACCGCGCCCTTGTGCCCGGCCATCGCGACGATGGAGGCCTCCCGCTCGTGCTGCTTGGCGTTCAGCACCTCGTGCGGGACGCCCTGCTTGCGCAGCTGCTTGGAGAGGCGTTCGCTCTTCGCGACGCTGGTGGTGCCGACCAGGATCGGCTGACCGATGGAGTGGCGCTCGACGATGTCGGCGACGACGGCGTCGAACTTGGCGTCCTCGGTGCGGTAGACCAGGTCGGGCTGGTCGACGCGGGCCACTGGCTGGTTGGTGGGGATCGGCACGACGCCGAGCTTGTAGATCTTGTCGAACTCCGACGCCTCGGTGAGCGCGGTGCCGGTCATGCCGGCGAGCTTCTCGTACAGACGGAAGTAGTTCTGCAGCGTGATCGTGGCGAGGGTCTGGTACTCCTCGCGAATGCGCACGCTCTCCTTGGCCTCGATGGCCTGGTGCAGGCCCTCGTTGTACCGCCGCCCCTCGAGCATGCGGCCGGTGTGCTCGTCGACGATGAGCACGTTTCCGTCGATCACGACGTAGTCCTTGTCGCGCTTGAAGAGCTCCTTGGCCTTGATGGCGTTGTTCAGGAAGCTGATGAGCGGGGTGTTGACGGCGTCGTAGAGGTTGTCGATGCCGAGCTGGTCCTCGACGACCTCGATGCCCTCCTCGCTGACCGCGATGGTGCGCTTCTTCTCGTCGACCTCGTAGTGGGTGTCGATCTTCATGGCGCCGACGATCCGCGAGAACTCCCCGTACCACTTGACCTCGTCCTCGGTGGGGCCCGAGATGATCAGCGGCGTGCGGGCCTCGTCGATGAGGATCGAGTCGACCTCGTCGACGATCGCGAAGCTGTGACCGCGCTGCACGCAGGCCGAGATGTCGTCGGCCATGTTGTCGCGCAGGTAGTCGAAGCCGAACTCGTTGTTGGTGCCGTAGGTGATGTCGGCGGCGTAGGAGATGCGGCGCTCGTCCGGCGTCATGCTCGGCAGGATCATGCCCACCGTGAGGCCGAGGAAGTGATAGATGCGGCCCATCCACTCGGCGTGGTAGCGAGCGAGGTAGTCGTTGACGGTGACGACGTGGACGCCGCGGCCCTCGAGCCCGTTGAGGTAGCACGGGAGCGTGGCGACGAGGGTCTTGCCCTCACCGGTCTTCATCTCGGCGATGTTGCCGAGGTGGAGCGCCGCACCGCCCATGATCTGGACGTCGAAGTGGCGCTGGCCGAGGACGCGCCGGGCGGCTTCGCGCACGGTGGCGAACGCCTCGGGCATCAGGTCATCGAGGGTCTCGCCGGCCTCGAGGCGCTCGCGGAACTCCTTCGTCATGCCCTGGAGGTCGGCGTCGCTCATCGCCTCGAACTCCGGCTCGAGCGCGTTGACCTGCTTGGCGATCGCCTCGAGCTGGCGAAGGATCTTGCCCTCGCCCATGCGAAGGATCTTGTCGATGACCTTGGGTGGCACGAAACGAACTCCTGACGAGCGGACGGAACTGGTCCAGTCTAGGTGGTGAGCATGGAGCCAGCTTCGAGTGCGTGGAGCGCCGCTCCCAGATCGACGGCGAGGTCGCCATGGCGGGTCACCGAGACGGTGTCGAGACCCAGCCACCCGGCCATCAGCGCGAGCTCGTCGGCCAGCTCGGCGGCGGTGGACTCCGGAGCGTGCGACTCGGCCCACGCCCCGTGGACCCGCAGCACTCGAGCCGCTCGATCGGCCTTGAGGTCGACGCGGGCCACCAGGCGGTCGCCGAGCAGGAACGGGAGCACGTAGTAGCCGTGGACCCGCTTGTGCGCCGGCACGTAGATCTCGATGCGATAGCGGAAGTCGAACAGCACCTCCGTGCGGGTGCGCTCGAAGATGAGCGGGTCGAACGGGCTGAGCAGCGCCCGCGCCTTCACCGCGCGCGGGCGGGTCGCCTCCGCGTGCAGGAACGCGGGACGCTTCCAGCCGGTGATGGTGGTGGGCAGCAGCTCCCCCGCATCGACGAGCGTGGTGATCGCCCGGGTGGTGGGTTCCGGCGCGAGTCGGAAGTAGTCGCGCAGGCACTGGGCCGAACCGATGCCCAGAGCCGTGGCGGCGTGCCGCACCAGCTCGACGTGCGCGTCGGCCTCGTCGAGGGGCTGGGCGGTCGAGCACGTGGCTCGGAAGCACCCGCTCCGGAACGTCGTAGACGCGTTCGAACTGGCTGTTGCGCCGTGCAGCCGTGACATGGCCCTTGTAGAACAGGTACTCCAGGGCGATCTTGACGTCGGACCAGTTCCAGCCCCAGTTGGCCTTGCCCTTCGGAGCGTCGTGCTCGACCTCGCGTGCGGTGAGCGGCCCGTTCGCCCGCACCTCGTCGAGCACCCACGCGACGAAGTCGGGCTTCATCTCGATGATCTGCGCCATGCTCCCCCACATGCGGGCGCCGGAGTCCATGCGGAACTGGAAGGCCGGCCGGAGGTTCACGTCGACGAAGGCCGCTTCGTGAGCCCAGTACTCGAACAGGCGTCGAGGCGCTCGGCCCGCGGCCCGATGGATCAGGTCGACGTCGTAGGGACCCATGCGCGAGTAGAGCGGCAGGTACTGGGCGCGCTGGAGCACGTTGACCGAGTCGATCTGGAAGAACCCGAGCCGGGCGATGGTGGCGTTGAGGTGCCGGCTGGTGACCGCGGCCGGCCGCGCACGGGTGAAGCCCTGTGCGGCGAGCGCGATGCGGCGCGCCTGCAGCGGGCTGAGCGAGGTCACGAGCCCAGCATGGTGGGTGCCACCGACAGGTGTCAGCGCTGGTCGTCGAGCAGGTTGCTGCGCACGGCGAACATGGCGGCCTCCATGCGCGACTTCATCTGGAGCTTCTCGAGCATGTTGCGGATGTGGTTCTTCACCGTGTTCTCGCTGATGAACAGCTCCTCGGCGATCTCACGGTTGCTCTGGCCGTGGGCGACCTGGCGCAGCACCTGCAGCTCACGCGCGGTGAGCGACGCGGCCGGGCTCGGGCTCTTGGTCATGCTGACGAACTCGTCGAGCAGCTTGGTGGCCATGCTCGGGCTGATGAGCGACTGACCGCTCGCGACGAGCCGCACCGCCTCGGCGACCTGGTCGTACGTCGAGCCGTCCTTGAGCAGGTAGCCGGAGGCGCCGCTCTTGATCGACTCGTAGAGGTCGGTCTCCTCGTCGCTGGCCGTCAGCATGATGATGCCGGTCGACGGCGAGATCTCCTTGATCGCGGCGCAGACGTCGACGCCGCTGCGGCCGGGCATCCGGACGTCGAGCAGGACGACGTCGGGCGGGTTCTGCTCGACGGCGGCGATGGCCTTGTCGCCGTCGTCGACCTCCTCGAGCTCGAGGGTGTCGTCGGCGCTGAGCACCATCTTGACGCCGCGACGGAACAGTTCTTGGTCGTCGACCAGGAGGACGCGGATGTTCACTTCCCGAGCTGACACGCTTCGATCATGCCATGAGGGCGGCGTGATACCCACCTCAGCGCCGCGAGTCCTCAGTCCTGGACGTCGAGGTGGATGACGCCGTAGTCGTACCCTTTGCGCAGGTAGACGACGCTCGGACGCATCGAGTCCTTCTCCATGAAGAGGAAGAAGTCGTGGCCGACGAGCTCCATCTCGTGAAGCGCCTGGTCGAGCGTCATGGGGGCGGCCGCGTGCGTCTTCTCGCGCACGACGAGCGGGCTGTCGTCGCCCTGCACCTCCATGCCACCGACGAAGTGCGTGGGCACGCCGACGTCATCGGCACCGGGGACGAGCAACGTGTCGGGGACCTCCGCCGTGGCCTGGGCGAGCGAGGTGGGCGTGTGCTGACCGTGACTGATGCGACGACGGTCGGTGACGCGACGCAGCCTCGACTCGAGCTTGTCGATCGCGGCGTCCAGCGCGGAGTGCTGGTCGGTGGACGACGCCTCGGCTCGGACGGCCGGACCCCTGGAGAGCAAGGTCATCTCGACGCGGGCGGCCTTGTCGTGCTGGCGATGGTTCTTCTCGTGGGTGACCTCCACTTCGACGCGGAGGATCTTCTGGCGCTGGTCGTACTTGTCGATCCGGTGGAGCTTCTCGAGCACGTGCTCCCGGAACCGCTCGGAGATCTCACTGTTTCGACCTGTGACGACGATTTCCATGGGGCCTCCCGTGTCCGGAACGTGAACTCATGCCATATCTGTGACCGTAGCCCCGGTCACCCAGACTTGGAAGAGCTGAGCGTCAGTCCTTCTAGCCTCCACCTCCACCGCCGCCGTCGCCGCCACCCCCGAACCCACCGCCGTCGAAGCCGCCACCTCCGTCGAAACCACCGCCGACATCGACCTCATCCGCATCACCACCGCCACCGCCTTCACCGCCCTCGACGTTGTCGGACGTCCAGGCCGTCGACGACGTATGGGCCGAGACGATGACCTCCTTGCCGGTGTCGACGGCGCGCAGGTGCACCCCACGGATCAGGACGTGGTTGCGCATCACGAGCTCGGCGAGCTGCGCATCCGTCGCGTGCGGCACGAGTGCGGGCACGAGCCGGTAGCGCATCGCGGAGCCCGTGGCCTGGAACGTGCGCCGCAGGGCCAGCTTCGACGCCGGTTCGAAGGGGATCATCCCGACGATCGGCGCGTAGACGATCACGGAGTACCGCCAGGTTCCCTCGACCTCGGTGAACCCGACCCACGCCACTGCGATCGTCACCAGACCGAACACGACCCAGGCCACCTTCGCGGCCCGGTCTCGAGCCGCGAAGGCCTCCTTCTTCCACTGCGCCCACGTGTACTGGGACAGCGAGATCTGGGTGGCTCTCACCTGCTGATTGAAACACCGCGACGACCCCCGCTCATCGCGTTTCGCGAGGTCGGTGGGCCATCGTTGCGGCGCCGATCGGGTGATGACCGGCGACCCTGAGGGCGCGGACCGCCTCGCCAAGGGTCGCACCGGTGGTGACGATGTCGTCGACGACCACGATGTCGCGGTCGCCCAGGCCGACCGCCGAACGAAGGGCGAACGCCCCGGCCAGGTTCCGAGCGCGGTCGCGCGCTCCGAGCCCGGACTGGTCGACCGTCCGACGCGCCATCCTGAGGCCCTGCCGGACGATGACGTCGGCTCCGGCGTCGCGCAGCAGTCCGGCGGCAGCGCGGGCGAGCTGGTCGACGACGTCGGCCCCACGCGCCAGCCTGCTCCGTCGACTCGTCGGCACCGGCACGAGCACGACGGGTCCCGAGGTGTCGCCGACCACTTCCACGACGGAGGCGGCGAGCAGGTGGGCCAGCGGACGCAGCAGCGACGTCCGGCCCTCCTCCTTCCATGCGACGATCGCCAGCCGCAGCACGCCGGTGTGCTCGCCCGAGGCGGCAACCTCGACCGGGCTCGTGCGAACCACAGCGGGGCGAGGAGTGACGGCAGCCGAGCACGCCGCGCACATCGCCCGGGAGGGCCGGCCACATCCTGGGCACGACGCACCCAGGAGAAGGTCGACGGCAGCGGTCGCGAGGTCCATCCGCCAAGGGTCGCTCGGACGGCGTCGCGCCGGTCCGGTCGCTCCGATGACGTGTGGATCCGGGCGGCGCTCAGTCGCCGGTGGACAGTCCGGAGAAGCGCCGATCGTCGATCAAGCGCCATGAGCCGTTCGGCGGGAGGTACCAGAGCCGTCGACGGTCGTCGACCACCCAGCGGGCCGCGTTCTCGCCGGCGCGGCCGGTCAGGGACGATGGCATCGACGTCAGGCAGCAGCGGGCCGCCTCCGGTGTCACCGCCCAGCAGGTCGGTGCCGTCGATCGCGACGTCGTACAGCTGGACGCCGGCGCCACTCGCGCCGAGGAATCCGAGGCGGGTGGTGGAGACCCAGTCGACCGAGTGCGGATCGTCGACGTCGATCGACAGGCGCTGCGGGTCGCCGAGCGACGTCACTCGATCGTCCTTGTCGCGCTGCACCGACCCCACGTACAGCGACGGGTCGCCACCGTTGGTGGCCGCGACGGCGTAGCGGCCGGCGTCGGGCGACAGGGCGAACGACCGCACGCTGAGCCCGCGCAGGCCGCTGGTCGACAGTGTGCGGGTACGGCCCTCCTCGACGACCCGGACCCTCGACGTGCCGCTGGTCGGCCGGTCGACCAGCCAGAGGCGGTCATCGAAGTCCCACCGAGGCGCGACGAATCCGGCGCCGTCGACATCGAACGGACCGCTGCCGTCCCGGTCGGTGACGCGCACCTGGTCACGACCGGCGAGCACGGCGGCCACGAAGTCCTCGCTCACGGCCGCCTCCACCGCCCCACCCGCGTCCTTTCCCCAGGCGCCCGGGACCGGCTGCACCGTGGCGTCGTCGATCTCCACGAGCTTGTCGTCCACGAGGGCGTAGGTGTCGTTGTTCGCGGCCGGAGGGCCGAAGCCACCCCAGGAGTCGATCGGATGCACGCGTTCACCCCTGGCCGAGAGGATCGCGGTGCCGCCGGAGATGCGCACCCCTCGCAGACCGGGCACGGACCGCAGGGTCCAGACGATCTGCGCGGCCAGGCGCTCGCGATCCGCGGCGGACATCTTGGCGAGTGACGTCGAGAACTCCACGTCGGCGACGTCCTCCTCACCGACGGTGACGGAGGGCCGAAGGGAGCCGGCCGCAGGGACGTACGTGCGAAGCGTTCCGCCGGTGCGGCCGGGCCCGCGGGCGAGGGAGGTGACCAGGCCGGTGGGCAGCTGCTCGCCGACGGCGAGGTGCACCAGGTCCGGCACGAGTCGCTCGCCGGAGGCATCGAGGAAGTAGGTGGCGAACGGGCGGAAGTAGTCGTCGTAGAACGTGCGGGTGACCATGACGCCGGACTGCGGGTTGGCGATGCGCCACTGGCCGCCGACCTTCTCCATGCGGTACGTGTGCTCGGGGTTGCTGGTGCTGAGCGAGTGGTGACCTTGCCGGTCCAGCCGCGCCACCTCGTCGGCCCGGAGCAGGACGGAGACCTCACCGGGTGCGGCGGCCTCATCGTCCGGCAGCGTGACCTCCGGCTCGGCATAGACGGTGACGCCGTCGAACGACCGCCACTCGTCGGCGGCCTTGGGCGTCAGGTACAGCGCCGCCGTGCCGGTGGACACGGGGTAGGCGAGCATCGCGTCGAGGTATCCGCGGACGATCTGTTGCGGCGAGGCCCCGCGGGGCGGACCGACGGGCGCGTACCGCACGGTGCTCTGGTCGAGCCCGCCGTCGTCAGCCACCCGCTCGACCGGCCCCGACGACGGGATGCCTGCACATCCGGTGAGCACCGCCGTGGCCGCAACGGCCACCAGGAGTCGCCGTGTGATCGGGGTGGTCATGCGAAGACCGACTCGACGAGAGGCGCCGGCCCGCCGCCGCCGTCCTTCTGCTCGTCGGCGGTGGGGACGGTCTTGGGAAGGGTGAGCACGAACTCACTGCCCTCGCCCGGACGTCCCCAGGCCTGCAGGGAGCCGCCGTGCAGCACGGCGTCCTCCCGTGAGATCGGCAGCCCGAGCCCGGTGCCGCCCTGTGTGCGCGCCGGATCGGCTCGCCAGAACCGGTCGAACACTCGCAGGTTCTCGTCCCCGGTCAGGCCGACGCCGAAGTCGCGCACGGCCAGCGACACGTACTCGTCGTCCTGGACGATCTCGATCTCGACGACGGGTGACCCGCTGTACTTGGCGGCGTTCGTCAGCAGGTTCCGGACGATGCGGTCGATGCGCCGGATGTCGGCCTCGACGACGGCAGGTGCGTCCGTGCCCACCAGCCGGACGTCGATGCCGTGCCGTTCCAGCAGCGGGTCGTCCGAGGCTGCGCGGGCGATCGCCGAGAGGTCGACCGCGTCGAGCTCGAGCCGAGCGGCACCGGCATCGAACCGGCTGAGGTCGAGCAGGTTCGACAGCAGCTCCTCGAAGCGGTCGAGCTCGCTCTTCAGGAGCTCCGCCGACCGCGCGGTCTGCGGGTCGAACCGCTCACGCGCCTCGAACAGCACGCTGCTGGCCATCTGCACGGTGGTGAGCGGCGTGCGCAGCTCGTGCGAGACGTCGGAGACGAAGCGCTGCTGCAGCCGTGACAGGTTCTCCAGGCGCCGGATCTGCCGCTGCAGGCTGGCCGCCATCTGGTTGAACGAGGTGCTGAGCCGGGCGATGTCGTCCTCACCGCTCACGTGCATGCGCTGCTCGAGGCTCCCGGACGCGTACCGCTCGGCGATGCGCCGGGCCAGCCGCACCGGGTTCAACACCTGCCGCGAGACCAGCCACGCGACGCCGCCGACCATGAGCACCATCGCGAGGCCGCCGAACAGCAGCGCCTGGCGCACGAGGTCGAGCGTGGCCTGCTGCTCCTGCATGGAGAACAGGTAGAACATCGCGTACGAGTCGCCGGTGCGCGGTGCGCGGAGCCGGCTCCCGACCGCCACGGCAGGTTCCGGATCGTCCTGACCGAGCACCGACAGACCGGAGAAGCTCCAGTAGGTGCCCGGAGACTTGATGACGGAGTTGCGCAGATCCGCCGGCAGGGAGCCGGGTGCGATCGCGGCGGACGAGCGCACCGGCGTGTCGCCGTCGCCGAGCGGGCCCTCGAGCACCAGCTCGTAGGCACGGCGGCCGCCGGGGACGCCGGTGAGCGTGTCGACCATCTGCGTGAGCGCCTCTGCCTGGGTCTCGGGCTCGGACTCCAGCGCCGCGTCGAGCTGGGCCTGTGCGACCTCGAACCCGGACCGCGCCTCGGCGACCGCGGCCGTGCGGCGCGAGTCGGCCAGTCCGTCGGCGACGTCGCTCAGCAACGCCCAGCCGGTCGCGCCGATGACGAGCGTGCTCAGGATGATCGTGCTGACGACGACTCTCGTCTGGATCGAGCGGCGCCACAGGCGCGTGATGTTGCGCATCAGGCGCCTGATCTCATCCGGGGGCGATCGCCTGGTAGCCGACGCCACGCACGGTGCGGATGACCTGGGGGTCGTCCGCGTCGTCCTCGATCTTCGACCGCAGCCGGGTCATGTGGACGTTGACGAGCTTGGTGTCACCCGGGTGGTGGTAGCCCCACACCTTCTGCAGCAGCGTCTCGCGGGTGAACACCTGCTCGGGATTGCCGAGCAGGCACGCCAGCAGGTCGAACTCCAGCGGCGTGAGGTCGAGGGACTCGCCCTTGCGCGTGACGGTGTGGCCGGTGGGGTCGAGCACGATGTCACCGAACTCCAGCGGCTCGGCGAGCTGGTCGGTGCGACGCAGCCGGGCCCGGATCCGTGCGACCAGCTCCGTGTTCTTGAACGGCTTGGTGATGTAGTCGTCGGCGCCGGCCTCGAGCCCGCGGACGACGTCCGGGGTGTCGGACTTGGCCGTGAGCATGATGATCGGCACCGCCGACGTCGCGCGGATGCGCCGGCACACGCTCATGCCGTCCAGGCCGGGCAGCATCAGGTCGAGCAGCACGACGTCGGGCTTGAACGACTCGAAGGTGTCCATCACCCGGTCGCCGGATCGGCAGACCGTGCTCGTCAGGCCTTCGCCCTCGAGGACGATGGTCAGCATCTCCGCCAGTGAGGCGTCGTCGTCGACGACGAGGACGCGATCGCGCTTGCTACGGCGATAACTCATGCGCGGCCCGCCGACTCAGTAGCGGTACTGCTCCGACTTGTAGGGGCCGCCGATGTCGATGCCGAGGTACTCGGCCTGCTCCTTGGTGAGCTCGGTGAGCTCGACACCGAGTGCGTCGAGGTGCAGGCGGGCGACCTCCTCGTCGAGGTGCTTCGGGAGCACGTGGACACCCAGCGGGTAGTCCTCGAGCTTCGTGAAGATCTCGATCTGGGCCAGCACCTGGTTGGTGAAGGAGTTCGACATGACGAACGACGGGTGGCCGGTGGCGTTGCCGAGGTTGAGCAGGCGGCCCTCCGACAGGACGATGACCTTGTGGCCGTTCTCGAACTCCCACACGTCGACCTGGGGCTTGATCGTCTGGCGGGTGACACCCGGAAGCTTCTCGAGGCCGGCCATGTCGATCTCGTTGTCGAAGTGACCGATGTTGCCGACGATCGCCTGGTGCTTCATCTTCTGGAAGTGCTCGACCGTGACGACGTTGAAGTTGCCGGTCGCCGTGATGATGATGTCGGCCTCCGCCAGGGCGGTCTCCAGGGTCTTGACCTCGAACCCGTCCATCGCGGCCTGCAGCGCACAGATCGGGTCGATCTCGGTGATGATCACGCGGGCGCCCTGGCCGCGCAGCGACTCCGCGCAGCCCTTGCCGACGTCGCCGTAGCCGCAGACCACAGCGACCTTGCCGCCGATGAGGACGTCGGTCGCACGGTTGATGCCGTCGATCAGCGAGTGGCGCGTGCCGTACTTGTTGTCGAACTTGCTCTTGGTGACCGAGTCGTTGACGTTGATCGCGGGGAACAGCAGCGTGCCCTCACGGAAGCGGTCGTAGAGGCGGAGGACGCCGGTGGTGGTCTCCTCCGTGACGCCCTTGACCTCGGCGGCGATGGTGGTCCAGCGGTTCGGGTCGGTCTCGAGGGCGCGACCCAGGACCCGGAGGACTTCCTTGTACTCGTGGTTGTCGGTGGTGTCCGGGGACGGCACCTCGCCGGCCTTCTCGAACTCGACGCCCTTGTGCAGCAGGAGGGTGGCGTCGCCGCCGTCGTCGAGGATCATGTTCGGGGCTTCGCCGTTGGGCCAGACGAGGATCTGCTCGGCGAGGTCCCAGTACTCGGCCAGCGTCTCGCCCTTCCAGGCGAAGACGGGGATGCCCTGCGGGTCGTCGACGGTGCCGTTCCTGCCCACGACGACCGCGGCGGCCGCGTGGTCCTGCGTGGAGAAGATGTTGCAGCTGGCCCAGCGCACGTCGGCGCCGAGGTCGACGAGGGTCTCGATGAGGACCGCCGTCTGGATGGTCATGTGCAGCGAGCCCGCGATGCGGGCACCGGCCAGGGGCCTGTCGCTGCCGTAGCGCTCGCGCATGGCCATCAGCCCTGGCATCTCGTGCTCGGCGAGAGTGATCTCGGCGCGACCGTACTCGGCCAGGGACAGGTCAGCGACGTTGAAATCCATTGCGCCATCGTACCGGGGGGGTCGTCACCGATCGGCACCGAGATCGGATCGGACGAGAGCAGGTGGGGTCGCGCCGACGCAGGCCCCGGCGTACGGTGTCCGGTGATGCTGTGACGGGTGTCACGGCACCGGAACCATAGGGGGAACGTCATGTCCGACCGCACGCCCGAACACACTCCTGAACCACCGGGACCGGGCCGTCTCATCGGCGCCGGCGTCGCGCTCTCGATCGCGATCATCGTGCCGCTCCTCGTGTGGACCTACGCGAAGACCGAACCGGAGCTCGGGGGCATCCCGTTCTTCTTCTGGTACCAGTTCCTGCTGGTGATCCTGTCGGTCGGGCTGACCTCGATCGCCTTCCGCCTCGTCGCGTCGCACGACCGCGACCGCCGTGCCGTTCAGGGCCTCGGACGCGGAGGTGAGGACGCATGAACGACGTCGACGGCGTGGCCTTCTCGGTCTTCATCTTCTTCTTCCTGCTCGTCACGGTCATGGGCTTCCTGGCCGCTCGGTGGCGGCGCGCACCCGACCTCGCGTCCCTCGACGAGTGGGGCTTGGGCGGCCGCAAGTTCGGCACCTTCATCGCCTGGTTCCTGATCGGCGGCGACATCTACACCGCGTACACGTTCATCGCGGTGCCGGCACTCCTCTATGCCGGCAACGCGACCGGATTCTTCGCCGTGCCGTACACGGTGATCCTGTACCCGATCATCTTCGTGTTCCTCCCGCGGCTGTGGTCGGTCTCGCACCGGCGCCGCTACGTGACGCCTGCCGATTTCGTGCAGGGCCGGTTCGACTCCAAGGCTCTCGGGCTCGCGGTCGCGTTCACCGGCATCCTCGCGACGATGCCCTACATCGCCCTGCAGCTCATCGGCATCCAGGCGGTGCTCGACGTGCTCGGCCTCGGTGGCGGTGAGAACGCCGGCTGGATCGAGCGGGACCTGCCGCTGTTCATCGCGTTCGCCCTGCTCGCGGCGTACACGTACTCCTCGGGCCTGCGCGCACCAGCGCTGATCGCGTTCGTCAAGGACACGCTCATCTACCTCGTCATCATCGTCGCGGTCATCTACCTGCCGACGCAGCTCGGCGGCTGGGACGGCATCTTCGACAAGGCCGGCGCGTCGTTCGACCTCTTCAACAAGGACAACGCCGACGCGATCGCCGCCAAGGAGGCGGCACCCAAGGGCCTCGTCCCCGGCATGGGTGCGGCGCAGTGGGCCTACGCCTCGCTCTCACTGGGCTCGGCGCTCGCGCTGTTCATGTACCCGCACTCGATCACGGCGGTGCTGTCGACGAAGAGCCGCGACATCATCCGGCGCAACGCGGCGCTGCTCCCCGCCTACTCGTTCCTGCTGGGACTCCTGGCGCTGCTCGGCCTCGCGGCGATCGCGGCCGACGTCAAGGTCGACAACGCGCAGCTGGCCATCCCGCAGCTGTTCGAGCAGGAGTTCAGCCCGTGGTTCGCGGGCGTCGCGTTCGCGGCCATCGCCATCGGCGCCCTGGTGCCCGCGGCCATCATGTCGATCGCGGCGGCGAACCTCTGGACGCGCAACATCTACAAGGCGTTCATCAAGCCCGATGCCACCGACGCCCAGGAGGCGCAGCAGAGCAAGCTGGCCAGCCTGGTCGTGAAGTTCGGTGCCCTCGTGTTCGTCCTCGCGCTGCCGAACCAGTTCGCCATCGAGCTGCAGCTGCTCGGCGGCATCTGGATCGTGCAGACGCTGCCCGCGATCGTCATCGGGCTCTACACGCGCTGGTTCCACCGGTACGCGCTGCTCACCGGGTGGGCCGTCGGCATGATCTGGGGCACGGTCGCGGCGTACAACACGCCCGTCATCGGCGATCCGGGCTCGCACTTCGGCGGGTCCGTCGCGCCCCTCGAGGTCTTCGGCCTCCAGATCACCGACAATCTCATCTACTTCGGCCTCACCGCACTGGTGCTCAACCTCATCGTGTCGACGCTGCTCACGTTCGTCTTCCGCGCTGCCGGAGTGAGCGCGGGCGTCGACGACACGCGGCCGAGCGACTACCACGCCGATGCAGGCGATCCGGACGTCGCGGACGAGCTCGACCCGATCGAGACTCCGCCCAGCAGCTGATGAGCGGAGCCCCCGGCTAGTGGCCGGGGGCCTCGGGGATCTCCGGACGTTCGTCGGGCACGTAGTCGTCACGCCGGAGATCGGGCTCGATGAACACCTGCGTGGCCATCGGCTCGGCGGCGCGCAACGCGCGTTCGGCGGCATCGATGCTGTCGGCGATCGCCGCGGCGGTGGCCGTGGCCGGCACCGCGATCTTCGCGGCGACGAGGAGCTCTTCTGGTGCGATGTGCATCGTCTTGAGGTGGATGACGCCGTCGATGCCGTCGGTGGAGCTGATGGCGGCACGAATCGCGGTCACCGCCTCTGGGGCGGCCGCCTCGCCAAGCAGCTGGCTCTTGACCTCGACGCCCAGAATCACGGCGACGGCGACCAGCAACGCGCCGATGACCGCCGAGCCGGCCACGTCGAAATAGAGGTTGTGCGTGAGCAGGGCCAGCCCGACGCCGGTGAAGGCCACGGCGAGGCCGAGCAGCGCGGCCAGGTCCTCCAACAGGATGACCGGCAGCTCCGGTGCCTTCGCGCGGCGGATGAAACGCCACCAGCTGTGGTCGCCGCGCACCTTGTTGGACTCGATGATCGCCGTGCGGAACGAGAACGACTCCATCACGATCGCCAGGCCGAGCACGACCAGCGGCACGTACTTCCAGCGACTCTCCAGGAGCCCGCCCTCGCCGTGGCCCTCGGCCAGCTCGTGGAACTTGTGGTACGCCTCGTACAGCGCGAACAGGCCGCCCACGCTGAACAGCACGATCGCGACGATGAAGGCGTAGACGTACCGCTCACGGCCGTAGCCGAACGGGTGCTCCTCGGTGGCCTCGCGCTGCGCCCGCTTGCCGCCCACCAGCAGCAGGGCCTGGTTGCCGGCGTCGGCCACCGAGTGGATGGCCTCCGCCAGCATCGACGCCGACTGCGTCAAGATCCAGGCGGCGAACTTCGTGATCGCGATGCCGGTGTTGGCCAGCAGCGCAGCGACAACGGCCTTGGTTCCCCCGCTCGCGGACATCGATCAGCGCCCTGCCGACAGGTCGCGGGCCTCGTCGACGAGCATCACCGGGATGTCGCCGCGCACCGGGTAGGCGAGCTGGCAGGCGTTGCAGACCAGCTCCTCGGCGTCGTCGTCGACGAACAAGGTGGCCCGGCACTGCGGGCACACCAGGATGTCGAGGAGGGCGGGGTCGAGGTTCATGCGGACACTGTAGCCGTGCTGATTCAGGGGGACTCAGGAACGAATCTGGCTGAGGACGTCGTCGCGGACGCGGGCCATGGTCGCCTCGTCAGACCCTTCGACGTTGAGCCGCAGCAGCGGCTCGGTGTTCGACGACCGCACGTTGAACCACCAGTCGTCGGCGGTGACGGTGAGTCCGTCGAGATGATCGAGGTCGTGCTCCGCGTAGGCCTCCTCGAGGCCGGCCAGAACCGCAGCAGCATCGTCGACCCGGCTGTTGATCTCACCGGACGAGGCGTAGCGCAGGAACTCCGCCATCAGGTCGCTCACGGTTCGCTCGGATTCGGCCAGGGCTGCCATCACGTGCAGTGCGGCGAGCATGCCGGAGTCGGCGAGGTAGAACTCGCGGAAGTAGAAGTGGCCGGAGTGCTCGCCGCCGAACACTGCGCCGGTGCGCGCCATCTCGGCCTTGATGAGCGAGTGGCCGACTGCCGTGCGGATGGCCGTGCCGCCACGCTCCTCGACGATCTCGGGAACGGCCCGCGACGTGATGACGTTGTGGAGAATCGTGGCACCGGGCTCGATGGCCAGGTGCCGGGTGGCGATCAGGCCGGTGATGGCCGACGGTGACACCACCTCGCCGGTCTCGTCGATGACGAAGCAACGGTCGGCGTCGCCGTCGAAGGCGAGCCCGATGTCGGCCCTGTGCTCGCGCACCGCCGCCTGCAGGTCGACGAGCGTCGAGTGGTCGAGGGGGTTGGCCTCATGGTTCGGGAAGGTGCCGTCGAGCTCGAGGTAGAGCGGCACCAGCTCGACGTCGAGCCCTGATGCGCGAAGTGCCTCGAACACCGCCGGAACCGTGTGGCCGGCCATGCCGTTGCCTGCATCGACCGCCACGGTGAGGCGTCGGCCGCGGACCGGAGCGAGGTCCAGCAACTTCTCGACGTAGACGTCGAGGAACTCGAGCTCCTCCACCTCGCCGGACTCGTTCGCGGGGGTGGAGTCGGCCTCGAGCATGGGGCCCGCCACCTCGGCCATCGCCGCCAGGCCGGTGTCGAGACCGATCGGACGGGCGCCGGCCCGGCACATCTTCAGGCCGTTGTCGCCCGCCGGGTTGTGGCTCGCCGTGACCATGACGCCGGGCAGGTCGAGCACGCCCGACGCGCAGTAGAGGAGGTCCGTCGACGCCAGCCCGATGTCGACCACGCCGGCGCCCCTCCCCCGGATCCCGTCCGCGATCGCTCCGGCGATCTCCGGTGACGAGGCGCGCATGTCCCGCCCGACGACCGCCTTGCCACGGCCGTCGCTGATCCCGGTCTCGTCGGCGAATGCCGAGCCGAGCGCGCGGGCCAGCGCCGCGTCGAGCTGTTCGGGCGAGCGGCCGCGGACGTCGTACGCCTTGACGACCGCCTCGAGGCGTGGATGCATCAGATCCCGCCGCCGGGCGGCGGAGTGACAGAGTCGCTGGACGGTTGAGTGACGGGATCGCCGGGTGGCTCGGTGACGGAGTCGTCGCTCGGGGACTTCACCAGGTGCAGCGACGGCGGGCCGGCTGGCTCGGTCGCGGGCACGGGACGGCCGGCTTCACGGACGGCGTCGGCCAGGGCGAGCAGGTCATCGTGCGTCGGCTCGATCGTGGCGGGATCGGGGGCCAGCCGCAGCACGTTCCAGCCGCGCGGAGCGGACATCCGCTGCGAGTGGTCGGCACACAGGTCGTACGTGTGTGGCTCGGCGAGGGTGGCCAGAGGCCCGAGCACGGCCGTCTGGTCGGCATAGACATACGTCAATGTCGCCACTGCTGGCTGGGAGCACGCAGACCGCGTGCATCGTCGGGATGCACCCACGTGGCGAGGGTAACCGGAGGTCAGGGCACGCGGCGTTAGGCTCACCGCATGGAGGGCGGCAGCACCATGGACGAGGACATGTACAGGGGCATCAGGGGGCAGGGCGCCAGCCTCTCCGGCATGTCCCACCTCGGCGGTGTGGTCAGCGGCCCGCGTCCCGGCCGCATGCGAGATCGCCGGGGTCGCGGAGCGAGAGGTCCGATGGCGTTGCCGGGACCGCTGTCGCCGGCCAGCGTGCCGTCGCACCGCACCCCGCGCGAGCAGTTCGACGTGCTCGTCGAGGGGATCCTGGCCGCCATGGAGAAGCACTTCGCCGCCGAGCCCGACGATGTCGACGTCGTCGTCGAAGACGCCCCGCTGCTACCACCGGAGTGGTCCGACGACGTGCCGACCAGCACGGGTGCGACCATCGGCGGCACATCTCGCATCGTGCTGTACCGGTTGCCGATCAGCCAGCGGTGCGCGGACCCGATCCAGCTCGAGGACGCCGTCTGGCAGGTGCTGCTCGATCGTCTCGCCGAGGTCTGGCAGGTGTCGCCGGACGACATCGACCCGCGCTAGCTGGTCAGCTGCCGGATCGCACCTGGGGGCCGAGCACGGTGACCGGCGCCTCGATCAGGCCGAGCGAGGCGATGCCACTGCCACGGCGGTACGTGGCCGCGCCGACGACGGAGCCCTCGGCCCGCACCACCACGTAGGCGATGTTCTTCGCGTCGAGCACGTCGGAGGATCCCAGGTCGAGGCTCTTGGTGGTGTCAGCGTCGATCGTGACCTCGGACGTGGCCTGACTGCGCATCTCCGCGTCGAAGGCCTCGAGGTGCACCCGGGCCTGCCGCCCCACAGCGGTGAGGACGAGCTCGGGCTCATCGGTGTCGACGCCGAGGTCGACCGGCACCAGCGCACGACCGTCGAGAGCAGGAACGGCCTCGGCCACGGCGCGGTCTTTCGTGCCAGGCGCGACCCGGACCGAGGCGGCGACCGGCTGGTCGGAGCGCAGCCGCAGGGCCGTGCCGTCCGAACCCGCCGACTTGGGCACGGTGACCTCGGTGAACCGGCCGGCTTCGACCTTGACCGAGTCCAGGCCATCCGGTGCGAACTTCCCCTTCGGGCCGATCACCTGAACTCCGACCCGAGCCGTCGACGTGCTCGGGTTCACGAGCATCAGCGTGCGTGTGCCCGTGCCCGAGGGCACGCCGGCCACGATCTGGTCGCGACTCGGCGCGGTCGTCGGCTCCAGCGCGTCCGTGCCGCGGAAGACGGCCGTGGACGAGTCGAGCGCGGCGACGGCGAGGGAGCCGCGGCGACGATCGACGCGCACCGCGAGATCGGCCTCACCGGCGGCGAGATCCTCCAGCTCGACCCGACGGACCGTGAACGGGTCGACCACGATGCCCTCGGCGTCGAGCGCGTCGATCTTGCCCTCCGGCCCCCAGAACGAGATGTCGGCGACGGCCGGCGCCGACGACAGGTTCGTGAGCACCAGGGTGGAGAGATGCTTGGCGCCGGAGCCGGCACCGATGAACCAGCTGTCGTCGACGGTCGGCGGGCACGACCCGACGACGAGTCCCCCGCCCGCGGACTTGCCGGAGTTCTGGCTGAAGAAGCCGACGGCACCCGACCCGCGGCCCCGCTGGTCCATGACGACGCCGTCGGCGTCGACCGTGTCGCGTCGCCACGTGGTCGCGTCACCGAGTGAGTCGAGGGCCGTGCGGCCGGGAAGGCTGCTGGCCGTCGCGGATCGTCCGGCGACGACCTGGCCGGCCGACACTGACATCCCGTCCCCGGCCGGGCAGGCGTACGCCGAGCGGGTGACGGTGACCGGTCCGGGTGGACGCTCCTCGTCGGTGCCGTCGGGAAGGACGAACGCGAGCCCCAGCAGCAGCACGGCGGCCATGGGGGGTGTGGCGGTTCGCAGGCGCTGGCCGAAGGTCGTGCGGGTGCGTCGCCGGACGCGGGCTCCGGGTGTGCTGCTCATGTCGAGACCAGCTCTTGTTCCGCTTCCTCGTCGTCGCCGAGCGCGTCAGGGACGTGGCGGCGGCGCACCGGAGCGGTGAGGATGATCGCCGCGGCCCAGGCGAACATCTGGAGCGCCGAGACACCGAGACGCCATACCGGAGCCTCGTCGTCGCTCCGGACCGGGTCGACGGACAGCGTCCAGACCCGGGAGTCCGGCCGATCGCTGCCGGCGGGCTCGAGCAGGGGTGCGGAATCGATACGGCGGACGACCTCGGGATCGGCCCGGGGGGCGTAGATGGCGTCGATGCCGACGGCCTCGAGCGCACGGATGTCGCTGGACGACGCCCGGGCCAGCAGCCGTCTCACCGCCGCCGTCGTCAGCGCCGACCGCTCGGGATCGGGGGTGAGCGCTTCCTGACCGAGGAACGGCCCGTCGTCGGCGACGACGCTGACGTCGACGCCGCGCTCGACCGACCCCGTGACGACCGCCGTGTCACCCGGGCGTTCGGCGAGGAAGGCGGGCACGACGGTCGGGCGGCCCTTGACCAACGGATCGTCCTCACCGCGCATCAACCACCACGCTCCGGTGCCGACCGGCAGCAGCAACGCCACGATCGCCAGCACGGCCATGAGCTGCTTGGGCAGCCCGCCGACCTCGGGGGCGGCGAACATCACAGCCGTGAGGAGTCCGGCGACCCACACGACGACGGGGACACCGACCCAGGGCGTGATCGCTGCCGGGCCGGCCGCTGTGGTGAAGGTGACGGCTGTGCCGAGCACGGCGAAGGCCAGGCCGATGAGGGCCACGACCCAGCAGACCTGCACGTAGACCCGGGAGTGCCTCGGAACGAGGGCGAGCACGGCGAGCACGAGCAAGCCGATGCCCAGCCAGGCCGGAGCCGCTCCGGGGCCACCGGCGCGCCCGAGGGCCACGTCGAGCACGGTGGCCTCGCCCGGCACGGGGAAGCCGGCCTCCCACCACATGCGGAACGGGTGCCCGGCGCGCTGGACGATCCACGGACCCAGCAGAGCGAGCGGCACGAGCGCCGCGATGACCGCGTCCCGCAGCACCCAGCGCCCCTCCAGCACGAGCAGGAGCACGAGACCGACGAGGCACATCGGCAGCACGATCGGCGCGAAGGCCGCGGCGATCGAGATCCAGATGCCGAGACGAAGGCCGAGCTGCCAGCCGGGCTTCTCGACGAGCTGCCCGGCGGTGTTGACGACGATCGGCAGCACCACGAGCGCCACGACGGTGCCGATCCGGCCCTGGGCGACGGCACCGGTGGCGACGATGGCGAGCGCGTACGAGATCGCCCACACGATGCGCAGTCCGCGACGCGACGTCAGGCGGCGGCCGAGCCGGTGCGCGGCGAGTCCGGCGAGCGGCACCGCGAACAGCATCAGGACGGTGATGGCGATGCCCGGCTTGAACCAGACCGGCGTCGCCACCGCGCCGAGCAGCATGGAGAACACGGGGCCGATCGACGTGCTGCCCAGACCGATGTCGTGGCCGCGCTCCCACACCATCAACCACCAGTCACCGGCCGTGCCGGGCGCCGGCGGCAGCGCACCACCGTGCAGCGTCCCGCCGGAGATGCCGCCGAACAACCCGCGCCCGGCGACGAACGACAGGGCGATGAGCACCATCACCGTGGCGAACCACGGCCGGCGCTCCAGCAGGCTCGGGCCGTCGTCGAGATCCTCGGTCTCCTCGGGTCCCCCATCCCCGAGAGCGGAGCGGCGCCCGACGGTCTCGATCGACTCGGGCCGCACCAAGGCCACGATCGTGTCGCGGATGGCGTCGAACCCGTGTCTGTACGGCAGCCAGAACGGCGGGAACAGCTCGCGGATGTCACGGTCGGATCGGCGCGACGTGGCGCGTCGGGCGCGTCGCGCCGCGCCCATCTCGATCGGGTGGAGGTACACGGCGCGCAGCGCGAGGAGCTCGTCGCTGGCCGACTCGGGATCCTTGCCGATGAGGAAACCGATCACGCGCATGAGCGAGCCGACGAACAACCGGATGTGCTGCCACCAGATGTGCGGTGGGGACGTGTTGGCGAGCAACGTGTACAGCGCAGCGCGGCGCGGTTCCCAGTGCGGGACGTTGCCGGCGGAGCGGCGCCGGGTGCCGCGGCGGCTCGCCTCGGCGTGGAACATGACCCCGCCGGGTGCCGTGCGGGTGCGGTAGCCGGCGCGCGCGACGCGCCAGCCGAAGTCGATGTCGTCGAAGTACATCGGCAGCGCCGGGTCGAAGCCGTCGAGCTCGTCCCAGACGTCACGGCGCACCAGCATGCCGGCGCTGTCGACGGCGAGCACGTCGCGCGGCCGGTCGTGCTGGCCGGCATCGGGCTCGCCGGTCTCGAGTCCGGTCTCGCGCGAGCCGGTGTTCGTGACCGTGAGGCCCACCTCGAGCAGCCGGCGCAACGACGGCCACTCGCGGATCTTGGGTCCGACCGCCGCGATGTCGTCCTGAGAGGTCGCGACGTCGAGGAGTCCGGCGAGCGTGCCCGGCAGCACGGCGGCGTCGTCGTGGAGGAGCCAGATCCAGTCGGTGCGCGGCATCGCCTCGACGCCGAGACGGACCGCCTCGCCGAAGCCGGTGCCCGATGGCGCGTAGGTGATGCGCTCGGCGCCGAACGAGTCACGCAACAGATCGGCGCAGCCGTCGGTGGAGCTGACGTCGACGACCCGCCATGCCGTCGGGGCGTGATACATGTCGGCGAACGAGGTGAGGACCTTGGGGAGCCAGGCGGCGCCGTTGTGGGCGACGAGGACCGCTCCGACGGTCGGCGGATCATCGAGCCAGTGGCGCGCCGATCCGGTTTCGTCCATAAGGGTGCAGCCTAATGGACCGCACCTGATCGGTTCTCGGACAGGACCCGCTCCGCCACGGGCCCCGGATTCTCCGGACGGCCGGGCGGTCAGCGATGGGTCAGGCGCGCTTCTTCAGCTTGCGGCGCTCACGTTCGGACAGGCCGCCCCAGATGCCGAACCGCTCATCATGGGCCAGCGCGTACTCGAGGCACTCACCACGCACGTCGCAGGTCAGGCAGACCCGCTTCGCCTCACGCGTGGATCCTCCCTTTTCAGGGAAGAACGCCTCGGGGTCAGTTTGCGCGCACAGGGCGCGCTCTTGCCACATGAGCTCCTCGTCGTGATCGAGCTCCAGACCCTCATCGAATGACATGTCTGTAATTACAGACCCGGCTATCTCACAAGTCAAGCGGAATCCCGACATTGGTGCGATCCTCGGCGTGTCGCCCACCCCATACCCGCTGTTCAGCGACCTGTCACGATGACGACATGCGGATGGTGTTTCTGAGCGATCTCGGCGGCGTCAGCGTCGCACACGACCTCTCGACGCTCATCACGGACGCCGACACGCTCGACGTGGTGGTGCCCGTGACGCGGGACCACTGGGCCCACGGCCTCAAGTGCTGCCCCGACATCGACGCGTTCCTCGCCCTCCCCCACCACTCGGACACCCCGACGTTCACGGTCGCCGACGAGCTCGCCACGGTCGGGTTCTCACCGGCATGGATGCGGCCCAGCGACGTGGACATCGCCCGCCAGATCGTGCGCACCGAGCTGCTCCAGGCCGGCTACACCCTCGGCGACGCCACGGCGGCCATGGCCACGCGTGCCGCTCTCCCCTTCGGCCTGCATCCGGTCAGCGACGACCGGGCCGAGCTCCACGTCGTGGTCGAGGACGAGAGCGGCCGCCGCGCCGTGCACGTCATGGAGCATCTGGCCGATCCTCCCGAGAACCGGCCCATCGAGGCGACGATCGTCGCGCCGTCGTGGGTGATCTCCGAGGCCGTCCGCGAGCTGGTCGCCGGCGCCGACGTCATCCTGCTCGGTCCGTCGTCTCCCGTCCTCACCGTGGACCCGCTCCTCAGCACGCCCGGCCTGCGTGACGCCATGGCGTCGCCGACGCTCGCGGTCGACCATGACGCGGCCACCACCCTGGCCGCCGCGCGCGACGCCGTCGGAGCAGTCCGATGAGCCTGCACCGGCTGCTCGCCGGACTCCCCGACCCAGCACGGCCCTTTCTCACCTACTACGACGACGCGACCGGCGAACGGGTCGAGCTGAGCGGCGTCACCACCGCCAACTGGGTCGCCAAGACGTCCAACTTCCTCGTCGAGGACCTGGAGGCTGAGCCCGGCACCCGCGTGCGGCTGGGACTGCCGTCGCACTGGCTGCGCTTCGTGTGGGCGCTCTCGTGCTGGTCGGTGGGCGCCGCCGTGGTCGACGCCGGCGCCGACATCGGCGTCAGCGGTCCCGACCTGGTGGCTGACGAGCCGGTGCGACTGGCCGCATCCCTCCGTCCCCTGGGCGGCCGGTTCGCCGAGCCTCCGGAGGGCTTCCTCGACCTCGGAGCAGAGGTCCCACCGCACGGCGACGTGTTCGTCGCCCTCGACCCGCCCGGGCCCGACACGCTCGCCCTCGACCTCGACGGACGCCGAGCAACGCACGCCGAGCTCACCACCGCGACCGAACCGTCGGCAGAGCGAGTCCTCGTCGAACCGGGACCCCTCTCGCGTGATCTCGACCTCCTGGTCGCCTCCGGCCTCGGCGGCGGTTCCCTCGTGGTCGTCGCCCACGCATCCCCCGAGACGATCGGTCGTCTCGCACAGCAGGAGCGGGCTCGAAGCCGGTGACGCGTCCACTACACTCGACCGGTCAGCCCGGCCCCCAGCACGAGAGGGACTCCACGGCATGAGTCTCGCCGAGTACGCGGCGCGAGAAGGTCTGCACAAGGTCGGCGGACGTCCTCCGATCCTCGCCTACCTCGTCGACGTCTGGCAGCGCCGCACGTTCATCTACTCGCTCGCGCGCTTCCGCATCGAGGCCGACAACGGTCGGAACCGTCTCGGGATGGGCTGGGTCGTGCTCAGGCCGCTCATCAACGCCGCGGTCTACGGCACCATCTTCGGCATCCTCCTCGGCTCCAGGAGCCGGCCCGACCAGTTCGTGCTGTTCCTCGTCATCGGCGTGTTCTTCTTCGAGTTCTTCTCGAGCTGCTTCACGGCGGGCGCGAAGTCGATCACCAAGAACGCAGCCCTCGTCCAGAGCCTCAGCTTCCCCCGCATGTCGCTGCCGCTCGCCCTCGTGACGCAGCGCCTCCTGGAGTTCGTCCCGATGATCGTGATCATGATCGGGCTCGTCCTGGCGTTCGGCACGGAGCCGCAGTGGACGTGGCTCCTGCTGATCCCCCTCGTCGGGCTCTTCACGGTGTTCAACACCGGCCTGACCCTCATCACGGCGCGGCTGACGGTCCACTTCCGTGACCTGACCCAGCTGCTGCCGTTCGTCTCGCGGTTCTTCTTCTACACGTCCGGCGTCTTCTTCAGCGTCGAGCGCAGGTTCGGCAAGAACGAGACGATCATGAAGATCGCCGACGCCCAGCCCATCCACGAGTTCATGGACCTCGCGCGCGGCATCATGCTGAACGGGCCGGACTACGTGATCAAGACCGAGTACTGGGCGTACGCCTCGGCGTGGTCCTTCGGGGCGCTGGCCATCGGCATGGTGTACTTCTGGGCGGCCGAGGAGCGGTATGGACGAACCGACTGAGGGGCGCCGGGCCGCCGTCGTCGTCGACGACGTCCACGTCGAGTACAAGGTGCTCGCCACCGGCAAACGCGCCTCCGCCGACGACTCGGCCCGCAAGCTGATGCAGCGGAGCCGGAAGACCCGTACCGTGCACGCGCTCAGGGGCGTTTCCCTGATCGCCTACGAGGGCGACAGCGTCGGGATCATCGGCTCGAACGGATCGGGAAAGTCCACCTTGATGCGGGCGATCGTCGGCCTGACGCCCACGTCGCAGGGCTCGATCTACGCGTCGTCGCGCCCCAGCATGCTCGGCGTCGGAGCCGCGCTCATCCGCGACCTGTCGGGCGAGCGCAACGTCATCCTGGGCGGCCTCGCCCTCGGACTCCCGCTCGACGAGATCGAGGCCAAGTTCGACGAGATCGTCGACTTCGCCGGCATCCGCGAGTTCATCGAGCTGCCGATGCGCACCTACTCCTCCGGCATGACGGCCCGCCTGAAGTTCGCCATCGCCACGGCGCGTGAGCACGACATCCTCATCGTCGACGAGGCACTCGCCGTCGGCGACAAGACGTTCCGCAAGCGCAGCGAGGCGCGCATCCGCCACATCCGCGACAATGCCGGAACCGTGTTCCTGGTCAGCCACTCCATGCAGTCGATCCGCGACACCTGCAACCGGGTGATCTGGATCAACAAGGGCGAAGTGATGCTGGACGGCAAGCCCGATGAGGTCATCGAGGCCTACGAGGAGTCCAACCACTGAGTCGAGTCAGTGGGAGGTGGTCGTCAGCACGCCTCGGCGAGATCGTCGGTGGAGTTGGCCTCGCGAGGGTTGTCCACGGTGCCGCCGCTGGGCGAGGTGTCGGGACTCGTCTCGTCGGGGCTCGCTGAGGGTCGGGCGAGCCCGAGGACGCGCGGGTCGCCTCGGACTTCTCGATCGCCTTCGCGATCATCCGGTGGATCTTGCCGAAGTCGGGCGCCGTGACCGAGACCTGCGGAGGCACCAGCGAGACGCTCGAGATCCGCTCGCCGCGAGACTTCAGCACGAGGTCGGCGAACTGGCCGAGCTCCTTGGCCGGCATGTTCGTGCGGAGCAGCTGCTTGCTCGAGGTGGCGATGTCCTGGGCGTTGAGCACCACCTTCTGGGGACTGAGCTGGTCCGCCATGTACTTCATGAGGCACTTCTGGCGTCCCATGCGCACGTAGTCGTCGGCCATGTAGCGGCTGCGCGCGTACCAGAGCGCGTCGTTGCCATCCAGCACCCGCTTGCCGGGCTCGATGTACTGCTGCTTGTAGACCGTCGTGCTGCCGAACTTGGCGATACGGGACTTGACGTCGACCTCGACACCCCCGACCGCGTCGATGAGCGACTCGAATCCCTTGAGATTGACCATCACGAAGTAGTTGATCTTGAGGTCCGTGGCGCCCTCCACGGCGTCGATCGTCGCGTCGAGGCCGGGGTCGTCACTGTTCGGGTACAGGTCCTTGCGGTTCTCGGCCGTGGTGTGCACCGCGTTGATCAGGCACTCGGTGCCGCAGTTGTACCCGTTCGGGTAGAGCGTGCGCATCGGGGAGTCCTTGCGGAACGGCACGTTCTGCAGGTTGCGCGGCAGCGACACGAGCACCGTGCGGCCGGTGTCGGCGTCGACGCTCGCCACCGTCAACGAGTCCGGGCGGATGCCGATGCGGTCCTTGCCGGAGTCGGAGCCCACCAGCAGGATGTTGTAGCGCCCCTTGAGCGGCGCGGACGTCTTGGTGGCCGTGAAGACCTCCTTGATCACCTGCCGCGGCGCGTCGATCGCCTGTGAGGCCACCACGGCGGACGCCCCGACGCCGAGCACGAGGGCGGTGTTGATGACCATGATCATGGCGCCGCGCACGAAGTTGAGCGAGAACGGCCTTCCCAGGCGCCAGGCGTCGATCAGCAGGGCGATCCAGAGGATCGCCACGAGCGCGACGCCGAAGCGGGCCGCGAGCAGGACATCGGTGTCGGTGAGCTGGGAGAGCACGGCGGAACGGTTCGTGCGCAGCTCCCAGACGAGAAAGACGACGCCCGCCAGCAAGCCGGCCCAGCACACCAGCGCCACGATGCCCACGGACCGGCGTCCGACCGAGTACTGGGCCGAGCCCGGCGCCACCACCGTCATGGCGCACAGGGCCAAGGCGCGCCGGAAGCGGACGCGCGGCGAATCCAGGTGGAAGTCCCGGTAGCCGCGGCCCAGCAGGGAAGACCTGTGGTCCGATCGGTGGCCCATGCATCCTCACGGTCAAGAAGCGCGAACGACCATTATCACTGACGCCGTTCTTTCCTGCGATCTCGGTCCGAAACCGTAAAATTCTCAGCAGAGCGCGTCGAGGTCCTCGGTCTGATTGGCCTTGCGCGGGTCCTGCTTCTGCTGCTCGGTGTCGGGCATCGACAGCTTGGCGTCGAGCATCCCGCCGGACGCGGCCTTCGAACCCTCGGCCTTGTCGATCGCCTTGTCCACCAGCCTCCGGACCTTGTCGAAATCGGGGTTGCCGGTGAAGATCACCGGCGGCACCAGCGAGACGGTGGAGACCTTCTGGCTCTTCGCCTTGAGTGCGAGGTCCATGAACGTGCCCAGCTGCTTCGCCGGGATGTCGGTGGTGAGCAGGCTCTTGCTCGACTCCGCGATCTTCTCCACGTTCAGGAGGACGGCCTGCGGGCTCAGCTGGTGCAGCATCGCGTTCATCACGCACTTCTGCCGGCCCATGCGCGACCAGTCGTCGTTCTGCACCCGGCTGCGCGCGTACCAGAGCGTCTGGCTGCCGTTGAGCTTCTGCTCGCCCGCCGGGATCCAGCCCCGGATCGGGGCGCCGATGCCGCCGATGGCCGTGCGCTCCTTGACGTCGATGGTGACGCCGCCGACCGCGTCCACGAGCTTGGAGAACCCGCGCAGGTTGACCATGGCGTAGTAGTTGAGGTCGAGACCGGTGATCTCCTCGACGGCGCCCATCGTGGCCTCGATGCCGGGCTTCTTGGTGCCGAAGAGCTTCGCGTGGTCGTTGGCCCAGGTGTTGACGCTGTTGAGCTCGCACCCGTCGCAGTCGAAGCCGCGCGGGAACTCCTTCGCCATGACCGACCCCTTCGGGAACGGGATGTTCTCGAGGTTGCGCGGCAGGCCGACCAGGACGGTGCGCCCGGTCTCGGCGTCGATGCTGGCGACCGTGAGCGAGTCCGGACGCAGCCCGGTGCGGTCGGGACCGGAGTCGCCACCCAGCAGCAGGACGTTGTACCGACCGGACTCGGGTCCGGAGACCGCCTCGGACGCGAACACGGTGCCGATGAACCCGTTCTGCACCGCCACCGTGTGGGCGGCGAACAACATCACGCCGGCGGTGGCGAAGCAGAGCACGCCGTTGACACCCGTCATCCAGAGCCGATGCCTGCGGCGGAGCTGGAGCGGCCGGCCGAGCCGCCAGGCGTCCAGCAGCAGGGCGACCCACGCGACGGCGCCGGCCGTGAGGAACCATCGACCGAACGTCAGCACCCGTTCGTCGGTGAGGAACGTGAACAGCCCGCTGCGCGACGTGAGTGCCAGGAACAGCACGAAGCCACCGATCAGGAGGCACCCGAGCCACACCCGGATCGCGATGCGACCGACCCGGCGGCTGCCCATCACGAGCTGAGCCGAGCCCGGCATCACCAGGGTCATGAAGGTCAGCGTGAGGGCGCGGCGGAACTGGACGCGTTCCGACGCTTCGGTGGCGTGGAGGTACGAGCCGCCGAACACGCCCACCCGTTCGTCAAGCATGTGGGTCCTCACTGGGGAAGGAAATGAGGTCGACTCGATCGAACCACAAAGTCTCGACTAGAGGTCGAGGGCTCGCCGTGACACGCCGGCTTTCCTCAAACGTCGCCGCACGTCGACAACGGGCGGACGAACCGTGTTCCGGTACCGTCGGGGCATGCCGGACGAGCGCCCTGAGGGCGGATACGACTGGCTGTACGGCAGCAACTCGGACTCCCGTCCGACGGCCGTGCAGCCGAAGCAGTCCCGGGGCGACCTCCCCCCGCCGAACCTCCCTCCACCCGGCAGCTCCCGCGGCGGCAGCGGCCGCAACCGCCCTCCTCCTCGCAAGCGCACGGGACGCCGTGCCGTGATCATCGTGCTGATCCTCCTGCTCGCCTGGATCGTGTTCCTCGTCGCCGTGCCGCTCTGGGCGTGGGCGGCGATCACGACCGTGGACGCCGATCCCGAGGGTGACCGCCCAGAGGGCCAACCCGGCGCCACCTATCTCCTCGTGGGCTCCGACAGCCGCAAGGGCCTGACGAAGCAGGAGCGGCGCGACCTCAAGACCGGCAAGGACTCCGGAGGACGCGGCCGCACCGACACGATCCTGCTCCTCCACACCGGTGCCGGACCCTCGACGCTCGTCTCGATCCCCCGCGACTCGTTGGTGCCGATCGAGGGCTACGGCACCACCAAGATCAACGCGGCCTACGCCTTCGGCGGCCCCGAGCTGCTGGTTCAGTCGATCGAGCAGTCGACCGGCCTGGAGATCGACGACTACGTCGAGGTCGGCTTCGGCGGCCTCGTCAAGGTCGTCGACGCCCTCGACGGCGTCGAGATATGCCCGAAGAAGAACCTCAAGGACCGGGACGCTGGTCTCGACATCCGGAAGGGCTGCCAGAACGCGGACGGCAAGACCGCGCTCGGCTACTCCCGCAGCCGGCATGCCCACGCGACCGGCGACATCCAGCGCGGGCAGAGCCAGCGCGAGGTGCTCGGCGGCATCGCGCAGAAGGCCAAGTCGCCGTGGACGTTCATCAACCCGGTCCGCTACGTCAAGATCAACGCGGGCGCAGCGAGCTCGGTGCAAGTCGGCGAGGGCATGGGACCGCTCGCGCTCGCCCGGTTCGCCCTCGCCCTCTCCTCGGCCATGGGCGGCGAGGGCCTCAGCTGCACCGTGCCCATCGCGGACTTCAGCGTGCGCTGGGATCGCGAACGCGCCCTGAAGATGTTCGGCTACATCAAGAACGACCAGACCGACCAGATCGGCAACCTCTGCACCAGGGACGGCTTGCCCAAGAAGTCGTGACGACGGTGCACCTACCCTGAGGCATGCGCACCACGATCACCGATGCCGCGCAGCTGCGCGAGATCATCGGCACCCCGTTGCCGCGCGTCCTCGAGAAGGATCGCGACCGCCTGCACCCCGAGCACCGGGCGTTCATCGCCGCCTCACCGTTCTGCCTGGTCTCGACCTCGGCAGCCGACGGCACCTGCGACGTCTCCCCCAAGGGCGACCCGGCCGGATTCGTCCATGTCGTCGACGACACCACGCTGGCGCTGCCCGAGCGTCCGGGCAACAAGCGTGCCGACGGCTACCAGAACGTCCTCGAGAATCCCCACATCGGGATGCTGTTCGTCGTCCCCGGCCGTGGTGACACCCTGCGCGTCAACGGTCGAGCCACGCTGCTGGCGGATGCCCCCTACGCCGACGCGATGGTGGTCAAGGGACATCGTCCGCTGATCATCTGCGAGATAGCCGTGGCGCAGGTGTTCTTCCACTGCTCGAAGGCGTTCCTGCGCTCTCGGCTCTGGGATCCGGAGTCGTGGGCACCCGACGCCGTGCCGTCGCGGGCCGAGATCGCCCACTCCCTGGAACGTCCCGACGACACGGTCGAGGAGCTCGAGGCGTACTACGGGGAGCAGTACTCGAAGGGCCTGTACTGACCTGCATGGATCAGCGCGCGAGTCCGAGGGGCTCGCCGATCACCACCAGGTTCTTGTCGTAGCCGCGACCGGGCCGGAAGGTTCCCGTGCAGGTGATCAGGACCAGGCGATGCTCGCCCTTCTGGTCGAACGCGGCGCTCGTCGTCGCGAGCGCGTCCTGGCTCACCGACCGCACGGAGACCACGCGGTAGGTCAGCCGATGCTCGTCGGCGCGGACGGTCACCCGCTCCCCCTTCCGGATCGACAGCAAGCGCGCGAAGTACCCCACTCCTCCGGTCGCGGAGTCCACATGACCCGCGATCACCGTCGAGCCGAACGCCTCTCCGACCGAGGCGCTGCCGTCCCACCAACCGAGGTGGTCGACGTCCTCGGGCACGACGAGCTCGCCGTCGACGGTGCTGGCGGAGTGCACGTCGGCACTGTCACCGCCGGGGAGCGTCACCTGTTCGGGCACGAAGGTGACCCGCGTCGATGCGGCCGGTCGGCCTTCATTGGCTGCCGGCGCGTCGGTGCCGCCGTCGGCCGTCTGGCCCGAGGCGCAACCGGCGACCAGACCGGAGACGAGTACGGCGAGGAGTACGGCGATCGACGCCCGGACGCTCGACGCCCGGCCGCTGGGCGACGTGACTCTCAATCGAAGAGGCCTGCCCCGACGGGCCCGACGTACCCGGACGCTTGGCCACCGCTCCCGGTGTCGACCCGGTCCGGACGATCGGAGCCGCTGGAGCCCGTCGCGATCGTGTGGACCGCCACGTTCATGGTCTTCTTCGCGGGGTCACCGACCGCGAACACGCGATCGAGCCCACCGGCCTTGACCGGGAGCTCGAGCGGCCCCAGGACGGCCGGGCCGTCCTTGCCGGTCGGGACGATGTCCACGGTGTAGGTGCCGGCCGGAACGACCAGGGTGAGCGACTCGCCGTTCGCCACGTTCTCGAACAGCACCTTGCCGTCGACCCGGATGTCGGCAGGCGGGACCGCAGCAGTGTGCGCGACTGCCAGCGTGGCCTTGCCCTTGGGTGGCGAGGACAGGTCGTTCTCGAACTCGGTGACCGTCGGCTTGGCCGACTCCGAGGCCGGGAGATGGATGACGACGTCCTTGCTCGAGCCCGCGGTCACCTTCACCGTGCGCTCCAGGACGGTGTCGCCGCCGTCGGCGAACGTCACCGTGCGGCTGCCGGGCTCGACGTCGAACGGGCCGACCACCTTGGCCGTGGCGACACCGCTCTTCACCGACTCCCCGTCGATCGAGACGTCGAGCGTCTTGCCGGGCAGGCCTTGAACGACATAGACCTCGGCGGTGTCGGCCGCATGACCGGGACCCACCGCGACGCCGGCGAGCGCCAGCGCTCCCGATGCACAGCAGGACAAGGGTGACGCGACGATCTGCGATGACATCCACGGTGGTTCCTTCGGCTCGGGGTGCGGTTTTTGACGACCGCAAGGAGCCCACCCCGCTTCAGCGCTCTGATGCTACGGACGTATGAGATATTCCTCAAGAGTCCAAGCACGGTGGGGTGCCGGGAATGTCGTGGCAGACCGCATCGTGGAGGGTGACCGCCTTGGCTGCAGCTAGCTCGTTGCGCCCCGTGTACCGCCGCGCCCTGGCTGTCTGGGTCGTGCTCGCCGTCCTGGCGACCACGATCATGTTCTTCCGGATGGCGACCGACGAGTCCCCGGATCGAGTGACCGACGCCCCCGACTCGGCGGCATCGTCCGGCGGGCCCGGATCCACCGAACCTGGCATCAATCTGGTCGTCACACCCAAGTCGGACGCCACCATGGAGGTGACCGAGTCGGTGCTCATCGAGGAGCCGACGGAGTCACTCGAGGTGCGGCCGCCTGACTTCTCCGCCGCCGGGTCCACGTTCGCCGGCAAGGAACCGTACGCCTCGAAGGTCCGGATCGTGGCGGGTGACCAGTCAGTGCAGGTGACCGACGGTGTCGTCAACCGGCCCATGACCCTGGACCTCGACGAACCGGCCCGGCGGTTCGAGATGACGTACGAGCTGAACCGGGCCGTGGTGCGCAGCAAGCCCTCGGCGAAGGGGCGGGCACTGGGCGCAGTGCGGCCACTGACGAGCGGGGTGCCGAACACCTTGGCGGTCGCTGTCGTCGTCCTCGGGGACGAGGTGCGCAACCTGTCGTGCCCTGGGCTGCCGCTGGCGGACCAGTCGTGCGCCGTCGGTGCGCCGCCGCTGCTCCGGCTCCGTACTGACCTGCCGTGGCGGACCGCCCTCGTCGTCATCCAGCTCGACCTGAAGACGTCCTGACGGAGGCGTCTAGTGGAACCCGGCCTCACCACCGGGGCTGCGCAGCTTCTGCCCCTTGGCCCGGGCGGCGTCGGAGAGCTCCTGCTGGAAGGCGGTCATCCGGGTGGTGAGATCGGCGTCGCCGACAGCGAGGATGCGCACCGCGAGCAGGCCGGCGTTGCGAGCACCGCCGATCGAGACGGTGGCGACCGGGACGCCGGAGGGCATCTGCACGATCGAGAGCAGCGAGTCCATCCCGTCGAGGTGCTTGAGCGGCACCGGGACGCCGATGACCGGCAGCGGCGTGACGGAGGCGAGCATGCCGGGCAGGTGGGCCGCTCCCCCGGCGCCGGCGATGATGACCTCGAGCCCGCGTCCCTGGGCGTCACGCCCATAGGCGAGCATCTCGTCGGGCATGCGGTGGGCGGAGACGACGTCGGCCTCGAAGGCGATGTCGAACTCGCCGAGAGCCGTCGCCGCGTCCTCCATCGTCGGCCAGTCCGAGTCCGACCCCATCACGATTCCCACACGCGCCTGATCAGTCATGTGTCACTCCGTCTGTGAACAGTGCCGCAGCACGACGGGCCCGGGCGAGCACGTCGTCGAGATCGTCGCCGTACGCCGTCACGTGCCCGACCTTGCGGCCGGCCTTGACCGACTTGCCGTAGAGGTGGACCTTGGCGTCCGGCTCGGCCGCGAGCACGATCGCGCGCTGAGCCTCGAGGTCCTCCACTGTTCCGCCGAGGATGTTGACCATCACCGACCACGACGAGCGCGGTGACGTGCTGCCGAGCGGAAGGTCGAGCACGGCTCGCACGTGGTTCTCGAACTGGCTCGTGCGCGCACCGTCGATCGACCAGTGCCCGGTGTTGTGCGGACGCATCGCGAGCTCATTGACCAGCAGGCGACCGTCTCGGGTCTCGAACAGCTCGACCGCGAGGATCCCGGTGACATCGAGCTCCGTCGCGATGCGCTCGGCCATCGCGCGACCCTCGGCGTCCAGTGCCGGGTCGAGGTCGGGTGCAGGCGCGATGACCTCGGCGCAGACGCCGTCGGCCTGGCGCGACTCGACGACCGGGTAGGCCACCACCTCGCCGGACGGCGAGCGGGCGACGAGCGCGGACAGCTCGCGGCGGAAGTCGACGAGCTCCTCGGCCAGCAGGGAGCGGCCTGACGCGAAGGCCTCGTCGGCGTCGGCCGGCGAGCTCACGACCCAGACACCCTTGCCGTCGTAGCCGCCGACGGTCGTCTTCACCACGGCCGGCAGACCGAAGTCGGCCAGATCCGAGACCGACTCGACGAAGGCCCAGCGCGGTGTGGGCACCGCCATCTGCGTGAGCCGGGTGCGCATGACGCCCTTGTCGTGCGCGTGGATCAGAGCATCTGGCCCGGGCCGGCAGGCGTGGCCCTCCGCCTCCAACGTCCGGAGGTGCTCCGGCGGCACGTGCTCATGGTCGAAGGTGACGACGGGGACACCGGCGACCACGGCGCGCAGGTCGTCGAGGCTTGTGTGGTCGCCGACGATGTGGTCGGGGATGACCTGGGCAGCGGAGACGTCCGGACCCTCGGCGAGAAGGCGGATGCGCACGCCGAGCCCGATGGCGGCCTGCTGCATCATGCGGGCGAGCTGGCCCCCTCCGATGACGGCCAGATCGGCCGGTGTCCCAGCGGGGATCCCGGGCCGCGGGCGGGAGACTGCAGAGCTCACCGCTTCACCTTAGGGGAGCGGAACCCGCGTCGGCGGCTCACCGTGATGGGCACGACATCGCCGAACCCGCGCATGGGCCGGGCCGGCATGCGGCGGCAGTCGAACTCGGACGGGTCGAGCGATGCTGCGGTCAGATCGTCGACGATCACGCGATTGCTGCGCGCGACGTGCGAGAGACGGGCGGCCAGGTTGACCGGCGGGCCGAAGATGTCACCGAGACGGCTCAGCACCGACCCGGTGGCGAGGCCGACCCGGATGGCCGGCATCTCCTCCTGCGATCCGACGCTGTCGATGAGGTCGAGCGCGGTGATCGTGGCGCTGCGCCCGTCGGCGTTCACGAACAGGGTGGCGTCGCCGAGCGCCTTGATGACGCGACCGCCGTGGCCCGTGACGACGTCGGAGCAGCGGTTCTCGAAGTTCTCCACGAGGGCACCGAGGCTGATGTCGTCGAGCTCGTTGGAAAGTGCGGAGAACCGGGACATGTCGGCGAACCCGACGGTCATGGTGGTCGACAGCAGCTCCGCGTCTGCGGCCCCCAGTGCCTCCATGCGTGCGGCGGCAGCCGCGAGATGACGGCGCCACGCGTAGATCATCAGGCGCTCGAAACCCGGTTCGGCCTCCTGGGCGAGCGCCACCGCGGCCTCGAGCCGGCCCGGCGCCCGGCCCTCGCCCACGTGGGCCTGGACCTGCTCGACGAGCGTGGCCACCTGCCAGTCGGCGAGACGCGACATCGTCTGGCCGAGCGCGCGGGTCATCCGGAAGACGGTCTCCTCGTCGAGCAGGCCGCGCTCGAGCGCGGCCGCGACGATGGAGATGGCCTCCACGTCCGACTCGCCGTACGTGGGGTTGTCGCCCGGGTCCGGGAATCCGAGCGCGCGCCACAGACGCGCGCCGCGCTCGAGGCTCAGGCCGCCCTGCGAGGTGACCTCCTCGCCGGTGAGTCCGGGGTCCGCTCCCAGGATCAGGCGAGAGAGCTCGTCCTTGAGCTCGTCCTGAGGCTCAGAAGGTGGATCCGTCGACTCAGATCGATTCATCACTCGTCCGGTGCGCCTGGTCGACCAGGCCGGTGACGGTGCGATGCAGGTCCTCGATGTGCGGGATGTCGCGCAGCTCCAGGCCGGCCTGCTCGCTGGCGTCGTGGATCACGAGCGTGCCGCAGCCGAGGATGCGGTCGTTGAGGTTCTTCTCGAACGCGACGTCGTTGATGCGGCTCAGCGGGATGACGCGGCCGGTGCGGGTGAGGATGCCCTTCTGCTCGACGATGCGCTTGTTGGTGAGCGTGTACGTCCACAGGTACCACCGCACGAACGGGAGGACCGCTCCCCAGATCGCCAGCACGACAGCGATGCCGATGACGACCCAGCGCGGGACACCGTTGGCGCCATTGCCGACTCGGGCCGCCAGGAACGCGCCCGCCGTCGCGACGGCGAGCAGGATGATGACGGGGATGAACAGCACCTTCACGTGCGTACGGGTGGTGGTGACGGTCTGCTCACCGTCGATCATCAGCTTGCGTGGCAGGGTCATGGAACCGATTTTGTCATGAACCCGATGAGTCGGGCCGGACATGGGTGATGTCACCAGCGCTGACCGCGGTTCCGCCGACCACGAGGCGTCCGAGGTCGTCGATGTCCTCGGCACGTCCCTTGAGGGTCGAGCCGTCGGGCATGGCGACACTCACGTCGGACCCGATCGTCACGCAGCGCCGCACATACGACTCGCGCACCCCTGCGGCGGGATCGCCACCGGCGCCGCGCCAGGCCCGGTAGAGCGCCTCCAGGTTGCGCAGCAGCAGCCGCAGCACGACGGTGCGGTCGGTCTCGCTCGCGTCCTCGAGCAGCAACGACGTCGCCGTGTCGACGGGCAGCTCGTCCGCCCGCATCGAGACGTTGAGGCCCACGCCCACCACGGCAGCCGGGCCCTCGGACGTGTCGAGTCTCTCGAGCAGGATGCCGGCGATCTTGCGGCCGTCGACCTCGACGTCGTTGGGCCACTTCAGGCCGGCCTGGACGCCGCACTCCTCGACGGTCGCGGCGACCGCCAGACCCACGAGCAGCGGAAGCCACACCCACCGTCCCGCGGGTACGTCGGCAGGTCGGAGCAGCACCGAGACCGCGATGCCTGACGCCTCCGGTGAGTCCCAGGTGCGATCGAGGCGGCCCCGACCGGCGACCTGGTGGTCGGTGGTGTGGACCGAGCCCTCGGCGGCACCCACGCGAGCGGCATCGGCCAGATCGGCGTTGGTGCTCGCCGTCGAGGACGTGACGACGACGTCCGTCCAGAAGCCGCCCGGCACCACCAGCGCCGCCTGCAGGGCCCGCGCGTCCAACGGTGGCCGGTCCAGGTCGCGATAGGACATGGCTCCAGCCTCACACACCCGGGCTGGGTGCCGGGGCTGGCGGCGTCGACGACAGATGAGGGTCAGTACGCTGACCCCCATGACCGAGGCCACCCCCGTAGACATCACCGCCGACAAGATCGCCGAGCACCCTGAGCTGCACACGACGGCCGGCAAGCTCGCCGACTTCCAGCGCCGACGCCAAGAGGTCGAGGTCGAGCACGCCAAGGAGGCGCACGAGAAGGCAGAGGCGCGCGGCCGCAAGAGCGCCCGTGAGCGCATCGAGATCCTCCTCGACGAGGGCTCCTTCGTGGAGCTCGACGCCCTGGCCCGCCACCGCAGCACCGCGTTCGGACTCGACAAGAAGCGGCCGATCGGCGACGGCGTCGTCACCGGCTACGGCACCATCGACGGGCGTCAGGTCTGCGTCTTCGCCCAGGACTTCTCCATCTTCGGCGGCAGCCTCGGCGAGGTGTACGGCGAGAAGATCGTCAAGGTCATGGACCTCGCCATCAAGAACGGCTGCCCCATCATCGGCATCAACGAGGGAGCCGGAGCGCGCATCCAGGAGGGTGTCGTCTCGCTCGGCCTCTACGGCGAGATCTTCAAGCGCAACGTGTACGCGTCCGGCGTCGTCCCCCAGATCAGCCTCATCATGGGCTCCTGCGCCGGCGGCCACGTCTACTCACCCGCGATCACCGACTTCACGATCATGGTCGACGGGACGTCGAGCATGTTCATCACCGGCCCGGACATCATCAAGACGGTCACCGGCGAGGACGTCACGATGGAGGAGCTGGGCGGCGCCCGCACCCACAACTCGCGCAGCGGCAACGCGCACTACATGGGCTCAGACGAGGACGACGCGATCGAGTACGTCAAGGCCCTGCTCTCGTTCCTCCCGCAGAACAACATGGAGGAGCCCGAGCCGTACGACGAGGTCGTGGATCTCGAGCCGGACGACGTCGCGATGGCGCTCGACACCCTCATCCCCGACTCGGCCAACCAGCCCTACGACATCCGCACGGTCATCGAGGCCACCCTCGACGACCAGGACTTCCTCGAGGTCCAGCCGCTGTTCGCCCCCAACCTCGTCGTCGGATTCGGCCGGGTCGAGGGCCGCAGCGTCGGCGTCGTCGCCAACCAGCCGATGCAGTTCGCGGGATGTCTCGACATCGACGCCTCCGAGAAGGCGGCCCGGTTCGTGCGCACGTGCGACGCCTTCAACATCCCGATCCTGACCTTCGTCGACGTGCCCGGCTTCCTGCCGGGCACCGAGCAGGAGTGGAACGGCATCATCCGGCGCGGCGCCAAGCTGATCTACGCGTATGTCGAGGCCACCGTCCCGCTCGTCACCGTCATCACCCGCAAGGCCTACGGCGGCGCGTACGACGTGATGGGCTCGAAGCACCTCGGCTCCGACATCAGCCTGGCGTGGCCGTCGGCGCAGATCGCGGTGGTGGGCGCCTCCGGTGCGGTCGGCATCCTGTACCGCAAGGAGCTCAAGGAGGCCGACGACCCCGAAGCGAAGCGTGCCGAGCTGATGACCGAGTACGAGGACACGCTGTGCAACCCGTACCTCGCGGCCGAGCGCGGATACATCGACGCCGTGATCGAGCCCAACGAGACGCGTGCCGAGGTCATCAAGGCCCTGAGGCTGCTGCGCACCAAGCGCGAGACGCTGCCGCCCAAGAAGCACGGGAACATCCCCCTCTGATGGACGACGACGAGTCTGTCGAGGCCCTTCCTCCGAAGCCGATCCTGCGGGTGGTCAAGGGCGACCTCACGCCAGAGGAGCTCGCGGCTCTGGTGGCCGTCATCGCCGCTCGCAACGCCGCGGCCGCGCACGCCGCCGCCCGCGTCGCCAAGCGTCCGCGCAGCGAGTGGGGCCACCCCGCGCGCCTCGTCCGCAGGCCGCACCGCGTCGGCCCCGACCAGTGGCGCCGTTCCGCCTGGGGCTGAGGATGCCCCTCCGACCAACCTCCGACCTCTCGGCTGGCGACTGGCTCACCGGTTCAGGCGTCACCGCGCTCGGGCCGCCGGGCTTCGAGTCCTACGTGCGGGTGCTCCATCCGTGGACCAGCTCCGAGGAGGGCCACGAGCGCGTCGAGGGTCATCTGCCTGAGGACGAGCTCGCCGCCCTGGTCGACGTCCTCGCCCGTCACACCCGATCGGCTGACCGCTGCTTCCACGCGCTCTGGGACGGCTATGGAGAGATCGTCGGCGGCGAGGCGGTCGGCTTCCTCTCGTTCGCGGCCGCACCGGCCGCATGGCCGGGACGCATCTTCACCAAGCCGAAGCCGCCTCCCCCGCCACCACCGGCGTTCGCACCGGAGGTTCTGGACGGCCCAAGGCTGCGCGTGGCCGGGCGTGACCACCTGCTCTTCGCCGGGCCCCTGTCGGACGCCGGACGGTGGGGTGCCGCCTCGTTCGGCCACGGCATCCCGCGCGACATCAACAGCCCCAATCTCCTGTGGCCCGCAGACGACGCCTGGTGTGTCGCCACCGACATCGAGACCACCTGGACCGGCGTCGGCGGGTCCGCTGCCCTCACCGACGACCTGCTCCGCGATCCGCGGCTCGAGGTCGTCCGCACCCGCTACGAGTCGAAGGAGCATCGATGAGGGTCGTCCTCGCGTCCGCCTCCCCCGCCCGCCTCGCGACGCTGCGCTCGGCTGGCCTCGACCCGGAGGTCGAGGTGTCCGGTGTCGACGAGGAGCAAATGACCTCGCACGACCCGGCCAACCTCGCGGCAGCCCTCGCCCAGCTGAAGTGCCGGGCTGTTGACGCGCGGCTGCAGGACCCCGAGGCGCTCGTCATCGGGTGTGACTCCGTGCTCGCGTTCGAGGGCGAGATCCTCGGCAAGCCGGTCGACGCGACGCGAGGCCATCACCCGGTGGCGCCGGATGCGCGGCAAGTCCGGCGTGCTGCACACCGGGCACTGCGTCCGCCGCGGCAACCGCGAGTTCGTGGAGCAGGCCGCCACGGTCGTGCACTTCGCCGACGTCTCGGACGAGGAGATCGAGGCCTACGTGGCGACCGGTGAGCCGCTCCAGGTGGCCGGAGCGTTCACGATCGACGGCCTCGGCGGCGCATTCGTGCGGGGCATCGAGGGCGACCACCACACCGTCGTGGGAGTCAGCCTCCCGCTGCTACGCGATCTCGTCGGCGACCTCGGCGTCCGCTGGACCGACCTCTGGACGTGAAGGGTGTGTCTTCCTCTTCCAGTTCGAGGGATGCGTGGGGTCGCGCTCGGCTGGCAAGGCAGAGGAGGGAGGCGCACCGGGGTTGTGCGGCGACCGACGATAACGCCGCCAGATGAGATGCGACGCCGCGCAGACCCGGATGGGAAAGAAGACGCGCCCTGTGGTCACTCGGCCGGCAGGCCGAGGCTGCGCGCGATGAGGATGCGCTGGACCTCCGAGGTTCCCTCGCCGATCTCGAGGATCTTCGCGTCGCGGTAGAACCGGGCGACGGGGTACTCCTCCATGAAGCCGTATCCGCCGAAGACCTGCGTGGCGATCCGGGTGGCGCTGACCGCCGCCTCCGACGTGTAGAGCTTCGCGATCGACGCGGCACGCTTCAGGTCGCCGTGCTTCGCGCCGGTGTCCTTCATGGCAGCCGCCTGGTAGGTCAGGGCCCGCCCGGCCTCCGCCATGACGGCGAGGTCGGCGATCGGGAAGGCCACGCCCTGCTTGCTGCCGATGGGGACGTCGCCGGTCGTGGTGCGCTCGCCCGCGTACTCCACGCACAGGTCGAGGCACGCCTGGATGCACCCGACGGCGAGAGCGGAGATGGCGATGCGGCCGTCGTCGAGCGTGGACAGGAACTGCGCGTAGCCCCTCCCCTGCTCACCGAGCAGGTGGTCGGCCGGCACTCGCGCGTCGTCGAAGCTCAGCGGGTGGGTGTCGGAGATGTGCCACCCGAGCTTGTCGTACGCCGGTCCGACGTCGAGGCCGGGTGTGCCGGCGGGCACGACGATGGCCGAGACCTCCGGGCGGCCGTCGTCTCGCGATCCGGTGCGCGCCGCCACCGTGACGAGCGAGGTCATCTCGCTGCCGGAGTTGGTGATGAACTGCTTGGCGCCGTTGATGACCCACTCCCCCTTCCCATCAGCACCGCTGCTCTCGTCGAGCACGGCCTTGGTGCGGATGCCGCCGGCGTCGGAACCCGAGCCGGGCTCGGTGAGTCCGAAGGCCGCGAGCGACTGGCCGGACACGAGGTCGGGCAGCCAGCGCTCCTTCTGCTCGTCCGTGCCGAACGTGAGGATCGGGTTGATGCCGAGGCCGACCCCCGCCTCGAGGGTGATGCCGATCGACTGGTCGACCCGGCCGAGCTCCTCGATCGCGACGCACAGGCTGGTGAAGTCGCCGTCGGCTCCGCCGTACTCCTCGGGAGCGGTGAGGCCGAACAGCCCGAGCTTGCCCATCGCGCGCACGGTGTCGACCGGGAAGTGGTGGTCGCGGTCCCACTCGGCCACGTGCGGGGCGATCTCGGCCTCGGCGAACTCGCGAACCGTGCTGCGGAACGACTCGTGCTCGGGTGACAGCTTCATTCGGTCATGTTAACGCTCGTTAACCTGGCGGCCCAAATCGACGTCCGGCGAGTTGCCAACACACCCTGCATCTAGACTCTTGACGGCAATCCGAGTCCCACCGGCATGAGGAGATCGTTCGTGAGCAAGCGCCCCACCGATGGGCTCAGCAAGGTGCTCGTCGCCAACCGCGGTGAGATCGCCGTGCGGATCATCCGTGCCTGCAAGGACTCCGGCATCGGCAGCGTCGCCGTCTATGCCGAGCCGGACCGCGACGCACTCTTCGTCCGCCTGGCCGACGAGGCCCACTCGCTGGAGGGCTCGACGCCCGGCGACTCGTACCTCTCGATCGAGAAGATCATCGCGGTCGCGACCAAGACCGGCGCCGACAGCATCCATCCCGGCTACGGATTCCTCGCCGAGAACGCCGACTTCGCCCAGGCCGTCATCGACGCCGGGCTGATCTGGATCGGCCCCGGCCCCGAGGCGATCGGGAACCTCGGCGACAAGGTGAAGGCCCGTCACATCGCGCAGAAGGTCGGCGCCCCGCTGGTGCCCGGCACGAAGGACCCGGTCGAGAGCGCCGACGAGGTCATCGAGTTCGCCAAGGAGCACGGCCTGCCCATCGCCATCAAGGCCGCCTTCGGCGGAGGTGGCCGCGGCCTCAAGGTCGCCCGCAAGGAGGAAGAGGTCGCCGAGATGTACGACTCGGCGGTCCGCGAAGCCGTCAGCGCCTTCGGCCGCGGCGAGTGCTTCGTGGAGCGCTACCTCGACAAGCCGCGCCACGTCGAGACCCAGTGCCTCGCCGACACGCACGGCAACGTCGTCGTCATCTCCACCCGCGACTGCTCGCTGCAGCGTCGCCACCAGAAGCTCGTCGAGGAGGCGCCCGCGCCGTTCCTGTCCGACGAGCAGGTCAAGACGCTCTACGACTCCAGCAAGGCGATCCTCAAGGAAGCCGGCTACGTCGGCGCCGGCACGTGCGAGTTCCTGGTCGGCACCGACGGCACCATCAGCTTCCTCGAGGTCAACACCCGCCTGCAGGTCGAGCACCCGGTCTCCGAAGAGGTCACCGGCATCGACCTGGTGCGCGAGATGTTCCGCATCGCCGCAGGCGAGGAGCTGGGTTACGACGACCCGGAGATCTCCGGCCACTCCATCGAGTTCCGCATCAATGCCGAGGACGGTGGCCGCGGCTTCCTGCCGGCACCCGGAACCCTCACCCGCTGGTACCCACCGGCCGGGCCCGGCGTCCGCGTCGACGCCGGCTACACCGAGGGCGAGACCATTCCGGGCGCCTTCGACTCCCTCGTGGCCAAGCTCATCGTCAGCGGCACCACCCGCGAGCAGGCGCTGGAGCGTTCGCGCCGCGCGCTCGACGAGTTCGTGGTCGAGGGCATGCCGACGGTCATCCCGTTCCATCGTTCCGTCGTCGACGACCCCGCCTACGTCGCCGCGGATGGCGAGTTCGGCGTCTACACGAGCTGGATCGAGACGGAGTACGACAACCAGCTCGAGCCGTACGTGGCCGCGGGCGATGATCCCGACGAGCCGCTCGAGCGCGAGCGGGTCGTGGTCGAGGTCGGCGGCAAGCGCGTCGAGGTCGTGCTGCCCGGTGGTCTCGGCGCCGGCGCCGCGGTGCCCGGAGCCAAGAAGCCGAAGCGCAAGGGCGGCGGTGGCGGTGCGGCTGCCGCAGGCGGCGACTCGCTCACCTCACCCATGCAGGGCACGGTCGTGAAGATCGCGGTCGAGGACGGTCAGGACGTCGAAGAAGGCGACCTGGTCGTCGTCATCGAGGCGATGAAGATGGAGCAGCCGATCAACGCCCACAAGGCGGGCACGATCAGCAACCTCTCGGCGGAGGTCGGGGCCACGGTCGGCTCCGGCGCCGTGATCGCCGACATTTCCTGAACCGAGCGCGCGCAGCGCGTGAGCGTTCAGGAAGGTTGAGCGCGTCACGCTGAAGGCGTCAGGTGTCGAAACCTCGTCAGCGGTCACTGCAACGCAGTGTGGTTTCGATTCCCCCGCTCGCTGGCCCTCGCGGGCGGTGCCCCCAGCCGCTCGTTCCTCGCGGCTACTCAACCACCGAGCGTCACGGCAGAGACTCGCCCACGGGCGGCGCATCGGCGGGGGCCTTCTTGTCGACCTCGCCGTAGGCGACTCCGGCCGCCCAGACGATCGCCGTGACCGCGATCCAGGTCCAGGTGCCGTCGATCGAGAACCCGCGGCGCGGAACGGCCAGGTCGGTGACCCACAGGGCCACGAACGTCAGGACGAGGCCGCCGAGGATGGTGTAGCCACGCACGAACCGGTCGACGGTGCCCACCACGATCTCGCGGAGTGTCACCGTGAGAGCGGTGAAGAGCACGACCGAGACCACGGCCCACCAGAACCGGATGTCGAAGCCGTCGAACAGCCACGCCGCAGCCGCGAACGAGAGGGCGTTGGCGGCCGCCGAGATGGCGAGTGACGTCAGCAGCGATCTCATGCGCCGAGTATCCCAGATCGGCGGCGTCGGTCGAAGCCGCCGATGCTGGTCAGAACGTGAACCAGTTGGACCGGAGGCCGAATGCCGAGCGCGCGTCGTTGCCGGAGATCGTCTTCGTGCCCTTGGATCCCTTGAGCTCCAGCGACGTGACGCGTCCGCCCCAGTCGCCGTGACCGTTGCGCTTCGTCACCTGCATCGACTTCAGCGTGCCGATGGCGGGGTACTTCGACTGGATCGTCGAGGCCGACACCGACTTCGTCCAGGAGTGGTTCGCGTTGCCCGACCAGCCGTCCCACGGGTCCGAGACGGCCTTGAGGTACGCCTCGCTCCCGGCGGAGCTGTAGCCGCCCGAGGAGGACGAGAACTGCGCGAGTGCCGGCTTGCCGCCGTACGTCAGGATCTTGCCGGCCGTGGCCTCGACGGCCTTGTCGGTCGCCGCCGTCTCGGCGTCGGCGCCACCGTAGACCTGGCAGGACGTCGTGTCGCAGATGTCGTAGTAACGGCTCGTGCCCATCGAGCGCGCCCCGTACGTGCGGGCTGCGACCGACTGCGCCTTGAGGGTCTCCGCGTGCCAGCTCGACGGCACTTCACGCGCGACGACACCGCGCGTGTAGTTCTCCACGGACAGCGCGTTGACGGTATCGCGGTTGGTGGCACCGGTCTTGGGCAGCGCCGAGCGGAGCGCGGTGCGGTACGTGCGGTCCGGCCCGGACGGCATGACGAGATCCATGGTCGAGGCCTCGAACTGTGCGGCTCCGGTCCAGGTGGTGCCCTTGTAGGTCTGCCACGTGCTCGACGTGCGGTAGCGCAGCACCGACTTCTTCTTGTCGCTCGACAGCGGGTCGATGCTCCAGCGGATGACCTTCTTGCCGCCGATCGTGTCGGGAAGGGTGAGGGTCTTGCCGGACGAGACGTAGCGCAGCTTCAGGCCGCTGCGGCCCTCGATCATCACCGAGTCGGTCGAGTCGCCGGTGACCAGGACCCGGATCGTGCCGCTCTTCGTGCCGAGATCGGTGCCTCGGGTAGAAGTGGTCGAGGATCGCCGTGTACTTCTTCCCGTCACGGGCGGCACCTTCGGCGCCGTACTGGCTCATCCCGATGCCGTGGCCGTAGCCGTGACCCTTGAGGGTGAACGACTTGCTCGACGGCACGGAGACGGACTTCGACGACGAGCTCGTCGACGTGGTTGCGGCGGTCTTCGCCGCGGTCGTCCCGCTCGGCTTGATCGTGTCGATCTCCGTGCGCTTGCCCGTGCTCGTCAACGCGAACATCTCCGCCGTTCCGTCGACCTTGAAATCGATGTACGCATTGCCGAACGAGTTGCTCGCGTCGGAGCCGATCTTCGTCCACCCGCTCGACGACTTCTTGTAGAAGTCGACGTTGAAGGAACCGTTCGGGAAGTTCGCGCCCAGCTCGATCGTCGCGCCGTCGGCGAACGTCGTCGGCTTCGTCGCGAAGTCGCCGGTCTCGGAGTACTTCGCAGGGTCGATGGCAGCGGCCGCCGCCGGAGTCGTGACGGAGACGGTGGTCGAGTAGGGAGAGCCCAGACCGTTGGTGCCGGTGGTCCGCACCTGGGCGTAGTACTTCGTGTTGGCCTTCAGGCCACTGAACTTCTCGTCCAGGCCCACGGACTTCAGCGTCGTCGGGCTCGACATCGACGACGACGTCGACAGCCGGACGTAGTAGTACGCGGCATCGGGCACCGCCGACCATGCGAAGGTCAGTGAGGTCGAGGTCTGGGCGGTCGTGTGCAGTCCCGTCGGGGTGGCGGGTGGGGTGTCGCCCCGCCACCGCCGCCACCGCTGGCGAGGAGGTCCTCGACGCGGTCGCGCAGGCCGCCGCTGGCCGAGAGCCACGCATAGACCTTCGCCCCGGGGCACTCGGTGGACACGACATTGCGGTGACCGGCGATCCGGTTGAGCGTCTTGCCGCCGAGTGAGTACGTGCCCTTCGCCTTGATGCCGTAGTCGGAGAAGCGCCAGGCCACGAGATCGACCGTCGCGGACTTCATGGCCGACGACGCCTCGGTAGAGGTGAACGTACCCATGAGGGAGACGCCCATCGTCTCCTCGTTGACCGGGCCGTTGCCGGAGTGGGCGGCGCGGACGGGCTTGTCGATGCCACCCGCGCGGCCCTCGAAGATCTGGCCGTACTTGTCGATCAGGAAGTTGTAGCCGATGTCGCACCAGTCGCGGCCGTCCATGTGATACGCCTGCGTGGCCCGCACGATCGACGCGGAGTCGCTCTTGGTGTACGAGTTCGAGCCGGCCGTGTGGTGGATGACGGCACCCCGGGTCGTGGCCCCGTAGATCGGGGAGTCGCAGCCACTGCCGCCCTTGGCGCCCCAGCTGCTGCGCTTGATGATCGGCGGCTGGCCGACGGCGGCCGCGACAGGAGTCGTGGCCGAGAGCTTGCCGGGATCGACGGTGGCCACGCGAAGGTCGCGGGGCTTGGCCGGCTCGTCGCTCCGGACGCGGACGGCGATGGCGTCGGCGTGGTCGACCCACTCCGCCTCGGTGCCCGGACGCCCACCCTCGGTCCAGGTGTTCTGGAGGTCGAGATGGAGCTCGCTCCACTTCGTCCAGTCGCCGTTCTGACGCCACTTGACCTCGACGGCGGCGTCGTTCGGCACTCCGGAACGCCAGGTGACACCCACCATCGAGAACGCTTGACCTCGGTGGGGGCGAGCTCGGCCACGACGCCCGGCGAGGACGCCGGACCTTCCTCGGGTGCGGCCTGCTTCTGGGACTGCTGCTCGCTCGGCTTCGCTCACTCGCCTCGACAACCGGGACGTCGTGCTCGGAGACGGTGACCTGGGGAGCCGCGTTGACGTCTTCGCTGAGGCGTCGCTCGACGCCGTCCTGCCAGACCATGACGGAACCCAGCAACACGGCAACGAGGCCGAGAGGCAGGAGACGCAGGATCACGCGCCGAGAACGCATGTCGTATCCAATCGTGTGAGAGCGGCCGAACGGGGAAGTGGAAGAGGGGACACCGCTGCACGACATTAGACAGGACTCTCAGCGGCTTGACCAGCGGTTTTGCAGGGTCCCTCGCTGACCTGCGGAACTACAACCATGTGATTACGGCGATGTGGTCATACCTTCCGGTGCAGACGACGTGCGGCCTCGGCCACCGACCCCGACAACGACGGATAGATCGTGAACGCGTCGGCCACCTGGTCGACGGTCAGGGACGCGGAGACGCTCAGCGAGACGACGTGGATGAGCTCGCTGGCCCGCGGGCTGACCACGACTCCCCCGATGACGATCCCGCTCGTCTCGCGGGAGAAGAGCTTCACGAACCCGTCGCGGATGCCCTGCATCTTCGCTCGTGGGTTGGAGGCCAGCGGCAGCATCTCGACGCCGTACTGGAGACCCTCCTTCTCGAGCTCGACCTGGGAGAGACCGACGGTCGCGATCTCCGGCGAGGTGAAGATGTTGCTGGAGACCTTGGTCAGGTCCAGCGGGTGCACGGCATCGCCGAGCAGGTGCGACATCGCGATGCGACCCTGCTGCGCCGCGACCGAGGCAAGCATCAGCACCCCCGTGCAGTCGCCGGCCGCGTAGACGCCGGAGGCCGACGTCCGGGACACCCGGTCGACCGTCACGAACCCTGCGTCGTCGAGCTCGACGCCGGCCTCCTTCAGGCCGAGGTCGTCGGTGTTGGGCACGGAGCCGAGCGCGAGCAGGCAGTGGGAGCCGTCGACCTCGCGCCCGTCCGTCAAGGTGACGCGGACGCCATCATCCCGTCGCTCGACCGATGCCATGCGCGAACGGTCCAGGACCTTCATCCCGCGGCGGGTGAAGACGTCCTCGATGAGGGTCGCGGCGTCCTCGTCCTCGCCGGGCAGCACGCGGTCGCGGCTCGACACGAGGGTGACCGGCGACCCGAGGCCGTTGTAGGCGCTGGCGAACTCGGCGCCGGTGACGCCCGAGCCCACGACGATCATGTGCTCCGGCAGCTCGCGCAGGCCGTAGAGCTGCTCCCAGGTGAGGATGCGCTCGCCGTCCGGCTGAGCCGAATCGACGATCCGCGGGTGGGCGCCGGTGGCCACCAGCACACCCTGGGCCTCGATGCGGCGCTCACCGTCCGACGTCGTCGCGACCATCCCACCGGCCGGGTCGAGCGTCGCGGTGCCGGCGAGCACCTCCACCCCACTGGCCTCGAGACGCTTCCCGATGTCGTCCGACTGCGCCTGCGCGAGCGCCATCACGCGATCGTTGGCGACCGCGACGTCCGCACGGGCATCGCTCGGCACATCGACTCCGAGCTCGGCGGACGACTCGACCTCGGTCAGGAGGTCGGAGGTGGCGATGAGGGTCTTGCTGGGCACGCAGTCGGTGAGCACCGTGGATCCACCCGGACCGTCGCGCTCCACGAGGGTGACGTCGGCGCCCAGACGAGCCGCCACCAACGCCGCCTCGTATCCCCCGGGTCCACCGCCGATGATCGCCACATGAGTCACGCGAGCCATTGTGTCGCACGCGCTCGACACATGAGCCGCCCACGCCCGGCATCCGAACCAGGCGCGCCGGGCGACCGAGCCAGGGGTTCCGTAATGTACTGACGGTGAACCCTGCCGACCTCGCCCGACAGGCCGCCGACGCCCTCGCCGAGCACACCGGTGGGGAGAAGCACGACGTCGCGCTCGTCATGGGATCCGGCTGGCTGCCGGCGGCCGATGCCCTGGGTGAGCCGGAGCACGAGATCGCCGCGGACGACCTGCCGGGCTTCAGTGCGCCGGCGGTCGAGGGTCACGGCGGCACCATCCGATCCGTGCGGCTCGGCGATCGCCGACTGCTGATCTTCCTCGGGCGCACGCACTTCTACGAGGGACGAGGCGTGGCGTCCGTCGTGCACGGCGTCCGGACCGCCGCCGCGTCCGGCGTCGGCACCGTGGTGCTCACCAACGGGTGCGGTGGCCTCGACACGTCCTGGACGCCTGGCACTCCGGTGCTGATCCGCGACCACATCAACCTCACCGGCACCTCGCCGGTCGAGGGAGCGAACTTCGTCGACCTCACCGACTTGTACTCGTCTCGCTTGCGTGCGCTGTGCCAAGAGGTCGACCCGAGCCTGGACGAGGGTGTGTACGTCCAGTTCCCCGGGCCGCACTACGAGACACCCGCCGAGATCGGCATGGTCAAGGCGATCGGCGGCACCCTCGTCGGCATGTCGACCGTGCTGGAGGCCATCGCCGCGCGTGAGGCGGGGATGGAGGTGCTCGGCATCTCGCTGGTCACCAACTTCGCGGCCGGCATCACCGGCGAGCCACTGAACCACGAGGAAGTCCTCGAGGCCGGCCGTGCGTCGGCCACCCGCATGGGGGGCCTGCTCGCCGACGTCCTACCCCGAATCTGAGCCCATGGACCTCATCGAGCGCGCCCGCGACTGGATCAGCCAGGACCCCGACCCCGTCACCCGAGACGAGCTCGAACGACTGATCGACGACGGCGACACCGCCGGGCTCGAGGACCGCTTTCGTGAGCGCCTGCAGTTCGGTACCGCCGGTCTGCGCGGCGAGCTCGGCGCCGGTCCGAACCGCATGAACCGGGTGATCGTCGCCCAGGCAGCCGCTGGGCTCGCGGCGTACCTGCTGGAGCACGCGGACTCCGGAGCCGAAAGTCCCAGCGTCGTCATCGGCTACGACGCCCGTCACAACTCCGACGTCTTCGCGCGCGACACCGCGGAGATCATGCAGGGCGCCGGCGTGGACGCGCATCTGCTGCCCGAGCCGCTGCCGACACCGGTCACGGCCTTCGGCATCCGGCACCTCGGCTGCAGCGCCGGCGTGGTGGTCACGGCGTCGCACAACCCGCCTCAGGACAACGGCTACAAGGTGTACCTCGAGGACTCCAGCCAGATCGTGCCGCCCGCCGACGCCGACATCTCCGCCCAGATCGACGCCGCGGGCCGCGTCGACGAGATGCCACGCAGCGACGGCTACACGCGACTCGGACCCGAGGTTGCCGAGGCCTACATCGGGGCCGTCGCCGCACTCCCCCACGACGGACCACGTGACATCGTCACCGTCTACACGCCGATGCACGGCGTCGGCCGGGACACGCTGGTCGACGCCGTGCGCCGCACCGGGTTCCCCGACCTCCACGTCGTGCGCGAGCAGGGCGACCCGGACCCGGACTTCCCGACCGTCTCGTTCCCGAACCCCGAGGAGCCCGGGGCGATGGACCTCGCGCTCAAGCTCGCGTCGGAGGTGCACGCCGACCTCATCGTCGCCAACGACCCCGATGCCGACCGGGCCGCGGTCGGGGTGCGCGAAGCCGCCGGCGAGGCGTATCGGATGCTGTCCGGCGACCAGGTGGGTGCGCTGCTGGCGGACTTCTGCCTGAACCGCGGCCTCCGCGGCACCTATGCGGCATCCATCGTCAGCTCGGACCTGCTCGGCCGTCAGGCCGAGGCGTTCGGTCAGCCGTGGCAGCAGACCCTCACCGGCTTCAAGTGGATCGGCAAGATCCCCGACCTCGCGTTCGGCTTCGAGGAGGCGCTCGGCTACTGCGTCGCTCCGGACATCGCGCGCGACAAGGACGGCATCTCCGCGATCGTCACCGTGCTGGAGATGGCCGCGACCCTCAAGGCCGAAGGCCGCACCTTGCTCGACCGGCTCGACGACATCTACCGCGAGCACGGACTGCATGCCACCAGCCAGCTGTCGGTGCGCGTCGACGACCAGACGGTCATCACGAATGCCATGGACATCCTGCGCACGTCGCCACCGACCGTGCTGGGCGGCCTCGACGTCACGTCGGTCGACGACCTCGTGGCGGGCTACCACGGCCTGCCGTCGACCGACGGCATCCGGCTCGGCCTCGGCGACAACGCGCGGATCATCTGCCGGCCATCCGGCACCGAGCCCAAGCTGAAGTGCTACGTGGAGGTCGTCGTGCCGGTGACCGACTCGATGGAAGCCGCCCGCGCCGAGGCCGACGACCTCATCGCCGGCGTCAAGCGCGACCTCGGAGCGGCGCTCGGCATCTAGACGACGAGCGCCATCAGCAGGGCCACGAATCCTGCCGTGGACAGCACCGAGCGGACGATGTTCCAGCGCACCCACGGCTTCTCGAAGGCCTCGCGCAACGGAGCAGGCGGCTCGCCCGCGTCCACGCCGGCCACGAGCCGGTCGTTCATCGGCACGTTGACGGCCATCGTCACGATGCTCGTGGCGAGGATGAGCAGCGCGCCTGCCACGAGCCACCAGCGAGCGTTCTCGTCGTCGAACCCGATGACGGCGGCGGCGATCGCCACCAGCGTGCCGCCGCCGAAGATGATCGCCAGCATCAGGTTGAGGATCGCGACGTTGATCTCCCGCATCGCGTGGACGAAGGTCGAGTCGTCGGTGCGGCGCAGCCCGGGCATGACCCCGTAGGAGAAGGTCACGAACAGGCCGGCGTACAGGCCGGCGAGCACGACCGCGACGACAGTGATGGTCACATTCATCGCGACCGTCCGAATCCGACGATCTCGGGGTCGTGGTCGCTGGCGCGGAACGGGCCGGGCGAGAAGAGGTTCGTGACGTTGCCGTTGTGCCGGCTGTACTCCCGTCCGACCGACTCGTAGGCGTTGATGTTCCAGATGTCCGCGCCCGTGACCTGCCGGAAAGCCGCGGGCGAGGCGAAGACGTGGTCGAGCGAGCCGATCAGGCCGTCGAACTGGTAGGTCTCCTTGTCCGTGAGCTCACGCGGGACGTTGACGTATCCGGCGTCCTCGATCACCTCGACCGGGTCTTCCTCGTTGTAGGCGTTGAAGTCGCCGGTGAGGAAGATGTGATCCGTCTTCGCCTTTGCGCTCTCCGCTGCGGCGAAGTCCACGAGAGCATGCGCCTGCTTCACGCGCGAGGCGTTCGACGCACCTTGGCCGTCACCCTGGTCGGCGTCCTCGCCGGTGCCGGACCCCTTGGACTTGAAGTGGTTCACGATGACCACGAAGTCGTGCTTGCTGCCGGACCGCCTCGGGCGGAACTCCTGGGCGAGCGGCTCACGCGCGTTGTCGAAGGCCGGCACGTCGAGGATCGTCGACTCCTTCAGTGGCTTGACCGCGCTGGTGCGATAGATGAACGCCGTGCGAATGACGTCCTCGACCTCCGGGACCCGACTCGGCGACGCGACGTACGCCCACGTGTAAGCGCCGGCGTCGGCATTGAGCGCCTCGACGAGATGGCGCAGTGCGGTGTCACGGTCGATACCGAATGCCGCGGAGTTCTCGATCTCCTCCAGCGACACGACGTCAGCACCAAGACTGTTGATGGCCGCCACGATCTTCTCCTGCTGACGCTCGAGACTCGCTGCGTTCGCCGCACCGCGAGGGCCGTCGTTCGTGCACGAGTTCACCGTGACGTTGGCACCGTCGCGGTCCTTGAAGTACGTGCAGGTGCCGGCGCCGGACGCGGCGTAGTCCTCGCCGAGGGTGGTGAAGTAGTTGAGCACGTTGAACGTGGCGATCTGGATCGCGCCGCCGACGTGCTCCGGCGCGGCCTGCCGCGTGCTCCCGAACGTGACCGGCTCGGGGTCGCTCGCCGTCAGCTGTCTGGTCGGCTGGAGCTTCCAGATGTCGTTGCGGTAGTCGAGCACCACCGGAGCGGTGAACGACGCAGGCGCTCCGACCCGCACCTCGTTGTCGGCGCGCAGCCAGGGCAGCGGCGTGTCCTGGTTCGCCGACGAGAGGAAGTTGGTGCTCGCGCCGTCGTCGAGCGTCACGAGCCGTCGCTCGTTGTCGGCGACGACGTCGTCGTACTCGGCGGTTCCCGGGCGGACCACGTTCGTGGGCTGGTGCAGTGGCTCGCCACCGGCGGCCAGGCCGATCTCGGCGTACTGGTTCGTCGCGAAGTTGTTGGTGATCGTGTAGTCGCCGCCCGGGCGCAACAGCATGCCTTCGAGGCTCTCGCGCTGCACGCTGCCCAGCGGGAAGTCGACCGCGGCAGGCTTGACGGCCTCGGCCGGGTCCTCGAGCACGGTCCACGAGCCGGCAGGCGGCGAGATCTCGGTGAGGCCGCGGAACTCGCTGACCGGACCGGTCACCTCCAGGTGGTCGCCGATCACCACGTCGGCCGCGAGGGCGCCCGAGTAGACGAACACCCCGTCGGATGCCTGGTGGGTGTCGAGGTCGACGTCGCCGCCGGTGCCCGCGGTCTGGAGGTAGATCCCGCTGAACCCGCCGGTCGGGTACGCGGCGGTGACGACTCCGCGCGTGGTGACCGTGCTGCCGACCAGTGGGCTGGCGTCGCCGGTGCCCTGGATGTCGGCGATGGCGACGACGTCAGCCGCACTCGCATGGGCCGGCAGGCTGATGAGGCCGGCGGCGGTGACTGCTGCGACGGCGGAGGCGAACCTCTTCATCAGTTGCCGCGCTTGACGACGCGGACGGAGACCTCGTCGGATGCGGGTCCGTACGAGTCGTCGCCGGAGTAGTCCACGGTGAGCGTGTGCTTGCCGAGCGCGAGCTTCCGGGTGTCGGCAGGCACCAGGGCGTAGCCGCGGTAAAGCTTGGCCGACCCGAGCTTCGTGTCGCCCTCGCTCACCGCGACGGTGCCGGTGGGGCGGCCGTCCGGCCCCTTCACCCGCACGCCGACGAACGTGGCCGAGCCCTCCCGGATGACCGGAAGCGTGATCGCATCGACCGTCGCCTCGGACTGCTCAGGACCCTCGATGGTGATCGGCAGGTCGGCCGTCGTGCCGGTCGGAGCAGCAGTGACACGGATGAACGCGTCGCCACTCACGCCCGTGGGGAGCGTGAACGTCGGGCTGGCCGCACCGTCGGTGACGTCGAAGTCGCCGAGATCCGTGGTTGTCTCGCCCTGCACGAGGGCGACAGCGACCGACGTGTTGTCCGGGCTGCCCGTGGACGTCAGATCGAGCTTCGGCAGCGTGAACGACACCTCCGCTCCAGCCGCATACGACGCTTGCAGGCCCTGGACGTCGAGCGTGCGCCGCTTGAAGTCCGGCGACACCGGGTCGTTCTCCTGCAGGTACTCGATCCACGCCTCGTAGTCGACGAGTCCGGTGTCGACGGCGGTGCCCTCGTTGAACGCGCGGAAGTTGTCGCCTCCGGCGGCGAGGAACGACGGGACGGCCACCTTGTACGAGGCGTCGGCCTCGATCGCCTTGCCGTCGATGGTCACGCGGGTGATCCGATCGCCCTCGGGACGGGTGGGATCGGCCGTGTACTTGACGTTCTCCGAGACACCCATCTGCAGGTATGCCCGCGTCGGGACGTTGCCGTCGGCGTCGCGCTGCCACTGCTGCTCGAACACCTTCTTCAGGCTCGCACCGGTCAGCGTGACCGAGCTCAGGTTGTTGACGAACGGCAGCACCGAGTTGGCCTCGGCGTAGGTGATGACACCATCGGCGTTCGTCCCGCCGGAGCCCGCGTACAGCAGGTCGGCGCGCATGCCACCGGGGTTGGTCATCGCGAGGTCGGCGCCGGCCGGCGTCTCGCTGACCTTGGCGAGCAGGGCGTCGGCGACCAACCCGCCGAGCGTGGACTCGTTCGCCCGGTCCTCGGTCGTACCGGTGAAGGCCCGGGTGATGTCGGCCGTCAGGTGTCCCTTGACCTGGCCGCCCACTTCCTCGGCGTTCGCGAGCGCGGTGTCGACGATGGTGTCGACCTCCGCGACCCTCGGGTAGGTGGAGATCAGGCCGTCGTCGGCCGCCGTGGTGCGGGCGACGTTGCGCTGGGTGTGGCTCTGCACGTCGCCGGTGTCAGGGTCGACGGTGAGCTGGATCTGGCCGATGTTGGCGCCGTAGCTGCCGGTCTGCACGAGGGGCCGGGTCTCACCGGCCTGGCCCGGCACCGGGGCGTCGTACGCGTACGCCTGGTGCGTGTGGCCCATGAAGATCGCGTCGACCTCGGCGGACGTGTTCTCGGCGAGGTTCTTGAACACCCCGCTGGACGCGATGGCCTCTTCGTACGACTGCGCACCGTCGGGAGCACCTTCGTGGACCGAGGCGACGATCACGTCGGGCGGGTCCGCCAGCGCGTTCAGGTCGGCGACGGTGTCGTTGATGGAGTCGACCGGGTCGGCGAACGTCAGCCCCTGCACACCGTCGGGGTTGACCAGCGACGGAGTCTCCTGGGTGACGGCGCCGACGACCGCGACGTCGAGCCCGTCGACGGCGACGATCTCGTACGGCTCGAGGGCGCGCTCCCCGCCGGCCTTGAACACGTTGGAGCCGAGGATCGGGAAGTCGGCTGCCGGCGCGATGCGGTCGGTGAGGTCGCTGTAGCCCTTGTCGAACTCGTGGTTGCCCACCGCCGAGGCGTCGAGCTCCAGCGCGTTGAGCACGTCGAGCGTCGGGATGTCGCCCTCCACCGCGGACGGGAACAAGGAGGCTCCGACATTGTCGCCGGCCGAGACCATCAGCGTGCGGGCGTCGCCGCCCTCGGCGCGCAGCTGCTCGACGGTGCCGGCGAACTTCACCGTGTTGGTATCGATGCGGCCGTGGAAGTCGTTGATGCCGAGCAGGTTCAGCACGATGGGGTCTGCTGCTTGGGCGGGCGTGCCGACGAGCAGCGAGCCGCAGACGGCCAGGACGGAAGCGGTCGCGGCAGCGCGACCCCAGAGGGTTCTCACGAGTGTTCTCCGATCGACGAGCAGTCCCCCCGCACCACTCGGCGCCGGACCACAGACCTCGATATGACCCCGAGGACCACTCCCCTGTCAACGGTTCAGGCGCGGTTCGACGGTGACGATCGGGTGAACTGCTCCTCGGTCAGGGCAGGCCCTCGAACGGGTCCGTCAGCACCGGTGTCCCGGCCGGCTGCTCCGGCCACGCGACCGAGGCCCAGTCACGCCTCATGAGCCGCTCCCAGCGCTCGACGTCGACGGGATAGTCGAACATCACGTGGTGCTGGCTCTCGTGCTTCATGAGTCCGGCCACCGTGCGGTGGGCGACGCTGCTGGTGTCGACGACCAGACCGATCTCCTCGTCCGGCACACCACGCATGTGGTAGATCTGCGTCGGGTCCCACTGCGTCAGCCCCAGCTCCGCGCGCTGCTGCTGCCATCTCTCGAAGACCGAGTTCGGGATGGCGCTGTGCAGCAGGCGCCGGAACGCGGTGCCTGTCGTCTGCGCGTTGCGGGAGAAGGCGGCATCGGCGGCCGCACCGATGGTGATGTGGTCGGGATGGGCGAAGATTCCGTCCGGTCCGAACGTCCCGACGACCGTCGGCTGCTCCTCCTCGAGGATCGCCGCGACGGCCTCGACGAGCTCGTCGAACGGCACCTGGTCGACCTCGCCGTCCGGGTAGCCCAGCCACTCGTGCCGGTCGGGCTCGCGGCCCAGGGCTCGCCACCCGTCCTCGTCCTCCTGCTGCCGGATGCGGCCGAGGGTCTCCCGTGTCGCGGGAAAGCCCTCCCGGATGTCACCGGCTCCCCCGTCGGTGGCGTGGATCAGGATGAATCGGAAGCCCGGGTCGCCGGCATGCAGCGCCACCATGCCCGCCATGCCGTAGGCATCGTCGTCGGGATGAGCCACGACGACCGCCAGGCTGAGACCGTTGGTCTGGGGCACGCCGTCCATGGGCTCAGTCTGCCGCTCGTCCCACTGGCCCCGCGACCAGGAAGCGCCGTACGCTGGACGACGCGGTCACCACCCACGACCGCGAGCAGGGAGGACATTCGTGACTGGCGCAACCGCGTCATTGCGCAGGACGCTCGAAGGACTGCCCGGAGTCGACGCCGTCGGCCTCGAGGCCCGTGCCGCTTCGCTCGGCACCCGCTCGATCAAGACCACCTCGAAGCAGTGGGCGATCGACCTCGCGATCTCGATGGTCGACCTCACGACGCTCGAGGGCGCGGACACGCCCGGCAAGGTGCGCGCCCTGTCCGCCAAGGCCCTCAAGCCCGACCCGACCGATCCGAGCTGTCCCTCCGCCGCCGCCGTCTGCGTGTACCCGGACATGGTCGCCACCGTCCGTGAGGTCGTCGGCGACCATCTGCACGTCGCCGCGGTGGCCACCGCGTTCCCGTCCGGACGCGCCGCCCTCGACATCAAGCTCGCCGACACCCAGGACGCCGTCGAGGCCGGGGCCGACGAGGTCGACATGGTCATCGACCGTGGTGCCTTCCTCGCCGGCAACCTCGAGAAGGTGCACGACGAGATCGTCGCGGTGAAGGAAGCCGCCGGATCGGCGCACCTCAAGGTCATCCTGGAGACCGGCGAGCTGCAGACGTATGACAACGTCCGGCGCGCGTCGTGGCTGGCGATGGAAGCAGGCGCCGACTTCATCAAGACCAGCACCGGCAAGATCCAGCCCGCGGCCACGTTGCCTGTGACGCTCCTGATGCTGGAGGCCGTGCGCGACTACCGCATCGCCACCGGACGCCAGGTGGGGGTCAAGCCCGCCGGCGGCATCCGCACGTCGAAGGACGCCATCAAGTACCTCGTGGTCGTCAACGAGATCGCCGGTGAGGACTGGCTCCACCCCGACTGGTTCCGGTTCGGCGCGTCCTCGCTGCTCAACGACCTGCTGCTGCAGCGCCAGAAGATGATCACCGGCCACTACTCCGGCCCCGACTACGTGACGTTGGACTGATCCCATGACCAAGTTCGAGTACGCACCGGCGCCCGAGTCGCGCACGATCGTCGACCTCAAGAGCTCGTACGGGCTCTACATCGACGGCGAGTTCGTCGACGGGTCGGGCACGTCGTTCAAGTCGATCAGTCCCAGCCACCGAGGAAGTGCTGGCGGAGGTCGCCGAGGCCACCGAGACCGACGTCGACGCCGCCGTCAAGGCCGCCCGGCGCGCCTTCGAGAAGGTGTGGGGCCCGATGCCGGGGCGCGAACGAGCCAAGTACCTCTACCGCATCGCCCGCATCATCGCCGAGCGCAGCCGCGAGCTCGCGGTGCTCGAGTCGCTCGACAACGGCAAGCCCATCAAGGAGTCGCGCGACGTCGACGTCCCGCTCGTCTCGCAGTGGTTCTTCTACTACGCGGGCTGGGCCGACAAGCTCGGGTACGCCGGTCAGGGCCCGGACCCGAAGCCGCTCGGCGTCGCCGGCCAGATCATCCCGTGGAACTTTCCGCTGATGATGCTGGCCTGGAAGATCGCGCCGGCGCTCGCGGCCGGCAACACCGTCGTGCTCAAGCCTGCCGAGACCACACCGCTCACCGCGCTGCTGTTCGCCGAGATCTGCCAGCAGGCCGAGCTGCCGCCCGGCGTCGTCAACATCATCACCGGTGCCGGGCCGACCGGACAGGCACTCGTGGAGCACCCCGACATCGACAAGATCGCGTTCACCGGATCGACGGCCGTGGGCCGCGCGATCGCCCGATCCGTCGCCGGCTCCGAGAAGAAGGTCACGCTCGAGCTCGGCGGCAAGGCCGCCAACATCGTGTTCGACGACGCCGCGCTCGACCAGGCCGTCGAGGGCATCGTCAACGGCATCTTCTTCAACCAGGGCCACGTCTGCTGCGCCGGCTCCCGCCTGCTCGTGCAGGAGAGCGTCTACGACGAGGTGCTCGAACGGCTCAAGCGCCGCATGGGCACGCTCCGCCTCGGCGACCCGCTCGACAAGAACACCGACATCGGCGCCATCAACTCTGCCGAGCAGCTCGCCCGCATCCGCGAGCTGTCGGCCATCGGCGACTCCGAAGGCGCGGAGCGGTGGTCGGCACCGTGCGACATCCCCGACCACGGATTCTGGTTCGCGCCGACGATCTTCACCGGCGTCACCCAGGCCCATCGCATCGCCCGCGAGGAGATCTTCGGCCCGGTGCTGTCGGTGCTCACGTTCCGCACCCCGGCCGAGGCGGTCGAGAAGGCGAACAACACGCCGTACGGCCTCTCCGCGGGTGTCTGGACCGAGAAGGGCTCGCGCATCCTGTCGATGGCCAACCAGCTGCGCGCCGGCGTCGTCTGGGCCAACACGTTCAACAAGTTCGACCCCACCAGCCCGTTCGGCGGCTACCAGGAGTCCGGCTACGGACGCGAGGGCGGCAAGCATGGCCTGGCCGCGTACCTGAAGGGATCCCGCTGATGGCTCGAGTCGAGGTGCGCAAGACGCACAAGCTCTACATCGGTGGCGCCTTCCCGCGCTCGGAGTCCGGCCGCACCTACGAGGCGCTCGACTCCAAGGGCCGGTTCCTGGCCAACATGGCGAAGGGGTCGCGCAAGGACGCCCGCGACGCCGTGCGCGCCGCCCGCTCGGCCTTCCCCGGCTGGTCGGCGCGGACGCCGTACAACCGCGGTCAGGTCATCTACCGGATCGCCGAGGTGATGGAGGACCGGCGCGACCAGCTCGTCCGTCAGCTCCGCGAGGCCACCGGGATCACCGCGAAGGTGGCCGAGAAGCGCGTCGACGTCACCATCGACCGCGTGGTCTGGTACGCCGGTTGGGCTGACAAGTACGTGCAGGTGCTCGGCAACGCCAACCCGGTGTCCGGCCCGTTCTTCAACCTCTCCACGCCCGAGCCCACCGGGGTCGTCGCGATCGTGGCGCCCGCCGGCGGGGGTGCCGGGCCGCGGGCGGCGATCGAGCAGAGCGCGCTGCTCGGCCTCGTCAGCACGGTGCTGCCGGCCATCACGACCGGCAACACCGTGGTGGTCGTCGCCAGCGAGCAGCATCCCATCCCGGCGGTGACCCTGGCCGAGATCATGGCCACGTCCGACCTCCCGGGTGGCGTCGTCAACCTCCTGACCGGCAGCCCGGCCGAGATCGCGCCCTGGCTCGCCACCCACCTCGACGTCGACGCCCTCGACCTCACCGGCATCGAGGATGCCGACCTCGCCCGCTCGCTGGAGTCCGACGCCGCCGAGGACCTCAAGCGCGTCCGGCGTCCCGGCTCTGCCGATGGACATGGGGAGGACTGGTCCGCCGAGCCGACGCTCGATCGCCTCGAGGCCTGGACCGAGATCAAGACGGTCTGGCACCCCATCGGGGTCTGAGACATTCGGCAGAACTTTTTCTGTCAAGGTGTCGTATCGGGGGCTTCCTCTTCGTGGAGAGGGTGAGAGGCACCCATACGGGAGCCCACTACCAGGAGGAATGACATGACGCAGTACCTGCTTTCCCTGCCGCACAACACCGAGGAGTCGCCGACCATGGAGACCATGGACCCGGACGAGCTCGAGAAGGTCCAGGAAGTGGTCGGCGGATTCATGGGCCGGCTCCAGGCCGAGGGCGCATGGGTGTTCGCCGGTGGCCTGCACCCGCCGGCGACGGCGACCACGGTCGACAACAGGGGTGACGAGCCGATCCTCACCGACGGCCCGTTCGTCGAGGCCAAGGAGTACCTCGGCGGCTTCTGGATCATCGAGGCTCCCGATCTCGACGCCGCGCTGGAGTGGGCCAAGGACGCTTCCAAGTCGCTCGGGGACCGGATCGAGGTCCGCGCCTTCCAGGAACCACCGGAGTAACGAGACGGTGGAGGCGTCCGAACGAATCGAGCGGATCTTCCGCGAGGAGTACGGCCGGGTCGTCGCCTCGCTGGTACGCCGCTTCGGCGACATCGACGTCGCCGAGGAGGCGGCCAGCGAGGCCCTGCTGGTCGCCCTCGAGAAGTGGCCGACCGACGGCGTTCCGCCTCACCCAGGCGGGTGGCTCACCACGACGGCCAGCCGCAAGGGGATCGACCGGATCCGCCGCGAGCAGCACCGCGACGCCAAGCACCAGGCGGCACTCATGATCACCGACGACACACCCCACGAGCCGACCGGCATCGTCGAGGACGACCGGCTCCGGCTCATCTTCACCTGCTGCCACCCGGCGCTCGCGCCGGAGGCCCGGATCGCCCTGACCCTGCGACTGCTCGGCGGGCTCACCGTCGCCGAGATCGCGCAGGCGTTCCTGGTGCCCGAGACGACGATGGCCCAGCGGATCACCCGGGCTAAGGCCAAGATCAAGAACGCGAACATCCCCTACCGGGTCCCGGCGGAGGCAGACCTCGCCGAACGGCTGGCCGGCGTGCTCGCCGTCGTCTACCTGGTGTTCAACGAGGGATACCTCGCCAGCGGCGGCGAGGACCCGATCCGCGACGAGCTCACCGGCGAGGCCATCCGCCTGGGCCGGGTGCTCCGCGGACTGCTGCCGGGAGACCACGAGGTGGCGGGGCTGCTGGCCCTGATGCTCCTGACGGAGTCACGGCGCGCCGTGCGCGTGGCTGATGGTGAGCTGGTGCCGCTGCACGAGCAGGACCGGGGAGGGTGGGACCGGACCCTGATCGCCGAGGGCCACGAGCTGGTCCGCGAGTGCCTGCGCGCCAACCAGCCCGGGCAGTACCAGCTGCTCGCGGCGGTCAACGCCGTGCACACCGACGCCCCGACCGCCTCCGACACCGATTGGGGACAGATCGCCACGCTCTACGACCAGCTGTACGCCGTGACCCCGACGCCCGTCGTCGCACTGAACCGGGCCGTTGCCTTCGCCGAGCTGGACGGCCCGGAGGTCGCCCTGGCCGAGGTCGACCGGCTCCAGCTGACGACGTACCACGCGTGGCACGCCACCCGCGCCGATCTCCTCCGACGGCTCGGCCGCAGCGCGGACGCTCGCGACGCGTACGACGCGGCGATCGCTGCCACCGAGAACGATGCCGAGCGGGCGTATCTCAGCCGGCGGCGAGGTTCCTTGGCGTCCTAGCCTTCCTTCAGGGTCGCGTACGCGGGCTTGATGACGTGGTTGATGAGGGTGAGGCGCTCGTCGAAGGGCAGGAAGGCGCTCTTCATGGCGTTGACGGTGAACCAGCGCAGGTCGTCGAGGCCGTAGCCGAACGCGTCGACCAGCAGGTTCATCTCGTTGCTCATCGAGGTGTTGCTCATCAGGCGGTTGTCGCAGTTGACGGTGACCCGGAAGCCGAGCTCCTTGAGCATGCCGATGGGGTGGTCGGCGATCGACGTCATGCCGGGAACGGCATGGGTGTGCAGGTTGGACGACGGGCACATCTCCAGCGGGATGCGGCGGTCGCGCACGTAGGCGGCGAGGCGGCCGAGCACCGGGTTCGACACGTCGGTCATGTCGATGTCGTCGACGATGCGCACGCCGTGGCCGAGCCGGTCGGCGCCACATCGCTGGATGGCCTGCCAGATGGAGGGGAGCCCGAATCCCTCGCCGGCGTGGATGGTGAAGTGCGAGTTCTCACGACGCAGGTACTCGAAGGCCTCGAGGTGCAGGATCGGTGGGTACCCGTCCTCGGCTCCGGCGATGTCGAACCCGAACACGCCCCGGTCGCGGTACTCGATGACCAGCTCGGCGACCTCGAGCCCGCGCTTCGCGTGCCGCATCGCCGTGAGCAGCTGGCCGACGACGATCGGGTGACCCTGCTCGGCCGCCAGTGCGCAGCCCTCGTCGATGCCGGCCTGCACGGCGTCGACGGCGTCGCGCAGCGTCAGCCCGGCGGACAGGTGCTGCTCGGGTGCCCAGCGCAGCTCGGCATAGACGCAGCCGTCGATGGCGAGGTCGTGCACCGACTCCCGGGCCACGCGGGCGAGGTCCTCTGGCCGCTGCATGACGGCGACCGTGTGCACGAACGTCTCGAGGTAGCGCTCGAGCGAGCCGGACGATGACGCCTCGGCGAACCACGCACCCAGCGCGTCCGCGCCCTCGGCCGGCAGCTCGTGACCGATCTCGCCGGCGATCTCGGCGACCGTGGCGGCACGGACGCCGCCGTCGAGGTGTTCGTGCAGTGCGACCTTGGGTGCTGCGGCGACCTGATCGGGCGTCGCGGAGCTCATTCGGGGTCCCCGGGAAAGCGCGAGCTGGTTCCACGCCAGCTTCCTGACAATCGCAAGCCGTGCGAGCGGTCTTCTGGGGTGAAGATCATCCGGCGTCCATGAGCAGCGTGACGGTCTCGGCGACGCAGGCGGGCTTGTCGGCGCCCTTGATCTCGATGGTGTGCTGCAAGGTGATCTGCTGGCCCTTGTCGAGGTCCTTGACGTCGACCATCTCCACGCGGTTGCGCACCTTCGAGCCGACGACGACCGGGGTGACGAAACGCACCTTGTTGAGCCCGTAGTTCACTCGCGCGACGTCACCGGCGAATGCGTAGACCTGGGCGCTGAGGAACGGGAGCATCGACAGCGTGAGATAGCCGTGGGCGATGGTGGCGCCGAACGGACCGTTGGCGGCGCGCTCCGGGTCGATGTGGATCCACTGGCGGTCGCCCGTGGCGTCGGCGAACTGATCGATGCGTTCCTGGGTGACCTGCACCCATTCACTGACTCCCAGCTCCTTGCCCGAGGCGGCGGCGATCTCTTTTCGGTTGTTCAGCACACGCATGGGTTCCAACCTAGCCAATGCGGTCCAGCACGATGCTGGCCGATGGGTCCGGGCCCGATCCGGGCTCGGCGTCGACGTCATACGCTCCATCGAGCGCCTCCAGCGCGCGCTCGAACCGCGCCGGCTCGTCCGTGTGCAGGGTCATGAGCGGAGCGCCCTCGGACACCGTGTCGCCGGGCTTGGCATGCATCACCACACCCGCTCCGGCCTGCACGGACTCGCCCGGACCCGAGCGTCCTGCCCCGAGCCGCCAGGCGGCCACGCCGACGCCGAGCGCGTCCAGACGGCTCAGCGTGCCGCCGGACGGTGCGGTGACGACATGTGTCTCCCGCGCCTCCGGGAGCGGCGCCTCGGGATCGCCGCCCTGGGCGGCGATCATCCGCCGCCAGACATCCATGGCCCGTCCGTCGGCCAACGCCTCGGCCGGGTCGATGTCTGGCTTGCCGGCCGCGGTGAGCATCTCCCGGGCCAGCGCGAGGGTGAGCTCGACGACGTCGGCCGGTCCTCCCCCGGCCAGCACGTCGAGGGACTCGGCGACCTCGACCGCGTTGCCGGCGGTGAGGCCGAGCGGCGTCGACATGTCGGTGAGGAGGGCCACCGTCTTGACCCCCGCATCCAGGCCGATCTCCACCATGATCTGGGCCAGCTCCCTCGCATCGTCCTCGGTCTTCATGAAGGCGCCCGACCCGGCCTTGACGTCGAGCACGAGAGCGCCCGTGCCCTCGGCGATCTTCTTGCTCATGATCGAGCTGGCGATGAGCGGGATGGAGTGCACGGTGCCGGTGATGTCGCGCAGCGCATAGAGCTTCTTGTCGGCCGGGGCGAGACCACTGCCGGCGGCGCAGATGACGGCGCCGACCTCCTCGAGCTGGGTCATCATCGCCTCGGTGGAGAGCGACGCCTGCCAGCCGGGGATCGACTCGAGCTTGTCGAGCGTGCCCCCGGTGTGGCCGAGACCGCGTCCGGAGAGCTGTGGCACTGCCACCCCGCAGGCGGCGACGAGCGGGGCGAGCGGCAGCGTGATCTTGTCGCCGACTCCGCCCGTGGAGTGCTTGTCGGCGGTGGGTCGCGACAGCCCGGAGAAGTCCATCCGGTCGCCGGTGACGATCATGGCGTGAGTCCAGCGGGCGATCTCGTCGCGGTCCATACCGTTCAGCAGGATCGCCATCGCCAGCGCCGACATCTGCTCGGGCGCCACGACATCACGGGTGTAGGCATCGACGACCCAGTCGATCTGCTCGTCGCTCAACCGCTCATGGTGGCGCTTGGTGGCGATGACGTCGACGGCATCGAACGGTTCGCTCATGTGAGTGTCACCTCCATAGCCTCGAATCCTCGCAGCACCCACGTCGGGCGGCGCGGTGCGGGTGCGGCGAGCTCCAGGCCGGGCCAGCGCTCCAGCAAGTGGCGGAACGTGATCTCGAGCTCGAGGCGGGCCAGCGGTGCGCCGAGGCAGAAGTGCACGCCCATCCCGAACCCGACGTGCGGGTTCGGGTCGCGGCCGACGTCGAGCGTCTCGGCGTCCGCGAACGCCATCTCGTCACGATTCGCCGAGCCCATCAGGCAGGCGACCTTCTGACCGCGCTTCACGACGACGTCGGCGACCTCCACGTCGGCCGTGGCCGTGCGCTCGAACAGCTGAAGCGGGGCGTCGAAGCGGATCAGCTCCTCGAGGGCCGTCGCCATCGGCACCGCTCCGGACGTGACGCGCTCCTGCTGGTCGGGATGGGTGAGCAGCGCGTGCACGCCGTTGCCGAAGGTGTTCACGGACGCCTCGTGACCCGCGTTGAGCAGCAGCACCACGGACGCCACGAGCTCGTCGTCGCTCAGACGAGCCGCGCCGTCCCGTTCCTCCAGCAGGTCGCTGACGAGGTCATCGCCCGGATGGGCCCGCCGCTCCGCGATGACGCCCCGGACGTAATCGGCGAAGTCCCCGGCAGCGGCGACGGCTTTGTCACGCGTGGCTTGGTCGACACCCTGCTCGTACATGTGAACGATCGCCTGCGACCAGGCCCGCAGCTGCACGTGGTCGTCGCCCGGGACGCCGAGGAGGTCGGCGATGACGTAGACGGGGAGCGGCTCCGCGTACTGGCTCATCAGGTCCACCGGGCCGGAGGGATCGAGGTCGTCGAGAACCCGCGCGACGAGGGCCTCGATGCGAGGCCGCATCCGCTCCACGTGCCCGCGCCCAAAGGCACCCGAGACCAGCTTTCGCAATCGAAAGTGAGCCTGATCTTCGCTCTCCATCATCTGGTTGCGGTGCAGCGCGTTGAACGGCTCCATTTCCTCGACGGGCTCCCAGTCGCTCCACAGCCGGCCGAATGCGCGGTCGCGGAGCACTCGGGTGACGGCGTCATGCGTGGTGGCGAGCCAGCGGTTGCTCGGTTCGTGCCACAGCATCGGGCCGGCCTTGCGGAGCTCGGCCAGGACCGGGTAAGGGTCGGCGACGAAGCCGGGATCGGCAAGGTCGACCGTCAACGCGTCTCCAGGTCGTCGGCCCCGGCCGCGGGAGCGGCCAGATTCTCAGCAGAGAAGGCGTCCGGCAGCACCTCGGCCATCGTCTTGACGCCCGACGGCGTGGCCAGCTGCATGTCAGGGCCGCCGTTCTCCCACAGCAGCTGACGGCAGCGTCCGCACGGCATCAGCGTCTCGCCCTGCCGATCGACGCAGACCATGGCGACCAGGCGCCCGCCCCCGGTGCCGTGGAGGGCCGAGACGAGGCCGCACTCCGCGCAGAGGCCGAGTCCGTAGGACGCGTTCTCGACGTTGCAGCCGAGCACCACACGTCCGTCGTCGACGAGTCCGGCCGCTCCGACCGGGAACTTCGAGTACGGCGCGTAGGCCCGCTCGAGCATCTGGGTCGCGTATCGGCGCAGCGAGTCCCAGTCGATCTCATCAGCCACTAGCCCGCACTCCCCCGGCGATACGGAAGCCCGTCGGCGGCGGGCATGCGCAGTCGTTGGGCGCCGAGCGCCAGCACCAGCAGCGTCGTGATGTACGGCGTCATCGAGGTGAAGTCGCGCGGCACAGTCTCCGTGCTGAGGTACCAGACCAGCAGGAGCGCACCGACCACACCGATGCCGATACTGGAGCGCCACGAGCCCTGCACGGCGCGCCACGCCGCGTACGCGAGGAGCGCGATGCCCAGCAGCAGGAGCAGCGCGTGGACGGCGTCGGCGTTGCGGAGCCGCAACGAGTCGGTGTAGCCGAAGGTGAGCGCGCCGGCGATCAGCCCGCCGGGGCTCCAGTTGCCGAAGATCATCGCGGCGAGCCCGATGAACCCGCGTCCGCCGGTCTGCCCGGTGTTGAACCCGCTGGACGCCACCAGCGCGAGGAAGCCGCCGCCGATTCCGGCGAGCCCACCGGAGACGAGGACCGCGACGTACTTGTAGAAGTAGACGTTGACGCCGAGCGTCTCGGCCGCCTGGGGGTTCTCGCCGCACGACCGCAGCCGCAGGCCGAACGACGTCCGCCACAGGATCCACGCAGAGAGTCCCACCAGGGCGAACACCACGATGCTGAGCGTGGACAGACTGGTGGTGAGCGCGCCGATGAACGCGGCGACGTCCGAGACGAAGAACCAGCCCTTCTGGGCGATGTCGAGCGAGACGTCGGAGACGCCGGGCACGGTGATCTTGCTGGGCGACTCGAGCCCCACCAGCTGGCGGGGACCACCGCCCTGGAGGTCGGGGAAGACCGCTTCGGCGAGGAACGTCGCGGCACCGGCGCCGATGAGGTTGATCGCGACGCCCGACACGATGTGGTCGACGCCGAACGTCACGGTGGCCACAGCGTGCAACAGGCCGCCGATGAGGCCGAACAGCATGGCACCGAAGACGCCCACCCACGGACCGCCGTGGTACGTGAAGAACGCAGCTCCCCAGGTGCCGAGGATCATCTGGCCCTCGAGGCCGATGTTGACGACCCCCGCGCGCTCCGCCCACAGGCCGCCGAGGCCCGCCATGAGGATCGGGCAGGTGGCGATGATCGCCGCCCGGATCGTTCCCGCCGAGGAGATGTCGTCGGTGCCGGAGACGATGCGCACCAGCGACACGATGGCGATGACGGCGAGAACGAGCAGGAACCAGTGCTGCGTGGCCTTGCGGGCGGTGGTCTGCACGAGCGTCGTCATGCTCCCGCTCCCGCCGGCTCGAGCTCACTCGCGACGACCCGTTGCTCGAGCCGCGAACGCCAGCGACGGACCACCTCGTAGGCCACGACGACCGCGAGCACGGCCACGCCCTGCGTGATCTGCACGATGCTCGGGGAGATGTCCGTGCTGAAGGTCAGCGTGTTCGACTGCGCGGTGAGGAACGCGAACAGGACGGCGCCGAACAGCATGCCGAGCGGCTGGTTGCGTCCGAGCAGAGCCACGCCGAGGCCGGTGAAACCCAGCCCCACCTGGAACGACGTGCCGTACGAGCCCGCGCCGCCGAACAGCGCCGGCATCCAGATGAGCCCTGCCGTTCCGCCAGAGAGCAGCATCGCGACGACGATCATCCGCTTCGGGTCGATGCCGCTGGCCACGGCGGCAGTCTCGGACTGTCCGCTCGCCCGTAGGTCGAACCCGAACCTGGTCTTCGTGAGCAGCACCCAGAACCCCACCCCGATCAGGACCGCGAGGATGCAGAGGGCCCAGACCTGGCCGTCGCGCGGCTCGTAGGGCGTGAAGCCGGTGAGGGTGCTGCCCTCGGAGAGCTTGTTCGTGTGCACGGTGTTGCCCTCGTGGACGCCGTACCGGTTGAGCAGGTAGCCGACCAGGGTCACGGCGATCGCGTTCAGCATGATCGTGGAGATGACCTCGCTGACTCCGCGCGTCGTCTTGAGGATTCCGGCGATGCCCGCCCAGGCGGCGCCGACCACCACCGCCACCACGAGGGCGGCGATGACGTTGAGGAAGCCGCCGAGGTACGCGGCGCCGGCGAACGACGCGGCCGCGAATGACGCGATCGTGTACTGGCCCTCCACGCCGATGTTGAACAGCCCCATGCGGAACCCGATGGCCGCGGACACGGCGGCGATGTAGATCATCGCCGTCTGGTTGACGATGTTGACGCGGATGCGGGGCAGCGGGTTGCTGAACATCGCCGTCCAGAAGTCTCCGGGTGAGCTGCCGGCCGCGGCGATGACGAGGGTGGTGGCGAGCACGGCGACGACCACGGCGATGAGCGGCGCCAGGAGGGCCATGCCGACGGCGCGCAACCTCACCGAGGCGTTCATGCCGCTTCACCTCCGGTCATGGCGGTACCGAGGTCCTTCGGCGTGACGTCGCTCGGGTCGAACGTGCCGACCATGCTGCCGCGCAGGATGACCTGGATGGTGTCGGAGAGGCCGATCAGCTCGTCGAGGTCGGCAGAGATGAGAAGCACCGCCAGGCCGTCGCGCCGGGCTCGCTTGATGTGCTCCCAGATCGCGGCCTGGGCCCCGACGTCGACACCCCGGGTGGGGTGGGACGCGACGAGGAGCACCGGGTCGCCGCTCATCTCGCGGCCCACGATGAGCTTCTGCTGGTTGCCGCCGGACAGCGCGCGTGCGGGGACGTCGATGCCCGGCGTGCGGACGTCATACTCCTCGACGATGCGTTCGGTGTCCTTGCGGGCACCGGTTCGGTTGATCCACGGGCCCTTGGCGCTCGGAGGACGCGTCTGGTGCCCGAGGATGCGGTTCTCCCACAGCGGAGAGTCGAGCAGCAGCCCATGCCGCTGGCGGTCCTCGGGGATGTAGCCGATGCCGGACTCGCGCAGCTTGCGCGTGTGCCAGCGGGTGACGTCGCGAAGGCCGAGCAGCACCCGTCCCGACGTGGGGATGCGCAGGCCCATGATCGTCTCGACGATCTCCGTCTGCCCGTTGCCCTCGACGCCGGCGATGCCGAGCACCTCGCCGCAGCGGATGGAGAGCGAGATGTCGGAGAGCAGGTTGCGCCCGAACTCGTCGACGAGGTTGACGTTCTCGAGCTCCAGCTGGACGTCCTCGGTGACCGTGGATTCTTCCGTCGCCGGCGACGGGAGCTCGGCTCCCACCATCAGCTCGGCGAGCTCATGCTTGGTGGCCGTGGCGGGGTCGGCCGTGCCGACCGTCGTGCCGCGACGCATGACGGTGATGTCGTCGGCGATGGCGAGCACCTCGTCGAGCTTGTGGCTGATGAACAGCACCGAGTTGCCGGCATCCTTGAGGCCGCGGAGATTGTCGAACAGCGCGTCGACCTCCTGCGGGACGAGGACGGCGGTGGGCTCGTCGAGGATGATGATGCGGGCGCCGCGGTAGAGGACCTTGGTGATCTCGAGCCGCTGGCGGGCGGCGACGCCCAGCTTCTCGACGAGCACGTCCGGTTCGAGGCCGAATCCGTACCGCTCGGAGATGCGACCGATCTCGGCCCGCGCGTCGTCGCCGATACCGTGCAGCTTCTCGGCGCCGAGCACGATGTTCTCGAGGACCGTGAGGTTGTCGGCCAGCATGAAGTGCTGGAACACCATGCCGACACCGTGCTCGATGGCGTCCGTGGGTGACTTCAGGATCACCTCGGTGCCGCCGATACGGATGGTGCCCTCGTCGGGGCGCTGGACGCCGTAGAGGATCTTCATCAGCGTCGACTTGCCGGCGCCGTTCTCCCCCACCAGCGCGTGCACCGTGCCCGGACGGATGGTGACGTCGACGTCGTGGTTCGCGACGACGCCCGGGAAACGCTTGCCGATGCCGATCAGCTCGACCGCCTGAGCCTCGACCTCTTGGGTCTCCAATGCCACGATGCTCCCTCCTCACGCCGAAACGAGCCTGGGCCGCACGCTACCGCGTCGGCCCAGGCCCGTCCGGTGTCGATTCCTTCCGCCGGAGCCCGGAACCCCGACCAGGTCGATCTACGGCTTGGTCGGAACCTCGACCTCGCCGCTGATGATCTGCTCCTTGTACCCATCGATGTCGCCGGCGATGTCGTCGACGAACCCACCGGACTTGGAGTAGCCCACGCCGTCGGCCTTCAGGTCGTAGACCTGGTAGCTCGTCAGCACCTCGCCGCCATCGACCGACTCGATGAAGTCGAACGTCGCCGTGTCGACGCGCTTCAGCATCGACGTGAGGATGTGCGGCTTCTGAGCCTCGGTGGCCGTCTTCCACTGGTCGGAGTCGACACCGATGGCCCACTTGCCGTCGCCTGCGTCGACCGCTGCGTCGAAGACGCCCGATCCCGAGCCGCCGGCGGCGTGGTAGACGATGTCGGCGTCCTTGTCGAACTGTCCGGTGGCCGCGGACTTGCCGCCCGCCGGGTCACCGAATCCCTTGAGGTCGGACTCCTGGATGTAGTTGACCAGCACCTCGACGTCGGGCTTGGCTGCCTTGGCGCCCGCCACGTATCCGGCCTCGAACTTCTTGATGAGGTCGTTGTTGACACCACCGACGAATCCGATCGTGCCGGTCTCGCTCTTCGTCGCGGCTGCGGCACCGACGAGGAAGGAGCCCTGCTCCTCGGCGAACCCGAGGTAGGCGACGTTCTTGTTGACGTCCTTGTCGGGATCGAAGCCGTCGACGACGGCGAAGTTCACGTCGGGGTAGTCGGGGGCGACCTTGTTGATCGACTCGCTGTAGGCGAAGCCGACGCCGATCACGGCCGTGGCACCGCCGTCGGCCATCTGGCGCAGGCGGTCCTCGCGAGCGGACTCGGCCTCACCGTCGGTGGCCTCACCCTCGACACAGGTCGCGCTGAACTCGCCGACGGCCTTCTCGAGGCCCGCATAGGCGGAGTCGTTGAACGACTGGTCGCCGCGACCGCCGACGTCGTACGCCAGGCCGATCTTGGGTCCGTCGCCCTTGGCCGACTTGCAGACGTCCTTGGTGTCATTGGTCGTGCCGCCGTCGTCGCCCGAGTCACTGCCACAGGCCGTGAGGGCGAGTGCGGCAAAGAGGGCGACGGCGGAAAGCTGGGTCAATCGACGCACAGTTCCTCCTCGAGAAATGGCCGGGTCCCCGGCACCTTCGCACCCTAGTCGGCAGCAGGGGCGGGCGGCAGACCTGCAGCCGGATTCACTTGCTCCGTAACCGTTTCTTCACCAGCGGGCCGACCACCGAGGAATCGCGATGCGACGTGCGCCAGCACCGACGCGGCCACGGCGATGGCCCGTTCGTCGACGCGGAAGTTGCCCTGGTGGAGGTCGTAGGTGGCGCCGTCCGGGGTGCGGGTGCCGAGGCGGCCCATCGCTCCGGGCACCGACTCGACGTACCAGGCGAAGTCCTCACCGCCGAGGCTCTGCGTGGTGGTGGCGACACCGCCGGGGCCGACCGCCTCGACGACCGCCTGGCGCAGCAGCTGGGTGGCCGCGAAGTCGTTGACCACCGGCGGAACGCCTCGGATGTACGTGACTCCGGCGCTGACTCCGAAGGGCTCGAGGATGTCGGCGATGAGTCCGCGCACGAGGTGCTCGGCGGAGTGCCAGGCCGACGCGTCGAGCATGCGCAGGGTTCCGCTGAGCTCGCCCTGGGCCGGGATGACGTTGGCCGCGTTGCCGGCCCTCAGGTGTCCCCACACCATGCTGGCGCCGGCCCGCGGGTCGAAGCGCCGTGAGAGCACGGCCGGGAGCTGGGTGACCAGGCTGCCCATCGCGTAGGTGAGGTCCTCGGTGAGGTGCGGGCGGGACGTGTGGCCGCCGCGGCCGGCGAGCGTGACGTGGATGCGGTCGGACGCACCGGTGATCGGTCCCTCGCGGAGACCGACGTGGCCGACGTCGAGGGTGGGATCGCAGTGCAGCGCGAAGATGCGCGAGACACCCTTGAGGACGCCGCCCGCGAGCAGCTTGAGCGCTCCACCGGGCATGACCTCCTCGGCCGGCTGGAAGATCAGCCGGACGCCGATCGGCAGTGCCTCGAGCTCGTGCATCCGGACGAGTGCCACGGCCGCACCCACCAGGCCGGCCGTGTGGACGTCGTGACCGCAGGAGTGCGCCACGCCCGGCACGGTCGAGCGCCATGGGTCGGAGGTCGTGTCCTGCACCGGGAGCGCGTCGAGATCGGCTCGCAGGGCGATGATCGGGCCCTCCTGGGGACCGATGTCCGCCACCAGTCCCGAGCCCTCGAAACGCTCGTGCGGGATGCCGTTCTTGTCCATCCACGACGCGACGACGTCGGTGGTGCGATCCTCGTGCCAGGAGAGCTCCGGATACGAGTGCAGATCACGGCGCAGCTCGATCAGGTCGGGAGTGATGACCTCGATCGTGCGGCTGATCTGCTCGTGTGGCACCCGGACAGGATACGCGCACTCAGGCCTCGAGTGATTTCCTCATCTGCTCGACGGTCTCGTCGGCCAGCTTCTCCAGCGGCTTTCGCACCAGCACCGGCGCGACGACGTTGACCGGGAACGGGAAGTCGAACACGGCCTTGTAGTGGATCTGGGTGCGGTCGCCGTCGCGCGTGAACGTCAGGTGGTCGGTGGCCGTGGTGCGGCCGTTGCGGCCGCGGCAGACGAACGACGTCGGGCGGGTGAAGCCGATGGTCTCGTACTCCAGCTCGACCTCGCGCTTCATGAAGCGCGAGCGATTGCGGTACGTGGTACCGACTCCTCCGTCACCGGACAGGCGTCGGGTCTCGATCGTCCCGGGATCCCACTGCTCGGTGTTCTCGAAGTCGCTGAGGAAGTCGAAGACGTCCTCGATCTCCCGGTTGACCACGAAGGTGCGTTCGACGTGCATAGACCGAGCGTAGGGCCGTGGCCTCCCGCCGCAAGTGGTCGGTCTCCCCTTCGGTCTGGCGCACGTACCAGGCCGTGACGATCGCGATGCCCAGGCCGGCGAGCACTCCCGTGCTCACCAGCGCGGTGCGCGGACCCATGGCCTCGGCCACCCAGCCGACGAGCGGGGCACAGAACGGCACGCTGCCGATGAAGACCATCACGTACAGCGCCGCCACACGCCCGCGCATCGCCGGCGTCGACGTCATCTGGATCATCGCGTTGGCGGTGGTCGCCATCGTCAGGATGCTCAGCCCCACCAGGGGCAGCACCGCCATGTAGGTGACGTACGTCGGCATCAGGCCCGACGCGACCTGGACCACGGAGAAGGCGAACGCGGAGACCACGACGAAGCGCAGACGAGGCGCCGCACGCCGCGCGGCCAGCAGTGCACCGGCGAGCGAGCCGACGGCCAGGACGGAGCCGAGCACGCCGTACTCGCGGGCGCCCTTGCCGAACTCCTCGGTGGCCATCAACGCGCTGGTGATCTGGAAGTTCATCCCGAACCCGCCGACGAAGAGGACGCACGACAGGACGAGCACGAGGTCGGGGCGCGAGCGCACGTAGCGGAGACCGTCGCGGATCGCGCCGGGACCGGAGGCGATGACCGTCGACGGCGTCAGCCGCTCGGGGTCGAGCATGTTGAGCGCGATGAACGACGCGGCATAGCTGGCCGCGTTCAGCAGGATCACCCAGCCCGTGCCCTCCACACCGCCACCCAGCGCCGCGATGAGCACGCCGGCGACGGCGGGACCGATGAGGCGACCGGAGTTGACCGACGCGGAGTTGAGGGCGACGGCATTGCCGAGGTTCTCGCGGCCGACCATCTCGGGCACGAACGACTGACGGGCCGGCGCCTCGAGCGCGCGTCCGATGCCGAACACGAACGCGAGGACGAACACGTGCCAGGTGGCGACGACGCCGGTGACGGCGAGCGTGCCCAGCACCGCGGCCGGCACGGCCATCATGACCTGCATGACGCGCAGCACCGTGCGCTTGGAGAAGCGGTCGGCGAGAACGCCGCCCACGGGTGAGAGCAGGAGCGTCGGCAGCAGCTGGAGCGCGACGGTGAGGCCGAGGGCGGTACCGCTGTCGGTGAGCACCAGCACCAGCCAGGCCTGGGCAGTGGTCTGCATCCAGGTGCCGATGTTGGAGATCAGGGAGCCGGTGGCGTAGACGCGGTAGTTGCGGACCTGCAGGGAGCGGAACGTGGGACTCACTCAGCAGCCAGCCTCTCGAGGAGGTCGGAGGCCTCCCGGAGCGTCGTTCGCTCGTCGACCGTGAAGGCGGACAGGCGGGCGTCCAGCCAGAGATTGCGGCGGATGCGCTCCTCCGCCATCAGGTCCTCGCCCTTGTCGGAGAGGCGAACCAGCACCTGGCGGCGGTCGTCAGGGTGCGGCTCGCGCAGGATGTAGCCCTCGTCGGCGAGGCAGTTCAGCGTGCGGGTGACGGACGGGGGCCTGACGCCCTCGCGGGTGGCGATGGCGCTCGGCGTGGACGACCCCATCACCCCGACCGTGCCGAGCACGGCGAGCTGGGTGGGCGTCAGCTCGGTGTGACGCTCCTGGCGGAGACGCCGGGTGAGATGGATGACCGCGCGCGCGAGTCGCTGCGAGTCTGAAGGCATACCTCTTAGCATAGGTCATTAACCATGCTAATCAAATTTGCTCGGCCGATGACCGCCGGGGCTGGTCAGTCCTTGCTCTTGGCGGCCTTCTTGCGGCGGCGGATGAACATCGGGTCGAACTTGAGGTCCACCACGCGCTCCTTGAGCGGGATGATCGCGTTGTCGGTGATCTTGATGTGCTCGGGGCAGACCTCGGTGCAGCACTTGGTGATGTTGCAGTAGCCCAGCCCGTGGTCGTCCTGCGCGGACGCCTTGCGGTTGAGGCCCTCTTCCTCCTCGGCCGCGTCGAGCGGGTGCATGTCGAGCTCGGCGAGCCTGATGAGGAAGCGCGGCCCCGAGAAGGCCACCTTGTTCTCCTCGTGGTCACGCACGACGTGACAGGTGTCCTGGCACAGGAAGCACTCGATGCACTTGCGGAACTCCTGCGAGCGCTCGACGTCGACCTGCTGCATCCGGTAGTCGCCGGGGGCCAGGTCGGCCGGCGGCACGAACGCGCGCACCTCGCGGGCCTTCTCGTAGTTGAACGAGACGTCGGTGACGAGGTCGCGGATGACCGGGAAGGTGCGCATCGGCGTGATGGTGACCGTCTCCTCGGGCGGGAGCGTCGACATGCGCGCCATGCAGAGGAGGCGCGGGCGTCCGTTGATCTCCGCGCTGCACGAGCCGCACTTGCCGGCCTTGCAGTTCCAGCGCACGGCGAGGTCGGGGGTCTGGGTGGCCTGGAGGCGATGGATGACGTCGAGCACGACCTCGCCCTCGTTGACCTCGACCTCGTACTCGGCGAAGTCGCCGCCCTCGTCGTCGCCGCGCCAGACGCGGAAGTTCTGCTGATAGCCCATCAGTTCGTCCCTCCGGACAGTTCTGCGTCGGTGAAGTACTTCTTCAGCTCGTCCATCTCGAACAGCTCCAACAGGTCGGGGCGCATCGGGATCTGCTCCTGGCGCTCGATCTCGACCGACCCGGCGTCGGACTCGTCCTCGGACACCGTGCAGACCAGCAGGACGTGTCGCCACTCAGGGTCCATCGTCGAGAAGTCGTCGCGGGTGTGACCGCCTCGGCTCTCGGTGCGGGTGATGGCCGCCTTCGCCACGGCCTCGCTGACCAGCAGCATGTTCCGCAGGTCGAGCGCGAGGTGCCAGCCGGGATTGAACTGGCGGTGGCCCTCGACCACCATGTTCCTGGCGCGCTCCTTCAGCTCGGCGAGCTTGTCGAGCGCCTCCTGGATCTCCTCTTCCTTGCGGATGATGCCGACCAGGTCGTTCATGTTCTGCTGGAGCTCCTGGTGCAGCGTGTACGGGTTCTCCGCACCTTCCTGCGTGCCGTCCCCGAACGGGGCCACGGAGCGCTCCTGCGCCTCCTTGACCGCGATGTCGTCGAGCGCCGGCCGCGAGGACAGCCCCTCGAGGTACTCGATCGCACCTGCTCCGGCGCGCCGGCCGAAGACCAGGAGGTCCGACAGCGAGTTTCCGCCGAGCCGGTTGGAACCGTGCATGCCGCCGGAGCACTCGCCGGCCGCGAACAGGCCGGGCACGGAGGCGGCGCCGCTGTCGGGATCGACCTCGATGCCACCCATGACGTAGTGACACGTGGGGCCGACCTCCATCGGCTCCTTGGTGATGTCGACGTCGGCCAGCTCCTTGAACTGGTGGTGCATCGACGGCAGGCGCTTGATGATCACCTCGGCCGGCATCCGCCTGGAGACGTCGAGGAAGACGCCGCCGTGGGGTGATCCGCGGCCCGCCTTGACCTCGGTGTTGATGGCGCGGGCGACCTCGTCGCGGGGCAGGAGCTCGGGCGGACGGCGGTTGTTGTCGGCGTCCTCGTACCAGCGGTCGGCTTCTTCCTCCGTGGTCGCGTACTGCGCCTTGAAGACGTCGGGGATGTAGTCGAACATGAAGCGCTTGCCCTCGGAGTTCGTGAGCACGCCGCCGTCGCCGCGCACCGACTCGGTGACGAGGATGCCCTTCACCGAGGGCGGCCACACCATGCCGGTGGGGTGGAACTGCAGGAACTCCATGTTGATCAGCTTGGCTCCGGCCCGCAGCGCGAGCGCGTGACCGTCGCCGGTGTACTCCCACGAGTTGCTGGTGACCTTGTAGGACTTGCCGACGCCGCCCGTGGCCATGACGATCGCGGGCGCCTCGAACAGCAGGTGCCGGCCGGACTCGCGCCAGTAGGCGAGCGCCCCGGCCATCTGGTCGCCGTCCTTGATGAGGTCGGTGACCGTGCACTCGGCGTAGACCTTGATCCTGGCGTCGTAGTCGCCGAACTCGGCGAAGTCGTCCTGCTGCAGCGAGACGATCTTCTGCTGGAGAGTGCGGATCAGCTCGAGGCCGGTGCGGTCACCGACGTGGGCGAGGCGCGGATACGTGTGCCCGCCGAAGTTGCGCTGGCTGATCTTGCCCTCGGGCGTGCGGTCGAACAGCGCGCCGTAGGTCTCGAGCTCCCAGACGCGGTCGGGTGACTCCTGGGCGTGCAGCTCGGCCATCCGCCAGTTGTTGAGGAACTTGCCGCCGCGCATGGTGTCGCGGAAGTGGACCATCCAGTTGTCGTTGGGGTTGGCGTTGCCCATGGCTGCCGCGCATCCGCCCTCGGCCATGACCGTGTGCGCCTTGCCGAACAGCGACTTGGAGATGATGGCGGTGCGCTTGCCCGACAGGCGCGCCTCGATGGCCGCGCGCAGACCGGCGCCGCCGGCGCCGATGACGATGACGTCGAAGGAATGGGTCTCGATCTCGCTCACGAAGTTTCTGCTCTCAGTCGTCGATGCTCAGTTGAAGAATCGGGGGTCGGAGTACCAGCCCGAGGCCAGGCCCCAGATGTAGAAGTCGGTGATCGCCAGCGTGCCGAGGGTGATCCACGCCAGCAGCATGTGGTGGCCGTTCAGCTTGGAGACCCAGCCCCACAGCTTGTAGCGGACCGGGTGCTGGGAGAAGTGGTTGAGCTTGCCGCCGATGATGCTGCGGCACGAGTGGCACGACGCGGTGTACGTCCACAGCAGGACGACGTTCGTGACCAGGATGATGTTGCCGAGCCCGAGCCCGAACTCACCCTCGGCGGTGCGGAACGCCAGGATCGCGTCGTAGGTGTTGATCAGCGAGATGATGACCGCCGCGTAGAAGAAGTAGCGGTGCAGGTTCTGGCCGAGCAGGGGGAACCGGGTCTCGCCGGTGTACTTCGAGTGCGGCTCCGCCACGGCGCACGCCGGCGGCGACAGCCAGAACGCCCGGTAGTAGGCCTTGCGGTAGTAGTAGCAGGTCAGGCGGAAGAGCAGCAGGAACGGCAGGCTCAAGACGGCGTAGGCCGGGATGAACCAGCAGTCGGGCATGAACGTGCCGAAGTGGGCGGCCTCCGGGATGCACCGCGTTGGACATGCACGGCGAGTAGAACGGCGTCAGGTAGTGGTACTCCTCCACCCAGTAGTCGCTCTTCGTGGCCGTACGGGCCACGGCGTAGGCGACCCACGCCATGAGCCCGGCGGCCTGGATCGCCGGGGGGAACCACCAGCGGTCGGTGCGGAGGGTACGGGCGGCGATCGCGGCGCGTCCGGCGCCGGTGGCTCCGGAGGAGGGAGCTGGAGAGGTGGTCGTCATGCCTCGTCGATTCGCTCAGTGGCTGGTGCCAAACGGGGAGGTGATGGGGTCACCGTATGCCCGTCCGACGCAGTTGCGCAAAGTCATGATGAGGTAGCCATTCATAGCCTTTGTCTATGAACCGCCCTATGCTGATTGTATGCAAGTTCAGCAGCTGGCCTACTTCGCGGCGGTCGCCCGTACGCGGCACTTCACGCGGGCCGCAGACCTCGTCGGCGTCTCCCAGCCGACGCTGTCGAAACAGATCCGCGTGCTCGAGAATTCGCTGGGATCACCGCTGTTCGTCCGCCACCGCGGACAGATCGAGCTGACCAGCGCCGGCGAGGCTCTCCTCCCCCATGCGCAGCGCATCCTCATCGATGTCGAGAGCGCGCAGCGATCGGTGGCCGAGGTCGCCGGGCTCCGACGGGGGCGCGTGCGGCTGGGCGCCACTCCGTCACTGTGCGACGGCCTGCTGCCCGACCTGCTCACCCGTTTCCACGACAGCTCATCCGGACATCGAGCTGGAGGTGCGGGAGGCCGGTTCACAGGTGCTCACCCGAGAGCTCCGCCAGGGCCAGCTCGACCTCGCCCTGCTGATCGTGCCGCTGCGCCCGGAGGGCGCCATCGAGATGGAGACCATCGAGACGACATCCATCCTGCGCGAACGCCTCGTCCTCGCCAGTCCGGCCGACGCCGACCTGCCGGACGTGCTCGGCGTCGCCGCACTGCGCGACCTGCCGCTCGTGATGTTCCGCGAGGGCTACGACCTGCGGGAGGTGACGCTCGGGGCGTGCCGTGCCGCGGGCTTCGAGCCACGTCTCGCCGTCGAGGGCGGCGAGATGAGCGCCGTCCTCCGGTTCGTCGAGGCCGGTCTCGGCCATGCGGTGGTGCCCGAGATGGTGATGAGCACCCGACCCGGTCTGCGCAGCACCCGGCTGGAGAAGCCGGCGCTCACCCGTGAGATCGCCCTCGCCCACCGCTCGGACGCGCTCCAGCTGGCCGCGCTCGCGTTCCGCGACGAGATGCTCGCGTCCCTCAGGGCGCGAGGCCGAACCAGCGCTGCGGCTCCCACCCGGCGCGCGGGTCGTGCAGGTAGAGCGCGAACTCGTTGACCCGGAACTCGCACTCGTAGTCGCACAGCGTGTCGTTCGCACGGTCGAGCGACGCGTCGTCGAGGTGGTGCGCCACGGTGACGTGGGGATGGAACGGGAACTCCGCCCGCGGTGCGCTGATGGCCTGACGCAGCTGACCGGCCAGGACCTCGGTGGCGACGTAGCCGGCGTTCACCGTGACGTACACGACGGGAGACACCGGCCGGAACGTGTCCGTGCCTCGGAGCCGCATCCGGAACGAGGGCACGGTGCTCGCCGCCTTGTCGAGCCGGGCACAGACCTCGTCGAGCTCGTGGGCGTCGATCTCGTGCGGCGGCAGCAGCGTCACGTGGCTCGGGATGGTCTCGGCCAGCTGGTCACCGAAGCTCGCCCGCATCTCCCGGAGAAGGGTTCCGTGGGGTTCGGGCACGGCGATGGACACCCCGAAGGTCAGGCGGGTCATGCGCGCCTCGCCGGGACGAAGCCGGAGCGGTCGTAGACGGTCGCCAGCGTCGCCGTGGCGACCTCGCGGGCCTGTGCCGCGCCGTCGGCGAGGATGCGGTCGAGCTCGGCCTTGTCGTCGAGCAGCTCACGGGTGCGGGTGCCGAACGTGTCGACGAAGTCGGCCACGAGGTCGCCGAGCGCCACCTTGAAGTGCCCGTACTGCTGGCCCTCGAACTCGGACTCGATCTCCTCGATGGGACGGTCGGTGAGTGCGGAGTAGATCAGCAGCAGGTTGGAGATGCCGGGCTTGTCGACCGGGTCGAACCGCACCTCCGAGCCGGAGTCGGTGACCGCCGAGCGGACCTTCTTGGCCGCCTTCTTCGGATCGTCGTTGAGGTTGACGACGCCGGAGTGCGAGATGGCCGAGCCGCTCATCTTGGCGGTCGGGTCCTGCAGGTCGTAGATCTTGGCGGTGGCCTTGACGATGTACGGCTCGGGCACTGTGAACGTCTCGCCGAAGCGGTGGTTGAAGCGCTGCGCCAGGTTGCGGGTCAGCTCGATGTGCTGACGCTGGTCCTCGCCCACCGGCACCTTGTCGGCCTGGTAGATGAGGATGTCGGCCGCCATCAGGACCGGATAGGTGAACAGCCCGACGCTCGCGGAGTCGCGGCCGCTCTTGGCGGTCTTGTCCTTGAACTGGGTCATCCGGCCGGCCTCGCCGAACCCGGTGATGCCGCCGAGCACCCACGCGAGCTGGGCGTGCTCGGGCACGTGGCTCTGCACGAAGAGCGCGCTGCGTCCGGGGTCGACGCCGGACGCCAGAAGCTGGGCGGCAGCGATGTAGGTGCGCTCGCGCAGCTGTGCCGGGTCGTACTCGACGGTGATCGCGTGGAGGTCGGGAATGAAGTAGAACGCCTCGAAGTCGTCCTGCAGCGCCGCCCACTGCTTGAACGCCCCGAAGTAGTTGCCCAGGTGGTAGGAATCGGCGGTGGGTTGTGCGCCCGACAGCACGCGAGGTCGTCGGGTCGGGGCTGGCATGCGGAGCATTCTGCCAGCACCCTCGCCGCGGGATCATCAGGTGTGCGGGTGTGTCCGTCCGGGTGCGGAAATCGTCGCGTGCCGGCCGATCGCACGGACGGGTGTGGACCCGTTGTTGGGCCGACCGCGGAGCCGCGGCCTAGAGTCCTCGCGTGACGAGCATCAGCCGGTGGCGCGCGCCGGGCCGGGTCAATCTCATCGGCGAGCACCTCGACTACAACGGCGGTCCGTGCCTGCCGTTCGCCATCGACCGAGACCTCGTCGTCAAGGTGCGTGGACGCGACGACTCGACGGTCAACGTCTGGAGCGCAGGACAGAAGACGTCCTTCCCCCTCGACGTGCAGCGCGACGACATCAGTGGCTGGGCGGCGCACGTCGCCGGCACCGCCTGGGTGCTCGGCGACGCCGGACACGAGCTGGTCGGGGCGGATCTCGTCATCGAGTCCGAGATCCCGCCCGGCGCCGGCCTCTCCTCGTCCGCGGCACTCACCTGCGCCGTCGCGTGCGCACTCGACGAGCTCGCCGGGCTCGGCCTGTCGCGACTGGAGATCGCCCGGGTGTCGCAGCGGGTCGAGAACGAGGTCATCGGCGCACCGACCGGACTGATGGACCAGCTCGCCGTCCTGCACGGACGGGCCGACCACGCCGTCCACCTCGACCTCGCGGCCGACCCGCCCGGAGTTCGCGAGGTCCCTCTGGCTCGTCGACGACGCCGACCTGACGCTGCTCGTCATCGCCACGGGCGTGGAGCACGCGCACGCCGAGAGCGGCTACGCCGAGCGGCGCGACGAGTGCGAGCGCGCAGGGGCCGAGCTCGGCGTCGAGCACCTCGCGAGCGTCGGACCGGACGCGGTGCTCCGTCTCGACGACGAGACGCTGAAGAAGCGCACCCGTCACGTCATCACCGAGACGGCACGAGTGCGGGGTGCCCTCCGCGCCCTCGACGTGGGCGCGTGGACGCAGCTGGGCACGATGCTCACCGCCTCCCACGCATCGCTGCGCGACGACTTCGAGGTCAGCTGCGCCGAGCTCGACGTCGCCGCCGACACGGCCGTCGAGGCCGGCGCGCTCGGCGCCCGGATGACGGGCGGCGGGTTCGGCGGCAGCGTCATCGCCCTCGTGCCCCACGACCGGGTGGCCGCGGTGCGCGAGCTCGTCGAGCGTCGATTCGACGGCGTCGGCTGGTCGCGTCCGGACGTGTTCGCGGTGCGCGCATCGGACGGCGCGGCGCTGGTGAGAAACTGAGGACGTGACCGTTCGACGCATCGCGTACCAGGGCGAACCTGGTTCCAACTCCCACCTCGTGTGCAAGCAGCACTACGCGGACTGGGAGGCGGTGGCGTGCGCGTCGTTCGAGGACGTCTTCGCGGCGGTCGAGAACGGCAGTGCCGACGATGGGGCCGAGCTCGCGATGATCCCGATCGACAACTCGCTCGCCGGACGTGTCGCCGACATCCACCACTTCCTGCCGACGTCCAACCTGCACATCATCGCCGAGCACTTCCTGCGCATCCAGTTCACCCTGATGGGGGTGCCGGGCTCGAGCCTCGACACCATCAAGACGGTGCACAGTCACGTGCACGCGCTCGGGCAGTGCCGCCGCGTCATCCGCGAGCACGGACTGACGCCGGTCATCTCCGGCGACACCGCCGGAGCCGCTCGCGAGATCGCTGACGCGAACGACATCACCCAGGCCGCCATCGCACCGCCGTTGGCCGCCGAGATCTACAGCCTGCAGATCCTTGCCGACGACGTGGAGGACGAGGACCACAACACCACCCGGTTCGTGGTGCTCTCCCCCGAGCTCGTCGAGGCGCCCGCCGGCAACGGCCCGATCGTCACGAGCTTCATCTTCAACGTCAAGAATCTGCCGGCATCGCTCTACAAGGCGCTCGGTGGTTTCGCCACGAACGGCGTCAACATGACCAAGCTGGAGAGCTACATGGTGGGCGGCGAGTTCACGGCCACCCAGTTCCTGGCCGAGGTCGACGGCCACCCGGAGGACCTGCCGGTGCGGCGGGCACTCGACGAGCTGGCGTTCTTCACCACCGAGGTGAAGATCCTGGGCGTCTATCCCGCCGATCCGTTCCGCGCCGAGAACGCCTGACCCATGGGGTCGAGCGGGGGCCTGAGCTGGCCGTTGTCCGTTCCGGTCCTGTCCGACGGCGTCGTGACGCTGCGCGCCCACGCGCCGATCAGACATCGACGACATGCTGGAGATGTGCCGCGACCCCGAGGCGCTGCGCTGGACCTCGATCCCGCTGGACAGCACCCGCGAGTCCGTCGAGCACTACGCGTTCACCGTCGTCGCGGGCGGATGGGACGCCGGGAACCACTTCGGCTGGGCCATCGAGGTCGAGGGACGGTTCGCCGGCAACGTCGACGTGCGCGGCGACGGTCCCATCAGCGACATCGGGTTCGTCCTGCACCCGTGGGCTCGGGGCCGCGGCCTGATGGTGCGAGCGGTGCGCTTGGCCACGGACTGGGCGTTCGTCGACGGTGGCGTCGAGATCGTCCACTGGCGCGCGAACGTCGGCAACGTCGGCTCGTTGCGCGTCGCCCATGCGGCGGGATTCACCCTCCACGAAGTCACTCCCGGCGCCGTGCAGCAGCGTGAGCTGGTCGTGGACGCCTGGACGGCATCACGCCGGTTCGGCGACGCCCCGGTGCCGCGGGGCCGGTGGGCCGAGTCGACGGTGATCGAGACCGAGCGCCTGCGGTTGCGGCCGTTCGTCGATGCCGACGTCCCGCGCATCGTCGAGACCTGCTCCGACGAGACGACGCGCCACTGGCTGGGCGGCATGCCGCATCCCTATGTCGAGGCCGCGGCACGCGGCTACCTCGCCGACTGCGTGTGGAAGGCGGCGAAAGGGTCCACGGCCACCTGGGCGGTCGCCGACCGCGAGACCGACGTCCTGCTCGCCAACGTGGCCGTCATGGACATGCTCGGGATCAACTCCACGGGTGGCGAGATCGGCTACTGGACCCATCCCGACGCCCGGGGGCGCGGCGTCATGAAGGAGGCCGTCCGCGCGGTCGTGGAGCACGCCTTCGACCCGGCGGGCCTCGACCGCGCGCGGCTCGTGATCTACGCGGCTTCCGGCAACCCGCCGAGCAACGCGGTGGCCGTCGCCGCCGGGTTCCGGCACTTCGGCACGCAGACCGCGGCGGAGCTGCTCGGCGACGGGACGTTCGACGACCTGGAAGGCTACGAGCTGTTGCGGCCCGGCGACTAGCCGTTCAACGCGGGAGTGCGCCGCAGCCACCACTCGCCGATCGCCACGTGCATCGTGAACGCCAGCCAGAACGCGATGCCGAACATCGTGTGATCCGGTGCGGCCGGCGTCGTGCCGCCTGACATCCCCTGCTCGATGCCCTCGAAGATGCCGGTCCAGATGCGGATGGTGCCGATGCCGATGGCCACTGCGAACGCCCTGATCATCCAGCGCCGGTGCTGCGGCACGTTGTCGCTCCGGATGGCGCGGAACGCGAGCACCAGGCACGCGATGAACCAGAGGCCGAAGACGACCGTGGCGATCGCCTCCGGAGCGCCGCCCCAGGCGAACGGAATGCCGAAGAGGAGGGCGAAGGTGCCGCTCAGCAGCGCGCACGTGAGCAGGACGCGACCCATCCGTCGGTGCAGCGTGTAGTGCTTGGTGCGGAACCGACGGCTCAGCTGGAACGGTGCGCCCAGGAGATAGACGACACCAGGACCGATGTGCAGGTAGCCGCGCCACTGGTGCTCGATGTACCGCTCGGCGAACTCATCGTCCTCCGGCATCGTGCCGGCCAGGATGTTCGGCCAGTCGACGACCACACGGATGACCACGAACGCGAGCACGATCGTGATGAGCACCCCGATGGCGATCGCTGCTCCACGTACCTGTCGGGGACTTGCGACGTCCTGCTGCCCCACCTCAGCCACAAGCGGGATTGTCGCACGTCACTAGGCTCGATCGCATGAGCTCATCCGACGCCGACACGACCGCCGGGCCCAGTGCCTGGCCTGCTTTGTGGGCAATGGTGATCGGCTTCTTCATGATCCTGGTCGACACCACGATCGTCTCTATCGCCACACCGGCCCTTCGTGAGGGGCTCGACACCGACTACAACAGCGTCATCTGGGTCACCAGCTCGTACCTGCTCGCCTATGCGGTGCCGCTGCTCATCACCGGACGCCTGGGCGACCGGCTCGGACCCAAGAAGGTCTATCTCGCCGGCCTCACGCTCTTCACGCTCGCCTCGCTGTGGTGCGGACTCACGTCGTCCGTCGAGGTCCTCATCCTCGCCCGGGTCCTCCAGGGCTTCGGGGCGTCGATGATGACGCCCCAGACGATGGCCGTCATCACCCGCACGTTCGCTCCCGCCAAGCGCGGTACGGCCATGGCGCTGTGGGGTGCCACCGCGGGCGTGGCCACGCTCGTCGGCCCGATCCTGGGCGGCCTGCTGATCGACGGACCCGGCTGGGAGTGGATCTTCTTCATCAACGTGCCGGTCGGCGTCGTCGGCTTCGTCCTGGCGTTCCGGCTGGTGCCGAACCTTCCCACCCACACGCACGCGTTCGACTGGATCGGCGTGGGCCTGAGCGCGCTCGGCATGTTCCTGCTGGTGTTCGGCATCCAGGAGGGCGAGAAGTACGACTGGGGCACGATCAGCGGCGTGCTCTCGGTGCCGCTGCTGATCGCGGCAGGACTGGTCGTGCTCGCCGTGTTCGTGTGGTGGCAGAGCCGGATCAAGCGTGAGCCGCTGGTGCCGCTCCCGCTGTTCCGTGACCGCAACTTCTCCCTCGCCAACTTCGGCATCTCGCTCGTCTCGTTCGCGATCACCGCCATGGCGTTCCCGTTCATGTTGTGGGCCCAGGTGGTGCGCGGCTACACGCCGACGCAGTCTGCACTGCTGCTCGTGCCGATGGCACTGATGAGCGTCGCGCTCGCCCGCTCCGTGGGCGGGCTGACCGACAGCATCCATCCGCGGACGATCACCCTGGTCGGCTTCGCCTCCGGATCCGCGGCGCTCTTCGCCACGGCCGCCATCATGTCGCCGGACACGTCGGTGGGCGCCGTGCTGCTCTGCTTCGCCCTGTTCGGGGTCGGCAACGCGTGCCTCTGGGCTCCGCTGAGTGCCACGGCGACCCGCAACCTGCCGATGAGCTCGGCCGGTGCCGGTGCCGGCATCTACAACACGACCCGCCAGGTCGGCGCCGTGCTCGGCAGCGCGGCGATCGCGGCCTTGATCCAGGCACGGCTGACGTCGAACCTTCCCGGCTTCGACTCAGCTGGTCCCGAGGCGCAACAGGTGAGCGGAAGCGCCGCTGCCGAGCGCGGTGGCCGGACCGTTCTCCGACGCGATGGCGCAGAGCATCCTCCTGCCGGCCGCCGCCCTCCTGGTCGGCGTCGTCGTGGTGCTCTTCTTCTCCAAGCCGTCCCACGACGGCCACGGCGGCGCAGCCCCGGGGGCACATGCCGCCGACCACGCGACGGTCGCGCCGACGACCGTCCACGGCGAGCACCTCCCCTGACAGCACTCCCGGTCCCCTCCAGCCGCACTACGCTGTCGTCATGAACAACGCCCTCAGCGCAGCCATCGGGGGTGCCCTCGGGATCGGCACGGACATGCTCTCCGACAGCCGGCCACCGAAGCACCGGGCGATGATCCTGGCCGGCGGCCTCGTCGTCGCGGCGGCGATCTACCCGATCGCCCGGCGGAACCGGAAGCTCGGCGCTCCCCTGGCGCGGGAGATCGCGGGGCTGGTGGCGTCGGGAGCGATCGTCACGACGGCGGCGCAGTCGACGCCGAAGAAGGCCAGGAACGTCGTCGCGGCGGGGTGGGCCGCGCACGCGGTGTTCGACATGGTCCACGACGGCGGCCGGGACTCCCTGATCCCGAGCTGGTACCCGGCGATGTGCGCGGGCTACGACCTCGCGGTCGCCGGCCGGCTCGTCACCGCATAGGAGCAAGGAGGCGACGGCCGTGGACGGCGTTCACGACATGGGCGGCATGCATGGCTTCGGCGAGGTCGAGGACAAGGACGACGAGACCGTGTTCCACGAGCCGTGGGAGGGCAGGACGTTTGGCCTCATGATCGCCACCGGTGCCAGCGGTCTGCGCCACGGATCGATCCGTCCGGGCATCGAGGCGATCGACCCGGCCACGTACCTCGGCTCGAGCTACTTCGAACGGTGGGCCCGGTCCGTCGAGTCCGGGCTCATCGACGCCGGATCACTGACGTCCGCCGAGATCGACGAGCGTGTCGCGTCACCCGAGCCGCCGCGTGCGCACCAGGGCGACACCAACCCCGAGATGGCGAGTCGCCTCGTCGGCGCGCTCGTCGACCGTCCTCACGAGCCGAGCGGCGACGACGTCCCGTGCCGCTTCGCCGTGGGAGACAGCGTCACCGTCAAGCGGATGGCGCCGGCCGGGCATCACCGGTGCCCGCGCTACGTCCGCGGTGCCACGGGCACCGTCACGCGACTGCCGGGCGGATGGCCGCACGCGAACCACGACGAGCCACCCGAGGCGACCTGCACGGTTCGCTTCGCCATGACCGATCTCTGGGGCTCCGACGCCGAGCCCGGCTGGCTGTACATCGACCTGTGGGAGCGATACCTGACATGAGCGACTCACACGGACACCACCCGAAGCCGAAGACGCCCACCGAGCAGCGGGTCGAGGCCATCGAGGCCTTGCTGGTCGAGCGCGGCCTGATCACGTCCGACGTGGTCGACGCCCTCGTCGAGACCTACGAGCGCGATGTCGGCCCGATGAACGGCGCCCGGGTCGTCGCGCGGGCCTGGGTCGACCCCGAGTACCGCGCCAGGCTGCTCGACGACGGCACCCGTGCGGTCGGCGAGCTCGGGTTCGGCGGCGCGGAGGGCGAGCACCTCGTCGTGCTCGAGAACACCGAGGACGTCCACAACGTGGTCGTCTGCACGCTCTGCTCGTGCTACCCGTGGCCGGTGCTCGGCCTGCCGCCACAGTGGTACAAGAGCTCCGCCTACCGCTCGCGCATGGTGCGCGAACCGCGGGCAGTACTCGACGAGTTCGGCACGTCGGTGTCCGACGACGTCGAGCTGCGGGTCTGGGACTCCAGCGCGGAGGTCCGCTACATGGTGCTGCCGCTCGCCCCCGACGACGTGTCGGGACGCAGCGAGGACGAGCTGGCCGGCCTCGTCACGCGCGACCACATGATCGGCGTCGTCCGGTGAGCGCCGGCCAGCCACCCGAGGGCATCCCCCGGCGCAACGGCGAGCTGGTCTTCGACGCACCGTGGGAGAGCCGGGCCTTCGGCCTCGCGGCGGCCTACCTCGAGGCGTCGGGCCAGGACTGGGCGGCCTTCCGCACTCAGCTCATGTCCGCCATCGCCGACCTTCCCGACGCGACGCCGTACTACGAGGCCTGGGTGGTCGCGCTCGACCGTCTGCTGGCCGCCGACGGGCTCGCCGCTCGGGATACGTCCGGCCCGTCCCGCGAGACTGGCCCAGCCCCATGGCAAAGATGAGCAACCCGCCCACCGCCAGCGCTGCGCCGACGACGCTCGGCGCGCGATAGCCGTAGCCGGCGGCGATGACGACCGAGCCGACCCACGCGCCGAGGCCGTTCGCGACGTTCAGGGCGGAGTGGTTGAGGGCGGCGCCGAGCATCTGGGCGTCACCGGCCACGTGCATCAGCCGGAGCTGAAGGTTGACCGCCAGCACGGAACCGAGCGCGCCCACGAACAGCACCAGCACGAACGCCGGCACGACGAGCCCGGCGCCCAGGGCGAAGGCGATGAGGGCGACCACGAGGACGGCGTACCCGTAGAGGATGGAGCGCTCCACGTTCCAGTCGGCGAGCCGCCCTGCGAGCCAGGTACCGGCTACCGAGCCGATGCCGAAGGCGAAGACGAAGACCGGGATCGCGCCGCGTGACAGCTCCGTGACGCCGGTGATCACCGGGGCGATGTAGCTGTACATCGCGAAGACGCCGCCGAAGCCGACCATGCCGGTCGCCACGGCGAACAGCACCTGGGGTCGGCGCAGCGCCGCCAGCTCGGCTCGCACGGTCGCGTGCGGGTTGCCCGGCTGGTGCGGCACGAACAACAGCAGCAACGCGGCCGTGATCACCGCGAGCCCGAGCACCGACCAGTAGGCGCTGCGCCAGCCGAGCTGCTGGCCCAGCACCGTGCCCGCCGGGACGCCGACGAGTGTCGCGACGGTGAGCCCGAGCATCACGCCGCTGACCGCGCGTCCGCGCCGCTCGGGCGCGACGAGCGAGACCGCGACGAGCGAGGCGACGCCGAAGTACGCCCCGTGCGGCAGGCCGGAGATGAAGCGCGCCGCCATGACCTCCCAGTACCCGTGCGCCATTGCGGTGATCGCGTTTCCGAGCCCGAGCGCGAGCACCAGGCCGATCGCGAGCTCACGGAGCGGCAGACGCGCCGCCAGCGACACGATGACCGGAGCGCCGATGACCACACCGACGGCGTACGCGGAGATGATGTGGCCCGTCGTCGGGATCGACTCGTCGATGCCGGTGGCGATGTCGGGCAGCAGGCCCATGGTGACGAACTCGGTGGTGCCGATCGCGAAGCCGCCGAGCGCCAGCGACAGGATCGCCAGGCCGACGTGGGAGGTCCGACCACGGGGAGTCGTCTGGAGCGAGGTCACGTCGTGGTCAAGTCGGCCGATCCGGTCACTATTCCGTCGGGAGGCGATGACACGCTGGGGCCATGCGCCGCATCCCCGTCGACGAGCGACGCACCCGTCTCGGCGTCCGCCACGCCCTCGCACCCGGGCACGGCGCAGCGACCGTCGTCGATGCCGCCCGTGCCGTCGTAGGCCTGCACAGCACCGACCCGGTCTCGACCTTCCTCGCTGCTCTCGCTCGCACGCCCGGCGCGTCCATCGATGACGTCGAGCACGCCCTGTACGACGACCGCTCGTTGGTGCGGGTTCTCGCGATGCGGCGCACGTTGTTCGCCGTGCCGCGCGAGCACCTCGGCATCGTGCTGGTCGGCGCGGGCGCCGACATCGGACGGCAGCAGCGCACGCTGCTGAAGAAGATGCTCACCGAGGCCGAGATCACCGACGATCCGGGCCCCTGGATCGATCGCGCCGAGGCGGCGGCTCTGGCCGCGATGCGCGGTGCCGGTGAGATCATCAGCACCGACCTGGCCGCGGCCGATCCCCTGCTCGGCACCCGCATCGAGATCGCGCCGGGCACCAAGTACGCCACCACGGTCAGCGTCGCCAGTCGGCTGCTCACCCTGCTGTCGGCGGAAGGCCAGGTCGTCCGCACCCGGCCCCGCGGCGGCTGGACGTCGACACAGTTCCGATGGAGCATGCTCGACGCCTGGATCGGTGACGTGGAGCGACCCGACACGGCCACCGCGTCGTCCGAGGTGGCGCAGGCCTGGCTCACGTCCTACGGGCCCGCCACTCCTGACGACCTGCAGTGGTGGACCGGGTGGACCAAGACGCGGACCAAGGCCGCTCTCGAGACGCTCGACACCGTCGACGTCGACCTCGACGGCACCCCCGGGCTGCTGCTTGCCAGCGATGCCGACCCGCTGCCCGCCCCCGACCCGTGGGTCGCTCTCCTGCCTGCGCTCGACCCGTCGGCCATGGGTTGGAAGCACCGCGACTTCTGCCTCGGCCCCCACCGCGAACAGCTCTACGACGCCAACGGCAACGCCGGGCCCACCGTCTGGGCCGATGGACGCATGGTCGGCGGATGGGCCCAGCGCGACGACGGCGAGGTGGTGGTTCGCCTGCTCGACGACGTCGGCGCCGAGACGACGGCCGGCATCGAGAAGCGCGCAGCCGAGCTCACGACCGTGCTCGGCGACGTACGGATCAAGGCTCGCGCACGCGGCTGGACTCCGGTCGAGCGCGAGCTGCGGGCCTGATCACGCGAGCGCGTAGCGCAGCAGTGCCGTGTTGGAGCCGCGAAGCTTCCGTGCCTCGACCAGGGTGAGCTCCTGGGCGGGCTGCTCCGAAAACGCCGGCACCCCGTCGAGCAGGACTCCCGCACCCACCAGGACCTGCAGCTCGTCGACCAGACCAGCGGCGAGCAGGTCGTTGACCAGCGTGATGCTCCCGAACGTCAGGATGTTGTCGATCTCGTCACGCTTGAGCTCGGCGATCTTCTCGTGCGCCTCGTCCCTCCGGAGGATGGTCGTCGTCTCTTCCCAGGGCTTGGTGTCGTCGACGGTGAGCGAGTCGGACACCACGACCTTCGCGATCTCGTCGTTCCTGCGCGCGATGGCACGTTCCACCGCCGGCTGGTCCTCGTCGTCCACGATGGACGGCCAGTAGTCGCGCATCCCGGCGTACGTCGTGGCTCCGAAGAGCAGCGTTCCGGCATCCAGCAGGAGCCCGAGGTTGTGGGGGCTGAAGGAGTCGTCGAACGGCAGCGACATGACATCGCCCCCTGCGCCGGCGACATAACCATCGACGGTCATCAGGTTGCTGACGATCACCTTGCCCATCCACACTCCCCGCTCGTTCGGACGTCCCGAACACTAGACAGGAAGGGGGAGACTGGTCCAGCCGGAGAGGCCATCGCCGGCCACCGGATCTACGGTGTGACCATGCAGCCGACGCAACCGGGCTGGTACTGGGACCCCCAGGGAATGCCCGGGCTGTTCCGCTGGTGGGACGGCGAGGGATGGACCGACCACGTCAGCGTGATCCGCAACGTCGGGCCGCCGACGGACCAGCCGTCGCTCGCACCGTCGCCTGATGGCCGTTTCCACGCCGGCGGACTCTCCTTTGCGGCGCGGCCGGAGCCCTGGACGTGGAGCCCCGACTACCCGCACCTCCTTGATGCGATCGGGCAGCAGGTCGTCGTGGGACACACGCCGCGCGGCAACTACATCGGCTGTGTGTTCATCGGCGGGCTGCCGGACGAGTACGTGGCCGACGGGATTGATGCCATGGGCACGGCGTTCTCGTCGGCGATGCTGGAGACGTTCTACCCGGCGGAGAAGCCGCACGTCCGGCCGACGTCGCAGAGCGGTGTGCTCGACGGCCACGAGACGTGGCGCCTCGTCGTGCCGCTCGACGTCAAGGACGACCACCTGGGCTTCGCCCGTGAGGATGCCGTGTTCGTCCTCGTCGACCTCGACGGACGTCCGGGCGTGCTCTACGCCAGCCTCCCCGACGTGCCGGACGTGGCGATGCCGACCGCCGACGCGCTGATCGACGACCTCTCGCTCGGCTGACCGACCTGTCCACGGACGGGAAGTGGCTGAAGACACAGCGAAATCGCGGTTCACTTCGATACCCTCGCCATGCCCGAAGCCTCGCCGAGGCCTCAACTCCCGAAGTTGGTTTGTCGTGCGCGGATCAGAACGCGACGTTCCCTGCGTCTCCTCGCCATGAGCACTCGCCGCACCGTCACGGCCCTCTTCACCGACGTGGTCGGGTCGACCGAGCTGATGACATCGATGTCCGCGGAGGATGCTGAGGACCTTCGCGCCCGTCATTTCGCCCTGATGCGCGGAGCGCTCGCGGTCCATCGCGGTCGGGAGGTGAAGACGATGGGCGACGGCTTCATGGCGGTCTTCGAGTGTGCCGGCGATGCGCTGGGCTGTGCGGTGACGATGCAGCGCACGGCCGAGCGGCACACGGGTGAAGCCGACCGGCGGCTCAGCCTGCGGATCGGGATCAGCTCCGGCGATGCGTCCGCGGAGGCAGGTGACTTCTTCGGTGTGCCGATCGTGGAAGCGAGCCGACTCTGCGCCGCGGCCGAAGGCGGCCAGATCATCGCGGCCGACATCGTCAGCCATCTGGCCGGAGACGAGGACAAACGTCGGCTGGAGCCGCTGGCGCCGCTCGTCCTCAAGGGCCTTCCGAGGCCTGTCGCGGCGTCGACGCTCAGATGGGACGACGACGGCGACTCGGGCCTGCGGGTCGCCCTGGTGGATGACTCCGCGCTCCTGCGACAGGGAATCGCCAAGGCGCTGACCTCGGTCGGCGTGCAGATCGTCCTGGAAGCCGCCGACACGGAGACACTCCATGAGCAGATCCCGGCAGCGAATCCGCACGTGGTGGTGCTCGACGTGCGCATGCCTCCGACCCACACCACCGAAGGCCTCGAGGCTGCACGGCGCATCAAGGACGAGCACCCGGGCATCGGGGTGCTGCTTCTCTCGGCCGAGATCCAGCCAAGCGCCGCCAAGCGCCTGCTCAGCGGCGCCACGGAGGGCGTCGGTTACCTGCTCAAGGACCGGATCGGCGACATCGATGAGCTGTTGGCCGCCATCCGTACGGTCGCCAGCGGCGGGTCGGCGATCGACCCGACGGTCGTCGCCATGCTCGAGGCGTGAGCCGATCACGAACGACGGTGGTCAGCTCTCCTCGCGCAGGAACGTGAGCACGGCCACCACCCGGCGATTCGCGTCGTCGGTCACGGGCAGATCGAGCTTCTGGAAGATGGTGCGCACATGACTCTCGACGGTGCGCGCGCTGAGGACCAGACGGTCGCAGATGCCGTTGTTCGAGAGTCCCTCGGCCATGAGGGAGAGGATCTCGCGCTCGCGGTCGCTCAGGTTCTGGAGCTGGTTCCCGGCTCGGTCACGGCTGACGAGCGCGGACACCACGCCCGGATCGACCACCGACCCGCCGTCGCCGACGCGTCGCAGTGCTTCCGCGAACGAGCCCAGGTCGCCGACGGCGTCCTTCAGCAGGTAGCCGCGCCCGGCGTGGGTTTCGTCGAGCAGCTTCACGGCGAACGTCGACTCGAGGTACTGCGACAGGACGACGACGCCCAGGCTCGGATGTGACTCGGCGAGCGTCGCTGCCGCTTCGATGCCCTCGGTGGTGAACGTCGGCGGCATGCGAATGTCGACGATGGCGAGGTCGGGGCCGAGGCCGCCGACCACCAGCATCAGCTCGTCCGCGTCCCCGGCCTGACCCACCACCTCGAAACCGAGCTCACTCAGCACCCGGACGAGTCCCTCGCGAAAGAGCAGCGAGTCATCGGCGACGACGACCTTCATCGGTCAGGCGTCGCCGAGCAGTGCGCCGAGGGCCTGGCCGCTGAGCTCCTCCTTGGAGACGAATCCCCGGACCGGAGCGTCGATCAGCCGTGAGCCGAACGCCGATGCCTCACGACTGGAGGCGAGCACGACCTGCGGCGGATGGGGAAGCTCGGCCAGCCGTCGGGCGACCTCGAACCCGTCGATGCCCGACCCTAGCTGGATGTCGAGGAGCACGGCATCGGGTTCCAGCTGCTCGGCTGCCGCGACGGCAGACTCGCCGTCGGCGACGTCTCCGACGACGTCATATCCGTCGGCGGCGAGCATCGACCGGGCATACGTCCGGAACGCAGCATGGTCGTCGACGATCAACAGGGTCATGCGATTGATCTTGTCAGGCATCGTCGGGCCTCGCTTCAGTGACAACGCTGAATCTGCTTGCTTTCATTGACAATACTGAGGCGCGGGTCATCCTGTGGTAGCAGAATGTCCGCGGGGGTCCGAGTACACCGGAGGTCCCCGGATGGCAAACGTGGAGAGCCGTTTCGACGGCTGGGTCGAGTCGGTCTACCGCCGCACCAAACCGCGGTACTACCTGTTCTTGATCGGTGGCACGTTCCTGGCCGAATTCGTTCTGTTGGCTCCGATTCTCGTCGGCTTTCTCGGGTCGATGTGGACCGACGACGTCGAAGAATGGCCGGCCTTGCTGCTGGTGGTGGAGATCGGCATCGTCGCCGGCATCCCCAGCCTGCTCTGGGTCGTCATGGTGCACCACCGGTCCCTGATCAGGTATCTCCGTGACGAGGACGATGTCGACCTCGTCGAGCTGTGGATCACGTCGGTCGCCGAGCTGCCGCAAGGCGTGCTGCAGGCGGCTGGCGGGGTGCTCGTGCCGTTGCTGCTGGCCAACGCCTACAACGGCATGGTCCATGACTTCTCGGCGGTGGCGCACGTCCTGTCCGGCCTCGCCATGGTGATCGAGACCGTCGGCGGTGCCACGTTGATCTACCTCTTTTGGGAGATCGGTCTGCGTCCGGTCGTCCGGGAGATCGCACCCCACCTTCCCGACGACCTCGTCCTTCGGGAGCAAGGTCTCTCGCTCGCCAACAAGCTCCTCTTCCTCCTGGTCTCGTTGTGCCTGTTCAACGGCGTGGCCATCGGCATCGCCTCCTCGAACTCCCTCAGCCATGATGCCAACCTGGCAGTCACCGTGGGCGCCGCCATCCTGCTGAGCGGAACCTTGGCGGGTTCGATCGCGTGGATGATCGAGCACTCGTTCGTCAGTCGCATCGACGAGCTCCGGCGGGCGCTGCAGAGCTTCAGTGGCAGCGGTCGTCGGGACGTCAAGCTCGCGCCTCTCGCAGGGGACGACCTCGACGAGGTCGGTCACGCCTTCAACGAGATGGTCCAACGCATCAACAGCCACGACCGGGAAATGCAGGCCTCACGGGCGCGCATCGTCGCCGTCACCGACAACGAGCGGCGGCGGATGGAACGAGACCTCCACGACGGTGCGCAGCAACACCTGGCGTTGCTCAACCTGCAGCTGTCCGTGCTGGAGCGCAGCGCCAAGGAGCTTCCGGAGTTCGCCTCCAACATCACGGAGATGCGTTCGATCCTTGCCGCTGCCCTGGCCGAGATGCGCGATCTCGCGCACGGCATCTATCCGGCCGTCCTCGAGAATGACGGACTGGCAGCGGCACTCGCTGTTGCGGCGTCTCGGGCGGCCCTTCCCACCAGGGTCGAAGTCGCCGACGACACGCAACGCGCTTCCCGGGAGATCGAGACAGCCGTGTACTTCTGCTGCCTCGAAGCGCTGCAGAACGCGAGCAAGTACGCCGGGGAAGGCGCGAGCGCCACCATCACGCTCGGCCAGGACGGAGCCTTGAACTTCACCGTGGCCGACGACGGCATCGGCTTCGATCAGCCCTCCGAAGGCCATGGCCTGCAGAACATGCGGGATCGCATCGGAGCCCTCGGCGGAGAGGTCCTCATCGTCTCGGCGCCGGGCGAGGGGGTCTCGGTGAGCGGAAGCGTCCCCTTGACCAGCGTCGTGCTGGATTGATCAGCGGGCAGGTTTACCGTGGGGTGATGCTCACCGCCTGTCACACCCTCATCTACTCCGACGACGCCGAGGCGACCCGAGCGTTCTTCCGCGACGTCCTCCAGCTGCCGTACGTCGACGACAGGTCGTCCGGCGCGGGCTGGCTGATCTTCAAGACCGGCCCGAGCGAGATGGGCGTGCATCCCACCCACTCCGAGCACGAGGGACGTGTCTACGAGTCACCACGCCAGCACCAGATCTCGCTGCAGTGCGACGACGTGGAGGCCACACGGGCCGACCTCGAGGCGCGCGGTGCGGAGTTCACCAGCGGCATCGACGACCACGGCTATGGACTCGTGACCACCGTGGCCGTGCCCGGCGCCGACGACTTCATGATCTACGAGCCGAAGCACGCCCTCGCCCTCGACGCGTGAGGTCGTCGATCAGCCGAGCTTGGCCAGCACGTCGTTGAAGGTCTTGGACGGACGCATGACCTCGGTGGCGAGGGCGTCGTCAGGTCGGTAGTAGCCACCGACGTCGACCGGTGAACCCTGCACCGCGAGCAGCTCGTCGGTGATCGCCTGCTCGTTGTCGGCGAGGTCGCCGGCGATCTCCGAGAACGCCTCAGCCAGCTCGGCGTCCTCGGTCTGGGCGGCGAGCTCCTGGGCCCAGTAGAGCGCGAGGTAGAAGTGGCTGCCCCGGTTGTCGATCTCGCCGGCCTTGCGGCTGGGCGACTTGTTCTCGACCAGGAACGTGCCGGTGGCGCGATCGAGGGCGTCGCCGAGCAGCTGCGCCCGGTTGTTGTCCGCCGACGTGGCCAGGTGGTCGAGGCTGGCGGCCAGTGCCAGGAACTCGCCGAGGCTGTCCCACCGCAGGTGGTTCTCCTGGACGAGCTGCTGCACGTGCTTGGGAGCCGAGCCACCGGCTCCGGTCTCGAACAGGCCACCGCCGTTGATGAGCGGGACGATCGAGAGCATCTTGGCGCTGGTGCCGAGCTCGAGGATCGGGAACAGGTCGGTGTTGTAGTCACGGAGCACGTTGCCGGTGACCGAGATCGTGTCCTCACCACGACGGATGCGCTCGAGCGAGTAGGCGCAGGCGTCGGCCGGGGTCTTGATCTCGATCTGCAGGCCGTCGGTGTCGTGATCGGGGAGGTACTGCTCCACCTTGGCGATCAGGTTCGCGTCGTGTGCGCGGCTCGGGTCGAGCCAGAACACCGCAGGCGTGTCGGAGGCGCGGGCGCGCGTGACGGCGAGCTCGACCCAGTTGCGGATCGGGACGTCCTTCGTCTGGCAGGCCCGCCACACGTCGCCGGGGCTGACGCTGTGCTCCAGCAGCACCTCGCCGGAGCCGTCGACGACCTGCACCGTGCCGGCCGTCTCGATCTCGAACGTCTTGTCGTGGCTGCCGTACTCCTCGGCGGCCTGCGCCATGAGGCCGACGTTGGGCACCGTGCCCATCGTGGTGGGGTCGAAGGCTCCGTTGGCCCGGCAGTCGTCGATGGCGGCCTGGTAGATGCCCGCGTAGCTGCTGTCGGGGATGACGGCCAACGTGTCGGCCTCCTCGCCGTCGGGCCCCCACATGTGTCCGGACGTGCGGATCATGGCCGGCATGGACGCGTCGACGATGACGTCGCTCGGCACGTGCAGGTTGGAGATGCCCTTGTCGGAGTCGACCATCGCGAGCGCGGGCCCATCGGCGATGCCCTGCTCGATCGCCGCCTTGATCTCCGCGCCGTTCGGCAGCTCGTCGAGCCCGGAGAGGATCGAGCCGAGACCGTCGCTGGCGCTGAGCCCGGCAGCGGCGAGGTCGTCGCCGTACTGCTCGAACACCTCGGGCAGGAATGCCTTCACGACGTGGCCGAAGATGATCGGGTCGGAGACCTTCATCATCGTGGCCTTGAGGTGGATCGAGAACAGGATGCCCTCGTCCTTGGCGCGGGCGACCTGGGCCCGGAGGAACTCGTCGAGCGCCGCTGCGCGCATGAACGAGGCGTCGACCACTTCACCGGCCAGCACCGCGATCCCGTCCTTGAGCACGGTGGTGCCGCCGTCGTCGGCGACGTGCTGGATGGTGAGCGAGTCGTCGGCCTCGATGACGACCGACTTCTCGTTGGAGCGGAAGTCGTCGGCGCCCATCGTGGCGACGTTCGTGCGGGAGTCGCTGCTCCACTCACCCATCGAGTGCGGGTGCGAGCGCACGTAGGTCTTGACCGACGCCGGAGCGCGGCGGTCGGAGTTGCCCTCGCGCAGCACCGGGTTGACCGCGCTTCCCTTGACCTTGTCGTAGCGCGCGCGAGCGTCCTTCTCCTCGTCGGTGGAGGGGTTCTCGGGGTAGTCAGGGAGGGCGTATCCCTGGGACTGGAGCTCCTTGATCGCGGCCTTGAGCTGCGGGATCGAGGCGCTGATGTTGGGCAGCTTGATGATGTTGGCCTCGGGGGTCTTGGCCAGGTCGCCCAGCTCGGCCAGGGCATCGCCGATCTGCTGCTCCGGGGTGAGCTGGTCGCCGAAGAGGGCGATGATGCGGCCGGACAGGGAGATGTCGCGGGTCTCGACCTCGACGCCGGCGGTCGAGGTGTACGCCTCGATGACGGGAAGGAAGGAGTACGTGGCCAGGAGCGGTGCTTCGTCGGTGTGCGTGTAGATGATCGTGGCCATGCCGAAGGGCCTCCATAGGAGCCGAAATTGGGGTCGAACTCAAGATATCCGGAGCACGTGGGAGCGGCACGCTCGGGCTTATGCTGGCGGCCATGTCCTCCGAGCGAGCGCAGCCCACGTCATCGTCCACTCTCACCGCACGCCTGGGCGCCGAGGCGCTCGGCACCTTCTGGCTCGTCCTCGGGGGCTGCGGCACGGCCGTGCTCGCCGGCGAGGAGGTCGGGAACCTCGGCATCGCGCTGGCGTTCGGCCTCACCGTCCTCACCGGCGCCTACGCGTTCGGACACGTGTCGGGCGGTCACTTCAACCCAGCGGTGTCGGTCGGACTCGCCACGGCGGGGCGCTTCTCGTGGCGGGACGTGCCCACGTACGCGGCCGCCCAGGTGGTGGGTGCGACGGTGGCCGGTGCGGTGCTGTTCCTGATCGCGTCCGGACGCAGCGGGTTCGACGCCTCCGCGTCAGGATTCGCGACGAACGGGTACGCCGAGCGCTCCCCCGGTGGCTACAGCCTGCTCGCGGTGCTGGTCACCGAGGTCGTGCTCACCGCGTTCTTCCTGTTCGTCATCCTCGGTGCGTCGGCGAGGCGTGCAGCCGTCGGGTTCTCCGGCCTGGCGATCGGGCTGGCCCTCACGCTCATCCACCTCGTCAGCATCCCGGTGAGCAACACCTCGGTGAACCCGGCGCGTTCCCTCGGCGTCGCCTGGTTCGCTGGCGGCGACGCACTGTTTCAGGTCTGGCTGTTCATCCTCGCGCCGGTGATCGGTGCAGCGATCGCCGGCGCGAGCCACGCGATGATCGTCGGGGAGAACGACTAGCTCAGGTCGAAGCGGTCGAGCTCCATCACCTTCGCCCACGCCGACACGAAGTCTCGGACGAACTTCTCCTTCGCGTCGTCGCTCGCGTAGACCTCCGCAAGCGCACGCAGCTCGGAGTTCGACCCGAAGACCAGGTCGGCCCGGCTTCCCGTCCACCGCACGTCGCCGGACTCGTCCCGACCTTCGTAGATCCCGTTCTCGGCATCCACGGACGTCCAGGTGACGCCGATGTCGAGCAGGTTGACGAAGAAGTCGTTCGTCAGCGTGCCCGGAGCGTCGGTGAGCACGCCCAGCGTGGAGCGGTCGAACGTGGCGCCCAGGACCCGCAGGCCGCCGACGAGAACGGTCATCTCCGGCGCGCTCAACGTCAGCAGGTTCGCGCGGTCGACCAGCAGGTACTCCGCGGGAAGCCGGTTGCCCTTGCCGAGGTAGTTGCGGAACCCGTCGGCCCGCGGCTCCATCCAGTCGAACGACTCGACGTCGGTCTGCTCCGCAGAGGCGTCGACCCTGCCCGGCGTGAACGGCACCTCGATGTCGTGGCCCGCGGCCTGTGCGGCCTGCTCGAGCCCGACACCACCGGCCAGCACGATCACGTCGGCGAGCGAGACGTGGGTCCCGTTGCTCTGCGCCGCGTTGAAGTCGGCCTGCACGCCCTCGAGTGCTCCCAGGACGCGTCGAAGCTCGGCCGGGTTGTTGACCTCCCAGCCGCTCTGCGGCTCGAGGCGCACGCGCGCTCCGTTGGCGCCGCCGCGCTTGTCGCTGCCACGGAAGGACGCTGCCGACGCCCACGCCGTCGCGACGAGATCGGTGACGTTCAGGCCGGCGGCCGCGATGCGCGACTTGAGGTCCGCGATGCCGGCTGCGTCGACGGTCGTGCCCTCGGGCTCTGGCAGGGGGTCCTGCCAGATGAGGACCTCGCTCGGGACCTCGGGGCCGAGGTAGCGCACCACCGGGCCCATGTCACGGTGCGTGAGCTTGAACCAGGCTCGGGCGAACGCGTCGGCGAACTCCTCGGGGTTGTCCTTGAACCGACGTGAGATCGGCTCGTAGATGGGGTCGAGTCGCAGCGACAGGTCGGTCGTCAGCATGGTCGGGAGCCGGTTCTCGCCACCGCCCACGTCGGGGATGATCGCCTCGGCGTCCTTGGCCACCCACTGGTGCGCGCCGGCCGGACTGCTCGAGAGCTCCCACTCGTGGCCGAAGAGGATCTCGAAGAAGTCGTTGCTGAACCGGGACGGCGTCCTGGTCCAGGTGACCTCGAGGCCGCTGGTGATGGCGTCGGGCCCGGCACCGGTGCCGAACGAGTTCTTCCACCCGAGGCCCTGGTCCTCGATCGACGCACCCTCGGGCTCCGCGCTCACGTGCTCGTCGGGATCGGCCGCACCGTGCGTCTTGCCGAACGAGTGGCCGCCGGCGATGAGCGCGACGGTCTCCTCGTCGTTCATGGCCATGCGCGCGAACGTCTCGCGGATGTCGCGCGCGGCCGCAAGGGGATCGGGGGTGCCGTTCGGACCCTCGGGGTTGACGTAGATCAGGCCCATCTGGACGGCCGCCAGCGGCTTCTCCAGGTCACGCTCGCCGCTGTAGCGCTCGTCGCCGAGCCACTCGGTCTCCGGCCCCCAGTACACGTCGTCGTCGGGCTCCCACACGTCGACGCGTCCACCCGCGTAGCCGAACGTCTCGAAGCCCATCGACTCCAGGGAGACGTTGCCGGCGAGGACGATCAGGTCCGCCCACGAAATGCTCTGGCCGTACTTGCTCTTGACCGGCCACAGCAGGCGACGGGCCTTGTCGAGGTTGCCGTTGTCGGGCCAGCTGTTGAGTGGGGCGAACCGCTGCTGACCTGCACCGGCGCCGCCGCGGCCGTCCCACACGCGGTACGTGCCCGCGCTGTGCCATGCCATGCGGATCATCAGGCCGCCGTAGTGGCCGAAGTCGGCCGGCCACCAGTCCTTGGAGTCCGTGAGGACCTCGGCGATGTCGGCCTTCACGGCCGCCAGGTCGAGCGCGGAGAACGCGGCGGCGTAGTCGAAGTCGGCACCCAGCGGGTTCGCGACGTCGGGGTTCTTGGCGAGCACCTTGAGGTTCAGACGCTCGGGCCACCAGGTGCGGTTCGCGTCACCGGCGGTCGGATGGGGAAGCCGCTCGTGGGCGACGGGACACGCGCCGGCCGCCTCATCGGGCTCGTTCATCTCGCCGACCTTGGCATCGGGCTGTTCGTGGTCAGACATGCGCTTCCTTCCGGGTCGTGGAACAGGTGGGGCACAGACCCCAGTACGTGACTTCGGCCTCGTCGACGACGAAGCCGTGGGTTTCGGAGGCGGTGAGGCAGGGTCGGTGCCCCACCGCGCAGTCCACGTCGGCGATCGCACCGCACACCCGGCAGACGACGTGGTGGTGGTTGTCGCCGACGCGCAGCTCGTAGCGAGCCGGGGATCCGGCGGGCTCGATGCGACGTACGAGTCCGGCGTCGGTGAGGGCGCGCAGCACGTCGTAGACGGCCTGGATCGAGACCGTGCCGAGCTCGGCGCGAGCCAGCTCGGCCACCGTGTCGGCATCGGCGTGCGGCGACTGCTCGAGGGCGGCGATCACGGCGAGGCGCGGACGCGTGACGCGCAGGCCGCTGGCACGGAGAGCGGCCTCGACGTCGAGTGTGCTCGTGTCGACAGTGGCCATGAAGCCCAGCCTATCTGGAACCATTCCAGATCAGTCAACCCTTCCTCCCCCGACGGGTGGGACCCGCTCCGGGTGGGTAACGTTCGGTGCGTTCTGCCCCCGCGTCATCCCAGGAGAAACCGTGAGCAACCCGCCCGTCAAGGTCGCCGTCACCGGAGCGGCCGGCCAGATCGGCTACAGCCTTCTCTTCCGCATCGCCAGCGGTGCGCTGCTCGGGCCGGACACTCCCGTCCAGCTCCGACTGCTCGAGATCACGCCTGCGCTCAAGGCGCTCGAGGGCGTCGTCATGGAGCTCGACGACTGCGCGTTCACCACGCTCGACTCGGTCGAGATCGGCGACGACGCCAATCACATCTTCGAGGGCGCCAACCTGGCCCTGCTCGTCGGCGCCCGCCCGCGCTCCAAGGGCATGGAGCGTGCTGATTTGCTCGAAGCCAACGGCGCCATCTTCACCGCCCAGGGAAAGGCGCTCAACGAGGTGGCCGCGGACGACATCCGGATCGGCGTCACCGGCAACCCGGCCAACACCAACGCCCTCATCGCCATGACGAACGCACCCGACATCCCGAAGGAGCGCTTCAGCGCCCTCACGCGTCTCGACCACAACCGCGCACTCTCGCAGCTGGCGGCCAAGACCGGCGCCCAGGTCGGCGACATCACGAAGATGACCATCTGGGGCAACCACTCGGCCACCCAGTACCCGGACGTGTTCCACGCCGAGATCGACGGCCGCAACGCCGCCGAGGTCGTCGACGACCAGGCCTGGATCGAGAACGACTTCATCCCCACCGTCGCCAAACGCGGTGCCGCCATCATCGAGGCGCGCGGTGCGTCCTCGGCGGCCTCCGCCGCATCGGCCACCATCGACGCGGCCCGCGACTGGCTCACCAGCACGCCTGAGGGCAACTGGGCCTCGATGGCCGTCGCCTCCGACGGCTCCTACGACGTGCCCGAAGGCCTCATCTACTCGTTCCCGGTCACCACGTCGAACGGCGACTGGGAGATCGTCCAGGGTCTCGAGATCGATGAGTTCAGCCGCGGCAAGATGGACGCCACCGCCGACGAGCTGGTCGAGGAGCGCGACGCCGTCACCGAGCTCGGCCTCATCTGAGCCACCTCGTCAGAACGCCGACACCGAGTCCGGTGCTCGCTGGGGGCGACTCAGGGCACGAACCACAGCCACCTGGCCGTGCCGCCGAGCAGCCACGCCGGTGAGCAGCACGAAGACGGGGGCGACCACGTCCTCCGGGAACTCCGGCGTGGGCACGTCGACGCTGGCGGCGAGGTCGTCGGAGTGGACGACCATCTCCATCTGGCGGGTCGTCAGGTAGTCCTGCGTCGACAACGACCAGCCCTGCCACGGGATCCACACCGCATCGGCTGATCGCGCCAGGAGATCGGGCAGGGCGGCGAGAGCGTCGTCGACCACCGACGCCAGGGCATCAGGACCGCCCGCTGCATCCTGGTCCGCTCCCTCCCTGATGCCGACGTTGACGTCGTCGTCGAGGTCCGCGGTGACCCAGGCCGCTCTCTCGTAGTGCTCGAGCAGCGGGATGGGTGCGTCGTCGCGCGGCTCGGCCGCGAGGAGACGCACGGTGTTGGTCAGCTGTGACACGAGGTGGTGGGCCAACCCGCCCACGGACATGCCCGCGCACGCGCTCTCCTCGGTCCAGCGCGCAGCGACCTCAGGACGCAGCGCCAGGTCTGCAGAGATCCGGGCGGCGGTCAGAAACGTCTCGGCCATGCGTTCGTCCCCCATGCGGCGACTCTACGACCGATCTAGCCGGCCGGCCCCGGGGGCACGAGAAGGGCCAGCAGGCAGAGGCTGATGCCGAGCGTCGCCGTCCAGAAGATGTCGAACGCCTTGCTGCGCACGCGCAGCATGCCCACGTGATCGATCGGCACGACGACCCGCGCCAGCGCCGCGGCGACGAACGTGCCGCCGACGACCATCAGGCCGGCTCGCCACGGGCCGCTGACGACCATGACCAGACCGATGAAGACCCCCATCAGCAGGAGCAGGTAGGTCTGCGATCCCCGGCTGCGAGGAAGCTTGACCTTCACGTGCCGACCCCTGCGGCCAGGCGCTGCTCGGCGACCTCGACGACGTTGCTCAGCAGCATCGCGCGCGTCATCGGCCCGACTCCCCCGGGGTTGGGTGCCACCCAGCCGGCCACCTCAGCCACGGACGGATGCACGTCGCCGACGATCTTGCCGCCACCGTCGCGGCTCACGCCGACGTCCAGCACGGCAGCGCCGGGCTTGACCATGTCGCCGGTGATGATGCCGGGGACGCCGGCCGCGGCGACGACGATGTCGGCGCGGCGGACCTCGGCGGCGAGGTCGCGGGTGCCGGTGTGGCACAGGGTGACGGTGGCGTTCTCGCTGCGCCGGGTCAGGAGCAGGCCGAGCGGCCGTCCGACGGTGATGCCGCGGCCCACGACCACGACGTTCGCGCCCGCGATCTCGACGTCGTGACGGCGCAGCAGCTCGACGATGCCCCGCGGCGTGCAGGGCAGCGGAGCGTCCTTGCCGAGCACGAGCCAGCCGAGGTTCGTGGGATGCAGTCCGTCGGCGTCCTTCGTCGGGTCGATGCGGCCGATGATCGCGTTCTCGTCGATGCCGCGCGGCAACGGAAGCTGGACGATGTAGGTCGTGCAGGCGGGGTCGTCGTTGAGCTCGTCGACCGCCTTCTCGACATCGGCCTGTGACGCGGTGGCGGGCAGCTCGACGCGGATGGACTCGAGGCCGATCTCCGCGCAGTCCTGGTGCTTGGCGTTGACGTACCAGCGGCTGCCCGGGTCGTCGCCGACGAGCACCGTGCCGAGTCCGGGCGCCACACCACGCTCACGGAGCGCGACGAGGCGGGTGGTCAGCTCGGCCTTGATCGCGGCTGCCGCCGCCTTGCCGTCGAGGATCTGCCCCGTCTTTTGCCCAGTCGTGTCTGCAGCCACGGGGAAGAGTCTCGCACGCGGCGCGAACCTGGTTCACGACAGGCAGATCGCCGTCGGCAGTCCACCAACACGACGACGAAGGCCACACTGGCGAGCACGCGACGCATAGACTGCCCACAGAGGCAGTAGAAGTGGTACGAACGTACAACAGGCCTGCCGATGGGGAGTCAATGGCGACACGTGCCCAGCTCACGCAAGGGCGCAGCCGACAGCGCCGCGACGACCTGCTCGCGGCCGCGATCGAGCTGTTCGCCGAGGGCGGCTCGCGCGCCGTCACCCACCGCGCCGTCGCGCGCCGGGCCGGCCTTCCGTCGGCGACGACCACGTACTACTTCGCATCCATCGAGGAGCTGCTCCGCGAGGCGTTGGCGGCCCACATCCAGCAGTGGACCACCGATCTCGCCGCCCTGACCGATCTCGGTCTCGGACCCAAGACCAGCCTTGACGACGCATCCGCGCCTGGTCAGCCACGTGTTCGCGCTCCGCGGTCCCGAGGTTGCCGCGCTCGAGCTGTCGATCTTCCTCGCGGCAACGCATGATCCCGCCCTGCGCGAGGCCGCCACGGACACGCTCCGCCAGTTCGAGCAGCTCGTCGTCACGGTGCTGTCGCGGCTCGGGGTCGACGATGCCGAGCCGCTGGCCGCGTCGATCATCGCCCTCATCGCGGGGACGGCACTGCGTCGACAGTCCCGTCTCTACAGCGAGGACGACGAGGCGCGCATGATGACGACGGGCATCCGCGATCTCATCGCCGCGCACGTGCTGGGTGACGAGAAGGTCGAGGCGGCGCTTCGACGCCCGGCGGCACCGGCTAGTGGAAGAAGTGCCGAGTCCCGGTGACGTACATCGTGAGGCCGGCCGCCTGAGCCGCCTCCACCACCGCGTCGTCGCGGATGGATCCACCCGGCTGGACGATGGCGCGGACGCCGGCCGCGATGAGGATCTCGGGGCCGTCGGGGAACGGGAAGAACGCGTCGGATGCGGCGACGGCGCCCTGGACACGGTCAACGCCGGCCCTTTCGACCGCGAGGCGGCAGGAGTCGACGCGGTTCACCTGGCCCATGCCGACGCCGACTGACGCACCGTCCTTGGCCAGCAGGATGGCGTTGGACTTCACGGCGCGCACCGCGGTCCACGCGAAGGCGAGATCGGCCATGGTGCGCTCGTCGGCGGGCTCGCCGGCCGCGAGGGTCCAGGAGGCGGGATCGTCCCCTTCGGCGTCGACGTGATCGCGCATCTGCACGAGGATTCCGCCGCTGACCTGCCGGAACTCGGCCGGTGCGTCGCTTCCTTCCGCACATCGCAGGATGCGGATGTTCTTCTTGCCCTGCAGCACCTCGACGGCGCCGTCCTCGTAGTCGGGCGCGACGATGACCTCGGTGAAGACCTCCGCCACCTGCTCGGCCATGGCGACGCTGACCGGCCGGTTGGCTGCGATCACGCCGCCGAACGCCGAGACCGGGTCGCAGGCGTGGGCGCGGGCGTGCGCCTCGGCGACGTCCTTGCCGATCGCGATGCCGCAGGGGTTGGCATGCTTGATGATCGCGACGGCCGGAGCGTCGAAGTCGTACGCCGCCCGCCGAGCGGCGTCCGTGTCGACGTAGTTGTTGTAGGACATCTCCTTGCCGTGCAGCTGCTCGGCGGCCGCGAGCCCACCACTGCCGTCGGTGTAGAGCGCCGCCTGCTGGTGCGGGTTCTCGCCGTAGCGGAGCACCGCCTGCTTGTCCCACGCCTCGCCGGCAAACTCGGGCCAGCCGTCTTCCGCGCCGACGTACGTGCCGGCGAACCAGGAGGCGACTGCGACGTCGTAGGCGGCCGTGTGGGCGAACGCCTGCGCGGCCAGCCGCTTGCGCTGCTCGAGCGTGAAGCCTCCGGCGCTCACGGCATCGCGCACCTCGTCGTAGGCGCCGGGCGAGACGACGACGGCGACGCTCGGATGGTTCTTGGCCGCGGCGCGCACCATCGACGGACCGCCGATGTCGATCTGCTCGACGCACTCGTCGGGCGTCGCTCCCGACGCCACCGTGTCGCGGAAGGGGTACAGGTTGACGACGACGAGGTCGAACGGCTCCACGCCGAGCTCGGCCAGCTGGTCGACGTGCGAGTCGAGCCGCAGGTCGGCGAGGATGCCGGCGTGGACGCGCGGGTGCAGCGTCTTCACCCGGCCGTCGAGGCACTCGGGGAACCCGGTGAGCTCCTCGACCGGCGTGACCGGCACACCGGCGGCCTCGATGGTCTTCGCCGTCGAGCCGGTCGACACGATCGAGACGCCGGCCCCGTGCAGGTCCTTGGCGAGCTCGTCCAGGCCGGTCTTGTCGTAGACGGACACGAGGGCACGTCGCATCGGGCGGATGTCGGTCACGAGGTCTCCTCGGGGTTCTGACGGTGCTCGAGAGCTTCGTGGACCAGCCGGCCCACCCACTCGACGAGCATGGCTCGCTCGCTCACCTTGATGCGGTCGTGCAGCGACTCGACGTCGTCGTCGTCCAGCACGGCCACGGGGACCTGCGCGATGATCGGCCCCGTGTCGACGCCGTCGTCCACCACGATCAGCGTGGCTCCGGTGACCTTGACGCCGTACTCCAGGGCATCGCGCGGCGCCTGCATGCCGGGGAAGGACGGCAACAGCGAGGGATGGGTGTTCACGGTGCGACCGCCGAACAGGCCCAGGAAGGCGGGTCCGACGAGCCGCATGAAGCCGGCAAGGACGACGAGGTCGGGCTCGTGCGCGGCCACCGCGTCGGCGAGCTCCAGGTCCCAGTCGACCCGGTCGCCGAAGTCGGCGGGCTTGACGACGAAGGTGGGGATGCCGGCCCGCTCGGCACGGGCGAGCCCCTCGATGCCGTCGCGGTCTGCGCCGACGGCGACGATCTCGGCTCCGAAGTCAGGCGTCGCTGTCGTCGCGTCGATCAGGCTCTGGAGATTGGTGCCACCACCGGAGACGAGGACGACGAGACGAGCCGTCCGATGGCTGTCCTGACTGCTGGGGGGCACGGGCGCCACGATAGTGCGCGAGCACGGCGCCCACGGCACCCCCCATGGCCAGAACGGGCACGGCGACGAGCAGCGGCGTGAGCAGGGGTGGGCCGGCCTCGGCCATGCGTCCTGGCCCGATCCCGCCGCCGGACACGGCCACCGCCAGACCCACCGCGAGACCCGCCAGCGCACCGGCCGCGGTGCCGTAGAGGAGCCGGTTCAACAGCACCGAGCCCGACTCGTCGGCAGCCTCGGATGTCTCTGTGTCCGGCCGGGATGGCGGCTCGGTCCGGAAGCCGGCCACGATGCCTGCCACCAGCGGCAGGAGACCGAGCACGAACACCCAGCCGGCGAACTCCCCGGGTGCCGGCAGGGCCGCGAGAGGCGGGAACCCGGGCACCGCACCCAGGTGCGAGGCGGTGAGGTCGACGGATGTGTCGGTGCCCAGCACGAAGCCCGGCCCGAGCAGCACCGACGTGGCCCAGAGCACCAGCGTCGGCACGGACAGCAGGCACATCGCCGCGAGGGCGAGCCCGCCTGCGACGTCCGGGTTGAGGAGCGCCCACAGGTCGGCCGCGCGGTCGAGGTGGACGACGAGCAGCGCGACGAGGAGCGCGGCGGCCGACGCCAGCAACGTCGCGACACCCGCCCATGCCCCTCGAACCACCGCCCGGACGTCGGCGCGGTCCGTGAACCACAGCATCTCGGTGCGTCCGTGCTTGTGGGCGGCCCCGATGGCGCTGCCGATGCCGCCGACGGCGAATGCGCCGAACGCCGCACGGACGACGGACGTGTTGACGTCGCTCGCGTTGGTGACCGCCGACAGCACGGCGGCCACGGCGCCACAGGTGCCGGCCACCGAGGCTGCGTAGGGACCGAGCTCCTCGACGGGATCGGCGACGACCCATCGGGCGGAGAGCGCCACCACGAGGCCGACGAGCACGGTGGCGCCCAGCGGCACCAGCCGGATCGAGGTGCCCTCGACGTCCACGCCAGAGCCTTGGGCCACCAGCCAGCCCTGAACGGCAGCACGCAGCAGCCCGATGACGGATGATCCGCCGCCCTGCGCGAGCAGCGTCAGGGCGCCGCTGAGGGCGATTCCGAGCACGACGGAGAGGCCCGCCGTGAGGAATGCCGGCCGCAAGTAGGACGTCGCGGCAGGCTCGGGCACCCGTTCATCCAACCTGTAAAGTTGCGCTGTTGCACCCAAGGCACGCCGGATCCCCGGTGGGGTTCCGGGCTGAGGCGGCAGAATGACGCCGGTGGGGTGCTGGCCCATGGCGGCACGCCGATCGCAGAGGAGGAGAAGCCGATGACTCGCGTCGACGAGTTCAACAACTTCTACTCCTCGACCTCGGCCACCGCTCTCAAGGCCACGTACGCGGTGTGCGGCGACCGCCAGGTGGCCTTCGACGCCACCGTCGACGCCTACCGACGCGCATGGCGCGACTGGCCCAAGATCCGCGACCACCACCCCCTCGGCTGGGTCCGCAACGAGGCCTGGAAGCTCACGTCACTGAGCCGCTCCACGCACCCCTTGCGCCGCAAGCACGAGGAGGATGCCGACGTCGAGCTGCTCGCGGCGCTCGGCGAGATGTCGGTCGACAACCGCCGGCTCATCGTCCTGCTCACGCTCGGGCAGTCCGACCTCGAAGAGGCGTCACGCGAGGTCGGCATCCCCGCTCAGGAGGGCATCGAGGCGGTCACCGGCGCGCTGACGGGCCTTGAAGAGAAGCTGGGCCAGTCGCTGGGCGAGATCGAGGAGCGGATGCACGGCCTCGGCTCGATCACCCAACAGCTCGAGATGCCCCACTCCGACATCATCCGCCGCCGGGCCCAGGCCGGCCGTCGCCGCAACACCATCCTGCTCGTCGCTGCCGCGTGGCTGCTCGTCATCGGCGGCGGGTTCGTCGTCACCGAGGGCGACGCGCTCGAGACCCGCGCCGACGCCCCCAAGCGCGAGAAGATCGGCGCCGAGAGTGCCGACCTCGTGCTGCAAGCCCAGAAGATCGGCGCCGACGACCTCCTCACCATGTCCCAGGTCCGGCGGCTCGACCCTCAGGGCAGCTGGAAGGTCGTCGACACCGACGACGACACCGAGTCCACCACCCCCTATGCCACCTGCCCCACCAAGCGCTTCGCGAACGACGACCCACTCCGTGCGTTCGTTCGCACCTACGAGGTGGGCGCAGCCGAGGAGCGCGTGGCCCAGGCCATCGAGGTCTCCCGCAGTGCCGAGCAGGCCGAGGAGGCCTACATGCGGCTGGTGCGCTGGTACTCCGACTGCGAGCATCCGCGGGTGCAGCTCGTGGGCTCGTACGTGGTGCAGCGGCCGTTCGGCGACTTCCGCATCCTGCGTCTGCGCTCGCACCGCTCTCCCGAACGCACGTTCACCGTCGGGTTCAGCCACTCGGGCACGGTCACGAGCACGCTGGTGCACGAGGTCGACGGCGCCGAGGGACCCGACATCGACGACTTCGCGCTCGACCCTGAACGACTCCGTCAAGCAGGTCTGCAAGGAGAGCGGCGGCACGTGCACCGACGACATCGAGGTCGTCCCCACCGATCCGCCCCGCACGTCCGAGGCGCCGGCGTTCCTCGGCATCGTGGACCTTCCGCCGATCGCCGACATCGACAAGGTCTGGGCCGGCGTCAAGCCGTTCCGTCCCGAGGTCAACCCCGCGGCCACCCAGTGCGACGCCGCGAACTTCCGGTCGAAGTCGGTTCGGGCGACCCAGTCGCGCATCTTCGTCATCCCCGAGGCCAACGACCTCCCGAAGGCGTTCGGCGTCGCCGAGACGGTCGGCCGGTTCGCGTCCGACGACGACGCCAAGGCGTTCGTCAAGGCGGTGGAGAAGCGGGTGTCCGGCTGCGAGGACGACAACCTGTCCGCCAAGGTCGACCAGAAGTCGACGATCGAGTCCGGTGCCGACCGCGGTACCGCCTGGCGAGTGGGGCTCGAGGTCAACCGAGGGTCACGCGTCTACTACCGGATGGCCATCGTGCGGAGCGGGTCCGACGTGCTCCAGGTGACCTTCACCCCGGCCGGGAAGTACGACATCGACGAGGACACGTTCACCGACCTCGCCGAGCGAGCCACCCAGCGGCTGGTCTACCTCGGCTAGCACCCGGTGGTTGAGTAGCGCGAGGAACGAGCGCTGGGGGTACCTCCCGCGAGCGCCAGCGAGTGGGGGAATCGAAACCACCTGAGCCGTTCGTCTCTCGTGGCTTCGCAGCGGACGCCTGCGGCGTAGAACGCTCAACCTTCTTCGACGCTCGCGCGCTGGCGCGCTCGGTCTACGAAAGATCCTTGAGGATCTCGCGCATCAGGTCGGCGGTCTCGGACGGCGTCTTGCCGACCTTGACGCCGGCCGCCTCGAGAGCTTCCTTCTTGGCGGCCGCCGTCCCCGACGAGCCCGACACGATGGCGCCGGCGTGGCCCATCGTCTTGCCCTCAGGCGCCGTGAACCCGGCGACGTAGCCGACGACCGGCTTGGTGACGTTCTCCTTGATGAAGTCGGCGGCCCGTTCTTCGGCGTCGCCGCCGATCTCGCCGATCATGACGATCGCCTTGGTGTCGGGGTCGGCCTCGAAGGCCTCGAGCGCGTCGATGTGAGTGGTGCCCACGACGGGGTCGCCGCCGATGCCGATCGACGTCGAGAAGCCGTAGTCGCGCAGCTCGAACATCATCTGGTAGGTCAGCGTGCCCGACTTGGACACCAGCCCGATCGGGCCCGAGCCCGCAATCGTCGATGGCGTGATGCCGGCGAGCGCCTCGCCCGGAGTGATGATGCCGGGGCAGTTGGGCCCGATGATCCGGGTGCTCGTGTCCTGCGAGTGGGCCCAGAGCTCGGCGGTGTCCTGCACGGGCACGCCCTCGGTGATGATCACCAGCAGGCCGATGCCCGCGTCGATGGCCTCGATGGCGGCATCCTTCGTGAACGCCGGCGGCACGAAGACGACCGAGGTGTCGGCGCCGGTCTCCTGCATGGCCTCCTCGACCGAGCCGAAGACGGGCAGCTCGACCTCGGCGCCGTCGGCGTTGGTGTGGGTGACGGTGGTGCCCGCCTTGCGGGCGTTGACGCCGCCCACGATCGAGGTGCCGGCCTTGAGCATCAGGGCGGTGTGCTTGGTGCCTTCACCGCCGGTGATGCCTTGGACGATGACCTTCGAGTCGGCGTTGAGGTAGATCGACATCGTCAGGCTCCCTGGGTGTTCGCGAGCTCGGCGGCCTTGTCGGCCGCTCCGTCCATGGTGTCGACGAGGGTCACGAGCGGATGGTTCTTCTCCTCGAGGATCCGCCGTCCCTCCTCGACCGCGTTGCCGTCCAGGCGGACGACGAGCGGCTTGGTGGCGGCGTCGCCGAGCAGGTCGAGCGCGCCGACGATGCCGTTGGCCACCGCGTCGCACGACGTGATGCCGCCGAAGACGTTGACGAACACGGACTTGACCTGCTCGTCCCCGAGGATGACGTCGAGACCGTCGGCCATGACCTGCGCGGATGCGCCGCCGCCGATGTCGAGGAAGTTGGCGGGCTTGACGCCCCCGTGCGCCTCACCGGCGTACGCGACGACGTCGAGCGTGCTCATGACCAGCCCGGCACCGTTGCCGATGATGCCCACCGCGCCGTCGAGCTTGACGTAGTTGAGGCCCATCTCCTTGGCCTTGGCCTCGAGCGGGTCGGCCGCGTCCTTGTCCTCGAACTTCGCGTGGTCCTCGTGACGGAAGTCGGCGTTGTCGTCGAGCGACACCTTGCCGTCCAGGGCCTCGAGCACGTCGCCCTCGAGACGGGCGAGCGGGTTGACCTCGACGAGCGTGGCGTCCTCCTCGACGAACACCTTCCAGAGGGCGAGCACCAACGTGACGGCCTGGTCGGTGAGGGCGTCGGGGAACTCGGCCTCGGCGACGATCTCGCGGGCCTTCGCCTCGTCGACGCCGGTTCCGGGGTCGATCGGGATCTGCTTGACGGCGTCGGGGTTGGTCTTGGCGACCTCCTCGATCTCCACACCGCCCTCGACACTGGCGATGCAGAGGTAGCGGCGGTTGGCGCGGTCGAGCAGGTAGGAGAAGTAGTACTCCTCCTCGATGGTGGCTGCCGGGGCGATGAGGACCCGATTGACCGTGAGGCCCTTGATCTGCATGCCGAGGATCGCCTGCGCGTGCTCGTAGGCCTCGTCAGGAGTCTTGGCGAGCTTGACGCCACCGGCCTTGCCGCGACCGCCGGCCTTCACCTGGGCCTTGACGACGACGACGCCCAGCTGCTCGGCAGCGGCCTTCGCCTCGTCCGGGGTGGTGGCGACGATGCCCTCGGTGACGCGGACGTCGTGCTTCGCGAAAAGCTCTTTCGCCTGGTACTCCATCAGATCCACGGTGGTGTCCGTTCTGCAGTGAAATGAGCGTTCGTGACTCTAGTCGCATCTGCCTCGATCGGCGCCCTCGGGTCGGTCCGATTACGGTGACTTCGGTACTGCCACGAACGCCGGACGGGAAGGAAACCCATGAGCGCCACCCGAATCGCCACGGCCGGTGTCGAGCTCAGCCTGCAGGTCAGCGGGCCGGACGACGGTCCCGTGGTGGTGCTCGTGCACGGATATCCCGACAACCGCACGGTGTGGGACCGCGTCGTCGACGATCTCGAGCGCGACCACCGGGTGGCCACGTACGACGTCCGGGGCGCGGGTGAGTCCTCGGCACCGCCGTCGCGAGCCGGCTACAAGATGAGTCGTCTCGTCGACGACCTCGTCGCCGTGCTCGATCAGGTGGCCCACGATCGCCGGCCGGTCCACGTCGTCGGCCACGACTGGGGCTCGTGCCAGCTCTGGGGTGCCGTGATGCGCGAGTCGAACGATGCCCGCCTGCGTGGCCGGCTCGCGTCGTTCACGTCGATCAGCGGTCCGGGCCTCGACGTGTACGGCCACTTCCTGCGCAACGGGCTGCGGCAGCGCCGGTTCGGCGCGGTCGGCCGCCAGCTCCTCCACTCCTGGTACTTCGGTGCCTTCCAGGTTCCCTTCGTGCCCGAGCTCGTGTTCTCGCGCCTCGGCGGCCGCATCCGCTCGCGGCTCGAGAAGCGCCAGCAGCTCGCCGGCCACTGGGACGACGAGACGTTCCGCTCCGACGCTCGGCTCGGTGTCAATCTCTACCGGGCCAACCGCTTCGACTTCCGTCGCTCGACCACTACCGTGCCGGTCCAGCTGATCGTGCCCACCAAGGACGCGTTCATCAGGCCGGCCATGTTCGACGACATCGAGACCTTCGCTCCGGACCTGCGCCGCCTCGACGTCGTCGCCAACCACTGGGTCGTCCAGACGCAACCGCAGGTGGTGGCGGATGCAGTACGGGCGTTCGTCGAGGACGTCGAACGGCGCTGACGTGCTCAGTCATCCGAGAAATTGACCGTGACGTGACCCGCCCCATGCTCGTTGAGCCACTCATGCAACCGTTTGGCCCCGCTCTCGCTGCCAACGACCACCTCGGTGGCGTCCTCGGCGACAACGGCATGGCCGAGCCCCTCCACGCCGAGGTCGGCACCGAGCAGCACCACCTCGTCGCCTCCGTCGCGCAGCCGCTGGGCGGTGTCGCGGGCACGATCGGCATCGAACCCGCCCACCACGACACGACGTCTGTCCATGCGCTCAGTGTGACGCCACGGCGTGAGCCCCCTCACACCCATACGCCCCGAGAGGCCGCTCAGGCCTCGCTGCAGGACCCCGTCAACCGTGCAGATAACCCATATTCATCGGCTCTGCACTTTGACGTTACTCGTGAGTCCCTTAGACTCGACGAGTTCCTGCCCGCACCCCGGAGGTTTCCTGCGTGAGTTCGTCAGCGCCAAAACGCCGACTGGACGTACGGCAGCAGACCCCTCAGCGATCGAGCGGCAGACGAGCCTCGACCCGCCGTCGCCGCCGGAGCTTCCGGCCCACCCCCGCCATGGCCGGTGCATTTGCTCTCGTTGCAGCAGGAATCGGCTCTTCAGTGGCCTCCTCACACACCGATCGTGACGTGCTGAGCGCGAACTACCAGACCATCTCCGCGAACTACACCGGAGGCGATGGCGACGCAGGCGCCGGCGCCACCGTCGACGTCAGCCGCGACTTCGACCGCGACCTCCTCGAGAAGCAGGCGAAGGCCCAGGTCGCCCAGCGCGCCGTGGCCCTCAAGAACCTCGCCGCCAAGACGCAGGAGCGCGCCGACCAGCTCAAGAAGAACCAGTGGGTCCTTCCGGTCGCCGGCTATCGCCTGTCAGCCCGCTTCGGCGCCAGCAGCTCGCTGTGGTCCAGCGGCCGGCACACCGGCCTCGACATGTCCGGGCCCTCCGGCTCGACGATCGTGTCGGTCGCGGCCGGCACCGTGACGTCCACCGGATACGAAGGCTCCTACGGCAACCGCACGATCATCACGCTGCAGGACGGCACCGAGGTCTGGTACTGCCACCAGAGCCGCTTCGCCGTCTCCCCCGGCGACAAGGTCGACCCCGGCCAGGTCATCGGCTACACCGGCTCCACCGGCAACACCACCGGTCCCCACCTGCACCTCGAGATCCACCCGGGTGGCGGCGGCCCGGTCGATCCCATCCCCGTGCTCCAGCAGCACGGCGTCAACCCCTGACCCTCGCCCTCTCCCGCGAGTCGTTCAGAGCTTGTCGACAGGTGCGTAGCGCAGCAGCAGCCGCTTGACGCCCTGTGAGCCGAAGTCGACCGACGCCACGGCGTTGTCGCCCTGGCCCTCGAGGGCGATGACCGTTCCGAGGCCGAAGCTGTCGTGACTGACGCGGTCGCCCGGATCGAGGGACGGGACCTCCCGCGAGCGTGACGAACGCGCGGCCACGTTGGACGAGCGGAAGTTCGACGACGCGGCCGGGCGGCGCGTCCACTGCGTGGCGGGCTGAGCCTCGCGACGCCAGTCGAGCAGGTGGTCGGGCAGCTCGTCGAGGAATCGCGATGCCGGGTTGTACGACGGCGCACCCCACGCCGATCGGCTCGTGGCCCGCGTGACGTACAGATGCGTGCGTGCCCGGGTGATGCCGACGTACGCCAGCCGGCGCTCCTCCTCCAGCTCGGTGGAGTCGCCGAGTGAACGCATGTGCGGGAACACGCCGTCCTCGAGACCGGTGAGGAACACGACCGGGAACTCGAGGCCCTTGGCCGTGTGCAACGTCATCAAGGTGACGAGGCCGTCGCCCTCGTCGGGCACGGAGTCGGCATCGGCCACCAGCGAGACCTGCTCGAGGAAGGCCGCCAGCGACCCGCGCTCGAGGTCGTCGGCCTCAGCCCCGGCCTCCTCGTCCGACATCGTTCCGGCGCCCACCACGAACTCGCGCGCCACGGCGACGAGCTCGGCGAGGTTCTCGACCCGCGTCTCGTCCTGCGGGTCGTTGCTCTGCTCCAGCGTGGAGAGATAGCCGCTCTGCGTCAGGGCTGCCTCGAGCACGGCGTCGGCCGGCTCGCCCGATGCCGCCATCTCCATCAGGCCGCTCATCATCTCCGTGAACGCCCGCACCGCCGACAGCGATCGGGTGGCGATGTCGTCGGACTCCTCGGCCCGCTTCATGGCTTCCCAGAACGAGATGTCCTCGCGTGCGGCGAGCCGCTCGACGGACGCCTGCGCGCGATCGCCGATGCCGCGCTTCGGCTCGTTGATGACGCGGCGCAGCGACACGGTGTCGAGCGGGTTGACGAGCACCCGCACGTAGGCCAGCGCGTCCTTGACCTCCTTGCGCTCGTAGAAGCGCACACCGCCGACCACGCGGTAGGGCAGGCCCACCCGGATGAACACTTCCTCGAAGACACGGCTCTGCGCGTTGGTGCGGTAGAACACCGCGACATCGGAGGCCTTCGCGTCGCCGGAGTCGGTGAGGCGGTCGACCTCGTCGGCGACGAACTGGGCCTCGTCGCGCTCGTCGTCGCCCACGTAGCCGATGATCTTCTCGCCGTCGCCCTCGGCCGACCAGAGGGTCTTCTCCTTGCGGCCCTCGTTGCGGCTGATGACGGCGTTGGCCGCGGTGAGGATGTTCTGGGTGGAGCGGTAGTTCTGCTCGAGCAGGATCGTGGAGGCGTTCGCGAAGTCGTCCTCGAACTCCATGATGTTGCGGATGCTGGCGCCGCGGAACGCGTAGATGGACTGGTCGGAGTCGCCGACCACCATGAGGTCGGTCTCGTCGTCGCACAGCTCACGGATGAGCGCGTACTGCGCGTGGTTGGTGTCCTGGTACTCGTCGACGAGCACGTGGCGGAACCGCCGGCGGTACGTCTCACGGACGTCGGGGAACGCCTGGAACAAGTGGACGGTCATCATGATGAGGTCGTCGAAGTCCATGGCGTTGGCCGCCTTGAGCCGACGCTGGTAGTGCCCGTACGCCTCGGCGTACAGCTCGTCGGTCGGGTTCTCGGCCTTGCTGGCTGCCGACTCGTGGTCGACGAGCTCGTTCTTGAGGTTCGAGACCCAGTGCAGCACCGCCCGCGGGTTGACCCGCTTGGGATCGAGGTCCATGTCGCGGCACACCAGGGTCATGAGGCGGCGTGAGTCGGCAGCGTCGTAGACCGAGAACGAGGAGGTGAACCCGAACCGGTTGGCCTCCCGGCGCAGGATGCGGACACACGCGGAGTGGAAGGTGGACACCCACATGGCTCGTGAGGCCCCTCCGACCAGGGCGGCCACGCGGGACCGCATCTCGGCGGCCGCCTTGTTGGTGAACGTGATCGCCAGGATCGAGCCCGGGTGCGCTCCCCGCGCTGCGATCAGCCAGGCAATCCGACGGGTGAGCACGCGAGTCTTGCCCGATCCGGCCCCGGCGACGACGAGCAGCTGGCCGACCGGATGCCCGACGGCCTCGCGCTGGGCGTCGTTGAGGTCCTCCAGCAGCGTCTCCGACCGGGGGGTGCGCTTTCCGGACGTGGGACGTTCGCGGCCAGGGGGCGGGGCGGCCTTCTCAGGCACGGGAAACGGCAACGTCATCGTCGTCCCAGCCTACGTTCACTGCCGGACAGCATGGACATGTACCCGCCACCCTCGACGTGCTACAAACATCTGGATGGAACTCCTGCGTATCGACCCCGCGAGCAGCGAGGCGCCCTACGAGCAGGTGCGTCGGCAGATCGCCGAGGCGGCCGCCGCCGGGTTGCTCGCGCCGGGCCACAAGCTTCCCACCGTGCGTAGCCTTGCCACCGATCTGGGCATCGCCTCCAACACCGTCGCCCGCGCCTATCGCGAGCTCGAGGCCGACGGGGTCGTCGAGACGCACGGACGTGGCGGCACCCTCGTCGCCACCCGGCGCATCGGCGATGCCGACGCCGGCGACGCCGCGATGGCGTACGTGCGCACGGCCCGCAACCGCGGGTTGTCGCTGGACGAGGCGCAGCGCCTCGTCCAGACCACCTGGCTGCGCTGAGTCGAGCTCGTTCGGGCCCGGCTCAGACCGTGGCTGGGGCCGGGATGTCGTCCGGCGTCTTGCTGGCCCGAGCTGCGGCCGCAGACGCGACGCCGGCCAGGATGAACGCGTTGACACCGTGCAGGAGGCCCAGGAGCGGCACCTCGTGCGCGAAGATCCCGAGCGCGACCTGGATGGCGACGACCAGGACGACCACCAGGGCCAGGACGACACCTTGGGGCACCTTCGCGAAGAACGAGACGATGAGCATGATGATCGCCAGCAGCGGGATCACGTTCATGCCGTTGATGCCGTGGACGATGAATCCCACGATCTCGTCGAAGGCCATCTCGTCCGACTCGACCATGGCCTTGTCGATCGTGCCGCCGTCCTCGACGAACTTGCTGACTCCGAAGTTCGCGTAGGCGATGGCAGCCGCCTGGATGACCACTTCGATGGCGATCAGGTATCCGAGTACGCGGTAGGTGGCTCTCATGGCAGAACTCCTATGTCATGTCTGGGGCGATCACGGCGACGCCCAGCACACTGTATTCCCAAGCGGGTGTGCGCTCCCGGAAAACTCGGTCAATCCGGCAACTGATTTCGGACGATCCCGGAAGCTATGCGCCCTCCGCGTTGGGTCGGCGCCACGTCCGCTCGAACGGCAGGCGCCAGGCTCGCGGAGCGATGAGCTGGTGCACGGAGTTGGGACCCCAGGTGCCGGGCGCGTAGGGCCGCACCGGCGGGGGGTCGTCGAGCAAGGGCTGAGAGATCGCCCAGAGCCGCTCGATGCCCTCAGCGGTCGTGAACAACGTGCGCTCGCCGCGCATGGCATCGTGGATGAGTCGCTCGTACGCCTCGAGGACGTCGCCGGCCCGCTCGGTCTCCTGCATGGCGAACTGCATGCTCAGCTTGTCGAGGCGCATGCCGGGCCCGGGCCGCTTGCCGTAGAACGAGAGCGACATCTTCGAGGAGTCGGCGAGGTCGAACGTCAGGTGGTCCGGTCCGGACAGGCCGACCCCAGAACCACCGGGGAACATGCTCTGCGGCGGCTCGCGGAACGCGATCGAGATGATGCGCGCTCCCTCGGCCATCTGCTTGCCCGTGCGGAGGAAGAACGGCACGCCGGCCCAGCGCCAGTTGTCGACCTCGGCGCGCAGCGACACGAACGTCTCGGTCTCCGACTCCGCCGGAACACCCGACTCCTCGAGATAGCCCTGGTACTGGCCGCGCACGACCTGGTTCGGGTCGAGCGGCTGCATCGAGCGGAAGACCTTGTTCTTCTCCTCGCTGATCGAGTCGGAGTCGAGCGTGGTGGGCGGCTCCATCGCCATGAACGCCATGATCTGGAACAGGTGCGTGACCACCATGTCCTTGAACGCACCGGTGCCCTCGTAGAAGCCCGAGCGACCCTCCAGGGACAGGGTCTCGGGGACGTCGATCTGCACGTGATCGATGAAGTTGCGGTTCCAGATCGGCTCGAACAGGCCGTTCGCGAAGCGGAACGCCAGGATGTTGAGCGCCGCCTCCTTGCCCAGGAAGTGGTCGATGCGGAAGATCTGCTGCTCGTCGAAGACCTCGTGGATCTCCGCGTTCAGGGCTTTCGCGCTGGCGAGGTCGGTGCCGAACGGCTTCTCCATGATGATCCGGGCCCGCTCCACGAGGTGCGCCGCGTCGAGCGTCTTGACGACGTCGAGCGCCGCCTTGGGCGGGACGCTGAGGTAGTGCAGCCGGCGTGGCTCGCCCCCCAGCTCCTCCTCCAGCCCCGCGGCCTTCGCGGCCAGGGCGTCAGGACCGTCCTTGACGTTGACGAAGTGCAGCTTGGGCGCGAACTCGGCCCACTGCTCGGCGCTGATGGACCGCGTGCTGAACTCGCGGCAGGCTTCCTCGGCGAACTCGCGGAACGAGGCGTCGTCGTGCTCGTCGAGCGAGACGCCGATGAGCCGCGAGTCGGCGACGAGCCCCGACTGCAGCAGGTGCATGACGCCGGGGAGCAGCTTGCGCCGGGCGAGGTCGCCGGTGGCGCCGAAGAGCACGATCAGATGTGGCTCGTCCATCTGAACAGGCTAGACCCGTTGAGGTTTGTGGCGCATGAGACTGCTGAGGTCATACCGTGGGACACATGGCACAGATGAGCATGAACAAGGTGATCCACGGCGCTGTCCGGCGCGACCTCGACCGGTTCGTGGGCGCGCTCTCGGGCTTCCCTGCCGGGGACCAGAAGCGGGCGAACGAGCTGGCCACCGCGTGGGACAACTACGACGTCCAGCTGACCAACCACCACGAGGGTGAGCACGAGATCGCCTGGCCGGCCCTGGAGTCGGTCGGGGTCACGCGCGAGCTCCTGACGACTCTCGACGGCGAGCACGAAGCGATGGCCGCGGCGATGGGCGAGACGCGCGCGGCGATCGCCGCCCTCGAGCGCTCGGCGAGCGCCGAGAACGCCGAGGCGGCGCTGAACGCGGTCACCAACCTGCGCACCGTCACCGTCCGGCACCTCGACCACGAGGAGGCCGAGATCGAGCCGATCTACCTCGACAAGGTCGACACGCCGGAGCTGCAGGCGATGGGCAAGAAGTTCAGCCGGGCCTCCAGCCCCAAGGTGGCCGGTGCCTTCTTCGCGTGGTTGCTCGACGGCGCTTCCGAGGCGGAGGAGCAGATGATCCGTGGCAGCATCCCCGGCCCGGTCCTGGCGATCCTGACCGGCCTCTTCGGGCGCAGGTACAAGCGCGACGTGGCATCTGTCTGGACAGCCTGAGGATATGCTCTGACGCGTGCAGACGACGGGCGCCGCATGGCGCATCTCCCTGGCCGCCCGGCGGGTCCGCCAAACCCTGACGCGGTTCGAGAACGGCCCGTCCCTTCTGGTGGGGATCGTCGGTAGCCGGATCCGTCAGCAGCCCACCGAGCTGATGTACCGGTTCGACGACGACCTCAGCATCGTCTGCCCGAACATGCCGGGCGCTCGTGTCCCCATCTACGAGGTCTTCGCCGATGACGCGTACCACCTCGAGTGGTTCACGTCCGACCTGGGCGACGCCCCGCGAGCCGTCGACATCGGCGGCCACATCGGGTGCTTCTCGCTGGCCTTTGCCCGCCAGCACCCCGGCGCCCGAGTGGAGACGTACGAGGCGTCGCCGTCCACGGCGGCCTATACCAGGCGCAACATGGCGATCAACCAGTTCGACGATCGCGTCACCGTGCACAACACCGCCGTCTCATCGGCGAGTGGAACCCTCCAGTTCGCCGACAACGCCGGCGGCAGCGGACTGAACGGGCTCACCGCGCCGGAGGGAACCCCGACCATCGAGGTGCCCTGTGTCACCTTCGCCGAGTCGCTGGCCCGCGCCGACGGGCCGGTGGACGTCGTGAAGATCGACACCGAGGGTGCCGAGTACGACATCATCCTCGGCTCCGATCCGGCCGACTGGTCCGACGTGCAGCGACTGGTCATGGAGTTCCACCCGATCGACGGACACACGTGGGACGAGCTGCAGGCCTTCTTCTCCAAGGCCGGACTGGAAGTCGCGCACCTGGAGTTCGGCCTGAACACCGATCGCCTCGGCACGGTGTGGCTCTCGCGCACACCGATCGCGCCGCTCGCCAGCTAGATCAAGCGGCGGTCGTTGGCCCAGCGGGTCAGCTCGTGGCGGCTCGACAGCTGCAGCTTGCGCAGCACGCTCGACACGTGCGTCTCGACCGTCTTGATCGAGATGAACAGCTCCTTCGCCACCTCCTTGTACGCATAGCCACGGGCGATCAGCCGCATGACCTCGCGCTCGCGCTCGGTGAGCCGGTCGAGGTCCTCGTCGACCTGGGCGATCTCGATCGTGCCGGCGAACGCGTCGAGCACGAATCCGGCCAGCCGCGGCGAGAACACCGCGTCGCCGCCGGCGACACGTCCGAGCGCAGCGATCAGCTCCGGTCCGGAGATGTTCTTGGTGACGTAGCCGCGGGCGCCGGCGCGGATGATGCCGATGACGTCCTCTGCCGCGTCGCTGACGGAGAGTGCGAGGAACGTCGTCTCCGACCCGACCTGCTGGAGTCGGCGCAGCACCTCCAGCCCGCCCCCGCCGGGCATGTGGACGTCGAGCAGGACGACGTCGGGACGGTGCTCGGTGATCGCGGCGACGGCAGTGTCGACGTCGTCGGCCTCGGCGACGACCTCGACGGTCACTCCACCCTCGCCTGCGAGCTTCTCCAGCTCGGTGCGGACGCCGGTGCGGAACATGGCGTGGTCGTCGACCAGCACCACACTGAGCCGATTCCTGGGCGAGCTCATGCGGGTGCCTCCTGGCTGGACGTCCGGAGCGGTAGCTGCATCATGACCTCGGTGCCCTCCCCCGGGGCGCTGCGGATGGTGACGGTGCCGCCGTGCCGCTCGACCCTTCCCACGATGGAACCACGAATACCGAGACGGTCCTCCGCCACCTGGTCGGGGTCGAAGCCGGCGCCCCGGTCGCGGACGAACACCTCGGCCGTGCGGCCGTCGCACTCGGCGTAGACGTCGACGCGCCCGACCCGGGCGTGCTTCGCGGCGTTGACCATGGCTTCGCGCGCAGCCCGAGCCAGCGCCGCGACGTCGGAGTCCAGGGTGGCGTCGCCGACGCCGACGACCTCGACCGTGACGTGGTGGGCCTCCTCGACCTCCACGGCGGCGGTGCGCAGGGCGGCCAGCAGCGAGTCGCCGTGCTGGTCCTCGTCGCCGTACAGCCAGGCCCGCAGGTCGCGCTCCTGTCGGCGCGCCAAGGTGGCGACCGCGGCCGGATCGCCGGCGTTCTTCTGAAGCAGCGCGAGCGTCTGCAGCACCGAGTCGTGCAGGTGGGCGGCGACGTCGGCGCGCTCCTGCGAACGGACCCGCTCGCGGCGCTCGGATGTCAGGTCGCTGAGGAGCTTGGTGATCCAGGGCCCGAGGATGAGTCCGATCCCGATGAGGGCCACCCCGGTGGCGGAGGCGACGTCGATGACACCGCTGAGCCCTCGTTCCTGGGTGAGCACGTAGATCGCCGCGAGCGCCACCATGGCCACACCGGCCGCGATGCGGGCCGCGAACGCCCAGCCGGACGTCCTGCGCATCCAGCGCTGCCAGGCGACGTCGTCGAGCTGCCGCCAGATGACCGCGATCCCGAGCAGCCCGACCAGCAGCGGGAACAGCAGCGATCCGTTGATCCCGCGCCCGGTGACCTGGAGGAGCAACAGCACGCCGACGCCGATCGCGCAGACGGCGACCGTCTGCAGCACTTCCTTCGGTCCCAGGCGTGCTCGTACGCTGCGCAGACCGCGGCGCGATGCCGACTCGAGCCCGGCCGGAAGCTCCGGCTCCGCAAGGGGAAGCAGGCGCCACAGGATCAGGTAGGCGATGACCCCCGCCCCGTTGAACCAGGTCGCCACGACGAATCCCACCCGCACGGCCAGCACGGGCGCACCGAAGTGGTCCGCGAGTCCCGCGGAGACGCCGCCGACGAGCCGGCTGTCGGCCGGCCTGCTGGCACGTCGATACGTGGTGGTGGACGGAGGGGTCACCCGTTGATCGTCACACGCGCGTGCGCACGGAGGCTACTGAACATGACCCTGACACGACCCTGTGACGCCATCACGGCTTTCAGGGTCATACCCGATGGTGGACCGGACGGGCAACGGACACGATGGATGCATGAACGAGACACAGGACCGTCCCGACGAGGGCCGCCCCATCACGACGGACGACCCGCAGCAGGACGGATTCCAGTCACACCGCCTGCGCACCATCGCCGACATGCGGCGTTCCCGCGACGATCGGGTGGTCGCCGGAGTCTGCTCCGGTGCCGCGAAGTACCTCAACGTCGACCCGGTCGTCATCCGGGTCGTCCTCGCGGTGCTGACGTTCGTCGGCCTGGCCGGCCTCATCCTGTACCTCGCCGCCTGGTTCCTCCTTCCGTCCGAGGACGAGGAGAGCATCGCGGCCAGCTGGTTCAACCTCGACAAGAACGAGGAGCAGGTGCGCATCATCGGACTGGTCGCCGCCGCCGTGCTCGCGGCCCTGGCGGTCGTCGGCGAGGACCAGTGGGCCTGGTGGGGCATCCCGTGGGCCGTCATCCCGCTCGCCTTCCTGTACTGGCTCTTCGTCGTGCGCAAGCGGCATCGCTCCCGTGACGATGACGACCCGACCGCACTGACCGACCCGGTCGACCCGCCGACCACGACCACACAGGTCCTGGCCGCTGACAGCACCGAGGCCACACTCGTCGAGCCCACCAGCCCGCCGAGGACCGAGCCGCATCTCAAGAAGCGTCGGGGCTCGTCGGCGCTCACGGCTCTCACACTGTCGGCCACCGCCATCGCCGTCGCCATCACCGTGCTGGTGGCACGGTCGACCGAGGTGAGCTGGTCGACCTACCTGGCCGTCGCCCTGGGCGTCGTCACCGCCGGAGTCCTGATCGGGATGTTCTTCGGACGCCCCGGCGCGCTCATCGTCGTCGGGCTCATCCTGGCCGCCAGCCTGGTCGTCGCATCGCTGATGCCGAGCGCAGGCATGGGTGAGAAGGTGGCCAACCCCGTGACCGCCGCCGACGTGGACGATGAGTACCAGCACGGCTTGGGCCCACTCCGGGTCGACCTCTCGCAGGTCAGGGACCCCGAACAGCTGCTGGGCAGCACGATCGATCTGGAGAACGGCGCCGGTGACATCACGGTGACCATCCCCGATGACCTCAATGTCGCCGTCGACGCCCAGGTCGATGCCGGCGAGATCCGGGCCTTCGGCCGCAAGGCCAACGGCACGGACGTCACCCTGGTCGAACCGGCCGCCGAGAACAGCGAGCCCATGCTCACCCTGCGCATCAGACAGACCTTCGGAGGGATCGAGGTGATCGAGCGATGAACCGCCATCCATTCCGCTGGGACGCCCTGGCCTTCGGGCTGTTCTTCCTGGCCGTGCTCGGCCAGTGGGCCGTCTGGGAGATCGACCTGCTCGGGCCGGACGACCTGGCCTACGTCGCCGCCGGTGTGCTCATCGTGCTCGGGGTGCTGGGCATCATCGGCACCGCGATCAGTGCCAGGCCCCACCGCCGCGAAGCACCGTTCACGCCCACCACGACCGCGGACGAAACGGACGAGCTCGACCCGGTCGCGACCCTGACCGACATCGAACCAACCGACCACCCGACGACCGAGACCACCACGACCCCTGGAAGGGATCCAGCATGACCACCGAGAAGCGACTCCAGCGCAGCGACGACGACCGTTGGATCGGTGGTGTCTGCGGCGGCCTTGCCGACTACACCGGCGTCGACGCGGGGCTCATCCGCCTGCTCGTCGCCGTCGGCACGATCCTCGGCTTCGGTTCGCTGATCCTCGCCTACGTCGTGGCCTGGGTGATCATGCCGAAGGCGGATCCCCGCCCGTACCCTCCGACTGCATCGGAGTCATGACCGCTCTCCGCGGTGGGCCTCCCGCGCCCGGACCGCCGTCGCAGTGAAGTCGGAGAACATCCCGTCGATGCCGGCGTCGAAGAACGCGAGATACTCCGGGAGCATGTCGCCGTAGTCGGACTTCTCGGCGCCGAACCGCAGGTTGGCGGGCAGGAACGCATTCTCGTCGCGCATCGTCCAGATGTGGACGTCGAGGCCGGCCGCGTGGGCCCGGTCCACGAGACCGGTGGGCTCGCCCAGGTTGCCGTCGTCGTCGAGAGCGATCACCAGGTTCTTGAACGGCCCGATGGCGTCGGCGTACGTGGCCACGAACCCGAGGCCCTCCTCCGTCATGAGGTCGGCATACGTCCGCGAGTCACCGGCTGCGACGAAGTCAGCCGGCGCGCCCTTCGGTGACATGAGCTGGACGATGAACAGCGGCGAACGACGGCGGAGGTCCTGCAGGTTGTCCGACTCGAACGACTGGATCACCACCGGAGACTTCTCGTGGTTCAGGCCCAGTCGCTCGAGCGCCTCGACGAGCAGGTCGTTGAGGTCGATGCCGACTCCGCGGAAGTACGTGGGGTGCTTCGTCTCGACGTAGACGCCGACCGGCGTGCCCCGACGCACGAATCCCTCCTCCGCGATCGCCACCACCTCGTCGAACGTCAGGATCTCCTCGGTGCCGCCGAGCCGCACGTTGTCCGGGCGAACGTCCGGGATGCGCTCCTTCGCCCGCAGGGTCTTCAGCTCGGCGAGCGTGAAGTCCTCCGTGAACCAGCCGTCCTTCGTGGAGCCGTCGACCGTCTTGGTGGTGCGTCGGTCGCCGAACTCGGGATGGTCGGCGACGTCGGTCGTGGAACCGATCTCGTTCTCGTGCCGCACGATCAGGTGTCCGTCGCGCGAGGCCACGACGTCGGGCTCGATGTAGTCGGCGCCCTCGTCGATCGCGAGGTCGTACGAGGGTCGGGTGTGCTCGAGGCGGAGCCCGGGGACCCCGCGGTGGGCGATGACGAGTGGGTGGGCAAATCCAGTCACTCGTTCATCATGACGTGCCGCATCGCCCGTCGTCTCGCCAGCCGTCCACCTCGGCAGGTAGGTTTCCTCCGTGAAACCGTTCCTGCTGCTCGCCACGCGCGCCGAGGACCTGGCTGCCGACGACGAGTACCTCGAGTTCATGCACAGCGGTGAGCTCGAGGAGCGTGATCTCGAGCGCCGACGCCTCGAGCGCGACCCGTTGGGCGAGGTCGACCTCGATCGTTACTCGGGGCTGATCCTCGGCGGGAGTCCCTACACGATCACCGAGCCGGAGCACGTGAAGTCCGCTGCCCAGATCCGCGTCGAGTCCGAGATGCTCACCCTGCTGGACGAGGTCGTCGATCGCGACTACCCGTTCCTCGGCGCCTGCTACGGCATCGGGCTCATCGGCCGGCACCAGGGCGCTCTGGTCGATCGCACGTACCCGGAGCCGGTCGGTGCCACCATGCTCCGCCTGACCGACGACGGCCGGGCCGACCCGCTGTTCGGCATCCTCCCGGAGGAGTTCGAGGCGTTCCTGGGCCACAAGGAGGCGATCTCGAAGCTCCCCGACCATGCGGTGCACCTCGCGTCGTCGGCCGACTGCCCGGTTCAGGCGTTCCGGGTGGGGCAGAACGTCTACGCGACCCAGTTCCACCCCGAGCTCGACGTGCCCGGCATCCAGAACCGGATCGACATCTACAAGGACTACGGCTACTTCGCCCCCACCGAGGCGCAGGGGCTGAAGGACGCGGCGGCTCGGGCCCACGTCGTGCACCCGCCGACGCTCGTGAAGCGCTTCGTCGAGCTGTACGCCCGCTGATCCGACGCCTTCGGCGTACCGGGTAGCGTTGCCGTGTGAGTGACCGTCGGCTGTTCGAGCGGGGCAGCTGGCCGGAGGCGAGCCGGGTCGTGGAGCTGTTCCGGCAGGAGACGATCGGCGGCATCCTGCTCATCGGGGCCGCCACGCTGGCACTCGTCGCCGCCAACCTCGGCGACACCTACGCCGACATCCGCGACACCGTGATCGGGCCATCCGCCCTGCATCTCGACCTCTCGTTGGGCACCTGGGCCGCGGACGGCCTCCTGGCGATCTTCTTCTTCGTTGTCGGGCTCGAGCTGAAACGTGAGTTCGTCGCCGGCGACCTGCGCGACCCGCGACGCGCGGCCGTGCCGATCATTGCCGCGCTCGGCGGCGTGGTGCTGCCGGCGGCCATCTATCTCGCGGTGAACCTCACCGTCGACGATGGCGCAGCCCGCGGCTGGGCCATCCCGACCGCCACCGACATCGCCTTCGCGTTGGCCGTCCTCGCCATCATCAGCACCCACCTGCCGTCGGCGTTGCGGACGTTCCTGCTGACCCTCGCGATCGTCGACGACCTGCTGGCGATCACGATCATCGCGTTCTTCTTCACCGACGACCTCGAGGTGCTCTGGCTCCTCGCAGCGTTCGTCCCGATCGTGGCGTTCACCGCACTCGTGCAGAAGCGGATGACGTCGTGGTGGTTGCTGGTGCCGCTCGCATTCGCGGCGTGGGCTCTCGTGCACGCCTCAGGCGTGCACGCGACCGTGGCCGGAGTCCTGCTCGGCTTCGCCGTGCCCGTGCTGCGTCGTGACGGTGAGGCCGGGCGCGGGCTGGCCGAGCACCTCGAGCACGTCGTGCGACCGCTGTCGGCCGCCGTGGCCGTACCGATCTTCGCGTTCTTCTCCGCCGGCGTCCCGATCGACGGGTGGAGCGGGTTCAGCGAGGCGCTGCGCGATCCGATCACGGTGGGCATCGTCCTGGGGCTGTTCGTCGGCAAGACCCTCGGCGTCTTCGGCGCCACCTGGCTGACGTCGACCTTCACCCACGCACGCCTGGACGACGACCTGTCCTGGTGGGACGTGCTGGGCCTGTCGATGCTCGGAGGTGTCGGTTTCACCGTCTCGCTGCTCATCGGCGAGCTCGCCTTCGGGCTGGGTAGCGAGGCCGACGAGCGCGCCAAGGTCGGTGTGCTGGTGGGATCCATCGTCGCCGCGACGGCGGCTGCAGTGGTGCTGCGAGCCCGGAACCGGGTCTACCGCCGCATCGAGGCGGCCGAACAGCTCGACACCGACCACGACGGCATCCCCGACGTCTTCGGCCAAGTTGATCCCTGAGCGGCTTTCCGCCATGGTGGAGGCGGCGAGCCGGGAAGTCTGGTCGGCACTGCGCGGCCCGGTCGGGTCGGGCAGCACTGTCGATCGATGGGAGCTCCCGTGACCTCACGTGTTGCACGCGTCCGATGCGTCGTACGCTGCCAGTGTGCACGCCGAGCAGATGGCCGAGGACTACCCCGTCCTGACGATGGAGTCGGACGCGATGGAGGCGGCCCAGCTGCTGGCGGAACACCGACTCCCGGGGTTGGTGGTGATGGACCAGGATCGCCCACGCTCGATCCTCCCGGCGTCGCAGGTGGTCCGCTTCCTGGTTCCGCGGTATGTCCAGGACGACCCGTCCCTGGCCCGTGTGCTCGACGAGTCGATGGCCGACCAGATCGCGAAGTCACTCGGCGGGAAGTCGGTGGGCGACCTCGTGAGCGACGGGACACCCGAGCTCGCCGTCGTGAATGCCGACGACACCATCATCGAGGTCGCCGCCATCATGGCCAGGCTCCGGTGCCCGCTGGCTGCTGTGATGCGCGACGACCACCTGATCGGCGTCATCACGGCATCGCGGCTGCTGCAGGCCGCGATGGCAGCGGAGTAGCAGACCCAGCCGTGTCAGCGACGCAACCATGACCGCGGTCATCGCGGTCGCGGTCTTCGTGATCGCCTATGTCTTCATCGCCACCGACCGCATCCACAAGACCGTGGTCGCGCTGGTCGGTGCCGCCTTGGTGCTCGGTCTCGGTGTGGTCGGTTCCGAGGACGCGTTCTACTCGCGTGAGACCGGGGTCGACTGGGACGTCATCTTCCTGCTCCTCGGCATGATGATCATCGTCTCCGTGCTGCGCCGGACCGGCGTGTTCGAGTTCACCGCCATCTGGGCGGCCAAGCGCGCGAAGGCCTCCCCACGACGGGTCATGGTGCTGCTGGTGCTGATCACTGCGGTGGCCTCGGCGCTCCTGGACAACGTCACCACGGTCCTGCTCATCGCACCCGTCACCCTGCTGGTGTGCGATCGGCTGCGGGTCGACCCGGTGCCATTCCTGATCGCCGAGGTGTTCGCCTCGAACATCGGCGGAGCGGCCACCTTGATCGGCGACCCACCGAACATCATCATCGCCAGCCGGTCCGGCCTGACGTTCAACGACTTCCTGGTCCATATGGCCCCGATCGTCGTGGTCGAGATGATCGTCTTCGTCGCCATCCTCCCGCTGTTGTTTCGCGGCCCATACTCGACCGACCCTGACCGGGCTGCCGACGTCATGGCGCTCAACGAGCGCGAGGCCATCGAGGATCCCGCGTTGCTCATCAAGTGCGGCGTGGTGCTCCTGGGCGTCTTCATCGCCTTCGTCGGCCACCCGATCTTCCACGTCGAACCGTCCGTGGTCGCTCTCCTGGGCGCGGGTGTCCTCGTTCTCATCTCCCGCAGCACACCGCAGCAATACCTGGCCAGTGTGGAGTGGGAGACACTGCTGTTCTTCGCGGGCCTGTTCATCATGGTCGGCGCGATGATTCACACCGGCGTCATCGGTGACCTGGCCGAGCTGGCCACCGACGCGACTGGTGGTGACGCCGGCGTTGCCAGCATGCTCATTCTCGGCGTCTCCGCCGTGCTCTCCGGCATCATCGACAACATCCCCTACGTCGCAACGATGAGCCCGCTCGTCCTGGACCTCGTCCAAGGAGTCGAAGACCCCGCACAGGGGCAGGCGCTGTGGTGGTCACTGGCTCTGGGCGCGGACTTCGGCGGCAACCTCACGGCCGTCGGCGCCAGCGCGAACGTGGTGGTGCTCGGCATCGCCTACCGCAACGGCACCCCGATCTCGTTCTGGGAGTTCACCAAGAAGGGCATCGTCGTCACGGCCGTCACGATCGCCGTCGCCGCGCCGTACGTCTGGCTCCGCTACTTCGCGTTCGCCTGAGCGACGACCGTCACTCCCACTCGATGGTGCCGGGCGGCTTGCTGGTGATGTCGACGACGACGCGGTTGACCTCTTCGACCTCATTGGTGATGCGCGTGGAGATGCGCTCGAGGACGTCGTAGGGCAGGCGGCCCCAGTCAGCGGTCATGGCGTCCTCGCTGGTCACAGGCCGCAGCACGATCGGGTGCCCATAGGTGCGGGCATCACCCTGGACACCGACGGAACGGACGTCGGCGAGCAGCACGACCGGGAACTGCCAGATGTCACGGTCCAGCCCGGCGGCCGTGACCTCCTCGCGGGCGATGGCGTCGGCCTCTCGCAGGATGTCGAGCCGCTCGGCGTCGACCGCACCGATGATGCGGATGGCGAGGCCGGGCCCGGGGAACGGGTGCCGCCACACCATGGCCGGTGGCAGGCCGAGCTGTTCGCCGACGTGACGGACCTCGTCCTTGAACAGCGTGCGGAGCGGCTCGATGAGGCGGAACAGCAGGTCGTCGGGCAGCCCGCCGACGTTGTGGTGGCTCTTGATGTTGGCGGCGCCTTCGCCACCGCCGGACTCGACGACGTCGGGGTACAGGGTGCCCTGAACGAGGAACTCGACCGGGGTGCCTTCCGCGTCGGCGACGATCTCCCGCTCCGCCGCCTCGAACACGCGGATGAACTCGCGGCCGATGATCTTGCGCTTGAGCTCGGGATCGATGACGTCGGCGAGGAAGCCGAGGAACCGCTCCTGCGCGTCGACCACCTTGAGGTCGACACCGGTGGCCTCGACGAAGTCTCGCTCGACCTGCTCGGCCTCGCCCTGGCGCAGCAGGCCGTGGTCGACGAACACGCAGGTCAGCTGGTCGCCGATCGCGCGCTGGACGAGAGCGGCGGCCACCGCGGAGTCGACGCCGCCGGAGAGGCCGCAGATGACCCGCTTGTCGCCGACCTGCTCGCGGATGAGCTCGACCTGCTCCTCGACGATGTTCGCGCTCGTCCACGTCTGGGCACAGCCGGCGATGTCGACGAGGAAGTGCTCGAGCACCGCCTGCCCGTGCTCGGTGTGCATGACCTCCGGGTGCCACTGGACTCCGGCGAGGCGCCGCCCCACGTGCTCGAACGCGGCCACCGTGGCCCGCGGTGAACGCGCGTTGACGGTGAATCCGTCGGGAGCCGACACGACCTCGTCGCCGTGGGACATCCACGACGTCAGGACGTCGGGAAGGCCGGTGAGGAGCGTGCCCGGTTCGAGCACGGACACGACGGTGCGGCCGTACTCGCGCTGGCCGGTGCGGGCGACGCCTCCCCCGAGTGCTTGGGCCATCGCCATGAAGCCGTAGCAGATGCCGAACACCGGGACCGAGCCGTCGACGATGGTCGCGTCGAGCTGCGGTGCGCCGGCCTCGTAGACGCTCGACGGGCCGCCGGAGAGGATGATCGCGGCAGGCTTCCGGGCCAGCATCTCTTCGGTCGACATGGTGTGCGGCACGATCTCGGAGTACACGTTCGCCTCGCGCACACGACGAGCGATGAGCTGGGCGTATTGAGCCCCGAAGTCGACGACGAGAACGGTGTCATGATCGGGGTTCACGGCTTGATCGTATCCGTCCGAAAATAATGCGAAACGGTAGTAACCTATCGGGAAGAGTGTCGTTGAACCGGGTGGATCTAACTACAACTCCCTCCCGTTAGATCAGGTGCCCGCTCCTCGTGGCACAACAGGGCCCGACCCGTGAGCTCCCTCCAGGTCGGGTTCTGTTACTTCTGTGACCAGGCCAGGGTTCAGCTGACTCCGACGATCGGCAGCCGAAGCGCGGCCGGAGCGTCGTCGGGGACGATCGGGCTCTTCGGTTGCACGGGTTCCACGACGCGGTAGGGCTCGCCCATGGCGGGGCGGGTGTCGGTCTCGCCACGGTTCGGCCACATGGCCATCGCGCGCTCGGACTGGGCCGTGATCGTCAGCGACGGGTTGACGCCCAGGTTCGCGCTGATGGCCGAGCCGTCGACCACGTGCAGCCCCTCGTGACCGTACAGACGGTGGTACGGGTCGATGACGCCGGTCTCCGGGCTGTCGCCGATGGCGCAGCCGCCCATGAAGTGCGCGGTCAGCGGCACGTTGAACGGCTCGCCGATGGTGCCTCCCGCGGTGCCCCCCATGTGCCGCGCCATGTGCTGGACGGCCTCATGAGCCGGCTGGATGAACGACGGGTTCGGCGCACCGTGGCCCTGGCGCGACGACAGCCTGCGCCGTCCGGTGATGCCGCGCTTGGTGAACGTGGTGATGGAGTTGTCGTGCGTCTGCATCACCAAGGCGATGACCGTGCGTTCCGACCAGTGCCGCAGGTCGTAGAGCTTGAACAGGTTGCGCTTCTCGCGCCACATCTCGCGAAGCCAGACCCGCCACCGCGGGGTGTCCGTGCTGCCGTCGGTGAGCACGGTCTGCATCAGCGACATCGCGTTGGAGCCCTTGCCATAGCGCACCGGCTCGACGTGCGTGTGCTCGTCCGGGTGGAACGACGAGGTGATCGCAATGCCGTGGCTGTAGTCGACGTCACGCTTGTCGGCGATGGCTCCGAGCAGGGCCTCGGAGTTCGTTCGGGTCAGGAGTCCGAGGCGCTCCGAGACGGCTGGCAGCTTGCCGTCGTCGCGCATCCGGTGCAGCAGCTTCTGGGTGCCCATCGTGCTGGCCGCGAACACGACCTGCTGGGCGGTGATCTTGCGGTGCGGGCGGAAGCGCCGGTTGGTGCGGCGCGTCTCGACCTCGTAGCCTCCGCCGGGCAGCGGGCGTACCGCCACCACGGTCGTGAGCGGATGGATCTCCGCGCCGTTGTTCTCCGCGAGGTACAGGTAGTTCTTGACCAGCGTGTTCTTGGCGTTGTGGCGGCATCCCGTCATGCACTCGCCGCACTGCAGGCAGGCGTTGCGCTCGGGTCCGACGCCACCGAAGAACGGGTCGCCGACCGACTCACCGGACGGTGAGTGGGGGTCCTCACCGAACACGACACCGACCGGCGTGTGGTGGAACGTGCCCTGCACGCCCATGTCGGCCGCCACCTGCTTGATGACGCGGTCCGCTGCGGTCTCGATCGGGTACGTCGTGACGCCGAGCATCCGCTTCGCCTGGTCGTAGTACGGCGCCATCTCGCGCTTCCAGTCGGTGATGTGCCCCCAGGCCGGATCCTTGTAGAACGGGTCGAGCGGTTCGTAGAGCGTGTTGGCGTACACCAGCGAACCGCCACCGACACCCGCGCCCGACAGGATCAGCACGTCCTTGAGCTTGTCGATGCGCTGGATGCCGTAGCAGCCGAGCTGCGGCATCCACAGGAACTTGCGGAGCCGCCACGACGTCTTGGCGAAGTCCTTGTCCGCGAATCGCTTGCCGGCCTCGAGGACGGCGACCTTGTAGCCCTTCTCGGTCAGCCGGAGCGCCGCGACGCTGCCACCGAAGCCGGAGCCGATGACGACGACGTCGTGGTCGAACTCGGTCATGAAGCCTTCCTCTGCACGATCATGCTCGTGGTGTGCGTCGGAGCACCTTGAGGGCGATGGTGAGGACCTTCGCGTACGTCTCCGGCCGGAGGAAGGCCGGGCCGGACATCGGGAAGCCCCGCTGCACGGCCACCGACTGCGGCTCGGTGTAGCGGTGGATGCCCTCCGCTCCCTGACGTCGGCCGAGGCCCGAGTGCCGCATGCCGCCCATCGGGGCGTCGATGCTGCCGAACGACGAGGAGAAGCCCTCGTTGATGTTGACCGTGCCGGCCTTGATCGTCGCGGCGATGCCGCGGGCCTGGCGAACGGGTCCCCAGATGCTCGCGTTGAGGCCGTACTCGCCGGCGTTGGCGAGGTCGACCGCATCGTCGACGGTGCCGTAGCGGTAGAGCGACACGAGCGGGCCGAAGGTCTCGCCGGCGAAGCACTCGGCGGCGTCGGTGACGTCCTCGAGCACGGTGGGCTCGTAGAAGTACGGCCCGAGGTCGGGTCGCGCCTTGCCGCCGGTGAGCACGGTGGCCCCGTTCGCGATCGCGTCGTCGACGTGCTTGGTGACCGTCTCGAGCTGTGCCGGTGACACGAGGGAGCCCATGTCGGCATCCCAGTCGAGGCCGGCACCGAGGGCGAGGGCGTTGACCCGTCGCACGAAGGCGTCGCGGAACTCGTCGTAGAGGCTGTCGGGCACGTAGAGGCGCTCGATGGAGACGCACAGCTGGCCGGCGGAGGAGAAGCACGCGTTCACGGCGCCCGCCGCGGTCTTCTCCACGTTGGCACCGGGCAGCACGATCATCGGGTTCTTGCCGCCGAGCTCGAGCGAGCAGCTGACCAGGCGGTCGGCGGCCTGCCGTGCGATCAGGGAGCCGGTGGCGGTGGACCCGGTGAAGCAGATGTAGTCGGCGCGCTCGATGATCGCGGTTCCGACCTCGGAGCCTGCGCCGCTGACGACCTGCCACACGTCGGGCGGGAATCCGGCGTCGCGCATGAGCTCGACGCCGGCCAGCGCGATCAGCGGGCTCTGGCTGTCGGGCTTGTGCACGACGGTGTTGCCGGCCGCGATCGCCGGCAGGCCGTCGGAGATGGCCATGGTGAGCGGGTAGTTCCAGGGGCTGATGATGCCGACGACGCCCTTGGGCACGTGGTTGACCCGCACGGAGGTGAGCCCGGGGAGGGCACCCGACCGGCGCTCGGGCTTCAGCTGGCGACGCAGGCGTCGGGCGTAGAAGCGTGCCGTGAGGGCCACGTGGGCGATCTCGTCGAACGCGTGGGACCGGGCCTTGCCCGATTCGAGCTGGATCAGGTCGAGCAGCTCCTCGCGGCGCTCCAGCACCAGGTCGTGCAGGCGGAGCAGTGCGCGGCTGCGTTCACGAAGTGACGTCTGCGACCAGGTGAGCTGGGCGGCGCGGGCGGCGTCGAAGGCGTCCTCGACGTCGTCGATGCTGGACTTGGGGATCTCGGCCACCGGCTCGCCGGTCAGCGGGGAGGTCGTCGTGCGGGTCGCACCGGTGGTGCTGCGGATGAGCCCGGTGAGCTCGCCGATGCGTGCCGGTGACACCGCGTCGCGAGCCGTGCGGGTCGATGTGGGATCGGGCATGCCCGTCAGGATACCGCTGGTATGCCAATGGCGCTGTCACGAGGATCACCCGGCTAGCAGAAGAGGACCTCGCCCCAGAAGCCCTTGGCGCCCGGACCTGGCGGAACGGCGAACAGGCCGGAGCTCACGTGGACGATGTACTCGTTGAGCACGTCGTTCTGTGTTCCGGCCAGGCTGCGCTGCACCTTGATGAACTGCTCGGGGTCGCGCTGGTAGGAGATGAAGAAGAGGCCGGCGCTGAGCTGGCCGAGGCCGTTCGAGCCGTCGACGAAGTTGTAGCCGCGGCGCAGCAGCTTGGCGCCGTCGTTGGAATCGGGGTGCGCGAGACGGACGTGCGCCTTCTCGGCGATGAGCGTCTCGCCGTCCTTGCCCTTGGCCTTGAAGTCGAGCTTGTCGAACTCGTCGCCTCCGCTGACCGGGCCACCGCTGCCCTTGCGACGGCCGATGATCGCCTCCTGCCCCTCGAGCGACTCGCGGTCCCACGTCTCGATGCGCATGTCGATCTTGCGGGTGATGAGGTACGTGCCGTCGACGTGCCAGTCCGGGCCGTCGCCCAGCTGGACCCAGACGAAATTGTCGAGATCCTTCTTGGCCTCCGCCTTGAGGTTCGCCGTGCCGTCCTTGAAGCCGAGCAGGTTACGCGCGGTGGACTGCGACGTGGAGGTGGACGACGTCCGCCCGAAGCCCATCTGGGAATACCGTACGGACGCCCGGCCGAACGCCATGCGCACGAGGTTGCGGACGGCGTGCACGGCCACCTGGGGATCGTTGGCGCAGGCCTGGATGGCGATGTCGCCGCCGGAGATCGCCGCATCTAGCCGATCACCGGAGAACAGCGGTAGATCCTTCAGCTTGTCGGGCTTCATCCCGCCGAGCCCGAATCGGGGCTTTCCGTCCTTCTCGAACAAGCCAGGGCCGAATCCGATCGTGATCGTCAGGCGCGATGGCGGCAGGCCGAGCGCCTCGCCGGTGTCCTCCGGAGGACCGAACGGCGACCCGCCCACGGCGCCGAACGTGCCGACGTCGTTCCCTTGCACGAGCTTGCGCGCTGCCACGGTCCATTCCTGCAGCATCGCGACGAGGTCGTCGCGCTTCTCGGTCGTCATGTCGAGCGCGACGAAATACATCCGGTCCTGCGCCGGAGTGACGATGCCCGCCTGGTGACGTCCCGCGAAGTCGACCGGCAGCTCGTCGGCGTCGGGGACGATCTCGGTCTGCGAGTTCGCGACGGCGTACCCGCCCGCCGCGCCCGCAGCGAGCGCGCCAACCCCGGCAGCTCCCAGCAGTGACCTGCGGGAGATGCCGGACCGGTCGTCGGTCATCTACACCTCGTCATTGGGATTCAGCGACGACCGAGGCGACCATCGAGATGGGCTCGCTCAGTGCCGCCACGTCATCCGACAGCTTCTTGATCTGTTCTTCCGTCAGATCATCGTAGAACGTCCAGCTGCCGTCTTCCTTCTGGTACTGGTCGAGCTCGGCGTCGAGCTCCTTGAAGCGCTGGTCGAGCAGGGTGACCAGCTCGGGATCCTGCTTCTTAAGCACCGGACGCAGCGCGGCGATGGCGGCCTGGGAGCCCTCGATGTTGGCCTTGAAGTCCCACAGGTCGGTGTGGCTGAACTCGTCCTCCTCGCCGGTGATCTTGCCGGTGGCGACTTCGTCGAGCAGCGCCTTCGAGCCCTGCGCGAGCTGCAGTGCGGTGAGCGGCTTCTCCTCGCTCTGGGCGACGACCTCTTCGATGTTGGCCAGGAGCTGGTCGGCGTACTTGTCCATGCCCTTGGTGTTGTTCTCGACCCACAGCTGCTTCTCGATGCGGTGCCAGCCGGTGAAGTCGCGGCCCTCGGCCTTGGCGTCGGGCTCGCGGCCGTCGGTCAGCGGATCGAGGTCGCCGAAGATCTCGGCGACCGGCTCGATGCGCTCCCAGTAGGTGCGGGCGATCGGGAAGAGCGTCTTCGCCTTCTCGACGTCGCCGGCCTTGACGGCGGCGACGAACTCCTTGGTCTTCTCGATGAGCGCCTTCGCCTGGGACGCGACGTAGCGCTCGTAGCTCTTCGCGGCCGCCTTGAGCTCCTCGGAGTCGGACAGCTTCTTGGCGGACTCACCGGTGACCGTGAGCGTCTGGCGGATGCCGTCGCCAGCCATGCCCGGCTTGCAGGCGCCCTCGTAGGTGCCCTTCGGCAGGTCGACGACCAGGTTGCGCGAGAGGCCCGGGCCGATGTTCTCGACCTCACCCATGATGCGGTCGCCCTCGGCGTAGACATAGAACTCGGTGACCTTCGAGCCTCCGTTGGTGACCTTGAACGTGAGTGGGCCGGCGTCGAGCTTCGTGGCCGACACCTCGCACGCGGAGTCGGTGGCTTCGACGTCGATGTTCTTGTCGCTGCTGCCCGACGGGGAGTCCTCGGCGCACGCGGTCATGCTCAGGACGACGAGGGACGCGATGCCGAGACCGGCGAGGGAGGTGGATTTCATGCGGAGACCTTCACTCTTGGCTGACTGAGACAGCCTACAATTTAGGTAAGCCTCACCATGCTAGAGCATGACGATCCGTCGTAGCCACTGCCCTTTCGACATGACAACGGGACCACCGCAGAGCGATGGTCCCGTCGAAGATGTCAGCCGATCAGCCCGGGGAGCCGGTCGTCAGTTCCGTGTTCATCCACTTGTACCGGTCCGAGTACCACTTCTTGATCCAGGCCACCTCGGCCGGGTAGGTCGAGGTCTTGGCCTTGTAGCGGCTGCCGGAGCTCTTCCAGATCTTGCGGTCGTTCTCGGCGACCTGGAGACCCAGGTTGTAGTCACCGCCGCCGAGCTCGGTGAGGGCCGCCTTCGTGCCGAATGCCGAGCCGTCATCGGAGGCCGCCTCGAAGACGCTCTGCTTCGCAGACCACCGCTCGTCCAGCGCCTTCAGGAAGCGCGGGTCCTTGGAGATCCGGGTGTACCAGTGGATCTTGTTGGTGTCGTGGTTCGGCGATCCGTTGCCACGGACCCACCAGCCGGTCGGCTTCTCCACGTTCGTGCCGTTCGGGTCGTGGGCGCCCGCGCTGCGGTCGAAGTCCCAGATCGGCATCTTGGGTCGACTGGGTGACCGGGGCCTTCGCGTGCGATGGGATGCTATGGCTTGCCAGCCGTCATGTGCCAGGGACGACTCAGCACCCGTTTAGCGCAGCTGGCTGTCCATCCAGGCGAACCGCTTCTGGTACCAGTCCTTGAGGAACTCGATCTCGCCCTTGTACGTCGAGGCCCGAGCCGGCAACCGCTGCGGAGAGTTGGCGCCCCACCGCTCGCGGTCGTTCTTCGCGGCGACGCCGACCTTAGCCGCCTCGCGCTCCACGCCGTGGTCGGCGAGGTCCTTGAAGAACCCGCGCTTCTCGGCCCACCGCTGCTTGAGCGCGGCGAGGAATACCGGGTCCTTGGTCATCTGGACGTACCAGTGGGTCTTGCCGGTGCTGTGGTTCGGCGAGCCCTTGCCGCGCAGCCACCAACCGCTCGGGCTCGCGATGGTGGTGCCGCTCTCGGAGATGTCCGGTTTGGAGCCCGCGCTGCGGTCGAAGTCCCACACCGGCCCCATGTAGAACTTCTTGCTCGAGTTCGTGTAGTCGGGCATGTAGAAGAAGTTGCTGCGATAGAAGTCGCCGTCGTTCTCCTTGGAGAACTCCTTGACCAGGTAGTAGTCGACCGCCGAGTCGAGGTCGAGGTACTTCGTCCAGCCATTCTCCTTGTCCTTGAAATCGTTGCCGTACAGCACCTTCTCGAAGGCGAGGATGCGCGACTTGAAGCTGGCGATCTTGTCGTCGGTGATGCCCTCGTCCTCGTCCTTGCCCTTCTTGCGCTCGTCGGGATCCTTCAGGGCGTACGGGATCTGGTGGTCACCGAAGAAGCCGGGGATGCCGTCCTCCTCGAAGTGCTTGTCGATCTCGACGACGATGCCCTTCTTCTGGGAGATGTTGATGCGGTTCTTGTCGATCTTGATCGACTCGGAGAGCTGGTAGCTGCCCTTGTAGTCGCCGTTCACGTACAGCTCGGTGAAGGTGCCCCGTGGGGTCCAGTCGAGTCCGTCCAGGCCGGCGCCCATGTCGTAGCCGAGCGCCGTGCGGACGAGGCTGCGGTCGCCGTAGTTCGCGAGCAGGATCCACGTCTTGTCCTCGGGCAGGCCGAAGGGTCGTCGGTTCTTCTTGAACTTGATCTTGTACGGGTGCTTGATCTTCGCTGCGGACGAGTTACCGCGCACCGCGAACTCGTCGACGCGAAACGGCTTGGTAGGCTGCCCGTCGGTGACCATCACCGCGTTGGCCTCGTAGTCGGCTCCCTTGACCACCGGGTCCTTGAAGTCGTCGACGGTCACGTAGAGGACGTTCTGACCGAGCTTGGACGGTCCCTTGGTGAATCGCGTGGCCGGTGACGTCGCACCCTTCGTTCCCTTGATGACGTCGCCCACGAGGCGGTAGAACCGCGAGCCGTCGACGTCGAACGGGATGCTGACGCGGCCATGGCCGTCCTCCTCGCCTGAGCCGAGCTTCTTCCACTTGCTGCCGTCGAGCCACTGCAGCTCGAAGTTGCGTCCGGCCTTGCGGTACTTCGACTCACCGATCGCGGTGCCCGAGCCACCGGCGCGCACGACCGACAGGTGGACCTCGTCCTCCACGGTCATGACCTTGACCTGCGCCGTCACGTGCTTCTCGAGCTCGCCCGCCGCCGCGGCGACCACGCGATAGCGGGCCGAGGGCTCGTCCAGGGAAGTCGTGAACGTGTATTCACCGTCCGCGGTGGTCTTCGCCTTGTCGATCTCGCTCCATCCCTCGTCGAAGGACTGCAGCATGACCGACCGCGCACCGTCGGCGTCGACGCTGCCGGTGAGGGTGAACTTCTCACCCACGAACGGCGCCTCGTTCGAGACCGTGGGTGAATCGTCGCCGCCGCCGCAGCTGACGAGCGCGAAGCTCAGCAGCGCGACGGCAACGGTGATGGAGACGATTCGGCGCATCAAGTGGATCCTGTGGTCGTCAAGTGGGCGTGGGCTCACCCTAATCGGCGTTCTCCAATCACGGAAACCGCCGACCGGCCACCGGGCTGGTCAGTCCAGCTGGCCGTCCATCCACGTGAACCGCTCCTTGTACCAATCCGTGACCCAGGCGATTTCCTGGTTGAACGCTGCCGTGGGACCGATAGCGCTTCGGCTCGCTCGCCCATCGGCTGCGATCATTCGCTGCACCGACGCCGATCTCTGTCTTCAAGGTCGGCCACCTCGGAGTCGCCGATCTTCTTGAACTCGTCCCTGACCAACATCCCAGCGTGCCTTCGACCGGGCAGGACGATACGCTGCCGGTGTCCTTGAACAGCTGGGCGAACCACTGGGTCTTGAGTAGTTGCGCGGCCGCTGTCGCTCCGGGTGCCCGTGCCGCGCAGTACCATCCGGTCGGGAGACGAGCGTACTTGTGTCCGGCCGATCGGGGTCGACGTTGCCGGCGCTGCGGTCGAAGTCCCAGGCCGGACCGAAGTGGAACTTGTTGTCCGCGCGCTTGTTGGCGTTGACCACCGGGTCCCAGGAGAAGTAGTGGCTGCTGTAGAAGTCAGAGTCGTTGTCCTTCGTGAACTCCTTGATCAAGTTGAAGTCCATCGCCGCTTGTCGTCGATGTAAGTCGCTTGTACTGGTTGCGGGTCGACGGCTGTACAGCTTCGACTCGAACACGTTGATGCGGTTCTTGACAGCCGTCAGCTTCGCGCTGTGACGCCCTCGGGGTCGACGCCGCCGCCGTCCCGCCGTGAGCGTCTTGCGCTCGTCGGGATCCTTGAAGGCGAACACGATCTTGCCGAGCGTTGACATGAAGTCGAGCTGGAGTCGGAGACCGAGTTGCCGTCGGTCTCCATGATCATGCCGGTCTCCGGGTTCACATTGACGCGGTCGTCGTCGATCTTGACCGACTCGGTCATCAGGTAGGCGCCGCGTACTGGTCGTTGACGAACAGCTCGACGAACCGGCTGTCCGGCGTCCAGGGGATGCTGCTCGTCGTCGACGGCCGAGGTCGAGAGCCACCTTGTCGCGCATGGCCGACTGGTCGAGGAAGTTGGCGAGCAGCGTCCAGCTCTTGTCCTCCCTCATGCCGAAGACCTTCGTGTTGGGCGGGCTTGTCGAACTTCAGCTTGTACGGCTTCTTGGTGTAGCTGGCCGTGGAGCTTGCCGCGCACGCCGAACTTCTCCAGCTTGGCGTCGGACGACGGAACACCTCCGCCCACCCGCAGCGTGGCCTCGCCGGTGTAGCTCGTTGCCGTCGTCGCCGGGGGATAGACACCCTTGTCGACGTCGACCCGCAGGACGTTCTGGCCGAGTTGTGTCGGTCCGGGCATGAACTTGATCGTCGCTCGAGGTCGCCGTGCCCGCCACCTGGCGGTAGGTCCGGGTCGACCACTGGCTCAGGCCGGTGAGGGAGAACGGGATCTTGACCTTGCCGGCAGCGTCCGTGTTGACCGCGCTCCGAGCGGCGACCCAGCTGCGCCGCTCTGGCACTGCAGGGTCACGGGGACTCCTGCCGCCACGGGGTCGAGCGCGCCGTATGCGGTGGCCTCCGTGGCGCAGTTGTTGGTCGGGCAGTCGCGCAGGATGTCGAGCGTGACCTTCGGTGACGGGGCGATGGTGTCGATCTCGGTGCGGTCGTTGTTGGTCTTGCGCGCGAACACCCTCTTCGAGCCGTCCACCTTGTAGGTCTTGAAGTACGCGTTGCCGGAGCTGTTGCTCTGCACCGTGCCGAGCGGGTCCAGGTGTCGGCCGGGCCCTCCTTGTAGAAGCGTGACCGGGAACGTGCCGCTGGCGAAGTTCGCGCCGAGCTGGATCGTGTCGCCGTTGGAGTAGGTGGCCGGTTCCTCGGCGAGGGTGCCCGTGACCGTGCCACTCGGCGTCACCGGGCCCTGCACGATCGGCGTCAGCGTCTGGATCTCGGTGACCTTGCCGGTGCTCGAGCTCGGCGAAGATCTTCTGCGCGGCTTGACCGTGTAGTTCTTCAGGTAGGCGTTGCCGTTGCAGTTCGCCGTGGCCGTGCCGACGCTGGCGTAGTCGGCGGAGCCGGCCGGGGTCCCCTTGTAGTAGGTCACCGTCCTGCCCGACTGGTCGCTGGCGAAGTTCGCATAGAGCCTCGACCTGGTCGCCCACGTTGTACGCGCGTGCCCGGAATCGTCGAGAGGTTGCCGTCGTTGCCACCAGGGTGAGCGATGCCGACCGGCGTCGAAGGCCGAGGTCGCCGGAGATCGTGCCGGCGAGGAGAGTGCCGACGCGATGAGGGCCAAGCGTCAGGATGAGGGCAGAGGGACGGCGCACCGAGACTCCTAGAAGGATGTTGCGAAAATAAGAAGTTGGGGCGATTTTCTTCCCCCGAGAAGAATAAGGGCCACCCCACCGCGTGTCCGTTGAATAGCTGAAGTGAGGTCGCGGATCACACTCACGGTATCAGAGCGCTTTTTCGAAGCAGCGCGAGTAGGTGACGGCCTCGTAGGGCGGGAACACGTCGATCGGCGTGTAGCCGTGCCGCTCGTAGAAGCGCAGAGCTGCGATCTGGCGATCGCCGGTGTGGATCACGACGCGAGGCACACCCTCGTCACGCGCGCGCTGCTCGACGGCAGCCAGCAGAGCGTCCGCGATGCCATTCCCCCGAGCGTCGGGCTCCACGAACATCCGCTTGATCTCCAGGTCGCCGGCCATGTCGCCGCCAAGCGAGCGAAGGCAGGCATGGCCGAGCGGTCGACCGTCGTCGTCGTACGCCACCACGGTGAGCAGCACGGACGGCGGGTCGAGCACCTCGGACGTGAACCGGTGCGCCGACGCGGGATCGGAGGCGTAGAGCTCGTCGCCGTACGCCTCCTGGGCCGCACGCAGCGCGACGGCGTCAGCGTGGTCGAAGGGGACGTGCTCGAGCTTCAACCGACGACCACTTCGACGCGCTGGAACTCCTTGAGGTCGGTGTACCCGGTGGTGGCGAGCGCGCGGCGCAGCGCGCCGATGAGGTTCATGGTGCCGTCGGGGACCGACGACGGGCCGAACAGCACGGCCTCGAGCGTCCCGACGCTGCCGATCTCGACCCGCTCACCGCGAGGCAGCTCGGCGTGCCACGCCTCGGCGCCCCAGTGGAAGCCCCGACCCGGTGCCTCCACGGCGCGTGCGAACGGCGAGCCGATCATCACGGCGTCAGCCCCGCAGGCGATCGCCTTCGCAATGTCTCCGCTGCGACCGATCGAGCCGTCGGCGATGACGTGGACGTACCGTCCACCGGACTCGTCGAGGTAGTCGCGACGGGCGGCGGCGACGTCAGCCACGGCGGAGGCCATCGGTACGGCGACGCCGAGCACGGAGCGCGTCGTGTGCGCCGCTCCCCCGCCGAACCCGACGAGCACGCCGGCGGCGCCGGTGCGCATGAGGTGAAGGGCCGCCTGATGGGTGGCGCAGCCACCCACGATCACGGGGACGTCGAGCTCGTAGATGAACTCCTTGAGGTTCAGCGGCTCCATCTGCCCGGAGACGTGCTCCGCCGAGACCGTGGTGCCGCGAATGACGAACAGGTCGACACCGGCATCGACCACCACGTCGGCGAACTGCTTGGTGCGTTGCGGCGACAGCGCGCCGGCCACGGTGACACCGGCGTCGCGCATCTGCTGCAGGCGGGCCGTGATCAGCTCGGGCTTGATCGGCTCCGCGTAGACCTCCTGCAGCCGCCTGGTGGCCTGTGCGGCGTCGATCGACACGAGGTCGTCGAGCAGCTTGTCGGGGTTCTCGTAGCGCGTCCACAGACCCTCGAGGTCGAGGACGCCGAGCCCGCCGTGGCGACCGAGCGCGATGGCGGTCTCGGGACTCATCACTGAGTCCATCGGCGCAGCCACGACCGGCAGCTCGAAGCGGTACGCGTCGATCTGCCAGGCGACCGAGACCTCTTCCGGATCACGGGTGCGTCGACTGGGAACGATCGCGATGTCGTCGAATGAGTAGGCGCGGCGGCCACGCTTGGCCGTGCCGATCTCGGTGTCCATGCGCACAGGGTACGCGGCACGATGGTGACCCGACCCACCCTCGATTCGCTGGACACCGGTGTCACGTACTGGAAGTATCCGCCTAAAGTGGGTGGATCCCGGCGGCCCGTGCGGTCGCCCCAAGCAGGAAGTTCCCGGTGCCAACATGCGCAAAGATCGCTTCGCACCCGACCCGGCGACGCTCGCCAAGCTCAAGGAGCTGTCGGGCTTCAGCGACAAGGACGTGAAGCAGGTCGCCGAGGCTGGCCGGCTGGTGCACCTCCCTGAGAGCTGGACGCTCATCCACGAGAAGACTCCCGCCGACGCTGCGTACTACATCCTCGAAGGTGAGGTCTCGGTCCGCCGCGACAAGCAGGAGGTGGCCACCGTCAGCGCCGGCACCTTCATCGGCGAGGCCGCGGTGATGAACCACGCGCTGCGTTCGGCCGCCGTGGTCACCAAGACGAACGTCACGGCCCTCAACTTCACGCCAGAGGCCGGGCGCAAGCTGTCCGAGTCCATCCCCGCGATCCGCGAGGCATTCGAGGCCACGGAGAAGAAGCGGCTCGACAACAGCGAATGACCGACGCCGAGCCGCCCGTCGACTCATCCGACGTCATCCAGGCGATCACCGAGCTCATGCTCGGCGAGTCGCCCCAGCTGACGCGTGCCGACGTCTCCGAGCTGTCCGGCGTCGACCCGGACATCGCGAAGCAGCGCTGGCGGGCGCTCGGCTTCCCCGAGGCCGATGACGGCGACGCTGCCTTCACCCACGCCGACGTCGAGGCCCTCAAGCTGACCCAGGAGCTGGTCGAGCTCGGCATCATCGAGGCCGACACCGAGCAGGCGTTCATCCGCACGATCGGCCGCTCCTTCGCCCGGCTCGCGGAGTGGCAGGTCCGGGCCTTCCTCGGATCCATGGCCTCCGGGTCACAGGACGAGATGGCCGCCGGTGACCTCGCCGAGCTCGAGAAGGTGGTTCCGCTGGGCGAGAAGGTGCAGGCGTACGTGTGGCGTCGCCACCTCGTCAACGCTGCGAGCCGGTTGCTGCTCACCGAAGCCGGCGACGTCGACGCCTCCCCCATGGTGGTCGGGTTCGCCGACATCGTCGGGTACACGTCACGGAGCCGCAAGATGACCCGGCAGGAGCTGACCGACATGGTCGAGCGGTTCGAGGAGGTCACCGCCGGGCTCATCACCGATCACCACGGCCACGTGGTCAAGACGATCGGCGACGAGGTGCTGTTCGTCGTCGACGATGCCCGTCAGGCGGCCCTGCTGGCACTGGAGCTGCTCGACCAGCACGAGGCCGACGAGGAGTTCCCCCAGGTCCGCATCGGCATGGCCCACGGCAACGTCCTCAACCACATGGGCGACGTCTTCGGCCCGGTGGTCAACGTCGCGTCCCGGCTGACCTCGGTGGCCAGGCCCGGCAGCTCCGTCATCGACCGCGAGATGGCCGATCTCCTGCGTGACGACGACGAGCTGCGGCTCAGGCGGATGCGGCGGACCTCGGTGAAGGGCTACGAGCACCTCGAACCATGGGCCTTGAGCCGGCCACGCGACAAGGACGAGACGACCGCCTAGCGCGTGGTGTAGTTGGGAGCCTCGACGGTCATCTGGATGTCGTGCGGGTGGCTCTCCTTGAGACCGGCGACGGTGATGCGGACGAACCGGCCGCGCTCCTGCAGCTCGGGGATCGTGTGCGCGCCGACGTAGAACATCGACTGGTGCAGGCCACCGATCAGCTGGTGCGCGACGGCGCCGAGCGGGCCGCGGAAGGCGACCTGACCCTCGATGCCCTCGGGCACGATCAGGTCGTCGCTGGGGACGTCGGCCTGGAAGTAGCGGTCCTTCGAGTACGACTTCTTGCCGCGGGATGCCATGGCCCCGATGGAACCCATGCCGCGATAGCTCTTGAACTGCTTGCCGCTCACGAAGATGAGCTCGCCCGGGCTCTCCTCGCAGCCGGCGAGCAGCGAACCCACCATGACCGTGTCGGCACCGGCAACGAGCGCCTTGGCGATGTCACCGGAGTGCTGGAGGCCGCCGTCGGCGATCAACGGGATGCCAGCCGGCTTGCAGGCGAGTGACGCCTCGTAGACCGCCGACACCTGCGGCACGCCCACGCCGGCGACCACCCGTGTGGTGCAGATGGAGCCCGGACCGACGCCGACCTTGACCGCGTCGACGCCGGCGTCGACGAGCGCCTGGGCACCGGCCCGTGTGGCGACGTTGCCGCCGATGATCTGGACGTCGCCGAACGTGGGGTCGGCCTTGAGGCGCTTGACCATGTCGAGCAGCGACTTGGCGTGACCATGTGCGGTGTCGACCACCAGGACGTCGACGCCCGCCTCGCGCAGCGCGTTGGCGCGGTCCCACGAGTCGCCGAAGAAGCCGACCGCCGCGCCCACGAGCAGACGGCCGTCGGCGGCCTTGCTGGCCAGCGGGTGCTGCTCGGACTTCACGAAGTCCTTGACGGTGATGAGCCCGCGGAGATGGCCCTCGTCGTCGATGATCGGCAGGCGCTCGCGCTTGTGGGCCCGGAGCAGTGCCGAGGCGTCCTCGCGGCTGATGCCGAGCGGGCCGGTGATGAGCGGCATCGGGGTCATGATCTCGCCGACGGTGCGGGTGCCCCACTCCGCGACAGGCACGAACCGCAGGTCGCGGTTGGTGATGATGCCGAGCAGCTTGTCATCCTGGTCGACGACAGGAAGGCCGGAGACGCGATACTCGCCGCAGGTCTCGTCGAGCTCTTCGAGGGTGGCCTTGGGGTGGATCGTGACGGGGTTGGGGATCATGCCGGTCTGGGTGCGCTTGACGAGGTCGACCTGGTACGCCTGGTCGTCGACCGAGAGGTTGCGGTGCAGGATGCCGATGCCACCCTCGCGCGCCATGGCGATGGCCATGCGCGCCTCGGTGACCGTGTCCATGGCGCTGGAGAGCAGCGGGATCCGCAGGTTCAGGTCGCGGGTGAGGCGCGCGGTGGTGTCGACCTCGCTCGGGATGACGTCGGTTTCTCCCGGTAGCAGCAGGACGTCGTCGTACGTGAGACCCAGTGCGGCGAACTTGTCAGGAATGCCCGGCTGCTCCATGAACCAATGGTACGCGGCGGACGGAGGTGTTCTGGTCAGCGCCCGGGCGTCACAGGAACTTCTCCACGTCGTCGACGAGACGGTTCATGAGGTCGGCGTACGCCCGGTGGCTCGGCGGCGCCACGGAGGTCCACGGCACGTAGGCATCTCGTTTCGCCGCGTCGAGCGTCTGGAACACCGGCTGGTCGTCGAGCTGCTTGAGCCCTTCTGCGCCGACGCGGTCGTCGTAGAGGAAGACGTCGGCCGGATAGGTGTCGGCCTTCTCCCAGCTCAGGCTCTGGAAGTACCCGCCCTCGTCGACCTTGTCGGGCGTGACGAGCGGGAGACCCAGCTCGTCGCGCCAGTACCTGAGGTCGGGGCTGATCTTCGGGTTCGACACGTAGAACACGTCCGCGGCCGGGGAGCCGGCCAGGATCGAGCGGTCGTCGAGCGTCGCGCCGAGCTTGGTGACGCGATCGGCCGCAGCTGAGAAGTCGTCGTGCGCCTGGGTGACGTCGTCGGCCTCGAGGTCGGCGCCGAGTGCCTTGGCCGCCCGCTCGGTGGAGTCGAGCATCGCCGGCAGCGGCTTGCCGTCGAAGCTGACGACGAGGATCGGGGCGAGCTTCTTGACCTTGGTGGCGGTGGCCGCGTTGAGGTACCAGAGGTCGCTCTTCAGGTAGGCGCTCGTGACGACGAGGTCGGGCTTGAGCGAGGCCGCCTTCTCGAGGTCGATGGTGCCGTACTCGCCGCTGCCGGTGACGTCCGTCGCCTTCCCGATGTCGAGGCCGGCGACCTGCGAGTCGGGCTCACCCTCAGCGTTCTTGAGGGGACCGAACGTGCCGACGATCATGTCGGCGAGGCCGAGGTCGGTCAGGGCAGCAGCCATCGACGACTGGACGATGAGCCGCTTCGGGGCGGCGTTCAGGCTGATGGACGTGCCCAGGTCGTCCTTGAAGGTCCACGGGCCGCTCGAGGCGCCGGGATCGTCGGACGCGCCACAGGCGCTGAGCGGAAGGAGGGCAGCTGCACAGACTGCGGCGAGAGTCCGTCGGAAGGTCATGAAGATTAGGCTAGCCTCACCTACATTTCTCCACTCGATCGGGTCCTGCCGAGGGCATCATCGAGTCGCAGGCGATCCTGGGCTCGATCGCCCGACCGCACGTCAGTCGACCAACGTGGCGCGCAGGTCGCTCGGCAGCAGACGACGAGCGGCGACGAGGCGTTCCGCGACGACCACGGTGATCGTCTGCGCGGCCATGATGCCGAAGAGGACGAGCACCTGCGCGGTGGCGGCCTGGACCGGTGATCCACCGCCCAGCATCACGCCGATGAACGCGCCAGGCAGCGTCACGAGGCCGGTGGTGCGCACCTGGTCAAGGCCGGGCAGCAGCGCTTCAGGCACCCTTCGATGGATGATCTCCTCGATGGCCTGGGCCGGCTGCAAGCCGAGCGCCAGGCAGGCTTCGTACTGGCTGTGCTCGTCCCGGAGCGCGGCGAAGCTGCGGCGCCCGCCCAGGGTGTGTGCGGTCATCGCGTTGCCGACGATGATGCCGGCGATCGGAATGATCGCGATGCCCTCGGCCGGCACGGCTCCGCTGGCCAGGATGACGGCCAGCACCGGCACCAGGCCGGCCCCTACCGCGAGGGCAACCCACAGCCAGGCATGGTTCGCCTCCACGCGACGTCCGGTGGTGAAGACGGCGACGGCGAACATCACGACGACGAGCGCAGTCGACAGCAGCAGGTCGTCGACCACAGCTTCGATGACGACCGCGATGACCGTCAGCTGGACGACCGCACGAATCGCCGCGACCAGCACCGACCGGTCCAACCCGTAGCCGCCCACTCGGTGCGCCCCGAGGGCGAGCACGAGCAGGGCCGCGAGCGCGAACGCGACTGGCCAGCCCGGTTCGATCGTCACGCCTCCACGCTAGGGCGTGCCTCCCCCGTGGCGGCGTTACAGCAGGTCAGGCCTTCGACCAGACGCCGAGCTCGTTGCCGCTCGGATCGGTGAAGTGGAAGCGCCGGCCGCCGGGGAACTCGTACGGACCGTTGGTGACGGCCCCGCCCGCCTGCTCGACGGCGGACGCCGTGGCGTCGAGGTCGTCGGAGAACAGGAGGACCAGCGGACCTCCCGGGCTGGGCGTGGCGAAGGAGCTGAGACCGCCCACCTCGCCCTCGCCGTCGGCCGATCGGATGCCCGCGTACTCAGGGCCGTAATCGTTGAAGCTCCAGCCGAACGCGGCCTCGTAGAACGACTTGGTGGCGGCCAGGTCGGTGACGCCGAGCTCGATGTAGTCGATCGTGTGATGTGTGTTCGTCATGCCCTTCAGCATTGACGACGGCGCGGACACAAACGACGACGCCCGCCCCTCGGGAGGGACGGGCGTCGCAGTGTTCGTTTGCGTCAGTGCGAGTGACCGGCGTGGTCGTCCTCGTCCTCGGCCGGCTTCTCGACCACCAGTGTCTCGGTCGTGAGCAGCATGGCCGTGATCGACGCGGCGTTGGCGAGCGCGGAGCGCGTCACCTTGACCGGGTCGAGGACGCCCTGGGCGACCAGGTCGCCGTACTCGTCGGTGGCCGCGTTGTAGCCCTGGCCCGACTCGCGGACCTTGGCCACGACGACCTCGCCGGAGGCGCCGCCGTTGCGGGCGATCCACTCCAGCGGGGCATCCGCGCCGAGGCGGACGATGCGAACACCGACCGCTTCGTCGCCGGTGAGCCCGAGGTTGTCGTCGAGCACCGCCACCGCGTGCACGAGGGCTGAGCCGCCGCCGGCGACGATGCCCTCCTCGATGGCCGCGCGAGTCGCCGAGACGGCGTCCTCGATGCGGTGCTTCTTCTCCTTGAGCTCGACCTCGGTGGCCGCGCCGACCTGGATGACACAGACGCCACCGGCCAGCTTGGCGAGGCGCTCCTGGAGCTTTTCGGTGTCCCAGTCGGAGTCGCTGAGCTCGATCTCGGACTTGATCTGCTTGACCCGCGCCTCGACCTCGCCGGCGTCGCCGCCGCCGTCGATGATCGTGGTGTCGTCCTTGGTGACGACGATGCGACGGGCGCTGCCGAGCACCTCGAGGCCGACCTGGTCGAGCTTGAGGCCGACGTCGGGCGTCACGACCTGCGCGCCGGTGAGCGTCGCGATGTCCTGCAGCATGGCCTTGCGGCGGTCGCCGAACGCGGGCGCCTTGACGGCGACCGACGTGAACGTGCCGCGGATCTTGTTGACGACCAGGGTCGACAGGGCCTCGCCCTCGACGTCCTCGGCGATGATGAAGAGCGACTTGCCGGCGCCGATGACCTTCTCCAGCAGCGGGAGGAGATCGGAGACCGACGAGATCTTGCCCTGGTTCACGAGGATGTAGGCGTCGTCGAGGACAGCCTCCATGCGCTCGGTGTCGGTGACCATGTACGGCGACAGGTAGCCCTTGTCGAACTGCATGCCCTCGGTGAACTCGAGGTCGGTGCCGAGGGTGTTGGACTCCTCGACCGTGATGACGCCGTCCTTGCCGACCTTGTCGAACGCCTCGGCGATGAGCTCGCCGATGCGCTCGTCGCGGGAGGAGACGGTGGCGACCGCGGTCATGTCCTTCTTGTCGTCGACGTCACGGGCCAGCTCACGGAGCTTGGCGGTGACAGCCTCGACGGCGGCCTCGATGCCCTTCTTGAGGCCGACCGGGTTGGCACCGGCAGCCACGGCGCGCAGGCCCTCGTGGACCATGGCCTGGGCCAGCACGGTGGCGGTGGTGGTGCCGTCACCGGCGACGTCGTTCGTCTTGGTGGCGACTTCCTTGGCGAGCTGGGCGCCGAGGTTCTCGAACGGGTCGTCGAGCTCGATCTCGCGGGCGACGGTGACGCCATCGTTGGTGATGGTCGGCGCGCCCCACTTCTTGTCGAGCACGACGTAGCGGCCCTTGGGGCCGAGGGTGACCTTGACGGTGTCGGCGAGGCGGTCGACGCCACGCTCGAGGGCGCGGCGGGCGTCCTCGTCGAACTCGAGGATCTTGGGCATGGAATTCCTTCGGAGATGTCTGGTGGTGGAGGTGATGCGTCCCGGCCCCTCAGCTGAGAGACCGGGACGTCAGATCACGAGACGACGGCGAGGACGTCGCGGGCGCTGAGGATGAGCAGATCCTCGCCCCCGTACTTGACCTCGGTTCCGCCGTACTTGCTGAAGATGACCTTGTCGCCGACGGAGACGTCGAGCGGGACGCGGTTGCCGTTGTCGTCGACCCGACCCGGGCCCACGGCGATGACCTCGCCCTCCTGCGGCTTCTCCTTGGCGGTGTCCGGGATGACGAGACCGGACGCGGTGGTCTGCTCGGCTTCGATCGCCTTGATGACAAGGCGATCCTCGAGCGGCTTGATGGTGACCGACACTGGTCGACCTCCCCTTTCAACGGGTGAACGTGGTTGGCAGTCCCACGTGGTGAGTGCCAGTCAAAATCTAGCACTCGGCCCAATGGAGTGCTAACGGGCCGTGCTCGCTTCGCTTCGCACTCACTCGCGCTCGTCGCTGGCGCTCCTCACGCTGCCCGTTCTCGTCGCTTCGCTCCTCGTTATGGTCACGGTCATGGACCTCGACACGTTTGACCCTCCTCTCTTCTGAAGGGCAGGGGCTGCTGGCGGAGGTGAGCGCCCGGGCCGGCGTCGAGTCGGACCTCGCCCTGGGCACGCGGCTCCGCCTCGACCACCCCGTCGAGCTCGTCGCCGCTGCGGTCACGCAGAACCACCTGCGGCAGCGGGCCGAGGCGAAGTTCGGGCCGTCGTCCGCATCGATGTACTTCACGCACGACGCCCTCGAGCAGGCCACGCGGGCGTCCGTGGCTCAGGCACGGGCCGCGCGGCTGACCGCAGCGGGAGTCATTGCCGTCGTCGACCTGGGCTGCGGCATCGGTGGCGACCTGGTGGCCTTCGCGCGCGCCGGGCTGCGCGTGCGCGGGGTCGAGCGCGACCCCGTGCGGGCCGCGATCGCGCGGGCCAACCTGGGTGCGCTCGGGCTCGACGGCGAGGTGATCGAGGCCGACCTCGCCGACGTCCAGCCACGGCCTGACGAGGTTCCGTTCATCGATCCCGCGCGGCGCGACGGCACGGGCCGGGTGTTCGACCCTGCCGCGATGACGCCGTCGTGGGACGTCGTCTCGCGATTCCTCGCCAAACAGGCCGTGGTCAAGACGCTGCCGGGCTTTCCGCACAACCTCATTCCGGACGGCGTCGAGGCGCAGTGGGTGAGCGACGGCGGTGATCTCGTCGAGGCGTGTCTGTGGGGTCCCGGCCTCGCGCACCGCGCCGCGGAGGGCCACCGCGCTCCCGTCCGCAGCCGAGCTCATCGGCCGCGGAGATCGAGGCGATGTCGGCGACGTCGGCGGATGGCTCCACGAGCCGGACGACGCCGTCATCCGCGCCGGCCTGGTGGGCGAGCTGGCGACGCGGATGGGCGGCCACCTCGTTGATGCGCACCTCGCCTACGTCACGACCGACGAGGCGACCAGCGACCCGCTTGCCCGGTCGTTCCGCGTCGTCGAGGAGATCCCCTACCGCGAGAAGCCGATGCGTGCCGCGCTCGTCGCCCACGACGTCGGCACGCTGACGATCAAGAAGCGCGGCGTCGACATCGTGCCCGAGCAGCTGGTCAAGCGGCTCAAGCTGAAGGGCTCCGCAGCCTGGGACGGTCATCCTGGCTCGCATCAAGGACGGCGCCCGCGCCTTCCTGGTGGAGAGGACCTAGAAGCCCCCGCCGTCGAACCCGCCCCCGTCGAAGCCTCCGCCGTGGTCGAAGCCACCGCCTTGGTCGGACTCCATGCCGCCGGCCGCGGAGTCGTCGGCACCCGGATCCTCCGCCGAATCGTTGCCGGATCGTCGGCGAACATCTGCTGGGCGATCGCGGTGCCGATGAAGACGCCGGCGATCGAGCCGAGCATGCTGCCGCCGAAGATCCCGCCCATGCCCATGCCACCTCGGCCACCGCCGAAGCTGCGCTCCAGCGTGCCGGGCTGACGCATCTCCGCTCGCGTGGCCATGCGGGCGAGCGACCGCGGGTCGTCAGCAGTGGAACGCTCCCCTTCCGGCGTCTCGGCGGCGAGTGCCTCCAGGACCTCGCGACGCTGCTCCGGCGTCAGCTGGGCGAAGGCCTCTTCGTGGGCCTGCTCGATCTGTTCCGGCGGCGCCGTCCGCAGCAGGTAGCGGTAGCGCTCGATGGCGCGGTCTTCGTCTGATTGCGGCGTGCTCGCTCGTCGCGACGGCTGGTGTGCATCCCCGCTGCGGCCGAGAAGTCGGTCCAGGAAGCCCATGATGACTCCTTCGACGTGCCGGCCCGGCTCGTCCGGACCAGGACACGTCCATCGTCACACGGCGCCCAAAGCGGGGCTGTCTGGACGGTCCGGCGACATACCGTGGATCCATGGTCGTGGAGGAGGTCAGACGTGGGTGAGGCTCGCGAGCGCACGAATCGCGACATGCTGCGGGTGCGCGACGCCATCGACCGCGACTTCGCCGAGGAGCTCGACCTCGAGACCCTGGCCGCCCTCGCCCACGTCTCACCCGACCACCTGGTGCGCACGTTCCGGTCGGTCTTCGGCGAGACGCCTCACCGCTACCTGCAGCGACGCCGGATCGAGCGAGCGATGTTCCTGCTCCGCACGACCGACCTGCCGGTCACGGACGTGTGCCTGCAGGTCGGCTACACGAGCCTCGGCGCGTTCAGCGAGCTGTTCGCCGGCATCGTCGGCCAGTCGCCGTCGGCCTATCGCGCGGTGGCCGAGCCGACGCCGGCCCACACGTCGTTCGTGATGGCGTGGACGCGTCCCAGCACGCACACACATCCGTCGATTTCGAGGAAGCGTCCCCCGGTCGCCGACGACTAGCGTCGCGGACATGAACCTCTCCTACACCCGCCTCTCGTCCATCTACGTCCTCGACCAGGACGAAGCCCTCGACTTCTACGTCGGCAAGCTCGGCCTCGAGGTCGCGACCGATGCCGACCTCGGCTTCATGCGCTGGCTCACCGTGCGCGTCCCCGGCGACCAGCGCGAGATCCTGCTCGAGCGTCCCGGCCCGCCCGCCCACGACCCGGCCACGGCCGACGACGTCCGCGCTCTCGTGTCGAAGGGTGCCGGCGGCGGCTGGCTCGCGTTCCAGGTCGACGACGTCGACGCCGCGCACGACGAGCTCGTGGCGCAGGGCGTCGAGATCACGCAGCCGCCGTCCGACATGTCGTACGGGCGCGACTTCGGCGCACGGGACCCCTTCGGCAACAACCTGCGCATCGGCAACGTCCCGGGCTGAGATCGCACCGCGAACGAGCGGCGCGGGGCTGCGCGTTGTCCTAGCCTCGTGCCATGCGCATCGACCTCAACGCCGACCTCGGTGAGTCCGCCGAGCGGTGGGCCTCGGGCGAGGACGTCGCGCTGCTCGGCGTCGTGACCAGCGCCAACGTGTGCTGCGGCGCCTATGCCGGGGACGACGAGCTCATCACCGCCACGTGCGAGACCTGCGTCGAGCGCGACGTGGCCATCGGCGCGCAGGTCGGGTACCCCGACCGCGAGGGCTTCGGCCGGGTGCCGATGGACATGGCACCCGACGCCCTGCGCGACGAGGTCGCCGAACAGATCGCCCACCTCGCCAAGCTGGCCAAGTCGGTCGACGGCGAGGTCACCTACGTCAAGCCGCACGGCGCGCTGTACAACACGATCGTCGGCGACGAGATGCAGGCCGGCGGGCGTGGTCGAGGCCGTGCGCGAGGCCGGCCTGCCCATCGTCGGCCTGCCGGGCGGCGCATCCCTCCGGCTGGCCCGATGGCGGCCGGTGTGCCGGTGATCCTCGAAGGGTTCGCCGATCGGGGCTACACCGACGAGGGCACGCTGATCCCCCGCTCGGAACCCGGAGCGCTGCTCGACGACCCGCCGGACGCCGCGCTGCAGGCGGTGCGGCTCCTGCACGAGGGCGTCGACTCGATCTGCGTCCACAGCGACAGCCCCGGCGCCCTCGACATCGTGCGAGCGGTGCGCGTCGCCCTCGAGTACGCGGGCGCGGACGTGCGGCATCCATGAAGCTGCTGCCGTGCGGTGACCGCGCCGTGCTGATCGACTGCGAGACGCTCGACGAGGCGCAGGGATGGTTCGCGGCCCTGCACGACGACGTCGATGCCGTGCTCGGTGCCCGGACGGTGCTGCTGCGCGGCGAGCCGTCAGCCCTGCGCTCGCTCGTCGACCGCAGCGAGCCGGAGGACATCACGGCCGCGGAGGCGGGCGACGCGATCGAGATCGCGGTGACGTACGACGGTCCTGACCTGGCCGACGTCGCGGAGCACACCGGCATGTCCGAGGAAGAGGTCGTGGCGGCGCACACCGGGAAGCCGTGGATCGTCGCGTTCGGCGGGTTCGCACCCGGCTTCGCCTACCTCGTCGGCGGCGACGACCGCCTCGTCGTCCCCCGTCGCGAGACTCCCCGCACGAGCGTCCCAGCGGGAGCGGTCGGCCTCGCCGGAGAGTTCAGCGGCGTCTACCCGCGGTCGTCGCCCGGCGGCTGGCAGCTGATCGGGCACACCGACGCCGTGATGTTCGACGTCGACCGCGATCCACCGGCGCTGCTGATGCCCGGCGCGCCCGTGCGGTTCGTGGAGGGACCACCATGAGTCTCCTCGTCGTCGACCCCGGGCACCTGACGCTGGTGCAGGACGCGGGCCGCCCGGGACTCGGTGCGCAGGGCGTCGGCGCCGCCGGGGCCTTCGATCGCGGGGCCATGCGTCAGCTGCACGCACTGCTGGGCGACCCGCCCGAGACCGCCGTGCTCGAGGTTCTCGCCGGCGGACTGAAGCTGCGCGCTGACGCCGACCACCGGCTGGCCGTCACCGGCGGCGTCGGACCGGTCCACGTCGACGGCAAGCACGTCGAGCACGGACGCGCGTTCGTCGCGCGTGCCGGCCAGGAGATCGTCGTCGGCCCGATCGAGCTCGGCTTGCGCACGTATGTCGGCGTGGCCGGTGGCGTGGAGGTCGATCCCGTGCTCGGCTCGCGCTCGGCCGACATGATGAGCGGCCTGGGCCCCCCTCGGCTTGGCCGCGGGCGACGTCGTCGAGATCGGGCGGCCTGCACATCCCGCCGAGGTGGAGGACGTCCCCGCCCTCCTGACCAGCGGCACGACCACCGTGGCAGCCGTTCCCGGCCCGCGCGACGACTGGTTCACCGTCGATGCGGTCCGGACGTTCTTCTCCGCCGAGTGGACCGTCTCAGGACGCTCCGACCGCATCGGCGTCCGCCTCGAGGGCCCGACGCTGGAGCGCGAGGTGAAGGACGAGCTGCCGAGCGAGCCGTGCGTCCGAGGCAGCGTGCAGGTGGTGTCGGCCGGGGCACCGGTGGTCCTCGGGCCCGACCATCCCGTCACCGGCGGCTACCCGGTGATCGCGGTGGTGCTCGACGACCACGTCGACCGGCTGGCCCAGGTGCGTCCCGGCGAGATCGTCCGATTCACGCGGCAAACCTCCCCCTGATCCACGTCGCGGTCTGTCAGGATTCGGCCATGAAAGATCTACGCCGTCTCGTCGTGACCCTCGTCATCGGCTCGTTCTCCGTCGCTGCCCTGCTCGGCATCATCGCGCTGCTCGGGGGCGGCGAGCTCGGTGAGACCGAAGGCCGTGTCCTGCTCACCACCGTCATCGTGGGCGTCGAGTCGATCGCCGTCCTCTGCTACCTCGCCGTGGCCGGCAAGCGCGCGGGACTCGTCGGGCTGGCAGGCGGCCTCGTCTCGCTGCTGCCGTTCTCGCTGGCGCTGTGGCTCACGTGGGGCGGGTCCGAGCCGGACCGGCTCTGGGACATCTTCGGGGTGAGCGTCACCATCGCGGCGACGCTGGCCCATGCCTGCCTCCTGCTCGCCCTCGACCGTGGACGTCTGCGCCTGCTGCTCGCGGGCACGCTCGTCGCGATGGCGATCGTCGCGGCGATGATCTGCAACGCCATCCTCAACGGCGAGAACCTCGGCGACCTGTACTGGCGCACGTTCGGCGTGGTGGCGATCCTCGACGTGCTCGGCACGGTCGTGTTCGCGGCGCTCGGCATCTTCAGCCGGCGCGGGAAGGCCGACGGCGAGCCCGACCTGATGACACCTGCGCTCGAGTCGCGAGTCATCGACGCCGCCAGGTCGCGTGGCGTCCCCCCGCCCAGCTGATCTCCGACGCGCTCGACAGCTTCCTGCGCTAGGCGGCGACGACCTGGGTGACCGGCATGCTCGAGTCCGCCGGCAGGTCAAGTGATGACGGCGGCAGTCCCCGACGGACGATCTCGGCGCCCAGGGCCGCGACCATCGCCCCGTTGTCGGTGCACAGGCCGGGCCGCGGCACGCGCAGGGTGAGTCCGGCATCAGTCGCACGCTCGCCGATGAGCTCGCGCAGACGCCCGTTGGCCGCCACCCCACCTCCCACGACGAGAGTGTCGACGCCGTGCGCCTGGCAGGCCTCGACGGTCTTGCGGGTGAGCACGTCGCACACGGCGTCCTGGAACGAAGCGGCGACGTCGGACACGGCGACCGTCCGATTCATGCGCGCCTCGTGCTGCACGTGCCGCGCCACCGCGCTCTTCAGGCCGGAGAACGAGAAGTCGAAGCGGTGCTTCTCCAGGTCGCGGGCGCGGGTGAGGGCGCGCGGGAAGGCGACGGCGGTGACGTCGCCCTGACGTGCCTCGCGGTCGATGTGCGGGCCTCCCGGGTAGGGCAGACCGAGCAGCCGCGCGACCTTGTCGAACGCCTCTCCTGCCGCGTCGTCGATCGTGGAGCCGAGCATCGTGACGTCGGTGGTGATGTCGTCGACGAGCAGGATCTCGGTGTGGCCGCCGCTGACGAGCAGGGCTCCCACCCGCTCCTCGAGGCGTCCGTGCTCGAGCTGGTCGACCGCGACATGAGCGACGAGGTGGTTGACGCCATAGAGCGGCTTGTCGTGGGCGATGGCGAGCGCCTTCGCCGCCGCGACACCCACCAACAGCGCTCCGGTGAGGCCGGGCCCACAGGTGACCGCGATCGCGTCGACGTCCTGCACGCGCACGCCGGCCTCGGCGTAGGCCTGCTCCAGCGTCGGCACCATCGCCTCGAGATGGGCCCGGCTCGCGACCTCCGGCACCACGCCGCCGAATCGTGCGTGCTGGTCGACGCTCGACGCCACCGCGTTGGCCAGCAGCTCGGTGCCGCGGACGATGCCCACACCCGTCTCGTCGCACGACGACTCGATGCCGAGGACGAGGGGCTCGCTCACCCGGCCATCCTGACAGAACGCTGTGGCAGGGTGGCCGGGTGACCAGAGACGATCGACCAGAGGCGGACGAGAGCTGGGACGAGCGCTCTCTCCTGCTCACCATGCTCCGCTACACCCAGCAGACCGCCGTGGAGAAGGTGAGCGGCGTGAGCGAAGAGCTCGCCCGAGCCACGCCACTGCCGACGTCACCGCGGATGTCGTTGGCCAATCTGCTCAATCACCTGCGCTGGGTGGAGTGGTCGTGGATCCACGTCGACATCCTCGACGAGCCCGACCAGGGACCGTGGACGGCCGAGAACCCCGACGCGGAGTTCGACCAGGGTTCCGAGCTGCCGATCGAGGAGGTCATCCGCCTCTACGAGGAGGAAGCCGCCGCCACCCGGGAGTTCTTCGCCGCGGCAGACCTCGACGCCCTCACGGCTCGCGAGCGCAAGGTTCCCGTCACCGTCCGGTGGGTCCTGCTGCACCTCATCGAGGAGACGGCGCGGCACAACGGGCATCTCGACATCATGCGCGAGATGGCCGACGGCAGCGTCGGCGACTGAGCTAGCCCTTTGGTCGCGCCTTCTTCGGCCCGGCCTTGCGGGCTGCGCGGGCGGCCTTCTCCTCGTCGTCGAGGCGGCGGGCCTCGTCGGGAGTCGGGGCAAGCCCACCGTGGCGCGCCGGCGCCCACCACTGTCCCTCGGGCGGGATCGGGTACTCGGCGATCGCCTTGTCGAGCAAGGCCGTCATCGCTGCGTGCAGCCGCTCGGTCTCCGCGACCGGGTCGTCTCCGGTGACGTCGAGCGGCTCACCGACGTGCAGGCCGATCGTCTTGCCACGGCCCTTCAGGTCGGACGGGTGATCCTTGGTCTTCAACAGCTGCGTTCCCCACGTGACCATCGGGATCAACGGCACGCCGGCCTCGGCGGCCATCCGCACCGCTCCGGTCTTCAGCTCCTTGATCTCGAAGGATCGGCTGATCGTGGCCTCGGGGAAGATGCCGACGATCTCGCCGGACCGGGCGTAGTCGACGGCGTCGCGGTACGACTGGACGCCCTGCTCACGATCCACCGAGATGTGATGCAGCGACCGCATGATCGGGCCGGAGATCCGGTGGTCGAATGCCTCCTTCTTCGCCATGAAGCGCACGAGCCGCTTGCTCGGCTGAGCCGCGAACCCGTCGAAGATGAAGTCGACGTAGCCGATGTGGTTGGCCGCCAGGATGGCGCCGCCTTGGCGAGGGATGTTCTCGGTGCCCGACATCTGGAACTTCAGGCCGAGCATCTTGAAGAGGGTCTTCGCGGTGAGGATGACCGGTGGGTAGGTGATGTCGCGCATTGGGTGAGCCTAGTGGACAGGTGTTCACTCAGAGTCTTCGTCGGGGACGACGTGGACGGCGGCCTCCTCGGCGCTCGCGGCCGCGCCGTCGATGCCGACGTCGTCACCCACGAGATCCTTCTCCGTGTCCTCGCCCGAGCCTGCGTCCGGGTCGACCAGCCGGCCGGACCTGGCGTCGCCCACCTCGTCGTCGACCGGCGCCTGAGCGTCCTGGTCGGCGTACGGGTCGGGCTCCGGCTCCTCCTGCGCGATCCGCTGGTCGAGGCTCTCGCCTTCTTCCGTCTCGGCCGCGGTGGAGCCGAAGCCCTCACCGGGACCGTAGTTCTCTGCCGGCGAGTAGCCCTCGTCGAGGACGTCGTCGACGCCTCGGTCCACGAGAGTGTCCTCGGGCTGCAGCTGGTCGAGCTCCTCCGACTGCTCCCTGGTGGTGTTGTCGTCGGGCTCGATCGGGGTCTCAGTCATGCAACCAGCGTGTCATGCCCGTACTGATCGACAACTCGGCTCACGCCGGCGCCGACAGCCTCACCTGCCGAGAGGAGCCAGCTCCATCACGACGGCGTCGATACCCCTGCCGTAGTAGTCGCGTCGTCGCGCGATCTCGACGAAACCCGACCGGGCGTAGAGCCCGAGCGCGGCCTCGTTCGTGTCGGCGACCTCCAGCATCATCCGCTCGGCGCCGCGGTCCGCCGCGTGCTGCAGCAACGAACCAAGGAGGGCCCGCGCCGTCCCAGCGCGCCGCACGGCCGGGGTGACGGCGATGCGGGTCAGGTCGGCCACGTCGGCGACCACGGCCGCAGAGGCGTATCCGACGAGCACGTCGTCCTGCACGGCGGCGAGCACGACGCGACCCGGGGCGATGAGCTCGAGGTCGACCAGCGCGGGACTCCAGGCGTCGGCGCCGAACGCGTCCTGCTCGATCGCCACGATGGCATCGGCGTCGTCGGAGGACGCGAGGCGGATCATGCCTGTTTGGGCAGCACCAGCGGAGTGGCGTCCGGGCGGCGAAGGTACAGCGGCTCCAGCGGGAGCTCGACGACCGAACCGGCCGCCACCGCCCGGGCCAGCGCGGCGGCGGACGGGTCGAGCGGACCATCGAGGGCCGGGAGGACCTCAGGGAACAGCGTCGCCCCACGCCCCAGCACCGGCATGCCGTCGTGCAGCTCGGCCAGGTCGACGGGGTACGAGACGTGGGGGCCGTCGAGTCGATCCGCGCGACTGTCGGTCGGCCGGTAGTGCGCCCAGTAGACCTCCTTGCGTCGCGCATCCGTGGCGACCAGGAACTCCTCCGGTGCCGCACCGTCCTGGGCCAGCTCGGCGGCGAGGATGTCGAGCGTGCACACGCCGTGCGTCGCGATGCCGAGCGTCGAGCCGAGCGTCAGTGCGGTGACGACGCCGACCCGCAGCCCGGTGAACGGGCCTGGCCCCACGCCGACGGCGACGTCGGTGAGGTCCGGCATGGACGCCCCGGCGTCGGCCATCGCCGCGTGGATCGCAGGTGCGAGCAGCTCGCCGTGCGCCATCGACCCCTCGCCCGACGCCTGGGCGACGACCTCGGAGCCGTCGAGCACGGCGACCGTGACGGCCGGTGTCGCCGTGTCGAACGCGAGCAGGAGCATGATCTGACTCTAGGAGAGAAGGGTGGAACGGAGGGGAACACCGGCCCAGCGCGGGCCGTTCGGCTTGATCGTGACGACCCGCGGCTCGGTGTCGTCGCTGTCGACGTCCTCCTCGTCGATCGCGGTGCCGAGCGGGTCGATCGGACGGACACCGCGGACTTCGATGGTCACCGACAGCCAGCTGTCGTTGAGCTGCTCCGCCACGCCGGCGCCCCACTCGACGACCGTGACCGACTCGTCGGCGGACGCGTCGAGGTCGAGGTCGTCGACCTCCTCGGCGCTGCCGAGACGGTAGGCGTCGACGTGCACGAGCGCCGGCCCGTCGACCAGCGACGGGTGGGTGCGGGCCAGCACGAAGGTGGGCGACGTGACGGGGCCGCGGACCCGCAAGGCCTCGCCGAGGCCCTGGGTGAAGGTGGTCTTGCCGGCACCGAGGTCGCCGGTGAGCACGAGCAGGTCGCCCGCGCGGACGAGCTCGGCCGTCTTGCCCGCGAGCTCCTGCATGAACTCCGGGGTCGGCACCTCGCGCGCCAACCACAGCGTCTTGCCGAACTCGATGAACGGACCCTCGCGGCGCAGCGGGTGGTAGCGACGACGCGACCAGAACTGCACCGTGTCGGGAAGCTCCTCGCGGACGCGCAGCCAGATGCCGTCCTTGCCGCGCTCCTCGGCCGTGTCCTCCGCGACGCCGACCATGGCCGACGCCACGCCGCGTGACTGCAGGTCGGGGTCGACGCTGACCCGGCGCAGGCCGAGGAGACCGGGCCGCGACTCGTCGAACAGCAGCGCGCCCATCGGCTCGCCGCGACGCTCCACCAGCAGCCCGCCCGGACCGCCGAGCACCTCCGCGATCGACTCCGCCGTCTCATCGAGCGCCGTGCTGGGCGGGTCGAGCGTCGGCCGGGCGCCGAACGACCGGTGGATGATGTCGACGACGGCCTGCGCGTGCTCCGGCCCCGCGTCGATGACGTCGAGAGCAGTCTAGACGACCCTCGCCCGGTCTCATGAGACGACCCTGTCGCCCGGTCTCATGAGACGACCCTGTCGCCCGGTCTCACGGTGCGGTCTTCTCCGCGAGGTCGAGCACCAGCTCGGTGATGCGCGCATGCTCCTCGAACATCGGCATGTGGCCGGAGTCCTCGAGGATGACGAGGGACGACCCGGCGATCCCGTCGGCGATCCCCCGGCTGTGGCTCAGCGGCGTGACGGAGTCGTGCGTGCCGGCCACGATGATCGTCGGGATGAGCGACAGGGTCTCCAGCGCGTGCCGCACGTCGAGCTCCGCGAACATCGGGTGGAAGTCGGTGAGGACCCGGGTCGGGGCCTTGAGGATCATCTCGTTGACCATGTCCACGTGCCGCTCGAGCGCGTTCGGGCCCAGTCCCCATCGCCGCACGACGGAATAGCTGTTGAAGCCGCGGCCCCAGTCGACGACCGGCGCGGCGCGGCGGGCCAGCGGCACGAAGCGCCGCAGCGTGGAGTTCGCGATGAGAGGCAGGCGAGGGCTGGTGCAGATCAGCGCCACACCGACCACGCTGCGCTCGACGCCGTGCACGGCATGGCCTGCCTGCCGGGCGTCGAACAGCTCGGGGTGGTCGGCGGCGAGCTGCATGATCGTCATGCCGCCCATCGAGTGACCGACCAGCACGACCGGCCCGGCGGTGCAGGCCTCGATCACCGCGAACAGGTCCGCGGCGAGGTTGTCGATGGTGCTGCTCTCGCGGTCGGCGACATCGGACCCGCCGTGCGATCGCTGGTCCATGAACACCATGCGGGCCTTGCCGCGCAGGGCGAGCCGCTGGTAGTGCCAGCTGTCGAGCGTGCAGATGACCCCGTGCACGAACACGATCGTCGGGAGCGGCGAGTGCCCGTCGGGTTCGTCGATCTCGACGTTGATGCGGAGGCCGTCGGAGGACACGACCTTGCTGGTGACGGAGTGCACCGAGCCGAACGGGACGTCCTCACCACGACGGAGCTTGCGGAGCTCGGTCTGCCGGTTGTTGAGGATCTTCGCCGCCACACCTGCGGCGACGAAGGCTCCGGCGGTGGTCGCGATCTTGGACGCGGTGCTCAACTCAACGAGCTCCTCGGTAGGTGCGTACGGTGCGGCCGCCGATGCGCGTGACGACCTCGTAGGTGATCGTATCGGCGACGTCTGCCCACTCCTGCGCGGTGGGTTCACCGTCGTCGCCCGGGCCGAACAACGTGACGACGTCGCCACGCTCGGCCGGGAGGTCGCCCAGATCGACGACCACCTGGTCCATGCAGATGGTTCCCACGAGCCGGACGCGCTGTCCCGCGAAGGCTGCCTTGATGCGATTGGAGGCGTTGCGCGGCAGGCCCTCGCCGTAGCCGACCGGAACGAGTCCGAGCGTCGTCTCGCGGTCGGTGGTGAAGCGATGGTTGTAGGACACGCTCGTACCCGCAGGCACGCGCTTGACGCTTGCCAGACGTCCACGCAGCGTCATCACCGGACGAAGAGGCGTGTTGAACTTCATGCGGGCGGCGGGAGCGAGCCCGTACGAGGAGATGCCGACCCGCACGAGGTCGAGGTGGGCACTCGGACGCGAGAGCGTGGCGGCCGAGTTCGAGAGGTGTCGAAGACCCGGTTCCAGGCCGGCGGCCTCCAGCTCCTCCACGGCTCGCCGTGAACGCCTTCTCCTGAGCATCGTTGGCCGGGTGACCTCGGCTCGTCGGCGCAGGCGAAGTGCGACCACGTGCCGGTGTGCACGAGACGCCCGGCCGCCTGGGCCTTCGCGGTGGCCTCGACGAGACGGGTCCACTCCTCCCCGAACGCACCGTTGCGCGACAGCCCCGTGTCGACCTTGAGCTGGACCCGTGGGCGTCCGGACCCTGTCGCCGCGAGGATCTCCTCCAGCTGCTGGACGGACGATGCCGTGATCTCCACGTCCGCCTCGATGACGGGCGCGTAGTCGATGCCGGGAGCGGCGAGCCAGCACAGCACCGGCCCCGGTGTCGCCGAGCGACCTGACCGCCAGCGCCTCCGTCGGTGTGGCGACGCCCAGCCAGGTGGCGCCTGCCTCGCGTGCCGCACGGGCGCACTGCTCCATGCCGTGCCCGTAGGCGTTCGCCTTGATGACGGCCATCAGGGCGGAGCCGGGAGCGCACGCGGCCAGCGCCTCGATGTTCGCGCGGTAGGCGTCGAGGTCGATGACGGCCTCGGCCTGGGGCTCGCTCACGCCGGGTCCCCCCAGTCGCTGACGTCGTCGAGCGTGCCTTGCAGGAAGGACGCCACCGTGCCGGGCAGGGCCGCCGCGACGTCGGAGGCCGTGACGGGACCGCCGCGGTTGGCCCGGACGGACGCAGCGCCGTGCAGGAAGGCCGCCAGTGACCCGGCGTCGTGCGGATGCAGGCCGGACGCCATCAGCGAGCCCGCGAACCCGGCGAGGACGTCTCCGGCGCCGGCGGTGCCCAGCCACGACGAGCCGCTGAGGTTGACCCTGGTCAGGCGACTCTGCGTCACCACGAGCGTCCGCCGCCCCTTGAGCAGCACGGTCGCACCCCACTGGTACGCGGCACGGGTGGCGTGACCGAGCGGGTCGGCCTCCACCTCGTCGCGCTCGACGCCGAGCATCGCGGCCAGCTCGCCGGCGTGCGGGGTGAGCAGGGCGGGGACGAGGAACGTCACGGGCAGGTGCTCGAGCCCGGCCGCGTCGACGACGACGGGCACTCCGTCCTCGAGCCTCTCGGCGAGCTGGTCGCCGACGTCGTCGCCACCGCCCGGGCCGACCACCCAGGCCTGCACGCGTCGGGCACCGGCGACGACCTCCGGCGCACGGTCGACGATGCGCGCGCTCAGCTCGGGCGTGCCGACGAAGCGCACCATGCCGGCGGTGCCGGCCTGTGCGCCGGCGACGGCGAGGTGGGCCGCACCGGCGTACTCCGCGGAGCCGGCCGCGACGCCGACGACGCCGCGGGTGTACTTGTGGCTGACCGGGCTGTCCAGCCAGTTGAGTGCCGGGCCGAGCAGGTGGCGGTCGTCGGCCTCGATGACCTCCAGCACGGGCTCGGGCAGGTGCGGGCCGAGGCCGATGTCGACGAGCTGAGCGGTTCCGGTTCCGGCCCTGGTCGCCGCCGGGCCGCACAGCAGGGCGGGCTTGTAGGTGCCGAACGTGACCGTGGAGTCGGCGCGCACGCTGGGGCCCGGCAGCGTGCCACCGTCGACATCGACGCCTGACGGCACGTCGACCGCGACGGTGTGCGGACGCCGCTCGTCGATCCAGGTGGCCCACTCCTCGGCCCGTTCGCTCAGGCCGGGGCGGGCGCCGATGCCCAGCACGGCATCGAGGCACCAGCGCTGCTCCGTGGGCGCCTCGACGACCTGGGCGCCGGCGGCGACGGCGGCGGCCAGACCCTCGCTGTGCACCTTCTGGTCGTCGAGCAGGCACAGGTCGACCCGCACGCCGCGGTCGAGCAGGTGGGTCGCGGCCCAGAGCGCGTCTCCCCCGTTGTTGCCGGGGCCGATCAGCGCGATCACGAGGTCGCCGGCCGGAATGACGTCGAGTGCGTCGGCCAGACCGCGGGCAGCGCGCTGCATGAGGTCGCCCTCGGGCACCCCATCGGCGACCAGCTCCGCCATCAGCGCCTCCTCCGCGGCCCGGATGTCGGCGACGCTGTGTGCCCTCAGCACTCGGCCACCACGAAGGCCGTCGCCACGGACGTGTCGTGGGAGATCGAGAGGTGCGTGCCGGTGATGCCGAGCTCCTTCGTCCGTGCGACGGCGGCGCCGTGCAGGGCGAAGGACGGAGCCCCTTGCGGGTCCGTCACGACCTCGATGTCCTGCCACGACATGCCGGCCGGCGCCTTGAGCGCCTTGACGAACGCCTCCTTGGCGGCGAACCGACCGGCCATCGACTCCAGCGACAGCGCGGCCTCGGCGTCCGTGAACAGCCGCGACTTCAGCTCGGGCGTCCGCTCCAGCGTCGCCTTGAAGCGGGAGAGGTCGACCACGTCGACACCGATGCCCCAGATACCCATGACTACTCGACGGTGACGGACTTGGCGAGGTTGCGCGGCTGGTCGACGTCGTGGCCGAGCTGGTCGGCGAGCTCACACGCGAAGATCTGGAGCGGCACGGTGGCGACGAGCGGCTGCAGCAGCGTCGAGACCTTGGGCAGCCGGATCAGGTGGTCGGCGTAGGGGACGACGTCCTCGTCGCCGTCCTCGGCGAGCACGATCGTGCGTGCGCCTCTGGCCCGGACCTCCTGGATGTTGCTGACGACCTTCTCCTGCAGCTGGTCGCGTCCGCGCGGCGGGACGACGACGAAGACGGGGGTGCCGTCCTCGATCACCGCGATGGGCCCGTGCTTGAGCTCGCCGGCGGCGAAACCCTCGGCGTGGATGTACGCGAGCTCCTTGAGCTTGAGCGCACCTTCCAGCGCCACCGGGAAGCCGACGTGCCGCCCGAGGAACAGGACGGAACGGGACTCGACCAGGTCACGGGCGAGCTTGCGGACGCCGTCGCCCTCGTCGAGCATGCGCTGGATGCCGGCCGGCACGGTGGCGAGCTCGTCGACGATCCGGTTGATCTCGTCGCCGTACTTGGTGCCCTTGACCTGGGCGAGGTAGAGCCCGAGCAGGTAGCAGGCCACGACCTGGGCGAGGAAGCCCTTGGTGGACGCGACGGCGATCTCCGGGCCGGCGTGGGTGTAGATGACGGCGTCGGACTCGCGCGGGATGGTCGAGCCGTTCGTGTTGCAGATCGACAGCACCTTGGCCCGCTGCTGCCGGGCGTAGCGGACCGCCATCAGCGTGTCCATCGTCTCGCCGGACTGGCTGATGGAGACCACGAGCGTGGTGCGGTCGAGGATCGGGTCGCGGTAGCGGAACTCCGAGGACAGCTCGACCTCGCACGGGGTGCGGGTCCAGTGCTCGATCGCGTACTTGGCGACCATCGCGGCGTAGAACGACGTGCCGCAGGCGATGACGACGATCTTGTCGACCTCACGGAGCTCGTCGTCGGACAGGCGCATCTCGTCGAGCTGAAGGGTGCCGTCGGGGGCGTGCCGGCCGAGCAGCGTGTCGGCGACGGCCTGCGGCTGCTCGGCGATCTCCTTGAGCATGAACCAGTCGTAGCCGCCCTTCTCGGCGGCGGAGACGTCCCAGTCGACGTGGTAGGGGTTGGTCTCGACGGGCGCGCCGTCGAAGTCGGTGATCGTGATGCTGTCGGGCGTGATCGTCACCACCTGGTCCTGGCCGAGCTCGATCGCCTCGCGGGTGTACTCGATGAACGCGGCGACGTCCGAGCCGAGGAAGTTCTCTCCCTCTCCGCGTCCCACCACGAGTGGCGAGTTGCGGCGCGCGCCCACGACGACGTCGGGCTGGCGCGCGTCGGCGATGACGAGCGTGAACGCCCCTTCCAGCCGTCGGCACACGGCCCGGACGGCGTCGGAGAGATCAGGGGTCTCCTTGAGCTGGTCGTGCAGCAGGTGGGCGACGGTCTCGGTGTCCGTCTCGGAGACGAGCTCGTGACCGGCCGACTCGAGACCGGCCCGGAGCTCGGCGAAGTTCTCGATGATGCCGTTGTGCACGACGGCGACGCGCCCGTCGCTGTCGAGGTGCGGGTGCGCGTTGACGTCGTTGGGTGCGCCGTGGGTGGCCCAGCGGGTGTGGCCGATCCCGGTGTGCGACAGGGGCATCGACTGCTCCGCGAGCACGGCGTCGAGGTTCGCGAGCTTGCCGGCCTTCTTCGCCGTGACCATCGTGCCCCCGGCCTGGGCGGGGTCGACGAGGGCGACGCCGGCGGAGTCGTAGCCGCGGTACTCGAGACGTCGCAGCCCACCCATGACCACGTCGAGGGCCGAGCGGTGACCCACGTACCCGACGATTCCGCACATGTGAATCAGCCTAGCGAGTACGGGTGAGGGGCCCGCGTGAGGCAGGCCTGCACGCAGACCGGCAGGATGGGCGAATGGCCAACGGTCGCGATGGTCGCGAGCAGTCGCCCTACGTGGAGCTCGAGCGTTCCACCTGGGCCGATCTCGCCGACGACGTGCCGCAGCCCCTGACCGCCGAGGACATCGACCGGCTGCGCGGTCTCGGCGACGAGCTGGACGTGGACGAGGTCCGCGAGGTCTACCTCCCGCTCACCGTGCTCATCAGCATGCGCATCCGCTACGCGGCTGAGCTGTGGCGGGCCACCGAGACGTTCCTGCGCAAGCCCCAGCCCCAGCGCACGCCGTTCGTCATCGGCATCGCCGGGTCGGTGGCGGTCGGCAAGTCCACCACGGCGCGACTGCTGCGCGAGCTGCTCGCCCAGTCGCCGGAGCACCCGCGCGTCCAGCGCGTCACCACGGACGGCTTCCTGTGGCCCAACAAGGAGCTGGAGCGTCGCGGCATCCTCGACCGCAAGGGCTTCCCCGAGTCGTACGACCGCAAGTCGCTCCTGCGCTTCGTCATCGACGTGAAGTCCGGCGTCGAGCGCGTCGAGGCGCCCGTCTACTCGCACCTCACGTACGACCGCACGGACGAAGTGGTCACGGTCGACAGTCCTGACATCGTCATCGTCGAGGGACTCAACGTCCTCGCGCCGGCGAAGGAGCGCGGCGACGGCTCGCCGGGCATGTCGGTGAGCGACTACTTCGACTTCTCCATCTACGTCGACGCGCGGAGCCGGGACATCCGCAGCTGGTACATCGAGCGGTTCCTCGAGCTGCGCCAGACCGCGTTCGCCGACTCGGCCTCGTACTTCCACCGCTACAGCGCCCTCACCGTCGACGAAGCCACCGCCAAGGCCGCCGAGATCTGGGACACCGTCAACTGGCCCAACCTGCGCGAGCACATCCAGACGACGCGGGGTCGGGCCACGCTGATCCTGCGCAAGGACGCCGACCACACGGTCAAATGGGTCCGGTTCCGGAAAATGTGAGCCGGGCGCGCTACGGCTGGATCAGCGAGCCGGGCGCGATCCAGTCGTGCGGGAAGACGCCGGCGGCATCCTTCACCGTCTCGCGCTCGGATCCGTCGACCCACTCGGTCGGCGCCGGAGTATCGCCGGACCCGTCGAGGTCGACCGCCTGCTCGAGTCGCTGCGTGCTTCACTGCCAGACGACGACCTTGTCGCGCTGGTCCTTCACCTCCGACCAGCGGCCATCCGCGTATTGCCAGGTGGAGTACGCCGAGGGCTTGTCGCCACCATCGGACTCGTAGATCACCGCCACGACCGTCTCCCCCACCTTGTCGAGACGTTCCACGCAGGAAGCGTCGTCGATGACCGTCTTGTAGTCGCGGCACGGCGGTGGCACGCCAAACCGCTCGGTGATCGTCCCGGTCTTCGGGTCCAGCTCGACCACGTCCGCGGTCTCTGACGCACCTTCGTAGTACGGAAGATCGGTGGCGACATCGGCGACCACCGCTTGTCCGTCGAACGAGAGGGTCAGATCGTTCACGTGCTCGTCCTCCAGAAAGGTGGTCATGCTGGCCTTCGGTGTCGACCCGGACCAACGCGTCCCCGGTCGATTCCGACGCCCTTCCAGTCGGCCCGTCGCATCAGGACTTCGCCGTCGACCTCGACGAGGTTGCGATAGGTGGTCGCCTTGGGGCCTTCGTGATCACCGACGAAGCCGTTCCCCGGCAACGGAACCGACCGGATCTCCTTCAGGTCGAGATCGAAGACCTTCAGGGCCTGTCGTCCCGACTCGGCGACGCTCACCGCCAGCACCGTGCCACGCCCGAAGCCGGACGCGCCCGACCCCAGACCTTCGACCCTGGCTTCGGCAGACGCCGTCTCCCCGGTTGCGGTGGCGACGAGCAAGGCGTCATCGCCGTCCCCTTCTTCCGAGAATCGCTCCAGGAGCACCGATCCGTTCGGCAGGAAGGCCCGCACGGATCCGTCGACGTCCCGATGGCTCCCGCTCGACACGATGCGGCTGCGATCGCCGTCGTCGAGCGTGAACGCGAAGACCGGCGTCGCGTCCTTCGGCTGGTCGGGAGTCGCGTTGCCAGCGTCGTCGCCACCGTCGCCGGACGACGTGCAGCCACCGAGGAGTGCGGCGACAGCGACGATTGCGGTCACATGACGAAGCATTGATCCACCCTTCGCCGGATGATCCATGACGATAGCCCTCGGCGATGCGCAGCTAGAGGGTTTTCACATACTCACCGACCCAGGCGATCTGCTGGAACCCCAGCACCTCGTTGACCCGGATCATCGCCTCGTTCCCCGCCGCGTTGTAGGTGGTGATGCGCCGGCGCCCCTCGAGCAGGTCGGCCGACTCCAGCATCGTCTTCACCTTGAGGGCGAGACCGAGTGCGTTCCCGCGATGGGTCGGCAGCACGAGGGTGTCCCACTGGTACACCTCGTCGTCGCCGCCGCCCGGGAACACCAGCAGGGTGTGCCCGACGACCTCGCCGTCGTCGTCGACCGCGATGCTCACCTGGGGTGTGCGGCCCTGCTCGGCCCAGTGCTCCTCCTCGTACCGGACCCGCGAGACGTCCCAGAACTCGTTCTCGAGGTCGGCGTCCCCGCCCGGAGCCTCCTCGTTGAGCTGTCGACGGGCTTCGGCGTAGCCCCGAACCCACGTCTCGGGACACACGCCGCGCCACGAGTGGATCGTGTATCCCGGCGCGACCTTCAGGGGCGGGATCGTGGCCGGCAGCGGGAGCACGCGCATGGCGTCCATCAGGTCGAGGCGGAACCCGACCGCCTCGGCGAACGCCTGGGATGCCGGGTCCACGGCATCGAGCTCCCAGACGGCCTCGCCGAACAGGATCGAGCGGCCGGCGTCGCGACCGATCTCCTCGATGGTCTCGACGACCGCTGCGCCGTGGCCGCGGCGACGGTGCTCCGGCACCGTGAACACCTCGACGTAGACGAAGCCGGTGTTGTCGCGCAACGGCAGCTCGACCAGGCCGCCGCCCACGGGCGTGCCGTCGTCATCTCGGGCGAGCAGCACCACCTTGTCGGCATACGCGTCCGGGCGCATGCCGACCCGCTTCTCGATCGCCGAATAGGGCTGGTCGACATCGCGATCGAGGGCCCGCTCGTAGACGTCGTAGAACGTGGCGAAGGCGTTGTCGTCGTGGAGATCGACGGGTTCGGTGGTCGTCACGATCCTGATGTTAGGCAAGGTCACGGCACGAAATTTCGGACCTCGTGGCGAAGTGAACGGTTCATTAGACACAATGAGGGGTCCACACTGGATCCCTGAGGGGCAAGAAACCGTATGACCCATCGACCCAGCGACACCCACGCGCCGCCCACGGCGCCTACTGTCGCGCCCCCCATGGGCCCCGGCGGCACGTCCGACACGGGGTGGATCATGGTCGCCGCGATCGTCATCGGCGTCCTGACGGTGCTGCTGCTGATCACGACGGTCGCCGTCACGAGGTCTGGTCCATCGGACGAGCCGAAGGCGTCAGCGGCACCGCCCTCGTCAGCCAAACCGACCGCGGTGAAGACGACCGCGGCGCCAGGCTCGACCAACGTCAAGTGCGACGGGAGGTTCATCGTCGAGCTCGCCCGGAGCACCACGGCGTCTGCCGACGCCGGAGTGGAGAAGGCGGCCGCGAAGGAGAAGAACGGCAAGTTCCTCGACGCGGCAGCGTCGTGCTCGACCTACAAGTCCGAGGGCGTCCGGCGCGTCGCCTACGTCGGACCCTTCGACACCCTGGCCAAGGCCTGCTGCTGCACGGGTCAAGCGCGCTGACATGGGAGCGGTGCTTCGCAAGATGGATGCGGAGCAGGTCGGCGACAGCTACTGCGTCTGCCGCGACATCCCGACGCTGCCGGTGCTTCAGTCAGGCGCCGGAACCAATGGCGACGTCGCCACCCTGCTCACGATCAGCGAGGTCCAGCGCATGCTCAAGGCGCTCGGGTACTTCGAGCCGAAGATCGACGGCGCCCCCTATGGTCCTCGAACCGTCTCCGCGGTGCAGGCCTTCCAGACCGACCGGAAGCTCTTCGCCAGTGGAGTCGTGGACCAACCGACGTGGACAGCTCTCCGGCGCAGCAAGGACGACGGCCGACCGTTCTGCTGACCGAGCGCTACGCGGCGTAGCCCTGCCCTTCGCGGATCGTGGTGCCGAGGTCCTTCCAGCTGACGGCGCCGGCGGCGCGTTCGGCCCGCACGACCTCACCGACCAGTCGGGCGACCTCCTCGATCGTCGCGACGCCGTCCTCGAAGGTGGGATTCCGGTCGGTCATGACCGAGATGACCACCGGACCACCGTCGACGATGACGCGGCCTGAGCTGTTCACGACCCAGCCCTCGGCCTCCTCGACGAAGCCGACCTTCACCTGCGCCAAGCTCTCGTCGTCGGCCAGGGCCGTGATGCCCCATCGCAGCTCGGGGGTGACTCGGGCCATCGCGTCCTGCATCAACGCGTACGTGCCCCAGGCGCCGGGGTCGAGGACGCGATCGAGCAGCGCGACGACCTCGTGCGGTGTGGTGAAGGAATGCCCCCAGAAGCCCTGGTCGCCGACGTTGACACCGGGCTTGCCGAAAGCCGTGTCCAGGCCGTGCTCGATCCCTGGAGGGCCGCCCAGCGCGAAGTAGGCCCGGAGGGCCGGCTCGTTCTCGCTGCGGACGAGCATCTGCTCGATGTCGCGGCGCTGGGCGGCGGTGAGCTCCTCACCGCTCCGCTCGGCCCGCCACGACATCAGGGCGGCGAAGTGGATCTTGACGAGGCTCGCCGTCGGGAAGCGACCGCTGCCGTAGTCGAACGCGACCCCGGACGCCTGGTCGCGCACGCTGACCGCGACATGGGCCTGGTCGGTGACCCGCTCCAGCCGTTCGATCGCCTTCTCACGGTCCCGTAGCGCGTCGTCCACGGCGCTGGAGGCCCCGCGGCTCAGACGTGGCTCGGCGTGCTCCTGCGCGGACGATGAGGGGCTCTCGTCGGGTGCAGGCACCTTGACGGTCAACGCCACGACGACGGTCACGAGCGCGATCACGCACGCGAGTCGTGAGATGTCGCGCAGCGACATCGAGGTCACAGGGCCAGGGTCGCGCGCACCACACCGGCCAGGTGTTCGGCGACCTCGTGGGCGAGCTGGGCGGTGGGAGCCTCCACCATCACCCGCACCAGCGGCTCGGTGCCTGACTGGCGCAGCAGGACCCGGCCGGTGTCACCGAGCCTGGCCGCCGCCGCGGCGACCTCGCTCTGCAGCACCGGATCGGTGTCGGCTCGGGACTTGTCGACGTCGGGGACGTTCAGCAGCACCTGCGGCAGCCGGGTCATGACGGCGGCGAGATCGGCCAGCGGCTTGCCGGTGGTGGCCATGCGTGCCGCGACGTGGGCGGCGGTGAGCACCCCGTCTCCGGTGGTGGCGAAGTCGCTCATGATGACGTGACCGGACTGCTCGCCACCCAAGGTGAACGATCCGGCGCGCATCGCCTCCAGCACGTACCGATCGCCCACCGACGTCTGCTGGACCGTGATGCCGGCCTCGTTCATCGCCTGCACGAACCCCAGGTTGCTCATGACCGTGGCGACCACCGTGTCGTCCTTGAGCCGGCCGTCGTCACGAGCGGCCAGCGCGAGGATGGCAAGGATCTGGTCGCCGTCGACGACATTGCCGCCTGCGTCGACGGCGAGGCAACGGTCGGCGTCGCCGTCGAACGCGAATCCGACGTCGGCGCCGTGCTCGACCACGGCCTTCTGGAGGTCGTCGAGATGTGTGGACCCGCAGCCGGCGTTGATGTTGTGTCCGTCGGGCTCGGCGTGGATGGCCACCACGTCGGCGCCGAGTCGCGCGAAGACCTCCGGACCGACTTCGTACGCTGCGCCGTTCGCGCAGTCGAGGACGATCGTGAAGGCGTCGAGCCGTTCTGGTACCGAGTCGACGAGATGCTTGACGTACGTGGTGACGCCGGCCCGGCTGTCGCCGATGCGGCCCACGTCTGCGCCGGTGGGCCGGGCCCAGGGCTCCTCGAGGCGGTTCTCGATGAGGATCTCGATGTCGTCGTCGAGCTTCAGGCCGCCACGGGACAGGAACTTGATGCCGTTGTCGGGCATCGGGTTGTGGCTGGCCGAGATCATCACGCCCATGTCGGCGTCGAGGAAGGCGGTGAGGAAGGCCGCGCCGGGCGTGGGGAGGACGCCGAGACGGTGCACGTCGACGCCGGCGGATGCGAGCCCGGCCACGACGGCAGCTTCGAGGAACTCCCCCGAGGCTCGCGGGTCGCGGGCCACGACGGCCGTGGGTCGCTGGTCGGCGAACGCGCCGGCCTCGCCAAGCACGTGCGCAGCCGCGACCGAGAGGTCGAGCGCGAGCTCGGCCGTGACGTCACGGTTCGCGAGCCCGCGGACCCCGTCGGTGCCGAAGATGCGGCCCACTGGATCAGCGCTTGCTGCTCAGCGCTTGCTGTATTGGGGAGCCTTGCGTGCCTTCTTGAGGCCGGCCTTCTTGCGCTCCTTGATGCGCGAGTCGCGCGTGAGCAACCCGGCCTTCTTGAGCACCGGACGGTTGGCTTCCTCGTCGACCATGTTGAGGGCGCGGGCCACGCCGAGGCGGAGTGCGCCGGCCTGGCCGGTCATGCCGCCACCGGTGACGCGGGCGACGACGTCGAACCGACCGTCGAGGCCGGTCTCGGCGAACGCCTCCTTGGCGATCTGCTGGTGCAGCTTGTTCGGGAGGTACTCCTCGAGCGGCTTGCCGTTGACCGTCCACTCACCGGAGCCCGGGACGATGCGGACGCGCGCGATGGCCTCCTTGCGACGGCCGGTGGCCGCGGCGGGAGCGATCGTGGCCGGCTTGTCGGGCATGTCGGCCGACGGGCTCGTCTCGGACGTGTAGGCCACGCCTTCGGCGTCCGTCGTGATCTCGGTCTCGGGATCGGTGACGGCTTCTGGTGTCTCGGTGTCTGCCACGGGGTTCTCTTCTGTCGGATTATTGGGAGATCTGAATGATCTCGAACGGCTGGGGCTTCTGGGCGGCGTGCGGGTGCTCGGGGCCGGAGTAGACCTTCAGCTTCTTGATGAGCTGACGTCCCAGGCGGTTCTTGGGGAGCATGCCCCGCACCGACTTCTCGATGGCCTTGCGGGCGTCCTTCTCGAGGAGGTCGCCGTAGGCGATGGTCTTGAGTCCGCCCGGGTACCCGCTGTGACGGTGCGCCAGCTTGTCGGTGCGCTTCTGACCCGACAGCGAGATCTTGTCGGCGTTGACGATGATGACGAAGTCGCCACCGTCGACGTGGGGGGCGTAGGTGGGCTTGTGCTTGCCGCGCAGCAGCGTGGCAGCCTGGACGGCCAGACGGCCGAGAACGACGTCGTCGGCGTCGATGACGTGCCACTGATGGGTGATATCAGCTGGCTTGGGGCTGTACGTGGGCACGGCGTGACCTTTTCGTTGATCGTCCAGTGGTTTTTCGTGCTGCCGGTCGTGTGCGGTGCAGTGTCACGGATGAGCGTGATCCCGCGGGGTACGACGACGTACAAGACTAACCGGCCGCCGCCCCCTCGGTCAAAACGAGGACCACCCGCCGGACCCTCTCTGTGCAGGACCCGACAGCCCGCATTAGGTTGGAACGGCCCGCGAGAACCCGCTGACACCCGGACATCTGAACTGTCACAGGAGATCCATCGTGACCGACAACCCGACGCTCACCGTACGCGACAACCGCACCGGCGACGAGTACGAGCTTCCCATCACCGACGGCACCATCAGTGCCGCCGATCTGGGCAAGATCGGCAAGACCGACGACGAACCGGGCATCGCGATGTACGACCCCGGGTTCACGAACACCGCGTCGTGTCGCAGCGCTGTCACGTACATCGACGGCGACGAGGGCATCCTCGAGTACCGCGGCTACCCGATCGAGCAGCTGGCCGAGTCGTCGACGTACCTCGAGGTCGCCTACCTGCTCATCCACGGCGAGCTGCCCACCGAGTCCCAGCACGAGCAGTGGGTGCACGAGATCACGTTCCACACGTTCGTCCACGAGAACCTGAAGAGCCTCATGCAGGGCTTCCGTTACGACGCGCACCCGATGGGCATGCTGCTGTCGAGCGTCAGCGCGCTGTCGACGTTCTATCCCGAGGCGCGGGCGATCAGCGACCCCGACATCCGCCACGACCAGATGGTCCGCATGATCGCCAAGATGCCCACGCTGGGCGCATGGTCCTTCCGGCACGCCCAGGGCAAGCCGTACGTCTACCCCGACAACGACCTCACGTACACCGAGAACTTCCTTTCGATGCTGTTCAAGATGAGCGAGAAGGACTACGAGGCCGATCCGCGCCTCGTCAAGGCGCTCGAGGTGCTGTTCATCCTGCACGCCGACCACGAGCAGAACTGCTCCACCAACGCGGTGCGCTCGATCGGATCCAGCCAGGTCGACCCGTACTCGGCCGTCTCCGGCGGCATCGCGGCCCTCTACGGGCCCCTGCACGGTGGCGCCAACGAGTCCGTGCTCAAGATGCTCCGGCGCATCGGCAGCAAGGACAAGGTCAGCGAGTTCATCGACGGCGTCAAGAACGGCGACGAGCGCCTCATGGGCTTCGGCCACCGCGTCTACAAGAACTACGACCCGCGCGCCACGATCATCAAGAAGGCCTGCGACGACGTCTTCGAGGTCACGGGCATCAACCCGCTGCTCGAGATCGCCCAGGAGCTGGAGAAGATCGCCCTCGAGGACGAGTACTTCGTCAAGCGCAAGCTCTACCCGAACGTCGACTTCTACTCCGGCCTCATCTACGAGGCGCTGGAGTTCCCACCCGAGATGTTCACCGTGCTGTTCGCCATCCCGCGTACCGCCGGCTGGCTCGCCCAGTGGGTCGAGCTGGTCGACGACAAGGAGCAGAAGATCGCCCGGCCCAAGCAGATCTACACCGGCGACCGCCAGCTGGAGTTCGTTCCCGCCGCACAGCGCTGGGCCTGAGCCTCACGCACCACCGCATCTGCCACGATGAGCCGTGGCCATCTCCCCGACCCCTGTGACCAGGCTGCCTCTGATCCGCATCGGTGTGCTCGTGGTCAGCGTCGCGCTCATCACGCTGACCACCGCGTGGACCTACTTCGGGATGCGCGCGGTCATGGACATCGGTGGCGCGTGCGCCACCGGCGGCCCGTACGTCCCCGTCCAGCCATGCCCCGAAGGCGCCAGCGTGATGCTCTCGGTCGCGATCCCGGTGCTCATCCTGGCCACGTTCGCGGCGACTGCGATCGCTGCGACGGTCGGCGCTCCGACCCTGATCCTGCCGATGTGGGTCCTGCTGTTCGGCTCGCTCGGCTGGAACTTCCTCGAGTACGCGTTCAGCGGCGACGGAGTCGTCATCGGCTGGCTGGTGTGCGGTGTGGTGTTCGAGGCGATGGCGCTGCCGGCCCTGGCCCTCCTGGTCGCCACCGCCAAGGTGCGGATCCCCGGCACCTCGACCGGCGACGCGATCGGGATCTGGACGTGGTGGTTTCTCTACGCCCTCGCCGGAGCGGGCGGTTTCCTGCTCGGTTCGTGGTCGTTCAACGCCTGGGCGTGACCGTTGGCGGCACCGCTAGCGTGAGCGCATGCGCTTGCGTCTCGACCTCTCCTACGACGGCGCCCAGTTCCACGGCTGGGCGGCCCAGCCGGGGCTGCGCACCGTCCAGGGTGAGGTCGAGGTGGCTCTCGCGACCGTCCTGAGGCTCGAGTCCCCCGCTCCCCTGACCTGCGCCGGACGCACGGACGCAGGCGTGCACGCACGCGGCCAGGTGGCGCACGTCGACCTCGACGACGGCGTCGATGTCCCCGGCCTGACGCGGCGCCTGCAGAGACTCCTGCCCGACGACATCCGGCTCCAGGCCCTCGCAGCAGCGCCGCCCGCCTTCGATGCCCGCTTCTCCGCCCTCCAGCGGCGCTACGTGTACCGGCTGCGCGACCGCGGGCCGGGCGATCCACTCACCCGCGGCCACGTCGTCGACTGGCCGCGTGAGCTCGATGTCGACGCCATGAACGCCGCCGCCGAGCCGTTGCTGGGCCTGCACGACTTCGCGGCCTTCTGCAAGAAGCGGAAGGGAGCGACGACCATCCGGACCGCGCTCGCGCTGCACAGCGAACGTCGCGATGACGACCTGCTCGAGACGACGGTCCGCGCCGACGCGTTCTGCCACTCGATGGTTCGCTCGCTCATGGGCGCGCTCGTCGCCGTCGGCGAGCATCGATTCGCCCCCGAGTGGGCGGCGTCCGTGCTCGAGTCGGCCGCGCGCGACGCCCGGGTGCAGGTCATGCCCGCCCACGGTCTGACGCTCGAAGAGGTGGTCTACCCGCCCGACGACCAGCTGGCAGAGCGGGCGGCCGAAGCACGGCAGCACCGTGGGCATTAACCATGTCGGCGCTTCCAGTGCGACAATGGACGCACCTGGAGTTCCTGGGGCCCCGCCCCGTTGACGACAACCGTGCGTGCTCCGGGCCCCGAGTACGCAGAACTCGACAACGAGGTGGAAGAGATCATCACCGTGACGTACGCCGTGCAGGCGAGTGCCCTGTGACCGAGCACTATTTCAGCAACAAGCCCACCGCCGAGGATCGACGTCGCCGCGTCCGGTTCAGCGCCTGGGGCAACGACCTCGAGCTCGCGACGTCGAGCGGGGTCTTCGCCGGTGAAGGACTCGACAAGGCGACAGCCATCCTGCTGCGCCAGACGTCCGCACCCCCGAAGGACACGACCGTGCTCGACCTCGGTTGCGGATGGGGCCCGATCGCCTGTGCCATCGCCGTCGCCTCGCCCGACACCACCGTGTGGGCCACCGACGTCAACGAGCGGGCCATCGAGCTGACCCGGTTCAACTCCGAGTCGATGGGCGTCGACGTCAACGTCGCACTGCCCGACGACGTCCCTGAGGACGTCCGTTTCGATGCCATCTGGTCCAACCCCCCGATCCGCGTCGGCAAGGCCGCCCTGCACAAGATGCTGGAGACCTGGCTGCCGCGCCTGACGCCCGACGGACGCGCCCACCTCGTGGTGGGCAAGAACCTCGGAGCAGACTCCCTGCAGCGCTGGCTCATCGAGCAGGGGTGGCCCACCGATCGCATGGCCGCCGAGCAGAACTTCCGCGTCCTGGCGGTCCACCGCCCCTGACGCTCGCTTGAATCCGCTCACACGGCGACAGGCCCGGCTCCCCTGAGGGGTGCCGGGCCTGTCTTCGTTCGTGTGCTGGTGCTACTTCTCGGTGTCGGCTTCCGCGTCGGTCTCGGCGACCGGCTCCTCGGTCTTCTCGAGGTCAGCCTCGACAGCTGCCTCGTCCTGACCAGCCTCGTCCTGGGCTGCCTCGGTCTCGATCGACTCGGCCACCTGGTCGGCAGCCACCTCGACGTCGGCCTCGGCGACCGGCTCCTCGGTCTTCTCGAGGTCAGCCTCGACGACGGCCTCGTTCTCGACCACCTCGTCCTCGACCGGCTCGGCCGCAGCCGCAGGAGCCGTCTTCTTCTTGGCCGGCTTCTTCGGCGTCTGGTTCTGGGCGGCGAACTCCTTGGCCTCGACGATCTCGATGACGGCCATGGGGGCGTTGTCGCCCTTGCGCGGACCGATCTTCGTGATGCGCGTGTATCCACCGGGGCGGGTCGACATGGCCGGCCCGATCTCGGTGAACAGCGTGTGCAGGACGTCCTGGTCACGGATGACCTTCACGACCTGACGACGGTTGGCCACCGTGTCGATCTTGGCCTTCGTGATCAGCTGCTCGGCGTACGGACGCAGGCGTCGCGCCTTGGCCTCCGTGGTGGTGATGCGGCCGTTCTCGAACAAGGCCTGGGCCAGGTTGGCCAGGATCAGGCGCTGGTGCGAGGGGCTGCCGCCGAAGCGTGCTCCCTTGGTGGGCGTGGGCATGGTCTCTCCAAATTCAGCGATCGGTGCCGGGTCGAGCGGCTGGTCAGTACTGCTCGTCCTCGGCGAAGCTGGCGTCGTCGTCGTAGGCCTCGATGGCCGCCGTCGGGTCGAACCCGGCGGGGCTGTCCTTGAGTGCCAGGCCCATCTCCGCGAGCTTGGCCTTGACCTCGTCGATCGACTTCGAACCGAAGTTGCGGATGTCGAGCAGGTCCTGCTCCGAGCGGGTGATGAGCTCACCCACGGAGTGGATGCCCTCGCGCTTGAGGCAGTTGTACGAGCGGACCGTGAAGTTGAGGTCCTCGATCGGCAGCGCGAGGTCGGCGGCGAGCTGCTCGTCGACCGGCGACGGGCCGATGTCGATGCCCTCGGCCTCGATGTTGAGCTCACGAGCCAGACCGAACAGCTCCACCAGGGTGGAACCGGCCGACGCGATGGCGTCGCGCGGCAGCATGGACTTCTTGGTCTCGACGTCGATGACGAGCTTGTCGAAGTCGGTGCGCTGCTCGACACGGGTGGCCTCGACCTTGTAGGTCACCTTGAGGACCGGCGAGTAGATGGAGTCGACGGGCATGCGGCCGATCTCTTCCTCACCGGTCTTGTTCTGCGTGGCCGAGACGTAGCCGCGGCCGCGCTCGACGACGAGCTCGATCTCGAGGCTGCCCTTCTCGTTGAGGGTCGCGACGTGCAGGTCGGGGTTGTGCACCTCGACGCCGGCCGGCGGCTCGATGTCGGCCGCAGTGGCCACACCCTTGCCGGACTTGCGCAGGTACATGACGACCGGCTCGTCGTTCTCGGAGGAGACCACGAGGTCCTTGAGGTTCAGGATGATCTCGGTGACGTCCTCGGTCAGTCCGGGAACGGTCGAGAACTCGTGCAGGACTCCGTTGATCTTGATGGACGTGACGGCGGCACCCGGGATCGACGACAGCAGCGTGCGACGCAGCGAGTTGCCGAGGGTGTAGCCGAATCCGGGCTCGAGAGGCTCGATGACGAACCGTGAACGGAACTCGTCGACAACCTCTTCGGACAGGACGGGGCGCTGGGCGATCAGCATTTTTCTTCCTTTCCGGTCCAACCTCTATTTGAAGGACCGGGTTGATGGTGCGCGGTGTTGATGTGGAGCGCTAGATCTTGGAGTAGAACTCCACGATCAGCTGTTCCTGGATCGGAACGGTGATCTGCTCACGGACGGGGTTCTGGTGCACGAGGATGCGTCCGCGATCGGGCGAGACGTCGAGCCAGCCCGGAACGGTGTCCTTGTCGTGCGTCTCGCGCGCGACGATGAACGGCGTGGACTCCAGCGACTTCTGCTTGACGTCGATGATGTCGTACTTGCTCACCTGGAACGACGGGATGTTCGTCTTGACGCCGTTGACCAGGAAGTGACCGTGGGTCACGAGCTGGCGGGCATGACGACGCGTGCGGGCGAGTCCGGCGCGGTAGACGACGTTGTCGAGTCGGCTCTCCAGGAGCGAGAGCAGGTTGTCGCCGGTCTTGCCGGGCTTGCGGTGCGCGGCCTCGTAGTACTTGCGGAACTGCTTCTCCAGCACGCCGTACGTGTAGCGGGCCTTCTGCTTCTCCTGCAGCTGCGTGCGGTACTCGGACTCCTTGACGCGGGCGCGTCCGTGCATGCCGGGCGGGTAGGGACGACGCTCGAAGGCGGCGTCACCGCCGACGAGGTCGACGCCGAGACGGCGCGACTTCTTGGTGAGGGGGCCGGTGTAGCGAGCCATGGTTCAGAGCCTCCGGTGCTTGGGTGGGCGGCAGCCGTTGTGCGGCGTGGGGGTGACGTCGGAGATGGTGCCGACCTCGAGGCCGACTCCGCTCAGCGAACGGATCGCCGTCTCGCGTCCTGAGCCGGGGCCCTTGACGAAGACGTCGACCTTCTTCATCCCGTGCTCCATCGCCTGACGGCCGGCCGACTCTGCGGCCATGCCTGCGGCGAACGGCGTGGACTTGCGCGAGCCCTTGAACCCGACGGTTCCGCCGGAGGCCCAGGCGATGACGGCCCCCGCGGGGTCCGTGATCGTGACGTGGGTGTTGTTGAACGTGCTCTTGATGTGGGCTTCGCCCTGAGCGATGTTCTTCTTCACCTTGCGGCGCGTCTTCTTGGCGCCAGTGGTGGTCTTGGGAGGCATGCTCTAGATCACTTCTTCTTTCCGGAGACGGTGCGCTTGGGACCCTTGCGCGTGCGTGCATTGGTCTTCGTGCGCTGGCCGCGGACGGGCAGGTGCGCGCGGTGGCGTCGGCCCTGGTAGCTGCCGATCTCCATCTTGCGGCGGATGTCCGCCGTGACCTCGCGACGCAGGTCGCCCTCGGTCTGGTAGTTGGCTTCGATGTGATCGCGGAGCGCCACCAGCTGGTCGTCGTTCAGCTCGTGGACCCGGAGGTCGGGGCTGACGCCGGTGGCGGCGAGAGTCTGACGGGCGCGGGTGTTCCCGATCCCGAAGATGTACGTGAGAGCGACCTCGATGCGCTTGTCGCGCGGGAGGTCGACTCCGATGAGGCGTGCCATCTAGGCAGTTCCTTCCGTTCGGCAGAGGTCTCGGCATCCGGGGCGTCCCGGCTGCCTCCAGCCGGGCCCCGGCCTCTGCGCCGGGGGTGGCACCTTGGCCCTCCCATCGTGCGGAGTGCCCAGGTGAGCCATCAGATGTTGTTGTTGCGTATGAAGAGGTCTAGCCCTGCCGTTGCTTGTGTCGTGGGTTCTCGCAGATCACCCTGACCGTGCCGTGGCGACGAATCACCTTGCACTTCTCGCAGATCCTCTTCACGCTCGGATTGACCTTCATGAAGCTCTACTTCCAGTCTCTGAACGCGTGGTTGCTATTCATTTGTATCGGTAGACGATGCGACCGCGGCTGAGGTCGTACGGCGACAGCTCCACCACGACCCGATCCTCCGGGAGGATGCGGATGTAGTGCTGGCGCATCTTGCCGCTGATGTGCGCGAGGACCTTGTGGCCGTTGGCCAGCTCCACCCGGAACATCGCGTTGGGTAGCGCCTCGACCACGGCGCCCTCCATCTCGATGACGCCTTCCTTCTTCGCCATAACCTCTTCTTCGCTCGTTTCGTCTGGTGCCGGCTGCTCTACCGCTTCCCTTGGGGCGCGCACGTCCCGCCCGCTGGATACGGGCCCCATCAGGTGCGGGACAGGGAAGAGCGCGGCTGAACAAGCCGACAGGTCAGTCTACGCCAACCCATCGGCCCTGTTCAAATCGGCTTTGTCCGCCTGAACCTCAGTCGGCGTTGTCGAGCTGGCTGTCGATCCACTGGTTGCGGCTCTCCGTCCAGCTGCGGAGGTACTCGACGTCGCTGGCCCAGCGAACCCTTGATCACCTGGTACTCGCTGATCCTGCTGCCGTGGTTCCACTTCACGTAGTTCTCGGCGGCGGACTTCCCGAGCAGCGCCTTCTGCTCCGCGATGAACGCGTTCATGTGCAGGCCCTGGTCCAGCTGGTTCCAGCGCGCCCTCACGGCGGCCCGGAACTCGGCGCTGTCGTTCAGGTAGTTGAACCACGTCTTGGACGACTGCATCGCCGAGACGCCGAGCGAGTTGCGCAGGTACCAGCTCGACGGGCTCGACCACGTTGCCGGCGCGTGTGGCCGATCCCGCCGCCAGGTCGAAGTCCCACAACGGACCGAACGTGAGCTTGCCGCCGTTCTGCGGCTTGTACATGTAGACGCTGGCCCACATGTTGCCGTCGACCGGCTTCAGGAACTCCATCGCCAGGTAGTAGTCGACCGCCGAGTTGATGTCGATGTAGTTCTTCCAGTTGTCGCTCGTGGCGGCCTGGCGGACCGGCTGCGTCAGCCTTGTCGACGTAGTCGTTGATGTAGTTGCCCATGGCGGCGCTGTACTCCTCGTCCTCCGGCTCCTTCAGGCCGACCCAGCCGCTGCTGCCGGCGCCGAAGTTGTACTGGGCGCCCTTGCGGAAGTCCCATTCCATGATGTAGCCGACGCTGCCGGGGCTGCTGCCGACATCGGCCGCGGTGATCGGGACGCGACCGCCCAGGGCCGGGAGGGTGGCACCGGTGTTCGTGGGCCGCTCGACCAGCGAGTACGACCCGCGGTAGGAGCCGTTGACGAACAGGTCGACCGGCTTCTCGTCGGGCGTCCACTGGAGGTTGCTGAATCGCTTGCCGAGCTCATAGGCCACCGAGTTGCGCAACAGCGACTTGTCGTAGTCGTTGGCGACGAGGGCCCATTTCTTGCTGGTGCCCATGCCGCAGAGGTTCCTGCCGGAGTCGAGCTTGAGGGTGAAGCTCTTCTTGG
>CAVSDS010000012.1:0-252146 GCA_963726885.1 uncultured Actinomycetota bacterium | reverse complement strand
GATCTTTCCACCCAGCACCACGGTTCGTGCACGGTGACGGTCGACGGGAGAGCGGCTCTCGAACAACACGACGAACGAGCAATGGGGCGTCGTGGCCTGCGGCGGTTGAACTCGCTCGGGTCAGACCTCAGGTAAACTTGAGGTCTGGAGGTACCCATGTCGAACCTGGCCTTGCGGCAACGCGAGCTCACGCCCGGCGAGCTCGCCGAACGGGCCGGCGTGACGGTCTCGGCCCTGCACTTCTACGAGCGCGAGGGCCTCATCAGCAGTCGTCGCACGACGGGCAACCAACGGCGCTACCACCGCGACGTCCTGCGTCGCGTCGCGTTCGTCCGGTTCTCCCAACGGCTCGGCATCTCGCTGCACGACATCGGTGCGGCCCTGGACACCCTGCCGGAGGGCCACACCCCGACCTCGGAGGACTGGTCCCGCCTCTCCGAACGCTGGCGCAGCGACCTCGACGACCGGATCACGCGACTGCAGAACCTGCGCGACAACCTCGACGGCTGCATCGGCTGTGGATGCCTCTCGCTGCAGACCTGCGCGATCTACAACAACGAGGACGCCCTCGCGAGCCTCGGCCCGGGACCGCGTCGCGGGCTGGAGACGTCCGACTAACCCTGGTCGAGTGCGAGCAGGTCGTCCTCGGTCTCGCGGCGCAGCAGCAGCCGGGCCTCGCCATCGCGGACGGCGACCACCGCCGGGCGGGGCACGTGGTTGTAGTTGCTCGCCAGGGAGCGGCAGTAGGCACCGGTGCCCGGCACTGCGAGGAGGTCGCCGGCCTGCACGTCACCGGGCAGGTACTCGTCCTTGACGACGATGTCGCCGGCCTCGCAGTGCTTGCCGACCACGCGACTCAGCACGGCCGGCGCGTCTGACGACCGCGACGCCAGGGTGCACGAGTAGTCGGCGCTGTAGAGCGCCGGGCGGATGTTGTCGCTCATCCCGCCGTCGACCGAGACGTACCGACGAGACGCGCCCCCGTCGAGGTCGACCTCCTTGGTGGTGCCGACCTCGTAGAGCGTGAACGTGGACGGACCCGCGATGGCGCGGCCGGGTTCGACGGACAGGCGAGGCACCGAGATGTCCATGGCCGCGCACTCGTCGTCGACGATCTTGCGCATGCCTCGGGCGAGGTCGTCGGGCGTCGACGGGTCGTCCTGGGTCGAGTACGCGATGCCGAACCCGCCGCCCAGATCGAGCTCAGGGAGCTCGACGCCGAGCGTCTTCGCGATGTCGGCATGGAGCTGAAGAACTCGCCTGGCCGCCACCTCGAAGCCGTCGGTGACGAAGATCTGCGACCCGATGTGCGAGTGCAGGCCGAGCAGGCGCAGGCCGGGCTCGGCCAGAACCCGGCGCACGGCCGCGAGGGCATCGCTGGGCTGGTCATGATTGGCGCTGATCGAGAAGCCGAACTTCTGGTCCTCGTGCGACGTGGAGATGTACTCGTGCGTGTGCGCCTCGACGCCGGCGGTGACGCGCACCATGACCGGCGCCTCGACACCGAGCTCACCGGTGAGCGCGACCAGCCGGTCGATCTCCTCGGTGGAGTCGATGATGATGCGCCCGACGCCTGCCTCGAGCGCGCGGCGCAGCTCGTCGACCGACTTGTTGTTGCCGTGCAGCCCGATGCGAGCCGGCGGGAACTCGGCGCGCAGCGCGACGGCCAGCTCTCCCCCGGTGCACACGTCGAGGCCGAGGCCCTCCTCCGCGATCCATCTCGCCGTCGCCACACACAGGAACGCCTTGCCGGCGTAGTAGACGTCGGCACCCTCGAACGCGTCACGGAAGGAACGGGCGCGGGCGCGGAAGTCGTCCTCGTCGACGACGTACACGGGTGTGCCGAACTCGGCCGCGAGATCGGGGGCGGACTCCCCTGCCACCGTGAGCACACCGTCGACCTTGGAGACGCCGGCCGCCCAGAGCAGTGGGACCAGCTGGTCGGCGTCCTCGGGCACCCTCAGCCACGCCGGGCCGCGATCGCCGGCCTGGCCGTGCAGGGCTCCTGCCTCGTGGGATCTCATCGCCAACATCCGATGGAGGACGCTATACATGCGCTCCGGGGCATCGACGCCGAGCAGCGTCAGTCCGTTGGCGAGCACCTGCCGCGTGGCGGCGACGAGGACGAGGCGGGCCCGGTGCAGGTCGGTCGTCTCCTCGTCGCCCTGCGGCAGCACCCGGCAGGTGTCATAGAACTTGTGGAACATCGACGCGGTGTCCTCGAGGTACCGCGAGACCCGGTGCGGCTCGCGCAGCTCGGCGGCCCTGGCCACGACCCGCGGGTACTCGGCGAGGGCACGCAGCAGGTCGCCCTCGCGGTCGGTGGCCAGCTGGTTCGGGTCGAACGCGTCGACATCGACCAGCACACCGAGGTCGGCGGCGTTGCGCATGATGCTCGCGAGCCGCGCGTGGGCGTACTGCACGTAGTAGACCGGGTTGTCGTTGCTCTTCCTGGTCATCTCGGCGACGTCGAGCGTGAGCGGCGAGTCGACCGGATAACGGATCAGCGTGTAGCGCAGCGGGTCGACGCCGATGAGGTCGATCAGCTCGCGCAGCGTGACCAGGGTGCCGGCGCGCTTGGAGAGCTTCAGCTCCTCGCCGTTCTGCATGATCTTGACCATCTGGCCGATGAGCACCTGGAGCTGCTCGCCGGGGGTGTCGCCGACGCACGCAGCCATGGCCGAGAGTCGGCCGACATAGCCGTGGTGGTCCGACCCGAGCAGGTAGATGCACGGATCGAAGCCGCGCTCGCGCTTGTCGACGTAGTAGGCGGTGTCGGACGCGAAGTAGGTGAGCTCGCCGTCGGAGCGCACGAGCACGCGGTCCTTGTCGTCGCCGAAGTCGGTGGTGCGCATCCAGGTGGCACCGTCCTGCTCGAACACGTGGCCGAGCTCCTTCAGCCTCGCGAAGCCGCGCTCGAACGCGTCGGACTCGTGCAGCGAGTGCTCGGAGAACCAGACGTCGAAGTGTGTGTGCATCTCCTCGAGCTCGGCCCGCTGCTCGGCGAGCTGGATCTCGTAACCGATGTCACGGAACATGCCACTCTGCTCGTCGTCGGGCTGTTCGAGCACGAGGGGCGCATGCGCCTTGACCCGGTCGGCGAGCTCCTTGACGTACTCGCCGTGGTAGCCGTCCTCGGGTGGCTCCTGCCCGTGGGCCCGGGCCTTGAGGGAAGCACCGAACTTGTCCATCTGGGCACCGCGGTCGTTGATGTAGAACTCGCGGGTGACGGTCGCCCCGGTGGCTTCCAGGACGCGGGCGATCGCGTCGCCGACCGCCGCCCATCGGGTGTGGCCGAGGTGGAGGGGCCCGGTCGGGTTGGCGCTGATGAACTCGAGGTTGATGCTGCGACCTGCGTTCGTGTCGCTCTTGCCGTAGGCGTCTCCGGCCCGGACGACGTCGGCCGCGAGGGCGCCCTGCGCTCCTGCGGCAACCCGCAGGTTGAGGAAGCCGGGCCCCGCAACCTCCACGGACGCGATGCCCGGGTGCTCGGTGAGCCGCTCGGCCAGCATGGTCGCGAGGTCGCGCGGGTTGAGCCCGGCCCGCTTGCCGAGCTGGAGCGCGGCGTTCGTGGCGTAGTCGCCGTGCTCCTTGACCTTCGGACGCTCCACCAGCACCTGCGACGGGACGCCGTCGGGCAGGTCGAGAACGCCCTCGGACACCAGGTCCGTGAGGGCGGCGACGAAGACGTCGGAGAGCTGCTCGGGGGTCACCCGATCAGCCTATCGGCCGACTCAGCCGGCCTTGCCGTTGCCGCGACGGGCCACGACGTCGTTCACGGTGGCGATCAGGTCGTCGGGGTCGAACGGCTTGGTGACGTAGGCGTCGACCCCCGCCCGGAGGCCGCGCTGGACGTCGGCCGGGAGGTTCTGCGTGGTGACCATGACGACCCCGATGTCGGCAGTCCGGGGGTCGGAGCGGATCGCCGCCGCGGTCGCGACGCCGTCCTGACGGGGCATCATCACGTCGACCGTGATGACGTCCGGAAGCTCGTCGGTCTCGGCGAGGTAGGCGAGGCAGTCGACGCCGTCCACGGCCTCTTCGACGTCGAATCCCGCCAGCTCCAGGTTGGTCCGAATCAGGAGCCTGATCGAGGCGGCGTCATCGACGACCAGCACTGTGGGCACAACCCTCACCGTAGCGGCGCTGGGGTAGGCTCACACCGCACCTGGCCAGATGTGTCCTCGTGCGGCCGAGAGGCCCCCGTAGCTCAGGGGATAGAGCACCGCCCTCCGGAGGCGGGAGCGCAGGTTCGAATCCTGCCGGGGGCGCTCCAGTGAGACGCCAGCTTCACTCGCGAATCCCCCGGCGTTCAGGATTCGGGGAGGAGGGCGCCCAGCGCCCGACGGAGTCCTGCCGTCGCGGGTCAGGTGCCCGCTCCACGCGAGGTAAGCAGCCACGGCGACGATCACGTAGACGCCGGTGAACAGGAGATGGAGCCGGTCCAGGTCGGCACCGGTCACCATCGTGAAGAAGAACAGGCCGCTCATGGCGTTGAGCGCCGCGTGCCAGACCGCCACCAACGTCCAGCGGCCGTCACTCGCCAGCAGCAGGAGCAGCATCACCATGGAGAAGGCGGCGTTGCCGGCCGTGCCGATCCACCACGACAGGTCGCCACCGATCATGAGCGGCAGGTGCCAGAAGATCCTCATCGCGGAGGCGAGCGCCCAGGCGACGAGGAGACCGTGCCGGCGCAGGAGGATCGGCGCGGCGAACAGCGCCCAGCCGGTCTCTTCGCCGAAGCCGACGAGGATCAGCATGCCGAGGAAGTTGAGCGGCACCTGCGTCCAGTCTGCGAGCTGTCCTGAGGTGGGCCAGGGCGCGCCCAGTCCGGAGTTGATCACCACCATCAGCAGCTGCAGGCCGACGGGAACGACCACGGCAAGGACGTACCAGCACGGTGCCGCGCGCCAGTGCCTCAGGCCGCGACCCCAAGAACGGAGCTTCTCTCGCCCCTGGCAGGACACGACGACGAGCGTCGCGGCCAGGGGGCCGAGCGGCAGGTTCTCGGCGCCGGAACCGCCGGCGAGAAACGTGGTGATGTAGGGGCTCCACCCGAACAGGCAGGCCAAGGCGAGGTAGGTCAGGAGCGGGAACCTCCGGACGATCCTGATCGGCACCATGACGTCGCCTGCGCGGGAAACGGTCTGGAGCGACTGTGGCTGTGCTGACATCGTTCCTCCTCCATACGCCTCCGTATGGAGGTCTCCCATACGGTAGCGTATGGATGGCCACATGGGAAACGGCCTCGCATCCTGTCCGGCCGATGGGCGTGCCGTGCAGGTGTTTCCGGGCCGCGCTAGCGTCGATCCCACACCAGATGAAGGGGGAGTCGACATGCCCACAAGCACCGCACGCACCACTTGGAATGGCGGATTCAATGACGGATCCGGCCAGGTCGAGCTCAAGACCTCGGGCTTGGCCACGTTCGACGTGTCGTGGCCCAAGCGGGTCGACGACGACAACAGCGACACGACGACGCCGGAAGAGCTCGTGGGTGCAGCGCACTCCGCCTGCTACTCGATGGCCCTGACCTTGGAGCTCGAGAACAGCGGTGCCAAGCCGGGGTCGCTCGACGTCACCGCGGACGTCTCGTTCGGACCGGATCCGGACGGGGGCATGAAGATCACCGGCATCGCCCTGACCGTGCGAGGCAAGGCCGAGGGGATCGACGCGGCCGGCTTCGAGCAGGCGGCCCAGGCCGCCAAGACCGGATGCCCGGTCAGCAAGGCCCTGACCGGGGTCGAGATCACCCTCGACGCGGCTCTCGAGTCCGCCTGAAGCCGAACCTCACGCAGCCGGCATCTTGGCCTCGAGGAACCGCAAGAAGTCCGGCATCATCCGGGTCAAGCCGTTGGCCGGCCACGAGAAGATGATCGACCCCGTCATAGACCAGGAGGTAGCGATCAGCGTCGAAGGTCCGTACCGGCGTCGGCGCGTCGTTCCACGTCAGCTCTTCGCATCCCGGCGGGAGGCTGAGTCTCCACGCTTCCGGATGCGTCCAAGCGATAAGCCTCGAAGCCACCGATCTGGTTCGCCAAGGCACAGGACTGCTGCACGGGCACGATCGTGTCGGCGCCTCCGTGCATGATGAGGAACGGCTTGTTCCATCGCGCGATCTTCTCCGGGTCCGGCGAGCGCTCCGCGTATCGCTCCGGAACCTGCATCGGGTGTGCCACCCGACTGCCTTCTCGATCGAGGCCGACCAGCTCTGGCTAAGTCTGCTTGAGCGCGGGATTCGTCGACGGGGCTCTCCGCCGACCTGCTTCACAGCACGTCATCAGCGGGCCCCAGTCCGTCGGACCCGCGATGTCGACAGCCAGATCGACGTCGGCGCCGCGCTCGACGGCCCTCGACGTGATGCAGCCACCGTGCGACAGCCGACCATGGCGATGCGATCCGGGTCCGCGTACGACTGCTTCCGCGACCACCTCGAGCATGGCCAGGACGTCGTCGACCTCGCCCCGGCACACCTCGATGCTGCCGTCTGAACCGTCCTCTCCGCGATAGCTCGACTCGGCCATGACCCACCCCGTCTTGGCGACCACGCACAGAACCCGTTCGGGTCGTCCCAGTCGGCGAGGCCTGCGAATCCACCGTGGTTCGAGATCAGCACCGGATGAGGCCCGCCGCCCGCAGGTCGACAGACCTGGCCGTGGATGGTGAGGTCCCGGACCGGTAGGAGACCTTCTCGATCACGACGTCGGGGAGCTCCGTCGTCGTCTTGACCGAGAGCCCAGTCCGGCCGTTCGGTCGGCTGTCTTCGTCGGTCTTCGGCGGATCGGAGAAGCACCCCGAGACGGTCAGGACCACCAGGAGCAGGCAGCACCAGATCGCGAGGCGTGATCGGTCGGTTCGCATAGTGCGGTCAACCATAGATGGGCTGACCAGACGCTCAGAGCCAGCCGCGCCGCCTGGGGCCAATCGCGGCCAGGCTGTGCGAGGCTCAGTTCATGAAGGCGTCCCTCGTGCCGTTTCGGCTCCGGCCGCAGCGGCTGACCGGCGATCCGCTGCCCAGCCCGCGGGACGTGGTGGAGCACCTCGGAGGCGTGCAGTCGCAGGAGCACGGCATGTCGCTGTGGTCGGTGGGCCGTCGGTGCGGGGCGACGATGGCCGAGGTCGAGGCATCGTTCGCGCGCGCCGACTTCGTGCGCACGCACGTCCTGCGCACGACCTGGCACCACGTCCTGGCCAGCGATCTCACCGACCTGCTCGAGGTCACCGCGCCACGACTCGAGCGGCTGATCGCCACCGGCAACCGCGCCTTGAAGCTGTCCGAGAAGCACATGCACGACGGCGCCGACGTCGTGGCGGCAGCGGTCAAGGCCGACGGTCCGCTGACCCGCCGCGAGCTGGCGGATCGACTCGAGGCGGCGGGCTTCGAGCATGCCGGTGTGCCGCTCGTGCACATCGTGATGTTCACCGAGATCACCGGACGGATCGTCAGCGGCCCGATGCGCGGCAAGCAGCACACCTACGTCGCAGCCGACCTCCCGCCGTCCCGACGCACTCCGGACGAGCGGCTGGCGTGGATCGCTCACACCTACGCCCGTGGCCACGGGCCGATCCAGGCCCGCGATCTCTCCTGGTGGACCAGCCTCACGCTCACCCAGGCTCGACGCGCCATCGAGCTGTCGGACCTGCGGCCGGTGGAGATCGACGGGCAGGAGTACGTCGCCGACCACGAGCCCGAAGCGGTCGAGGTGCCGAGGGCTCTGCTGCTGTCGAACTTCGACGAGCTCATCTCCTACGTCCGCGACCCGTCCGACCATGCTCACCTCGGCGACGAGTACCTCGTGATCATGCGGGCCGGCGGCCTGTTGTTCGTCGACGGTCGCCTGTCGGGTTCGTGGACCCGCTCACTACGCTCCTCGGACGTCGAGATCTCGGTCCGCTCGGCCGTCCCCCTCGGCGCCACGGTGCGACGGGCGATCGAGTCGGAAGCCGAGGCGTTCGGCAGGTTCTGCGACCGCACCCCGAGCCTCGACATCACCGGATGATCGACTCAAACCTCAGCACGATCCAGCCGGTCATGGCACGGTGGTGAATGCGTTCTCGGCTGCACGAACCTGCCTGCTGATGGCTGGCGTGTCGCGCTACCCTGAGGAGCGTATTCACCCAGCACACGAGCACTGAACGGAAGAGGCGATCGAGGTCGTGGCCGAGTCCTCAAACGAACCATCACCCCCCGATTTCGGCACCAACCAGTGGCTCGTCGAAGAGATGTACGACCGCTACCAGTCCGACCCCTCCTCGGTCGACGACTCCTGGGTGACGTTCTTCAAGAACGGCAACGAGCCCTCGGACAACGGCCGGCCGGCGCCCGCTCACAAGGCGGAGCCCGTGAAGCCCGAACCGGAGGCCCAGGCCGCACCCGAGGCGAAGGCCGAGAAGAAGGACGAACCGGCGAAGCAGCCTGAGCCCGAGAAGAGCGAGCCCGCCGAGAAGAGCGAGAAGAAGGCAGAACCGGAGACCAAGAACGAGGAGAAGGCCGAGCCGGCCGCGAAGAGCGAGAAGAAAGACGAGCCGAAGGCCAAGGGCGAGCCGGTCAAGCCGGCGTCCGAGTCGGCCAAGAAGGAGGCCGAGTCCGAGCCCCCTCAGCCGGAGAAGAAGGCCGGCGATCCCGGCGAGGTCGAGCAGATCACGCTGAAGGGCGCTGCCGCTCGCACGGTCCAGAACATGGACAGCAGCCTCACCGTCCCCACGGCCACGAGCGTCCGAGCCGTCCCGGTCAAGCTGCTCTTCGACAACCGCACCGTCATCAACAACCACCTCGCCCGGGCCCGAGGCGGCAAGGTGTCGTTCACGCACCTCATCGGCTACGCGGTCGTCAAGGCGCTCACGGCGATGCCGGAGATGAACACCGGCTTCGAGGTCGTCGACGGCAAGCCCACCCAGCTCAAGCCCGAGCACGTCAACTTCGGTCTCGCGATCGACCTCCAGAAGCCCAACGGCACCCGCCAGCTCGTGGTGCCCTCGATCAAGGCCGCCGAGACGATGGGCTTCGCCGCCTTCTGGCAGGCCTACGAGACGATGGTCCGCAAGGCTCGCGACAACAAGCTCGAGGTCGCCGACTTCATGGGCACCACGGCCAGCCTCACCAACCCGGGCGGCATCGGCACCAACCACTCCGTGCCGCGGCTCATGTCCGGTCAGGGCGTCATCGTCGCCGTCGGCTCGATGGACTACCCGCCGGAGTTCCAGGGCGCATCCGAGCACACCATCGCCCAGATGGCGGTGTCGAAGATGATGACGCTCACGTCCACCTACGACCACCGCGTCATCCAGGGCGCGCAGTCCGGTGAGTTCCTGCGCCGCATCCACCAGCTCCTGCTGGGCGAAGAGGGCTTCTACGACGAGATCTTCCGCGCGCTCCGCATCCCCTACGAGCCCATCCGCTGGGCCCAGGACATCGCGGTCAGCCACGACGACGAGGTGCACCGCCAGGCGCGCGTGCTCGAGCTCGTCCACGCGTTCCGCGTCCGTGGCCACCTGATGGCCGACACGAACCCGCTGGAGTACAGGCAGCGCAGCCACCCCGACCTCGACACCGCGTCACACGGCCTCACCCTGTGGGACCTCGACCGGGAGTTCGCCACCGGATCGTTCTCCCACCAGTCCGGCCGGCGGTTCATGAAGCTGCGCGAGATCCTCGGCGTCCTGCGCGACTCCTACTGCCGCACCATCGGCCTGGAGTACATGCACATCCAGGACCCCGCCGAGCGCAAGTGGCTGCAGGACCGCATCGAGATCGGCCACACCAAGCCCCCACGCGAGGAGCAGCTGCGCATCCTGCTCAAGCTCAACCAGGCCGAGGCGTTCGAGACGTTCCTGCAGACGAAGTTCGTCGGGCAGAAGCGCTTCAGCCTCGAGGGCGGCGAGACCACCGTGCCGCTGCTCGACGAGATCTGCGAAGCTGCGGCGAGCGACGGCCTCGACGAGGTCTGCATCGGCATGGCCCACCGCGGCCGGCTGAACGTGCTGGTCAACATCGCCGGCAAGAGCCCCGACCAGGTGTTCCGGGAGTTCGAGGGCAACATCGACCCCCGCACCGTGCAGGGCTCGGGCGACGTCAAGTACCACCTGGGCGTCGAGGGTGAGTTCACCGCCGAGTCCGGCGACACGATCAAGGTGTCGGTCGCGGCGAACCCGTCACACCTCGAGGTCGTCGACCCGGTGCTCGAAGGCATCGCCCGCGCCAAGCAGGATCGTCTCAACCAGGGCGAGGCTTTCCCGGTGCTGCCGTTGCTCGTCCACGGCGACTCTGCGTTCGCCGGCCAGGGCGTCGTGGCCGAGACGCTCAACCTCTCGCAGCTGCGCGGCTACCGCACCGGCGGCACGATCCACGTCATCGTCAACAACCAGGTCGGCTTCACCACGGCGCCGTCGGCGTCGCGTTCATCGGTCTACTGCACCGACGTCGCGAAGATGATCCAGGCGCCGATCTTCCACGTCAACGGCGACGACCCGGAGGCCTGCATCCGCATCGCGCGGCTCGCCTACGACTACCGCAAGGAGTTCAACAAGGACATCGTCATCGACCTCGTCTGCTACCGCCGTCGCGGTCACAACGAGGGCGACGACCCGAGCTTCACCCAGCCGCTGATGTACGACACGATCAACGGCAAGAAGTCGGTCCGCAAGCTCTACACCGAGGCTCTCGTCGGTCGTGGCGACATCACCCTGGAGGAGGCCGAGGAGGCACTGGCCGACTACCAGGCGCAGCTCGAGCGCAACTTCAAGGACGTCAAGGAAGCCGCTGGTTCCGCGAGCGACTACACCCGCACCCCGGAGTACCCGACCAAGCCCGACACCGGTGAGCTGGTCACCGCCGTCACGCCCGAGATGCTCAAGGCGGTCGCCGACTCCTACACCAACGTGCCCGACGGGTTCACCGTCCACCCGAAGGTGCTCCCGCAGCTGCAGCGACGCGCGGCATCGATCACCGCCGGCCCGATCGACTGGGGTACCGGCGAGATCATCGCGCTCGGGTCGCTGCTGGTCGACGGACGTCCGGTCCGGCTCGCCGGCCAGGACTCCCGTCGCGGCACGTTCTCCTCGCGCTTCGCCACGATCATCGATCGCCAGAACGCCGCCGAGTGGACGCCCCTGTCGCACATCGACGAGGACCAGTCCACGTTCTACATCTACGACTCGCTGCTGAGCGAGTACGCCGCCCTCGGCTTCGAGTACGGCTACTCGGTGGCGCGGCCGGAGGCGCTCACGATCTGGGAGGCGCAGTTCGGCGACTTCATCAACGGCGCCCAGTCGGTCGTCGACGAGTACATCTCCGCCGGCGAGACGAAGTGGGGCCAGAAGTCGGGAGTGGTGCTGCTGCTGCCGCACGGCTACGAAGGCCAGGGGCCCGACCACTCCTCGGCCCGCATCGAGCGCTTCCTGGCCCAGTGCGCGGAGAACTCGATGACCGTCGCCCAGCCCTCCACCCCGGCGTCGTACTTCCACCTCCTGCGCAAGCAGAGCCTGGAGAGCGAGCACCGCCCGCTCATCGTCTTCACCCCGAAGTCGATGCTGCGCAGCAAGGCCGCGGCGTCGCAGCCCGAGGACTTCACGTCCGGCACGTGGCGACCGATCCTCGGTGACGACACCGTCGAGGCCGACCAGGTCGAACGTGTCCTGCTCTGCTCGGGCAAGATCACGTGGGAGCTCATGGCCGAGCGCGCGAAGCGCGAGGAAGGCCAGAACCGCACCGCGATCGTGCGCATGGAGCAGCTGTACCCGCGCCCGCTCGACGAGCTCAATGCCGAGCTCGCCCGCTACACGTCGGCACGAGAGGTGCGCTGGGTGCAGGACGAGCCGGCGAACCAGGGTCCGTGGCCCCACATCGCGCTCCACTTCACCGGCGCGCTCGACCGCGACCTGCCGCTGCTGCGGGTCTCGCGTCCCGAGTCGTCCGCGCCCTCGGTGGGCTCGCACAGCCGCCACGTCGAGGAGAACACGACGCTCATCGACCAGGCCTTCAGCTGACGTGTACTTCACCGATCGCGGCATCGAGGAGCTCACCTCGCGCCGAGGTGACGAGGAGGTCACGTTCGGCTGGCTCGCCGAGCATCTCGTCGAGTTCGTCGACCTGAATCCGGAGTTCGAGGTCCCCGTCGAGCGGCTGGCCACCTGGCTCGCCCGGCTCGACGACGACGGAGACGAATGACGCGGTCGTGAGCGCGGCCATGCCGTTCGCCGACCTCGACCCCGTCGTGCTGGCCGTCATCGCCGCGACGATCGTGCTGGGTGCGGCCGTGCAGGGCCTGGTCGGACTTGGTCCTGGGCCTGGTGGCCGCACCGGTCACGATGCTCCTGGAGCCGGCCTTGATGCCCGACCTCCTGCTGTGGCTGGCGATGCTCTTCCCGCTCCTGACGCTCACGCGTGAGCACCATGACATCGACTGGCGCGGGCTCGGCTGGTCGGTGCTCGCCCGGATCCCGGGCACCGCAGTGGGGGTCTATCTGCTCACGATCATCTCGACTCGGGTGCTGGGCATCGCGGTGGCCGTCATGGTGCTGGTCTCCGTCGCCACGACGGCCAGAGCGGTGGTGGTGCCGGTGAATCGGTCCAGCCTGTTCACCGCCGGGTTCGCTTCGGGAATCACGGGAACGGCCACCTCCATCGGCGGTCCGCCACTGGCCATCCTCTACCAGCATCGATCCCCCCAGCAGATCCGATCGACCCTGGGCATCTACTTCGTGGTCGGCGCGGCACTCAGCCTCGTCGGGCTCGCTCTCACAGGAGGCCTCGAGGCGAGCACGTTCGTCCTGGCCATGGCGTTCATGCCGTGCCTGCTGGTCGGGTTCCTGATCCACCGCGTGCTCCGCGGACTCCTGCCTCGGGATCGGGTCCGCGTGGCCGTTCTGGTGGTGTGCGCAACGTCGGCCGTCGTCCTGCTGGTGCGCAGCCTGCTCTGAGTCCTAGAGCGTCAGGACGATCTTGCCGAAGACGTCGCCGTCGGCGACGGCCTGAAGACCTTCGGCGGCCTGGTCCATCGGGATCTCGCGGTCGATGAGCGGGCGGACGCCGGTGACGTTCATGAACTGGGCGAGGCGGTTCAGCTCGTCGCGGGTACCCATGGTCGAGCCGTGCACCCGCTTCTGCTGGAAGAAGATCCGGGCCAGCTCGGTCGGCGAGGCATCGCCTGACGTCGCACCGGAGACGACGAGCGTTCCGCCGGGACGCATCGACTTGATCGAGTGCGACCAGGTGGCACCGCCGACGGTTTCCATGACGGCGTCGACCTGCGTCGGCAGGCGCTCACCGGTCTCGACGACCTCGTGCGCGCCGATCTCGAGCGCACGCGTGCGCTTGTCCTCGTCACGGCTGGTGGCGTAGACGCGGAACCCGGCCGCGCGGGCGAGGGTGATGAGCGCGGTGGCCACGCCGCCGCCGGCACCCTGCACGAGCACGGTGTCGCCGGGCTGCAGTCCCGACTGGGTGAAGAGCATGCGGTACGCGGTGAGCCACGCGGTCGGCAGGCACGCGGCCTCGGAGAAGGAGAGACCCTCGGGCTTCGGGATGACGTTGTGCTTCGGTACGGCGACCTTCTCGGCGAACGTGCCCTGGTAGCGCTCGGACAACAGCGACCTCTTGGGGTCGAGCGTCTCGTCGCCCTTCCACTCCGGGTTGCTGATGACGGCGTGCACGAGCACCTCGTTGCCGTCCTCGTCGTGACCTGCGGCGTCGCACCCGAGGATCATCGGCAGCGCCTCTTCCTTCAGGCCGACACCGCGCAGGCTCCACACGTCGTGATGGTTGATCGAGGACGCCTTGACCGTCACCGTCGTCCATCCGTCGGGCACATCCGGCTCGGGGCGCTCTCCGACTCCGAGACCCGAGATCGGATCGTCCTGGCTGAAACCCTGGGCGTAGACGGCGAACATGAAGCTCCTGTCGGTCGTGTGACGGACAACGGATGATCAGTAGGGCCGACGCGCCAAGCCCTCTCGGCGGGCGGTGTCGGTGACGGCGCGGGCGACGGCCGTGGCCACGCGCGGGTCGAACGGCGACGGGATGATGTACGACTCGTTGAGGTCGTCATCGTCGACGAGACCCGCGATCGCCGTTGCGGCGGCCAGCTTCATCCCCTCGGAGATGCCGGTGGCGCGCACGTCGAGGGCGCCACGGAAGATGCCGGGGAACACGAGCACGTTGTTGATCTGGTTGGGGAAGTCCGAGCGCCCGGTGGCGACGATCCGCGCGTGGCGTCCCGCGACGTCCGGGTGGACCTCCGGGTTCGGGTTCGCGAGCGCGAACACGACGGCGTCGGGCGCCATCGAGGCGATCGCCTCTTCGGGGATGGTGCCGCCCGACACTCCGATGAACACGTCGGCGCCGTCCAGCGCGTCGGAGACCGACCCGGGCCGAGCCCAGTCGGAGGTCTTCTCGCCGAGCCACTGCTTGACCTCGGTGAGATCGGTGCGAGACGGGTGGATGACGCCCTTGCGGTCGACGATGGCGATCTTGCGCACGCCTGCGGTGCGCAGCATGCGGGTGATCGCGACGCCTGCCGCGCCGGCGCCGGAGATGACCACCTTGAGGTCGTCGAGCTCACGGTCGGTGATCCGGATCGGCGTTGATCAACGCGGCCATGACGACGATCGCGGTGCCGTGCTGGTCGTCGTGGAAGACCGGGATGTCGAGCTGCTCGATGAGACGCCTCTCGATCTCGAAGCAGCGGGGAGCGGAGATGTCCTCGAGGTTGACGCCACCGAACGTCGGCGCGAGGCGCACGACGGTCTCGACGATCTCGTCGACGTCGGTGGTCGCGAGGGCCACCGGGATCGCGTCGACGCCGCCGAACTGCTTGAACAGCACGGCCTTGCCCTCCATCACCGGCATCGCGGCGGACGGCCCGATGTTGCCGAGACCCAGCACGGCGGTGCCGTCGGTGACGACGGCGACCGTGTTGGAGACCCACGTGTACTCGTGGGCGGCCTCGGGATCGGCGACGATCGCCTCGCAGACGCGCGCCACACCGGGCGTGTAGGACTGCGAGAGGTCGTCGGCGTCGCGTAACGGCACCGTGGAGGCGATCTCCATCTTGCCGCCGCGATGCAGCGCGAAGACGGGATCGTCCGGGTCTGGGCTTTCGAGTCGTGCGTCGATGTCTGTGGCAACCATCTGTCGAAGATCCTGTGTGGCTCGGGCAGTCGGTCCACGAACCGATCCGGTCCGGGTGGCGGCTCTCTCAGCCGCGGAGGACGGCACGCGCGTGAACGTGGCCTAGTCGGGTTGTGCCCGGTTGTCAGTCTCTCATACGCGCTGGTCGCGGATCGGGGCAGACCCTCGGGGAAGACTCTTGGTCCAGGATCTCGCTGAACGGTCTGGAACGCCGGTTCGGACGGTCCCGTGTGATCCATTCGACAGCGTGGCCAGTGCATTAACCCTTGTCTAACCGGGGAATTGTTGAAAGCATGGCGAAGGCGTCCTGCGAAGGGCCTTGTTTCTGGCCGTCCGGAACGCTCAATCACCCACTGGGAAGGAGTACTCGTCATGGACTGGCGCCATCGAAGCGCGTGCCTCGACGAAGACCCAGAGCTCTTCTTCCCGATCGGCAACACCGGACCGGCCATCCTCCAGATCGAGGAGGCCAAGGTCGTGTGCCGTCGGTGCGACGTCCGCGAGCAGTGCCTGCAGTGGGCGCTGGAATCCGGGCAGGATCACGGCGTCTGGGGCGGCATGAGCGAAGACGAGCGCCGCGCACTCAAGCGCCGCAACGCCCGCGCCCGCATCCGCACCGCCTGATCTCTCACACGGTCAGCGTGATGGCGACCGTCGTGCCTCCGCGCGGACGCTTCTCGAACGTCAGTGAGCCGCCGAGCTCGGACTCCACCAGCGTGCTCACGATCGACAGTCCCAGGCTCTGAGCGACGTCGAAGTCCACCGGCAGACCGGCGCCGTCGTCGCTCACGCGGAGGCGGAGTCGATCGCGGATCCGGTTCACCGCGATCGTCAGACGGCCTTCGCCGTCACCGAACGCGTGCTGGGTGGCGTTCTGGATGAGCTCGGTCAGCACCATCGCCAACGGTGTGGCGATGACCCCCGGGATCGACCCGAACGTGCCGATGCGCTCGCCCCGGACGCCCTCACCGGTCACGTCCAGCACCGTGCGCAGCAGCCGATCGGCGATCTCGTCGAACGCGACGTTCTCGTCGAAGGACTGGCTCAGCGTCTCGTGCACCAGGGCGATGGAGCCGACGCGGCGCACCGCCTCGTCGAGCGCCTCCCGCGCCTCCGGCACGTCGAGGCGACGGCCCTGGAGCCGGAGCAGCGCGGCCACGGTCTGCAGGTTGTTCTTCACCCGGTGGTGGATCTCCCGGATGGTCGCCTCCTTCGAGACGAGCTCGCGCTCGCGCAGGCGAAGCTCCGTGACGTCCCGCAGCAGCACGATCGACCCGGCCGGGCGTGTCTCGTGCACGAGCGGGATGACGCGCAGGAGCAGGGACGCCTTCGCGTTCTCCACCTCCGACTCCCCCTGGGCGCCGACGGCGAGCAGTCCGCGCGCGCCCCGGTCGGTCGGCCGGTCGCCGACCAGGCCGGCGGTCACGGCGGATAGGTCGGCGCCGACGAGGTCGCCGACCAGCCCCAGGCGCCGGTAGGCCGACAAGGCGTTGGGGCTGGCGTACGAGACGAGGCCGTCGACGCTGGTGCGCACGAATCCGTCGCCGACGCGCAGCGAGTCGGCGAGGTCGGACCGGTTGCCCGGCGGCGGGAACTCCCCCCGGTGGATCATGGCGACGAGCTCGGCCGCGGACTCGCGGTAGGTGGCCTCGAGCGCACTGGACGTCCGCGGCCCTGCGGCGTGACTGCGCAGCGACACCACGCCGACGGCCCGACCGTCCGGCCCCACCGGCACCAGCTGCTCGCGAACGTCGTCCTCCGCCGTGCCGACGTCCTCACGCATCTCGCCTGCGGCGAACGCCTCCTGGACTGCTGGGTCCTTCTTCGCCGGGACGAACGTGCCGACGACGTCCTCGAGCAGCGTGGTCGGCCCCGTGGTCGGACGGATCTGCGCGGCGGCCCACATGCCCTTCGACTCCGCGTCGGGCAGCCAGAGCACGAGGTCGGAGAAGGACAGGTCCGCGATGATCTGCCAATCCGTGACCAGCGCGTGCAGCCACGCGACGTCGCCGTGCGACAACGTCGTCTGGAACCGGGCAATGTCGTCCAGCGTGGGCACGGGTTCAGGGTAAGGGTGTGCCGCGGCAAGGCAGACGCGCCCTTGGGTGCGGGAGCGTGTGGGGCGTCTGGCACAGTTGATCAGGTGTCCGAGGCTTACTGGCAGGCCGTGATGCAGTCCGGCCGCGAGGTGCCGGGTGACCGCTCCCTCGATGAGCTCACGGTGGAGCTCGTCGAGATGCTGGGCCACCAGAACCCGCGGCTGCGCGAGGACCTCGCCTATCCGTTGCTCACCACCTGGGTCACCCAGGGCGTCTACGACGACCTGCTCTCCGGACTTGGCGACGGCATCATCCCCGGGCTCCGCTACGGGCTCGGTCACGACGGCGACGTCTCGGTCATGCGGCGCAGCTACAGCGCCCTGATGCTGGCCGAGATCATCGGCCGCGACAACAACGCCCACCTGATGTCGGCGTCATCCGTGCTCGACTGGGGTGACCGCGCCACGAGCTGGTACGTGCGCGAGCAGGACCATCGCGGCTGGCTGCCCGAGCAGGGCTGGGCGCACGCCATCGCCCACGGCGCCGACCTTCTCGCGGCTCTGGCGCGCTCACGGCACTTCGGCAGGCTCGAGCTCACCGTGCTGCTCGACGTCATCGCCGACCGCGTGCTCACGCCGACGGCGTACATCTGGCGCCACGGCGAGGACGACCGGTTGGCGTACGCCGTCATGACACTGCTGCATCGCAACGCCCTCGACCCCAAGATCGTCGAGCCATGGCTGGCGCGGCTGGGGGACGGCATCCAGCCGCCACGCACGCGTGGGCATTTCGAGGCCGAGTGGCCGTCGCCGGCGGCCGGCAACACGTCCGCCTTCCTGCGGGCCCTGCACCTGCAGCTCGCCCTCGGCGTCCAGGGCCGGGCCGACCTGCGCAGCGACGCGGCGCTGTTCGCCGAGCAGCCGGCGCACCGTGCCGACCTGCTGCTCGCGGTGCTCGACCAGATCCGAGCCGAGAGCCCGTGGCTGTACCGGCCGACCACGCGGGCCAAGCCGGTCGAGTGACCGTCGGTAGGGTTCCGACATGACCGAGCAGACCACCACCGACGACGCCGCCACCGAGTCCCCGGCCGAACGACAGCGCCGACGATGCCGCGCATGGTGGCGTCCACGCCTTCGACGTCGCCCGGGCGCATGGTGTCTCGACGTTGTTCACGCTTTCCGGCGCGCACGTCTTCCCGATCTACGACGCCGCGGTGAAGGCCGACCCGCCGATGCCGATCCTCGATGTCCGGCACGAGCCCACCGCCGTGTTCGCCGCCGAGGCCGTCGGCAAGCTGACCCGGTCCCCCGGCCTCGCGGTGCTGACCGCCGGCCCTGGCGTCACCAATGGCGTCAGTCCGGTCGCCCAGGCGAGCTTCTCCGGGTCACCGCTCGTGGTCATCGGCGGACGCGCACCCGCCGGGCGCTGGGGCAGCGGCACCCTGCAGGAGCTGGACCATCCGCCGATCTTCGAGTCGATCACCAAGTCGGCCACCACCGCCCACACGGTCGCGGACATCGCCCCCACCGTGGACGAGGCCTTCAGCCTCGCCGGATCGTCACACCGCGGTCCCACGTTCGTCGACATCCCGCTGGACGAGTTCTTCAACAGCACACCGCTCGGCGAGCCGTCCGCGGGCAACACGACGCCACGGATCGAGCCTGATCCCGACTCACTGGCGACGATCGCCGAGCTCATCCGGCAGTCGGCTCGTCCCGTCCTCGTCCTGGGCACTGACGTCTGGTCCGACAACGCCGAGGAGGCCGCGCTGCATTTCGTCGAGGAGACCGGCATCCCGGTGATCGCCAACGGCATGGGCCGCGGCATCGTCCCCGGCGGCCACCCGCTGCTCGTCACCAAGGCGCGCTCGACCTCGTTCAACCAGTCCGACCTCGTGATCGTGGTCGGCACGCCCCTGGACTTCCGCCTCGGCTTCGGCATCTTCGGGGGCAAGGACGGCGCGACGCCTGCGCGCACCGTCCACGTCGCGGACTCCCCCGGCCAGGTCTCGACCCATGCGGAGCTCGCCGCGTCTGCGAGCGGCGACCTGACATCGTTCTTCACCGGACTCTTCAGCTCGCTCACCTCCCCGTCGGAGCATGGCCGGCGTCCCGACTGGTCCTCATGGGTCGGCACGCTGCAGTCCGAGGTCGCCGCGGCGACCCAGCGCGACAGCGAGCTGCTCACGGCCGAGGCCGACCCGATCCATCCCGCCCGCATCTACGGCGAGCTGCTGCCGCGCCTGGCCGACGACGCGATCGTCATCGGCGACGGCGGCGACTTCGTGTCGTTCGCGGGCAAGTTCGTCGAGCCGCAGCGCCCCGGCGGCTGGCTCGACCCCGGCCCGTACGGCTGCCTCGGGGCGGGCATGGGTGCGGCGATCGCCGCCCGCATCACCCGTCCGTCCAGCCAGGTCGTCCTGCTCTACGGCGACGGCGCCGCGGGCATGTCGCTCATCGACGTCGACACGCTCGTGCGTCATAACCTGCCCGTGGTGATGATCGTGGGCAACAACTCCGCGTGGGGTCTGGAGAAGGGCCCGATGCAGTTCCTCTACGGCTACGACGTGGCCGCCGACCTTGCGCCGAACACGCGTTACGACCAGGTGGTCACCGCGCTCGGCGGTGGAGGCGAGATGGTGACCGACCCGCGCGAGATCGGGCCGGCCCTCGATCGCGCCTTCGCGTCCGGAGTGCCGTACCTGGTCAACGTCATCACCGACGTGACCGCGATGTATCCCCGCGCGACCACCGGTGTCTGAGTTTCTCCTGCGGCCGGCACGTCCCGACGAGGCCGACGCCGTCGGAGCACTCACCGTGGCGGGCTACGACGCCGACGCCTATCTCACGCTGCCCGACGGGTCCTTCGACCACGAGTACGGCGGCTGGCTCGCCGACGGTGCCACGCGGGCGCGGGACGGCATGCTGATCGTCGCCGTGGACGGCGATGCCCTGCTCGGAACCGTCACATGGTGTCCGCCCGGCTCCCCCCTCAGAGAGGTCTCGACCCGTGACGACCAGGGCGAGTTCCGCACCCTCAGCGTCGCCCCCGAGGCGCGCGGCCGCCGTGTCGGCTCGGCGCTGGTCGACTGGTGCATCACCGAGGCCCGCACCACCGGCTTGGCGGAGATCCTGCTCTGCACGCTGCCCGAGATGAAGCCGGCACACCGTCTCTACGAGTCTCGGGGATTCGTGCGACGTCCAGAGCTCGACTGGTACCCGTTCCCGGACGTCGTCCTCTGGGGTTTCTCCCTCACACTCCGAGGAAATGCTGGCACAGTGACGACATGAGCTTTCAGCCATCCACGAACGCCGTGACCCACACGGTCACTGAGGACGACACGGCCCTCGCACGGCGCAGTGGCGATCTCGCGGTTCTCGCCACGCCGCGCTTGCTCGCATGGCTCGAAGAAGCGGCGTGCGGTGCCGTCAGCCTCGATGCCGCCAGCACCAGCGTGAGCACCCGCGTCGAGCTGGAGCACCTCGCCCCGAGCCCGGTCGGCGCCGAGGTGACCGCGACCGCCACCGTCGTGCACCGGGACGGACGGCTGATCCGGTTCCAGATCGTGGCCCACGATGCCGCGGGAACGGTGCTCGCCACCGGTGAGGCTCAGCGCGTCGTGGTCGACCGCGACAGGTTCCTCTCGCGGCTCGACCAACGCCTTGTGGGAGACTGAACCCCCGTCAGCAACATCGGAAGGGATGGATCCCATGGGCAAGACCGGCCGCAAGCGCCGTGCGCGTCGCAAGAAGAACGCGAATCACGGCAAGCGCCCCAACGCGTGAGAAATCCCCCGTCATCGACGGGGGATTTTTTTTCTGGGTCCTAGGTGATGCGCTTGTCGATCTGTACCTGCACGGTGCGGATCGAGTAGAGCACGCGCTCCCGCAGCGGCTCCGGCGCCTTCTCCGAGCACGAGCGGGACACGAGCGCCTTGACGACTCGCTCCACGTCGTACGCCGTGAGGCAGGACGAGCAGTGGTCGATGTGGGCCTGGATGTCCTCGATGCTGGCGGTGTCGATCTCCTCGTCGAGGAAGAGATACAGGTTCTGGAGGGCCGTCTCGCAGTTGTCGCAGCTCACGCCTTGTCACCTGCTCCCGTGGCGGCCATCCCGCGGTCGCGCGCGTAGTCGGAGAGCAGCTCGCGCAGCATGCGGCGTCCACGGTGGAGGCGCGACATGACGGTGCCGATGGGCGTGTCCATGATCTCGGCGATCTCCTTGTACGGGAAACCTTCGACGTCAGCGAGGTAGACGGCGTACCGGAAGTCGTCGGGCAGCTTCTGCAGGGCGTCCTTGACGTCGCTGTCGGGCAGGTGCTCGAGCGCCTCCATCTCGGCCGACTTGAGGCCGGAGGAGGTGTGCGCCTCGGCGGCCGCGACCTGCCAGTCCTCGATCTCGTCGGTGATCTGCTGCGGCTGGCGCTGCTTCTTGCGGTACGAGTTGATGTACGTGTTCGTGAGGATGCGGTACAGCCACGCCTTGAGGTTGGTGCCGGGCGTGAACTGGTGGAACGCGCTGAACGCCTTGGCGTAGGTCTCCTGCACGAGGTCTTCGGCGTCGTGCGGGCTGCGCGTCATGCGCAGGCCGGCGGAGTAGAGCTGGTCGAGGAAGGGCAGCGCATCGGCCTCGAACCGGGCCTGACGCTGCTCAGGTGTCTCGGTGTCGAGGTCGACGGGTTCGGGCTCGACCTCGGTGTCGAGGTCGGGAGAGATGTCTGTCATCGCCGCCCAGCCTACTCGTGGGCGGTGACGGTCGCCGACTCGCAGCGGTGTGATGGACATGGTGGTCTTCGGCTCTGGTCGAGAGCGTTCAGCGCATGCCTGCATGGCACCTCCTCTAGTGCCAAGAACGCCCCTCGCCGGTGGGCTATTCCGGCGGGAGCGGGACGACGAGCTCTGGACCGTTGTTGCGGTGGTTGTTGACCGCCTTGGAGACGGGCCAGGCGTCGAGGCGTCCGGGCACCGCCGGCACGAGCAGCCCGAGCAGCTCGTCGGTGGGCCGTGGCGTGGGGTCGAGCCATGCCTCGACGGCGTCCGGCTCGATCATCATGGGCGTGCGGTCGTGCAGGTGACCGAGGTCGTCGGGCGCCGAGGTGGTGAGGATCGTGTAGGTGATGAGCCAGTCGTCGGCGTCCTCGGCGTCGTAGTCGGGGCGCCAGAACTCGTAGAGCCCGGCCATCGCCAGCACCGAGCCGTCCTTGGGCGTGATGTAGAACGGCTGCTTCTGTACCTTCTGGGCCTTCTTGGTCGTCGGCCTCGGGGTCGCCCTCCGTCTTGTACCACTCGTAGTAGCCGTCGGCGGGGATGAGTGCGCGCCGCTTGCCGAACGCCTTCTTGAAGGCCGGCTTGTCGGCGACGGTCTCGCTGCGAGCGTTGATCATGCGGTTGCCGATGGACGGATCCTTCGCCCAGCTGGGGACCAGGCCCCACTTCGCGGTGAGGAGCTCACGCGTCGGCGGGCCGTCATCCGAATCTCGCGCGATGACCATCGGCGCGAGCTTGGTGGGCGCCATGTTGTAGTCGGGCTCCAGCTCGACGAAGGAGTCGGCCAGGCCGGCCCCGAACGCGTCGTTCAGCGAAGCTGGCGTCTGGGTGGTGGCATAGCGGCCGCACATGAATCCAGCGTGCCACAGCGCTCTGTCATTCTCGCCGCCCAGAGCCCGGCACCCCCGCCGGGCACACTCTCGCGTTGTGAACGGGCGACACCGTGCACAGAATGGAGTATGACCCTTCTCCGTTCCGTGGCACGCCCCCTGCTGGCTTCGATGTTCTTCTACGGAGGGGTGAACTCCATCCGCAACGCCAAGACCATGGCGCCGAAGGCACAACCAGCGGCCGACCTCCTGCATCGGGTGGCGCCCGACATCCAGATCTCCCCAGCGAACCTGGTGCGCGCCAACGGCGCCCTCCACGTCGCCGCGGCCACCGCGGTCGCCACTGGTCACGTCCCGCGCATCTCCTCGTTCATCCTGGCCGGCTCCCTGGTGCCGACGACGGCCGCAGGCCACCAGTTCTGGAACGAGTCCGATCCGGCCGCCCGCAAGAACCAGACCGTCCACTTCCTCAAGAACCTGTCGATGATGGGCGGCCTGCTGATGGCCACGCTCGACCCGGATCCGCACAAGAAGTTCATCGGACGCCGCGCCAAGGACAAGGTCGCCGAGGCCAAGGACAAGGTCGCCGAGGGGATCGACCAGCTGCGCAGCTGAGCGTCCGCACGGCGTCGCGCCGATAGAGTGAGCGCGATGAGTGCCCCCTGGACTGCGCCGCACCGTGCGACGCCTCTCGACGCGCAGGTGCTGGTGCCGGGCTCGAAGTCCCTCACCAACCGGCTGCTCGTGCTGGCGGCGCTCGGCGACGCCCCATCGGTGCTGACGCGTCCCCTGGCCTCGCGCGACACCCACCTCATGGCGGACGCCCTCGGATCGCTCGGTGCCCATGTTGAGCGTGATGGGAGCACCTGGACGATCACCCCGGCTCCGGACGGCGTGAAGGGCGACATCGCCGTCGACTGCGGCCTGGCCGGCACCGTCATGCGGTTCGTGCCGCCGGTCGCCGCGCTCAGCGGCGCCTCGGTCACGTTCGACGGCGACGAGCGGGCCCGGGTCCGTCCGATGTCGCCCGTGATCACCGCCCTGCGGGCCCTGGGCGTCGAGATCGACGACGGCGGGCGCTCGGCGCTGCCGTTCACCGTGCACGGCACGAGCCAGGTCGAGGGCGGGTCGCTCGAGATCGACGCTTCCGGGTCCAGCCAGTTCGTGTCGGCCCTGCTGCTCACCGCCGCGCGCTTCGAACGCGGACTCGACCTGCGACACACCGGAGGCTCGTTGCCGTCGCAGCCGCACGTCGAGATGACGGTCGCCGAGCTGCGCCGCCGCGGCGTCGACGTCGACGACACCGATCGCTGACCGTTGGGTCGTCGGGCCCGGCCCGATCGCGGCGCTCGACGCCGACGTCGAGCCCGACCTGTCGAATGCCGGCCCGTTCGTGGCAGCAGCCCTGGTGACCGGCGGATCGATGCGCATCCGCGACTGGCCGGAGGCGACGACCCAGGCCGGCGACGCCTGGCGATCCATCGCCGCGTCGTTCGGCGGCCAGGTGGAGCGCGATGGCGACGACATGCTCTTCACGGCGGGCGATGCCCTGCGCGGCGTCGAGCTCGACCTGCACGACGTCGGCGAGCTCACCCCGGTCGTCGCCGCGATGGCTGCCCTGGCCGATGGCGACTCCCGCCTCACGGGTGTCGCCCATCTTCGCGGCCACGAGACCGATCGCCTCGCCGCCCTCGCCGCGGAGATCAACCGGCTGGGCGGCGACGTCGAGGAGCTCGACGATGGTCTGCTCATCCGCCCGCGGGCCACTCCACGGCGGGGTGTTCAGCACGTACGACGACCACCGGATGGCCCAGGCCGCCGTCGTGCTCGGCCTGAGGGTGCCCGGCCTGGAGGTCGAGAACGTCGGCACGACCGCGAAGACGTACCCCGACTTCGCGACGGTGTGGGAGCGGACGGTCGCGTGAGGGACGAGGACGACGAGCACGCCGCCTTCGAGCGTCCGCGGCGCCGCACGCGGCCGCGCACGAAGGACCGGCCCAACTACGACGACGCCGAGGTCGGCCGTGTCATCACCGTCGACCGGGGCCGGTACACCGTGGTCGTCGGCGACGAGCAGCGCGTCGTCACCGCCATGAAGTCGCGTCCGCTCGGACGCCAGGGCGTGGTGGTGGGCGACGAGGTCAAGATCGTGGGCGACATCACCGGCGACGAGGGCTCGCTGGCACGCATCGTCGAGGTGGAGCCGCGCCGCACCGTCCTGCGTCGCACGGCCGATGACGACGACCCCATCGAGCGGGTTGTGGTGGCCAACGCCGACCAGCTCGTCGTCGTTGCCGCGCTCGCCGATCCCCCCATGCGACTCGCCCTCGTGGACCGCTGCCTGGTGGCGGCGTTCGATGCCGGCATGGAGCCGATCGTGTGCCTCACGAAGTCTGACCTCGCCCCGGCCGACGAGGTCGTCCGGCTCCTCGAGCCGCTTGACGTGCGCACCGTCGTCACCCGGCGCGACGGCGACCTCGACGAGCTGCGCTCCGTCCTGCACGACCGGACCAGCGTGCTCGTGGGTCACAGCGGAGTGGGCAAGTCGACGCTGGTGAACCTGCTCGTGCCCGACGCCGACCGCACCACCAGCCACGTGAACGTCATCACCGGCCGTGGCCGGCAGACGTCGACGTCGACGATGGTCCTGGAGCTCCCCGACGGTGGCTGGATCATCGACACCCCGGGCTTCCGGTCCTTCGGGCTCGCCCACGTCGAGGTGGTGCACATCATCAAGTCGTTCCCCGACCTCGACGAGGTCAGTGCCGACTGCCCGCGCGGATGCACCCATGCGGCGACCGAGCCCGAGTGCGCGCTTGACGTCGCCGTGGCCGACGGGCGCCTGCGGCCGGACCGCGTTGCGTCGTTCCGCCGCATCCTCGCGAGCCGCGACGCTGCCGACGCGTACTAGTCGCCGGAGTAGTCGATCGATCCGTCGGGGTTCCAGACGGCCTTCGAGCCCGCCTCGCCGGTCTGGACGGCCAGCACGATGACCACGACCGCGATCGCGGCGACGATGAACGCGACGATGCCGCCGGCAATCGGGTTGTTGAGCCGCGGGAGCAGAAGTGCGGCGATGACGCTGACCACGAACAACACGAGGAGCAGGATCCAGAGCCGATCGGCCAGCTGCTGGTGGTGGTCGATCGCCTTGCCGACGACGGTGCCCCTGGTCTGCTCCGCGAGGTTCTCCTTGAGCACCTCGCCGCTCGCGCGGGAGACGAAGGCCAGGACCACGGCGAGACCGGAGGCGACCACCAGCGGCCACCTGAGCACCATGCGCCACGCAGGTCGCAGGAGGGCGATCGCGAGCAGGGCCGCGATGGGGATGAGGATGACGGCGGCGTGCACCACCAGGGCGTGAATCGGAAGGTCGCGGAACGAGCCAAACACGGGTGCCTCCAGCCGGGTCATGACACTGGTCGAGGTCGATTTCACCGTACCCTAAGCCGCATGGCCCACTCGTGGAACGATGACGTGCGTCTGGCGCACGTCCTGGCCGACAACGCCGACAATCTCTCGATGGATCGGTTCGGCGCGATCGACCTCCAGGTCTCGACCAAACCGGACATGACGTACGTGACGGAGTCCGACGAAGCCGTCGAGGACGCGATCCGCAAGCAGCTCAAGGCTGCCCGTACACGTGACGTCGTCCTCGGCGAGGAGCACGGCGAGATCGAGGGGTCCACGGGGTCGCACGAGCGCCGCTGGATCATCGATCCCATCGACGGCACGGCCAACTTCGTGCGCGGCGTCCCGGTGTGGGCCACGCTCATCGCGCTCGAGGAGGCCGGCGAGATCGTCGCCGGCTGTGTCTCCGCGCCCGCGCTGGGCCGACGCTGGTGGGCGTCCAAGGGCGGCGGCGCCTTCACCGGCAAGTCCGTCATGCACCCACGCGAGATGCACGTCTCGCAGGTGTCGGAGCTCGACGCCGCCTACATGTCCTACAGCTCGGTCGACAGCTGGGAGCGCATCGACAAGGCGGAGGGATTCGCCGCTCTGCTCCGTCGCTGCTGGCGCACGCGGGCGTACGGCGACTTCTGGTCGTACATGATGCTGGCCGAAGGAGCCGTCGACATCGCGGCCGAGCCGAGCCTGAAGCTCTGGGACATGGCCGCCCTCGACATCATCGTGCGGGAGGCCGGCGGCATGTTCACGAGCCTGGCCGGTCAGCCCGGCCCCTGGGGCCCCAACTGCCTGGCCACCAACACCCGGCTGCACGATGCCGCCATGGCCTACCTCGGCCACTTCCCCGACGACGGCCCGCCTGACGCCTCCTGGACCGACGAGCCCGAGGAGTCCCCCGACGAGCCGGTGGCAGACAAGGGCGACAACGTCCGGACGCTCGACTTCTCCCGGTCGTGGGGCGACTCCGAGACGCCCTGACGTTAGGCTTCCCCCATGCGCGTCAGTGATGTCTTGTCCTCCAAGGGCTCGGCCACGATCTTCACGATCCGGCCCGATGCCTCCATTGCCGAGCTGCTCGATGCCCTGGCCGAGCACAACGTCGGGGCCCTCGTGGTCAGCAGCGACGGCACCACGATGTTGGGCATCGTCTCCGAGCGCGACGTCGTGCGCAAGATCCGCGACTTCGACGACCCGAAGGGCGTCACGGTCGAGACGATCATGACGGCCGACGTGCGCGTGTGCGCTCCGGAGGACTCCTTCGGCACGCTCATGAACACCATGACCGAGCACCGGGTGCGGCACGTGCCGGTGCTCGACGGCGACCAGCTGGTCGGCGTGCTGAGCATCGGCGACGCCGTGAAGCAGCGCATGGACCAGCTGGAGTTCGAGCGCGACCAGCTCAACAACTACGTCTCACGCGGCGGGAGCTGACCACGACCCTCTGTGTTGACTTCGATACATTTACGATATATCGTTTATGTATCGAATGAAGTGCGCTTGCGATCGCCACCCGACGCGGCGCCAACACAGACAAGGAACACCCCATGCGAAACAACGACATGAATCGCGGTCGGCCCGAAGAGCGCCGACGCGGTCGACGAGACGACACCCGCGACTTCGGCTGGGACGTCGGTCCCGGCTTCGGTCACGGTTATCCCGGACGCCGTCGTGGCCGCCGCCGCGGTGGTCGCGGAGGCGACGTGCGAGCCGCAGCCCTGCTGCTGCTCGCCGAGACCCCCGCCCACGGCTACCAGCTGATCCAGGAGATCGCCGAGCGCAGCGAAGGCGCCTGGACGCCCAGCCCCGGGTCCATCTACCCCGTGCTCCAGCAGCTCGAGGACGAAGGACTCATCGAGTTCGAGCGCGTCAACGGCCGCAACACCGCCACGCTGACGGACGACGGCAACACCTACGTCGAGGAGCACCGCGAGGAGCTCGGCTCGCCGTGGGAAGACGCTTCCCGAGGCGCTGAGGGAGCGGCCGGCCGCGAGATGGGCCAGGCCCTCAAGGGCTTCGTCATCGCCTGGCGCCAGGTGATGCACAGCGGCACCGCTGACCAGCAGGCCAAGGCGAATGCCGTGGTCGACGACGCCCGCAAGGCGATGTACCGCATCCTGGCGGACGATGAGTCATAGCGGTCGCAAGACCCTTCCCGAGAGCGAGATGACCTGGCGGTTCTCTCGCTCTTCGGGTGCCGGGGGCCAGCACGTCAACACCACGGACACCCGCGTGGAGCTGACCTGGTCACTGGCCGACACCACCGCGCTCACCGCCGACCAGAAGGCACTCGCCACCCAGCGGCTGCGCTCCCGCCTGGTCGACGGCGCGATCACGGTGGTGTCGTCACGATTCCGCTCGCAGCACCGCAACCGTGAGGCAGCGCGGGTCCGGCTCGAGGAGCTCGTGACGCAGGCCGTGGTGCCGCCCAAGCCGCGGCGCCCGACCCGTCGCACGCGGGCATCCGTCGAGCGCCGCCTCGACGCCAAGAAGCGCCGCGGCGACATCAAGAAGTCGCGCCGCGGCGGCTGGGACTAAGCCGGTTCGGCCGGCTTCGTCGGGGCACCGATGTCGTCAGCCACGGTCGACTCGTCTCCGTCGGAGTCGTCGTCGGAGTCGTCATCGGAGTCGTCGGAGTCGTCGTCGGAGTCATCGTCCGACTCGTCGTCGGAGTCATCGCCCGACTTCGTCGTCATCGTCGTCGTCCGAGTCGTCATCGTCGTCCGAGTCATCGTCGTCCGAGTCGTCGTCGTCCGAGTCGTCGTCGTCCGAGTCGTCGTCCGAGTCGTCGTCGCCCGAGTCGTCGTCGTCCGAGTCGTCGTCGTCCGAGTCGTCGTCGTCCGAGTCGTCGCCGGTCTCCGCGATCTCCTCGGTGTGCTCGTCGTCCTCGTCCGGATCGGGTCCGTCGGAACCCTCCGTGCCCTCAGGGGTGTCAGCGTTCGGGTTGGTCGGGACATCGGTTCCCTCGGCGCCCTCCGGGTCCTCCGGCACGTCAGGCCCGGACGAGTCGTCGGGCACGCCCGGGTCGTCGGCGTTGACCTCGTGTCCGGCCTGTGGCTCGTTCTCCTGCGATGTCTCGCTCATGCTGTCCTCCGGTCCGCGGGCGCCGGAGTGCGCCCGGCCCCATCGTCCGATGGATCGGAGAGGGCCGCGAGTCGAGTCAGCGAGGGGCCATCCGGATCGCGCCGTCGAGGCGAATGGTCTCGCCGTTGAGCATCGGGTTGTCGACGATGTGGGCGGCCAGCTTGGCGAACTCGGTGGGATCGCCCAGGCGGCTCGGGTGCGGGACCTGACTGCCCAGTGATGCCAGGGCTTCCTCGGGAAGCGATGAGAGCAGCGGGGTGTGGAACAACCCTGGAGCGATCGTCATCACGCGGATGCCGAGCGAGGCGAGGTCACGCGCGATCGGCAGCGTCATGCCGACGATGCCGCCCTTCGACGCCGAGTACGCGGCCTGGCCGATCTGTCCGTCGAACGCCGCGACGGAGGCGGTGTTGACGATGACGCCTCTTTCCTCGCCGTCCAGGTCGAGCTGACTCATCCGCTCGGCCGCGAGACGGATGACGTTGAACGTTCCGATCAGGTTGATCTCGACGATCCGCTGGAACGCGTCCAGCGGGTAGGCGCCCTTCTTGCCGACGGTCTTGATCGCGTCGCCGGTTCCCGCGCAGTTGACCGCGACCCGCAGGTCGCCGAGCTCGGCGGCCACGTCGAGCGCGGCAGTGACCGCATCGGCGTCGCGGACGTCGGCGGGGGCGAAGCGTCCTCCGTCGCCCAGCTCCTCGGCGACCTCCTCACCGGGTGAGCCGGGCAGGTCGACGATGACGACCTTGGCACCGGACGCGATGAAGTTCTCGGCTGTGGCGCGACCGAGGCCGGATGCTCCGCCGGTGACGAGGGCGACGTGGTTGCTGATGTCCATGCTCAGTAACCTATCGAGCATGCCGAACACCGGAACGCGCGCCGGCGACGAGGTCGGTCTGACCCTTGATGACGGCGTCCTTCGCATCGAGATCAACCGCCCGGACTCGCTCAACGCCGTCACCGCCGACGTGCTCGAGGACATGGCCGATGCTGTCGAGAACGCCGCCACCCAGACCGAAGTCCGCGTGATCGTCCTCTCCGGGGCCGGCCGCGGTTTCAGCGCTGGTGCTGACATCGGCGGCGGGGGCGAGCTCAACGAGGAGGACGGCCCGGCGGCGACGCTCGACGGTGCCAACCGGCTCGTAGCAGCCATCCGCGATGTGCCACGCCCCGTCGTGAGCATCGTCCAGGGGCCCTGTGCCGGAGTCGGGGTGTCCATCGCGCTGTCGGCAGACCTCGTCCTGGCGAGCTCGAAGGCGTTCTTCATGCTGGCGTTCACCAAGATCGGCCTCATGCCCGACGGCGGCGCCACGGCACTCGTCGCGGCCTCGGCGGGTCGCGCGAAGGCCATGCGGATGGCCCTGCTCGCCGAGCGGCTGACGGCCGTCGAAGCCGAGGCTGCCGGGCTCGTCTCGCACGTCTTCGACGCGGAGTCCTTCGACGACGACGTCAACGCCGTCATCTCGCAGCTGCGCAGCGGGCCCATGGTCGGCTACGCCCGCACCAAGCACGCCATCAACGAGGCGACCCTCGGAGCCCTGGACGACGCCTTCGCCCTGGAGCGCGAGGGCCAGCTCGGCCTCCTCTCGGCGGCCGACTTCGCCGAGGGCGCGATCGCCTTCAACGAGAAGCGCATCCCGAAGTTCAGCGACATCCCGTAGCCCGAGAGGACAAACCGTGGCGACTCATCCTGCCCCCGATCTCTGGGAGGTCCAGGGCCGGCAGATCGACCTGCCGGTCACGGTCCAGTCGGCGACGTTCGCCGGAGCCCTGTGGCGGACGCCGCGCGCGGCCGTCGACGCCCAGCTCGAGCCGTACGGCCTGACGTCGGCCGGGTTCCGCGGGACCGGACTCGCCGTCCTCGTGTGCATCGTGTACGAGGACGCCTTCGTGCTCGGCGGCTACGACGAGGTCGGCATCGGCGTCTTCGCGTCCGGACCCGGCGGCCCAGGCCTCTTCGTGCTCGAGCTGCCGGTCACCGGTGCTTTCACCCGTGAGGCCGGCCGGGAGATCTGGGGCCTGCCCAAGTGGCTGATGACGTCGAAGGCCGATCTCGGCAGCTCCCGCTCGACGATGGTGATGAGTGACGGCGACGTCCCCGTGATGGACGCGACGATCCGCACGGGATCCATGTCATTGCCCTTCCCGATGCCGTCGGCGGGCCGCACCTGGGCCCGGGCCGAGGAAGGTCCGCATGAGGGTCGGCTGCTGCGCGGCAAGACCTCGATGCGTTTCCGTGGCCTTCGCGTCGGCCGTGGACGTGGCACGACGATCACGTGGGGCGACCACCGGATGGCCGATCGCGCCCGTGCACTCGGGATGGACCGCAAGCCGTTCCTGACCATCTCTGCCGAGCGGCTCACCGCCAGCTTCGGTGAGTCAGTCGTCATCCACAGCTGAGCCGGCCAGGCGGTGCCCGGTCTCGATGAGCTCCTTGCGGAACTTCACGAACAGCCGCGGCTTGCCGAGCATGGCGGCGGCCACGAGCTCATCGCCGCGATGCCATCCGTAGGCGGACTTCGGCTCGACGTCGTCGATGTCGAGCCAGCCCTGGCGATCGGCCAGCTCGGGCCAGCCGAGCAGCTGGATCTTGAGGCCGGGCTGGTCGGTCCAGAAGTACGGCGGCGACTCCAGGAATCGCGGCGCCTCCTGGCCCACGATCGCGTGCGCGGCGATGGCTGCCTGGTCGCTGGCCGACGACCAGTGCTCGCGTCGCACGTGCCGCCCGGAACGCGGGTCGAACCACGCGGAGATGTCACCGACCGCGAACAGGCCGGGATGACCCACGACGCGTCCGTGGTCGTCGCACCGAACTCCCTCGGGCCCGACGAGATCGCCGAGAGACTCTGCGTTGAGCCGGGCGCCGAACCCCGCGACCACCAGGTCGGCTGAAAGGACGCGGCCGTCAGCGAGCTCGACCTTGGCGCCATCGTCATGCGCGTCGACGGTGGCGACCGGGGTTCCGGTCAGCACCTGCACGCCGATGTCCTGGTGCAGCTGCTGCACGACGCCACCCACCTCCGGACCAAGCGGGCCGAGCAGCCCGGGCAACGCCTCGACGATCGTCACCTCGGTGTCGTGGGTCCGGGCGGCGGCCGCGACCTCGGCGCCGATGAATCCGCCGCCGAGCACCAGGACCGAGCTCCCCCGGTCGAGGTCGGCGGCCAGCTGTACGGAGTCGCCGAGCCGGCGCAGCGTCCGGACGGCAGGTTGGTCGGCCACGAGTGGCGGCACGGCCGCACGAGAGCCGGTGGCGATGACCACGACGTCGGCCTCGAACCGCTCCCCCTCGGAGGTCTCGACCGCCTCACCGGTGACCGATGTGGCGCGGACGCCGCGACGCACGTCGATGTCGAGCGAGCCGATCTCGTCGTCGTCGGTGAGACGGACCGACTCGGGCTCACGCTCGCCGGTCAGGACCTGCTTGGACAACGGCGGCCGGTCGTACGGAACCTCGTCCTCCTCGCTCAGGACGGTGATGGTGCCCTCGAATCCCGCCTTGCGGGTCTCCTTCGCGGTACGCCAGCCGGCGAGACCAGCACCGACGACCAGCATTGACCGTGGGTCGGGACGGGGCATGCACACTCCTCCGGAGGGGGTTCGACCAAGGCTAGCGTCGGCGTCATCATGACTCAGATGTGACCTCAGCGGCCGTCCCCGCTACGGTGGATGGCGTTGTCGTCACCACTGTCGTTATCGGGGAGTCCGTCATGCAGCCCATGAAGCTGTACAAGTTCGCTGCCGCGACCGTGATGACGACGGTCGCCGCGGCAACGGTCGTCACGTTCTCGACCACCGACCAGGCTGGTTCATCGCCGGTCGCAGCGGCCCTCCCCCGCGTCCCTGCTTCCGGCGGCGCCGCACCCACCACGGGCATCAACGGCCAGCTTCCCGAGCCGACCCCGACCACCGGCATCGAGGCACCGCGCGCCACGGCCGCGCCGCCGTCGAGCCCGGCACCCGAGACGTCGAGCCGGTCGTCCGAGCGCGACGCACGAGCTCGTCGTCGAAGCCGAAGTCCAAGCCGAGCTCCCCGTCGCCGTCGCCGTCGCCGTCGTCCTCCACCCCGCTCGGCGACCTCCTCGGCAACCTGCTCGGTGGCTGAGCTCAGCGCGGCACGGCCAGGGTCGTCGGCTCCAGCCGGCCCCTGAGCAGCAACGGCTCGAGCAGCTTCCAGCGGTCTCGCTCGCCCGGCTCGGCACGGTCGACGATGCGTTGCGACGCGACCACTCGCCCGGGATGCTCCTTGGCCTGCTCGGTGAGCCGAGCCGCCTCGTTCACCGGATCGCCGATGACGGTGTACTCCAAGCGCTGGGTGGCACCGATGTTGCCGGCGATCACCAACCCCTGCGACACGCCGATGCCGGCATCGAGGTCCGGCACTTCCTTCTTCAGCCGCTCCGCCATCTCTCGCGCCGCGCGCAAGGCGTTCGCGGCGGGATCCGGCAGCTCCAGAGGCGCCCCGAAGATGCACAGCGCCGCATCGCCCTCGAACTTGTTCACCAGGCCTCCGTGCGCTGCCACGACGTCGACGACCACCTCGAAGAAGCGGTTCAGTGCCGTCACCACTTCCGCCGGTGAGCGAGTCGCCGCGAAGGTGGTGCTGCCGATGACGTCGACGAACAACGCCGCCGCCTCACGTTCCTCACCGCCCAGTGCGACCCCGTCCTGCAGCGCAAGCCGGGCGACGTCCTCACCGACGTGGCGTCCGAACAGGTCCCGGAGCTGTTCACGCTCGCGCATCGTCCCGACCATCCGGTTGAGCCCGGCCTGCATCTGACCGATCTCCCCGTTGTCGTCGACCGGCACGTGCACGTGCAGGTCGCCGTTCTCGATGTCGGCCAGGGCCGTGGTCAGCTGACCCAGCGGATCGCCGATCGACTTCGCGAACAGGACCGTGGCGAACAGACCGCCGAGCAGCACCACCCCGCCGACGACGATCCCGCTGATGGCCAGTCGCTCCAGCGACGCTCCCGAGAACGGCGAGAACGCCACCATCATCACGAGGCCCAGCAGCGGGACACCGGTGGTGAGGCCCCAGATGAAGATCGCTCGCTCCCCCACGCCTGCCGCCGTCCCACGCTCCGGCGGATGCAGCTCGAGGACACGCGCCGTGGATGGTCGAAGGAGCCGGGTGCTCAGCAGGAAGGCCGTCGCCACCGTCGCCAGGCCACCGGAGAGGACCGCGCCTCCGGCCAGCAGACCGAAGGGAATGCTGATCGGCAGGTCGACGACCAGGAAGGCCACGGTCGACAGGCTCCAGAGGAACACGCCGAACTTGAACAGCGACCAGGGCAGGTCGAGCGTCAGCTGCTGCTCCTCGGGCGTGGGATCGGTGCCCCGTACGGTCCAGTCGAGGGCACGATGCGACCGTGGTGCCGCGTACACGGCGAAGAGGACCCAGCTGGCCAGCGTGCAGACGATCCCGAGGATGACGTTGTCCCGGGTCACGCCGGGAGCCTGCGCCTCCTCCGGCAACGGCAGGACGTACAGGTACTCGATGAAGAGCAGAGTGGTGCCGATCACGTTGGCCACATAGATGTCCGCCACCACGTGCCAGGGCTTGATGCCCCTGACCATGTGCTTCTTCATGGCCTGATGCTAGGTGTTCTCGTCCAGCTCACGTGGGACGGCGATCACATCCACGAGCGCGCCGTTGCGCATCACGGTGATCTCCACCGGTTGACCGATCGCGTCCTCGACCATGAACCTCTGCAGCTCAGTGGCCGAGGCGACCGGCTTGCCTGCCGCGGCCACGATCAGGTCGCCGACGTGGAGCCCCGAGGTGGCGGCGGGACTGCCGGAGACCAGCTGGGCGATCAGCAGACCCGTGCGCTGACCCCCGGTCCGTTCGACGAGGTCAGGAGGAAGCGGACGCTGCGAGCCGGCCACGCCGAGCCAGGCCCGGCGCACGCGACCGCGATTCGTCAGCGCGGAGATGATGTTCCTGGTCGTCTCGTTGATCGGCACCGCCAGGCCGAGGCCGATGCCGGCGACGGCGGTGTTCACGCCCACCAGGCGTCCTCGGCTGTCCGCGAGCGCTCCGCCACTGTTGCCGGGGTTGAGCGCCGCGTCGGTCTGGATGACCTCGTCGACCACGCGGCCGGCTCGGGTCGGCAACGAGCGTCCGAGGGCCGACACGATTCCCGCGGTGACGCTTCCCGCCAGTCCGTTGGGGTTCCCCAGGGCGATGACGATCTGTCCGACCTGCAGGCGGCTGGCGTCGCCGAGCGGGATCGCCGGCGGGACGTCCTCGCGAGCGCGCAGCACCGCGAGGTCGGACAGCGGATCCCGGCCGATGACGTCGACCGTCGTCTCGCTCCCGTCGGCGAACTGCGCGACGGCACGGCGAGCGTCCCGGACGACGTGGGCGCTGGTGAGGAGGAGCCCGTCGTCAGTGACGACGCTGGCGCTGCCGGCTCCCTGGAAGAGCCGGGTGCGTACCGAGAGGCTGGCGACACTGGGCGACAACGTCGCCGCCACCTGCGTGACCACGCTCGAGTACGCGTCCAACGCCGCGTCGTCGATGGCCACTTCGTCACCGGGCTCTTCATCGCTGCCCATGGCTCATTCAACCTCGGTGAGCGACGAGTGCATCCGGCGTTCACTCTCAGCGCAACGCCCTCATCGTGAGGCAGTACCGTGACACCATGACTGTCACGCTCGACCACGAGATCGTCATCGTCGGAGGCGGGTTCTCCGGCATCGGGGCGGCCATCGGTCTCGACCGCGCCGGATTCGACGACTTCCTGATGCTGGAGGAGGGCGACGGCGTCGGCGGCGCGTGGCACTGGAACACCTATCCCGGCGTGGCGGTCGACATCCCCTCGTTCAGCTACCAGTTCTCCTTCGAGCAGCGCGACACCTGGTCACGCGTCTACGCACCGGGCCGCGAGCTCAAGGCGTATGCCGAGCACTGCATGGACAAGTACGACATCCGTCGGCGCACGCGGCTCAACACCAAGATCATCGGCGCGGTCTTCGACGACGAGCGCCATCACTGGAGCCTCGAGACCGCCGACGGCGACACCATCACGACCCGGTTCGTCGTCGGAGCCACCGGCGTGCTGACGAAGCCGAAGCCGCCGAACATCCCCGGGCTGGACGACTACACGGGCACGGTGATGCACACCGCGCGCTGGGACCACGACGTCGACCTGCGGGGCAAGCGCGTCGCCATCATCGGAACCGGTGCGTCGGCCGTGCAGGTGATCCCCTCGATCGCTCCCGAGGTGGAGCACCTGACGGTGTTCCAGCGGACTCCGATCTGGTGTCTGCCCAAGCCCGACGCGGCGATGGCGAAGCCGGTCAAGCTCGCGCTGCGGCGGCTGCCCGGCGCCAAGCGGGTGTCACGCCTGGCCAGCCAGACGTTCGTCGAGCTCAACTTCCCACTGCCCGCCCACTACAACCGGCTGCTCCACATCGCAAACGTCGGCGAGAGGATGGGACTGCGGCACCTCCGGAAGTCTGTGCACGATCCCGCCGTCCGCGAGAAGCTGACGCCCCGGTACTCCCTCGGCTGCAAGCGTCCGAGCTTCTCCAACGAGTACCTGCCGGCCTTCAACCGCGAGAACGTCCTGCTCGAGACCGACGCGATCGACACCGTCACCGCCTCGGGGATACGCACCACGGAAGGCACGGTGCACGACATCGACGTCCTCATCCTGGCGACGGGGTTCAAGGTGTTCGAGACGGGCAACATGCCGCCGTTCCCGATCAAGGGTTCCGGTGGGCTCGACCTGGAGAACTTCTGGGAGGAGAACCGGTTCCAGGCGTTCCTGGGTGTCAGCGTGCCGGGCTTCCCGAACTTCTTCTCGATCCTCGGCCCGTACGGCTTCAACGGGTCGTCGTACTTCAACCTCATCGAGACCCAGACGACCCACATCGTCCGGTGCCTGCGTCAGTCCAGGAAGCTCGGCGCCACCCTGGTCGAGGTCACCCCTGAGGCGAACGCCGAGTACTTCGCGAACGCGCTGTCCCGCCGCAAGAACCAGGTCTTCTTCCAAGGCGGGTGCGGTGAGGCCAACAGCTACTACTTCGACGCGCACGGCGACGTTCCGTTCCGGCCCTCCCCCACCATCGAGACGATGTGGACCAGCAGGCGCTTCGACCTCGACAGCTATCGCTTCGAGGCCACCGCCTCCGTCAGAACAGCCTCCTGATCAGAGAAGCGCTGCCCTGCCTGCCTCGAGCCTGGCGACAGGGACGCGGAACGGCGAGCACGACACGTAGTCGAGCCCGACCTGGTGGAAGAAGTGGATGGACTCCGGGTCGCCGCCGTGCTCGCCGCAGATGCCGAGCTTGAGGTCGGGTCGGGTCTTCCGGCCGCCTTCCACCGCGATCTCGATGAGGCGGCCCACACCGTCCACGTCGAGGCTCTCGAACGGCGAGACCATGAACACGCCTCGGTCGAGGTAGACGGCGAAGAAGGCGGCTTCGACGTCGTCGCGGGAGAAGCCCCACGTCGTCTGCGTGAGGTCGTTGGTGCCGAAGGAGAAGAACTCGGCGGCTTCCGCCACCCGGGTCGCGGTGAGGGCCGCGCGGGGCAGCTCGACCATCGTGCCGATCGGGATCGTCTGCGTGACGCCGGTGCTCTCGGCGACCTCCCGGAGGATCGTGTCGCTCTCGTCCCGGATCAGGAAGAGCTCCATCACCGACCCGATGAGCGGGATCATGATCTCGACCCGGGGGTCGGCTCCCTCGCTCTTCAAGTGCGCTGATGCCTCGGCGATCGCCTGGATCTGCAGGTTGAACAGGCCGGGCACGGCCAGCCCGAGCCGGACGCCGCGGAGCCCGAGCATGGGGTTGACCTCGTGCAGACGCTCGACCGCCTTGAGCAGCACCTCGTCCTTGGGGTCGACGTTGCCGGCGGCCTGGGCGAGAGCCACCTTGACCTTGAGGTCGGTGCGGTCGGGCAGGAACTCGTGCAGGGGCGGGTCGAGCAGCCGGATCGTGACCGGGAGACCGTCCATCGGCGTGAGCAGCTCGATGAAGTCCTGTCGTTGCAGTGGAAGCAGCTTGTCAAGGGCCGTCTGCCGCTCGGTGGCGTCGTTGGCCAGGATGACGTGCTCGATCAGCTCGCGGCGGTCGCCGAGGAACATGTGCTCGGTGCGGCACAGGCCGATGCCCTCCGCGCCGAGCTCGCGTGCTCGCGTCGCCTCCTCGGGATTGTCGGCGTTGGCGCGGACGCCCAGCCGGCGGGTCGAGTCGGCGTGCCGGAGCAAGCGGTCGACCGAGCGGATCAGCTCGTTCGTCGGCTCGTCCAGGCCTTCCAGAGCCTTCTCGAGCCCGTGCTCCAGGTAGGCGGCCACCGGGGAGAGCACGACGTCCACGGATCCGGCGAAGAGCTCGCCGGTCGTGCCGTCGACGCTGAGCATGTCGCCCTCGGCGATGGTCAGGTCACCGATCCGTGCCTCTCGCGCCTTCAGGTCGACGCCGAGAGCCTCGAGACCGCACACGCACGTCTTGCCCATGCCACGGGCGACCACCGCGGCGTGGCTGGTCTTGCCGCCCCGGGCCGTGACGATGCCCTCGGCAGCGATCATGCCTTCGAGGTCGTCCGGATTCGTCTCCTTGCGCACGAGGATGACGGCCTTGCCCTCGGCCGCGGCGGCCACCGCAGCCTCTGAGTCGAAGACGGCTTCCCCGACTGCGGCGCCCGGCGACGCCGCCATCCCGACGCCCAGCAGGGTGCGCTCGGACGTGCCATCGAACTGCGGGAACATCAGCTGGGCGAGCTGGGCGCCATCGACGCGCGTCAGCGCCTCGTCCATCGTGATCAGGCCCTCATCGACCAGCTGGGTGGCGATCCTGAAGGCCGCGGCCGCGGTGCGCTTGCCGACCCGGGTCTGGAGCATCCAGAGCTTGCCGCGCTCGATCGTGAACTCGATGTCGCACAGGTCGCGGTAGTGGTTCTCCAGGCGCCGCATCACCTTGCGGAGCTGGTCGTACGACTGGGGGTGGAGCTCCTGCAGATCCTCCAGGCTCAGCGTGTTCCGGATGCCGGCGACGACGTCCTCACCCTGGGCGTTGACCAGGTAGTCGCCGTAGGCGCCCGTCTGGCCCGAGGCGGGATCGCGGGTGAACGCGACGCCCGTGCCGCTGTCGTCGCCGAGGTTGCCGAACACCATCGTGCAGATGTTCACCGCGGTGCCGAGGTCGTGGGGGATGCGCTCGCGCCGCCGGTACAGGCGGGCCCGGTCGGTGTTCCAGGAGTCGAAGACGGCGCGGACGGCCTGGTCGAGCTGGTCGCGTGGGTGCTGGGGAAACTCCTGGCCCGTGTGCTCGTGGATGAGGTCCTTGAACGTCCCGACCAGCGCCTTGAGGTCGTCCTCCTCGAGCTCGACGTCGGTGTCCACGCCCTTCGCCTTCTTGGCGTCGTCGAGCGCGGACGAGAACAGCTCGCCGTCCATGTCGAGCACCGTCTTGCCGAACATCTGGAGCAGCCGGCGGTAGCTGTCCCAGGCGAATCGGGCGCTGCCGCTGACCTCGGCCAGGCCCTTCACGCTCTCGTCGTTGAGGCCGATGTTGAGCACCGTCTCCATCATTCCCGGCATCGAGTGCATGGCGCCCGACCGGACGCTGACCAGCAACGGATCCTTGCGGTCACCCAGGTCCCGGCCGATCTCGAACTCGAGCCTGCGCATGGCCATCGTGACCTGGACGCGCAGCTCGCTCGGCTCGCTGCCGGCCTTGAGGTAGCTGCGACAGGCCTCGGTCGTGATCGTGAATCCGGGCGGCACCGGCAGTCCCAGGTTCGTCATCTCGGCGAGGTTCGCACCCTTGCCGCCGAGCAGAGCCTTCTGGTCCTTGTTGCCCTCCGCGAACCCGTACACGAACTGAGTCATCGCCACGCCCCTTCAGTGCGGTCCAGGTTCTCCCGAGGATATCCTGCTGATTCGGTCAATCGAGGAGAGCAATGAGTGACTTCACCGGGCGAACGGTCGTCGTGACCGGCGCCAGCGGCTTCCTGGGAGCCGGACTGGCGACGGCGTTCACCGACGCGGGCGCCGAGGTGGTCGGCGTCGACCGCGCGGAGCCGGACGAACGCGCCGCCGTCGAGGGCGTGCGCTACGAGGCGGTCGATCTCACCGACGACGCGCATGTCGGTGCTGTGCTCGACTGATCGGCACGCCGTGGGCGGTCGTGAACACGGTCGGCGGATTCGCGCCGAGCTCCCCGCTGTCCGAGCTCGATCCGGAGGAGCTCGATCAGCAGCTCCACCTGAACCTGATGACCGCCGCGGTCGTCACCAAGCACGCCCTGCGCGTGATGAAGCCGATCGGCGCCGGGCGGATCGTCCTCACCTCCAGCAAGGCGGCCACCGCGACCAAGAGCAACGGCTTTGCCTACTCGGTGAGCAAGCTCGGGGTGCTGCACCTGGCCCGGATGGCGTCGGAAGAGGTCGCCGGCACCGGGATCACCGTCAACAGCGTCGTGCCGTCGATCATGGACACCCCGGCCAACCGGGCCTCGATGCCGGATGCCGACCACGACACGTGGCCGAAGGTGCCCGACGTGGCGCGCGCCTACCTCTTCCTGGCGTCGCCGTCGTCACACCTCGTCAACGGAGCCGCCCTGCCGGTCTGACAGCGCCTTCGGTGAGCAGCGCGACGAGGGCCTCGAGCTGGATGTCGGCCGATGACGACGCATCCTCGTCTGACCCGTCGAGTGCCCTGGCGGCGAGTCCCGCCTTGCTGTCGATGAGCTCGGCGACCTTGGTGTCGATGGTCTGGGCGGCGATGATGCGCCACGCGGTGACCGGCTGCTCCTGGCCGATGCGGTGGACGCGGTCGATGGCCTGGGTCTGCTCGGCATCGGTCCACGACAGCTCGGCGAGCACGACGTTCGACGCGACCTGAAGGTTGATGCCCACGCCGGCAGCCGTCACCGAGCAGACCACGACGGCGACGTCGGGATCCTCGACGAACGCGTCGATGTTCGCTTGGCGAACCTTCGGGGTCTGGTCGCCGCGGATCGAGGCGTAGCGGATGCCGCGCTTGGCGAACGTCTGCTCGGCAGCGTCCATCACGTCGATGTGCTTGGCGAAGAACACGACCTTGCCGACGCTGCGCGCGAGCTGCGCCGCGTAGTCGGCGGCGAGACCGGCCTTCGCCTGGCCGATGCGGCGCATCATGCCGAAGACGTTCTCGTCGGTCTTCTTGCTCGAGTCCTCACGCTCCCAGGCGGCCACCTGGCGCACGAGGTCGTGGTCGATGCCGTCGACGACGACGCCGGACTTGCGCGTCTCGAGTGCGGTGTCGTATCGCGCCACCAGGCGCCGGGCGAGCTCGCGCTCGGCCTCGCGGATGGAGCGTCCGATCTCGTCGTCGAGCTCGACCGGAAGGTCGGCGATGCGACGGGCGGGGATGTCGGCGGCGACGTCGACCTTGCGGCGACGGACGATGCCTTGGTCGATGACGCTGGTGCGGGCGGCTCGGAAGAAGCCGCGGTCCGCCGGTGTCAGCCCGGTCCTCTCCAGCGCCCTCATCAGCTCGGCACGTGGCTTCTTCTCGTCGATCCACCCGAGGAACTGCCAGATGTTCTTGAAGTCCTCGATGTCGTTGATGAGCGGGGTTCCGGTCAGCGCCATCATCAGCGGGTTCGCGATGCGGGCGCGGATGCGGTCGGAGAGCTCCAGCACGTGCTGCGACCGCTGGGAGCTCTTGTTCTTGATGAAGTGCGCCTCGTCCACGACCATGCCGCGGAAGCCGAGGTCGCCGAGCCACCCGACGTGGCGGTCGAGCACCTCGTAGTTGACGATCACGATGTCGGCGAAGCCGTCGATCGTGTCGCCGTCGCCGTGGATCACCGTGGCCGTGCGCTTGGGGGTCCATAGCCCGACCTCGCGGGCCCAGTTCGTCTTGACGACGTTCGGCACGACGACGAGCAGCGGGTAGGCGTTGGCCGCCTGCGCCGCGAGCAGCGCCTGAGCGGTCTTGCCGAGTCCCGGCTCGTCGGCGAGCAGGAACGTGCGGTGGCCCGCCGCGGCGGCGGCGAACAGCTCCGCCTGGTGCGGCATCAGCGTCAGGTCACCCGGGGCGTCGAGGGAGGCGGCCTCTGGAAGGTCCATGCAGGCCGGGACGTCGTCGCCGACGGACTCGAACGACCGGAAGAGCGGGCCGAGCAGCTCCCAGGTGGCGAGCCGGGTGGGGCCGGTCTCGGCTGGTGCGGCCGACTCGAAGTCGGGTGCCAGGAACGGGTTGGCCAGCTGTCGTGACACCACGGACTGCGGCACGACGCGGCGCTTGGTGGTGGCCGGGGACTCCTCGACCGGGTCTTCCTCGACAGGAACCTCGAGTCCGGCGGCCGTCAGCATCTCCTGCTTGAGCGACTTGGCTCCGTCGGAGATGGCGGCATCCTCCTCGAGCAGGGCGAGCAGCGAGGTGTCGCGGGCGGCCGACTTCGCCAGGATCGTCGCGACTCCCTCGAGGCGCTTGAGCTGCTCGGTGCGGTGCGCCTCGCTGCTGGCGTCGTCGGCCTTGACGCGAGCGCGCTCCTCACGCATGAGCTGGGCGACGACCTGGAACTTCGTGCGCACCGAGGGCATCACATGCCCGCGCTCGACGGCCCGCTCGACCTCGCGAACGGCGCGGGCGAGCACCGGGATGATCCCGTCGTCGTCGCGGTCGCGGGCACGCTGCTGCTTCCGCGGAGCGGAACGATTGGCGCCTGGTCGGCGTCGGCCTCGTCGGGCCACTGACTCCTCCTTCGGAGCGACCGGCATGTGTCTGCGCGGGAGCGACGTCCCGCGCGACCCACGGCCGGGGCGATGTATGTCGAACGCAGCGAGCCTGATGGCTGCCCCGGACGACACGGCCTCGGATCTGTGAGAGATCTGCGCATCGGGCCAGACGACCGTCCGCGGTGAGGACCTGGCTCCATCATAGCGACGCTTTCGGCGAAAAGGCACAGGAGACCCACATATGGAGACAGCAGCGGCCGGGCCCGTGGTGGGTCCGGCCGCTGCCTCGATGATCAGCGTGCGTGGATCTCCTCGCGCGGCATCACCTGCGGAGTGCTCGCCGCGCTCCAGGTGGCGATGCGGCCGGAGCGGTCGAAGAGCCAGATCGCGAGCCAGCCGACACCCACGGCGAGAACGACGAGTCCGAGGTCGAGCACCGCCTCGGGCACGAACGCTCGCAGCGAGATCGGTACGGCGCCGACCGCATACAGGACGAGCGGCGCGGTGGGGAGCTCACGGGTGCGAAGCATGGTGACGACGAACGACACACTGCCGAGCAGGAACAGGACGGAAGCCACGGTGAGGGCAATGCCCAGCGGACCGGCCCGGAGTGCATCGATCGTGCTCGTCGGGAGGTCGCTGAAGACGAGATTGATCACGAACTCCACTCCGACCAATGTGGCGAGGGCGAACGCGTTCATCAGGTAGGCGACGAGGCCGAACGTGCCGGCTCGGCGACCGAAGGCGAAGTAGAGCCCCGTGACGAGGGCCAGCGCCATGATCTGTGCGAGCGGGGCGAGCAGCTGGGTGAAGGCCGAGGTCGGGATGACTTCCGCGCGTTTCGCGGCATTGACGAGAAGCACGAGGGCGCTTCCCATGCCGGCAGCGGCAGCGACGCGATAGAGCGTCGCGGGGACGGGTTGGGACATGGTTCCTCCGGTGGGGCTTGAGGTGGTGGCAGCCCCTGGCCGGCGGCCGGAGGCTGATCGAGCACGTGCTCAGTCAGGGGTGTCGATCGCCTCCACCGAGATCAGCGTGGCGCCGAGGTCGCGCACCCTGGCGAGCAGGCCGTGGAGTGCCGCCTGATCGGGGACGAGGCCCCGAAGGGTGGTCGTTCCGTCGCTCTCGTGGGTGAGCGTCAGGTCGTCGAACCAGCCGGTCCAGTGGTCGTCGAGATGACCCCCGATGCTGAGCTCGTACCAGGCGGGCTCACCGCGGGACGGCGCATGACGGCCGCTCATCGTGCCATCTCCAGCGTGCGCGTCGGCCGTCGGACCAGCCGACGGGCGATGAACCACTCGGCGACGGCGAGGTTGATCGCCCAGGCCGCGGCCTGCAGGAGCGCGATGACGAGGTCGCCGGACCCGAAGATCGCCTTGCCGAAGCCGAGGGTGAACACCTGGGTCCCGGCGCCGAGGGCGAGAGCATAGGCGCGGATCATCCAGGCCCGATGCTGCGAGATGTCGCGCCGACGGATCGCCAGGAAGCCCAGGACGATGCTCATGAGCATGCCCGAGGCGACCAGCAGACGGAACGCGTAGAGCAGGTCTCCCCCGTCACTGCGGGGATAGAACAGTGTCATCCAGACGGCCGAGAGAGCCACGGCCAGGCCGGCGACCACGAGCAGGCGTCCCGCCTTGCGGTGCCAGCCGGTCCGGCGGAGCCGGGCGGAGAACTGGAAGGCGCCGAGGAGCGCGTAGACGATGACGCTGACGATGTGCACGACCAGCGGCACGGACGAGGGGTCGGAGCGGGCCGGCAACATCTGCGGGCCCCCCGCCAGCTCGACGAGCCGAGTGGATCCGGCCACGATCGGGACCAGGCTGAGGGCCACCAGCGCGGCGGGGACCAGCCATTGCGGCCTGGCTCCCGCCGCCCGGGTGGTCGACGTCATGCTGCACTCGCCCCGGTGAGGCGCTGGCCGTCGAGTCGGTCGGCTGCGTCGTGTTCACGGTGCGCGAGGTCAGCCAGAGCGAGACGCCGAGGCCGACCAGCGCGATGCCGTTCGGGAAGGCCAGCAGCCGGTAGAAGGCGTCCGGGAGCACGGACAGCAGGATCGTGACCACGCCACCCACGGCGAGCAGGATGGTGGCCCACCGGGCGAGAACTCCAGCTCGGAAGAGGGCGATGCCGAAGATGAGGCCGCCGGCCAGGAAGCTGACGTTCTGGACCTGGACCGCCATGGCGAAGAATCCGACGTCGCCCGTGGTGGCGCGGCCGACGACGACGTCGATGGCGTCGTCGACGTAGGCGGCGTCGGTGGTGGCGAGCTGGGGCAGGACGAATGCGGCGAGGTACGTCATGCACGTGATGAGGAGGTAGCCGGTCGCGAGCACGAGGTAGCCGATGAGGCCGAGGACCCCGTTCCTGCGGACCTGGCTCAGGTACATCCCGGTGACGCCGACGAGAGCCAGCACGGCCATCAGGAACTTGAGAGATCCACGGACCTGCACCTCGGTCGAGGTGATGGAGGCGGCGTCCAGGTGCGGGTGGCCGATCTGGATGCCGACGAAGAGCAGTCCGGCGACGACGGCAGCAACTGCGGCGCCTCGGGTCAGGGTGGTGGGTGTGATCGCCATGTCAGGCTCCTTGTTCTGGTGAGTCCGCTGCTGGTGCTGCGGGGTTGACCAGAACGTAGGAACCGATGTGGTGAGTGGACATCACCACATGTGGTGATTCACGTGGTGATTCTTGGTCAGCGGTCGCGCGACTGCGACAACAGCCCGAGCTCATCCGCCCGGCGAACCGCTGACCGGCGGCTGTTCACGCCGAGCTTGGCGTAGATGTTCTTGGTGTGGGACCGCACGGTGTTCAGGGACACGACGAGCTCGCGGGCGATGTCCGGACCGCTCAGGTCGGACCTGAGCAACCGGAGCACGTCGAGCTCACGTTCGCTGAGCGGCTCGACCAGGTTCTGCCGGGGGGCTGCGCCTTCGTCGGCGTCGCTCGAGGTGATCAGTCGCCGGGCATAGTCCGGGAAGACTCCCCGATCGGCGGCCAGCGCGAGCAGCGTGGTGATGCGCGGTCCCTCGTCGACGAAGATCCGCACATAGCCTTCCGGCTCGGCCAGGCCAAGGGCACGCCCCAGCGACGTCAGCGCCATTTCGGTGTCGCCGTGCATCTGATGCGCGAGTGCCAGGAGCACCAGGATCTCGATGGCACTGCCCGTCCGGCCACCCTCCTCCGCTGCTCGGAGCAGGCCCTCCAGGAGCTCGGTCGCATCGTCGGGCGACGATTCAGCCAAGAGCAGCCTGGCAAGTGTGACGTGCTCGAACTCGCGCAGATAGGCCAGGTCGTCAGCCGGCAGGCCCTGATCACGGGCCCACTCACGAGCACGGTCGAGCCTCCCCTGCCTGATCCACACCCGCGCCCGCATGGCCGGGACAGGGCGGACGTCGGGAGAGAAGTCACCCGCGTACACGCGCTCCGCGTCGTCGAGCAAGGTGACCGCCGCGTCGAGATCCCCGTCGGCCTCCTTGATCCGGGCCATGGCAATCCGCCAACGATGCGGGTTCTGCGGGAGCCCCATGTGCTCGCCCAGCTCCTGGCTTCGCAGCAGATGCCGCCGTGCGGTCTCCAGGTCGCCGCGCTCAGTCAGGATCGTGCTCATCCCCACGTGCATGTCTGCCGTTCCACGCAGCACGGCGTCGCTGTGAGCTGGTGGCCAGCTCCATCGACTGCTCGAACGCCCGCATCGCCTCGCCGAGACGTCCTTGGACGACGCGGATGTCGGCCAGCGTGATCGCACATCCGAGGACGTCGCCGATGTGCCCGGCCATCCGCAGCTCAGACATGCCCTCGACGTACCCGTCGTGGGCGGCTTCGAGATCGCCGGTCGGCCAACACGCGAGCCCCAGCAGTGCCGATCCCGCACCGCGGGCGAGGTGGTCGTCCGCTGGGGCGACATCAAGCGCCCGCCTGGCGAACGTCGCAGTAGCCGACAGGTCACCGCGCATCAGTGACTGCCCGGCCCGGTGCACGGCGACCTGACCGGGAAGGCGGCGGAACTCCTCCTCGTCCACGTAGACCGCGGATTCGGGTGCGTCGAGGGACCGCTCGACATCCTGCAGGCGGGCCTCGACCCCTTCGATCTCGCCCGTGGACATCAGAGCGCCGACGTAGTCCATGCTGACCACCGGACGTGTCGCGAACAGCTCCTCGGGAAGCTTCTCCAGCCAGCCGCGCAGCACCGCCTCCCGCCGCTCCCGGCGCATGACAGGCGCCGCCTTCTCGACCAGGTTCGCCACACGCGTGAAGTCCTCGGCAGCCAGCGCGTGATCGATGGCCACGGTCGTCTCGCCGAACTGCTCGAACCACGCGCTCGCCCGCCCATGCAGTTCCGGCACGACGTCGGGCTGCTCATCCAGCAGGCGTGCATGCAGCACGTCCGCGAAGAGGTGGTGGTAGCGGTACCACTGTCGCTGGTCGTCGAGCGGCACGAGGAACAGGTTCCCTCGATCGAGCGCCTCCAGCATCGCCTTGCCACCCTCCTGCCCGGTGACCGCGTCGCACAGCGGGCCGTTCAACCGCTCCAGGACGGAGGTCCGCAGCAGAAACGTCGTGACCTGGTCGGGCTGACGGTTCAAGACCTCCTCGACCAGGTAGTCGACGATGTAGCGGTCGTCCCCGGTGAAGCCGGCGATGAATCCGGCGATGTCGTCACGGCCCACCATCGACAGCGCGGCCAGCTGGAGCGCCGCGATCCATCCCTCGGTGCGGTTCTCCAGCGCGGACACGTCCTGCTCCGTCAACGGCAGATCCATGGCGTTGGTGAGATACGAGGTGGCCTCGTCCGGTGTGAATCGCAGGTCTGCCGCGCGGATCTCGACCAGCTCGCCCCGTGTCCGGAACCTGGCGAGCGGCAGGACGGGATCGGCGCGAGTGGCGATCACGACGTGCAGCTGCGGCGGCAGGTGGTCGAGCAGGAACGCCATCGCGTCCTGCACGTCGGATGCGTCGATGACGTGGTAGTCGTCCAGCACCAGCACGACGTCGTCGGAGATGGTGCCGAGGTCGTTGATCAGCGTGGTGAGCACCCCCTCGATCGGGGGCGGTTGCGGCTCCTTCAAGAGCGCGAGCTCGTTCGCGCCGACATCTGGCACCACCGTGCGGAGCGCGGCGATCACGTACGTCCAGAAGGTGGTGGCATCGTTGTCGCCGCGGTCGAGTGACAACCAGGCAGTCTTCCCCTCCGTCGCCGCCAGCCAGTCCGCGAGCAGAGTCGTCTTGCCGAATCCCGCCGGAGTCGACACCAGGGTCAGCTTCGACGCGACTCCGCGGTCCAGGAGCTCGTGCAGTCGCGGTCGCGACACCAGGGCTGGTCGCGGTCGGGGGACGAAGAACTTGGTCTCGAGCAGGGGAATCGACACCACATCACCCTGCCTCTTGCTCCACACGACCTGTGGCGTCAACGTACCCCGGCTGAAGCCAGGCCGGGGTCACCTTGACCCTGACCCTTGCCATTCATACACTCAACGCAACTTTGTATGATTGAACGAAAGGGACCCGCATGCGCCTGGGCAGGACAGCGGTGGTGCTCGGCGGGAGCGTGGCGGGGCTCTGCGCGGCAGGAGCACTTGCGCCCCACTTCGACGAGGTGGTGGTGCTCGAGCGGGACGAGCTGCCGGCAGATGCCGAGCACCGGCGCGGAGTGCCGCAGAGCAAGCACCCGCACTTCCTGCTCAACGCGGGCCGGCGCGCCATCAACGACCTGTTCCCGGGCTTCGAGGACGACCTGATCGCGGCAGGCGGTCTCCACCTGGTGGCGTCCATGGACACGGCCTACCTCGAGGGCCCCGGCTGGGCGCCGCGCAAGCAGGGCAGCCTGACGATGGTCTACGGCTCCCGGATCCTGATCGAGCGGGTCCTGCGCGACAAGGTGCGCCGGCTCGCCAACGTCACGATTCGTGAGGGCGTGTCGGTGAGCGGGATCGAGACATCTGGCGGCGGCACCCCGACCGGACGTGTCAGCGGCGTGAGCTTCTCGTCGTCCGTAGCCGGCGACGAGCAGATCGACGCCGACCTGGTGGTCGACGCGATGGGCCGCGGCTCGTCCGTCTCCGACTGGCTCGTGGCGGCCGGCTGGCCCGAGACCCCGGCGATGACCCTCGACGCCAAGGTGACCTACGTGTCGCGGTGGTACGACCTGCCGTCGCCCGAGACCCGCTCGGCCTCCTGGTGGTGGCAGCACATGGTGCTCATGCCGACCCAGGAGAAGGGCGATCACCCGGACGAGCACGAGTTCCTGGTGAACTTCTTCCCGATGGAGGGCAATCGCTCCATCGCCTGCATGGGCTCGTGGGGCATTGACATGCCGCGGACCGTCGACGACTTCCTGGCCTCGGCCGAGCGGCTACGGACGCCGAAGTTCGCCGCGGCGATGGCGGCCTCCGAGCCGACCTCCGAGGTCCACCTGACCCGCTCGACGGGGAACAAGTGGCGGCGCTACGACAAGCTGCCCACGGCGCCGCGGGGCATCGTGTTCATCGGCGACGCCATCTGTGCGTTCAACCCGTTCTACGGACAGGGCATGAGCGCCGCCGCGGGTTCCGCCCTTCTCCTGCGAGAGTCCCTTGAACTCCGTGACCGCGTTGGACCAGACTTCTTCACACGCTTTCTCGCGAAGCAGCGCAAGGCCTTCAAGGTGCCGTGGGGCATGGCGATGGCGCGCGACCGAGGCTACGAGTGCGCCACCGGCACCGAGACCGTGCCCGCGTGGCAGCGTCGGATCCTGGCATCGATGACCTGGCCGATGTTCAACCTGATCACCGGCGCCGCCCGCGAGGATGCCGTCATCGATGACCACTTCGCGCGCGTCTTCAACATGGACGAGTCGATCGCCGACATGTTCAAGAGCCCTCGCGTCCTCGCCGGGCTGCTCCGCTACAAGGTCAACTCCGCCCTGGGCCGCCACACGCTGCCGTTCGGCTTCGACTCGCAGCAGGACCCTCCGGGCACGGACTGGACGCCGGGTGCCACTGACTCTGACGCCACCCTGTCCAGGATGCGTGGTACCTGATGGGCGCGACGTGCGAAGAGGCTGCCGAACAGCTCACCGAGCAAGCTGGGCTTCGACTGCCACGACGTCAACCCGGTCGTCTCGGTCCACCACCCGTTCGACCTGGCCGAGCTGGACGATGCCGGTGCTCGAGGTGCTGATCATCGGCGGCGCGGTCTTCGCGTTCGTGCACGCCCTGCGCCGGTATCGCAACGGAGACCCGATCAGCCTGGCCCTGTGGTTCGCTCCCCTGGTCTACCTGTTCGTCACCGAGCCGCCGCTGTACTTCCCGGAGTGGTTCGGCCTCGACCAGCAGTACGGCTTCATCTTCGCCCACAACATCTTCACCGTGCAGTTCATGTGGGACCGGCTTCCGCTCTACATCATCGCGATCTATCCGGCACTGACCCTGCTGGCGTATGAGGTCGTCCGCGTGCTCGGGATATTCCGTCACCGCGGCGCCCTGATGGGCTCGGTCGCCGTCGCCTTCGTCTGCCACGTCTTCTACGAGATCTTCGACCAGCTCGGCCCGCAGCTGAAGTGGTGGGCATGGAACGACGCCAACCAGGACGTCAACCATCCGGCGCTGGCCTCGGTGCCGATGAACAGCATGCTGCTCTTCGCCTCGGTCTCGTTCGGCGTGCTGACCTACCTGGTCGTGCGGCTCGTCGGGTCGCCTGCCGCTGACGGCGGACCGCGCCGCGGCTGGTCGCTGACGTGGCGCATCGCGGTGGCCGGCGTGCTGAGCCCGCCGGCGATGGCCGTCGCCGGTATCCCCTCGAGCATCTTCGGCGGCGAGACGCCCAACGTCACCGCGCAGGCGTGGGTCCTCGGCATCGAGCTCGGGCTGGTCTGGCTGGCCGGCGGGTGGGTGCTCGTCACCCAGCTCCGTCGCCGCGGTTCCGAGGAGATCGAGCCGATGACACCGTTCGCGCGCGTCTATCCGGCCGTCTATCTCGCCGTGATGGCGGTGCTGTGGCTGGCCGCCCTGCCGGACTTCCTCGATGCCACCGACGGCGTCACCAGCGACGGCACCCCCGTGGGCAGCGGGCTGTACACGATCGCCTGCTTCCTGGCCGCGTCCACCGTCCTGGCCGTGCTCCACACCGGCCGACGCCGCGTCGCGGTCACCACGAGCTGAGGGCCCGTGGGACATCATGGATGGCAGGGAGACCCGCCTCGCACCGAGGAGGAGGCGCGGCAGCGCATCATCGCGGCCACCGCCTCCTGCGTCGAGCAGTTCGGGCCCGCCAAGACGACTCTCTCCGACGTGGCGAACGAGCTCGGCGTCACCCGGCAGACGGTCTATCGCTACTACGCCAACCTCGGCGAGCTCCTCAGCGCCGTGGCCGAGACGGGGCTCCAGGACTTCGTCGAGCGGATGGAACGGCACCTGTCCGGCTTCGCCACGCCGGCCGACGTCGCGATCGAGTCCGTCGTCTGGGCCGTCCAGGCGATCCCGCAGGAACGACTCATCGGCGCGCTCTTCCAGGCCGGCGAGACCGACATCTTCAGCCGCGAGACCACGTCGGCGATGGCCGTCTCGGTGGGGGCGGACATCCTGCGCCGGGTCCCGGTCGACTGGTCGCAGATCGGGGTCGAGGACGACGAGCTCGAGAGCCTCGCCGAGATCCTGATGCGCTTGTTCGTCTCGTTCCTGCAGTACCCCGCGGAACCTCCGCGATCGGCGGATGAGCTGCGTGCCCTCGTCCGGCGCTGGCTCGGGCCGGCGCTGGAGCACGAGTCGGAGCTCCGATCAGCGCGCGAATGAACGCGGAGAAGCCCTTCCCGATCACCCCCGAGTGGCCTCGGGACGTTCACCTCTGATTCGCACATGTTGAGCGGAATCGGGGACTCGTCGACGTTCACCTGGCCGGCCGAAGATGCTGATGATCTCCGCGGACTCGTTGCCGGTGCTGCCGAACCAGTGCGGTTCCTGGGTGTCGAACGCCGCCACGTCACCCGGGCCGAGCACGCTGTCCTGATCACCGATGACCAGTCTGACCAGCCCTGAGAGGACATAGATCCACTCATGGCCCTCGTGCGCTCGTAGGTCCGGTACGACCTTGTTGGGCGGAATGACGATCTTCCATGCCTGCATGCCGTCGGGCTGCCGTGTCAAGGGGATCACAGTCCTGCCTTTGACCTGGCCAGGTCTGAGCCAGATGCGCGGGTCACCCACCTCCGGCGCCGCCACCATCTCATCCAGCGGCACCCGATACGCCGCCGACAACGCCAAGAGCAGGTCCAGCGTCGGTCGTCGCTGCCCGTTCTCGAGCCGGGACAGCGTGCTCTTCGAGATGCCCGTGGCCTCCCCCACGTCTGTCAGGGTCATCTGGCGCTGCGTACGTAGTTGCTTGAGCCGTGGACCGACCTGCTCGAGCGCATCGGCATTGGGTGTCGACGCGTCCTTCATGGGGACATCTCACTCCCCTTTCCCAGAAACAGCAACGTTCGTTGGTCGATGGTGGACGCGGCCCCATTCTCGAGACATGAGCACTTACGACGTCGTCATCATCGGTGGAGGAGCCGCGGGGCTTTCCGCGGCACTGGTCCTTTCTCGCGCGAGACGAAGCGTCCTCGTGGTCGACGCGGAAGCACCCCGAAACGGCCCGGCTGCTCACATGCACGGCTATCTCTCGCGCGACGGCCTTGCACCACGCGAGCTGCTGACGATCGGTGGGTCTGAGGTGAAGCGCTACGGCGGGGACATCGTCGCCGGCACCATCACCGACGTTGTCCCGGACGGAGGCAGCGGCTTCGAGGTCCATGACAGCGAACGACAGCCGCTGTCTGCGCGGCGCGTGCTCATCACGACTGGACTGCGCGACGAGCTGCCGGACATCCCCGGGCTCGGGAAACGGTGGGCCCGCGACGTGCTCCACTGTCCGTACTGCCACGGCCACGAGGTCCGCAACCAGAGGCTCGGGGTCATCGGCGGCACCCCCGGCGCTGCTCGCTACGCGCAGATCGTGCGGCAGTGGACCGATGATCTCGTCTATTTCACCCCGCCCGACGTACTCACCGACATGGAGCGGACCGAGCTGCTCGCGCGCGCCATCGGAGTGGTCGAGGGCAGCATCGAGCAGCTGGTCATCGACGACGCCGATGTGCTTCGCGGCGTTCAGATGGATGACGGTTCCGTCGTGGGCCGAGACGTGCTCTTCGTGCCACCGCGCTTCGTTCCGAACAGCCACCTTCTCGTCGACCTCGGCTGCGACGTCGATGCCGACGGTTGGGTGACGGTTGACCCGGCCGGACGCACGAGCGTTGCTGGCGTCTGGGCTGCCGGCAACGTCGTCGACCCACGCGCCCAAGTCATCAGCGCCGCCGGCGCCGGTTCCGCAGCCGCCATTGCCCTCAACGCCGACCTGGTCGACGAGGAGGTGCGCAGAGCCGTGAACGACTTCAGCACCAATGCCCTGTCTTGACCCATCGATACGTCTCCTGAGGAGAGCCATGAGCACATCCACCCCAAGTACCCCGCCCGCTGTCGCCGGTCCGCCGAGCAAGCATCAGCTGGCGCTGATGATCTGGCTGGCCGTCTTCCCAACTCTCACCGTGATCAACCTCGCACTGGGCGACTGGCTCAGCACCTTGCCGCCGGTTCTCCGCACCTTTGTGCTCGCGACGGTTGCGGTGCCGATCGTGGTCTACGGCCTGATGCCACAGCTCCAACGCATCCGGAGACGTCTGAGCTCGAGGGTGGTGGGCAGCTGACCATCAACACACGGTTTCGTGCCGCAGGTACATCCCGAACGCAGCCCTTGATGTCGAGGTCAGTCGAGAGAGCGAGTGTGCACATGTCATATCGAAAAGTGGAAGTATCCATCAGCGTCCTGTTCGTCGTTCAGGTGCTCACGGCAGCGATCGGCACTTCGTTCGTGCAGTCATTCAGCGACGGGGATCCAAACAAGACCACGCTGACCATCGGCGCGCTGTTGATGATGTTCTCGGGCATCGCGATCGCCGCGATCGGAGTATTGCTCTACGACGTGCTCAAGCTCACCCAACAGCGGTGGGCTGTGTGGGTCCCGATCATCCGGGGCAGCGAATGTGTGGTCGCCATCATCTTCGGCATCTACCTGCTGACCAATGTGCAAACCGTGCCGAATCACCTGCTGTGGGTCTACGTTCTTGCGGGCTCTGCCGGAGTCATCCTCAGCTACGTGCTGTTGACGTCTCACCTGGTTCCTCGGCCCATCGCCGTCCTTGGTTTCGTCGGCTACTCGTTGTTGCTCATCGGAGTGCCGCTCGACCTCGCCGGCGTCATCAACATGAATGAGGGCATGGGACAAGCTTCGTTCGTCCTTGGCGGGTTGTTCGAGGTCATCGTGCTGCCGACATGGTTGATCGCCAAGGGGTTCAATCTGCCGGAGGTGAAGTCAACCGAGGTCGACACGGATTCCGTCTTGACGAGATCACCGCGCAGAGTGCACGCACGATGAGGACATCAGGGCTCCGGAGCGCATTCCTGCACGTCCGGAGGCCTGATGCCTCTGGTAGCGGGGGCAGGATGTGACCCTGCGACCTCTGGGTGCCGTCAGGGGTGTCGCGGCTACTTCGGAGTCGGGCCGGAAGCTACCGATTCGCTCGGTGTGGTGAGGGATTCGCTCTCGCTTCCACCTCAGGATACCCGGCTGGTGCCGAGTGGAACGGGCCCCATGTGGACACCTCAGTGGACCCGGCTCGGATCTCCTCGGCCGGCTCGACGGGTCGGTCTTCCGAGCGTTTCCCGCCGCGCTGAGCAGATGCTCCGGCCAGGACGACGAGGGTGACCCCAGTGAGCTGGATCGGCGTCATGCTCTGGCCGAGAACGAGGAGCCCGAGGACGACGGCGATCGCGGGTTCGAGGGCCATCAGGGTCCCGAACGCGGTGTGGGTCATGCGGCGCAGCGCGAGCATCTCGAGTGCGAAGGGCAGGACGGGCATCAGGAGCGCCAGGCCGGCTGCAGCGGCGATCGGGCCCGCGGTCAGATGACCTGAGGCCTGCGGGATTCCGACGACGGCTGCGACGGCGGCCGCAACAGGGATGGTGAAGGCGAGGCCCCGGATGCCAGCGAAGCGGTCCCCGACGTGCTGGGTGAGCACGATGTAGGTGGCCCACCCGAGTGCGGCCAGCGCTGCGAAGCCGACGCCGGCGAGGTTCACGTCGTCCTCCCAGGGTCGGGTGACCAGGATGACGCCGGCGAATGCGAGGGCCGGCCATGCCAGGACGCGAGCATGGTGGGCCCGCGCGGCGGCGACGGTGAGTGGGCCGAGGAACTCGATCGCCACCGCGGTTCCCAGCGGTATGCGCACGACAGCGGCGAGGAACGCGATGGCCATCACTCCCGTGGCGACGCCGAGTCCGACCAGCGCGGGGACGTCACGACGGCGAATGGAGCGCAGCGGCGGGCGTGCGATGGCGAGGAAGATGACGGCTCCGAAAGTGAGCCTCAACCAGGCGGTTCCTGCCGATCCGATCGAGGCGATCAGGTCGACGGATAGCGCAGAGCTGAGCTGGACGGAGAACATCGCCGTGACCGCGAGCATCCACGGCGGCACTCCAGCGCCCCGTCCATCGGTGGTGGTCATGCCTGGTGCCGATAGGTCTTCCAGTCCCCGATCGCGTCGAGGCGGCGGTGTTGCTGGGTGGCGGCCGCGGCGTCCAGGGCGTGGGCACGTTCGTGGAGGTGGCCGATGACGCGTTCGCGATGTTCGACGGGATTGTGGTCGTCGTACTTGAACTTCGCCTCGACGTGGCGGATCTGCAGACGGATGCCGCGGATGCCGGGCAGCATCCGCCCATAGGGTGCTTGGTCGACGGCAACCTCGGCATGGCGGCCTTCCGGTTGCATGTCGCTCAGCTGAGCGGTGAGGATCTCGGCCTTTTCGGCGGGTTCGTCGACGATGGTCGGGCGGCAGACGAACTGGACCGAGGCGTAGTAGCTGGTCGGCACTCCGTCCTCGTCGGGTCCGCCGGCCTTGGCCCGCCAGTACGTCGGGATGTAGGCGTAGTCGCCGATCAACGCCAGCCGGACCTCGGGCGCCGCCTCCAGGTGTGACCACACGGCGTTCGGCCGGGCCAGATGCAGCAGCAGTTCACCTCCGTCGAGCGTGAAGTGCGTGGGCAGCACCAGCGGCGCGTGCGCGGGGTCGAGGTTGTTGACCACGAGCACCCCGAATCTGTCGGTGGTCGCGAGCCAGTCGCTCCACTCGGCCTCGCCGATGGTGGCGTCCCAGGGTTGGATGAACAACTCAGTCCTTGTCGCCGGTTGGGGGCGGCGCACTGATCAGGCGCTGTGCGACGTGGAGGTCGGGTGAGGTCGCGCGCAGGTGGACGACGAGATCGGCTGCCGCAGCATGAATCTGCTCATCGGTCAGTGGGTCGAGGGCGTCGAGGATGAACAGCGCTGCAGTGGTCGTCTCGGTCAACTGCGTCCGTCGTCCTTGGCGCCAGTTCCACCGCCGACACGTGACACCTGCGTCGTCACACCACACCACCTCGCCGAGCTCGGGGTGCTCGACGATCTCGGCGCCATCGGCGATGGTGTCGAACTGCTCGGCGCCTCCTGCGCGGATCAGGCGTGGTGACCCGCCGTAAGCGATCAGGTCCTCCCCACCCAGGGGGATCTGGTGGATCACGGAGACGGCGTTGTAGATGTCGGTGAGCCGATTGATCCGCGGGAGGCCGGACTCGGCTCGACGCAACAGCGCTTCGAGGCTGTTGCGGGTGCGCTGTGGCTTGGCACCGAACGCGCGATAGGCCTCACGCCACGACGCAACGTGCTCGATCTCCTCGGCCGGTCGCCCTTTCAACGCCGCGCGGGCCGCTGACTCGGCCTCGACGAGCAGCGCGTTGCTCGCCTCGTCGCAGGGCGCCGAGGTGTCGAGGTCCTTGACGGCCAACAGCAGGGCGCGATAGTCGGGACGCAACGCGAACACGGCCGGGTCGACCTGTGCAGCCGCGAGGAAGGCCTGCGGGTCGATCTCAGGCATCGTGGCCCTCCGGCCGGGTGCCGACCCCGGGCTCAAAGACCGCCAGGGAAAACCGTGCACGCTTCTTGGCATCGTTGTGATAGGAGTGCGCCACGTCGCCGGGAAACCCGATCGCATCGCCGGTCTTCAACACGATCTCCTGGTCGCCGACGGTGATCGAGACCTGGCCCTGCTGGACCTGGACCAGCTCCTTGGTGCCGGGGGTGTGCGCCTCGCTCTCATGGCGGTCGCCCGGTTCCAGCGTCCAGTCCCAGAGTTCGATGACATCGGGCGGCTCGGTACCCGCGACGAGCACACCGCGCCCACCGCCCTCGCCGGTCCACAACACCGCGCCCGCGCCCGACCGGGTGACCTTCACCGGCCTCGGCGCCGGCGGTTCCACCAGTGCCGGAAGCCCGATCCCGAGGGCGTCGCTGATCCGCAACAACGTTCCCACACTCGGGTTGGCCACACCCTGCTCGACGTTGACCACCGCCCGGCGGCTCACGCCGGCAGCCCCGGCAAGCTGATCCAGCGTCCACTGCCGAGCCTGCCGCTCCCGCTTCACCCGGGCACCGATAGCTGTCGCGAGCGCAGTGGTCTCCGAATCCATGAGTGCATCATACTGCACTCATAGGGCATCGCTTTCAGAGGCCGAGCTCGCGGCTAGAAATATTCAGGGCCAGGGCTGGGCGGATGTGGCGCTCGATGAGAGTGGAGAGCCTCTGGTGTCGGGTTTCTGTCGGTCCAAGGAGCAGTCAGTGGACACTGGATCGGATCTCAATGCATTCAGGCTCGGAATCCGTAGATCCCGAGCCTGAATTTGGTAGCGGGGGCAGGATTTGAACCTGCGACCTCTGGGTTATGAGCCCAGCGAGCTACCGAACTGCTCCACCCCGCGTTGCTCGGACCACTGTACGGGAGCGGACCGGTGCCACTCAAATCGGGTCGGCGTGCGCCAGACGTTCGCGCAGGCCGTTCGCGAGGCCGGAGATGGTGACGGCATCGAAGAGGCCGCCACCGTGCTCGGCGAGGCGTTTGCGCCGTACCGGGCCGAGGCGCACGCGGGAGTGGACGCGGGTGCGGTCACCGCTGAGATCGCTGAGCGCGAGCGTCCACGAGAAGCTGACCCGCCCGCGGCGCGAGGTGTAGACCAACGTGTGCGGCGCGGAGATCTGCGCGACCGTCAAGGTCGCGTCGCCTCCACCCCAGTCCTTGATCGTCTGACCGACCTCGAGCGTCGCGAAGCGCGAATCGAGCTGCCGACCGGCTCGCCGGCGGCGCGGGATGAACCGTTCGATGACTCGTGGGAAGTACCAGCCGGCGCGGTCCTTGCCGACCTGCACCAGCCACGGCCACACCGTCGACGGTGACGCTTCGAGCGTGAAGGCGCGGTCCATGGTGACGTCGGCCGACACCAGGTCGTCGCCGGGCAACGGCACCGCCACCTCGTCCGCGGTCGGCCGCACCGACAGCCAGCCCACCGCGAGCTCGCTACTCCTCGAGGGACTTCTGAGCGTCCTCGATGGCGTCGTTCATCTGGTTGATCTTGCGCTGGTACGTGGAAAGGTCGCCCTTCTTGAGCGCGTCCTGGGCCTCGTTGTAGCGGTCGGACGCATCCTTGAGGTAGTCGCTCGTCGACTTCTGCTCCGCCGGCTCGCCACTCTCTTCAGGTGCTTCCTCCTCGCCACCGGTGTCGGTGCTTCCCTCCTCGAGGCCCAGTGCCACCCGGAGCGCCTCGTCGAGGGTCTGGCCGAACCCGACGTCCTGCCCGAACGACGCCGCAACGAACTGCAGGACCGGGTACGTGCCCTCGGCCGCCGAGCGCCGGATGTAGACGGGCTGGACGTAGAGCAGTCCGTCACCGACCGGCAGCGTCAGCAGGTTGCCGTTCTGGACCTGGGCGTCCGACTGCCGGAACTGCAGCAACGCCTGGGTGACGCCGCGGTCGGAGCTGAACTGGTTGGCGATCTGGCTCGGGCCGGGCACCTGCGTGTCGCTCGGCAGCTGGAGGATCTCCAGCTTGCCGTAGTCCTTCGAGGTGGCCTCGGAGTTGACCGAGACGAACGACGCGAGGTTCTGCCTGCTGTTCGGCAGGTAGACGGTCGTCAGCGAGAACTCCGGCGGCTGGTCCTCCCCGTCGCCGGGCATGCCGACCGACAGGTAGTACGGCGGCTGGAGCGAGCTCTGCGTGCCGGCCGGGTCCTCGGGCACCTTCCAGCGCTCGCCGCCCTCGTAGAACGTCTGGGCGTCGGTGACGTGGTACTCGCGCAGCACGTCGCGCTGCACCTTGAACATGTCGACCGGGTAGCGCAGGTGCTCGAGCAGCGGTTGCTTGATCGCGCTCTTGGGCTCGACGGCGTCGGGGAAGACCTTCATCCAGGTCTTCAGGACCGGATCCTTCGTGTCCCACTGGTAGAGCTTCACCGAGCCGTCGTAGGCGTCGACGACCGCCTTGACGGAGTTGCGCATGTAGTTGACCTGGTCGGTCGGCAGCGCCGCCTGCGAGCGTCCCTGCGTCAAGGTGTCGTCCGTGGCCGCGCGCAGCGACCGGTGCTCGGAGTACGGGAAGGAGTTGCTGGTCGTGTAGGCGTCGACGATCCAGACGACCTTGCCGTCGACGACCGCGGGGTAGGTGTCGCCGTCGACGGTGAGCCAGGGTGCGACCTTCTCGACGCGCTCGCGCGGGTGGCGGTCGTAGAGGATCTTCGACGCCGAGTTGACCCGGTTCGACAGCACGATGTTCGGCTCGGCGAACGAGAAGGCGTACAAGGCCCGGTTGAAGAAGTTGCCGAGAGGCACGCCGCCGCGTGCCGGCGTACGTGTTCTGGGTGGCGTTCGCGGCGTCGTCGCCGCCCGACTCGTCGCCGCGTGGGATGTCGACCTCGATGGGATTGGCACCCTTCGGCCGGCCGACGATGGAGTACTCGGGCGAGTTCTCGCCGAAGTAGATGCGTGGGGCCTGGTCGATCTTGAGGTCGCCGGTCGGGGGAATGTCCTTCTCGACCCACACCGGCTCACCCTGCGGCCCACGCTCGTTGCCGCGTGCCGCGATGATGCCGTAGCCATGCGTGTAGACCGTGTGGTCGTTCGCCCAGTTGCGCTGCGACTCCTGCAGGCCGGCCAGGTTGAGCTCGCGCGCGGCGATGATGATGTCGCCCGGGTTCTCGTCGTCGCCGGTCTTGTAGCGGTCGACGTCGAGGGTGTCGGGCACCGAGTAGTAGCCGCGCACCTGCTGCAGCTGCTCGAACGCCGGCGCGATGAGCGTGGGGTCGAGGAGGCGGGTGCTGACACGCGACTCCGCCGACCGGGTGAGTTCTGACGGAGTCAGCGAGGTCTTGGCCGTGTAGGACTCCGGTTTGGTGTCGGCGACGTCGTAGGCCTCGCGGGTGGCCTCGATGTTGCGCGTGATGTACGGCCCCTCCTTGTCCGGCTCGGACGGCTTGACCTGGAAGGACTGCATGACGAACGGCCAGATGCCGCCGATCAGGATCGAGGTGAGCAGCAGCAGGCCGAGACCGATGGCCGGCAGCACCCAGGATCGGATGATCGCGGCGGCGAAGAGCAGGAGCGCGCACACGATGGCCACTCCGATGAGGATGTTGCGCGCCGGGATGCGCGCGTTGGCGTCGGTGTAGCCGATGCCGTCGAACAGCGTCGACGCGCCGACCGCCAGCCCGAACCGGTCGAGGTAGTACGAGACGGCCCGCAGCAGCACGCCGAGCCCGAGCAGCACGGACAGATGGATCTGCGCGGGCCGTGTGAAGCGAGGGCCACGGCCGGCCAGGCGGATGCCGCCGAAGACGTAGCTGATGAAGATCACGGCGATGACCGCGACGACGATCATGGCGAAGGAGAACGAGGTCAGGAACCGCAACCACGGGTAGTCGAAGACGTAGAAGCCGATGTCCTTGCCGAAGTGCGCATCCTTGGCGCCGAACGACGTGCTGTTGCTCCACATCTGGAACGTGTCCCAGTGGCTCGCGGCCACCGAGCCGGCGAACGCCGTGAGCACGAGCCCCAGGATGATGAGGACCGGTCGCAGGATGGGGCTGAGCGTCTGGCGGTACCGGAACGCCGGGTCGTCGCGGCGCATCGGCACCGAGTCGGGCCGGAAGCGCCACGCGATGTAGATGTTGGCGACGACGAAGAGGCCGAAGGCCAGGCCCATCACCAGGAACAGTCCGACCCGGGTGAAGAGGACGGTGCGGAACACGTCGGAGTAGTCGACCGAGTCGAACCACAGCCGGTCGGTCCAGACGCTGGTGAAGATGGAGCCGAGGAACAGCAGCACCGCCAGCGTGATGAGCGTCGGCACGAGCACCCGGCGCCGACGATCCACGCCACCCGCACTGGGCTCGGGACGAGGTCGAGAGGGTCCGAAGATGTCGCTCACTGTGCTCCTGGTGGCGGGGCGTGTCGCAGGGGAGGCTTGACCAGCACTTTATGCCTCACGTCAAAGTCTTGGTGAGGAGGTCGAGAAGTCCGGGCACGAGATCTGGCCCTTCCAGCAGCGGTGCGTCCTCGGGATGGCGGGCCCGCACGGCGCTGTGGCGTTCGCCGTCGCGGTTCACGGCGGCGACCAGCCGGACCTCGCGCCGGTCGGGGTGCTCGCTCACGAACGTCATCAGCTCGTCCTCGTCCTCGGGCAGGTCCTCCTCCACGTCGGGCGGGAGCATGACGCGCTCGACGACGACGGCGCACCCCGCCACCGCTTCGGGCCACTCGATCCCGCCGAGCAGGTCCTCGATGTGTCGGTCCTGCGGAATCTCGTCCTGCTCGATGGACGTGAAACCGTCGGGCTGGGCTTCCAGGTGCGCGTTCAGGCGGTCGGCGAGCGAGGGTTCGACCTCCACTAGATCGGCGGTGGGCACGAGTGCGTACAGGCGCGGAGATTGGTCCCAGCCGTCCTTCGCGACGTGAGACTCGACCTCGAGGGTGACCAGGCGCAAAGGGGTGCTCGGCAGCGGGTCGTCCGCTGACGCTGGGTCTACGTGCCCCTTCTCTACTGGCACTGCGGCACCGAGGCCTTCGGATTCTTCGCCAGCGCCTCGAGCGTCTCGATGGCGTCGTCGAGCTTCGTGATCTTGACCAGCCGCAGGCCGTGGTCGTCCCCGCCGGTCGCCTCGGCGCAATTGGCGGCCGGGACGAGGAAGACCTTCGCACCGTCGTCGGCCGCTCCGGCGATCTTCTGCCGGATGCCACCGATCGGGCCGACCGTTCCATCCGCCGTGATCTCGCCGGTGCCGGCCACCTCACGCCCGCCGGTGAGCGACCCGGGGGTGAGGCGGTCGTAGATGGCCAGGGCGAACATCGTGCCCGCGCTCGGTCCGCCGACCTGGTCGCCGACGTTGTTCGTGATCTCGACCGGGAAGTCGAAGGTCGATCGCAGCATCACCCCGATGCGGGGGAGCTTCTTGTCCTTGGCGTCCGGGCGGGTGACGATGTCGACGCTCTTCTTCTTGCCGTCGCGGGTGAACCCGATGGTCACCGTGTCCCCCGGCTCGACCCGGCCCACCGCCTTGACGACATCCTCCGCGGTCGCGGTGCTGCGTCCGTCGACGGTGCGGATGGCGTCGCCCTTCTCGAGCTTTCCCTTGGCCGAGGCGTCCTTGCCGACGGACTCGATCGTCGGAACCTCCGGCACGGTGTAGCCGGCCGCCCGGAGACCCGCGACGCGTGAGGAGTCCTTCGAGCTGGTGAGCTGGGCCTGGCCCTCGGCCTTCGCGTCCGTGGCCGACTGGCCCTGGCGGTAGACGAGAGAACGGGGCACGACGGCCGTGTCGTCGGCGAAGTAGGCCTCGACCGCCTCAGCCAGCGAGACGTTCGCCTGTGCCCGGGTGACGGAGACGGTCGTGAAGTCGAGTGCGCCGTTGGTCTTGTAGGTCTTGACGTCCTTGCCGAAGGTGAACATCGGCTTGTCGTTGAACTCACCGAGGGTGTTGAACGCCGGACCGGGACGCATCATCACGTACGGCACGGGCACGAGGAACGCGACGCACGTCAGCACGATGAGCGAGAGCGACGCGACCACCATCGTGAGGTAGCGCCGACTGGGCCTCAGGGCGGGGTCGGACACGGGGTAAGCCTAGAGACGACCGGAAACTTCCTGACGTCGGCGGGTGCAGCAAACCGGCCGTGCCGAGGTCGAAACGCCCTTACCGTGAGGGAATCGACCTTGGAGGGCCTGCCCATGAGCACTCTCGACACGACGATCATGATCGCGTTCCACGACGCTCTGCGCCGCGAGGTCGAACAGGTGGCGCGACGAGCCGCCGACCCAAACGGCCGGCTCGACGCCGCCCTGGGCTGGGAGCTCTTCGCCCGGTTCCTCGAGATCCACCATCGCGCCGAGGACGACCTGCTCTGGCCGATGCTGCAGCAGGCGCTCGAGAATCGCGCCGACGACCTTGCTCTCGTTGCCGCGCTGGAAGACGAGCACGCACAGATCGACCCCCTGATCGACCAGGCCAACGCCGTGCTTCGTGGCGAGTCCGATGACAAGCTCGCGGACATCATCGACGCGCTGGTGACCGGCCTCGGCAACCACCTGCGGCACGAGGAGCAGGAAGGCCTCCCGTTGATCGGTCAGGTGCTGACCGAGGAGCAGTGGGCGCAGTTCGGGCAGGGCGCCGGCGCCAGAGTCGCCGACGACGCCGCCCGATACGTGCCGTGGCTGCTCAACGACGCCCGCAACGCCCAGGACATCCTGGACCGGCTGCCCCCACCGATGCGTGAGGGCTACGTCGGGGGCTGGCGCGACGCGTACGCCGCCCTTCCGGTCTGGCCCTAGCGTCGGGAATCGGAAATCGTCACTCCGCGTGGACCCAGACGGCGTCGCCGTCGACGTAGGTCTGGTGCTTCCACACCGGCACCTCGGACTTGAGCTCGTCGATGAGCCGGCGCCCCGCCTCGAACGCCTCGGCCCGGTGTCCGGCGGACGCGGCGACGACGACGGCGAGGTCACCCACCGCGAGATCGCCCACGCGGTGCACGGCGGCCAGCGCGACGACGTCGCACTCCTCGGCGATGCGGGCGGCCACCTCCCTGAGCTTGTCCGTCGCGGTCGGATGGGAGCTGTAGGACAGCTGGTTGACCGCCTGCTCCTGGTCGACCTCACGGACCGTGCCGACGAACAGCGCGATGCCACCGGCCGCGGGATCACGCACGGCCTCGAACACCTCGTCAAGGCTCAACGGGGCGTCGCGGATGTCGAGCAGCCTGAGCCGGCCGGTCGATGAAGTGGGCACCCAGCCATCGTAGGCACGCGGAAGCGGGACGGGCCTCCATGGTGTGGCTGGGTAGTCTTGCGGCATGGCCGACCAGGACGAGCCGAACCGCGACGACGAGCCGGATCCGACTCCACCGAACCCCTTCGCCGGTACGCCGATGGAGGGCCTGTTCGCTGCGCTCGGAGGCGCCGGAGGCGCTGCCGGCCAGGCGCCCGACCTCGGCGCGCTGTTCGGGCAGATGCAGCAGATGTTCCGCCCGCATGACGGCCCCGTCGACTTCGCCATGGCCAAGGACGTCGCTCGGCAGGCCCTTGCGTCCGCCGGGCCGGATCCCTCACCGCACGCCGGTCAGGTCGGGGCGGTCGACGACGCCGTGCGCCTGGCCGAGTCGTGGCTCGACCGTGCCACCGACGTTCCCGCCGGTGCGACGTCGGCCGTGGCGTGGAGCCGCGCCGAGTGGATCGAGGCCACCGCACCCACCTGGGAGACGCTCGTCCTCCCCATCGCCGAGCACGTGGTCGGCGCCATGGGCGAGGCCGTCCCCGAGGAGGCCAAGGCCATGGCCGGGCCCCTCATCGGCATCCTGAGCCAGGCTGGCGGCGCCATGTTCGGCCAGCAGATCGGTCAAGCCCTCGCCGGGCTGGCCGGTGAGGTCGTCTCCTCCACCGACATTGGCCTGCCGCTCGGCCCCGAGCGCACTGCGGCGGTGCTCCCCCACAACGTCGAAGCGTTCGGCGAGGGCCTCGAGCACTCAGCCGCAGACGTCCTGCTCTACGTGGTGCTGCGCGAGTGCGCGCACCATCGCCTGTTCCAGCACGCCACCTGGCTCCGCGCCGCCCTCGTGGGCGCCGTCGAGGAGTTCGGCCGCGGCACGCGCATCGACCTCTCGTCCATCGAGTCGACGATGCAGGGGCTCGACCCGTCGCGTCCGGAGGAGATCGCCGAGGCCATGCAAGGCGGGCTGTTCGAGCCGGAGCGCACCCCCGAGCAGCAGACCGCGATCGACCGCCTCGAGACCCTGCTCGCGTTCGTCGAGGGCTGGGTCGACGAGGTCGTCGACCGGGCCACCCGCGAGACCATGCCGGCCGCAGCTTCTCTCGCCGAGGCGATGCGTCGACGCCGTGGAGCCGGTGGCCCGGCCGAGCAGACCTTCGCCTCGCTGGTGGGTCTCGAGCTCCGGCCGCGCCGCATGCGCGACGCCACCACGCTCTGGGCCGCCCTGCGCGACCGCCAGGGAACCGCGGCGCGCGACGCCGTCTGGAAGCACCCCGACCTGATGCCCACGGCCGCCGATCTCGACGACCCGCTCGGCTTCGCCCAGGGCGAGGCACAGGGCGAGTCACCATCGATGTCGAACGAGGAGTTCGACGCCGCGCTCGGCCAGCTGCTCGACAGCGACGATGGAAGCCCGGACGGCGAGGGTTCCAAGGACACGTGAGTCTCCACGCGGACGCCCGAGCCGTGCTCACGGCGTGGGAGGCCCCGGACGACACACAGGAATCCCTCCGGGCGATGTACCTCGATCACCTCGAGCTGCACCCCGACGGGATGTTCCGCGACTCCCATCCCGACCACCTGACGGCCAGCGCGCTCGTCGTGTCGCACGACCACCGCGGGGCGGCGTTCATCCTTCACAAGATCCTGGGGCGATGGCTGCAGACTGGCGGTCACTGCGAACCCGGTGACGCGACTCTGGCCGGCGCCGCCCTGCGGGAGGCGCGCGAGGAGACCGGCATCCACGACCTGGACATCGATCCCGTGCCGGTCTTCCTGTCGCGGCACGAGGTCCCCTGTGGCCCGCTGCGTCCGGCGCACCACCTGGACGTCCAGTTCGTGGCGGTGGCACCGGCCGGCGCGCAGCTCGTGATGAGCGAGGAGTCGATCGACCTCGGCTGGTTCGCGCTCGACGACCCGCCTGATCCGACCGATCAGAGCGTGCGCGACCTCATCGCTGCTGCCAGCTCACGCCTTCGAGGAACCCCTTCGCCTTGACCGTGTGGGGGTAGTGGTCGACCAGGGCCCAGAAGCGGGCGCTGTGGTTGGGCTCGATGAGATGGGCCAGCTCGTGCAGGAGCACGTAGTCGACGACCCACTCGGGCATGCCCTTGAGCCGGTGCGACAGCCGGATGGACGCGTCCTTGGACGTGCAGGAGCCCCACCGGCTGTTCTGGTTGGTGACCCAGCGGACGCTCGCCGGGACGGCTTGCCCGTCGAGCCAGCGCTCGGACAGCACTTCGGCGCGAGCCAGCAGCTCGTCGTCGCTGGGCCGGACACGCCGCTCACGCCGGTCGAGACGCTCGACGAGGCTGCGGACGTGGGTCTGCTCCTCCTCGGCACTGAGATGGGCCGGCATCAGGACGATGATCTTGTCGCCCTCGCGATAGGCGCGGATCGTGCGCCGCCGTCGCGAGCTGCGCCGAATCTCGACATTTCCCATGAGCATCAATCTATCCGGCCGTCCCCACAGACCGACTTTTTTTCGTCCACACGGCCTGGCGGAGAATCGGCAGGTCACGACCGTGTGCGAGAGGCGGTTCGTGAGGTCGTCCACCAGGTGTCCACACGCTGACCCGGTGATCCCCACAAGTTTTCCCCACTGTTATCCACAGGCGTGGACAACATTTTTCCAAATCGGTTGACGCGTGCTCGGTGCAGTTCTAGGTTTTGCCATTTCACACGGGGCCGGACCACGCTCAGACACGCGGGGAAATTGTGCGTGCCCGCGCGGCACGTCGGTCCGGAAAATCGGGCAGTCTGGCGTAGCGTGAGTGCCCTGTAACACCTTCGGCTAGGAGGCCGCGATGTCGGAACAGTGGAGTGGTGAGTTCTACTGCGTCAAGTGCAAGGAAAAGCGCGAGGCCACCGGCGAGGTCCATGTCAGCGACAAGGGAACCCGCATGGCCAAGGGCATCTGCCCCGTCTGCGGTACCAAGCTGAACAGGATCCTCGGCAAGGCTTGATTCAACAGGGCGAGTGGGCGGTCGGCTGATTCAGCCGGTCGTCCACTCGCCCTGTTGGCTCCGCGTCGGGAGCCGACGCAGCAGTCACAGCTGGTGAAGGACAACGCTGCGTAGCTCCCCGCTGACCGCATCAGCGGTCATGTACGTGCAGAACGGCTGCCTCCGACGGTCCGTGGGCGAGCCGGGGTTCAAGAGCCGCAGGCCGGTGTCGGTCACCGTGTCCCAAGGAATGTGGCTGTGCCCGAAGACGAGGACGTCGACGTCCGGGTACGCCGCAGACATGCGCTCGTCCCGCTTCCTGGATGGTCCGGTCTCGTGCACCACGGCGATCCGCACGCCCGCCAGAGTCACGTCCGCGCGCTCAGGCATCACGGCCCTGAGCTCCTCGCCGTCGTTGTTGCCCCAGCACGCGACGAGCCGCGTCGACCTGGCTTCCAACGCCTCGAACAAGGACAGGTTCACCCAGTCGCCCGCGTGGATGACCACGTCTGCCTGGTCGACCTCGTCCCACAGCTGAGACGGCAAGTCACGCGCTCGCTTCGGCACATGCGTGTCGGCCATGAGCAGCAGCTTCATGCCGCCATCGTGACCCATGCCTGCCCTTCGGGCGAGGCCGCAGAGGCAGGTTGGTCTCGAGTTGCAGCACTCCCAGGTGGTGCCTACGTTGGGTCGCCCTACGTGAGGTTCCGTCGAGAGGATGCACACATGTCTGCCACCAACCCAGCCGGCCGGGATTCCGGCGATACGAGGGATTTCGGGGACCTGCAGGTGTCGACCGGCTCGCAGTCGGCCTACATCACCATCGAGCTGATCCTGTATCTGCTGGCAACCTTGGGGATCTTCATCACGGCAGCCGTCATCGACGAAGGTGGCAGCGGACAGGGATTCGGGGCCGCGCAGGCATGGTTCTACGTGACCTTGCTGACCGTCGGCTTTCTCATCAGTCGAGGGCTCGCCAAGCTCGGCGGGCGTCACGATTCGCGCGTTCTCTGACGAGTCCGTCCCGGTCGCTGATGGACCATCGTCCGTGCTCTTCTTCTTCAGCAACCGACTCGGCTGTGCCAGCTCTCTGGCGATCTCGCTGATCGGCACAGCCCTCGTGTACTTCGTCCTCATTCGCTGACCATGCGATCGACACCTCCGTTCTGGTCCAGCGCATCCCAGGTGGGTGGCGAGGTCCTTCGAGTCACCTTCGCCGCGTGGCGAGACTCAGGCCGACTGAGAAGCCGCTGCATCCTCCGGGGACACCACGGGCGCGCGATCCGCCGAACTGGCCTGAGCCCGGGTGTGGGAGTCCCTGGATCGACGAGGCCGGCGTCGACGACGTGCACGTGAGAATCTCACGAGCGATCGGCCTGCCGTTCCATGGCCCGACATCCTCGGGCTGGCGTCCGAGTACCGACGGATCCGAGACGCATGGGGATCTGTTGTTCGCGACCACCGGGCGCAGCAGACTCGGCAGGTTCCTGCTCCTGCCGGCCCGCGATTCATTCAGCCGGACGTATTCCACCCTCTTCCCCTACCGCACTGCGTCCGGACCGCTGCTGCTTGCGGCGCAGCCGGACGGTCACGGCTCTTCAACCTCGCGTGCGCGTCCCCGAGCGAGTGGCGGACGTTCGCCGGCTGCGGCTCGCGCATCGTCAACCGGTGTGCCCGCAGATCTGACAGCGTCGGCCCCAGCTTCGATCCGGTCCTGAACCAGATCCCGGGTCTGGACTACTACCCGTGGGCGGGCAGCTTGAGAGAGGGTTCATACCGAGCCGCCGGGTCCCGTCGCGACGACGAGACCGAGGCTACGCTGTGCACGACGGAGGCCACCCCTCTCGTGCGGACGTAGTTCAATAGCAGAACAGCGACCTTCCAGGTCGAAGACGTTGGTTCAAATCCAGCCGTCCGCTCCACTCTGCGGCTCTAGGCTCGCCGTGTGAACGTCCTGCTCCGCGTCCTCGGGCTCAATCTGCTCGCCCACGTGGGGTCGCGGCTGCCGAGCAGGACCGCTCGCACCACCACGTCGATCCTGCTCATCGCCGCGAACCTGCTCCCCCTCGTGGCCGTGCTGACCGGTGCAGCCGGAGTCGGTGACGTGTTCGTCATCTACTGGTTCGAGAACGTCGTCGTGTGGTTCACCAGCACGATCAAGATCCTGACCGCCCGCGGCGGGATGGCCGGAGACGTCCAGCTCGCCGACAACGTGCTGACCGCGGCCTTCTTCGCGTTCCACTTCGGGATGTTCACCCTGGTCCACGGCGTGTTCTCCTTCATCCTCGCCGGCATGACGGGTGGGCTGACCGGAGAACCGCGGACCTGGGTGCTGCTGGCGCCGCGATCCTGGTCAGCCACTTGGTATCCCTCGGGCTCAACTGGTTCGGCCAGGGCGAGCGCAACGTCGTCACGCCACGCCGGGCGATGTCGGCGCCCTACCCGCGGATGATGGTGCTGCACGTCTCGGTGATCGGTGCCTTCTTCCTGCTCCTCGAGCTCGGCCCCCCGGGCGGAATCTCCGACGAGGTCGGCCCGGTCGCGCTCCTGTGCGGACTGAAGACGGTGGTCGACGTCTTCTTCCACCTGCGGGAAAGGCTCGCGAACCGCGACCTCCTCAGGGGCACACTGGAGGAGTGAGACGACTGCTCATCGGTGCGATGCTCACCGTGCTCGTCGCGTCGGGATGCACCGACGACGGCACGGAGAACCCGGCCGCGTCGGGGAAGAAGGATCGCGCGTCACCCACGGCGACGCCGACCCCACCTCCCCCGCACCCGGTGTCACTGGCCGCGCTCATGGAGCGCGAGTACGACGGGGACGGGCTGAGGCTGCGGCGCGAGCTCGTCAGCACGGACGCCTACCGCCAGCACAACGTGGTCTACCGCAGCGGCGACCTCCGCATCTCGGGGGTGCTGAACATCCCGCGCGGCAAAGGTCCCTTCCCGGCCGTCGTCCTCGCCCACGGCTACATCGACCCGGACGTCTACGTGAACGGCCAGGGGATGCGACGCGAGCTGGACTGGCTCGCCCGCCGGGGATTCGTGACCCTGCACGTCGACTACCGCAACCATGCCGGTTCCGACAACGACCCGGACGCCGACACGAACCTGCGGCTCGGCTACACCGAGGACGTCATCAACGCCGTGCACGCGCTGCGCTCGTGGGACGGGCCGGTCGACGACGACCGCATCGGCCTCGCAGGGCGCTCGATGGGCGGCGGCGTCATCTACAACGTGCTCGCGGTGCAGCCCGGCCTGGTCGACGCGGCCGTCGTGTTCGCACCGGTCAGCTCCGACACCGTCGACAACTTCGAGCGCTGGATCCGCCCCGACCCCGGCCGCGAGAACCTCGCGCGAAAGATCGTCCGGCGCTACGGCGAACCCGACAAGAACCCGGCGTTCTGGCGCAACGTCAGTCCGCGCACGTACTTCGACCGCGTCGCCGAGCCGATCCTCATCCACCACGGCACCTCCGACGACAGCTGCCCGATCAGGTGGAGCCGGCGCACGACCGAAGCCCTGGAGGCCGCCGACGCGGACGTCACGCTGCGCGTCTACGACGGCGAGGAGCACGCCTTCGGGCCGCAGTGGCCGAGCGCCATGAGGCGCACCACCCGGTTCCTGCGCGACCATCTCTCCTAGGGACCACGCGAACGACTTCTCGAGGCCGCCCAACGCCTCTTCTACTCGCGTGGCGCCTCGGTCGGAGTCGGCGCACTGCTCGAGAAGGCGAACGTTGCTCGCAGGTCGCTGTACGAGCACTTCGGGGACAAGGACGGCTTGGTCGCGGAAGTGCCCCGCCGCGCCACTGAGGAGGATCTTGCGTGGTACGAGGACGCCCTGGCCGGCATCACGGAACCCCGAGCCCGGCTTCTCGGGCTGTTCGGCCGCCTGGACGAGCTCGTCTCCGACCCGGGGTTCCGGGGCTGCCGGTACCTCGCGACCGACCTGGCCTTTGCGGATCCGAACCACCCGGCACATGCGGAAACCCATGCATACCGGCGTCGTATTCGTGCCATTCTCGATCGTGAGCTCGAGGCGTTGGGCCATGCACGCCCAGCACGCGCCGCAGAGCAGCTGCACCTCTTGATCGAAGGGACGTTGGTGATGGGCGCGACCCAGGACGGCGAACATCCCGCTCGCACGGCACGCGACCTCGCCGCGGTCGTCCTCGAGATTTCACGGCACGAGACACGAATAAGTATAGTGACTTACTAGACTATGGTGAGGGATCCTGACTCGGGGGAAGGACCCATCACTGTGCGTTCTCGATCGCTCGTCATCCTGGTGGCCACCGTCACCGCAGCCCTGACGCTGGCGCTGCTGGTGTTCCACGAGTCAGGGACCCGCGCCCAGGCCATCGGCTCGGCCGCGGCGGAGACCGGCACGGCCACGAAGCCGACGACCAAGCCCAACATCGTCGTCGTGATGGCCGACGACATGCGGGCGGACGACCTGCGCTTCATGCCGTCGCTCCGCAAGCTCGTGACCGACCGGGGACTGAAGTTCCGCAACTCCTTCAGCCCCTACCCGCTGTGCTGCCCCTCCCGCGCATCATTCCTCTCCGGCCAGTACGCCCACAACCACAAGGTGTTCAACAACGACGCGCCATTCGGCTTCGGCAGCTTCGACGACAGTCGCACCGTGGCCACGTCGCTGCACGACGCCGGCTACAACACCGCCTTCGTCGGGAAGTACCTGAACAACTACGGCATCGACCGCTCCCGGGCGACCGGCGAGCACTCGTGGAAGTACGTCCCGGCCGGCTGGACGGACTGGTACGCCGCCCCGCAGCGACCCCGCCGGCTCCACGGCCGATATCCGGGCGGCGGACCGTACAACTACTTCCACACGATCTTCAACGTGAACGGCCGTATCGACGACACCCACCAGGGCGAGTACCAGACCAGCGTGATCGGTCGCTTCAGTCGCGAGCTCGTGACCAAGTACAGCGGTACCGACAAGCCATTCTTCCTCTACCTCTCGGCATTGGCGCCGCACTACGGCAATCCGCACGAGTCCGACGACGTCGACTCGACCCGCCAGTCCGACGGCCGGGTCTCCGAGTTCGAGACCCCCGCGCGTCCGGACTGGGTCAAGGGACGTTTCGACGACCAGATTCGCCGAAGCGCCGGCCTGCCCCAGGACGGTGGGCCCAGCGAGGACGACGTGGGCGACAAGCCGGAGGTCTTCCGCAGCCCGGAGCTGAACGGTCGGGAGAAGGATCTTGCCACCGCACTGACGAGACAGCGTGCCGAGTCGATCGCCGTCCTCGACACCCAGATCCGGCAGCTCGTCCAGACCCTGCGCGAGCGCGACGAGCTCGACGAGACGGTGTTCGTCTTCACCTCGGACAACGGCTACTTCCTCGGCGAGCACAGGTTCCGCAACGGCAAGCGCAAGGCCTACGAGCCCTCGATCCGGGTGCCCCTGGTGATCGCCGGACCGGGCATCCCGCACGGCGTTCGCAACGACCCCTCCACCACGCCGGGCGTCACCGCGACGATCCTCGACCTGGCCGGCGCCAAGGCACCGCGCTCGGCCGACGGGCAGTCACTGGTGCCGAGCTTCGCCGCGGACCGCGGCTGGGCCGCCCCGGTGGTGACCGAAGGACTGCTCGGCCCGTCGTCGAACGTGCCCGACTCACGCAAGCCACGGGGCTTCACCGACGCGCGCACCACCATCGGCATCCGCACTGCGCGCTTCAAGCTGATCCGCGACGTGTCGGGGACGGTCGAGCTCTACGACCTGGACGCCGACCCGAACGAGCTCGACAGCGTGGCCGACGATCCGGACTACCGCGCCATCCGCAGCGAGCTCACCCAGCTGTGGCGCACGTACAAGGACTGCGTCGGTCCGGCTTGCCGCGTGCCGCTGCCGCCGAACCTCGCCACGTCACCAGCCCAGACGACGGCCTCGACAAGGGCCCAGGCAGAAGGGGTGCTGGCCCGCTACGGGCACGTGTTCTGAATGGCCGCGCGGTCAGTGGCACGCGTGGCATGATCGTGACGCTCGGGGTCGTCAAGTCGAGGAGGCCAGTGGGCGTGGCGGTCGCCGGTTCCGAGATGACGGAGATCACCCGCAGCGAGCGGCTGGCGCGACGCACTGTCCTGAACGCCGTGCCCCACGACGTGTGGACGACTCGTGGACGCGGTCGCTACTGGTTGAGCACGGGCACATCGGCTCGGTTGGTCGTTCCCGTTTCCGTGCCGTTGACGAACGTGACGATGGCGGCCAGCCCGGGGAACTCACCGCCGACGACCTTGAACCATGCCAGGCGCGCCTGCTGACTCATGTCTGCGGCCTGCTGGACGGTGATGTCTGCGGGTGCGGTCAGCACGATGTCCAGCCGCGACTCACTGAGTGCCCTGATGCCGTGTAGTGGCACTGCCACGTGGCCAGGTCCGCGTCGCACGACTCAGCGATCGGCCGACCGTTGGCCGCGATGTACAGCGCCTCGATCTCCGCGGCGTAGGCCACGGTGTCGAAGGGGGGTGGAGTCTCGCGGGTCGGATCAGGCTTCGGTGTCCCAGAGCCCGAGCTGCCGCCGTTGCTCTGCTCCTCGGCCTTCTTCTTCTCCTTCTTCTTGGCCGAGGCGCGCTGCTTCGGGGTCAGCGTCTGGTCGTTCGACTGGCTCGTGATGACCGAGGAGGACGGGTAGCCGTCGGGCGACTGGGAGAAGTCGCCGTTGCCGTACGCGGCCGAGATCTCCATGACCAGGTCGACGTAGGAGTCGGAGTGGTTGTAGCCATGGACCGCGGTGCGTGCGCCGGCGTCGGAGGAGAGATCGCCGGAACCGGCGCACAGATAGATGCCTGCGGCCGTGGCGGCGTCGTCGATGTCCTGCGGGTTCTTCTTGCCGTCGTTGTCGGAGTCGACGCCGGCCGATCTCCACGTGCCCGGGATGAACTGCATGGGCCCGACCGCACGGTCCCAGACCGTGTCCTTGTCGAACGCGCCCTTGTCGGTGTCGGAGATCTTCGCGACGCCGTTGCCGTTGAGCGGGACGCCGTAGATGCCGGGTTGGGCCAGGCCGTCGTCATTCAGGGCGTTGCCGTTGCTGCGGCCGTGGTTGGACTCGACGCGGCCGATGGCGGCGACGAGGTTCCATGGCAGCTTGCAGCTCGCATCGGACTTGGAGAGCAGGGTCTCGGCCCGACGGTAGGCGAACAGGGCGGCGGAGGGGATGCCGTTGCTGGAGAGGGTCGAGATGACGCCGTCCGCACCGGCACGTGGATCGATGCCGCCCGGAGCGGCCGGCACGGTGGCCGGCTGGTCGAAGGCGTTGGACGGAGGGCGACGTCGGTGTCGGAGCCGCCGGCGGCGGTGGCCAGGCCCGAGTTCGTGACGACGGCCCCCCAGGCGCCAACCAGAACCGCCATCGGCACGAGCACGCCTGCCTTCTGCAAGCGCGAAAGTTGTCGAGCCATGTCTGCCTCAAGAAAACGTCCTGGCAGTGGCCCGCTTTTTCGATCCACCAAGTAGACCGATTTTATCGACATCGATGCGTTTCGGAGAGAGAATGCCGAACAAGGTCGGTTCAGCTTGGTGCGTCCCGATCAACACGTGTGGACGGTCGGCTCGTCATCCTCGCGTCTGTTCCGACCGCTTGTCGATCCAGCCAGCTTCGCATCAACCGTCCCGTTTGGTGTGGGTCATCGAACATGGGGATGTGACCGACTCCCGACAGGACGTGAGACTCAGCGTGCGGCACGACCTTCTGCCACATGGGCTGCTCGTTGAGCATCGGCGTGAATCGGTCCAGTTCGCCCCACGCCAACATGAACGGCACCGTCACTTCAGGTGTCGAATCGAGGCGAAAGGCAGAGAATCCCGCCAGCAGGTTGGCCCAGTCTCCGTTCGCGCTGTTCCGACGAATCGCCATCGCTTGTCGAGCTGAGATCCGGTCGCCGTGTTCGAGTACTGCGCGCAGCGCGATGCGCCTCATGTGCGGGCGCGAAAGAACGACGGGTGCGAGAAGACGCCGAAGCCACGACAGATTGTTCAGCATGTCGAAATGCTTCACGAGCCGCTGCGTCTGCTCCTGATTCGAGCCTCCAGCGGGGCAGATGGCCAGCGCGCTGCGCGCCCTTCCCTCTCGCGCGACGCCAAGCGCAGCAAGACCACCCATAGAGCAACCGATGATGTGCGCGGACTGAAACCCTGCTCTGTCCATCTCCTCGACAACACCGCGAGTCACATCGCCCAGCGTGATGGGGCCGGCCAGCGAGTTCCCGCCGTCCCAGCCGGCCAAGGTCGGCGCAATGATCTCGAACCTGTCCAGGAGATACGGAAGCACGGGCTGCCACTTGCTCCACGGATTTGCGCCCATGTGAAGCAGGACCAACGGATCCCCTGACCCGATGTGAAGCGTTCGTCGACCGCTGCTGGTCACCTCGACAAAGCGCTTGAGGCCGGTGATCCGCGAGGTCATGAGACGCGGACACCCCGATCGGTCGCGTTCACGAGCCTGGCCATCGCGCGCATCAGACGGGGCGCGCGCCGCGCGGCCTGCACAGCGACCTTGTCCATCGGCGTCTGGAGAGACTCGGACGACGGAATGGTTCGGGGGCCGCGCGCGTGGTCGAGGCGGTACAGGTCCCACGTGTCGGGAACGCCCTTGAGCCGCCTGTGACCGATCCGCTCGAACTCCATCCCAGAACCAACCACCAGGTCGCGGACCGCACGCGAGACGTACACCTCTCCTGCACCTGCGGCAGCCATGACCCGCGCTCCGACGTGGACGTTGAGACCGGTGGCGCTGGCGACCTCCCGCTGCAGCTCACCCGTGTGCACGCCGCAACGAACCCCGATGCCAGCGGCAGTCGCTTCGCGCGCGATGCGGTCAGCGCAGAGGACAGCGGCAGCCGGCATGTCGAGCAAGCTGAAGGTCCCGTCCCCGCTGACGTTCATCACCTGCCCGCCGGCGTCAGACACGGCCGCCCGCACGGCTCGTTCGTGGATGCTCCTGACATGCTGGAACTCCTCATCGCCGATCTCCGCCAGCAGCTGGGTCGACGCCACCATGTCGGTGAAGAGGACCGTCCCGAAGAATCGGTTGTCCTCAGCAGCCTTCTTGGGACCCAGCCCGAGCTCGAGCAGGTGCTGGACCACCGGGTAGAACCCCTCCCCGATCGACGAGCCCGGCGCCGGAGCCGGCATGACGTGCAGGCTGGCGAGGGGCATCTGCTCGACCATGCGCTCGGCCCAGGACAACGGGCTGACGCCCCCGGCTTGGATCAGGACCCGAGTCGGAACGTTGATGGCGGCCAGCAGGTGCGTGAAGTCGAGCCCTGCGGACCAGGCCCAGTGCGCACGCGCTTCAGCCGGTGACATCGAGCTGCGCTCCAGCATCCCCATCAGTCGGCGGTTGTTCGCGGACCGCATCTCCGGGTTCCACATGTCCATGGTCCGACCCTGGCCCCAGTTGTCGGCAACGGCGTTGACCACGTCCGCCATGTGCGCGACCTCGGCCGCGCTGGCCCATGGGTCGTCACAGGAGCCGTCGATGGCCTGAGGAAACGGCAGCCACAGGCACAGGCCGACGACGCGCTCGGGGTAGCGGGCAGCAACGAGGGCGGCCGGACCGCAGGCACTTCCCGGCGCGCCGATGACGGCGCGCTGCACTCCCTCCGCATCCATGACCGCGACGATGTCGTCAGCCTGTTGCTCGAGCGTCGGCACGTGGTCGACGCGATCGGAGAGCCCCAAGCCGCGCCGCTGGAACAGCACGAGGCGGCCGTTGCGCGCGACGGCAGCGAGGTTCGCTTCCGTGTGCGGGTCGGCCCACAGCAGATCGAGGTGCATGATCTCGCTGCCGTAGTACACGAACTCCCCGGGCCCCGTTCCGAAGACCTGGTACGCGAGACCCGATCCCTCGCGATCGATGTACCTCGTCTCGGGGGGCGCCACGGGTCCATCAAACTGCAAATCGCGCGGATCAGGGTGTGTTTCCACAGAACTGGAGCGGGATCGGAAGATGTGTGGCACCTCCCTCGGCATCGTCATCGACGACCGGCCACCCACGCCGCTTTGTGACGCTGTGGGGGTGGCGGGAGCCTTTGCGGCGTCAGATGCGGCCGGTCTCGTGGGCCCACATGGCGACCTCGACGCGGTTTCGGGCGCCGAGCTTTCGCATGAGGCTGGCGAGGTGGGCTTTGACGGTGCTTGGGGTGATGTAGAGCTCGCTGGCGATCTCATTGTTGGTGCGGCCTTGGGCTACCGGCACGAGGACTTCCTCCTCGCGGGCGGTGAGCGGTTCTATCGGCTGCCTCGGTGGTGAGGTCTGTGCGTGGGCGAACGCTGCGAGCAGTCGGACAGTCACGCTGGGTGCGATCAGTGCGTCTCCGTCGGCGGCGGCGTGGATGGCCTGGGTCAGCAGGGCGGGTCCGGCGTCCTTGAGCAGGAACCCGCGGGCGCCGGCTTTGAGCGCCCCGTGGACATACTCGTCGAGGTCGAAGGTGGTGATGACCACGATCGGCAGGGGGTCGGTGACGTCGGGGCCGGCGAGGCGTCGGGTGGCTTCGATGCCGTCCATCAGCGGCATTCGGATGTCGAACAGGCCGACGTCGGGGCGCAGCTGGAGCGCCAGGCGGACTGCCTCGCGCCCGTCGGCGGCCGCGCCGACCACTTCGATGTCGGGTTGGGCGTCGAGCAGCATCGTCAGCCCGGTGCGCACGATGGGCTGGTCGTCGGCGATGAGGACCCTGATGCTCATCGTGGCGTCCCGGTTCGGGGCAGGACCGCCTCTACCCGCCAGCCCCGCTCGGCGGCGGGGCCTGCGTGGAAGGTGCCGCCGAGCAGTGAGGCGCGTTCCCGCATGCCCACCAGGCCGTAGCCTGCTGGGGCGCGGCCGCCAGCGGCGGAGCCGTCGTCGTCGATGGTCAGCCGTACCTGGTCGGCGTCGCCGGTGACGGCGACGGTGACCTGGGTCGCGTGGCGGGCGTGCCGTCGAGCGTTGGTGATGGACTCCTGGGCCAGGCGGTAGATCGCGGCCCCGACCGCCGGGCTGAGGTCGTCGAACTCGCCGGAGAGCGTCACCTCGACGCAGGGACGCGTCTGGCCATCGGTGGCGAGCTGCTCGACCTCGGCCACGCCGGGCTGCGGCGCGAACTCGGTGTCCTGTGAGGCGCGGAGCACGCCGACGATGGCGCGCAGCTCGGTGAGGGTGCGGGTCGCTGCGTCCTCGATGATGGCCAGGGCCTCGACGGCACGCTCGGGGTGGGAGGCCGCGATGGCACGTCCTGCTTGGGCCTGGATGGCGATGCCCGAGACGTGGTGGGCGACGGTGTCGTGGAGCTCGCGAGCGAGCTGTTCGCGTTCGCGGGCCTTGGCTTGGTCGATGTCGCGGATGCGGATCTTCGCGCGATAGCGGATCGCGGCGCCGAGCGCGGCGGCGAACAGGAAGAACGCGTACCCTGCGACCGTCTCCGCCAGGCTGGTGGGTGTCGGCGACGGTGGTGATGGCCAGCCAGAGCAGGATGACGCCGAGGCCGCTTGCGGCTTCCCGACCGGAGCCCCACCGGAACAGGGCGTAGGCCAGGATCAGCGCCGCGGACGATGCTGTTCAGCAGGCCGCCTTGCGACCCGGTGAGGATTCTGACGATGTCGACGATCGTCAACGTGCCGAAGGAGACCGCAACCGCGACGAGCGGGTGCGTGCGTCGCCACAGCAGGGGGCCGAGGACCGCGAGCACCGCGAGCAGCAGCAGCGGGCGCGGCGCCAGGTCCTGGCGAAGCACCACTTCCACCACGGACCAGCCGACCAGTGCTGCGACCAAGGCCCAGTCCCGCGGCCCCCGGTCCGGGGCATTCGTGGGTCGAGGTTCGGCCCACAGCGAGCGGAGTGCGTCGGTGGCCATCTGATCAGCCTAGGCAGCCCGCGTGCTCGGCGTATCCGCCGAAAGTACAAGAGCTCGGCTGTGCCAACGGCCAGGTCGAATCAGGCTCCGGGGCTGATGTGCCCGCCGCCGGCATCCGTGAAGGTGGAAGCACCCACCCGATCAAGCCAAGGAGCATTGTGATGAGAACGCCTCAATCCCACACCGCACTAGAGAATCCGCCGTCCCAGAGCACGCTGGAAGATCTGCGCATGCCCGTGCAGGCCAAGCTCGCAGCAGCATGGACCAGCTTCATGTTCCTCTACATCTACGTCGACTACCTCGCCCTGTACAAGCCCGGCGTCGTCGACGACATCCTGGCCGGCATCGTCCACGAGTTCGACACCGGCCCGACCTTCGTCGCCCTTGCGCTCACGCTCATGGCCATCCCGATCCTCATGATCCTGCTCTCCACGACGCTGCCCGCCCGGGTCAACCGCACCACAACCTCGTCGTGGCAACGCTCTACATCCCCGTCTCGATGTACAACGCGGCCGGGGAGTCCTGGACCTACTCCTACTTCTACGGCCTCTCCATCGGACTCGAGGTGCTGCTCCTGGCCTTCATCCTGCGCTCCGCCTGGACCTGGCCACGCCGCACCGCATCACCGGCGACCCTGGCAGCCAGCCTCGACAGCGAGCCACTCCGCACGCCGCAGCAGGCGTGACTGCCCGCCGCCGTCTCTCCTAACTCTCGCCATCGAGCACGTGCTGGCCGATCTCGGCATCAGCTCCCTCGACCCACCGGACCCCGACCTGCTCCTCGTCGTCAGCTGCGGCGAGCCGGCACGATCCGTGTTCGACCAGGCCCGGCTGCATCGCATCAGCCACCTGCCGGTGGTGATCGACGAGGAGCGGGTCCGCATCGGCCCGCTGGTCATCCCCGGCATCACCGTGCCTGAGGTGCCACGACCTACAGATCACTCATGCAGGGTGATTCGTCCCATTCGGCTTCTCAACGGGCGTCCTACTTGGTTTCAGTGATTGTGGCCTTGTGCTCATACCCTGCCGCTGGCGCTGACGTCGACCTCATCGTCGAGTACGTCGACCCTGGGCTGGCGAGTCTAGTTGTGGCTCTCGCACCTCCTGAGGGATGGAAGGAACCTTGTGCGCGGTCAGGTCAGCTGGGAGACCCAGAGCTCCCCGAGAAACGTGGCGAATCGTTTATCGCTCCAGCCCTGCTGAGCGACGCCTCACCTGCCGTCGACCTACACGTCGCTGATGCGGAGTAGAGGGGATGCTGTAGATCCGCCGGGAGCAACCTGTGCAACCAGCGTGAGTCGAGTTGACTGCTGATCGGGGATCGCCCTGTTCGTCCTGGCGGGCGGGAAGTAGATTTCATCGACCCGTGAGGTCAGTACGGGACTGACGTGGTGTCCACTGCCGTCTCGATCTCGTATACACGCACCGGGAAATGGATGCCCTTCAGCTTGACCTGCCCCTTGTCGGTCCCGACGAACGCGTCGCCGGCCAGCGACCAGGTCCTGTCGCTGACCAGAACCTTTCCCGGTCGGCACTCGGCCTCGATACGCGCTGCGAGGTTGACCTGGACGCCGATCGCCGAGTAGGCCTTGCGACCAGGTAACCCGTAGTCGCCGACCGAGGCGTACCCGGTGTTGATGCCGATGCGGACCTCGAAGGTGCGCCGCCCGCCGCGCTGGAGCCAGGCTTCGTTGAGGCCAGCCATGCTGGCCTGCATTTCCAGCGCCATCTGGATGGCCCGCATCGCGTCGTCGCGATCGCTCGTGGTCTGGGGGGCGCCGAAGAAGATCATGATGCCGTCGCCGAGGAACTGGTTGATCGTCGCACCATGGCGGTCCGCGATGTCACTCATCTTGGCCAGGTAGTCGTTGAGGAAGTCGGCTAGGTCTTCCGGGTCCATCTCGTCGGACGAATCCGTGAAGCCGACGACGTCCGAGAAGACAATGGTCAGCTTGACCCGCTCCGGGCGGTAGTCGGCGTCGTGCTCGCCCGCCAGGATGCGTTCGGCGATCTGGCGCGGCGCGTACCGGGCTATGAGCTCGTTGCTGCGCTGGATCTGCGCGTGCGCGTCCCGCAGTCTTTGGTCCTGAAGCCGACGATTGGCGACCACCAGGGTGCTGATGGCGAAGCAGAACACGAAGAGCGACATCACCATGAGGGCACATGCGGCCGCCCAGAGGGCGTCGTCCTGGCCGTCGATCGAGCGTTCCACAAACACCGGCGCGTAGTCGAGCACGCCACCGGTTTCCAGCGCCTCGCGCACGCCGAGCAGGACTACTCCGACAGCGAAGGCGAACCAGCCCAGGCGCTCGCCGTAGTACAAGGCGACTAGCACGACAACCAGCGGATAGAACGCGAAGAACGGTGTGCTCCAGCTCCCAAACGCTTGAAGGAAGATGGTGTTCCAACTCCCGTAGCCAAAAATGAGAATGTAGGCCGTCCAGCGTCCGTCACCGCCAGTCCTGAACGACACAACGCTAGCCACGAACGTCACGCCAAGGACTACGAGAATCGCCGCCAGGATCAGCGTCAGGCGTTCCATGTCGACGCCGCCCCAGGCGTTGAGAAATACGGCGACGACGACACTGACGCCCAAGTGGGAGATGAAGGCCAGCCCGGACAACCACGCGGTCTTGCGGTTGGTGGGCCAGTTGTCGATCTCGGCGAACCACTCGACGATCGGGCGGGCCTGAGGAGCGTCACGCCCGAATGTCATCGGGTCGCCCTCTGATCTTGCATCACGGAATCCTAGCGGCGGAGCACCTTCAGCGGTCTCGATTCCTTCCTCACAGCGCCCTTTGAGCCCGAGTTGACCCATGGTAGTGGGGGTATCGATCCGAAAGTAGTGTTCGCCGTTCGCCCTGTCCCGAACCCATGTGAGCGTCGATGACTGCTGAGCGTGGCGCTTTCGGGTGATCAGGAAAACACGGTCATGCCTGCACTTCGTAGGCGGGCATCGGCTTGCGGAGCCCTTTGAGTTCGAGTTCACCTTTGGGGGTGCAAGGAATCTCGTCTCGGACCAGCAACCATGTGGCTTGGCCGAGGAGCACCTTGCCGGGTTCGCACTGGGATTGAATTCGAGCGGCGATATTCACCTGTTTGCCCAGCGCGGTGTACTTCGTCCGCTCAGCTGAACCGAAGTTGCCGACGGTGGCAACGCCAGTGTTGATGCCCATCCGCACGATGAGGGTTTCGGGGATCCCGGCGGAGGCCCACCTCTCATTGAGGGGTCCCATCGCGTTTTGCATCTCGACCGCCATCTGGACTGCCCGCAGAGCCTGATCGCGGTCGTCGGTGAAATCCGGTGCCCCGAAGAGAACCAGGACCGCGTCACCGATCAAGTCATCGACAGTGCCACCATGCTTCCGGGCGATGGCGGACATCTCGGTGAAGTAGTCATTGAGGACCGTGGCGAGATCCTCCGGCTCCATCTCGTCAGAAAGGTCGGTGAACCCGACGAGGTCGGAAAAGAAGATGGTCAGCTTGCGCCGCTCATGCTGGCCGAGGTCCTCATGCCTGTCGGACAGGACGGCTTCCGCGACTTGTTCAGGCACGTACCGACGAAGAAGCTGCTGGCCGGCCTGCAACTGGCGCTGCTGGCGAACGACAGTCTGCTCAGCTGTGAACTGCGCACGCATGCCGGACTCAATCAGGGCGGCGCACAACACGAGGATTGGTGCATTCGCCACCAGCACGAAGAGATAGGGCCAGGTTTCAGCCAGCGAAACGTCATCCTGACGAATGCCGTTGACCATCAGTGCAACGGGGACTGCGGTGAGTACCGCAGTCCCGACTGCTGTCATGCCAGTCGATAGGCGAAGGATGAGTAGATAGAAGATGGTCGCGAACACACCACACGTGACCGTTCCGCTCGCTGGGCCGTACAAGTCGCTCATGACCCAGACGAAGTCGAGACCGACAACCATGATGACGAGCAACGCCACTTCTGATACCCACCGCAGAAGCTGAGCCCTTGGAATCAGAAACAGCGCAAGCAGAGCCGGGACCGCTATGGTCCAAGAGCCGATCAGCAGTGCGCGGGGGGACTCCTCAAAAGCCAGCCGGTATGTCACCGGGACAAGAAGCCAGGCAAGCGCCGACACGAAAGATGCGAGACGCGCCACGGGGAGGACCCGCTCGCGTTGCCAACTGCGGTACCTCGCCTCGACAGATGGGTCGCGGAACGCCCGCCAGCGGGCACGCTGAGCGAACTCGTGCGACACGGCTGTCGACATTGCATCGGCCATTGACCCTCACCGAGGTAGGAGTGGACCTGAAAGGTACCGCCATGCATTCGCAGTTCGTGCGGTCGGCGTCAGTGGTCCGAACGAAAATGCAACAACCGCTGCGCACCCGATTTGCAACCAGTGTGAGCGGAATTGACTGCTGAACGGTCCTAGTCCCGCCCGGGCACGTCTGCGTTCGATGGCGTTGCCCAGCCGTATCGAAGCCCTCACAAATCCCACTCGGATTACGCTGCCGGGCATGAACCCCTCGCCCGCGCACGACATTGGCCATTCAGCAACGTGGTTTGAGCGAATGGAGAAGTCGCTCCGGATGGATCGAGTCTTGCAGTGGGCGTGGGACCGCTATGGCCCGAGGTACTCGTGGGCGGTGTTCGCGCTGTCTTACGGGATTGTGCTCCCGACGGCGGTGACGGCGGCACTCGTCATCGTCGGGTTCGAGGAGTCGGACCGCTTTCTCTTGGCGGCGGCGATCGCAGCCGTCACCACGTTGGCAACGCAGTACACTTTCGTGCGGCCGGGGTTCAAGGAGTGGCGTCTCATCGAGCGATGGGCCGCGGGTGACCAGGTCGATCGATTGGACGCGCTCGAGTCGACTTATGTGATCGGTCGGACCACCATCGTCCGATCCATCTGGGGCTTCGCTCTGGCGGGCGGGATGATGGGCGTCGTGTTGGGTGCGATCGCCGGAGCGAGCGCATCGCGACTGATCCAGTACGGGATCATCGGCACCGCGCTCTTCGCCGCGATCCAGTTGATCGCCGTCCACCCCTTTGTTGAGGCATTCTTGCGTCCGGGCAGGATCGCCATTGCCGGGGACTCGGGCATCGGGGACGCGCTGCCCCGGTCACGGCCGACCTTCGCGACATGGTCGAACGTGGCGACCCTCGCCACCGCCTGGGTATTCACCCTCGCGGGCGCATCGATTGCCACCGTGTACGCCCGAGCCGGCGACGACCCCGCGTTCGTCGTCGTCATCGCTACGGGCTTGACGTTGGTTTTCGGGGTGCTGATCACGGTCAGCGCCGTAGCGGCACCGTCGTTTCGACCGATCCGGGATCTGGCCGAGGGCACCGAACGGGTCGCTGCCGGTGACTACAGCCAACGGCTGCCCGTGGTGCAGGACGACGACCTCGGCGCCCTCGCCGCTTCGTTCAACCGCATGCAGGCCGGCCTCGCCGAACGCGAGCGACTGCAGGCGGCGTTCGGGTCCTACGTCGATCCCGCCCTCGCTACCCGGCTCCTCGAACAGGGTGACGACATCTTCACCGGAGAACGACGTGAGGTCACTGTGTTGTTCGTGGATATCCGCGACTTCACCCCCTTCGCCGAGGCCAACACCGCCGAGGACACCGTCTCCCACCTCAACGCCCTCTTCGAGATCGTCGTCCCCGCCGTGCTCGACGCGGGAGGTCACGTCAACAAATACCTCGGCGACGGCGCCTTGGCCGTCTTCGGCGCCCCCAACCCACTCGCGCAGCACGCCGACGCCGCCGTCACCGCCGCCCTCCGGATCAGTCGGCTCGTCGCCGAACGCTTCGAAGGCGGCATCCGGATCGGCATCGGGATCAACACCGGCCAGGTCATCGCCGGCACCATTGGAGGCGGCGGGAAACTGGAGTTCACCCTCATCGGCGACACGGTCAACGTCGCCGCCCGCATCGAACAACTCACCAAGACGACCGGCGACACCATCCTCCTCACCCAGCACACCCTCGATGCCCTTGCCCAACCACCCGCCGGCCTCACCGACCGAGGAACGCACGACGTGAAAGGCAAATCGGCAACCGTGCACGTCTACGCCCTCGAACCCTCGACCTACGCCACGGCCTGACCCATCAATGGAATGGAACCACCCTGCGCGATGCCTCACCTGCTGCGACCTACACATGACTGATGCAGGGTGATTCGTTCTAGTCGTATCGCGATGAGCGTTCTATCTGATTTCAGTCAAGAGCTGAATGTTCGCCATGATCGCCGGCGCTGACGTGGACCTCATCGTCGAGCATGTCGACCGAGGCCGGGAGATCCTACAATCCGCGCCGCTGAGCCGGTGACCGACTTGATGTGGATGAAAGGCTGGATCCATGAGAAGGCGCATGATCTTTCTGCACGACGGCACCGAAGTTCTCCTGGACGAGGGCAGCTTCGTAAGCATTCTTGACGGCGGCACCCTTGAGGTGCGCTCAAGCAATGGCGGGCGGACGGTGTACGCGCCTGCCACATGGCTCAAGGTGGTCGAGGACCCCGCGGAAGAGGTTGCCCCAGACGGGTGACGGAGACGGTCTGGTGCGACGACACCTCACCGAGTCCACCATCGCGCGGGAAGGCGGCGGCCAGGTGAGCGGTTACCGAGGACAGCCAAGTCGATTGTCGTCGAGGTCCGCATCGGGTGGGCGAAGGACGGCGAGGAATGACTACCTGGTCGGGCAGACCGGTGAAATTCGTCGCACGTGTTCGTTGCTTTCAAGACCCTCGGTCAGCGACCGGGTTCGTGTGGGTACGTGCGCGGGACGTGCGGCGAACGTAGATCGTGCGGCTTGGAAACCCGCCGGGAGAGGTGCTCAGTGGCGCATCATGTAGGCCGTGCACTCTACTGGCCGCCTACATTGAGGAACTCCCACCATGAAGCTTTGGCATGTCTACGTTCTCATCGGAGTTGTTGCGTTTTTCGCAACCGGCTCCCAGGGGTACTCATACCTCGCCGAGGCCGGTCCGTTTGCCGGCACAGTGGATTTCTGGCGTGATGCTCTCGAGGCGAATGACGCGTCACGCTTCCTGGTGTTCGACGTCGTCCTGCTGGCCTTGGCCGTCTTCGTACTGATGTGGGTTGAGGCCCACAAGGTCGGAATCAGCACCGGATGGTTCGTCGGCTATGTCCTTTTGTCGGTCTTCGTGGGAATCAGCACGTTCGGGCCGTTCTTCCTGGCCCACCGCCAGCGGCTTCTGGACGCGCAGGCTACGTAGGACCGCCCCGCGCACTCGGCAGAGATTCGCAGATCGACCGCGAGCAACATCTGCAACCAGCATGAGCGCGAATGACTGCTGATGCGGCTGTTGCACTTGTGGGTAGACGGCGCTGACGTCCGAACGGATCGTCGAAACATCCATCGAGTAGTGAGATTGTCGGATGGCTTCGCATGACGGTACGAGCTTCAGACTAGAGTCTGGTTCTCGAGCTCGGTTGACAGCAGGGCCGCCGCTGTCGCGTCGCCGTCACATCCGAGCGCCGCACCGTGGAGGAGCGAGCGAACGGTGAGTTCCTTCATGCCGCTCCTCGAGGTGAGCTCGCGCATGCTGGCAATCCAGGCCGCCGTTTCGGGGTGACCGTGCTTTCGCCCAAGCGCGCACTGCACGTCGAGGATGTAGGCCTGGAGCCAGACATAGGCGTCTGCGAGGCGGTTGCCTCGCACTCGAGCATCGGCGAGCGTTTCGAACGCTTCGGTGGTTCGTCCGCTCGCCTCGGCCACTAGAGCGAGGCCGCGAGCCGACATTCCCTCCCAGCATGGGTCGCCGATCTGGCACGCTCGGGCGAAGGCCTGCTCGAGGATCGCTCCAGCCCCGTTCACGTCACCCCGTAACAGTTGAGCCTCGCCACGCATTGCCTGCGGCCACGGCATGAAGGCCAGCCAGTGTTCTCGTTCGGCCAGCGCGATCGACGCGTCGAGATGCTCAACTGCTAGATCAGCATCCCCGAGAAGAAGCTTGACACGTCCGAGCATAGAGAGGGCATAGGCCTCAAGTCGCGGCACGCGGGCGAGTTGGGAGTTGGTCACCGCATCCCTAAGAAGCGCTTCCGCCCGCTGGTAGTTGGAACGATCGCTTTCGACAGAGCCGAGGTAAGTCGATGCTTTCGCAACCAGCGGCGGGGAGTCGTCCGCGTAGGTCAGCGCGTCGTTGAGCCACAATTCGGCACGGTCATAGCGAGCGCGCAAGAAATCCACATAACCGAGCTCTGCCCTGGTCTGAGCCACGGACTCACGAAGGCCATGCGTCACGGCGATCTGGTCGGCTTCGAACAACGCCGCGAGACCCGCCTCATCGAGCCCTCCAAGTGAGTGAATCAACGCCTCAGCCATCAAGAGGCGGGCATCGACCCGTAGTCGCGTCACGTTGGAATGGTCGGCGAGCCGCGCTGCGGTCAGCAGCGACTGAACGCCAGCCATCACGGCACCGGCGGCTACCGCGGCCGAGCCTGCCTCTACGACTGCCTCAATTGTCCCTTCGTCGGAGAGCTCCGTAGTAGCCCGTCTGGTCTCGCGAACTGCTGCCTCGACCGCCGGACCGGGTCGTACTCCAAGCTCCGACCTGAAGAGCTCAACGCATGATCGATACTGTCTTGCGGCAGCCTCGTCGTCCCCGGCCTGCCGGTAGAGCTGTATCAGCATCGCCTGGTGATTTTCGTCAAGAGGATTCATGGTTACGGCACGCGTGGCGCAGCCGAGTGCGGCGTTCAGGTCGCCACGGGACATCAAGCCGAGAGCTGCTTCGTGAAGGACCGCCTCGGACGCGGCTGCCACGTGTCGTTGCTTGGACAGGAGCCATGTCTCGAATGTCGCCGCATTATGGATCGAGGTGCCATCGAGAAGCGCGCTTCCCAGGCCGGGGAGGCTTACGGCTTCCGTCCACGAGCCATGAACCACCACATCGACATCGATGACCGCGTCTGAGGGCAGGCTAAGCACGACCGGGTCACCGTCGATCGAGGTTTCCTCGCCCAGCCCTCGACGAATCTCAGAAAGGCTCCATCGGAGCGCTCGGATCGGGTCGTCGGCCTCGCCGAACAGCATCGACGCGAGCTCGCGCCGGGTGGGCGGTCGATCGCTCAGGATGAGGTAGGCCAAAAGAGCCCAGCTCTTTCGACTGCGGAACTGGTAGACCTCGCCGCCAGACTGCTCGAGGCGAGGGCGGCCCAATAAGCGTATGCCGAGACTCATGCCTATTCGATCATCTGAAGTCGGCCGCTACTACCCATGACGTTCAGCATGCCCGAAGACAGGGAGCCCCGAGCCAACTCCGTTGGCCGAGCGTCCGTCTGTCCACAAGCAATCCGGTCGCGTGATGGCCAGCCGAACTGATTGATTGGACCTCGGCGTCCTATGAGTGCTCGCTGACGGAATAGATCTCGTCGGCGACCAAGCCGTGCGCCTCACGGTGCACCGTGTTAGCCGCCTCAGCGCTGGGCGCGTCAACTAGGCAGAAGATCTTCCCGGCCTGCTCGTCGACCCAGTAGCGCAGGTAATTCACGCCGTACGCTCCCTGTGTCGCTACGTCGGCCTGGTGGGCGCCCGCGACGTCATTTGCGGGAACCCCGCCCTCGATGGTGTGTACGTCCATAAAAAGTGCCATGGTCTCTTCCTGTTCTTCAGTTGAGCGCAACGATTGTTTTGACGCTCGTGATAGGAACAGGCAACCTCGCACGCGTTTGATGAATTGTTTGACGATCCAATCTACCTAGCTGACATAGACCTCATCGCCGATGCATGTCGACCGGGCGCGGCGACGGACGGAGAACCGTTACCAGCCGCGGGAAATGCGAATCAACGCCATACTTGCCAGCGTCATGAAACTCATCGTTTCGGCGCAGTTGGGGCAGTTCGTCCAGAGGGGCTGGCCGTGACTGGCCAGCCGGCAACTCTGTTCGCCGACGGCCCTGAGGGTCAGGTGGCCTATCAGGTTTGGGGTAGCGGCAAGTTTGACCTGTTGTTCGTCACGCCGTGGCAATGGAACATCGATGTGATGTGGGAGCAGCCTCGCATCGAACGCTACCTGCGCAGGCTCGGCACCTTCAGCCGCGTCATCACCTTCGACAAGCGCGGGGCGGGCGTCTCCGACCCAGTCCCCTTGGGCGCTATGCCGACGCTGGAGCAGTGGACGGATGACATCCGGGTCGTGCTCGATGCCGCTCAATCCTCGAATGCGGCGATCGTCGGCACCATGGAAGGCGTGCAAATGGCGGTGCTGTTCGCCGGCCTCCACCCCGAGCGCACTCGCGCTCTCGTCGCACTCGATGGCGCGGCGTGCTACCTACGCCGCAAGAACTACCCGATTGGCATGCCTGAAAACCTGGTCGATGCGTCGACCGAACTCCTCTTCGGACGCGCGTCCGACGGTCTTGCCGTGTGGGCTCCGAGCCTGGCGGCAGACCCATCCTTTGTGGCTTGGTGGCCATACTTCCGGCGGTCGTCCGCTTCGCCGACCGTCTCGGTTCGAATGTGGCTGAATGGAACGCAGTGGGATGTCCGGCCAGCACTAGCGGCCATCAGCGCACCGACCCTCGTGCTCCATCACAGTGGCAATCGCTACATCCGGGCGAACAACGGTCGATACATGGCCGAGCACATCCGCGGCGCGAAGTTCGTTGAGCTCGCAGGTGACGACTGCCTATTCTTCGCCGGCGACCAGGACGATTCACTTGGCGAGATTGAAGCCTTCCTGACCGGCACGCGCAGCGCTCCCGAACACGACCGCGTCCTCGCGACGGTCCTCTTCACCGACATTGTCTCCTCAACGCAGCGTGCGACCGAGCTCGGCGACTCGCGTTGGCACGATCTCATCGACGTACACGACCGAATTGCCGCCGACGAAGTCAGCCGGTTTCGCGGAAAACTCATTAAGAGCACAGGCGACGGTATTCTCGCCACGTTCGACGGTCCCGCTCGTGCGATACGCTGCGCCGTCAGCATCGGCGAAGCAGTTCGCTCGCTCGGCATCGAACTCAGGGCAGGTCTGCATGCTGGCGAGGTCGAACTGCGAGGTGACGACATCGGCGGCGTCGCAGTGCACATGGCCGCCCGAGTGATGGGGAAGGCAAGTCCCGGCGAAGTTCTCGTCTCCAACACGGTCAAGGACCTTGTCGTGGGTTCAGGCATCGAGTTTCTCGACCGAGGCGAGCACGAACTTCGCGGCTTGGAAGGGCAACGGCCGCTGTTCGCTCACCAGCCGTGATACGGCCCCACGAAACAGAACCGACCCCCGCACTGGTGAGGGCCCGCGTTTCTGGCCATGCAACGGCCTGCGCACCCGGGGAGATCCGCACGACGACGGCGAGCAACAACTGCAACCAGCGTGAGTTGAATTGACTGCTGAGTCGGCCCTCAGCTAAGCCGGGGCGGCGCTGACGTCGACCTCATCGTCGAGCACGTCCACTGGGCGCGGCGGCTGTCGAAGCGGGGTCCCTGCCGCGTTGTGCATCGATGCCAGATAGTCATTGCATCGAGAAGGTTGGTGGTTGGAGGTTAGGAGGTCATCTCCACCCATTGAGCTCGCCAGGCCGGCGGTTCAAGTCTAGGCGCGAAGTACGTCTGCGTTCGCCATGCCTTCCCGTCACGCATCTCGCCAATCAGAATGACGTGCCATTCTGAACCGTCCGGGTATTGGGCTCGATGAACGCCGGTGAAGACATTGCCACTTCCCTCGATGCGCAGGACCGTGAACGTGGGCGTTGTGACCCAACGATCCTCCGCTCCCTCGACGCGTTCGCGCCCTTGGTCCGTCCACGTACCTCCGGGATAGTTTTCGATGATCGCCTTCAAGTTGGAGATACCGCGCGTCCGCTCGCCGGACTGCGGGGTCACATCTTCGAAGTCGGGATATACCAGCGCATCAAGAGCGGCAAGGTCCCGCTCCACGAGTGCATCGAGATAGCGCTCAAAGGCAGCCCTGGCGGTGAGCTTCGTCATTGAATCCACTCCTAGTCCATTGGTCGGGAGCGATGGGGAAACACCGGGTTCGCGGAACGGTCGTTTGTCAGCTCGTGTCCTCGGCTCGCATCAGGGCTTCGTAGTCTGCACGGTCCTTGGCTCCGCCGGCGTCGTCTTCACGTGGAACTGACTTGCCTTCCCTCAGAAGAGCCAGCGGTACAGTCCGCGTGGCAACGCCGTGAAGTTCGCGCCGCTCATAACCAAAGGTCTCTTCCGCCCACATGATGGGATTCTCCGGCCGCGGGACTACGACTCTGCCTTGGTCGTCTGCGATGACGAATGTGAACTCGGCCTCCGCCGACCCCCTGCGATATCGCGTGCCCACCACCTCATCGGGCACTGGGGCGTGGCGCCAACCGGCGGGTTCGAGCGCCTCGTTGACGGCGTCATAGTCATGACGCCAGGCCGCGACGTCGATGTCCTCGTGTTCACGAGTTATTGCTCCGACGCAAAAGTCGACCGCCCAGCCGCCGAAGAGCCAGAAGTCGAGCCCTTCCTGCTCAAGCACCCCGCTCAGACTCCTAATCGCATCGAGCTGTTCTCTAGCCATTGGGCCATTTGGTCGACTCATGAGCGCATCCCTTCACATCCGGTCGCCCGCACAGCCGCAGTTCGACCCCTACGTTGACGCACTGTGGTGCGTACAAAAGCTAGCCAAGACGAGCAGCGTCTAGAACGGTTCGAAGAGCGGATCCGTCAGTGTGAGTGGAGCCGCCGCTCCGACCTGGTTGAAGACCCAGAACAGGACCAGCAGTCCGGCGCAGATGGTCATGTCCTTGAGGAAGTGCTGGATCTCGTCGTCCTGTTGGTCGGCATCCATCTTCCAGAACGGGTGCATGAAGGTGGCGAACAGGAAGGCGTTGATCGCCAGTGCCAATGCGCCGACGTCACCCCAGGCGCCGAGGACCACCATGAGTCCTCCGACCACGTTGGCGATGCCCGTGAGCGGAACCCCGATCGTGGCCAGGGGCACGCCCATGTCCTTGGCCGTTTGGGTCGCCGACTGGCGCTGGCCGAGGTGGAACAGCAGGCCGCCCATGATGAACATCTGGACGAGCATCACTCGTCCGATGACGAAGACCACATCCATGGTCCGCTCCTTTGCTTAGAGTCGTACTATAATCATTAGACTGCTACACTATTGGTATGGGTGTCAAGAGGAAGTACTCGTCCGCCAAGCGGGAGGCCCAGGCCCGCGAGACGCGCCGGTCGATCCTCGAAGCGGGCCACGAGCTCTTCGTCACCACCGGGTATGCCGCCACGACGATCCAGGCGATTGCCGAGCGGGGCGGCGTGGCCGTGCAGACGGTGTATGCGGTGTTTGGCAGCAAGCGCGATCTGCTCCGGCAGCTGATCGAGAGCACCATCGCCGGCGACGAGGACCCCCTTCCGATCACGAAGCGGCCGGAGGCGCAAGCCGTCGCCGCCGAGCCGGACGCGCGGAAGCGGGCTGAGCTGGACGCGGCGATGAGCCGATCCATCACAGAGCGGGTGGCACCCATCGTGAGAGTCGCTTCCGAGGCGGCAGCCTCTGATCCCGAGATCGCAGCCATGATGGACGCGGTCAAGGCTGCGCGACGCACGGAGATGATCACCTCCGCGAGGCTCCTCGCCGGTCCCGAGGGGACGCGTGTCGACGACGAAGCTGCCGCGACGCTCTACGTGCTCTACAGTCCCGCGGTCGCGGACATGCTCATGGGCGACTACGGCTGGTCGCCGGAGCGGTACGAGAAGTGGCTGGTGCACATGCTGTTGGTGTCGGTTATCCGATGATCTTCACGCGATAGCGTGGCGAGCGTGGCAGTCTCCGGTAACCCTGAGTTCGACGTCGGCGCCTCGCCCGAGCATGTGATGGAGGCGGTGGCAGCGGTCGAGGAGCTCCCCCACAGCATGCAGGGTGATGGATCAGCTTCTCATCAGCTTTCAACAGAGGTCTCAACCAATCTCGGCCAGAAGGCGGCTCCTTAGGATCGACCAAAGCCGACATCGCGAGCACGGGCGATGGCTTCGGCGCGGCTTCCGCCGAGCTTGCTGAGCACATTCGACACGTGGTTTCGGGCGGTCTTGGGAGACACGAAGAGTATCGCAGCGATTTCGGCATTGGACCGTCCGGCGGCGATGAGGTCGAGTACTTCGATCTCACGCTGAGTCAGGGACGGAAAGGCAGCACCGGAGGCAGCCGGCACGCGCCGCGCAGCTTGCTCCAACACGACCGCCGCGACTTGTTCACCGAAGATCGCTTGACCCCTGGCAACGCTGCGTAGCGCCCGTTCGATGTCGTCGGGCTCCGATCCCTTGACGAGGTATCCCTGAGCGCCCGCTCGCACCGCGGCCGCGAGGATCGCGGGCTCGTCGGACATCGTGAGGACGAGCACTTTGGCGTCGGCGTTCGCCTCGGCGAACAGTCGAATGGCCTCGAGACCGTCCATGCCTGGAAGTCCAAGGTCGAGCACGATCAAGTCAGCTTCGGTAGCCTGCTCGACCGCGGACTCGGCAGCACCATGAGATCCGATCACCTCCCAACCGTCCATCCCGTTGACCAACGAACACCACGCCTGGCGGTAGAGGGGATGGTCCTCGACCACGAGAACTCGCGTGGCTTGCCTCATGACGGCGTCTCCGGTATCCAGGCGCGGACGACAGTGCCACGAGGTTCGTTGGCTTCCACGGAGAACCGGCCCCCCAGTTCTTCGGCACGGTCGGACATGCTGCGAAGGCCGAATCCAGGAAGCATGTCGACGGCCAAGCCGTCCCCATCGTCTGCCACAGTGACGGCGACGCCGTCTGTGTACGCGATGCTGACGCGGACCTTCGACGCCCCGGCATGGCGCACCGCGTTGGTGGTCGCCTCCATGGCAATGCGGTATGTCGCGACTTCGACCGCGGGCGACAACGGCGGCAGGTCGTCGACAACGACCGCGATGTCGGGACCGACCTGCTTGAGAGGATGGACAGCGGCGGCGAGAGCGTCGTTCAGTCCCAGCTCGTTGAGTGCCGCTGGCCGCAAACCGTCGCAGATCCGACGAACTTCTGCGACCGCCCGCTCCACCTCACTGGCGAGAGCTTGAACGCGGTCGGCATCGTCAGTGGACGCTCGTGGACCGAGGCTCCTCAGACCCAGTCCAATGGCCGCCAGGGAAGGTCCGAGGCCGTCGTGCAGTTCGCGCCGCAGCCGAAGCCGTTCCTCCTCGCGGTCGGACACGATGTCGCGGCGGGAGACCGACACACGGCGGAGGTGGCCCCGAAGCAGTTCGAGATCTGAGCCTTGGTCGAGCAGTCGCTGTCGCACGACTGCCATGCCAACCACGACGGGGAGGATGGTCCCTGCAGTGAGGGCAAGAAGCGTCGAGGCGGCGCTGTCGCTCTCGGGGAGCGAGGCTGCGACAACGACCAGGCCACCAGCGAGGCAGAATCCGCCTATCTGTCCTCGAACATCGCTCTCGGGCTCGGAGCGCCGGAACTTCACGACCAGCGCGGCCAGACCCAGAGCTGCCGCCACCAAGAGAAGCGCCGACGCTGCGTCGGAGATGGCCTCCCAGACCACCCTTTCCCCCAGCCCAAACGGGTTCTGCATCTGCGGTCGCGCTTCCAGTGATCCCGGCATCAATGCGCCCGCGACAGCGAGGGTGGAGATTGCGGCGATGCCGAGGATCGCGGCCGGCCACCACCGCCGGCTTGGCACGGCTCCGTCGGGATACAGCAGAAGTCCCAGTCCGAGCAAGGGTGCCGCGCCAAAAGCCCAGACCCAGTTGGACAACCAAGCCGACGCGTCGGCTCCCGGAACGTTGGCGCGAGCCCACCCGTGTGCCGGCAGCACCAAGGCTGATGCGACTCCGACAACCGTGTAGAGCACGGCGAGCCGTCGGATCCCTGCGGTGTGCGGACGGGTTGACCAGATGCCTGCCGCGACAGTGCTGAAACCAACTGCGAGCGGCACGTTGACCCACGCCTCGGCCCCGATGCTGTGGTGTTCGAGCACGGCCAGCACGAGACCGGCAGAAATGAGGCCGGTGGCTGCCGCCGGCAGCACGAGCCACGGCCACCATGCCGCGACCGCAGCTCCGTGCGAGGTGCTCACGCCCTCATTCTGTGGCTCCGACCTGACTTTCGGTCGGAATTGTGCGAGAGGGCTCGGTCGCCGCAACAATGCCCAGCACGATCAGCCAGAGCAGCAGGAGCAGGTACGGGATCGGTACGAACGTCTCCGGGCGGACCATGCCGACAATCCCCGCTGCCACACCTGCCACACCGACAACGGCGGGCCACCATGCAAGCCAGCGCCGCATGCTCGTCCGGACCAAACCGAACCCCGCAGCAGCGAAGGCCGCGCAGAACAGGAATCCGGAGATGACAAAGTCCTGATCGCCGAGCGACGAAACCAGCTCCACCGTTGCCGGGTCGACCCCCGCGCCGTGTGTCTGCATCGCCATTCCCGGCGCGAGCGACCCGACCTTCACCGCCAGCATGCTGGCGCCCAGGATGCCACCCGCGACCCCAGCAACAGGTGCGTGGCGTTGAAGGTGGACCACCAACCATCCGAGAACAACAGCCATCGCGATGAAGCCAACGAGCTCGAGCGGGTATGCGACGTACGCGATGACGGGGACACCGGACTCGATCTCGTCCAGCATCGCTTGGCCGTCACCTTCTGGACCCGCGTAGAGACCGTTGCCGACGAGCGGGCACAGGCCAGCGAGGATCGCGGAGATGATGAGAGTGGGATTGCGTCGTGTGTCCATGAATCCACTCTCAAGCAGCGACGCGTCCTGCCGCATGGGGCTTTCGTCCCGACTCTGTGGGACAACTGAACGTCAGGTGACGAGTTCGCATGATGGATGAAAAGCGGGGTTCCTTCACCACGCCACGTGAAAGTTCAGCAGATCGGCCCTCGAACGCTGGTGGTGTGGACAGACGGCTCGTCAGCCGGGCATCGACCCGTCACCCTGAGCCGGTGACCCTGCGGCCAGCGATCCGACCCGGTGCCCCGTTGCTGCGCCGTGACGCCACCCATCTGCAGGTGGGAACGTCCCCCGGCACAGTCATCGACGATCGACCGGGGCTTCGGTCGTTCCTGAGGTTGCTGAACGGAGCCCGCGACGTCGAACAGCTGCGCCGCCTCGCCCGCTCCGACGTCCCCGAGCTCGAGGCCGACGTCCATGATCTGCTCAGGTCGCTGCTCGCCTGCGGTGCCGTGGTCGACGCCAGCGCGCTGCGCGTCCGTCGACCACGACTCCGGGTCGCCCTGCACGACGATGCCGGCAGCCGACCCCTGGCTCGCGCCATCGGTCACGTGCTGGCCGATCTCGGCATCGACTCCCTCGACCCGCCCGACCCCGACCTGCTCCTCGTCGTCAGCTGCGGCGAGCCGGCTCGAGCCGTGTTCGACGAGGCCCGGCTGCACCGCATCAGCCACCTGCCGGTGGTCATCGACGAGGAACGGATCCGCATCGGGCCGCTGGTCATCCCCGGCATCACGCCATGCCTGACGTGCCACGACCTGCACCGCACCGACTGGGACCACGCCTGGCCGGCACTCCTCCCCCAGCTGGGACGCGTGTCGATCGCGCCCGTGCTGCCCGTGCCCCTGCGCTACACTGCCGCGGCAGAGGTCGCCGTCGAAGTGCTGGCGGTCGCCTCGGGATCACGTCCCCGGACCGCAGGTCAGGTGCTCGCGATCGGGCCGGAGCACGACGTCGCGTCGCGTGGCCGGTCGCCTTCCACCACGGCTGCGCCTGCGCCCTGCTTCCGGCGGCCTGACCCTTCACGCCAGACCAAGCTCTTCGGCCTGCACGATGACGGCCCGCCGGTTCGGCAGACCCATCCTCATCAGGACGGCGGAGACGTGGTGGTCGGCGGTCTTCGGTGAGATGTACAGCCGCGTGGCGATCTCAGCGTTGGTCATGCCGCGTGCGAGAAGCCGGGCCACCTCGAGCTGCCGGTTGGTGAGCCCGAACGGATTCGCACGCGTGCTCGCCCGCGGGCGCGACGGGACGTTGTCGACGCCGTCCGTTCGCAGCTGCATCCTCCGGCGGTCCGCCGTGCCCGTGGCACCGAGGGTCTCGAGCAGGGTCACTCCATGCACCTGGTGCTCCGGATCGGCGGAGTCGCCCCAGCAGAGCGCTTCCTGGAACGGGTCGCCGGCGTCGTGCCACCACCTGGCGGCGTCCTCATGTCGACCCTCGAGGGTGAGTCGATGTGGCTCGGCGATGTCGCTGGGTGTCTCCTCGAGGAGGCCGAGACGCTGCAACCACACCGCGAGATCGCCGACGGCCCAGCTCGCGCCGGGCATCGACTGCAGACGTTTCATCTCCTCGACGGCGAGCGTCGAGACGCGATCGTCCTCGGTCCCGGTCATCCAGGCGCGTTCCGCCAGCGCCGACATCAGCGGCAGGCGCCGCACCGGCTCGTCGAGACTTTCCGCCAGCTGCCAGGCAATGTTCAACGGCTCATCGCTCGAGTGCACATCCCCACGCCGCAGCGGCACCAGGACGGACACCAGGAGCGGCCAGAGCGTGCAGAGCGGCATCCCCAGACGGGACAGCACCTCCACCGAATCCTCGAGCGCGGCGTCCCACCGACCCTGGTAGAGGTGGAGCCGCGACCGCACACCGGTCTGCCAGTGGTGACAGATCACGATGTCCCGCTCGTCGGCGAACGGGAGCGACTCCTCGAGCACGTGCGCGGCCGAGCGTAGGCGGCGTTGCTCCACGTCGTGGTAAGCGAGATTGGAATAGCCCACCGAGGCGAGCTCGTCGAGGCTGTGCTCTCGTGCCTCCTCGATGGCGGTCGCCACCTGCGCCCGAGCGGCGACGTCGCCTCGGGCGAACTCGACCACCGAACGAAAGAGTCCACTGCGCATGCCCAGTGCAGAGTTCTCTTCCACTAACGCGACCTGGTCGGCCTCGTTGCAGCACGCCAGGGCGAAGTCGAACTCGTTCCGCTGGTAGGCCAAGAAGGCTCGGGTGGCCTTCGCCTTGCCGAATTCGACACGCGCGCCGGCCTCGTCGGCCATCTCCGCGGCTCGTTCGGCGTGGGTCTCGGCGTCTTGCCGATGGGCGTTGTAGTACTCCAGCACGGCGCAGAGTCGTGTGCGGAGGCGAGCCCAGCGAGATCACCCACACGCCGCCACAGGGGGAACGACGATCGGATGGTGGCGATGCCCTCGGTGAGACGACTGGTCATGTACTGCTCCCGCCCAGCTGCTTGGAGCAGGCGAGCGCGCTCGCGTCCCGTCCGTCCGGATGGTGCTCGATCGCGGTCTGGAGGAACGTTGCTGCGTCGGTGTGCGATCCCGCGTGGGTCGCCTGCCGCGCAGCCGCGGAGGCGTATTGAACCACGCGTGCGTCGTCGCCGGCATCCACGGCGTGATGCGTCATGATCGCCGGGTCCTGGAAGTCCAGCTGCTCGTGGGCCTGCAGCAGGCGGGCGTGCAACGGCGCCCGACCAGCGGGCGGGATCGTGCTCTGCACGGCCAACCGGGCCAGCTCGTGACGGAACTCGAGACCATCGTCGGTGCTCCTCAGGAGTCCGCTCGCATCGAGACGTCGCAAGGTCGGCAGGTCGATCCCAAGAGCCGGCAGCAGCCGGTGATCGACGCGATCAGGAGCGGCAGCGACGAGCTGGAGCGCCTCGAAGTCCCCGGGCGCGACGACCGCCGCGTGATCGAGGACGGCGTCGCGGACCGAGACCGGCATGGGGCGTTCCGGCTCCTTGGCGATCTCCGTGACGAAGAACGGGTTCCCGCCGGTGAGGACGTGGACCTTCTCCGGGTCGAGGGCGGTGTCGCCGATGAGCGCCTTCACTGCGTCCAGCGAGAACGACTGCAGTGGCACGCGGGTGAAGGAGTCGATGCGAGCAATGTCGCCGAGCAGGGCGCGAACGGGGTGGACGTCGTCGAGCTCCCGGTCGCGGCAGCTCACGAGGAGGCACAGGGGAAGGGTCTCGATGCGGCGGGCGAGGAAGCGCAGGACATCGACGGAAGCCGCGTCGATCCAGTGGACGTCCTCGATCACCAGCACCGTCGGTTCGCTGCGCAGCGCGTTGTAGACGTCCTCGTAGACCCGGGACAGGCCGGCGTCGTCATCGTGGAGCAGCTCGCCCAGCCCGGCCTGGTCAGCGATGTCGCGAAAGGGACCGAGTGGGCGGGGGGTGCGGAGCGGATCGCAGCCAGCCCGCAACACCCGGATCGTGGTGCCGGCGAGGGCCGCATCGAGGAGCACGGACTTTCCCGTGCCCGCATCGCCGGTGACGGCCACGCCTGATCCGGCGCCGGACTCAGCCGCCGCGATCGCGGCTTCGAGCACAGCAAGGTCGTGATCCCGTTCGAGGAGGTTCACTCCGTCAGGATAAGCCGCGCGGGGTCGCCGCCTGATGGACTTCAGGAACCGAGCGAGCTGCCATGAACGGCGGACTCACGCGCGAGGGACATCAGCCTCGACGAACCCGGCTCCGCCGTTTCTCACAGACGACTCCTGAGGATTGAGGGCGCGCATGCGACTACCGGCCTCGGTGGTGCGGTCTGCTCGAACGCCTGACGCAACGCCGCCCGCGCTCGCAGCCCGGCTGCCGAAACTCCGTTCGCGGACAACCCCGGACCTGCCAGGTCTCGAGGCCGCAAGCCCTCGACCTCCATCTGCCACAGAAGCTTCCGATGACGCGGCAGCAAGGACGCGTACGCCTCTCGCAACCTGACCGCATCCGCCGACTCAGCGTCGGCGTGGAACACCGCCTCGTCACGCACGAGCTCGACCGGGAACGTCCGCGCCTCCACCTTCGCCCGACGCCACAGCTCGTGCCGCACCGCCGTCAACAGGTACCCGACGAAGCTGTCCCGCGGGCCGTTTCCGTTCTGGATCGCACCCAACACGGCGATGAATCCCTCCGCCGCCACGTCATCCGCATCCACACCCGCACCCAGGTACCGCGCCAGCTCCACCGCCCGTCGGGTGTGGCGGGCGTAGAGGGTGCCGAACGCGTCGAGATGACCGCTCGCGGGTGAGTGCGACGAGCTGTTCGTCGGTGAGCTCATCCGGATCGAGCGGCGTGGACGGGGGCATGGTTCAACTCTCTGAGGGTCGGCCGGCCCCCGTCACCGGTGGTCCGGTGACGGAGGCACATGCCTGGCGAACGGAATGGATCACTTCTGGGCGACCAGTTCGGCAGTCTGCGGGCCGAACTCGTGGGCGACCTCGACGACGACGTTCGCGGGGAACCCGCCACGACGTGCGTGCTCGCGGATCGTCTCGGCGTCCTCGGTCTCGTGGACGCAGTAGATCTTGTTGCCGGCCACGTAGCTGTTCACCCACGTGTACGTGACGCCGAGGGATGCCACGGCCGCGTTGGACGTCTGCGAGATCTTGGCGAGCTGATCGGGGGTGAGTTCGCTGGCTCCGTCGATCTCGCGTTCGATGATGAAGCGGGTCATGTCGTGCTCCTTGTGTGTCAGTGACGACCGGCTGTCGTCGTGCTTCCACAGTCGCTGCGCCACGGCCGCGCGACATCGGGCTCCACTCCCCATGTTTCGTCCGCTCCACCCCACACATCACGCTCAAGTCGCCGGGCTTCGACGCGGGGGAACTATCCTGTGGACATGCCCGACGACAAGCCCCGCACCCGCCAGTCGCTGCCCAGCAGCGCCTTTGCGCGTGGTGTGAAGCTCGCCTCGCTGCCGGTGGGATTCGCCGGCCGCACGACGCTGGGCGTCGGCAGGCGGCTGGGCGGGGCTCCGGCCGAAGCCGTGCTGCTCGAGGTGCAACGTCGCACCGCCGACCAGGTCTTCAGCGTGCTCGGCCAGCTCAAGGGCGGCGCGATGAAGTTCGGGCAGGCGATGAGCATCTTCGAGGCGGGCCTGCCTGACGAGCTCGCCGGCCCGTACCGCGAGACGCTCACGAAGCTGCAGGACGCCGCGCCCCCGATGCCACCAGGCGTCGTGCACCGGGTGCTCGAGGCCGAGCTCGGCCCCACCTGGCGCGAGCAGCTGCCCACCTTCGACGACGTTCCGGCGGCGGCCGCGTCGATCGGCCAGGTGCACCGCGCGACGTGGTCCGACGGGACCGAGGTCGCCGTCAAGATCCAGTACCCCGGCGCCGCGAAGGCGCTGCGCTCCGACCTGCGCCAGGTGGCCAGGCTCGCGCGGCTGTTCAGCATCATCGCGCCGGCCGTGGACGTCAAGGGCATCGTGGAGGAGCTGCAGGACCGCGTCGTGGAGGAGCTCGACTACCGGCTGGAGGCCGAGTCACAGTCGGTCTTCGCCAAGGAGTTCGAGAACGATCCTGAGATCGTCGTGCCGAGCGTGGTGGCCCACACCGAGCGGCTGCTTGTCACGACGTGGCTCGAGAGCGACCACTCGCTGGCCGAGGTCATCACCAACGGCACGCAGGAGGAGCGCAACCACTACGGCGAGCTGTACGTGCGGTTCCTGTTCGCCGGCCCGTCACGCACCGGGCTGCTCCACGCCGACCCGCACCCCGGCAACTTCCGGATCATGCCCGACGGCCGGATCGGTGTCGTCGACTTCGGCGCCGTGGCACGTCTGCCCGACGGAGTGCCGCCCGAGGTCGGCCAGGTGCTCCGCGCCGCCGTCGAGGGCGACTACGAGGCCGTCACCGACGGCCTGCGGGACATCGGGTTCCTGCGGCCCGGAGCCGGGCTCGACGCCGAGACCATCGAGCAGTACGTGGGCCCGTTCGTGGAGCCCGCGAGCGCCGAGGTGTTCACGTTCAGTCGCGAGTGGATGCGCGCGCAGATGACCCGCGTGAGCGCCCCGACGCCCGACGGCCTCGGCACCGCCCTGCGCATCAACATCCCGCGCGAGTACGTGCTGCTGCACCGGGTGTGGGCCGGCGGCGTGGGCGTGCTGAGTCAGCTCGGCGCCACCGCGCACTTCCGGGCGATCCTGGAGGAGAACATGCCGGGGTTCAAGCGTTGACGAGCGCCAGCACCTGCTCGGCGTAGCGTTCCAGCTTGGCCGGCCCGACCCCCGGAACGGTGGCGAGGGCATCGGGATCGGACGGCTTGGTCTCGGCGATCGCCTGCAGGGTGGCGTCGGTGAAGACGACGTAGGCCGGCACCTTGGCCTCGCCCGCCTGCTCGGTGCGCCAGGCCCGCAGCTTCTCGTAGAGCTCCTCGTCGTACGTGGCCGGGCAGTCGTCGCAGCGTCCGCGCTTGCGCTCCGCGCCCGGAGCGAGGGGACGCTTGCAGGTGCGGCACCGGGCGACCTTGCGATCGCGCGGTGAGCGCGCCGTCTGCCGAGCCTCGTGGTCGGCCGGCAGCAACGAGTCGAGGAACCGGCTGGGCCGGCGGCTGCCACGACCTCCGGGCTTGCGCGCCAAGGCCCACGAGATGACCAGCGTGTGCCGGGCCCGGGTGACGCCGACGTAGAACAGCCGGCGCTCCTCGTCGATCGCCTGCGGGGTGTCGGCGTGGATGCTCGGCACCATGCCCTCGTGGACGCCGACGCAGAACACGGCGTCCCACTCCAGGCCCTTGGCCGAGTGCAGCGTGGCCAGGGTGACGCCCTCGGCGGTGGGCGCATGTGCGTTCTCGGCCCGGCGATCGAGGTCGGCGACCAGCGCCGTGAGGTCGGCGTCCTCGCCGCGCTCCTCTGGCCAGGTCGGTGGCCATCGACACGATGGCGTGCAGCGACTCCCAGCGGTCGCGGACGGCCCCGGTGCCGCTCGGCGCGGCATCGGTGTGCCCCATGCTGGCCAGCACGGCGCGCACCTCGTCGACCAGATCACCGGTGTCGTCCTGACCGCCCCGCGCGGCACCGCGGAGCAGCGTGATCGCCTGCCTGACCTCCGCCCGGTGGAAGAAGCCCTCGACACCGCGCAACGTGAACGGGATGTCGTGCTCACCGAGCGCCTCCTCGAACGCCTCGGACTGCGCGTTGATGCGGAACAGCACGGCCATCTCGCGATAGGGCATGCCGCGACGATGGAGCAGCGCGATCTCGTTGGCGACGGCGTTGGCCTCCGCCGTCTCGTCGGGGTGCCCGAGGTAGGTGACCGGATCGCCCGGCTCGGCCTGGGACTGCAGCCGCACGCCTGTGGCGTCGGCACCACGGCTGTCGAACACGGCGTTCGCGACCGCCACGACCTGCGGTGTGGAGCGGTAGTTGCGGACGAGCTCGATGCGTTCCGCGTCCGGGAAGCGGCGGCCGAAGGACGAGAGGATCTTCGGCGAGGCCCCGGCGAAGGAGTAGATGGTCTGCCGCGGGTCGCCGACGACGCAGATCTCGTCGCGGCCGCCGAGCCAGAGGTCGAGCAGCGTCGACTGCAGCGGGTTGACGTCCTGGAACTCGTCGACGACGAACCAGCGGTACTGCCGGCGCACCTGGGCGGCGACCCGCTCGTCGTCGGCGAGGATGGCCGCGGTGACGAGCAGGATGTCCTCCATGTCGATGCGGCCGCGCTCGCGCTTGACGTCCTCGTAGGCCGTCATCAACGACCCGACGGTGGCGGCGTCGAGGTCGGCCACCTCGCGACGCGCCTTGGCCGACGTGGCGACGTAGTCGGCCGGACGGATGTTGCTGACCTTGGCCCACTCGATCTCGGCGGAGAGGTCGCGCAGGAGCGGGGTGTCGGCGCGGAGGCCGAGGCGACGGACGGCCTCGGCGACCAGCCCGAACTTGGACTGCACGATCTCGGGGAACACCGTGCCGTAGACCTGCGGCCAGAAGTACCTGGCCTGGCGGAGCGCAGCGGAGTGGAACGTGCGGGCCTGGACGCCGGGGGCGCCGAGGGCACCGAGCCGCCCGCGCATCTCACCGGCTGCACGGGTGGTGAAGGTGACCGCCAGCACCTCCTGCGGCTGGTAGACGCCGGTGGCCACGCCGTACGCGATGCGGTGCGTGATGGCGCGGGTCTTGCCGGTGCCGGCACCCGCGATGACGCACACCGGCCCGCGCAGCGCCGTGGCGACCTCGCGCTGCTCGGGATCGAGGGCGTCGAGCAGGTCATCGGCGGCGGACACGGCCCTCCTCGGGAAATAGCTGGCATCGTGAGATGGTTGAACATGAAACCAGTCGGTCCGTCTAGGCTCGGCTGGTCCAGACTAATCGTCGGAGGAGACACACGATGCACGGTGCGTTCACGATGTACTCGACTCCATGGTGCGGCTACTGCCACCGCCTGAAGGGTCAGCTCCGACGTGAAGGCATCACCTTCGACGAGGTCGACATCGAGGTCGATCCGAGTGCCGCTTCGGTCGTCGAGCAGGTCAACCGGGGCAATCAGACCGTGCCGACCCTGGTGTTCGCCGACGGCACCGCGCTCACCAATCCCTCGGTCGCCCAGGTGAAGGCGCAGCTCACCAGCGTCCGCTGATCTCGCCGCCGTGCCAGTTCTCCACCAGCCAGCGTGAGATCGAGACGATCGGCGGAAGCAGCAGGTCCTCGGACGCGGTGAGATCGGTGATCTCCTGGCGGGTGAACCAGCGCGCCTCGGCGATCTCGGCGTGATCGACCTGGATGTCGGTGGTCAGGGCGATGCCGTGGAAGCCGAGCATGAGGCTCGACGGGAACGGCCACGGCTGACTGCCCGAGAACTCCACGTCGCCGACCTCGACCCCGACCTCCTCCATGACCTCACGACGCACGGCGTCGGGCAGCGACTCCCCCGGCTCGACGAACCCGGCCAGGGTCGAGAACCGTCCCTCCGGCCAGCTCGGCTGCCGGCCGAGGAGGGCGCGGTCGTCGCCGTCGGTGATCAGCATGATGACGGCAGGATCGGTGCGCGGGAAGTGATGCGCGCCGCACGACGGGCACACCCGGGTGTGACCGGCCTGGGCGATGTCGGTGGCCGATCCGCATCGCGGACAGAACCGATGGGTCTGGTGCCAGCGCGAGAGGCCGACGGCATGCACGGCGAGTGAGGCGTCCTCGGCTGCGACGGTCGGGCCGAGCATCCGCAGGCTCACCGGCTGGAGCTCCTGGTCGACCCGCTCGACGATGACGGCGCCATAGCCGTGGCCGTCGCGCAGCCCGAGGAACAACCATTCACCGTCCGGGGCGTCGGCGGCGTCGATCCAGCGGATGCCCGAGCCGTCGACGGACGCGACGTGCTCGCCGCCCACCACCATGACCTTCAGGTCGGGGGTGCGCCACGCGTCGTCGGTGCGCAGGTGTGCCGCTCGGTCGTGCTGGGCGCGGGAGAAGGCGTATTCCACGGTGTCAGGGTATGGGTCAGCGGGAGGCGTGGAGACCCAGCACCTGCTCGAGCGCGGCGCGATCGAGCAGCTCGTCCGGCCCGGGTCGGACGGTCTCGCCGAGCCGGACGTAGTAGAACGCGGCTGTGACGCGCTCGAGGTCGACACCCGTGAGCTCGGCCCAGGCGAGCCGGTAGATGGAGAGCTGGAGCGGATCGGCGTTCGCCTGCTCGTTCGTCTTCCAGTCGACGACCTCGTAGCGCTTGCCGCCGTCGGGGTCAGTCGACGCGAACACCGCGTCGATGCGTCCGCCGAACTGCTGGCCACCGAGGACGAGCGCGAACGGTGCTTCGATCTGCTCCGGCGTCCGGGCGGCGAACTCCGAGGCCAGGAACGTCTCCTTGAGACGTTCGAGCTCGGCGTCGCTGTCGATGCCGGCGTCGCCCCGGCCGGGCAGGTCGGTGGGATCGAACAGGCCGGCCATGCCGTAGTGGTCCTCGATCCAGGCGTGGAAACGGGTGCCGAACCGAGCAGCGGACGACGGGCGACGCGGCATCGGCCTGGCCAGGCTGCGCGCGAACTCGTCCGGATCCTTGGTCAGGGCCATGGCCGAGGTGGCCGACATCCGGGACGGCCAGGGCACGACGCGGACGTCCTGGACGTCCTCGGCCGCCTCGATCGCCAGCAGCTCCAGGTCGTGCTCGAGGTCGGCCAGCTCGGCAAGATCGGCGCTGTCGGTCTCCGATGCCTCGGGAAGCTCGAGCCGGCCGTCGAGTGCCGCCCGGACGTCGGCCGCCAGGGCTCGCCGCCCGTCGAGGCCGGGCCCTGCCGCCGGCCACGGGATGCCGTCGGCTTGCTGGAGGTGAGGGTTGGTGGCGCCCTGCTCCGGCGGATCGGCCCAGTGGAGCGGCGCGATCCCCCGGCGTTCCAGCCAGTCGCGGGTGGTGGTGAGGAACAGTGAGGGCCCCAGCGGCTTCTGCTGGGTGCGTCCCCAGTAGTGCCCGGAGACGGTGAGGCGCCGGGCCGCCCGGGTGAACGCGACGTAGGCGAGGCGGCGCTCCTCCATCAGCGCGTCATCCTTGTCGGCAGCCACGTAGGCCGAGCGTGCCGCGGCCGTCCACTCCTCAAGCACTGGCAGGCTGTCGGCGTCGCCACGCAGCGGGCCAGGGAGAGTCTGGGCGCTGGAGATCCACCGCGGCCGGCCCATCCCGGACGGGAAGATGGTGCTCGACACCAGCGGGACGAACACCGTCGGCCATTCCAGTCCCTTGGCCCGGTGGATGGTGAGCAGCTTGACGGAGTCGGCCTCGGACGGCGTGGAGACCTCCATGCCGCCGGTGTAGAAGCGTTCGGCGTCGAGGTAGGCGACGAGACCGGACAGCGAGGCGTACCGGTCGGTGTGGGAGTAGTCGGCGATGGCCTCGAGGAGCAGGGCGATGTTGTCGGCGCCGCCGGCGATGTCGCCCGCCGCCAGCTCGAGGTCGAGATCGAGTGCGCGCACGCCCCGGCGGGCGAGGTCGAGCAGCGGCTCACCGACGTGCGCCCGCACCGACGAGACGAGGCGGGAGATCTCCTGGAGCCGGGCCCGCGCCTCGGCCGAGTAGGGCAGGTCGCCCGGGTCGTCGACCGCATCGGCGAGCGAGACGATCTCGGTCGGGTCGACACCCTCCACTGCGCGCCGCAGCTCGGACTCCAGCGTCGCCTCGTCGTCGCGTCCGTGCGACCGGCCGGTGAGGTCGGAGGCCCGTCGCCCGAGCAGGGAGAGGTCGCGCGGCCCGATCCGCCAGCGCGGACCGGTGAGCAGGCGCAGCATCGCCGGGTTGGCCGTGACGTCCTCGACGACCTCGAGCAGGGCCAGCAGGTCGAGCACCTCCGGCTGGGAGAGCAGGCCCTCGAGGCCGACGATCTCGAACGGGATGTGGGCCTCGCGGAGCGCCTGGACGATGGCGCCGTTCTCGCGCGCCACCCGCACGAGGATCGCGATGTCTCGGCGCTCGCCCGGCGTGGCCTTGATGGCGTCGACCATCGCGGTGATCTCGGCGTCGATGGTGTCGTAGAGCGCGACGTCGACACGTCCGCCCGGCTCGGTGGCCGACGTGAGCGGCCGCACCGCGTCGGACGTGGCGTAGAAGGGGGCGACGACGTGGTTGGCGACGTCGATGATCTCCGGGGCGCACCGGCGGGTCTCGGTGAGGCCGTACTGATGTCCGCGGCCGCCGTCGGCACGCGGGAAGTCGTCGAGGAAGTGCTCGAGGTTGCCGACCGCGGCCCCGCGCCAGCCGTAGATCGCCTGGGCCGGGTCGCCGACCGCGGTGACCGGGAAGCCGCGACCGGACGCGGCGTCGCGGCCCGAGAAGAGTGCCTGCAGCAGGTCGCGCTGCGCCACGGACGTGTCCTGGTACTCGTCGAGCAGGACGATGCCGAACCGCTCGCGCAGCACCGCACCCACTTCGGGCAGGAGGGCGAGCTTCGCGCCCCACGCCATCTGGTCGGAGAAGTCCATCACCCCGTCGTGGGCCTTGCCGGCGCGGTAGCGGTCGACGAGGTGGCTGAGCTCGATCCGCTTGTGCGCTGCGGCCGCGGCGTCGCGCAGGACCGCCTGCGGCTTGGGCGCGTGGAGGAACTCCTGGATCACGGCCTCGTCGTGCGCTCGCATGACCTCGGGCTCCACCAGGTGCTCGGACAGCTGGGCGTCGAGATTCATGGCCTGCGACACCAGGCTCGGCACGTGCGTGGTGACGTCGCGCAGCTCACCGGGATAGGACTCGATCGCGCGGGCCATGCGCTGGAAACGGGACGCATCGGTGACGAGCCGCAGGTCGGGCTCGACGCCCAGCCGGAGCCCGTGCTCGGTGATGAGAGATCCCGCGAACGCGTGGTACGTGGAGGTGGTGGGCTCGCCGTCGGCGTCAGCGTCGAGCTTCTGCAGGCTGGCGCTGATGCGCTGACCGAGCTCGGCCGCCGCCTTGTTGGTGAAGGTGAGCCCGAGAACCCGCTCGGGCGGGACGCCGAGGTGGCCGACCAGCCAGACGACTCGGGCAGCCATGACCGAGGTCTTGCCCGACCCGGCGCCGGCGATGATGACGCCCGGTTGGTCGAGCCCCGCGGTGATGGCCGCGAGCTGCTCGTCGGTGAAGGCGATGCCGAGCAGCTCGCAGAGCTGTTGCTCGTCGCGCACGGGATTCATCGGACCCGACCTTCCACGAGAATCGTGGCGCCTTCGTCCTGGGCCGGGCAGAGCCGCTGGAACTGGCAGTACCCGCAGGACTTGGCGGACGCGGTGGCGACGAACTCCTCCTCGTGGAGGGCGTGGACCGAGCGCCGGAGCTGCTCGATCGCGAAGAACGGCTCGTCCGGACGCGGGCCGTCCTGCGCCTGCACCTTGGGGTAGCCGGGTGCGCCGGCCTCGTCGTTGCGCAGCTGCACGAGCTCGGCGCCCGCCGCGCCCGCCGCCGCGACACCCGGGAGACCCGCGGCAGCGCCGTGCTCGACGGCGAGCTGGTAGAAGCCGAGCTGCGGGTGCTCGGCGATCTCCTTCTTCTGCAGCGGGTTCTTGGACGTCTTGAGGTCGACGACGTGGACGCCGTCGACGGAGAGCTCGACCCGGTCCATGGAGCCCCTCATGAGCACCGCACGACCGTCGACGTCGAGCGTCACCTCGAACTCGTGCTCAGCCGCCAGGACCTACACGCCCGTGCTCGCGGTGCCAACGGCTGAACCGCACGATGGCGTCGACGGCCGCCTCGTGCTCGCGCTCGCCGATCCACTGCGCCGGATGCTCGAGCTGCGACCAGATGCCGTCGAGATGCTTGGCCAGCTGGTCGGGATCGGCGTCGACGCCGGACCGCACGACCTCCGCGGCGATGGCGTGGACGATCGACCCGAAACCCTGCGCGGCCGAGCTGCCGCGCTCGCCCTTGGCCTCGCGGGAGAAGAACCACTTGAGCGGGCACTCCTCCATCGTGGAGACCGCACTGCCGGACAGGCCGAGCGGTTCGTCGGGGTCGCGCATCGGCGCGTCGCTGCTGGTGAGCTCGCGCAGCCCCCACCACCGGTCGGGGTGCGCGCCGCCCTGCTGGTCCACCACGGCAGCCAACGCGGCCGCCGCCCGCGCCCGGACGGCGGGGCTGGTGGTGTTCTCGCCGATGCGCCGCAGCTCGGCCACCGCACCGCGCAACGAGAGCGCCCGCCGCGGACGATGGTCGGGCTCAGGAAGCGTGCGTCCCTCCTGGCCGGTCACGTGGGCGTGCAGCTCGCCGACGAACCGGGACGGCTGGTCGCCGTCGTCGGCGCCGGCCGCCACCGCGGTGACGACCAGCCGGGACTGCGCCCGGCTGCAGGCGACGTAGAACAGCCGGCGCTCCTCGGCGATCATCGACCTGGCGGACGGGGGCTCGCGCATCCCGTCGGGGCCGAGGCGCTCGACCTGGAGCAGGCTGCTCCGCCATCGAGCGTCCGGCCACTCGCCGTCCTGCACGCCGGCGACGACGACCAACGGCCACTCCAGCCCCTTGGCGCGGTGGGCCGTCATCAGCTGTACGGCTCGGCCGGGTGCGACCTGCTGGGCGAGGGTGTCGGCCGGGATCTGCTGGGCCTCGAGCGCGGTGGCGATCTCCACGACCGAACGATGCGCGTGCTGCTCCTCGGCCCGGGCCGCCTCGGCGAACAGGGCGCAGAGCGCGTCGAGGTCGTGGTCGGCCTGCAGGGCGCCGTCACCACCGGACTCGGACTGGTGGCGAAGCCGCTCGGGCCAGCTGGTGCCGCTCCACAGCGTCCAGAGCACCTGTTCGGCAGGCTCGTCGGCGGCGATCTGGTCGGCTGCACGGCGCAGCAGCTCGGCCAGCTGCCGAGCGGCGGCGACCGCCTCGGCCTCCCGTGTGCCCGGGGGTGCAGCCAGGACCGGGGGGTCGGCCAGCGCCTCGGCCACCACCAGGCGAGAGGGACGCGGCTCGGGCTCGGCCTGACGGAGCACCCGGCCGAGACGTCGAAGCGACGCCGCGTCGAGACCGCCCAACGGTCCGGTGAGCAGAGCCGCCGCGGCACCGGGGTCGATCGCCCGGCCCGATCGGAGGTCGTCTGCGGCGTGCAGGGCGGCCAGGAGCGTGCGGACGGACGGCTCGAGCGCCAGCGGGACCTCGTCGCCCGCCACCTCGACAGGCACCCCGGCCGCGCCCAGCGCTCGTTGCAGGCGACCGAGGTGGGCGCCCGAGCGGACGAGCACGGCCATGTCGGTCCAGGGCACGTCGTCGTGGAGGTGGGCCTCGCGCAGCAGCAGCGCGACGTGCTCGACCTCGGCGGTGGGCGACACGAAGGTGCGGACCTCGACACGGCCGGCGTCGTCGACCCGCGAGATCGGCGAGCGCAGCGCCTCGTACTTGCTGCCGTCGACCCGGCCGAGAGCGCCGCGGTTGTGCACGATGGACCGGACGGCCGCACCGATGGCGGACCCGTAGCGGTGCGTGTGCTGAAGGACGACGACCGGTGCCGGGCTGTCGGCCACCCCGAACTCGTGCTGGAAGTCGAGGATGCCGTTCACCTCGGCGCCGCGGAACCCGTAGATGGACTGGTAGGGGTCGCCCACGGCCACGATGTCTCGGCCGTCTCCGGCGAGGGCGCGGAGGAACGCCACCTGGAGCGGGTCGGTGTCCTGGTACTCGTCGACGACCACCAGCCGGAACCGGTTCCGCCAGCGCTCACGGGTGTCGGGATCGCCGAGCAGGCGCACCGCCTGGAAGATCATGTCGGTGTGGTCGATGGTGTTCTCGAGCGCCGCCACCGACGTGTACTCGTCGAAGAAGCGTCCGGCGCTCTGCCAGTCGTCACGATCGAGCGCGCGGCCGATGGTCTCGACGTCGACCGAGTCCATGCCGAGTGCCCGGGCCGACGCCATCAGCCGTTGCAGCTCCGAGGCCAGCCCGCGGGTGTGCAGGGCGCCGCGCAGCTCGCGCGGCCAGGTCGTCGGGTCGCCACTGCGGAGCAGCTCCGCGATGGCGGCATCCTGCTCGGGCGCGCTGAGCAGGCGCATCGGGTTGGTGTAGGCGTCGGACGGCTGCTCGTTGCGCAGCAGGGCGTAGCAGAACGCGTGGAACGTCATGGCCGGCGCTGCGGCAGTGGTGCGGGCGAGCCGCCGTGCGATGCGGCCCCGCACCTCGTCGGCCGCCTTGCGGCTGAACGTGAGCACCAGGACCTGGTCGGGGCTCAGCTCCTCGCGCTCGATGCGCGCGACGACGGTCTCGACGACCGTCGTGGTCTTGCCGGTTCCCGGCCCGGCCAGCACGAGCAGCGGCCCGCTGCCAGGCGTCGCCCCGTGCTCGACGACCGCACGCTGCTCGTCGTCCAGGGCAGGCGCGACCGCGTGCTCACGGGCAGGCGGCGGCTGCAGGACGAACTCGGGCATGAGCCCATCTCAGCAGACGGCCCGGACACCCGATGACGGTCGTCACGAATCCACCGGTTGCCACACCGGCCAACTCGTCATACGTTCGGGCGGAGGAATCTGGGGGATATCCGATGAGCGTCGAGTTCACCGCGCCGATGCACGACCGGTTCGACGAGATCCTCACCGACGACGCCGTGGACTTTCTGGCCCGTCTCCACCGCGAGCTCGAGCCGCGTCGGCGCGAGCTGATCGAGGCCCGGACGCGACGCTACGACGAGCTGGCCGCCGGCGGAACCCTGCACTTCCTCGACGAGACCAAGGACGTCAGGGAGAGCGAGTGGCAGGTCGCCGAGCCGGCACCCGGACTTCGTGATCGGCGCGCCGAGATCACCGGCCCCACCACCGTGAAGATGGCGATCAACGCCCTGAACTCCGGTGCGAAGGTGTGGCTGGCCGACCACGAGGACGCCAACACCCCGCTGTGGGAGAACATGGTCCAGGGCCAGCTCAACCTGCGTGACGCCGTGGCCGGCACGCTGGAGCTCACCACCCCTGAGGGCAAGCACTACTCCCTCCACGACGAGACCGCGACGATCGTCATGCGGCCACGCGGGTGGCACCTCACCGAGAAGCACGTGCTCGTCGACGGCGAGCGCATGTCGGGCAGCCTGTTCGACTTCGGCCTGTACTTCTTCCACTGCGCCCAGGCCCTGGTCGACCGCGGATCCGGCCCGTACTTCTACCTCCCCAAGGTGGAGAGTCACCTCGAGGCGCGGCTGTGGAACGACGCCTTCGTGCTGGCACAAGACCATGTCGGGATCCCGCAGGGCACCATCCGCGCCACCGTGCTGATCGAGACGTATCCCGCGGCGTTCGAGATGGAGGAGATCCTCTACGAGCTCCGCGACCACGCGTCGGGTCTCAACGCCGGCCGGTGGGACTACATGTTCAGCGTCATCAAGAACTTCCGCGACCGCGGCACGGACTTCATGCTCCCCGACCGCAACTCGGTGACGATGACCGTCCCGTTCATGCGGGCCTACACCGAGCTGCTCGTGCACACGTGCCACAAGCGTGGCGCGCATGCCATCGGCGGGATGGCGGCCTTCATCCCCAGCAAGGACGAAGAGACCAACCAGAAGGCGTTCGAGAAGGTGCGTGACGACAAGACCCGCGAAGCCGGCGACGGCTTCGACGGGTCGTGGGTCGCCCATCCCGGCATGGTCGAGCTGTGCACGGAGGTGTTCACCGAGGTCCTCGGAGACGATCCCGACCAGCGACACCGGACGCGCGACGACGTCGACGTCACGGCCGAGCAGCTGCTCGACGTGGCCGGCACCCCCGGCGAGATCACCGAGGCAGGGCTGCGGTCGAACATCAGCGTCGGCATCCAGTACCTCGACGCCTGGCTGCGCGGCACCGGCGCGGTCGGCATCAACAACCTGATGGAGGACGCCGCGACCGCGGAGATCTCCCGCTCCCAGGTGTGGCAGTGGCTGCACACCGGTGCGTCCCTCGCCGACGGCCAGCAGGTGACCCGCGAGCTCGTCGAGCGACTGATCGACGAGGAGACCGAAGGCCGTCGAGTCCGACGGCCGGGCGCTCTTCACGCGAGATGGCCCTGGCCGATCACTACGAGGACTTCCTGACCATCCCGGCCTACGAGCGGATGCCCTGACCACACAGACCCAGCCCCGAGAAGTGAACAGAGTGAAGTGAGAACTCTCAAGGAGGTCCGACCATGACCAGTCCGACACCGGAGCGAGGCCCCACCTCCCCCGAAAAGCCGGAGATTCCCGACAAGTACGTGCCGGCGGTCGAGTACACCGACCTCCCCGAGCCGTTGCCGATGAAGAAGGTGCTCGGCCCCAGTGTGCTGCTGCTGGCCGGTGCCATCGGATCGGGTGAGTACGTGCTGTGGCCGAGCATCACTTCCCAGGTCGGGCTGGTGCTCGTCTGGCTGACGATCCTCGGCGTGGGTACTCAGTACTTCCTGAACATGGAGATCGAGCGCTACACGCTCGCCACCGGCGAGACAGCGGTCACCGGGTTCACCAGGCTCTGGAAACCCTGGAGCATCCTGTTCATCATCATGGGCGTGCTGGCCTGGATGTGGCCCGGCTGGGCGACGGGCGGCACCACCACCCTGAGCTTCGCGCTCGGATTCTCCGAGGACTCGATTCCCTACATCACCATCGGCGTCCTCGTCCTGATCGGCATCGTGCTCACCGTCTCGCCGGTGGTCTATCGGACGGTGGAGAAGATCCAGTTCTTCATGGTCAGCCTGATCGTGATCTTCGTCGTCTATGCGGCCTTCGTGCTGATCGGCGGCGACGGATACAGCGAGCTCGCGAGCGGTTTCGTCGCGTTCGACGAGATCCCGGACGCCATCGACACCGTCGGCGCCGCCGCTCTGCTCGGAGCCATCGCCTTCGCCGGAGCGGGCGGAGTGATGAACCTGGTGCAGTCCAACTGGGTCCGCGACAAGGGCCTGGGCATGGGAGCGAAGCTGCCCAAGGTGGTCTCGCCGTTCACCGGCGAGGAGATCGCCGCGCCGACGACGGGCTACTTCTTCCGCCGCGACGAGGAGAACATGCGTCGCTGGAACGGCTGGTGGAAGGTCGCCAACCGCGAGCAGTTCTGGACCTTCTTCGTCATCGGCGGAGTGTCCCTGCTGATCTTCATGACGTTGACCTTCGTCACGGTCGGCGTGGGCTCCGGCGCCGAGAGCTTCGACTTCATCAACCTGCAGGGCGAAGCACTCAAGGACGAACAGGGCGCTTGGCTCGGCACGGTGTTCTGGCTGATCGGCAGCGTCGTGCTGTTCTCGACCAACCTGACCGTGGTCGACATGATCGGCCGGCTCACCGCCGACGCGCTCAAGACCACCGCGTTGCGGGAAAACGACACGTGGAGTGAGAGCCGGCTGTACTTCCTCACCGTGTGGTTGATGATCCTGTTCGGCTCGATCATCCTGCTGTCCGGAGTCGACCAGCCTCTGGTGCTGCTGGTGATCGCGGCCGCGCTCAACGGCCTGGTGATGTTCGTCTACTCGATCCTGCTGATCCAGCTCAACCGGGGCGTGCTGCCTCGCGAGATCGGGCTGAAGGGCTTCCGCTTCGGGGCGCTCATCTGGGCGGTGGCGTTCTACGGGTTCTTCTCCGTGATCCTGCTCATCGACCAGGGCAAGCAGCTGTTCTGAGACGCGCCGAGCGCGCGCAGCGCGCGAGCGTGCAGCCAGGTCGAGTGCGTCGCGGCGAAGCCGCCCGGCGTATCGAGACCACGTGAGGCTTCGTGCACACGTCACGTGGTTTCGATTCCCCCACTCGCTGGCGCTCGCGGGAGGTGCCCCCAGCGCCGGTCGCTGGCGCTCGCGGGCTACTCAACCACCGAGTGGTGCCAGATCGCTGCGGGGACGTCCACCCGGCCACGCCGGACGGGCGTCCCCTCGGCCTGCCAGTGCTCCTGGGCGTCGGTCATGAGGTGCGGCGGCAACGTGCCGTTCGCACGCACGACGCGCCACCACGTGACGGCCGCGCCCTCGAGCGACATCACCCGGCCGACCTGGCGGGCGCCACCCTCGCCGAGGGCGTCGGCGATCAGGCCGTAGGTCACGACCTTGCCGGGCGGGATGCGCTCGATGAACTCGAGCACCCGCTCGGTGAAGTCCACCCCAGGACCTGGGCTAGTAGGCGGGCTGGCTGGGGTCGATCTGGTTGACCCAGGCCACGACGCCGCCACCGACGTGCACGGAGTCGGCATAGCCGGCGCCCTTGAGCACGGCCAGGGCCTCGGCCGACCGCATACCGGTCTTGCAGTACAGGACTGCCTGCTTGTCGTCGGGGATCTTCTCGAGGGCGTTGCCGTTGAGGAACTCGCCCTTGGGGATGAGCACCGAGCCGGGGATCTTGTTGATCTCGTACTCGTTGGGCTCGCGGACGTCGATGAGCGCGAAGTCGCGTCCGCCGTCGTTGCGCTCCTTGAGCCAGCCGTCCAGGGTCGCGACCGAGATGGTGGAGTCGGCGGCGGCCTCGGCGGCCTCGTCGCTGATCGCGCCGCAGAAGGCCTCGTAGTCGTCGAGCAGCTCGGTGGGGAGGACGCCGTTCGGATCGCGCTGGATCTTCAGCGTCGAGTAGCGCATCTCGAGCGCGTCGTAGACCATCAAGCGGCCGATGAGCGGGTCGCCGATGCCGACGATGAGCTTGATCGCCTCGGTGGACATGATCGAGCCGATGGACGCGCACAGCACGCCGAGAACGCCGCCCTCGGCGCACGACGGGACCATGCCCGGCGGCGGTGGCTCGGGGTAGAGGTCGCGGTACTGCGGACCCTCCTGGGCCCAGAACACCGACACCTGGCCCTCGAAGCGGTAGATGGAGCCCCACACGTACGGCTTGCCGAGGATGACGGCGGCGTCGTTGACGAGGTAGCGCGTGGCGAAGTTGTCGGTGCCGTCGAGGATGAGGTCGTAGTCGGCGAAGATCTCGAACACGTTGTCGGTGTCGAGGCGCACGTTGTGCTGGATGACCGTGACGTGCGGGTTGGTCTCGGCGATCGACGCCGCGGCCGACTCGACCTTGGGTCGGCCGATGTCGGACTGCCCGTGAATGACCTGGCGCTGCAGGTTGGACTCGTCGACCACGTCGTCGTCGATGATGCCGAGCGTGCCGACACCGGCGGCGGCGAGATAGAGCAGCGCCGGGCTGCCGAGGCCGCCCGCGCCGATCACGAGCACCTTGGCGTTCTTGAGCCGCTTCTGGCCGGTCATGCCGACGTCCGGGATGATGAGGTGCCGGCTGTAGCGGCGGACCTCGTCGATCGTCAGTTCGTCGGCGGGTTCCACGAGTGGGGCGACCACGGATTCTCCTCCAAGCAGCGGGAATGCTGTCATCGGTGCAAACATCGCACCGACGTTCAATGTTCCCCGATGGGTCCCAACCCTCGGCCGGTCGTCCGGATGGTGAGCATCCACCCACTACATTGGAGGCGTGAGCGACGCCCTTCCCCTCAAGCAGCGGACGAACCGACTTCCGCGCTCGGCACGTCGCGCCCAGCTGCTCGAGGTCGCGCTCGAGGTCTTCGTCGAGCAGGGCTACCACGCGGCGTCGATGGACGAGATCGCCGAACGGGCGGGCGTCTCCAAGCCGGTGCTCTACCAGCACTTCCCCGGCAAGCTCGAGCTCTACCTCGCCCTGCTCCAGACGTCGTGCGACACCGTCATCGACGGAGTCAAGGACGCCCTGGCCTCCACCACCGACAACCGCCGACGCGTGCAGGCCACCATCGAGCTCTGGTACGACTACGTCGCCGACCAGGGCGCGGCGTTCCGGCTGGTCTTCGAGTCCGACCTCACCAACGTCCCGCCGTCCGCGAGCACGTCGACCGCGTCGTCAACGAGTCGGCCTCGGCCATCGCCGAGGTCATCCACGAGGACACCGGCCTTCCCGGCCCGGCATCCCATCTGCTCGCCGTCAGCCTGGTGGGCATGGGCCACGTCGGCGCGCGCAACTGGCTGTCCGCCGACTCCCGCCTCAGCCGTACCGAGGCCGTCGAGCTCGCCGCCGGACTGGCGTGGCGCGGCATCGGCGGCGTCCCCATTCAGGACGAGAACCGTCTGGACGAGAACCGTCTGGACGAGAACCGTCACGACACACCAGGAGATGAGTGACCATGGAGGTCAAGATCGGCGTGCAGAACGCCGCCCGCGAGCTGTCGGTCGAGACCGACCAGGAACCCGACGACGTGCTGAAGGAACTGGAGTCGTCGATCTCCGACGAGACCGTCTTCAGCCTCACCGACGAGAAGGGCCGCACGGTGGCCGTGCCGGCCGACAAGGTCGCCTACCTCTACTTCACGGCCGACACCGGCCGCAAGGTCGGATTCGGCCTCGTCGCCGGCGACTAGTCGCACCAGCAAGGACCCCACGCCCTGGGGCGCGGGGTCCCTCCATGTCCGAGGCCTAGGGCGTCGGGTCGCGGTTGAACAGGTTCTTCGCCCAGAGATAGCTGACCAGGGCGATGCCGATCGACCACCCGAAGGCGAGGACGACATAGTCGTCGACCGGGGTGCCCATGAGCAGACCGCGCACCGTCTCGATCACCGGTGTGAAGGGCTGGTACTCGGCGAACCAGCGGAGCCCGGTCGGCATCGACTCGGTGGGGACGAAGCCGCTGCCCAGGAACGGCAACAGCACCAGGAACATCGGCGAGTTGCTGGCCGTCTCGACGCTCTTGCTGTTCAGGCCGAGCGCCACCGTGAACCAGGTCAGCGCGAACGCGAACACTGCGAGCACGGTCAAGGCCAGGAGCCAGTCCGCGACGCCCGCTGTCGGCCGGAACCCGAGCAGCAGGGCTGCGCCGATGACCACCACGAGGGCGATCGCCGTCTGGACCATGGCGCCGAGCACGTGCCCGGTCAGGACCGAGACGCGGGCGATGGCCATGGTCCGGAACCGCGCCATGATGCCTTCGGTCATGTCCATCGCCACCGAGAGCGCCGTGCCCAGAGCGACGCTGGCCACCGTCATCGCGAGGATGCCGGGCGTGATGTACGCCAGGTACTCCGCGCGTCCCGAGGAGGCGCCGGCGATGCCGGCACCCATCGTGCCGCCGAAGACGTAGACGAACAGCAGCAGGAAGACGATCGGCTGGCCGACCAGCATCAACGTCAGTGACGGGTAGCCCTTCATGTGCCGGAGATTGCGGCGCAGCATCGTCGCCGAATCCTGAATTGCGTACGAAACGGTGCTCATCGCACTTTCTCCTTGTCCATGTCGTTGTTGCTGTCGGTGTCGTGCCCGGTGAGGGCGAAGAAGACGTCGTCCAGGTCAGGGGTGTTCACCGTGAGACCGGAGACGTCGAGGGACTCGGTGTCGAGCCGGCCGACGAGGTCGCGCAGCGACGCCACGCTCCCGTCGTGCGGAATGGTGAGCGTCAGGCCGTCGACGTCCTGAACGGACGTTCCCAAGATCCTGGCTGCCGACTCGAGCTCGGTTGGATCGCCGAACTCGAGGCTGATGTGTCCACCCGGAACGAGTCGCTTGAGCTCGCCCGCCGTTCCCTCGGCCACCAGGTGGCCGTGGTCGAGCACCGCGATGCGGTCGGCGAGCTGGTCGGCCTCCTCGAGGTACTGCGTGGTGAGGAAGACGGTGACGCCCCCGGCCACGAGGTCGCGGATGATGCGCCACATCGTGTGGCGGCTCCGCGGATCGAGACCGGTGGTGGGCTCGTCGAGGAAGATCAGCCGCGGGTTGCCCATCAACGTCATGGCCAGGTCGAGCCGGCGGCGCATGCCTCCGGAGTACGTCGACGCCGGCTTGGACGCAGCCTCGGCGAGGTCGAAGCGTACGAGCAGGTCGGCCGCCCTGGCGCGACCCTCGACGCGGTCCAGGTGGTGCAGGTCGGCCATGAGGTACAGGTTCTGCTTGCCGCTGAGCAGGTTGTCGACGGCCGAGAACTGACCGGTCAGGCCGATCGCCGCGCGGACCGCATCGGGGTCCTGCGCGAGATCGTGCCCGACCACCTGGATGTCACCGGCGTCAGCCGTGATCAGGGACGAGAGGATGTGCACGATGGTCGTCTTGCCGGCGCCGTTCGGGCCGAGCAGCGCGAAGATCGTGCCCTCGGTGACGTCGAGGTCGATGCCGTCGAGCACGAGATGCTCGCCGTACGACTTGCGGACGCCCTTGGTGCGGATTGCTGTGGTCATGATGCTCTCCTGATGTTGATTTCTCCTACGGTGGTCCGCGCCGTCACCTCGACGGTGTCCGCGGACGGGTCTGGTGCCCCCGAAGCCTCGAGGGAGTTCTGCACGGAGCCGGCCGTCGCACTGGCATCGATCCAGGCGGGGACGCCGTCACTGATGCCGATGTCGAGATCGCCCATCGAGGTCTGGACGTTGACCGAGCCTCGCTCGACCTCTCCGACCCGGACGCTGCCGTTGGCCGACGTGGCGCTGACGTCGGCGCGGGCGTGGTCGACGACGATGCTGCCGTTGGCCGCCTTCACGCGGAGGTCCTGATTCGCCACCCCGACCCACGTCTCGCCGTTGGAGTTCTTGACCAGGGCGGTGTCGTCGAGCTCGCCGAGCCGCACCGAGCCTGAGCCGGCGGTGACCTCGATGGGACCGGTCGCCCGCTCCACGCCGATCTTCCCGGCGCCGGACTTCACGGTCAGGATCCCCACCTCGTCGAGATGGATCTGACCCAGGCCGGTCCGGATGCGGCAGTCGCCCAGCCGTCCGTTGGCGTCGACGTCACCCACGCCCGCGGTGGCGTCAAGGTCGGACCCCGCGGGCAGGGAGATCACCACGTCGATGGAGCCTCCCCCGTTCCGGCTCAGCCAAGACCGGAGCTTCGGGCCCTTGACCTCCAGCCGGTCGTTCGAGAAGTCGACGCGGGTCTGCTCGGCAGCCCGGACGTGCTCCTCATTCGCCTGGTCGCTCGGTCGGACGTCGACCAGCGTGGTGCCGGTGTCGTCGGTGGTGATCCGCAGGGTCCCCACCGCGAAGTCGACGGTGACCGCGATCGGTTGCGGTGTGTCGTAGGTGTTCATGATTCTCCTCTGGTTCTCTTCGGTCGACACGGTCAGCGCACCCATCCGGAGTACGACTGGCCGACGCCGGTGCCGCGCTGACGCGACGGCTGCTGGTTCTGGTCGCCGTGTGCCACGGCGGAGGCGAGGACGCGGACGAGCCACGCATTGACGGACAACCGCTCACGGCCCGCGGCCTGCTCGATGCCGGCCTTGAGGCCTTCCGGCAGCCGCAGGTTGATGCGGGCCGTGGTGCCTTCGTCCGGATCGGCAGGGGGCGGAGCCGCGGCGGCCGAGGCTGCCTCAGTCGGCTCGTCCCCTGGCGCCGGCGTGACCACGAAGTCGGGTTCTCCGGAGCGGAGCCGCAGCTCGGCCGAGCCGGGCGCGAGCTCGCGAGTGATCTCGTCCGCTGCCGCCGACAAGGCGTCGAGCAGGGTGAGGCGGATCGCCGACTCGAGCTGGCCACTGAGGCGCTCCGCCAGATCGCGGGCCTCGTCGCCACCCATTTCTGCGGCCCGCGCGAACTCGCGCCGGAGGTTCTCGATGTGCGGTGTCAGATCCATGACGCCACTATGACACCACTTTGGCGCCAAATCAACACCGAACTTGCGCCACGGCATGGCGAAAGGCCGGCTTTCGCCGGGATTTCAAGGGAAATTCGTTGCCGCTAAGCGGCCAGGCCGAGCTTCTCCATGCGCTCCGCATGGGCTTCGGTGAGGCGGGTGAACATGCGTCCGATGGCGGCGAGGTCCATGCCCGGCTGGTCGATGCCGCCGACGATCACGGCGCTCAGCGCGTCGCGCTCGGCCACGACCATCTGCGCCTGGCTCAGGGCCTCGCCCATGAGCCGGCGGCCCCACAGCGCCAGACGTCCACCGATGCGGTGGTCGGCGTCGATGGCCGCGCGCACTTGGTCGACCACGAACTCCGAGTGACCCGTGCCGCTGAGCGTCTCGAGCACCAGCTCACGCGTCTCGGGGTCGAGATAGGACGCCACCTCGCGGTAGAAGTCCGAGGCCAGCCCGTCCCCGACATACGCCTTGACCAAGCCCTCGAGGAAGTCGGAGGGAGCGGTCTGACGGTGGAATCGCTCGAACGTCGACGTGAACGGCGCCATGGCCTCGAACGGGTCCTCGCCGAGCTCGACGAGACGGTCGCGGATCAGCTCGAAGTGGTGGAATTCCGCGACGGCCATGCTGGCGACCTCGACCTTCGTGTGCAGGTCAGGGGTCATCTTGGCGTCGTCGGCGAGACGTTCGCAGGCGCTGATCTCGCCGTACGCGAGGATGCCGAGCAGCTCCACGACGCCGGTCCGGTACACCGGGTCGTCGAACGCCGAGGGCGGTGGTGAGTCCTTCTGGGCCATGGGATCGCAGCGTATCGCGGGTCGTCTGTCCGGGGTCAGCGGCGTCGGACGTTAGGATGGGACGAGAAAATCCATTGACTCTGAAGAATTCGAGAAGTCCGCTGACTACGTTCAAAGATCTGGGCGTCATGCCCGAGATCGCCGACGCACTTGAAGACGTCGGCATCATCAATCCCTTTCCGATCCAGGAGATGACGCTCTCGGTGGCCCTCATGGGCACCGATCTCATCGGCCAGGCGCGCACCGGCACCGGCAAGACGCTGGCGTTCGCGATCCCCGTCATCCAGCGCGCCGTCGCGCCCCATGACCCCGACTACGACGAGCTCGCCGCACCCGGCAAGCCGCAGGCGCTCATCGTCACCCCCACCCGCGAGCTCACCATCCAGGTGGCCAAGGACATCGACACCGCCTCGGCCAAGCGCGGCACGCGCAACCTCACCATCTACGGCGGCGTGCCCTACGAGCCCCAGCTCGACATGCTCAAGTCCGGCGTCGACATCGTCGTCGGCACGCCCGGCCGCCTGCTCGACCTCGCCAACCGTGGCGCCCTCGACCTCTCACACGTGAAGTCGCTGGTGCTCGACGAGGCCGACGAGATGCTCGACCTCGGGTTCCTGCCCGACGTCGAGGCGATCCTCGCGAAGACGCCCGAGCTGCGCCAGACGATGCTGTTCTCGGCCACCATGCCGGGCGCCATCGTCACGCTGGCACGCACCCACATGCGGCACCCGATGAACATTCGGGCGGAGTCGCCCGACGAGGACCTGCTGCTGCCCACCACGGCGCAGTTCGTCTGGCAGGCCCACGAGATGGACAAGCCCGAGGTGGTCGCCCGCATCCTGCAGGCCGACGACGTCGGACGCGTCCTCGTCTTCACCCGCACCAAGCGCACCGCGCAGCGGGTCGCCGACGACCTCGCCGACCGTGGCTTCCCGGCCTCGCCGCTGCACGGCGACATGGCGCAGACCGCCCGCGAGAAGGCGCTCCAGCGCTTCCGCGACGGCAAGGTCAACACGCTGGTCGCCACGGACGTCGCCGCCCGCGGCATCGACGTCGCCGGCATCACCCACGTCGTCAACTACAACTGTCCCGAGGACCACAAGACCTACCTGCACCGCATCGGCCGCACCGGTCGTGCGGGCGCCTCGGGCATCGCGGTCACGTTCGTCGACTGGGCCGACATGACGCGCTGGCAGCTCATCAACAAGGAGCTCGACCTGCCGTTCCCGCAGCCGCAGGAGACGTACTCCACGTCGGAGCACCTGTTCCACGACCTCGGCATCTCCCACGACGTGAAGGGACGCCTCAAGCCGCCCTCGCCGAAGGAGCCCCGCAAGGACGCTCCCAAGGGACGCGGCGGTCGTCCGCAGCAGAAGGCTGCGCCCCAGGAGTCCGGCTCCAAAGCCTCCGAGGGTGGGCCGAGCCGGAGCCGCAACCGGCGTCGTCGCAACCGCACCCGCAGCGGACAGGCCGTCTCGAAGTCCGACTAGCGCCCTAGGCGGTGACGACGACCTTCGTGCCCAGCTGCGCGAAGTCCCACAGGATGACGGCGTCGTCACGCCACTGGCGCACGCACCCGGCCGACGTCGGGGTGCCGAGCTGCTCCTTGCTCTGCTCCGGCCGTCCGGCGTTGTCGACGGGAACCGTGTGGAAACCGATCGGCGCGGTGTAGCCGGTGGCGAACTGGACGAAGTACTCCATGGACCCGCTGTAGTCGAAGGCCGTGGCATGACGCGTCTTGCCGTTCACGCTGTAGGTGCCCGGGTTGAGGTTGTCGTACTTGCTGCCGGACACCAGGTAGGTGCGCTTCACGTTGCCGTTGCGGCTCACGAGCCACACTCGTTGGGCGGCATCGGAGAAGACGATGCGCCGGCCCTGGCCCGAGTTGGCAGGGAGCGACTCGGACGTCTTCACGTCGTCGACCTTCTTGGCATTGAGCTGGAGATCCTTGGCCGTGGCGTCCTGCGTGGCCATCGCATCGGACACCGGTTCGGCCAGCGCGGCAAGGGAGGCCTGCTCGAGCGTCGACTCCCCGCTCGACGACTCGGCGGCGTTCGACCACACCTGTGGAAGGACGCCGACCGTCGCCCCGGCCACGACCAGTGTCACGACGACGGCACCTCCGAGTGCGCTCAGCCGGCGGCGTCGACGAGCGCGATGACGCGCGACGGACTGCCTGTTGACCCGGGAGGACACGACCGACATCTTAGTGACGCGACGTCAGGGATGGGAGCCATTCAGCAGGCCCGTTGCAACCTGTCGATAGGCTTCCGCTCCCTTGTGGCTCTTGCTCGTGCCGAGGATGGTGCGTCCGACCGCGGGTGCCTCGGCGAACCGGATGGTCTTCGGGATCGGGGGAGTGACGATCGGCAGCTCGTACGTCTCGCGGATGGCCCGCAGCACGGCCTGGGCGTGGTTGGTGCGCCCGTCGTACATCGTCGGGAGGACGCCGAGGATCTCCAGCTCGGAGTTGATGAACTGCTTCACGTCGTGGACGGTGTCGAGCAGCTGCCCCACTCCGCGGTGCGAGAGCGTCTCGGCCTGCAGGGGTACGAGCACCTGCTGGGCCGCCGACAGCGCGCCGACGGTGAGCACGCCGAGCGTCGGCGGGCAGTCGACCAGGATCCAGTCGTAGTCGTCGGCCACCTTGTCGAGCGCGACCCGCAGCCGCTGCTCGCGCCCGGTGCGGTTGACGAGGGCCTCCTCGGCCTGCGAGACGGTGATGTTGCTCGGCAGCAGGTGCATGCCATCGTCGACGATGACGATGGCGTCGTCGGCCTTCTTGGTGCCCAGCAGGACGTCGCCGATCGTGATGTCGACGTCCTCGGGATCGATACCCAGCGAGAACGTCAGACCACCCTGAGGATCGAGGTCGACGAGGAGAACTCGCTGACCCTTCTCGACGAGCGCGGCACCCAGGGAGGCGACCGTTGTCGTTTTGCCGACGCCGCCCTTCTGGTTCACCACCGCGATCGTCGTCGTCATGGGTGTCATCATGCCAGCCATGGACGTCCCAGCCGCCTAGCTGTGCCAGTCGCCGCCCACGCCCCGGCACCCCCACCGGGCTCTGGCATGCTTTCGCCATGAGAGGACGCGCCCTGGTCACGGGGGCCACCGCCGGCATCGGCAACGCCTTCGCCCGCGAGCTGGCTCGTCGCGGCCACGACCTGGTGCTCGTCGCACGCGACACCGAGCGGCTCGAATCCGTCGCCGCCGGCCTGCGTGACAGGAACCGCATCGAGGTCGACGTCATCACCGCCGACCTCACGACGGACGACGGACTCCGCGCCGTCGTGAACGCTCTCACCGACACGGCGAGACCGGTCGACCTGCTGGTCAACAACGCCGGCTCCTCCTTGTCGGCGTGGTTCGGCACCACCGACATCGCGGACGAGGACCACCAGCTCGACCTCATGGTGCGCGCGCCGATGCACCTGATGGACGCAGCGATCAAGGCCATGACCGGCCGCGGCCACGGGGAGATCCTCAACGTCGCCAGCGTCGCGGCTTTCACCCCGCGTGGCACCTACTCCGCGCACAAGGCGTGGATCGTCAACATCTCGCGCTGGGCCAACATCCAGTACGCCGATGCCGGCGTCACCGTCATGGCGCTCTGCCCGGGATTCGTGCGCACCGAGTTCCACCAGCGCATGGGCGTCGACCCGAACCAGAGCGTGCCGCGGTGGATGTGGCTCAGCGCCGACAAGGTCGTCAAGGCCGCGCTCGACGACCTCGACAAGCGCAAGGCGGTCTCGGTGCCGACGGCGCGCTACAAGGTCCTGGCGACGGCCGCGCAGTACGTACCCAAGCCGCTCGTCGCCCGCCTTGCCCGACGGGGTCGATGAGTACTCCACGCACGCTCGACCTACCGGACGGCGTCACGGCGACGAGCATCGAGACGCCGGTCGGCACGTTCGCGGCCCATGTCTCGCGGGTCGACAGCCCCACCGCTCACGTGCTGCTGATCCCCGGCTGGACCGGCAGCAAGGAGGACTTCACGCCACTGCTGCCGCTGCTCGCCGCGGGTGGGTTCGACGCCACCGCATACGACCAACGCGGACAGTTCGAGACGGCGGGCGAGCCGGGTTCCGACTACACCCTCGACGGATTCGCCGCGGACGCCATCGCCATTGCCGCCACGTGCAGCGACGCGCCGGCGCACCTGCTCGGTCACTCCTTCGGCGGGCTCGTCGCCCAGCAGGCGGTGCTGGCGAATCCGTCGGCTTGGCGCAGCCTGAGCCTGCTCGACACCGGGCCGGGCGCCCTCGGCGAGACGCCGACCCGACCGCTGACGATGTTCCTCGATGCCATCGGCGTCGTCCCCATGGCCGACATCCACCGGTTCCGCGAGCAGGCGATCGGTGCCAAGCGGGCGCCCGACATCGCCGAGTTCCTGCTGCGACGGTTCACGTCCAACGACCCGCCGTCGCTCAAGGCGATGACCCAGGCACTGATGGACGCGCCTGACCGGATCGACGAGCTGGCCGGCCTGGCCGTGCCGATCTGGGTCGGCCGCGGCGCCGACGACGACGCCTGGCCGCACGACATCCAGGCCACGATGGCCCAGCGGCTCGGCACCGAGATCCGCGTCATCGAGAACTCGGCCCACTCCCCTGCCATCGAGAACACCCAGGGCCTGGCCGACGCGTGGCTGCCGTTCCTCGCCCAGCACTGAAGGGCCCAGAACTGAATGACAGAGCGCTGACCGTCAGCCCAGCAAGCGCTCGAGCTCCTCGGGGCTCGTCGTGTTGGCGCCGAGCCGGAAGTCTTCGGTCTTGCCCGTGCCGTGGTAGTCGCTCGAGCCGGTGACGACCAGGCCGTGCGAGGCCGCGATCTTGCGCAGTCCCTCGCGCTGCTCGTCCGAGTGGTCGGGGTGGTCGACCTCGATGCCGTCGAGCCCGAAGTCGACCAGCTCGGCGATGCGGTCCGGCGTGAGCACCTTGTCGCTGCCGCGCGACCACGGATGGGCCAGCACGGCCTTGCCGCCGGCGGCCTTCACCAGACGGATGGCCTGGGCCGTGGGAACCGAGTAGCGACCGACGTACCCGGGCATGCCCGGCTGGAGGTACTGGTCGAACGCCTCGCCACGGTCCTTCACGACGCCCTTGTCGACCAGCACGTCGGCCACGTGGGGCCGGCCGGTGGATCCGGCGTCACCGGACTTCGCGAGGATCTCCTCCTCGGTGATGTCGATGCCGATGCGCTGGAAGGCGGCGACGATCTTGGGCACACGTCCGTTCCGTCCGTCGAGGACCCGACGCAGCTCCTCGACGAGGGGCCGGTCGCGGGGATCGATGTCGTAACCGAGCAGATGGATGCTCCGGTGGTCGATCGCCGTCGACACCTCGAGGCCACGGACAAGACGGATGCCGACCTTGTCAGCCGCCTCCTGTGCCTCGTCCCACCCCACGGTGGTGTCGTGATCGGTGAGCGCCACGACCTCGAGTCCAGCCGCCTTCGCGTTCTCGACGAGCTCGGTCGGGGTGTCCGTGCCGTCGGAGCGGTTCGAGTGGGTGTGGAGGTCGATGGTCACGTGATCAATCTAAAGGTGTGTTCCAGCGCTCGATCACGGGAGCCTCGTGGTACTCACCGAGCACCGACGTCGTGGTGGTGCCGAGCCGGAACAGCCGGCCCTCTTCGACCGGCTGGTCGAGCCAGCGGGCGGCGAGCGCCGGCAGTGCGTGGCCGTGGGCGAACACCAGCACGTCGCCGTCGACCGCACGCACACGGGCGACGACCCGATCGAGCCGCTCGGTGACCTGCTCCGGGGTCTCACCACCCGGGCTGGGATGCGTCCAGACCGTCCAACCGGGCACGGTCTCCCGGATCTCGTCGGTGGTCAGCCCTTCGTAGTCGCCATAACCCCACTCGACGAGGTCGTCGTCGACCTCGGGCTCGAACCCGGCCAGCTCGGCGGTGCGCCGGGCACGACGCCGAGGGCTCGACAGCACGAGGGCGAACGTCTCCGCGGCCAGCACCGGTCGCAGCCGTTCGGCCGCCGCGACACCGGCGTCGGTGAGGTCGATGTCGGTCGTGGACGTGTGTCGCCCGGAGGCGCTCCACTCGGTCTCGCCGTGACGGACGAGCCAGAGCTGGCTCACGTAGCGGTCTCGGCCGGTGCATCGGGCCCCGCCGGGGGGCCGGGCCAGTTCTTGTCGGGCTCGGGCACCGGCCGGGCGGGCTGCTCGCCGCCACGCTCCTCCAGGTAGGAGTCCTTGGGCACCATCACCTTGCGGCGGAAGATGCAGACGACCCTGCCGTCCTGGTTGTAGCCGATGGTCTCGACGTGGACGACGCCGCGGTCGTCCTTGCTCTTGCTCTCCCACTTGTCGAGCACGGTGGTCTCGCCGTACAGCGTGTCGCCGTGGAAGGTCGGCGCGACATGTCGCAGCGACTCGATCTCGAGGTTCGCGATCGCCTTGCCGGAGACGTCGGGGACGCTCATGCCGAGCAGGATCGAGTAGACGTAGTTCCCGACCACGACGTTGCGACCGAACTGGGTCGTCTCTTCGGCGTAGTGGGAGTCCAGGTGCAGGGGATGGTGGTTCATCGTGAGCAGGCAGAACATGTGGTCGTCGAACTCGGTGACCGTCTTGCCGGGCCAGTGCTTGTACGTGGCGCCGACCTCGAACTCCTCATAGCTACGTCCGAATTGCATGTCGCCCATCATGGCGCAGACGGTCAGGCCTCGATACGCCGGGCGGCTTCGCCGCAACGCACTCGACCTGGCCGGACGCCAGCTCGCAGGGCTCGCTGAATCCGTCTCAGAACGTCTGGGCGCGACCCGGCATCTTGGCGAGCAGCTCCTGGCCGCGGGCGAGGAGCTTGTGCTCGACGAGCACTTCATAACGGGTGGCGACGACCTTGGTGACCGAGCTGAAGTCACGCTGTCCGCGGGTGGCCCAGTAGCCGATCAGGCCCCAGACGACACCGAACACCACACCCAGCGCCACGCCACCGAGCACGGTCGTGAGGTAGTTGCCCTCCTGCGCGAAGATCCCGACCAGCAGACCGATGAGCAGCCCGAGCCACGCGCCGGATGCGACACCGGCCGCGGCGACGCGACCGGTGGTGAGGCGTCCGGTCACCCGCTCGACCTGCTTGAGGTCGGTGCCCACGATGAGGCAATTCTCGACCGGGAACTCCTCGTCGGACAGGTAGTCGACCGCCTTCTGGGCGTCGGCGTAGGCGTCGAAGACGCCCAGCGACTGCGGAAACTGCAGGGAGAAGATCTCAGGCATGCCCTCGACTGTACTCAGCCGGGACGTTCTCGAACCGTGCGTCAGGCCTTGTAGTCCTCGAGCAGGCGCCGCCCGATGATCATCTTCTGGATGTCGGCCGTGCCTTCACCGATGAGCAGCATCGGGGCTTCGCGGTACAGCCGCTCGATCTCGTACTCCTTGCTGTAGCCGTAGCCGCCGTGGATGCGGAACGAGTCCTCCACGACGTCGCGGCAGAACTCCGAAGCAAGGTACTTGGCCATGCCGGCCTCGAGGTCGTTGCGCTCGCCGGCGTCCTTCTTGCGGGCGGCGTTGACGACCATCGCGTGCGCGGCCTCGACCTTGGTGCCCATCTCGGCCAGACGGAACAGGATGGCCTGGTGCTCGGCGATCTTCTTGCCGAACGTCTCACGCTGCTGGGAGTAGGCGATGCCGAGCTCGAACGCCCGGGTGGCCAGGCCCACCGCGCGGGCGGCGACGTTGACGCGGCCGACCTCGACGCCGTCCATCATCTGGTAGAAGCCCTTGCCCGGCTCACCGCCGAGGATCTGGTCGGCCGAGACCTGGTGGCCCTCAAAGATCATCTCCGTGGAGTCGACGCCCTTGTAGCCCATCTTCTCGATCTTGCCGGGGACCGTGAGGCCGGGAGCGGTCTCACCGAAGCCGGGCTCCTTCTCGACCAGGAAGGTGGTCATGTTGCGGTACACGGAGTCGTCGCCCTCGTCGGTCTTGACGAGCACGGCCACGAGGTTCGACGAGCCGCCGTTGGTGATCCACATCTTCTGGCCGTCGATCGTGTAGTCACCGTCATCGCCCTTGACCGCCTTGGTGGTGATGGCCGAGACATCCGACCCCAGCGCCGGCTCCGACATCGAGAAGGCGCCGCGCACCTCTCCGGTGGCCATCTTCGGCAGGTACTTCTTCTTCTGCTCCTCGGTGCCGTGCTGCATGAGCATGTAGGCGACGATGAAGTGCGTGTTGATGACACCCGAGACGCTCATCCATCCGCGGGCGATCTCCTCGACCACGAGCGCGTACGTCAGCAGCGACTCCCCCAGCCCGTCGTACTCCTCAGGGATCATCAGGCCGAAGATCCCGAGATCCTTGAGGCCCTCGACGATGTCGGTGGGGTATTCGTCCTTGTGCTCCAGCTCGGTGGCGACCGGCAGGATCTCCTTCTCGACGAACTGGCGGACGACCTTGAGGATCTCTTGCTGCTCCTCGGTCAGACCGTCGGTGGTGGCGAGGCGACCCATGGGAACTCCTGTGCTCGTGCGTGCGGTGGGGGATGACCGTCCGACTCTAGCGGCGGTCGACGATGACCACACGAGCCGGTGGCCTGAGGCATGCCACCGGTGTTTGTCTCACATCGTGAGAAGATCGCGGGCCTCACTGCGAGGAACTTTGTGGGCTTTCGTGACGCGAAACGCCGAAATGCGTGTCTCGTGTGACTCAGGAGGTCTCATGTGACGGATTCCGTCGTTGTTCAGAAAATGTTTGCCGATATCAGTATGCAAATCGTCTAGACGTCCCCTAGATTGATCTGTCACATCCGTTTACAGCAATCGATTGTTACTTCTTAGAACCTGAGATCCAGGAGAAAAAGATGAGCAAGCCACACCCCGGGGGCACGCTCGAAATCGACACCGAGTCAGATCTCGTCATTCCATGGGACGGCGTCACCCGACTGCGGGAGGACCTGACCGACCTCTCCGACGACTCGTTGATCAGTCTGTCCAGAGGCGGAAGCACTGACGCCTATGCCGAGCTGTTCGAGCGGTACAAGCGTCCAGCGACCCGGCTGGCGGCGTACTACTCCAACTCCGTCGACGCGAAGGACATCGTCGCGGAGAGCTTCGCGCAGGTGTACGACCTGCTGCGTCGCGGCAAGGGTCCCGAGACATCCTTCCGGGCCTATCTCTTCACGTCCGTCCGCCGCGAAGCCGGCCGCCAGGCGAAGATGCGCAAGCGCGTCACCCCGACCGATGACGTCGCCACCATGGATCGCGCCATGCCGTTCGGCAACGGCGCCGTCGACGGGATCGAGCGCGAGCTCGTGCGAGATGCCTTCGCCTCCTTGCCCAAGCGGTGGCAGACGGTCCTGTGGCATCTCGATGTCGACGGGCGCAAGCCGCGCGAGGTCGCTCCGATCCTGGGCATGAAGCCCAACAGCGTCTCGGCGCTCGCCTACCGCGCTCGCGAGGGCTTGCGGAAGGCGTACCTGGAGCAGCACATCAAGACGACGACCACGCTGTTGCCGACCAGCTGCCGCGAGGCCCGTCGCGGTCTCGCCGACTACGTGCGCGGCACGGCCACCGAGCGCGACACCACCGCGATCGAGTCACACCTCGAGACGTGTGCCACGTGCAAGGGCGCCCAGCTCGAGCTCGAGCAGCTCAACGACCAGCTCGGTGCGGTCTCCGGTGCGATTGCCCTCACGTTCGCCGCGCCGGCCGCGGCAGGGCTCGTGAGCAGCGTCGCCACCAAGATGATGGTCTTCGTGAAGACCGCCGCTGCGGCCACCGGGTCCACCGCCGCTGTCGTGGCCACGTCGATGGCCGTCCTCCACATCCCCCTCCAGTCGCCGGCCGGAGCAGCGACCGTCCATCAGCAGCCGTCCACCGCGACCGCGCGTCAGCACGAGCCGGACCGATCGTCCGGCCCTGTTGCCGACCAGTCGCTGGGCCGTCCCGTCGCCTCCGGTCTCGAGAAGGCGCAGTCCGGGTCCTCGGGCAGCAGGTCCGCGACCACGGACGGCAGCGGCCCCGGTGAGGGCCAGACCGATGGTTCATCGTCGCAAGACTCATCATCCGGTGGCGGCTCGCAGCCAGTCACGATCAATGTCGGCTCGGCGAATGTGTCGGCATCCGTCGGCCCAGACAAGGTCTCCGCATCCGTCTCCGCGGCGGGCGTGAAGGCATCGGTGGACGTCGACACCAAGAAGCCCTTGGACACACGGGTCACCATCAAGAGCGACAAGTCGAAGTCCCAGGTCCTCGACACCCGCAAGGTCACCGACAAGGTCTCCAACACGGTCAAGAACCTGAACAAGGGCGGCAAGAAGGACTGAGGCACTGCGAGCTCGAATACCGGTCCCGGCTCGACTCAGTCGGCCTGCACCGGTGCCGGTGGCGGACGACGTGACGTCACCACCGCGAGCCCGATGAGGATCATCACCAGGCCGACGTAGACACCCCACGGTGGCGACTGCCCGAGGAACACGGCGGCGAGCATCGCCGCGAGGGGCACCTCGAGCAGCAGGAGCAGGGAGATGACGACCGGGCTCATGACGGCGAGGAGATGGTTGAGCAGGGAGTGCCCGAAGAGCTGGGCGGACACCGTGACCGCGGCGATCAGCAGCCAGGTCCGTGTCGAGAAACCGGTGAGATCCGTGCCGGTGGCCAGGCAGAGCGCGCCGAGCAGGACCGCGCAGATCCCGTAGCACGTCACCGTGTAGGCCGTGGTCGACAGGCGCGTGCGCACGGACTGGCCCGAGATCAGGTACACGGCCGCGAAGAGCCCGCCTGCCACGGCCAGTGCGTCACCGGCAAGTGCACGACGCGAGAGCGAGAAGTCGACACCGGTCACCACGAGCACGCCGGCGACGGCGATGGTGAGCCCGGCGATCACCACCGGCGCGAGCCGGATGCCGCGCAGCCGGTCGTACAGCACCACCCACACGATCTGCGCGCACACCAGCGCGGTCGCCGCGGCGACCGACGTCAGCTTGAGGGCAGACACCCAGGTCGCGAAGTGCCCGGCCAGGGCGAAACCGGCCAGAGCGGTCGCCATCCAGTGCCGCCGCCCGAGGACGGAGAGCTCGGTCCGCGACCGGGCCAGGGCCACCGGAGCGATCAGTGCGGACGCACCGGCGTTCCGCCAGAAGGCGATCGCGAACGCGGGGGCTGCGGCTGCTGCCATCAGCGGCCCTGACAGCGAGACACCCATCACCGCGACGGCTGCGAGGAACGGGGTCACGCCCCCAGCAGATCAGGTGGCCGGCTTGTCGTCCACGTCGCCCCGGCGGCGGCGAAGGGCCGCCAGAAGCAGCGCCGCCAGGACTGCGAGCACCAGGAGTCCGCCGAGGATCCACGGCCACCCGAGGCCGCTGTCGCCCTCGTCGTCGGCTGCCTGCTTCGGGTCGGATGCGTAGTCCGGCGCGCCGGTCTCGTCGCCGATCACGCTGACCGTCAACGTGAAGGGCACCTCCCCCATCCGGGAGATCGGGGCGTCCTTCGGCTCGAGCGAGTTGACCTGGCAGTAGTAGTCACCGTCGAGCGCCGTGTCGGCGACCTTGCTGGTGGCTTCGCGGTTGCGGTAGCGCACCTCGGGTGATGCCGCGGTGAAGCTGACCGCCTCGTCACCCGGATAGCGGCCCAACGAGGTCGGGCCACCGATCAGGGTGTCGCGCTTCAACGGGCTGAGGACGGACGTGGAGATCGGGGTGGAGCCACCCGAGAGCTTGAAGGCGTCGGTGGCCGCATCGGTGGGCTCGACCGTGACGTCGCAGACCACTCGCTGGCCCCACTGGACGTCTGGCACGCGGTAGTAGAGCACCTCGCCGATGAGCAGGTTGTCGGAGTACGTGCCGGGAGCCGTGGGGGGCGCCGAGGAGAAGTTCGGCCCGCCGATCACGGACACCGGGTCGTCCGAGGGTTCGTCGCCCTCGACCTCACCGCCGGTCGGGCTGGTGGCCGGGGGAAGCGCGTCGACGTTCGTGACCTCCGGCTCGGTACGCACGAGCACCTCGAGCGATGCGACGCCGCGGACCTGCTTGGACGTCACGGCCAGTCGATACGGGCCCTTGCCACAGTTCTCGCGGTCGTCGACCGTGAAGGACTGGGCGATCGTGACGGGCGCGTTGCCCTCGTCGGAGCCGCCGGAGGCGTTGTACGCACCGTCTCCGCACTCCTTCCCGGAGGCGGAGCTGAGCGTGAGGCTGAGGCTCTCGCCGGCGAAGAAGGTGCCGGTGCGTGGCTGGGCCGCGCTGACGTGAACCGTCCCCTTGCCGGGGTCGGGCACCTCGTAGAACTCCGTGCCCGAGTCACCGATCGTGTCGAGCCACTGGCCGTCGTCGATCGAGACCGCGTTCGAGGCCTCGGTACCGCCCTCCACGGGCAGGCCGGACGGCTCGTACCCGCGTGCCGCGCGCACGGACGTGCGAGTGAGCGTCGACGTGAGCTGCTCGAGGTCCTTGACGTCGTAGTACGTGCCGCCACCGGCGGACGCGACGCAGGTCATCTGGTCGCGCGCCTTGCCAGAGAGCTGGAGGCCCACCACGTCGACGTAGAACTCCGCGCCCTTCTTCTTGAGGTCCCGGGCGACCTTGCACGGGTCGCCGCCACAGTTCTCCTCCCCGTCGGACACCAGCACGATGCTGCGCGGCCCTTCGGACGGGAGGTCGGCGAACGCCTTCTTCAGGCTGTAGGCGATCGGGGTGTTGCCGAGCGGCTTGAGCTGGTTGATGCCCGACCGCAGCGCGTCCTCGTCGACGTCGTCGACCGGCGCGAGCAGCTCGGTGTCCTGGCACGAGCCCTTGCCGTCCTCGATGGTCGAGCCGTAGACCCGCAGGCCCACCTTGGAGTTCTGCGGGAGCTTGCCGACGACGCCGTTGAGGCCGGCCTTGGCCGCCTCCATCCGGCTGCGGCCACCGCCGGCCGCCTCCTTCATGGAGCCGGACCCGTCCAGGACGAGGACCAAGGAGCCACCGTCCTGGCCGAGCACCGACTCGTCGTCGGCGACGGCACCGGACCCACCGATCGACATCACGCCCGCCACCATCGCGAGCGCGGCGGCGCGCGAGATCCATGAAGTACAGCGTCCCCCGAGCATGCGTTCAACTGTAGCGACACCGATTTTCACGACCGCCCACCGCCGGTGTAACGTCGGCCGGGTTCGCTGGACGTCAGAACTCGATCCGCCTGACGCACACGACGACAACCGGGGGGTTGGGGGATGAACAGCCGCGCTGTGCTCGTGGGTCCACTGCGGCCCGAGCTCGGGGTGTCCGGCGATCACGACGGGCTCCTCGTCGCCGATCTTCGTCATCCCGACGCCGTCGAGAGCCTCCTCGGACGCATCCACCGCAGTGGTGAGCTGCCCCTCGTCACCTGCCGCGCCGCCGACCTCGAGACCGTCCGTCGACTCGTGACGTTCGCGTCCGTGCGCTATCCCGGACTTCGTGCCGCCATCGAGCCGCTGCCCGGCTCACCGCTGTGCGTCGGCGTCATCTCGTCCCTCGTCGACGACATCACTCCGGACGCCTACACCCCCGCGGCTGAGGTGCTGGCCTGGCGCCTGGCCGCACTCGACCTTCTGCGCGATCAGGTGTGGTCGGCCGTGTGGCTGCCCACCGTCGCCGGACTCGACGAGCCGACTCCCGGCCTCGCCAAGCACGTCCGGTCGTGGCTGCCGGGCTCCGGCTTCCTCGCCGTGCACGCGCCGACCCCCGACGTGCTGCCGGCCTCCAGGGCGCCGCTGTCCGGACTCGAGGAGCGCGCCGACTGCGCGTTCGTCCACTCACCGCCGACGCGGCACGCATGGGTCATCGACGCCATGCGTGACGCGATCAAGCCGGCCTCGGTCAGCGAGCTCAGCACGGTGCGGGAGCCGATCGACTCCTTCGGCACCGCCGAGGCCATCGAGTTCCTCACCGTCCCGCTCACCTTCCACACCCACTCGAGACCCGACCCGGGCGCCGTCACCGAGTGCGTCGCCTGCGGGATCCGGCACGCGCGCCACGCGTGCCCGGTGTGCCGGATGTCGGCCCAACCCCGAGGAGTTGCCCCCATGGAGGCTGCATCGTGAACCCCCGTCAACGGCGCGGCGTGATCTACATGCTGCTGGCCGGTCTGATCGCGGTCGTCCTGTTCTTCGTGGCGGTCAGCTACGTCAGCTCGGTCAACGCCAAGGTCTCCCCCACGACGACGGTCTACCGCGCCGACCACGAGCTCACGGCGTTCTCGGTGATCGACGAGGACGACCTCGAAGCGGTCTCCGTCCCGGAGAAGTGGACCGCCGCCGAGGCGGAGGGCGACCTGACCGCCCTCGTCGGTCGCCGCGTGGCGTTCAACGTCGCGTCCGGCACCTACGTCAGCAACGACATGGTGCTCCCGTCCTCGGCCCTCAACGAGGACGAGCGCGAGATCGCCCTCACGGTCGACGCCAAGACCGGCATCGCCGGCCGCGTGCGCAGCGGCGACTTCGTCGACGTCTACGCCACGTTCGGCGACAACACGACGGACGGCGCGTCCAAGGTGCTCGTGCGCGGAGTGCGTGTGGTGTCGGTGCGCGGTGTCGAGACCCGGAGCGAGACCAACTCCCGCGAGGAGCTGGAGCAGAAGCAGGTGGTCCCGGTGACCCTCGCCCTGCAGCCCAAGGACGCGCTCGCCGTCACCTACGCCGACTCGTTCGCCGACTCGGTCCGCCTCGTCGGCCTCCCGCCGGGGGCCAGCAGCAAGAACCGCTCGGGCGAGGACAACCAGGTCGACCGACGCGACCTCGATCTCCCGAAGGCCGTGCAATGAACGAGCGCCAGCGAGTGAACAGTGGGCACGCCATCGCGGCACCGCCGTATTCTTTGCTCTTCTCGACGGTGGTGGCGCGATGAGCCACAGCGTCGTCATCGCTGCACCCGACCAGACGACCGGGTACGAGCTGCGGGCCCGGGTCGACGAGCTCGAGGACTTCATGGTCGTCGACGTCGCCGACTCCACCACGTACCTCATCGACCTCGTCGCCCAGCGCGACCCCGAGATCGTCATCGTCCACGAGCAGCTCGGCCCGGTCCCGGTGCTGCAGACGGTGCGCGACATCGTCGCCCGCCGCCCCGGCACCGCCCTCGTGCTGCTGACGGAGGAGTTTTCTCCTGACGTCGTCTCGGCCGCCATGGACGCAGGCGTTCGGGCCGTGCTCGAGCAGCCGGTCACGCACGAGGACCTGCAGGGCCGCCTGCACGCGGCCGCCGAGTGGGTGGCGTCCATGCGACGCCACCTGTCGTCGGAGGGCCTCGACTCGTCCATGTCGTCACGCGGGCGCCTGGTCGCGGTCGCCGGGTCGAAGGGCGGCGTCGGCTGCACGACGCTCGCCGTGCACCTGGCACACCACGCCGTCACCACCGTCGCCGGACGCAGTGTCTGCCTGGTCGACCTCGACGTCGACAACGGCGACATCGGCGACTTCCTCGGCATCACGCACCGGCTCGACGTCTCCGATCTGGCGAAGGTGGCCGACGACCTCTCCCCACAGACCATCGGCTCGTCGGTGCATCGCGGTCCGTCCGGGCTCGGCACCGTCGTCGCCCCGACCCGCATCGAGGACGTCGGCGAGGTCGGCGAGCGCGAGACCGTCCTGATCCTCGCGGCACTCCGGCGCCAGTTCGATCTCGTCGTGGTCGACTGCGGGTCGACCATCACCCCGGCGTCGGCCTCGGCGGTCGAGACGGCCGACGAGGTCCTGCTCGTCACGACGCCCGACCTGCTGGCCCTGCGTGGCGTGCACCGGCTCGGCGAGCGCTGGAACCGGGTCGGCGCGCGCAACATCGAGAAGGTCAAGACCGTCATCAACAAGGTCACGCGCGACAGCGACATCCAGCCAGACACCGCGGCGCGCCTGCTCCCCACGGCGCCGATCGAGGTGTCGCTGCCCGATGCCGGCAAGGTGCTGCAACGCGGTCTCAACCACCAGGACCCGTCCGAGATCACCGCAGACGCCTGGTGGGACCGCATCGCCGAGCTCGCCACCGAGGTCGGCACGGTGCCGACGGCCGCCAAGGCCGAGCAGCGGGAGCCGCGGTGGGCGCTGTTCCGCCAACGACACCCCGAGCCGGCGACCGAGCAGGGTCAGGCCTCCTTGGAGTTCCTCGGTGTCCTGCCGATCGTGTTCATGATCGTCGCGATCATCTGGCAGCTCGGGCTGTGGGGCGTCACCGCGACCTACACGAGTCACGCCGCCGACGAGGCCGCCCGATCCGCGGGCATCGGCGGCACATCGGTCGAGGTGCAGGACGACGCGCTCCGCTCGGTGCCTGAGTGGTTCCGCGACAACATGAACGTCTCGCAGACCGCCAGCGACACCGTCAAGGTCACCAGCTCGATGCCGATCCTGGCGCCGGTCTTCACCGTCGACGGGCTCGACCTCACCTCCGAGACGCCGATCGTGGCGGAGGAGGACTGATGCGCTGTGCTGATCCTTGCCGCCCACGGCCCGGCACCCCCGCCGGGCGTGAACGCGGCACCGCGACCCTCGAGGTCGTGGGCATGATCCCGCTGGTCGTCCTGCTCGTCTTCATCCTCGTGCAGACCGCGATCGCCCTGTACGGCATCACCACGGCACAGACCGCTGCCCGTCAGGGCGCCCGGGCGTACTCGCAGGGCTCGGACCCGTCGTCGGTGGTCCGAGAGAGCGTCCCGTCGTGGATGGGCGCGAGCACCGAGACGTTCGGGCCCGGGCACGGCGTCCGCGCCGTCGTCGACGTCCCCGACCTCATCCCCGCGTTCGACCTGCAGATCACCAAGCAGACGGTGATGCCGTGAAGCGCCAGACCTTCACCGCGGCCGACGTCGGCAAGGCGTCGACCAACGGCAGCCAGGAGACACCCGCTCGCGTCGAGTCCGGTGACGAGGACGCCGACGACACCCTCGTCGCCGACTTCCGCGAGAAGCTGCTCGACGAGATCGACCTCGCCGAGCTGTCCAAGCTCGACCTGACCCAACGCCGCGCGCGCCTCGAGCGGGTCATGACGCACCTGGTCGCCAGCCGCGGCCCGCTGCTGTCGAGCCGCGAACGCACGTCGCTGATCCGTCGCGTCGTCGCCGAGGCACTCGGGCTCGGCGTCCTCGAACCGCTGCTCGCCGACGCCGCCATCACCGAGATCATGATCAACGGACCCGACCGCATCTTCATCGAGCGCTTCGGCCGCATCGAGATGGCCAAGGAGCGGTTCGTCAGCACCGAGCAGCTGCTCCAGACCATCGACCGCATCGTGTCCACGGTCAACCGCCGGGTCGACGAGTCCAGCCCGATGGTCGACGCCCGCCTGCGCACCGGCGAACGCGTCAACGTCATCCTGCCGCCGCTCGCCCTCGACGGGCCGGTGGTCACCATCCGCAAGTTCCCGCGTCCGTTCAGCATCGACCAGCTCATCTCCGGCGGAACGCTCGACGCCGACACCGCCCACCTGCTTGGCGCATGTGTGCGGGCCAAGCTGAACGTGCTCGTCTCCGGCGGCACCGGTTCCGGCAAGACGACGCTGCTCAACTCGCTCTCGTCCTTCATCCCCGAGGGCGAGCGCATCGTGACGATCGAGGACGCCGCCGAGCTGTCGCTGCAGCAGAGCCACGTCATCCGGCTGGAGTCGCGACCGGCCAACGTCGAGGGCAAGGGCCAGGTCACCATCCGCGAGCTGGTGCGCAACAGCCTGCGCATGCGCCCCGACCGCATCGTCGTCGGCGAGGTGCGCGGCGGCGAGACGATGGACATGCTCTCGGCGATGAACACCGGTCACGAGGGCTCGCTCACCACCATCCACGCGAACAGCCCCGACGAGGCCCTGAGCCGCGTCGAGACCCTGGCCAGCATGAGCGAGCTCGAGCTGCCGTTCGCCGCGGTGCAGGAGCAGGTCAACAACGCGATCGACCTCATCATCCAGCTCGACCGCGGACCCGACGGTTCACGTCGCGTCGTCGAAGTCACCTACGTCGTCTCGAAGGGACGGCAGGAGTACCAGCTCCAGCCGCTCATGGAGTTCGTGGCTGCGCCCATCGGTGCCGATCGCGTCGTCCGCGGCCGCCACGTCACGAAGACCTTGCCGCTCTCGCTCGTCCGGCGGCTCGAGCTCGCCGGCGAGAGTGCATCCGCCGGCGTCGCTCCCGCGACGGGTCCGGCCGATGTGGGCTCCGGCGACGCCACGACCGCCACGGGTGCGTACGGATGATCCTCACGCTCCTGCTCGCGTTCGCGACGCTCGTCGTGGTCTTCCTCGGCCTGTACCAGTTCTGGCTCGACGTCGGCGAGCGGTCGCTCATCCACCGCGCGATCAATCCCGATGCCGTCAAGGAGGAGACCCTCCGGCGCCGGAGCAGGCTCGACCGGCTCATCACGCGGAGCCGATGGGGCGACAGCATCCGGGACGCCATCGCGCTCACCGGCGTCTCCCTGTCCCCCACCCAGTTCGTGCTCGGCACCGTCGCGGCGTGCCTGGTCCTGGGCCTGCTTCTCGGCTCCCAGCTGTCGTGGCTGCTCTTCCCGGTCGGCGCCTACGCGGGTGTGCTCATCCTCCGCGCCTACCTGCGGCGCAAGCGCGATCAGCGCAAGGAGGAGTTCATCGCCCAGATGCCCGAGCTCGCCCGCACCCTGTCCAACGCCTCGTCCGCCGGACTGTCGATCCGCACGGCGATCTCGATGGCCGCCGACGACCTCGACGAGCCGGCCCGCGACGAGCTGCGCATCGTGTCGGAGGAGATCAACGTCGGCATCCCCCTCGACACGGCGATGGCGAACCTCGAGCGGCGTCTGCCGTCGCGCGAGCTGGCCATCCTGGTCAGCACCCTGGTCGTGAGCTCACGCAGCGGCGGCGCCATCGTCAGCTCGCTGCGCGACATCGCCGGAACGCTGGAAACGCGCAAGGAGGTCCGCCGCGAGATCCGCACCACCTACGCGCAGATCGTGGCCACGTCGTACGCGGTCCTCGGTGTCGGTGCTGCCTCGCTGGTGTTCCTGGAGCTGCTCAACGCCGGCACGGTCGACGCCATGCTGCGCAACCCGATCGGGCAGGGCGCGCTCGTGTTCGCGGCGCTCGTGTACAGCGGCTGCATCTTCATCGTCCGTCGCTCGACCCGGATCGAGTTCTGATGGTCGCGCTCGGATTCGGCATCGCCTTCGTCGGCGCCTTCACCCTGTTCGCCGCCGGGTGGCGGCTGGCACGCGCCGACGCGCTCGAGGGCTGGGACGTCGCCGACATCATGCTGCTGCGCGACGAACGGCGTCGCAAGCGCCGGGTCGGGCCGCTCGACCGGGCCGCCAAGACGCTCTCGCCCCAGCTGGCCATCCTGCTCGGCCCACGGATCGTGTCGAACCTGAGGCGCCGCATCGACCTCGCCGGGCGGCCGGACGGCATGACCGTCGACTCGTTCCTCCAGCTCGTCGTCAAGTACGGCGTGGTGCTGGGATCGGTCGCGCTCGTCTTCCTGCTGCTCGGCAACCTGCTGTCGATGGTCCTCACCGTGCTGAGCATCCCGATCCTGCCGGTCTCCCGGCTGGCGACCCAGCAGCGCAAGCGTCGTACGTCCATCGACGACGACCTCCCCGACTTCCTCGACGTGCTCGCCGTCACCGTCGGTGCCGGGATCGGGTTCCGCTCGGCCCTGGAACGCGTGGCCGGGCGCTTCAGCGGGCCCCTCCACGAGGAGCTGCTCTTCACCCTCCACCAGCTCGACGTCGGCGTCCCGCGCCGACAGGCGTTCTCCAACCTGCGCGACCGATGTGACTCCGACCCGATGGCGTCGTTCGTCTCGGCCTTCGTCCAGGCCGAGGAGCTGGGCGCGCCGCTGTCGGAGGCCCTGAGCGGCATCGCCCGTGACAGTCGTCGCGACGCCGCCCAGCGGGCTCGCCAGAAGGCGGCGCGCACCGTCCCCCGCGTCACGCTGATGGTCTCGACGATGATGGTGCTGCCGACGGTCATCATCATCGGCGTCGGCATGTACCTGGGTTCCGACGTCGACCTGGGGAGCATCTTCAGTGGCTGACCGGATCCTCGTCGACCAAGTGGTCCGGTTCGCCTTCGTCATCAGGCTGGCTTCGCTGCTGCTGGTGCTGCTCGTGCCGACCGACGAGACGACCCGGATGGTCAGCCTGGTGGCCATCGTGTTCGTCACGGTCACCAGCGGGCTCGGCCTGCTGGCGACGCCGCTCTTCACGCGCAACGTCATCACGCACCCGATCCTGCTGGTGCTCGACGTGCTCGCCGCGACACTCGTCGCTGCCCTCCTCGGCAGCCAGAGCCCGATCATGCTCTACTCGCTCAGCACCGCGGTGCTCATCGGCATCCTGCTGCGGCCGCCGCTGGCCGCCATCGTGCTGGCGATCCTGGTGTTCTCCTACATCCTCGTCACCATCTCCCAGGACGCCACCCTGTCACCGATGTCCGCGCTGATGATCCCCGTCACCTACGCGACGGTCGGCGCACTGGGCTCGCTGACGCGCACCCTGCACGAGTCCGCGATGCGCGACCAGGCCGTCGCCCGCAGGTTGTCCGAGGACGCCGCCCGCGAGCGCGAGCGGGCCCGCCTCGCCCGCGAGATGCACGACTCGGTCGCCAAGTCGCTGCACGGCATCGGCCTGGCAGCCGCCTCGCTGCCCGGGTGGGCGGAGAAGGACGACGGTTCGCTGTCGACGAAGGCCCGCGAGCTCCAGGCCGCCGCCGAGTCCGCCTCGCAGGATGCGCGCAGCATCCTCGTCGACCTGCGCACCGACACCGACGACCGCACCCTCGCGCAGCAGCTGCGCACGCTCACCGACGACCTCGTCGCGGGCGGGCTGCCCGCCGAGCTGAGTGTCGAGGGCGTGGGCGACTGCGACCACGCCGTGAAGCGGGAGCTGGTGGCCATCGCGGCCGAAGCGATCGAGAACGTCCGCCGGCACAGCCGCGCCGAACGCGTCGACGTCAGCTGCATCGGCACCGCCGACACGATCACGCTCGACATCCGCGACGACGGGGTGGGATTCGACGTCAGCCACACGCCGCAGGGGCACTTCGGTGTCGTCGGTATGCGGGAACGCGCCGAGGCCATCGGCGCCGTGCTGGAGCTGAGCAGTGCCTCGGGAAGTGGCACGTCGTTACTGGTCACAGCACCGCGATCCATCAATGGGCGCTCGATCAACGGGGGCTCGACCAACGGGGGAAACCATGCCTGAGGCGATCCGCGTGCTCATCGTCGACGACAACGCCATCGTCCGCATGGGGCTGCGCAACCTGCTCGAGGTGCACGAAGGCATCGAGGTGGTGGGCGAGGCCGACGACGGTCACGCCGGCGTGCGGCAGAACGAGGCCCTCCAGCCCGACGTGGTGCTCTGCGACGTCCGGATGCCCGGACTCGACGGTGTCGGGGCGGCCACCCAGATGGCTCCCACCACGAACGTCCTCATGCTCACCTACTCCGACGACCTCGACGTCATCCGCGGCGCCGTCGCCGCCGGTGCGAAGGGCTATCTCGTGCACGGCGCGCACCAGCCGGACGAGATCGTGGCCGCCGTCGTGAGCGCATCCCGCGGGTCGTCGGTGCTGGGTCCGGCCGCAGCACAGGCGCTGCTGGCCGACGTGGGCACCTCGACGCAGGCTGTCGACCGCAACGCCTGGAACCTGACTTCACGGGAGGCCGAGGTGATGGAGCACGTGTCGCGCGGGCTCAGCAACCGAGAGATCGCCCGGGCCTGCTTTCTCGCCGAGAAGACGGTCAAGAACCACCTCAACAACATCTTTCCCAAGATCGGCGTGACCACGCGGTCCGAGGCGATGAGCCGATGGCTGGGCGCCTCGGAGAACCCGTGAGGAGCCATGGCCGGGTGCCGGGCGTGGGCGGCAAGAGTCGGGCGAACCTGGGCCCGACTTGGGCCTTCGGGCCCATGTGTCGCCTCCACCGGGCCGCTTACGTTCGACATGTCGGCAACCCACGGCAACGACTCGAAGGAGACCACCATGTATGACTCAGGACTCAAGCTCTACAGCACGATGATCGCCCTCATGTCCGCCCCTCGTCGCGAGCGCGGCCAGGGCACGCTCGAGTACGTCGGCATCGTCCTGATCGCCGCCATCCTCGTCGGCGCCATCGTCGGCGCGATCCGCGAGGCCAACATCGCGGAGACGATCGGCGGCTGGATCGGCAACATCAAGTCCGGCAGCTCGCCTGAGTGAGCATGACTCGACACCGGTCACAGCAGGGAGAGCGCGGCGCCGCCGCGCTCTCCTTGCTGACCGTCGGCATCCTCGTCGCGATTGCGATCGTCGCCGCCATGTCCATCCCGCTCACCCGGGCGTCCGACGCGAAGGCCAAGAGCAACTCCGCGGCCGACGCTGCGGCGCTCGCGGGCATCGAGTTCGTGAAGAACGACCTCCAGGTCGTGCTCGCGGACAAGGGCTGGCTCGGCGACTGGGCGGCTTACGAGCCCCTCGTCGGCAGCGGCCTGGCCTCGGCCACGTCATACGCCGAGCGCAACGAGTCCCAGCTGATCTCGTACGAGAAGCCCACGCCGTTCAACGGCTGGACGTCGCGGGCCGAGGTCGAGGGGCGCACCGTCGAGGGTGAGGTGTTCACGAGCGATGCCACCGCGCAGCTCGACCTCCCCGACTGCACGGTGAAGGGCGAGGACGACGACGAACCCGCAGAGCCGTCCGTGCCCGGCGTGCCCGCCGAGCCGGTCACCAGGACGATCGACTGCGGCGGCCTCCAGGTCGACGTCGAGGTCGACGAGGAGGGCTCAGGACCCCCGAAGCTCGAGCTCCCGGACGACTTCATCGCCCAGCTCATCGGCGAGTCCAAGGCGAAGCTGGTCGACTAGTCGTGAGCTGCTTCGACCCGAGCCCCTGTGGCGAGGCCCCACCGCGCGAACGCGCCGGCCTCGGCCTCGACGACCGACCGGCACGCCAGCCGCACGGCCGCGAGGCGGCCGGGCGGCATGGTCTGAGTGTGGAGCACGGCGCCGTCGCGGTCGACCAGCGCCACGTCGATCGCGAACCGCATGCCGAAGGTGTGCACGTGACGGCAAGGCAGGAGCCAGAACGCGCCCTCGACGCCGTCGCGCTTCAGGAGTCCGTGGCGTCGCGTCCCGTAGGTGTCGGCCAGCTCGAGCGCAGCGACCTCGCGGCCGTCGACCAGCAGCACGTCCCCCCGCTTCGACACGTTCACATCGTAGAACCACCGAACTGGAGGGAATCTCAGTGCGTCCTCGCATCGTCATCGGCTCGGCCCTGACCGCTGCCGTCCTCACCATGCTGGCCGCGGTGATCTCCGGGATCGTCGCTGCCGACCAGCTCTCGGCGAGGGACGGCACCGTCGCCCGCGGATTCCTCGTGGTCGGAGCGCTCGCGATCACGTCGTTCACGTGGTGGCTGAGCATGAATCCGTCCGACCGCCCGGAATCCCTCCTGCTCGGGCTCATGGGAGGCTGGTTGCTCAACGTGTCGAGCTGGACCGGTCACTCCTTCATCGGCCGCCTGTTCTCCGACGTGACGCCCGTGGCCATCCTCGTCGACCTCGTGCTGTGGGCGATCGTCTCCCTCGGCCTGGTCGCACTCCTGTCCCGCACGTCCTCGACCGTCAGCAGGTGACACGCATGTCCGTCCGACTCGTCGCGATCGCGATGGTGGTCCTCCTCCTCACCGCCTGCGGGTCGGGCGAGGACGTGCCCGACGACCAGGAGATCAAGCCCGCGTCCACCCCGTCTGGCTGGACCAAGACCGACCTCGGTGCCGTCACGGTCGCCGCGCCTCCCGCGTGGGAGAAGGGCGAGACCAAGAAGGCCACCCAGACGATGGCCGTCACCACGTGGCAGCACCCGGTCGCCGGTGGGACGTCCGACGCGGGGCTCGAGGTGCGCATCATCTCCAAGCCCCAGCAGAACGCCGAGAAGGCCGCGAAGGCGCTCGCGGTGAGTGCCATGGCGCAGCTGGAGTCGGGCAAGGTCGAGCCGAAGGCGATCACGTGGCCCGGCGCGACGGACGCGTTCCTGCTCTCGTACCAGCCGAAGTTCGGTCCCACCGAAGCGAAGAAGAAGTCCTACGTCTCGCGCACGTTCGTGTTCGACCTCGAGGACAAGCGACAGGTCCAGGTCACGTCGCTCGCGGCCGAGGACTCCGGGGACACGAAGCTGCCCGAGCGCGTGCTCAGCACCGTCCGGCTGACGTCCGGTGAGAAGGCGCCCGACGGCGGGGGCTATTAACCGGGCAAACCTGGGCCCGGGACGGGCCCATGGACCCATGAGCCGGCCGGATCGGGCGTCTTAGCGTCGCTCCATGTTCACGAGACGACGCGCCGAGCGCGGCCAGGGCTCGCTCGAGTCCGTCGGCATCATCCTTCTCGCCGCGATCCTCGTGGGATCGGTCACCGGCCTCATCGTGCAGACCAGCCCGTCGCTGCGCGAGGAGGTCAGCTACCGCCTCTGCCAGATCATCCACGTGCTCGACACCGGCAGCTGCGAAGCGCCCAGCGAGCCACGCACCGCGGACGACCGCGTTCCGGACGAGCCCTGCATGGCGAGCTCCGACAGCATCTCCGCCGAGGTGACCGCCTCCGTCGTGGTCACCGTCCGGCGTGGCTACTCCTTCCTGATCGAGGAGATGTCGGACGGCACGTACAAGGTCACAAGGGTCGACGACTTCGGCGTCGGCACGGGCGTCGGTCCGGGCATCGACGTCAGTCTCACGATCGACGGCAAGAAGTACGGCGTCACGGCGATCGCGTCTGCTGACGCGATGCTCGCCGGCAAGATGGGCGAGACCTGGTACGCCGACGACGCGGACGGTGCCAACGACATCATCCGCGACGTCATCGCCAACGACGTCGTCGACGAGGTCGCACCCGACCCGGGCGTCGGACCGATCAGCCTCCCGAACCCGGTGAACCGTGCGATCAAGGCTTTCATCGGTGACCCGGGTGACCCCGACGAGACGTTCGTCGAGGGCGGACTCGAGGGCAGTCTCGAGGGAACGCTCTCGGGCATCACGGCGAGCGCCGGCGCCACCGTCGACGCAGAGCAGTACCTCGGCGCCAAGGAGACACCCGACGGATACACCGCCTACTTCCGGACGGCCCTGAACGGCGAGGCGTACGGCGCCGTCATCGGCGAGGACGCGACCGCCACGGCCGGCGGCGAGGTGCTGACCGAGCTCGTCTTCGACGACGACGGCACCCCGACGTCCATCAAGATGACGACCGGCGTCACGCTCGACGCCGAGGCCGACGCCGGGCTGGAGGACGACCAGAGGTACACCGAGACCTCCGTGGAGGTGCCGCTGTCGGGCGACCCGATGCAGGACGCTCCGCTGTACGCAGCGCTCTCCGGCAACCCGGTCGCGGTCGCCAACCTCGTGGAGGCCGCCAAGGAAGACGGCTACATGACACAGAACGTCTACTCCCAGGACCCGAACACGTACGGTCTCAACATCGGCGGGGAGCTCCTCGGGGAGTACGGCGGCTCGATCTCCGGGGACATGACGACCCGTGAGCTGCAGGAGGCGCTGTACTGGGACGGTGAGCAGCTCGCCGCACGACCTGACTGCTGAGCGGAGGCCGCGATGAGCGAATCGGTGCTCGCGCCCCTGATCCTCGGCGGGGTGCTCACCCTGCTGGGTGCGGTGTTCACCGGTATCGCCGTCATCCGCTCTCGGATGATGCGCGACTGGACCAGTACCACGGGCGTCGTCGTGAGTCGCCGCACCGGACGAGCCGATGGTGGGATGTCGGCGATCTACCCGACCTTTCGCTGGGAGGACCAGCACGGCCGCGTGCACCAGCGCACGTCGATGATGCGCGCCTCCCTCGGGCCGAAGCCGGGCACTCAGGTTCCGGTGCGCTTCGACCCCGACGAGCCGTCCCGCGCGATGATCGACAGCTACGTGCAGAGCGGCCGCATCTTCTACGCCATCGGCGGGGGCGCGGCGGCCCTGGGACTGGTGCTCCTGCTCCTGGCGGTTGCCGCGGCCGTCGCCACCTGATCCAGGCGTCATCGAGACCGGCAGCGGTGCCTGACAGGGCAACGAATTCTGCCGATTCCCGTCATGACCGCCGCCTTGAGGGCTCTGTCTGGTGGGACCCCGTTCAGTCGGGGCGCCCATTGGACTCCCCCCGATTGAAGGATTTGCGTGAACGCCACACCGCCCCGAAGCCTTCGGCGACTGTTGCTCGCCCTCCTGCTCATCGCGATACCAGCGGTGACCTTGGTCGGCTCACCTGCGCAGTCCGCTGTCGTCATCGACGGATCAGCAGCCGATCGAGCGGCCGCTTCGTGCTGGGAGATCAAGCAGAACGTTCCCAGACGCCCCGGACGGGCGGTACTGGCTCATCACGCCTCAGCTGCAGGCACCAGCGCAGTTCTACTGCGACATGACCACCGACGGCGGGGGCTGGGTCCTCGTGGGCCGCGGTCGTGACGGCTGGATGTGGGACGGCAACGGCAAGGGAACGACGGATCAGGTCTCCTCCACGGTCACCGGAACCGGAGCCTTCTCGCCACGTCAGCTCTCCAACTCGGTCATCGACGGCCTGCTCGGCGGACGCCGGCTGGACTCGCTCCCGGACGGCGTGCGGCTGCGCAGGGCGACCAACGCTGCCGGCTCGAACTGGCAGGAGGTCCGCTTCAACTTCAAGACGCGCGACCGCTGGTCGTGGGCCTTCGGCGCTGGACACCCGATCACGAGCTTCTCGATGGACGGCTCCTCGAGCTCGAGCCTCACCACGACCCGGGACTTCGGCACCAACTCCGGCGAGCGCCGGGTCACGACCTACGAGTCGTCCCAGAGCAGCTACGTCCGCGGCTTCAACTTCGGCCAGGACGGCATCGGGACGAACAGTGCGAGCAGCTTCGTGTACTCCAAGGCATCCGGCGGACGGTACGCCTCTCCGTTCACCCAGGTCTTCATCCGCCCGAAGATCAAGACGTCTGACGTCACCTACGCCGCGATCCCCGACTCCGGCACCAACGCCCAGACGGCGCTGCCCATCGCCAAGAACGGCGCGCTGCCCACCACCTGGGGCGTGACGGGTACGGGCGCAGCCGGCACGGGCGAGCTGGCCACCGAGGCCCAGGCCTTCGCCCAGGTGGGCAACACCATGTTCGTCGGCGGAAACTTCACGACGGTCCAGAAGGGCGCAGACGCGACGGGGGCCGACAAGGTCACCCAGTCCTACCTGGCCGCGTTCGACGCGACCACCGGCGACTGGATCAGCTCGTTCCGGCCGACGTTCGACAACCAGGTCAAGGCCCTCACCGTGCTCCCGGGCAACAAGCTCGCGGTGGGCGGCGACTTCACGACCGTCAACGGCACCGCTCGCCGCGGTCTGGCCGTGCTGAGCTCCTCGACCGGTGAGCTCGACCCGGCGTGGGACTCGACCTTCGAGAACCGCATCGCGAGCAGCGGCGGCAAGGTCTCGGTCCGTGGTCTCGACACGAGCGGCTCCCACCTCTACGTGGGCGGCATGTTCACGCACGTCGTCCGGGGCACCTCGGCCGTGTACGGCCGCAACGGGGTGCGGCTGTCGCTGGCCACGGGACGGGCCGACGGCGGTTGGAACCCCGACCTCAACGGCACCGTCGACGCGGTCGACGTCTCCGACGACAACACCCGCGCCTACTTCGCGGGCTACTTCACGAAGGCCGGCTCGGCCACGGCCGACCGGGCAGCCGCCGTCAGCACCGGGGCCACCGCGACGCTGGCCAGTCCATGGCAGCCCACGTTCAGCACGTCGGGCACCAAGAAGTACCAGCAGGCACTCAAGCAGGTCGGTGACAAGGTCTGGCTCGGCGGCTCGGAGCACAGCATGTTCTCCTACGACACCAGCACGTTCGCACTCAAGAGCTCGAGCATCACCAGTGCGGGCGGCGACATGCAGGCCATCGGGGCCAACGACAAGGTCGTCTACGGAGGTTGCCACTGCGGCGACTGGAACTACCAGGACACCACCGTGTGGGACGGCCTCGCGGCCGGACAGACCAACATCAAGTGGTCACAGGGCGACAAGATCATGTTCGTCGGAGCCTGGCGGGCCGACAACGGCAACTACATTCCCGAGTTCGCGCCGCAGTGGAAGGCGCGCACCGGCTACGGGGCGTGGGGGTTGAAGGTCGCCAATGACGGCACGCTGTGGGCCGGCGGCTCGTTCACCTCGGCGGTCAGGGAGAACGGCGCCAACCAGTGGGTCGGCGGCTTCGCCCGGTTCGGCGTGCGCCCCCACACGGCTCCGGAAGCTCCCAGCTCACCGTCGGTCTCGCTCGTCAACGGCAAGGCGACCGTCAAGTGGACGGCCGGGTCGACGTCGGGTGTCACCTACGAGGTGATCCGCAACGACCGCGTCGTCGCCACGACGACGGGGACCTCCGCGACCGTCAACGACTCGACGACCGACGACCGGTTCTTCGTCCGGGCTTCGGACGGACAAGGCAACCGGTCGGCGTCGACGAACTCCGTCAAGGCGGCCGCTGAAGCCACGACGATCCTGGCGACGGGCAGCACGTGGCGGTACCTCTTCGACAACAACGTCACGCTCGGTGCGACCTGGAAGGACGCGTCGTTCGACGACTCGGCGTGGAAGTCCGGACCGGCTGCCCTGGGATGGGGCGGCAGCGGCCCGATCGCGACCAACATCGACGTCGCCGCTGGCCAGACGCGTGCCATCACGTCGTATCACCGGACGACCTTCAACGTCTCCGATCCCGCGACCTTCACCGGATTCCTCCTGACGACGCGCGCCGACGACGGGCTGGTGGTGTACGTCAACGGCACCGAGGTCAAACGAGTCAACCTGCCGACCGGCACCATCACCCGCACCACGTTCGCCACGGCTGCGCCGTCCACGGCCTCGGCGATCGCCAACCCGGTCACGGTGCAGATCCCCACGAACCTGATCCAGGCCGGGTCGAACTCGATCGCCGTGGAAGTGCACTCGAACTACCGCGGGACGCCGAACTCCAGCCTCGAGGCCACGATCGAGGGACAACGGTAGGTGAGCATGAATCTGGTCACCGAGGTCCGGGCGTCGTACGACCAGCTCGCCATGGCGCAGAAGCCCGGCGGCGGCGTGCCGTTCTACATGCGCGCCGTCAACCGCAGGCTGGGGCGAGCCATCGCGGCCGTCGCGGCCCGACTCGGCGCGACCCCTGACCAGATGACGGCCGTGAGCGGACTTCTCTTCGTCCTCGGGATGGCGGTGCTGGTGGCGTTCGACCCGTCCGTCCCGGTTGCTGTCGCCGTCACGGTGCTGCTGCAGCTCGCCTTCGCCTTCGACTCCGCCGACGGGCAGCTCGCCCGTCTGACCGGCCGTGGATCGGTGGCGGGTGAGTGGCTCGACCATGTCGTCGATGCCGCCCGGCTCCTGACCCTCCACGTCGGCGTGGCCGTGTGCCTCTCACTGCACACCGACGTCGACTCCGCCTGGCTGCTGCTGCCGCTCGCCTTCGCCGGAGTCGCCTCCGTGCGGTTCTTCGCGCAGATCCTCGCCGAGCAGCTCGACCGCTCCGCCGTTGGGCGCAGCCCGGCCACGGGTCGCGGCTGGCTCCAGACACCCGCGGATGCCGGTGTCGTCAACCTGGTGTTCCTCCTGTGGCCGTGGACTCCGGTGTTCCTGGCCGTCTACGCCGCCCTGGCTGCGGCCAACCTGCTGCTCCTGCTGGCCACCCTGCAGCGGAAGCATCATGCACTGCGGAACGCGGTGTCAGCGTGACCATCTACTCCGAGTTCGACACGACACGAGCCGAAGAGACGAAGCGTGATCTTCCGGCGTGGCCCATCCTGGCCATGCTCTGGGGATTCCCGGCCATGTGGCTGCTTGGTGTGACCGTGATCCCGGCTGCTCTCGGCATGACGTTCGTGATGGTGTCGTTCATGTTGCGCACGCGGGAGATCTCCATCGTGCCGGGCGTGGGCGCGTTCGTGGCGTTCGTGTTCTGGATGGTGCCCTGCTTCGTCATGCTCGACGGGGCGGCAAGGGCACTCGGCTTCGTGTACCGCTTCGCGATCATCTTCTTCGCGCTTGTCGCCTTCGTCTACGCACTGAGTGCCTGGCGGCTCCTGAAGCTCAGGTCGGTCGTGAACGCCCTGGCCTTCGTGTGGCTCTTCGTCGTCGTCGGCGGAATCCTCGGCATGCTGTTCCCGACCACGCGACTCACCACCCCGGTGGGCATGATCATGCCGGCGTGGCTCACCTCCAACCCGTACGTCCACGACCTGTTCTTCCCGCCGTTCGCCGAGATCCAGCACCCGTACGGCTCACCCACGGCGTTCCTTCGCCCCTCCGCGCCGTTCCCGTACGCCAACAGCTGGGGTGTCGCGATCCTGATCCTCACCCCGGTTGCCGTGGCCGCCTTCATCTACGCCCGTTCGTGGAAGACCCGCATCGTGCTCCTCATCGGTGCCATCGGCATGGTGCCCGCCGCCATGGCGTCGTCGAACCGCGGCATGTTCGTCGCGCTGGCCCTCTCCGCGGGCTACCTCCTGGTGCGACAGACCGTGCGCAACCGCGCCGCGCCGGTGGTCACCATCGGAGCCACCGCCCTGATCGCCGTGGCCTATCTGGTGTCCAGAGGTCTGTTCGACCAGCTCGCCGTGCGCCAGCAGTACGGTCAGTCGAGCGACTCACGCTTCACCCTGTACGCCGAGACGTTCCGCCGAACCCTGGACTCGCCCCTGCTCGGGTACGGGGCGCCGAGACCGTCCGTGGCGCAGGAGCTGTCGGTCGGCACGCAGGGGTATGTCTGGACGTTGATGTTCAGCTTCGGGTTCGTCGGGCTGGCCCTGTTCCTGATCTTCCTCTGGGGCACGACGATCCGCACGTGGCGGGCTCCCAGCGACGTCGAGCTCGCCTTGCACAGCAGCCTGGTCGTGGCTTGCGCGGCCATCTTCGTGTACGGCCTCGACATCATGCAGATGCTCGCTCTCGTGCTGGTCTCAGCCCTGCTCCTGCGACGGCGCTACGGGCTGGACCGTGATGTCGTCCCCTGACCGCACCCGGGGGCTGGGCGCCGCCGCCGTCGTGAACCTCACGGCCGGGGCGGCCGGTGCTCTGCTCAACCTGGTGATCGCCGCCGTGGTGGCGCGCCATCTCGGCGTCGCTGCCGCCGGCACCTATTTCCTCGTCGTGGCGGCGTTCATGATCACCGCGAACGTCTTCGAGCTCGGCGCCGACACCGGGCTGGTCCGATTCGTCTCCGCGGCACGCGCCGTCGGTCGTCTCGAGGACGTGCCGGTGCTGTTGAGAACCGCGATCCGGCCGGTGCTGATCGGGTGCGTCCTCTGCGTCGTGGCGACGGCCGTCGTGCTGTCGGTGGTCGGAGAGATCGATGGCCTCTCGCCGTGGCTTCTCCTGGCCGCGTCCGCCGTGGCCGGTGCCCTGTCGATGACGGCGCTGTTCCTGGGCGCGACCCGTGGTCTCGGCGACACGTTCGCCTACCCCGTCCTGCTCAACCTCGTGCTCCCCGTCGGGAGACTGGCCGCCATCGGCGTGGCAGTGCTCGCGGGCTGGGGAGTCTCCGGCGTCCTGGTCTCGTGGCTCGCCCCGATCCCGCTCGTCCTCGTGCTCGCAGCGGCGATCACCTGGCGACTGGTCCGCCGCGCCACCCCGTCACGACGCCCGGAGCCTGAGTCCGAGCCCGGCCACCGGCGCGAGCTCGGAGTCTCCTTCTGGCGGTTCAGCGCCGCGCGCGGTGTCAGCGCCGCGGTCGAGATCCTCCTCGAGTGGGTCGACGTCCTCCTGGTCGGTGCGCTGGCCTCCCCCGCCGATGCGGCGATCTATGGCGTCGTGACCCGCTGCCTGCGCGCGAGCGAGGTCGTGCAGCAGGCCGCACGCATCGTCGCCGGTCCGCAGATCAGCGCGGCGCTGGCACGCGGCGACAGAGAACACGTTCGGGAGGTCTACGGCCTCATCACCGCCGCCATGATCTGGTTGACGTGGCCCTTCTTCATCGTGCTCGCGGTCTTCGGCGACCAGGTCCTGCGGATCTTCGGGCCGGGGTTCAGTGACGGCGCGACCTCGATGGCCGTCCTCGCCGGCGCGATGGCGCTCGCGACGGCGGCCGGCGCGGTTCAGACGATCCTGCTCATGGGCGGCCGAAGCACGTGGCAGCTGGCCGACAAGACCGGTGCCCTGTGCCTCAACGTCGTGCTGGACCTGCTCTTCATCCCCTGGTGGGGCATCACGGGAGCGGCGATCGCCTGGGCCATCACCATCGTCGTCGACACCGCGATCGTTCTGTGGCAGGTCCAGGGGCTCATGGGACTGCGTCCGTCGGGCGGCCACCTGCGGCTCGCCATCATCCAGTCGCTCCTGGTCGTGGCCGCTCCGATGGTCGCTGCACGCATGCTCTTCGGGTCCTCGGTGACCGTGCTGGCCGCCACAGTGTCCGTGCTCGCCGTCGTCTACGTGGCGATCGGATGGAAGACCCGGCACGCGCTGGGCATGACCCGGTTGCTCGCCATCCGCTCATTCGCACTCACCGAGTGAGCACGTTCCGCACTCACCGACTGAGCACGTTCGCACTCACCGACTGAGCACGCTCGCACTCACCGACTGAGCACGCTCGCACTCACCGACTCAGTACGTTCGCGCTCACCGAGTGAGCACGTTCGCACTCACTGAGTGAGCTCGGTGTACTCCGGTCGGGGCGGGAACAGCGCTGTGAGCGCGATGTTCGCTCCCTTGGAGTCGAGCAGGCCGACCAGTCGCCGCAAGGTGCGTGCGTCGTCGGTGGTCGATCGAGCCAGGATCACGGCGTCGGCGTTCTCGGCGACCGAGACCCGATGTGCGTCGGACGACAGGTTCGTCGTGTCGACGATGACGACCTCGCCGTTCCAGGCACGACGCTCGGCCTCGGTCGGCCAGCCGCGGCCGATGACGCCGCCGTCGACCTCGCCGGCATCGACGTATCGAGCCGTTTCGCCTCGGCGGTTCAACGCGTCGACGAGCTCCTGGCCAGGAGCCAGGCGCCCGCTCGCCGTCTCGCCGTCGATCATGATGGTCCTGCCGCGGGACGCACGCTTGGGGATCTTGAGCATGAAGGCGGCGAGGTCCCAGGTCTCCTCGCGATCATCGTCCTGGGTGCCGTCGAGGACGAGCTGGTGCTCGGTGACGGCGAGGCCTTCCACGCTGCTGATGCGGGTCTCGTCGTCCTTGCGGGTCAAGGCCACCGGGACGGCGACGATGAGCCCCAGGAAGAGGCCGGCGATCCCCAAGGGCATCAGACCCGGGGTCGACGGGTGCGACGGCGCGACGGCGCGACTGACGAACCGGCCAGGCGTGACGTCGATGCGGGCGATCTCCGCGAGCATGTTGCCCAGTGCGTCAGCCTGGACCCCCTGCAGGCGCCGTGACGGGTCGGTGGCACCCGCGGCGTCAGGGTCGGCCTTCAGCGGCTTCAACCGGTCGATCTGTTCCTGCGTCCGCTTCTCGAGCAGCTCGATCTGTTCGGATGCGTCGCCGCGACGGACGGCCAGGTACGACTCGGCGATCGCATTGGCGACGTCCGCTGACAACCCAGCCGACGGTGCCCGGTACGTGATGTCCAGCACGAGGGAGTCCTGCGGCGTCTGGACCGTGGTGCTGTCGATCACGGTCTGCACGTCGATGTCGCGTGCTGGAGCGAGCCGCTCGACGGCCGCCTCGGCGACCCGGCGCGACCGTGCCAGCTGCTCCTCGGTGGCCATGTTCACGGCCTTGGTGCTGTCCGACGAGGTACTGAGCGGATCGGCGGTCATGGGCTTCACCGAGACGGAGGCCGTGGCCGTGTACTTGACGGGGATGACGAAGGTCGCGAGGAGACCGACGCCGAGCCCGAGAATGGCGATGAAGACCACGAGGATCCAATGACGACGCACCGCTGCGACGATGTCTGACAGTTCAGCAGGCTTGGTCGACATGACCGTCCTTCCCCGTGGGGCCAGTGTGGGTACGTACACAGATGGAGAGGACCGGGGCGACCATCCATGACGCTTCAGGAACCGATGTCCAACTTTTTTTGCGTTTCGGGTTGCAATCGATCTCCGTCGTCCATACGTTGAAAGCCCCACTTCGCTTCATGGGGTTTCCTTCCGGAAGACCAGACCCGGGAGAAGTATCGCGCCCAAGACCAAGGTGCGTCATGGAGCACAACTCCCCCCCAGTAGAACCTTTTGGAGTTGGCACTCAGCTCGATCCCGAGTCCGACTTCACCCTCCTCACCGATGTCGAACTGTGCGACCTCGTCCGGAGCAACAACTCCGACGCTTACGCGGAGCTCTTCACTCGGTACCGCCATCCCGCCATCCGTCTCGCTCGCTACTACTCCGCCACCGTGGACGCCGAAGACGTCGTCTCGGAGGTCTTTTCACAAGTTCTCAACCAGCTCCAGCGCGGCCGGGGCCCCCACGACGCAGTGCGTGCCTACATCTTCACCGCAGTTCGCCGGGAGACCTGGAAACGCGTTCGGGCGCTCAAGCGAGTCATGCCGACCGACAACGCCGCGCTCATCGACGAACCGGTGCCGTTCGGGGGTGGTGGGATCGACTCGTTCGAACGGGATCGGGTTCGAGCCGCCTTCTTGTCCTTGCCACAGCGATGGCGCAACGTCCTGTGGTACCTCGAGGTCGAGGGTCGCAAGCCCCGGGAGCTCGCTGTCATGCTCGGGCTCACGCCGAACAGCGTCTCGGCGCTCTTGTACCGGGCACGGGCTGGGCTTCGGAAGGCGTACGAGTTCCAGCAGCAGGGGCCTGATGTCTCCGACCCGGTGACGGGTCTCAACGGCACTGGTCAGCCTTCAGTCGAGTCCGAGGCCTCCGAGCCATCGGAACCGACGGTCACGATCACGGATCCGCGGGTGGGGCGGAATGTCGGTCGACTCCAAGATGCCCACTCGAGCCGCTGAGGCGCACTGCACTCGTCCGGTTCATCGCTCCGCGGCCGTCGCACTCGTCCTGGTCGTCGTAGTCTCCGGACTTGCTGCCTGCGCGAAGGCCGAGGAGCCGGCCAAGGCCGCGGAGAAGACCGCGGCGACCGCCAAACCGCCAGATCCATGTCCCGCACAGGACCTTCCTGACTACACGCGTGACGGCACGAAGGCGCCGACGTGGCGCGACGAGTTCAACGGCAGAAAGGTCGACCAGCGTCGCTGGACGATTCGCGACCAGACCTCGCTGTCCTTCGACCAGGCCCGGATCAGGGCCCGCAACGTGTCCGTGCGCGACGGTCACCTGGTGATCGAGGCGCGACGTGAGTCGGCTGGCGATCGCCGGTACACCACCGGATACCTGGACACGATCGGCCGGTTCTCCCAGCGATACGGGCGGTGGGAGATCCGAGCCAAGCTGCCGGTGGCCGCCGGCAAGTCGCGCGGCCTGTGGCCCGCCTTCTGGCTGCGGGCTGACGACGCGCCCGGGGAGATCGACGTCATGGAGGCGTGGGGCACTCCGGCGAACCATCCACGGACCGGACCTGCGACGTACGCGTGGACCGTCCACGAGGACACCCAGGGCGGGGGCGATCGATTCAGCGGCTGGGGCACCGCCGCCGGCAAGGCCTCCATGGCCAAGGGATTTCACGTCTATGCCGTCGACTGGTCACCCACGTGCATCGTCTTCTCACTCGACGGCAAGCGCGTCGGAGCGGTCCCGATGACGGCTGCCCGATGGCTGACTCGGTCGCTCCGCGGCAAGGTCAACATCCGCCTCAACCTCCAGGTCGGGAGCCACTACTGGGGTCGGGTGGACTCCAAGCGGCCCGAGCTCACCCAGCTGCCGGCGGGGTTCGCCGTCGACTACGTCCGGGTGTACGGGCCATGAGCGCATCTCCGATGGAACCGCCGCGATCGACGCATGAGACCGACTGCCGTCCCCGCGTCACGATCCTCCGTCCGAACACTCTGATGAGTGATATCCGGGCACAAGGAGGGGGCTAGATGACAGACCCACGTGAGACCTATGACGTCGGTTACGCCAGTGGCGTATTCGACATGTTCCACGTAGGTCACCTGAACCTGTTGCGGCGAGCCCGCGCGCACTGCCGCCATCTGGTGGTCGGTGTGGCAAGCGACGAATACGTCGAGCGGCTCAAGGGATACCCGCCGGTCGTGCCGTGCGACGAGCGCATCGACATCATCACTGCCCTCGGCATCGTCGATCAGGTCGTCATCGATCGAGATGCCAACAAGGTGATCGTGTGGCAGCAGGTTCCCTTCGACGTCATCTTCAAGGGCAGCGACTGGGAAGGCACGCCCAAGGGTTACGCCCTCGAGCGCGACATGAAGTCAGTCGGCGCCAAGGTGGTCTACTTCCCGTACACGCGACAGACCTCGAGCTCGATGCTCCGCACGTTCCTCACCGACCGCAACCGCCGAGGCCAGCCGTGAGCCTCACTGACGCGGTCCCTCCGGGGAGCTCGTCGACGCCGGACGCGGGAGTCACCACCGTCCCGCCCGTCACAGCAGTGGTACCCACACATCGCCGACCTGAGCTCATGCGTGCAGCGGTCCAGAGCATCGTCGACCAGGACTATCCGGGAACCATCGAGATCATCGTCGTCTTCGACGCCTGCGAGCCCGAGCTTCCTGACGTCGTGCTCGGCCCGAACCACACGCTGCGAGCCGTCGTCAACACTCGCGTCCGTGGCCTCGCCGGTGCCCGCAACTCGGGAATCCTCGAGGCGTCTCACGACTTCGTCGCGTTCCTCGACGACGACGACATGTGGCTGCCGCGCAAGCTGACGGCCCAGATGCCACTCTTCGATCACGGTTCCGAGGTCCGCCTCGTCGGCAGCGCCATGCAGGTCGACAACGGCCACCACACGCTGGAGCGCCTGGTTCCGTCGAACGTGGTGACGCACGACGACTTGGTCCGCAGTCGCATCGCCGGCCTGCACTCCAGCAGCTTCGTCTTCCGGCGCTCGACCCTCATCGAGGAGATCGGCCTGATCGACGAGCAGCTCCCGGGGGCCTACGGCGAGGACTACGACGTCCTGCTGAGGACCGCGAGCCTCGCTCCGATCGCCCTCGTGAACGAACCCCTCGTCACGGTGCGTTGGAGCGGTCAGTCCTACTTCTTCGGCCGATGGGCCGAGTACGCCGCAGCCCTGACGTACCTGCTCGTCAAGCACGAGGACATCGCCAGCGAGCCGAAGGCACTCGCACGGATCGAGTCCCAGATCGCGTTCGCCCTGGCTGCGAGCGGTGGGGGAAAACGGTCCCGCCAGATCGCCAGGAAGGTGCTTCGGCACGACCCGCGGCAGCTTCGGGCATGGCTGGCCCTCGCGATCTCCTGGCGACTCATCACCGCCGACACCGTGGGTCGCGCCGCGAACAGGCTCGGGAAAGGAATCTGACATGAAGATTCTGATCGCGTGTTCCTCCGGTGGGCACTTGGCCCAGGCACTCGCGCTGAAGCCGTGGTGGGAGCAGCACGAGCGGCTGTGGGTCACCGGCCCGACGCCTGACGCCCGGATGAAGCTCGCCGGTGAACGGGCCATCGCCTGTGCGTGGCCCACCCAGCGCAACATCCCCAACCTGATGCGCAACACCCGGCTGGCTCACAAGGTCCTCCGCGACTTCCGCCCGGACATCGTCTTCAGCACGGGTGCTGCCGTCGCGGTGCCGTTCATCTACCAGGCGCACCGAGTCGGTGCCTGGTCGATCTTCCTCGAGACGCTCGACCGCATCGAGAAGCCCTCGCTGAGCGGCCGCCTGGTTTATCCGTTCGTCGATCAGTACCTCACCCAGTGGGAGCAGCTCCACGATCGGCTGCCCCGCTCGAATGTCGTCGGCCTGGTCCTATGACCACATCGACCGTTCAGACGACGACGTCGAAGCCGACTGCGCCGTTCAGCCTCGTCGCCAGCGTGGGCACGTATCACCACCCGTTCGACCGCTTCGTGGAGTGGCTGGAGCCGTGGACCACACAGAACCATGCCGCCGTCGTCTTCCAGCACGGTTCAACGCGCCCGATGCAAGACTCGGACAACCACGAGATGCTGTCCCCCGACGAGCTGCTCGAGCACTACACATCTGCCGATGCGATCGTTCTCCAGGGCGGTGCCGGCGGCGTCATGGACGCACGGAAAGCGGGCCGGATCCCCATCGTCGTCCCCCGCGTCCCCGTCGACCATGAGGTCGTCGACGACCACCAGGTGGTCCTGTGTCGCAGACTGGCCGACCTCGGCATCGTGCACGTCGCGGAGTCGGCGGAAGAACTGGCACGCCTCCTGGACGGTGTCCGTGAAGGGACCGTGCCCACGCGCTTGGACTCAGGTCTTCAAAGTCCCGGAGTGGCGGAAACCGTCCGGCTGATGGCGTTGAACCTGCCCACCGATGGAACGGACGGCACGCAGCGTGACGTGGTCATGGTGCGGCGCGCCGTCCGACATCCGGGGATGCTCGGGACCCTGACAAACGTCCTCTTCCGCCGGGGACTCCTCGGCCATGTGCTCGCGGTGGCGCTTCCTCTACTCGTGCTCGTGGCACTCGACGTCTCACCGATCTACGTCGGCGCGACCACCGGGCTGATTGCTCTCTGGATGCTGTGCGCCGCGATGCTGGTGCCGAGGATCAACCGCGCTCGGTCGTTCCGTCCGGCGCTCTCGCTCGCCGTGGCGACCACGGTCGCAGCGGGGCTCAAGCTGTTCGGTGTCGTCGACGACGCCCGCGACCTTCAGCTCAGCCTCACGGCGGCACTGGTGGCCGCAGGGGTACTCGGCGTCGCCGCTCTTCTCAACCGCATCGTGTTTCGCCGGGTCCCGGTCGTGCTGATCGGGGAGGACGTGTCCGTACGACGGCTGGCCACGCAGTGGGGCATGCGCAACGACGTCGATGTCGTCGCGTCCTGCGCCTGGCGAGACGGCATCGAGCCCGAGCGCGCCAACAGCGGGCTGGTGCGGCTGTTGCCTGAAGTGATGAAGGTCGTCACCCGCTACAAGGTCCGATCCGTGGTCGTGGTGGCCGAGGAATCAATCGCCACAGCGACCAAGGAGCGGCTCGCACCGATCGTTCGCCTCGTGGGCACCACATGCGTGCTGGCAGCCGATCTGGATGACGATCTCAGCACCATTGTCGTATCACGCCGCTGACCTGCGAGTACGCGATCTCCCGATCGTTCGGTGGTGATCCGTCACGTTCTTCGGGCGTATCATTGGAACTACGCAGGGCCTCCGGTAAACCAATCCGGAGTGGGCTTGGCTCTCCGTCTGATTGACAGGAGAACCACCCATGAACGACCACACTCGTTTGTTCTCGCTCGCCCTAGCAGCGGCACTCGGTGCCGCTTTCTTCACTTGAACCGGCCCATCGCAGGCCGCCGCTGAGATCGTCATTGTCCCGAACCCCACGTTCGCGACCAGCGCCACCGGTTGGACAGCCACGTCCAACGCCACCATCCAACGTGTCGTCGACACCGCCGGCGCATCTGCGGGACAGGTGACACCACAGTCATCGTCCGGAACGAAGACCATCTGGACGACCTCGACGCGCTCTGAGTCCATCGCCACGGTCGGAACGTCCGTCCATGTCGCGGGACAGGTCCGCTCGTCGCAGGCGGGCAAGAAGATCACCTTCCAGCTGCGGGAGCTCGCGGCCGACGGTGGCGTCATCAAGACCTTCGACGGAGTCACCACGCCGACCACCACGGGTTGGGTGTGGACCGGAGCCACGCTGGCCACCACGAGGGCGAACAGTCGAGTCAACCTGCGCATCACTGAGGTCGGCGTCACCAACAGCGCGTACCTCCAGGTACGTGCGATCAACTCGGACGTGACCGCGCCGGGGACTCCAACACCAACGCCCACGCCGACACCCACGCCGACACCGACACCCACGCCGACACCGACACCCACGCCGACGCCGACACCGACGACGACTCCGACGCCGGCGACGTGTGCCGACATCGACTACTCCAAGAGTGGCCAGGGCCGCCAGGTCTTCGCCGATGAGTTCAACGGGTCTGCCGTCGACACCGGAAAGTGGCGGGTGCGCGACGGGGAATCACTGTCGTTCGACAAGGCACGCATCCTCGCCCGCAACGTCACCGTCCACGACGGCCTGCTGGACATCGCCGGAAAACGCGAGACCGTCTCCAGCCGCGACTACACCACCGGCTACGTCGACACCATCGGCAAGTTCAGCCAGAAGTACGGCCGATGGGAGATGCGAGCAAAGGTCCCCACCGACAGCACGAGAACGAAGGGCGTGTGGCCGGCGTTCTGGCTGCGCGGAGACTCCACACCAGGTGAGATCGACATCATGGAGACCTGGGGCTCACCAGCAACCCAGTCGTTCAACCCCAGCACCTCGAACTCGTGGACCATCTGGCGCGACACCAACGAAGGCGGCGCCGACAAGTTCACCGGATGGTCACACCCCCAGGGCCACTCACCGGCGATCTACAACGACTACCACGTCTACGCCGTGAACTGGTCGCCTGCGTGCATGACCTTCTCCTTCGACGGGAGGGTCGTGTCGTCGATCAAGACCTCCAGCGCGTCCTGGATGACGTCGAGCTTCAACAGCCCGGTCAACATCCGGTTGAACATGCAGGTGGGCAGCAGCTACTGGGGCCACCCCGACAGCACCAACACCAAGTCGCAGTTCAACTTCCTGGTCGACTACGTACGGGCCTACTCGCCCGGTTCGTGACCATCAGGAAGTCGGTGACGACCCCGACCGGTGTGCGCATCTCGGCACGCCGGTCGGGCGCTTCGCCTCCTCGGTCACCGAACTCCTCGCCTGACCATCTGGAGGACGGCGGGGACAGCCACCTCGACGCCGGAATCGGCGTGTCGCTCCCGCCTGAAATAGGATCTGGTCGCATGAGGGTCGAAGGCCGTGACCACTCGTCGTGCGTGCAGCTCGTCGACGAGTCGTTCGCAGTCGAGGACGACGAAATACCCCTGATCGCTGTGGGCACCCACCGCCGTGACCCCGGGGCGATCGACTCGCTCGAAAGCGCGCAGGATGCGCTCCTGGTCGCTCAGCGCCGACACGTGAAAGACCGAGACCGACCAAGGGATCGGGGGACTTGCCACCTTGCGGGACACGGTGCTCCGCTTCGGGTTGGAACCTTCACGCGTTACCGTGGACGGCAGCCGGGGGGTTCGAGCTACGCGCGGTCAGGTACCAGTCCCCCTGCTGGTGCCCGACGATGTGAGCGTAACGCCGCGGCACGGGTGATCGCTGGAGAATTCCAGAAGTCGCGCATGGTGCGAGACAAGCGATCATGGGAGCGCAACGAGAGATTCACCCAAAGTTGGACAATGGTATAGGTCCGGACCATAGGGTGAGGTTTGGTCCTTAACCAAAGGGGAACACAGGGAACTGGTCGGGCATGGAAGAAGCTGATTTTCTCTCACAGATCGCATTGGAGCTCAACGCCGAGCTCACGATGCAGTCGACCGCTGAGCTCATCACCGAATATGCGCGCATCACGACGGCCGCCGACGACTGCGGACTCCTCTTCATGCGGACCCATCGGTCGATCGAGACCGTTGCCGCCACCTCGGACCGGGTTCGCGAGCTCCACCAGCTCCAGCTCGATCTCGACGAGGGCCCGTGCCTGGCCGCCATCCGCGAGGACACCTCCTACGTGGTCGTCGACACCGAGACCGACGAATCGTGGCCGACGTGGGGCGCCCTCGCTGCCCAGCTCGGCATCCGCTCGGCGCTCTGCATCCGCCTTGAGTCCATCACCCGCACGTACGGCGCGCTCAACCTCTTTGCGGAATCCGTGGGCGCCTTCGCCCAGGCGGACCTCACCATCGGCCAGAACTTCGCCCGCCACGCCTCGGTCGCGCTCTCCACGGCGTACGTCAAGGAGGGGCTCCAGATCGCCATCGACGCCCGGACCTTCGTCGGTCAGGCGCAGGGCATCTTGATGGGCCGCTACGGCATCACCGCCGAGCGTGCGTTCGAGTACCTGCGCCGGCGTTCCCAGCAGGAGAACGTCAAGCTCGGCGACATCGCCCACGACGTGATCGAGAAGATCCCCGAGGGTCCGCTCGAGGCCTAGCCCCACGCCGTCTCGAGCTCGGCGAGCGACGTCTCGAGGTGTGTCAGCAGTCGCTGCAGGTGGGGGACGGACTTGCGGCAGCCGATGATGCCGAAGTCGAGGTAGTTGTCGCGGCTGCACAGGGTGATGTTGATGGCCTGGCCGTCGAGCACGATCGACACCGGGTACATGCCATCGAGACGAGCCCCATTGAAGTACATCTGATTCTTCGGGCCGGGGACATTGGAGACGACGACGTTGAACGGCGGCCGGGAGTACTTGATGAACCCCGGCAAGGGTGACATGGCCAGCGGCAGCATCTGCAGGGCGGAGAACGCCAGGATCTGGTTCTGCGAGAGGTCGCCGAGCAGCTTCTTGGTGGTGCGGGAGGAGTAGGCGATCTCCTCGAGCCGGGTCGCACCGTTCTCGCGGTCGGTGGCGAGGTTCACGACGATCGCCCCGACCGAGTTGCTGTCGCCGGCTTCCTTGCCCGCCGACTCAGCACGCATGGCGAGCGAGACCGGCACCATGGCACTCATCGGCTCGTCGGGGAGCGCGTGCTGCTCGAGCAGGTACTCTCGCAACGCTCCGGACACCATCGCCAGCACGACATCGTTGAGCGTCGTGGCCGACGACTTGGCCACCCGCTTGATGCGCTCGATCTCCCACGACTGCGCGGCGAACCGGCGCGCACCACCGACGCGACCGTTGAGGATGGTCTTCGGGGCGCTCGGCAGCGTGATGTCGCCGTCGCGCAGGATCTGGCTGACGATCTTGGCAGACGCGGGAAGCATCCCGGCGACCTCACCGGCCGCACCGCCCACGCCGCGCAGCAGGCCCATCGGGTCGAAGCCCCAAACTCCACCGGCACCGACTCCCCCGCCTGCCGACTTCCGCGGCGGCAGCGCCCAGGGCGGGACGCAGTCGCGCCCGTCCGGGTCCTCGGTGAGCGATCGCTTCATCAGCCGGATGGCAGAGACCCCGTCGACGAGCGAGTGGTGGATCTTGCTGTAGACGGCGATGCGCCCGTCGGCGAGCCCTTCCACGACGTGCGCCTCCCAGAGCGGCCGGTGCCGGTCGAGCAGCGAACCGTGCCAGCGCGAGGTGAGCTGGAGCAGCTCGCGGATCCGGCCGGGCTGGGGCACCGCCGAGTGCCGCACGTGGTGGTCGTAGTCGATCGTGTCGTCGTACGTCCACCAGGTGTTGCCCAGGGAGCTGACCGGCTCGGCCGGTCGCTTGCGAAATGTGGGCGAAATGTTGTCGGTGGCACGGAAGGTGCCGATGAGCTCGGTGACGAAGTCGGGACCTGCGCCTTCGGGCAGCTCGAACAGCTGGAGGCCCCCGACGTGCATCGGGTGCTCGCGCGACTCGGCCAGGAGAAACATCGAGTCTGTGGGCGGCATGAACGACATGGTGGGTACCTCCCTCCTCGGGCGGTGTCTAGGCCCTACGCTAGTGGGCGAGATGTGTAACACGTCACTGCATGTGAAACTTTGATGAACAGCAGGTCACACGTCGAAAGGGTCCAGATGTCCGCACATCTGACGCTCGCCGCCGAGCCTCGGTACTTCAAGAGCTCGAGCGTACAGTCCCGCCTGTTGGGGGTGGGCCTGCGTCACTCCGTGCGGCCGCTCCTGGGGCTGTGGGCGCGTCTGCCGTTCGACCTGTACCCACCGAACCTGGTCGACCACGTGGCACGCCTGCTCCCTGTCCACGAGGGAACCAGCTGGCGCACGGTCGACCTGGGAGACTGCCCGAGCGAGTGGCTGCTCGCCAAGGACGTCCGCGACGTGCGCGGCGGCAACCCGCACGCGATCCTCTACTTCCACGGCGGCGCATTCCTCACCTGCGGTCTCAACACCCACCGCAACCTGGTCTCGCGCATCTCCTACGCGGCCGGCCAGCCGGTGCTCAACGTCGGCTACCGCCAGATGCCGGCCGAGCCGATCACGGAGTCGGTCGCCGATGGCGTCGTCGCGTTCCGCTGGCTGCTCGACCAGGGCTACCGCCCCGAGCACATCACCATCGCCGGGGACTCGGCCGGCGGCTACCTCGCGTTCAGCGTCGCCCGCGCCGTGCTCGACGCCGGATGGGGCCGTCCCGCCGGTGTCGTGGCCATCTCGCCGCTTCTCGACGTCGACTCCACCCGCAAGCGCAACCACCCGAATGCCGATCGCTGCGAGACGTTCCCGTTGAACGCCCTCGAACGGTTCACCCGGGTCGCCCTGAACGCCGACGACCGTCGCGGCATCTCCGGGCAGCGCGTCTGCCCGGTCGACATGCCGCTCGCCGACATGCCGCCGTCCATCATCCAGATCGGTTCGCGCGAGATCCTCATGCCCGACGCGGAGCTGATGGCCAACCGCCTCGTCGCCGCCGGCATCCCGTGTGACCTGCAGGTCTGGGAGAACCAGGTGCACGTCTTCCACGCGGCAGCGTCGTGGGTGCCCGAAGCACGCCAGGCGATCGACGAGATCGCTTTGTTCGTGCAGTCCCTGGCCAACGGCGCGATCAAGGCGCCGGCCGAGAAGAAGAAGGCGCCGAAGCGGGCCACCCGACCACGCGTGCGGGCCGCAAGCCATTGAGCGACCTCGACCTCGTCACCGACCTGGCCAAGAAGTCCGGACTCGTCTGGATCACGGCCATCGACGGCACGTTCCCCGTGTGGCACGAGCTCGTCGACAGCGCCATTTGCGTCGTGGGTGGCGGTGGCGAGCAGCCGGTCCCGGACGTCCATGACAACGACATCGTCCTGCTCCTGCTGCGCTCCAAGACGAATCGTCAGCTGGTTGCCACGGTCGAGGCCACGGTCGAGGTGCTCACACCCGACTCCTCCTATTGGGACGACGTCACCGCGGCGCTGAAGAAGGGACGGCTCAATCTGGCCGACTCGGACCACGCGATCGAGCGGTGGGCGCGCGAGTCGCGGGTGCTCCGGCTGGTACCGCGCGAGCCGGTCGTCCTGGCCAGCGAGCTACCCACCGATCGGCGCCAGACCACTCCTCGACTGTCGGGGTGACCTCGACGCGAGGGTTCCTCAGTTGTCCTCGGCCCACGTCCCGAAGGCCGCAGGCTTGTCGGTCATGACGATGTCGGCGCCGGCCCGGTCGGCCTTGGCCCTACATGCGCAGGAAGATCGTCAACGAGAAGCTCGTCCTGAGTGCGTGGTTCCACCCGCTGGCAGCCATCCGAGGGCCCGCAGAGGCGTGGGTGGCGCATCGCGCCCTCCACGGAGTCCGGAACCCGTGGCCGAACCTCGCCTGGCTGCTGGACCGCGCCGACCAGTACCACGCCGTCCAGGGATGCTGCACCGACGCTGAGTGAGCCTCAGCTCGCGTGCGTGGCATCGGCGCGGCCGGCCCGGTGCTCGAAGATGAGGTGCGTCTCGGTGTCACTGACCATGCCGGTGCCGCTGAGGTCGGTGACGATGTCGCGCAACCCGTCGCTGCCGTCCGCCGCCACGTGCAGCAGGTAGTCGTACGAGCCGGACACGAAGAAGACGTTGAGCACGTAGGGCTTCTCGGCCACGGCGGCCGCGAAGTCGGTGAGCGACGAACGGGCGTCCGAGGCCAGGCTCACCGCGATCATCGCCTGGATGGAGAGCCCGAGGACCTCCGGGTCGACGTCGGCGTGGATGCCGCGGATGGCGCCTCGCTCGCGCAAGGACCGCACCCGGGCGAGGCACGTGGACGGCGCGATGCCGGCCTGACGCGCGAGCTCGTTGTTGGGCGTGCGGCCGTCACGCTGGAGGGCCGCCAGCAGGACGCGGTCGACGGTGTCGAGCTGCTGAACATCGTTCGGCAGAACCATGGTGTGAGGAACCTCCGTCAGTCGCATCGTCGGCGAACAGCACGATACGAAGAATGATCTTCATCAATGTTGCCATGATCACAGCATTTCTTCACCATAGGAGGATGCGAGTCGGAATTCCCACAGAAGTGAAGAACCACGAGTACCGCGTAGCGATCACTCCCGGCGGCGTCACGGAGCTGGTGCGCCATGGCCACGAGGTCACCATCCAGGCGGGGGCCGGCGTCGGCTCCTCCATCACCGACGACGACTACCGAGCGGCGGGCGCCACGATGCTCGGCAGTGCCGACGGAGGTGGGGCGGACGAGGTCTGGGAGGGAGCAGATCTCGTCCTCAAGGTGAAGGAGCCGGTCGAGGAGGAGTGGCACCGCATGCACAGCGGCCAGGTCCTGTTCACCTACCTGCACCTCGCCGCCGCGGCCGACGTCACCCAGGCAGTGATCGACAGCGGCATCACCGCCATCGCCTATGAGACCGTCCAACGCCGCGACGGCTCTCTGCCGCTGCTGGCACCCATGTCCGAGGTGGCGGGCCGCCTCGCCACCCAGGTCGGCGCCTATCACCTGATGCGGCCCCTCGGCGGACGCGGCGTGCTGATGGGTGGCGTGCCCGGCACCGAGCCCGCCAACGTCGTCATCCTCGGCGGCGGCGTGTCCGGCACCCACGCCGCCGACATGGCCGTCGGGCTGCACGCGGACGTCACCGTGCTCGACCTCAGCGTCCCCCGCCTGCGCGAGCTCGACGCCCGCTACCGCGGACAGGTTCGCACCCTCCACTCCAGCGCCCACGCCATCGAGGAGGCCGCGCTCGACGCCGACCTCGTCATCGGTGCCGTTCTCGTTCCGGGAGCCCGCGCACCCAAGCTCGTGAGCAACGAGCTGGTGTCGCGGATGCGACCGGGCTCGGTGCTCGTCGACATCGCGATCGACCAGGGCGGCTGCTTCGAGGACTCGCACCCCACCACGCACGCCGAGCCGACGTTCCGCGTGCACGAGTCGGAGTTCTACTGCGTCGCGAACATGCCCGGCGCCGTGCCGCGCACGTCCACGTATGCGCTGACCAGCGTGACCATGCCGTACATTCTGGCGCTCGTCGAGCACGGCTGGCGCGACGCGCTCGCCCAGGATGTCGACCTGTCCCTCGGGCTGAACGTCCACGACGGGAAGCTCTACCACCACTCGGTCGGCGAGGCGCTCGGCATCGAGACGGCCGACCTGCTGCCGCTGCTCGCCAACTGACCCAGCACCATTGAGTGCATGTGGATCGGATGGATCGAGCTCGACCTGCGCCTCGGTGACGTGCACTCGCTCAAGACGAAGCGTTCGATCGTCCGCCCGATCGTCTCCGAGCTGCGTCGTCGCTTCCAGGTCACCGCGGCCGAGACCGACCACCTCGACCTGCACCGACGCGCCGGCATCGGTGCCGGTGTCGTCTCCGCTGACCGCGCCCACGTGGTCGAGGTGCTGGACTCGATCGAGCAGCTCGTCGCCTATCACCCGGAGACCGAGGTGCTGTCGGCTCACCGCCACATCGGGCGCGCCGACGACGACTGAGCGTGTGACCCCCGTCCACGACAACCTCTGAGCGTCTCGACATACTGAGCAGATGCGAAATCCCCGTGCCTTCCTGAGGCCGCTGGCAGTCGGAGCGCCGACGCCGGTCGCTGACATCCCGTTCAAGCCGTCGCGCATGATCCACTTCTTCGACCCGAGCAACGAGAAGATGCAGGCCAAGGTGCCCGACATCGCGCCGAAGGTCGACATCATCCTCGGCAACCTCGAGGACGCCATCAAGACGGAGAACAAGGAAGCCGCCCGGCAGGGCCTCGTCGACATCGCGAAGAAGACCGACTTCGGCCAGACCCAGCTCTGGACCAGGGTCAACAGCCTCGACTCCCCCTGGGCGCTCGACGACCTCATCACCCTGGTCACCGAGATCGGCGACAAGCTCGACGTCGTGATGGTGCCGAAGGTCGAGGGCGCGCAGGACATCCACTACGTCGACCGCCTGCTGGCGCAGCTCGAGGCTCGCGCCGGCCTCGAGGAGCCGATCCTCGTTCACGCCATCCTCGAGACCGCCGAAGGCGTCATCAACGTCGAGGAGATCGCCGCGGCCAGCCCGCGCATGCAGGGCATCTCGCTCGGCCCGGCCGACCTCGCCGCCAGCCGCCGCATGAAGACGACGCGGGTCGGCGGCGGCCACCCCGGCTACCTCGTGCGCACCGACCCCACCGGCGACGACATCAACGAGGGCCGCAGCACCTACCAGCAGGACCTCTGGCACTACACGATCTCCCGCATGGTCGACGCCTGCGCGGCGAACGACATCCTCCCGTTCTACGGGCCGTTCGGCGACATCAAGGACGTCGTGGCCTGCGAGGACCAGTTCCGCAACGCGTTCCTGCTCGGTTGCGTCGGGGCCTGGAGCCTCCACCCGGTGCAGATCGACATCGCCAAGAAGGTGTTCTCCCCCGAGCCGGACGACGTCGCACACGCCAAGAAGGTCGTCGAGGCGATGGGCGACGGCTCGGGCGCGGTGATGATCGACGGGAAGATGGAGGACGACGCCTCCTGCAAGCAGTGCCAGGTGATGCTCGACCTCGCCAAGGCCCTGGCCGAGCGCGACCCGGAGCTGGCTGAGGCGTATGACCTCTGAGCCCACAAACGAGCTGAGGCCACGACGCTCCGTCCTGTACATGCCCGGCGCCAACGAGCGTGCGCTCGAGAAGGCCAAGGGCATCGATGCGGACGGGCTCATCCTCGACCTCGAGGACGCCGTCGCCCCCGACGCCAAGCCGGACGCTCGCGAGCGCGTCTGTGCCGCCGTCGGTTCCGGCGAGTACGGCCACCGCGAGCTGACCATCCGCGTCAACGGCATCGGCACCGAGTGGCACGACGACGATCTCGCGGCCGTCGCCCAGGCCGGACCGCACGGCGTCCTTGTACCGAAGGTGAACTCCGCCGACGAGGTCCGCGCCCTCGTCGATGTGTTGGAGAAGGCCGGCGCACCCGATCACACCAAGCTCTGGGCCATGGTCGAGACACCGATCGCGATTCTGCACGCGGAAGAGATCGCCGCGGGGCACGAACGCCTCGCCGTGCTCGTGATGGGCACGAACGACATCGTCAACGAGACATTCGCGCTGCACGTGCCCGGCCGCGCTCCCCTGGTCCCGTCACTGACCATCGCCCTGCTCGCCGCACGCGCCGCCGGCAAGGTCATCCTCGACGGCGTCTACAACGACGTGAAGGATGCGGAGGGCTTCGCCGCCGAGGCACGGCAGGGCCGCGAGATGGGGTTCGACGGCAAGACGCTCATCCACCCGAGCCAGGTCGAGCCCACGAACGAGGCGTTCGCCCCGAGCGAGTCCGACGTCGAGCACGCCCGCGAGATCATCGCGGCGTTTGACGAGGCGCAGGCGGAGGGCCGCGGCGTGGTCACCGTGAACGGCCGGATGATCGAGAACCTGCACGTGCGCGACGCCCAACGCATCCTCGCCCTCCACGAGACGATCACCGCACGCTGAGACGCAAACGACGGGTGGCGACCTTCTGGTCACCACCCGCCGTCTGCCAGGTAGCGGCTCTTACCGGTTCGCTCGAAGTCCGAACAGCTCTGCATGAACCCTGTCTTGATGCGCGCGGAGCTTGCGTCGCTGACGCATGGATTCCAGGATCACCGCACGATCGAGCGCTGGATCGTTCATGGGCAACTCATCCCGGGCGCGCACCTTGCGGGCCCTGCGGGACTCGAAGATGGCCATGTTCTTCACCCCCTCTCCGTCCGTACCGGTCGTCGGTGAGGAGTCGGTGAGGTTCTGTGCGGGCATGAGTCGTGGATCGAGTTTCGTGGTCATAGCGCGCCTCCTTTCTGGATGGGTTGATGGACGGTGTCTGAACTTTCTGGCAAAACAAAAACGCTCCGGATGTCTCATCCGAAGCGTTGATCGACGTACTGACAGAACTACGTCAAAGACACTGCTCCGGAGGTGGGACCGGCGAGAAGCATGGCGGCATCGCGGAACGACACGGCCTGCGTGGTGATGGCGAACTTCTTCACGGGACTCACCTCCTTCGAGTGCTTGACGCTCCGGAACCGGAACGACCTCGACACGTTAACGCAGGTCAGGCTCCGTTGTCGAGACCTCGGCGGGACGAATTCTCAGAACCGGGTCGCAACCCCAGCCAGGTGAGCACGGCGAGGACCCGACGGTGCTCATCGGCCGACTCGTAGAGGCTGAGCTTGGACAGGATGCTCGTCACGTGGGTCTCGACGGTGCGGTCGGTGAGCCACAGCCGTGCCGCGATGCCGGCGTTGGTGCGCCCCTCCGCCATCAGCGCCAGCACTTCCCGCTCCCGTGGAGTGAGCTGGTCCAGGGGGTCGATCACACGCGTCTGACCCATCAGTGTGCCGACCACTTCCGGGTCGAGAGCGGAGCCGCCGGCGGCGACGCGACGCAGTGCGTCGAGGAAGTCGTCGACGTCGAAGACGCGGTCCTTGAGCAGGTAGCCGAAGTACCCGCCCGCGACGAGGTCGACGGAGTGACGGGTCTCCACGTGCTGCGACAGCAGCACGATGCCGAGCTCCGGCATCTGCGTCCTCAGCTCGCGCGCGGCGCGTGCCCCGTCGTCGGTGCGGTCGGGCGGCATCCTGATGTCGATGACCGCGAGGTCGGGCTCCTGCGCCCTCACCGCGGCGACGAGCGACGGGGCGTCGTCGGCCTTCGCCACGACGTCGTGGCCGGCATCCTCGAGCAGCCGGGCCAGGCCTTCTCGGAACAGCGCCGAGTCCTCGCCGATCACGACACGCATGGCAGCGCCGCCTCCACCACCGTGCCGCGACCGGCCGGGCTGACCACGGCCAGGGAGCCGCCGAGCGCCGCGACCCGGTCGGCAAGGCCAGACTCCGGCCGCAGCTGCGCGCCGCCGCGGCCGTCATCACTGACCCGCACCACCACCTGGCCGTTGAGCCGAGCGACGTGCAACCCGATCCGGCTCGCCTCCGAGTGCTTCACCGCGTTCGCCAGCGACTCGCTGATGACGAAGTACGCCGTGGTCGCCACGTCGTCAGGCAGCTGAGTGTCGTCGACCTCCAGATCGATCGTGATCGGGACGTTGCGCACCAGCCGGGCGACGGCGGCCGGCAGACCGTCGTCGAGGCTGCTCGGGCGGATGCCGTGGGCGATCTGGCGGAGCTCGGCCACCGCGGTCCCCAGCTCGGCGACGGACTGGTCGAGCAGGCCGTTCACGTCGACGGTGCCGTCGTCGAGGTGCCGCTGGGCCAGCCGGATCGCCATGCCCAGCGAGACGAGGCGCTGCTGGGCGCCGTCGTGCAGGTCGCGCTCCAGCCGACGTCGCTCGTCGTAGCCGATCTGCACGAGCCGGGCGCGACTGGACTCGACCTCCCGAAGCGTGCGTGCCAGCTCGAGCCGCAGCCTGACCATCTCCACCATCGTCGCGGCTCGCGTCGCGACGTCGCGCAACAGCTCCGGCGAAGCCTCGCCGTCACCAGGTACGAGGACGCCGATCGGGGTGCCGCCCAGCACGACCGGCTCCCCCGATCCCTCGGGCACCGGAGCGCCGGCGGCGTCGACGCATCCCTCGGTCCCTGGCACCCGGAACCCGACCCGGAGAGCCGGATCCCGCAACGCCGCACGCAGCACCGGCTGCAGCTGCTCCGGTGTCGAGCGGCCGGCAGCGGCGTCGTGGTGCAAGCTGTCGATCGCGGTGTACGCCGCCCGGCGCAACGGGTACAGACGACCGTCGACGCGCCGCTGGAGCCGGTGCCTGAGCGGCGTCAAGGCGATGGCACAGATCGCGGTCGCGGCAGCGGCGGCCACCGCCGATTCCTGGCCCAGCAGCACGCCCGCGACGATCGTGCTCGACGCGTAGACCGCCAGCAGGAGGACGGTCACCAGTCCCCATGTGACGGCACCCGCCAGAGCCTTGTCGACGTCGTACAGGTCGTGGCGCAGGATGGCGATCGCCGTGGCCACGGGGATGCCGACGACAGCGGTGACACCGACGGCGGCACTCAGCCAGAGCGCCTCGCCCCAGACGAGAATCTCGATCAGGCAGAGAACGGGATACAAGGCGACACCGAACCCGCCGAGCGCGAGCCAGGTGATCTGGCGCCGCTGGACGCCCCGGGCCTGGCGGAAGCGCAGGGCGAGCGACACCGCTGATGCGACCACCAGGCCGAGCATCAGCACGAACGCCGCCTCGGACACGATCCGCAACCAGAAAGGCGCCTCGGGGAACGGACGTGCGAGGTTCTCCAGTGGCGGAAGGAAGGGTGCGGAATCCATGGCACCCCACACCTGATTGACGATCGTGCTGGTGATCATCACGCCGGGCACCCACCGCCATCGCGGGCCCGGGAGCCGCCCGTCCGGGAAGTACAGGAGCAGCAGCGCCACCGACACGAGCACCCACCAGGCGCCCTCGGCCAGTGCCGCGACCAGCCAGCTCAGCGACGTGGCGATGTCGGGCCGATCCGCCAGCACCTGCCAGGCGACTTCTCGTGCGACCGTGATCGAGACGGTCAGGCCCACGAAGGTGAGCAGGGCGCCGACCACTGCACCTTCAGGTCGACGAGTGGTCAAGACGCCGAGGGAGGCGGCCAGCGAGCCGACGACCAGACCGATGGCCATGCTCGCGAGGGCCGTGCGAGTCGGAGTCACGACGGTCAGCACACCCGCCAGCACGAGCATCGCTGCGGTGAGGATCGCAGCGACCGTCGCGAACGCTCGCGGCCACATCATCTACTCACTGTATTGCGATCCTGACGCCCACGGCTCCGTACCAGCACGGACCTGCAGACCGTGGGTGACCACGATGACCAGGGGTTCATTTCTTCCTAGCGTTGCAGGTCAATCGTCTGTTCAGCGCCAGGAGGAATCATGTTCGGTTTCGAGTACTTCCTCGCTTTCCAGGCCACACATCCGTACCTCTGGAGGAATGATGACCACTCGACACAGCTCGACGACCGCGTCGGACTTCGCCCCGTCCACCGTCCCGAGCGGGTCCCGGACAACTCTCGTCGCCGCAGCCCTCGCGGTGAGCGCAGCGGCAGTCGTCTCAGTGCTGCTATGGAATCCGTGGCCCGCTCGCGACCAGCTTGGGTATGGAGATGTCGCACCGGTTCGTGACGGAATGTGGGCCGGCATCGTCATCGATGCGACCGCCTTCGGCGTCCTCGGTATCGCCTTCTCGATCGTGGTCTGCGCGATGGTCAGATCTCGCGGCGCCGCGTGGGCGACGGTCGGTGCCGTCCTCGCCAGCCTCGGCGGGATCCTGCTCGCGATGGGTGAGTTCGGATTCGCTGCGATGAGCTGGTACGCGACCGACACCAACGCCATCTCGGTGCCGGACGGGACAAAGCTCCTCGACTACACCGTCGACCACCCCGATCACGGGCTGGTGGTCCAGATGGCCGGGTTCCTGCTCTTCACGATCGGGTCGATCCTGTTGCTGGTCGCGCTGATCCGGGCCCGAGCGGTGCCACTCTGGCTGCCGATCGCGTGCCTCGTCCTCATGGTCGCCCAGTTCGCCCCGGTGCCCGGCCGTGCTCTCGACTTCGTCCAATCCGTACTCATCGGTCTGCTCGTGGTCCTGGCCTGGATGTTCCACCGCGAGGCGTCCTCCCGCTGAGGTCTCGGGCTCGAAGGACACGTCGGGATGGCCCGGCGTGTCCTTCGACCGTTGCCTTGGCTCCGCACCGGACGCCTTCAGCGCGGCACGCTCAACCTGACTGAACGCTCACTCGCTTGCGCTCGCTCGGTTCAGTCGAACTCGAGACGTTCGTCGATCTCGGCGCGGGTGTAACCGCTCGCGTACAGCAGGTCGGCCGCCAGCGACCGGATCTGGGCCGCGATGGATGCGCTGTTCATCGTCGCCGCCTCGGGCAGCGCCAGTGACGCCATCCGGGCCGCCTGCACGAGCTCGCCACGGGCCTCCTCGAAGTCGTCGCGCTCCGAGAGGTCGTCCGCGAAGATGCCGATCGCGCCGGCCAACGCGTCGATCGCGAGTGCCATGTCGCCTGGCACTTCCTCGTGGTGCCTCAGCAGCGCGGACGTCTTCCGGGCCAGCACCCGGGCGTCGCGCACCGCGTTGTCGAGGTCGATGACCGTCGCGGTGTAGAGCTCGACGTGAGCCCGCTGCCGCCAACGGAGCGGCGAGATGCGAGCGACCTCGGCGACGTTGTGGGCCGTCGTCCTCATGGAGTCGACGAGCGGCTGCATGTTTCGCGCATCGTTCAATGCGCGGTCGGCGAGATCGGCGTCCTCGTCGCGCAGCGCGGCCGCGACACGGGTGAGCACATCAGCGAGTTGGGTCAGGAACTTCTGCACCTCGCGGTCGATGTCACGCACCGGGTTCCGCGGGATGAGCAGCACCATCGCGAGGCCGACGAGCCCACCGACCAGCGCGTCGAGGAACCGGGTCACGGCCGGGTTGCCCGTGCCGGCGAACGGGATGACCGCCGTCAGCAGCACCGACGACGTCGCGGCCTGCGTGAGAGCCAGGCCGGTGAGTCCCACGAGGGTGCCGACGACGACGGCGAGCGCGACGACGAGAGCCATCTGCCACGCGCCGCGTCCGATGCCGAGGATCAGCAGCTCACCGACCAGGACCCCGATGGCCACCCCGAACACGAGCTCCAGGACGGTGCGGACCCGGGCGCCGCCACCGGAGATGAGCGCGACGATGGCGGCGATCGGCGCGAAGAACGCCTGCCGGTGGTCGAGGACTTCTGTGGCGATGAAGTACGCGATCGACGTGGCGAGGCTGAGTCGCAGCAGAAGTCGCCACCGCCGCCGGACCGTCCACAGCCGGTCCGTGAAGGATTCGCCGCGGGACGGCAACCGCAAGCGCCGCAGCGGGACGTCGCGGGCCGGGCTCATCCTCGGTCAGCGAGCGGCGCCACGACGGGCATGGTCAGCGCGTCAGCCGGCGGATGACGACGAACGCCGTGATGACGGCTGCCGTGCCCGCCACGACCGGCACGATCGTCTCGAACCTGGGCGATCCCTGCTCGTCCACGAAGCGACGCTTCACGCTGTGCAGGCTGCGCTGAGCGATGCTCTTGGGATGGACTCGGTCGACGAGCTCGTCGACGGTGTTGGCCAGCCGCAGCCGGATCTGCTCGATCTCGTCGACCAGCTCGTCGGTCTCGGACTTGCCCACGGGTGCCTCGCTCTTGTCGGGATCTTCGGTCTTGCAAGGATAGGGCCCATGACGACGCGACTGCAGCCCGGAGACACCGCACCCGACTTCACGCTGCCCACGGACACCGGCGAGACGGTGACCTTGTCCGACCTGCGTGGAGGCAAAGTCATCGTCTACTTCTATCCCACCGCGATGACGCCGGGGTGCACGACGCAGGCCTGCGACTTCAGCGACTCCCTCGACCATCTGAAGGCCGCGGGCTACACCGTGCTCGGCATCTCGAAGGACACGACGGAGAAGCTCGCGAAGTTCCGCGAGAAAGAAGGCCTCACGATCACGTTGCTCTCCGACGTCGACAAGGACGTCCTCAACGCCTGGGGCGCGTTCGGCGAGAAGAAGCTCTACGGCAAGGTCGTCGAGGGCGTCCTCCGCTCCACGTTCGTCGTCGACCCCGAGGGCAAGGTCGAGCTGGCCCAGTACAACGTCAAGGCCAAGGGCCACGTCGCGAAGCTGCGGAAGGATCTCGGCCTCGAGGCGGCCTGACGCGACATGGAACCCACGAACGACGACGTCGACGCCTTCCTCGCCGATCTCGGCAACGACGACCTGACGACCCTCGATGCGCAGATCGCCGACGTCTTCGCCGGCACCGATCGCGTGCTCTGGAGAGGCATCTTCTGGGGTGGCACCGAGCAAGCCATCATCGGCTACGGCGACTGGACCTTCCGGCGGCCGGGCAAACCCGACGTCAAGTGGTTCATGGTCGGTCTCGCCCAGCAGAAGAACGCCATCAGCATCTACATCATGGCCGTCGAGGATGGCCAGTACGCGGTGAAGAAGTACGCCGACACGTTGGCATCGGGGACTGGAGCCAAGCCCAAGGTCGGGAGCTCAGTCGTCAGCATCAAGCGGCTGTCTGATATTGACCTTGAGGCGTTGCTTCGGTTGGTTCGGATCGCCCGGGAGCAGCTGGACTCCTAAAGTGTTTTCGAGCTGAATACGGTCTTTCCTGACTCGCTGCAACGATGAGCGCGGCATGTCTGAGATCACCCCTAGCGTGATCTCATGGGGAAGCCGTACAAGTACTCTCGGGAGGTTCTCGAACCCCTGGTCGCGGAAGCCACCTCCGTGGCAGGCGTCTTGCGTTTGCTCGGTCTGCGGCAAAACGGCGGGTCCCACGCGCACATCAGCCGCACGATCAAGAAGTTCGGCTTAGACACCACCCATTTCGTGCGGTACCAGAACGGCGCTCACCATCTCCGATTTACACCGGAGCAGATCCTCATCAGACGACCCCCAGGCAGTCCACGCGTGAAGCGCGACCTGCTTCGACGAGCTCTCAAGGAGTCCGGCATTCCTTACGCGTGCACGTGGTGCGGCCTCGACGGGATGTGGCGCGGGCTTCCACTCACCTTGGAGATCGATCACATCGACGGCGACTTCGAGAACAACTTCATCGAGAATCTCCGCTACTTGTGTCCGAACTGCCACAGACAAACGGACAACTTCGCTGGGCGAAGTCGCGGACGGTTCACCAACAGCATTCTGGGATCTACACTCGCTGGGCAAGCCGAAGTGGTGGAACGGTAGACACGCGGCGTTTAGATCGCCGTGCCTTCGGGCGTGCGGGTTCAAATCCCGCCTTCGGCACCCTTCGACGCTTCTCATACGACTGTGCGAGCGGGTACAGGACACAGTCTGTCGCGGTGAAACTTGGTCTGACGATCGAGTCTTGCGATCGCCCGTCGAATCGCCCCCTCATCGATCGCATGTGGCGGTGCCGAGAGGAGACGCCGTGCCCTCGGGCGTGCGGGTTCAAATCCCGCCTTCGGCACCCTTCTATGCTTCGCCTGTGACCGACGTGTACCGCGCCCCCATGCGATCACGTCGCGAGGACGTCGATCCTCGGCTCGCCGTAGAGCGCGCTCTCGAGCTCGGGCTCTGCGGCATGGGCACGGCCGACGACGAGCGTGCTGAGCGTCGGCTCGAACGGTTCGCGGCAGCCCCCGACGGCACCTTCGTCTGGACGCGCGGCCCGGATGGATTCCACCTCGGCCGGCTGGCCGGACCGAGCCGACGCGACGACACCGAGGCAGCCGTTGCCGCCGACCTGGTCCACGTCCGCCCGTGCGCATGGATCGCCGAACCGGTCGACCCCGCGCTCGTGCCCGAGCAGGTGTCGTACGCGTTCTCTCGCGGCGGTCGCAACCTTCAGCGCATCGGCACCCCCGGCACCGGCGAGGCGACGCAGGACACGTGGGAGAGAATCGCTTCATGATCCTCGTCGTGGGTGAGGCGCTCGTCGACGTCGTGGAGCGGTCCGATGGATCGCGCACGGAGCATGCCGGAGGCAGCCCCATGAACGTCGCGGTGGGGCTCGGACGACTCGGGCTCGACGTCACGCTGGCCACCGCCATCGGCGACGACGCCTACGGAGCCCTGATCGAGTCGCACCTCGCGACCGCAGCCGTCACACTGGGCGCCGGCTCACGCGGGTTCGGGCTGACGTCGTCCGCCGTCGCCCACCTCGCCGCCGACGGCTCCGCCACCTACGACTTCGAGCTCACCTGGGACCCGGGCCTCATTCCCGTCCCGGATGGCGTGAACGCGGTGCACACGGGCTCGATCGCCGCGACCCTCACTCCGGGCGCCGACGACGTCGAGATGCTGCTGCGGGAGCTCGCTCCGTCGGCGATCGTCTCGGTCGACCCCAACATCCGGCCGGCGCTCCTGCCCGACCACGACGACGTGTCGCGACGCATCGACCGGCTGATCCGGCTCGCCGACATCGTGAAGGTCAGTGACGAGGACCTCGCGTGGCTGAGCCCCGACGAACCCGCCGAGACCATCGCCGAGCGCTGGCTCGAGGCCGGTCCCGCGATCATCGTCGTCACCCGGGGTGGCGACGGCTCGACGGCCTTCGCGCGATCGGGGCGCATCGACGTGCCAGCGGCACCGACCACGGTCGTGGACACCGTGGGCGCCGGCGACTCGTACATGTCCGGTCTCCTCGTCGGCCTGCACCGAGAGGGTCTTCTCACCGGTGAGCGACGCACTGAGCTGCACGACATCGGCCTCGACGACCTGGCCCGCGTCACGGCGATCGCTGCCGAGTCGGCCGCCTGGACGGTCGGTCGAGCCGGCGCCCAGCCGCCCAACCGCCTGGACTGAGACTGCTGGACGCTCAGTCGACGAGCTTGCCCAGGCCCTTCGTCAGCTGCATCGTGATGACCTTGCCGACCACTGCGGCCATCCCGGGTGCAGGAGCGTCGAAGCCGATCCGGTAGTCGAGCTCGGTACCGCCCTCGGCCGTCGGGGTCAGCCGCTGCACGCCCCAGTGGCCCCTCATCGGGGTGCCCTTGGTGATCGTGTACTCGATCAGGCTGTACGGCTCAGCGGCCGTGACGGTCTCCTCGAAGGCCACCGGGCCGATCTTCAACCGGCGGGTCGAGCCGACGCCGTTGCGCGTCGAGTCGCCGTCGTTGATGCGAGTGACCTTCGCTCCCATGACCCGGCCGAGGTTCTCGTGCTCGGACAGTGCCTCGAAGACGGTGGCGGGGTCGGATCGGTAGGTGTGCCTGACGTGAACGCGCTGGGGGGCTGGCATGGACGGTGAGTCTAGGCCGTGCCACCCGGCGTGTGGCGGGGAGGCACGGCCTAGGCTCTGGTCCTGATGTTCCGCATGCTGTTCCACGAGCCGAGAATCCCCGGCAACACGGGCAACGCGATCCGGCTCGCCGCCGCCACCGGCACCGAGCTGCACCTCGTCGAGCCGCTCGGATTCGACTTGTCCGACGCCCAGCTGCGCCGCGCCGGTCTCGACTACCACGACCTCGCCGTGATGACGGTCCACCCGGACATCGACACCGCTTTCGAAGCGCTCGGTCCGGCGCGAGTCTTCGCCTTCACGACGGCTGCGGAGCGCGTCTACACCGATGTCGCCTACGAGGCCGGGGACGTCCTGATGTTCGGCGCCGAGCCCGACGGCCTGCCCGACGACGTCTTGGCGGACGTTCGGATCACCGACCGGCTGCGCCTTCCCATGCTTCCTGGACGCCGCTCGATGAACCTCGCGAACTGCGCGTCCATCGCCGTCTACGAGGCCTGGCGCCAGCACGGCTTCGACCTGCCCGGATGATGTGGAAAATACTTTGACGATTGGGCCGAACCATCGGTCGGTTCGGACGTATTCTGCTCCTGCTTCTCGGGAGGAAACAGCGTGTCCAGTTCGGTCCGTCGGATCGGCGTCGTCGCCGTCCTGACACTCGTGCTGCTTGCTGCGTGGCAGAGCGCGCGCGGTGGCGAGCAACCCTCCGCGGACGGACCCTTCCAGCGCGGCATCGTCGTCGTGGGCGACTCCATCACCGCTGAGTACAACGACGACGAGGCCGATCCGCTCGAGGCCTGGTGGAGCATGCTCGGACGCCATTTCGGTGCTCACGTCACGACCCACGCGGAGTCCGGCTCGGGATACCTGCGCCAGGGCCTCGCCTGCAGCGGAGACCGCTTCATCGACCGGCCTCAGGCGTTCCGCGACACGGCGCCGTCGCTGTTCATCGTGGAGGGCGGCCGCAACGACTGGGCGTCGTGCATCGAGGGCCAGCACGTCGCCGCCCCGGACGCCGAGATCGCCCGCGCGGTCAACCACTACCTCGACGTGCTCCAGGAGAACCTGCCCCGCTCGACCCGCATCGTCGTGCTCGGACCGCCGTGGGGCACGCTCGACCAGCTGGGACGCCATCGCCTGACCAAGATCGTCTACGCCGCGGCCAAGGCGCATCACGTGCAGTACGTGAGCACCATGGGCACGCTTGATCGTCGCGAGCGTGTGCTCGACGGCATCCACCCCAACCGCGCGGGCAGCCGCGCACTCGCCGACCGCGTCATCGCCGCCCTCGAGAAGTAGGTCGGCCCTCAGGAACCGAGCGCGGCCACCACGTGGGGCGCGATCGCGGCAAGGGCGTGGCCGCGATGGCTGATGCGATCCTTCTCGGCCGGCGGGAGCTCCGCGGTGGAGACGTCGTAGCCGTCGGCGGCGAACAGCGGGTCGTAGCCGAAGCCGCCGTCGCCCTGCTCGGCCAGAAGGATGCGGCCGGTCATCTCGCCGGTCTCGACGACCTCGAGACCGTCCGGCGTGCAGAACGCCATCGCGCAGCGGAACGTCGCGCCACGACGCACCTCGTGGACGTCGCCGAGCTGGCTCAAGCAGCAGCGCGTTGTTGGCCGCATCACCGCCCTCGTCCTTGGCCACCCCGCTCCAGCGGGCCGACAGCACGCCGGGCATGCCGTTGAGGGCATCGACGCACAGCCCGGAGTCATCGGCGAGAGACGGCAGGCCGGTGGCCTTGACGCAGGCACGGGCCTTGAGCAGCGCGTTTCCCTCGAACGTGGCCTCGGTCTCTGCGGGTTCGGGATAGGGCGTGACGTCGTCGAGCCCGAGCACCGCATTGCCGGGCAGGAGGGTGTCGAGGATCCGCCGGAGCTCGGCCAGCTTCTTGGCGTTGCGCGACGCGAGCACCACCCGACGTGACGTCACGCGCCCAGAGCCTCGTTCTGGAGCTTCGTGAGGTCGACGCAACCCTTGGCGGCGAGGGTCAGGAGGGCGTCGAGCTCGTCCCGGTCGAACGGCGCACCCTCGGCCGTTCCCTGGATCTCGACGAACGAGCCCGAGCCGGTCATCACGACGTTCATGTCGGTCTCGGCCCGCACGTCCTCGACGTACGGGAGGTCGAGCAGAGGAGTGCCGTCGATGATGCCGACGCTGATGGCGGCGACGGACTCGACCAGCGGCTCGCCGGCCAGGGCGCCGGCGTCGCGCAGGTGGGAGACGGCGTCGGACAGGGCGACGTAAGCACCGGTGATGGCGGCGGTGCGGGTGCCACCGTCGGCCTGCAGGACGTCGCAGTCGATCGTGATGGTGTTCTCACCGAGCGCCTTGTAGTCGATCGCCGCCCGCAGCGAGCGTCCGATCAGACGGGAGATCTCGTGGGTACGTCCGCCGATGCGACCCTTGACGGACTCGCGCGCCGAGCGGTCGTGGGTGGCCTGCGGCAGCATCGCGTACTCGGCGGTGACCCAGCCCAGGCCCGAGCCCTTGCGCCACCGGGGCACGCCCTCGGACGCGGCGGCGGCGCAGAGCACGCGGGTCTTGCCGAACTCGATGAGGCAGGAGCCCTGCGCGTGGTCGAGCCAGTTCCGGGTGATCGTGACGGGGCGGAGCTCGTCGGGAGCGCGTCCGTCTTCGCGAGAGGTCATCTGGCGAGCCTATCGACCGCCGGGGACCGCCAGAGGAACGGCTCAGACCTCGTAGGTCGCGTCGGAGATGACCAGGTCCAGCGGGCCGTCCCATGTCGTCTTGGCATCCGCCTCGACCTCGCCGCGATCGGTCCAGGCCGGGATGTGGGTGAGCAGCAGCCGTCCCACACCGGCGGCACGCGCGGACGCGCCCGCCTCGGCGCCGGTCAGGTGCAGGTGCGGCGGGTTGACGTTCGACTCCACGAAGGACGCCTCGCACAGGTACACGTCAGCGCCTGCCGCGAGCGCATCCAGCTTCTCGGTGGGCCCGGAGTCGCCGGAGTAGCACAGCACCTTGTCGTCGGTCTCGATGCGCATCGCGTAGGCCTCGACCGGATGGTCCATCTGGGCCACGGTGACGCGGAACGGACCGAGCTCGACCGTCTCGCCGTCCTGCCAGTCGTGGCAGTCGAAGTGGTTGAGGATTCCGGGATCGGGCTCGGGGCCGTATGCCACCGCCAGGAAGCGTGAAGCACCGGCCGGCGCGAACAGCGGGAGTCGAGCGAGCTCGCCGTCCGGGTGGTAGCGGCTGACGACGTAGTAGCCGGCGAGGTCGAAGCAGTGGTCGGCGTGCAGGTGCGAGATGGCGACGGCGTCCAGGTCGCGGAGGTCGATGTGTCGCTGGAGCGCTCCGAGCGCCCCGTTGCCGAGGTCGAGCACGAGCCGGTACGTGCGTCCCTCGAACGGTGCCTCGACGAGGTAGCAGCTCGACGGCGAGTCCGGACCCGGGAACGACCCCGCACAGCCGATGATCGTGAGCTTCATTCCACTCATGCTGTCACCACCCAGGAGAACTGCTCGACGGTCTCGACCTCGGGTCCGAGGAAGCGGCGTCCGAGGACGCCGAAGTCGACGGGTCGCCCCGTCGTGAGGAAGTGGTGCTGGGGCTCCGGTGCGTCGAGGCCGCGCTCGAGTCCCTCGCGCACGAGCAGGGCGTAGACGTCCTTGGCCGTCTCGTCGGCGCTGGACACCAGCGTGACGTCGGGCCCCATGACGTACGAGATCGCTCCGGTGAGCAGCGGGTAGTGCGTGCAGCCGAGCACCAGCGTGTCGATGTCGGCGTCGACGAGGGGCTGGAGGTACTCGCGGGCGACCGCCTCGATCTCGGGCCCGCTGGTGACGCCGTCCTCGACGAGCTCGACGAAGCGGGGACAGGCCCGGGTGTGCAGCTCGACGGACGGGTTGGCCGCGAACGCGTCGTCGTAGGCGCGGGACGTGGCCGTGGCCTGGGTGCAGATGACACCGACCCGGCCGTTGCGAGTGGCGCTGACGGCCCGACGCGTCGCCGGGATGATGACCTCGACCACCGGCACCGCGTAACGCTCGCGCGCATCACGGAGCACGGCAGCGCTCGCGGAGTTGCAGGCGATGACGAGGGTCTTGACGCCCTGGTCGACGAGATGGTCGAGGCAGTCGAGGGCGAACTCGCGGACGGCGGCGATGGGCTGGGAGCCGTACGGCTGGCGCGCGGTGTCGCCGAGATAGAGCACCGGCTCGTGCGGCAGCTGGTCGATGACGGCACGCGCGACGGTGAGGCCACCGAAGCCGGAGTCGAAGATGCCGATGGGTGCGTCCGTCACAAGCAATGAGCGTACGCAGGGTGAACGCCGGATGACAGTCAACCCGGCGGAAGCAGCACCTCGACCATGTACCGGCGCGCGAACTGACGGCTCGACTCGTCGTCCTGGGCGATGACTCCTTGGGGCGTCGCGATGAGCGAGTGCATGAGTCGCACGGCCATCTCGGCGGCGACCTCGACGTCGACGCCCGCAGGCAGCTCGCGACCAGCGTCGCGGATCGTCTGCGCGAGATACTCCCGCGCGGTCGACAACACCGGCGCCGCGTCGACGGTGAGGAACGGCAGAACCGTCTCGGGCTCGACGGCGAGGAGCCTGGACAGCAGCGGGTCGTCGCGGGTGAACCGCCGCAGGGCGACGAAGCCCTCGACGAGGCTGTCCTCCAGCGTCTTCTCCGCTTTCATCACCTCGTCGAGCTGCACCATGAACACCTCGAACTTCCGCAGCAACGCGGCTGCGACGAGCGCATCCTTGTCGGCGAACCGGCGGTAGACCGTGGCCCGCCCGACTCCGGCGTGGCGAGCGACGTCCTCCACGCGGGCCCGTCGGATGCCGACACGCTCGAGCTCCGCGAGTGCGGCGTCGACGATGGCATGCGTCGCATCCTCTGGGGTATGGTGTTGAGACATCAGCACCTATTCTGTCTCAGGGGGACGTGATGGCGTTCGGACCCGGCTCGCTGCTCTACGAATCCTACGGCGACCGCATCGGCTATCTCGTCGCGCCGAGGGCCGGCCTCCTCCAGCTGATGTACCCGGATCTCGGCCGCGGCGTCGAGCAGCACTCGGCCTTCTACACCGAGCCGTGGGAGCGCCTCTTCCGTTCCGTGCCGCAGATCGTCGGCACGATCTTCGACGGCCACCACGCCCAGGGCACCGCCGACCAGGTGCGTGAATACCACCGCGACATCAAGGGATCCCACGAAGACGGCAGCCGCTACCACGCACTCGACCCCGACACCTACTTCTGGGCGCATGCGACGTTCGTCGACGCAGCCTTCACGACGAACTCCCTGTTCAAGCTCAACCCGCTCGACGTGTACGAGCGCCGCGCCTACTACCTCGAGTGCATCGAGTGGTGGCAGATGTACGGGTTGTCGATGCGTCCCGTGCCGCCGACCTACGACGACTTCCTCGCCTACTGGGACCACATGCTCGACGACGTCCTGGAGCCCACGCCGTCGGCAGTGAAGCTCGTCGAGATGATGCGCCATCCCACCGACATGGCGCAGCCCTGGCTCCCCGACCCGGTGTGGAAGGTCGTCGCGACCGCCGGCATGCCGCCGTACATGTGGGTCACCACGGCCACCCTTCCGCCGCGAGCGCGCGAGATGTTCGGACTGCGCTGGACTCGCGCGGACGACGCCGCCTTCGCGGTGTTCCGACGCGCCGTCGCCGCCGGCTGGGCCGTGCTCCCCGACCGGTTGACCCTGCTCCCCCGCGCCCGGGCGGCCTACGCACGCACCGGACGCACCGGTCTCCCGGCAGCACGTCGCGCGCTGCCGCAGCGCCAGCGCATCAGCGCCTGACGGCTCACGGCCCGACGCTAGAGCGGAAGCTTCGGCTGAGGCGGCGCATGTGCCGGGTCGACGCCATCGAAGAGGCTCGAGACCGACTCCCCCGCGTGGATGCGGGCGATGGCCTCGGCGAACAGCCGTGACACGGTGCGTACCTGAAGCTCGGGCCAGCCCTCGGGCGCCGGCACGGTGTCGGTGGTGACGACCTCGGTGATCGACGGGTGGTCGCGCAGCCGCTCCACCGCCTTGCCGGTGAACAGGCCGTGCGTGCAGGCCACCGATGCCTCGAGGCAGCCCTCCTCCTCGAGCTTGTTCATCAGCTCGACGATGGACCCGCCGGTGGCGATCTCGTCGTCGAGCACGATCGCCCGCTTGCCGGAGACGTCGCCGACGATGGCGTCGATGACGACCTTGTCGTCGGCCTGGCGCTGCTTGCTGCCCGCCGCGACCGGCACGCCGAGGAGGCGGGCGAACAGTGACGCGGTCTTGGCGTTGCCGAGGTCTGGGGAGACGACGACGGTGTTGCTGAGGTCGCGGCCGCGGTAGTGGTCGGCGATCTCACCGATGGCGGTGAGGTGGTCGACCGGCATGCTGAAGAAGCCGTGGACCTGCGGCGCGTGCAGCGTCATCGTGACGATGCGGTCGGCGCCGGCGGTGCTGAGCATGTCGGCCACGAGGCGGCCGCCGATGGAGATGCGCGAGGCGTCCTTCTTGTCCGACCGCGCGTAGGCGTAGTGCGGAATGACCGCCGTGACCGACGCTGCCGACGCGCCACGAGCGGCGTCGATCATCAGGAGCAGCTCCATCAGGTGGTCCTGAGTCGGCGGGACCAGCGGCTGGATGATGTAGACGTCCTTCTTGCGGCAGTTCGCGAGCAGCTGGATCTGCAGGCAGTCATTGCTGAAGCGGACAGTGTCGGACGCTGAGAGTGGCTGGCCGAGCTCGGAGCAGATTTTCTCGGCGAGTGAAAGGTGCGCGCTCCCGGAGAACACGACGATCTCGCTCACGGGACCGAGGCTAGCCGACGTGAGCACCTCCCGGCACCCAGTTCAATGACGTGCTTCCGTTCAGGCCCAGAGCTGGCCCTCGAGGTGATCCTCGGCCTCGTCGAGGCTTCCCTCGTACGCCCCGGTGGAGAGGTACTTCCAGCCGCCGTCGGCGACGACGAAGCAGATGTCGGCACGCTCCCCCGCCTTCACGGCCTTCGCCGCCTGGGCGAGCGCGGCGTGCAGGATCGCGCCGGTGGAGATGCCGGCGAAGATGCCCTCGGACTCGATCAGCTCACGCGTGCGGCGCACGGCGTCGCGCTCGCCGACGGAGAAGCGGGAGTCGATCAGGGTCTCGTCGTAGAGCTCGGGGATGAATCCCTCGTCGACGTTCCGCAGCCCGTAGACGTCCTCGCCGTAGCGGGGTTCGGCCGCGACGATGCGGACGTCGGGCTTGTGCTCGCGGAAGAACCGGCCGGCGCCCATGAGCGTGCCGGTGGTGCCCAGCCCCGCCACGAAGTGCGTGATGGTCGGCAGGTCGGCGAGGACTTCCGGCGCCGTCCCGCGGTAGTGCGCGTCGGCGTTGGCCTGGTTGCCGTACTGGTAGAGGAACACGTAGTCGGGGTGCTCCTCGGCCATCTCCTTGGCGATGCGCACGGCCTCGTTCGAGCCGCCGGCGGCGGGTGACTGGACGATCTCGGCACCCCACATCCGGAGCACCTGACGACGTTCCTCGGAGGTGTTCTCCGGCATCACGCAGATCAGCTGGTATCCGCGCTGCGAGGCCACCATCGCCAGCGAGATGCCGGTGTTGCCGCTGGTGGGCTCGAGGATCGTGCACCCGGGCGTCAGCAGCCCGTCCTGCTCGGCCTGCGCGATCATGCCCAGTGCGGCGCGGTCCTTGATGGATCCGGTCGGGTTCTGGTCCTCGAGCTTCGCCCACAGCCGGACGTCCTCCGACGGCGACAACGTCGGGAGGCCGACCATCGGCGTGTTGCCGACGGAGTCGACCAGCGAGTCGAAGCGCAAGTCAGCCGCCTGCCACCGCAGTGTCGTCGGGCCGCGGCCCGCCTCCGGCGACCGGTGTGTCACCGAGTCCGCCTCCGGCGACCGCGGGGAGAATGACGACCGTGTCGCCGTCGGCGACCGCCGTCTCGAGCCCGCCCGTGAAACGGATGTCCTCGTCGTTGACGTAGACGTTGATGAAACGCCGGACGACACCGTCCTCGACGATCCGCTCCTTGATGCCGGAGTGGTTCGCCTCGAGCTGCTCGATGAGCTCGGCCACGGTGTCGCCCTTGCCGTCGACGGCGCGCTCACCGTCGGTGAACGTGCGCAGGATGGTGGGGATGCGGACCTCGATGGCCATCAGTCGGCTGCCTTCTCTGTATGAGTCTGGGTCGTGGGAGTCTGTGTCGTCGCAGTCTGGGTCGTGTCGTGGTCATAACGCTCCACGACGGCCACTTCTTCCTCGCTGACCTCACCGTCCACGATCCGGTACGAGCGGAAGTCGACCGGCCCGCTCTCGTGGGCGCCGTCTCGAGTGGACACCAGGACGTAGTGAGCGTCGGGCTCCTGCGCGAGCGAGATGTCGGTGCGCGACGGGTAAGCCTCAGTGGAGGTGTGCGAGTGGTAGATGACGACCGGTTCCTCGTCGTTGTCGTCCATCTCGCGGTAGAGCTTGAGCAGGTCGCCGGAGTCGAACTCGTAGAACGTGGGCGACATCGCCGCGTTGAGCATCGGCACGTGCCTGGCGGGCCGGTCGGAGCCGGCCGGACCCGCGACGACACCGCACGCCTCGTCGGGGTGGTCGCGACGAGCGTGCTCGACGATGGCGTCGCGCGTGGCGCGGTCGATGGTGAGCACCCGACGAGCCTATCCAGTGGGCCGATGGAGGATCAGTCCAGTGCGGTGACCAGCGTCTCCTGCACGTAGCCGAGCCAGTCATACAGCTCGGTCATCGCGATGACCGCCTCGTCCTCCGACTGGTGCAGCAGCATCGCGTCCTCGTCAGCGTCGATGCCGAGCCGCACCGCGAGGGACAGCCGGACGTCGGTGAGGGTGCGGAGCCAGGCCTGAACGGCGTCGGCGTCGAGCTCGACCTCCAGCGGCTCCAGGTCCTCGGCGTCGTCCTCGCTGATCACGGTCTCGTCGAGTCCCGCCTCCCGGAGCGACGCGAGCACGGCCTCGGCGTTGGCCACCTTGGTCGACGTCAGGGAGCGTTCGGTGAAGCGGCGGAACTCCGCGGACTCCTCGGAGTCGTCGCGGTAGGCATCAGGCAGCAGCCGCTGCAGCACCGGGTCCTCCGGCGGCAGGGACGGGCCCCCGCTGAGGCCCAGCTCGCCGGCGAGCGGGTCGGGGTCGGACGCCAGCTCGCCGTTGCGGTCGCGCAGCAGCTCGACCACCTGGCTGGTGAGGCTGGCGATGACCTGCGCCTCGCCGGGCTCGAACGTGGCGCAGAGGCCACCGCGGCGGCGGCGCTTGAACGGCTTCACTCGTCCGCCCGCTGCAGCGTCGCCCAGAGCCCGTACTCGTGCATGGCCTGCACGTGCCGTTCCATCTGCTCGCGGCTCCCGCTCGACACGATGGCCTTTCCCTCGTGGTGGACGGCCAGCATCAGCTTGGTGGCCTTCTCCTCGGTGTAGCCGAAGTAGTTGCGAAAGACGTACGCGACGTACGACATGAGGTTCACGGGATCGTTCCACACGATCGTGACCCACGGATTCTCGAGCTCGACGACGTCCTCGACGTCGGGCTCGTCCAATTCCACCGGGGTCGGTGTGGTCACACCCCCATTGTGGCCCAGTGGCGCTGACCACCCAATCCGGTTGCAGAAGTCCAACATCACGCCCGGCCCTAGGGTTGGTGAGGTGCCCGCCTCGACCGCCCTGCTCACCGACCACTACGAGCTGACGATGCTGCAGGCCGCTCTCTCCGACGGCACCGCCGCGCGACGCTCCGTGTTCGAGCTGTTCGCCCGGCGGCTTCCGCCCGGACGTCGATACGGCGTGGTGGCCGGCACGGGCCGGGTGCTCGACGCGCTCGAGCAGTTCCGCTTCGGTGCGGCCGAGGTCGCATGGCTGCGCGACCACGAGATCGTCGACGACGCCACGTGCGACTGGCTCGCGGAGTACCGCTTCGACGGCGACGTCTGGGGCTACCCGGAGGGCGAGATGTACTTCCCGTCATCGCCGGTCCTGGTCGTCGAGGGCACGTTCGCCGAGACCGTGCTGCTCGAGACCCTGATGCTCTCGGTGCTGAACCACGACTCGGCGGTCGCGTCGGCCGCGTCGCGGATGGTCAGCGCGGCCGCCGACCGCCCCTGCATCGAGATGGGGTCGCGTCGCACGCAGGAGTGGTCGGCCGTCGCCGCGGCCCGCTCCGCCTACATCGCCGGGTTCGCCACCACGTCCAACCTCGAGGCGGGTCGCACCCACGGCATCCCGACCGCCGGCACGAGCGCGCACTCGTTCACCCTGGTCCACGACACCGAGCGAGACGCGTTCACGTCCCAGGTCGAGTCGCTCGGCGCGGGCACCACGCTGCTGGTCGACACGTACGACATCGCCGAGGCCGTACGCGTCGCGGTCGAGGTCGCGGGCCCGTCGCTTGGCGCCGTGACGCATCGACTCCGGCGACCTCGTCTCCTTGGCCCGCCAGGTACGAGCCCAGCTCGACGACCTCGGCGCCACGGACACCCGCATCGTCGTCACCAGCGACCTCGACGAGCGCGCCATCGCCTCGCTCGCGGCCGCGCCGGTCGACGGCTACGGGGTCGGCACGGCCCTGGTCACCGGTTCAGGCGCTCCCACCAGCGGTTTCGTCTACAAGCTCGTGGCGCGCGAGGACGATTCCGGCACCCTCGTCCCGGTCGCCAAGAAGAGCAAGGAGAAGCTCTCCGTGGGCGGACGCAAGTACGCACTGCGGCGGCGCTCTGCGTCCGGGCGGGCCGAGGCGGAGGTCATCGGCATCGGGGAGCCCCCGTCAACGACGGGGACGACCGCAGCCTGCTGGTGCCCTTGGTCGAGTCCGGCCGCCGCGTGCATCACGACACGCTCGACGACGCCCGTGCCCGCCATCGTTCCGCGCTCGACGAGCTGCCCGACGCCGCCCGCAAGCTGTCGCGAGGCGAACCGGTCATCGAGACCGTCTTCGAGTGACCGTCAGCGGACGTTCAGCACCGGTGCGAGGAAACGACTGATCAGTCGCCGCTCCTCCTCGTCATCGGCGCCGGGTACGGCGAGGAACGACACGATGCAGCGGAGGACCCATCGGGCCAGGTCGAGGTCGGGCAGGTCGTCGCGCTCGCCCACGAAACGGGCGGTGAAGGTCTCGATCAGGGGTGACTCGCGCAGCAGCTCGCTGATCTGGCCGGCATCGCCCGGACCGATCCACGCCAGCAACGTCGGCTTGGTGCGCACCTCCTGGATGGCGACGGCGACGGCCTCGACCGCGCGGTGGTGCGGGTTGTCGATCGACTCGATCCGGTTGGCCACCGACTCGACGATGGTGCGCGCCTCGCGGTGCGCGAAGGCGAACTCGAGCGCGCGCTTGTTGTCGAAGTATCGGTAGAGGGTCGCTCGCGAGCAGCCGGCCGCCTTCGCGACGGCGTCCATCCCGACGCCGTGCGGACCGCTCTCGGCGAACAGGTGCTCGGCGGCGTCGAGGATGCGCTCGACGGCGACCTCGGACACCTCGTCGGTGATCCACGGCATCAGAGAACCTCCAGGGGTACGGCGGTGGGCCGGCGGACATAGCTGCCCTCGGCCCAGGTGACCGCGTCCAGGTCGACGCGGAAGTCAGGGATGCGGCGCAGGAGCTCGTCGAGTGCGACGCGGCCCATCATCCGGGCCGCCGCAGCGCCGAGGCAGTGGTGCGCGCCGTGGGCGAAGGTGAGGATCATGCGCGGCTCGCGCGTGACGTCGAGCTCGTCGGCGTCGGGGCCGTAGACGTCCCGGTCACGGTTCGCCGCGCCGTAGCAGAGCAGCACCTTGCGGCCGGCGGGGATCGACGTGTCGCCGACAGTGACGTCGCGGGTCGTCGTCCGAGCCAGGCCCTGGACGGGGCTGGTCAGCCGGAGCAGCTCCTCGACGCTCGCGGCGAGATCGGCGCGTGCCACTACGCGTTGGTCCGGCCGCTCGCTCAGCAGCTGAACCGCGCCGCCGAGGAGACCGGTGCTGGTGTCGTTGCCGCCCGTGACCATGGTGAAGGTGAAGGCCAGCACGCTCAGCAGCCCTGCGTCGTCGCCGGTCACGCCGGCGGCGACCAGGTGCGAGACGGTGTCGTCCCCCGGCTCGTGCCGGCGCCGCTCGATCAGCTCGGTGAAGTAGCCCATCAGCTCGCCGACCGCATCGGCCACCCCGTCGTACGTCGCAGTGGCGTTCGCGGCGACGATGGCGTCGGTCCAGGCGTCGAAGCGAGCACGGTCTTCTTCCGGTACGCCGAGGTAGTGCGCGACGACCATGCTCGGCAGGGGCTTGAACAGATCGGCGACGATGTCGCCGCCACCGGCCGCGAGCAGGCGATCGAGCCGTTCCACCACGAACGCTCGCACCGTCGGCTCGACGGACTCGACCTGCCGGGGTGTGAACCCCCGCGAGACGAGCCGCCGGAACTCGGTGTGCACGGGAGGGTCGGTCATGACCATCGGTGGGTTGTCCGCCAGGCCGATCCGCTCCAGCTCGCCGTGCTCGGTGGTCAGGCCCTGCGCCGACGAGAACGTCTCGTGGTCGCGCACCGCGGAGAGGACGTCGCGGTGCCGGGTGAGCACCCAGTAGTCGCCGTGAGTCACGTGATGCACCGGGTCGTGCTCCCGCAGTGCGGCGTACATCCCGAACGGGTCGCGCCATGTCTTGCCACTGCGCGGCACGAATGCTGCATGAGACACAGAGGCCGACATGTCGCAATCCTGAGACAGAGTGCCTTGTTTGTCAACCGGCCTCGTCTGGTGATCTCAGGAGACTGATTCCACCTTCGCGGCGGCATCGAACGTCACGGTCACGCTCTTCTGCGCGCCACCGGCCGTCTTCGTGCAGTAGACGAACTCGTCGCCGAGGCGTGAGTGTGGCTGACCGGCGGTGCGGAGCACCTGCTCGACCGTCGAGCCGGTCGCGAGACCGAGGACCACGGTGTCGAGCTTGGCCGCGTCAGGATCGCGGCAGGCGTCGTTCGAGATGCCTTCGGCCCGCTCCCAGGTCTGCAGGTAGGCCTCGGCGCCGCGCGCCATGTCGTCGGCGATGTTGTCGCCACCCTGTGTGCGCAGGTCCTCGATCCAGTCGGGGTACAGGCCGTAGTGGGCGACGCCGTCGACGTTGATGTCGTACGTGCGCTCCCCGCTGACCTGCTTGCCGATCGAGACTCCGCCGAGCCCGTTGAACGGGTACGTCACCTTGTTCGGTGCATTCGCACCGCGGGCGTTGCCCTGAGCGCCGAGCCCGTTGATGTCGGCGCCGTAGCCGAACCCGAAGTAGTAGCGCGGATCGGCCCAGGCGAGGTGCTTTTCCCACTTCTCGACGAAGCCGGTGCTGTCGCCCGCGTAGGGCGTGATGACACCGCCCGCCTTGTAGATGCGCGGGTAGGCGTCCGGGGTCGACCAGGAGTGGCTGGAGATGACGCCCGGGTAGTCGAGCTGCTCGGTGGTGTCAAGGGACGCCTTGCGGGCCTTGACGCTCATGTGGTCGGGGTCGAAGAGCATGTGCTTCTCGACCATGCGCTTGATCGTGTGGTCGCCGAGCGACGTCAGACCTCGCCGGTTGCACGTCGGCGGCGCCGGATAGATCGGCAGGACACCACCGAGGTGCAGCTTGGCGATCGCGCCGAACAGCTCGTCCTGGGCGGGCGCGCCGGCGGGCACCGAGGTCAGCTGGGTGCGGTCCTCGACGCCGGGCTCCTGAGGAGCCGGACACTTCGGCATGTCCCAGAACGACCCCGTCTCCAGGAGGTTGGCCAGGTTGACGAACGGCGCGATCGTGCCGGAGTCGCCCGCGACGCCGGCGAGGGCGTTGTCGAACTTGTTCACCAGCTCCATCTGCCGCACGCCCAGGTCGTGCATCTCGTTGACCTGGCGGTCGATCTGGCCGGCGGTGCACTGGGGCTTGTCGAGCTTCATCGTGCACCCGAAGACCACACTGGTCTCGATGCCCATGACGACTGCCATCTTGCCCGCATTGATGACCTTCCGGGCTTCGTGGGGGTCGGTCACGATGCGGTACCAACCGCGGCCGGGACCGCCGTACTGCGCGTCGATGTAGCGCTCGAGCTTGCGCATGTCGTCAGCCTGCAGTCGCACGGACTTCATGTCGTTGCAGGAGTTGTGCTTGAGCGGGTAGAGCTCGCAGAGCTTGTTGTTCTCGACCAGGAGGTTGACGAGGATCCGTTGTCCACCGCGCCAGGAGCGTTCGAGCCACTTCCAGTACGTGCCCTCGTGGGTCAGCGAGTCGGGTGCCGGCCAGTCCTTGAACGTCGGCCAGCCGACCGGGTCATGTGTGCCGACCGGCGAGCCGGTGCGGGTGACGTTCTCCAGCACGGCGCCTGCGCCCTGAGCCTGCTGGTGGTCGGGGCAGTCCTTGAGGGCAGCAGCGACGCCGTAGGGGTGCCACGGCCGCCCGCAGTGCACGTCGCCGCCGAGGAACTCGAACGCCATGCCGTGCGTGTGCCCGTCCAGATAGCCGCGCACTTCCTGGTGGGTGGACGAGCCGCCGAAGGGCTTGCCCGTGACGTTCACGTCGACCTCGGGCCACGACTGGCAACCGGTCCTCAGCGCGAGCGTGAAGGGTGTGCCGGTCGTGGCGACGGTGAGCTTGCTGGTCGCGCCGACCGTGAGGCTCCGTTGCACGCTCGGGAGCGTGAAGATGAAGGCCGACCCGGACGGCTTCACGGCCCAGTCGGCGTTCTTCGCCGGGTTGGACGATCGGACGACGCTCGGTGGGATGAGGGACCGGACGAATCCCTTGCGCGAGTCCCACACCAGATAGCTGCCGAGGTCGGTGGCCTGGAAGTGGAACGGCTCGGCTGCGGCCGCGTTCGCGGCGGTCGCGGCGTACTCGTTCCCCGAACGCACGACCCACTTGCCGTTCTTGGTCGACTTCAGTGCGTAGCAACCACCGGCCATCGCGTACTGGTCCTGGGGCACGTTCGCGTGCGGACGCAGCTCGGCGCTCTGCGTCGGCACGAGATCCGGGTCGGGCTCGGCCCGCTGCGCGCTCACCGCATCGGCATGGGCGAGCGCCTGGGTCGCGGTGGTGGGGTCCTGGGTCTCATCGGTGAGCGGTGCACGGGAGATCGCGTTCTTGAGATCCTTGGAGGTCTGGCCGTGGAACTGCTCCGCCCACGTGACGTACGCCGGGAAGGTCGCCATCGTCACCGCGAGAGTCGTCATCGCCACGGTGATGGGCCAGAAATGTCGGTGTCGCCGCAAGCCGCGCATGGAGCTCCCTTGGTTACTCGACGGTCACAACGATTCACGGGCGATGGAGGTCACGGTGGGCAGTCCGGACGTCCGAGGGCCTTGGTAGGACTGCTCCATGAAGGTCTCCCGCGACGACGTGCTGCGGTTCCGCGTGCACACCCAGCAGCTCGATCGCCCTCCAGGCTCGGCCGACGATGCGGCCGTGCTCGACCTCGGCGTGCAGGACACCGGTCCCGACGGCGCGCGCTGGGCTCTCGAGATCAGGGGCGTCCGCACCGACGATGCCGATGTGCTCACCGCCTGGACGCTGCGTGGCGCACCGCACGTGTACCGCCGCGCCGACGCCGCCAAGGTCGCCGCCGCGGTCGCGCCGATGTCCGAGGCCGATGCCCGCAAGCGCGTCTTCGACGCGTCCAAGCCGCTCAAGGCCGCCGGTATCGACGTCCTCGACGCGCTCGACGCGATCGCCGAAGAGATGCGCGACATCGTCGCCAAGCCCACCGTGAAGGGCGATGTCTCCACCGCGCTCACGCCGAGGATGGCTGAGCCGTACCGGCGTTTCTGCCAGCCGTGCAACGCCATTCATCTCTACGAGCAGCCGTTTCGCTTCAGCGCCCTGCGCGCGGGCCTCGAGCTTCAGCCCGACACGTCCCCGCCGGTGCTCGAGCGCATTCGCGGGTGGCGCGGCCCGGCCTCGAAGGTGCCGCCACGCCTCGATCCCATCCGCGCCGTGCTGCACCACCTCGGCCCGCTCACCCCGAAGCAGGTCGCGGCCTACATGGACGCACCGGTCAAGGACGTCACCGCGCACTGGCCCGACGACACCGTCGACGTCGAGGTCGACGGCGAGACTCGTTCGGCGCTGGCCGACGACGTCGACGCGCTGTCGTCACCGCCCGAGTCCGATGTGGTGCGCCTGCTCGGTCCGTTCGACCCGTTCCTGCAGCTCCGCGACCGCGAGCTCCTGGTGCCCGACGACGCGAGGCGCAAGGACGTGTGGCGCACGCTGGGCCGCCCCGGCAGCGTGCTCGTGGGTCACGAGATCCGTGGCACCTGGCGGCCACGCATGTCCGGCGGCAAGCTGCGGCTGGCCGTCGATGCCTGGAAGTCGTTGCCCGACCTCGACGAGCAGGCCGAGGCCCTGGCGGCGTACCGAGGAGTGACGTTCGCCGGCTTCGTCGACGCCTGAGGCCGGCTACTGATCGCCCGGAGGCTTCTTGTCGCCGTCGTCGCCGGGCTTCATGCCGTCCCAGATCTCCTTGCACTCCGGGCAGACGGGGAACTTCTTCGGGTCACGACTGGGGACCCACACCTTGCCGCACAGCGCCACCACCGGCGTGCCCATGACCATCGCCTCGGTGAGGGTGTCGGCGGGGACGTAGTGCGAGAAGCGCTCGTGATCGCCGTGATCCGTGCGCAGCTCGGTGCGCTCGTCCGTGACGGTCTGGGTACCGCGTCCGAATAGTGCCACCCAGCCATGGTAACCGGGTGTGTGTTTCGTCTCAGTTGATGCTGGGGTCGGGCGGGAAGGTGGCCCAGAAGCGCACGTCGTCGGCCTGGCGTCGGAGCACCTCGCGCCACAGCGTCTCGGGCGTCGGCGAGCTGAGGTCGGACTCGAGGGCGTCGACGACGACCCATGACCCCTCGAGGAGCTCGTCCTCGAGCTGGCCGGCGCCCCATCCGGCGTAGCCGGCGAAGACCCGCAGACCGGCGAACTGCCCGTCGCCGGGAAGCGGACCCTCGAGGTCGACCAGACCGACCCGGCCGGCCATCTGTCTCCAGCCGAGGGGCGGGAGACCGTCCGCGAGCACACCGACGGCGAGCGCCGAGTCCATGGCCACCGGACCGCCGTCGAACAGGCACACCGGAGCGTTGACGTAGGCGCCCCACGCGGGCAGGACGTCGTCGACGTCGGAGTCGAGTGGACGGTTGACGATGACGCCCAACGCGCCGTCGGCATCGTGGTCGAGAACGAAGACCACACTCCGCAGGAAAGGTCCAACATCGATGGCTGGGGTGGCCACCAGCAACCGGCCTCGCAGCGTTTCCATGCCCCTATGATGCACAGGTGTCCGACCACTCGCCGGTACCTGAGGAATTCACGGTCGACGAGCTTGCGTCAAGGGCAGGGATGACGGTCCGAAACGTCCGGGCGTACGCGGGTCGCGGACTCATCGACGCCCCCCGTCTCGAGGGTCGTACGGGCTACTACACGATCGACCATCTTCAACGCCTGCAGCTGATCCGGGAGCTCATCGATCGGGGCTACACCCTGACCGCGGTCGAACGTGCCGTGAGTCAAGGCACCGGCATGTCCGCCGGTCACACCCTCGATCTGCTGCACCTGTTCGACGAACCGCACCAGCACTCCGAGCCCGAGGTCATGTCGCGAGATGCGCTCGCCGCGCTGGCGGGGGTGCCGCGCGACGACGCCCTCATCCTCGCCCTGGGCGAGTTCAACCTCGTGGAGTGGCTCGACGACGAGAACGTGCGCCTCCTGCAGCCCACAGTGGTTCGGGCCGGAGCGGCGGCGGTCGCCCTCGGGCTGGATCCCCAGACGGTCATCAGCCTGTTCCCGCTGCTCTCCGACAACCTGCGCCAGATCGCCGACGCCTTCGTGTCCGGCGTGACCACCGAGATCTTCCAGCCGTTCCTCGACTCCGGGATGCCCGAGGACGAGTGGCCACGCATCCTCCAGTCCATCGAGAGCCTGTTGCCGGTGGCCAGCCAGGTGACCCTGGCCATCTTCCGCAACCAGCTCAGTGAGGCGATCGACACCGAGGTCGCTCAGCGGCTCAGCGGATTGGACGTCTACCAGGGCTCGAACGAGCCGGTCGCCGAGGGCTAGACATGACAACCCCGCCCCTGGCGCCTCGAGGGAGGGAGTGGCGCCGGGGCGGGGTGGCTTGGGGACAGGCTCAGGCTGCGAGCGCGTGCCGCAGTCGGGCGATCAGGCCGTCGGTGGCCTCGCCGTCGCTGGACCTGTCGTAGACGACGGTGTCGCGAGCCTTCTCGACGATGAACCAGCCGCGTGCCTCGAGCTCGGGGTGCTCGTCGGGCACGCCGGACGCGATCGCCATGAACCGGCTCTCGTGAGCCAGCGCCTTGGCGAGCTCCGGTCGGCGGAGGTTGGTGTCCAGCAGGGTGCGAGCGCCGGGCATGGCGACCGCAGCGGCCTTCCAGGCGTCCAGGGCAGTCGTCTCGGGGTCTTGGGAACCCTCGGAGAGCTGGAGCTCCATCTGGCCGTTCAGGCGCTGGAACCAGCGCATCTGCACGTCGAGCAACAGGTCGGTGGTGTCCTCGAAGACGTTGTCCGCTTCGGGAACGATGTCAAAGGCCTCGTCCACGGTGATGTCGCGACGCCGGTCGGCGATCGCGAGCACCTCACGCAAGACGGGCGAGCGACGGTTGTAGGCATCCCAGGTCATGGTGGTGCTCCCTTCGTTACCGTCGGGCCGAGGTTCCATACCCTCGGTACGTACTCTCAGTATGTAACCTGCCCACAGCCCACACAAACTCTTGGTATGTGACGCTCATTACGACGACGTACGATGAGGATCTATGTCCAGCACAGCGAAGGTGGGTGGCAAGGTCATCCGCGCCGCGCGCAAGAAGACGTCGCGGCGGCAGGACTTCTCCTCCACCACCAAGCGCGCCCTCCTCGAGAACGCCGCGCAGCTGTTCACGGACCACGGCTACGCCGGCACGTCGCTCGACGAGGTCGTGGCCGCCGCCCGGGTCACCAAGGGCGCTCTGTACCACCACTTCCCCAGCAAGCTGGCCCTGTTCGAGAGCGTCTACGACCGCCTTCAGGAGCAGACGACCCGCGAGATCGAGAAGGCCATCAGCCGCAGCAAGGACCCGTGGGAGCGTGCTCAGATCGGCCTGAAGGCCTTCCTCGAGGTGTGCCGCGAGCCGCACTTCCGACGCATCTGCCTGCAGGAGGGACCCGTCGCCCTCGGCCACGAGCGCTGGGCCGAGGCGGAGCGAGCCGCATCCCTCGGCATCGTTCAGCGCACCGTCGACGACCTGCTCAAGGACCTCGGCGGTGGCGAGGAGCTCAGCGACTCGTTCGCGATCGTGTTCTATGGTGCGATCCGCTCGGCGTCGGAATACGTCGCCGACGCCGCGGACCCCGACTCCGCCGCTCAGGAGGTCCAGGCCACGATCGGCGCGATCCTGGCCGGCATGCGACTGCTGCCGTCAATCGACCTCGAGATCGAAGCCGCTGCCGAGACACGTCGCCGGTCAGTAGTCGACCCGGCCCGCACCCTTCGGCACCATCTCGAGCCAGGTCTTGCCGGGCTCGATGGTCAAGGGCTTGCCGTCCTCGGTCTCGAAGCTGATCGTGTCCTCGAGCGACGGCTTGTTCCACGTGGCCTCGGTGGCCGTGCCGTCGTGCAGCACGACCGCCCGTCCGGATCCCTCGATGATCGTCTCGGGCACGGGGTTGCCGGCCGGATCGCGATATCCGGCGTCTCCGACGCGGCAGAACATCACGATCAGGGAGTCGGCCTCGAACTCCTGGCCGGACGCCGCGTGCCCGTTCTTGCGAGTCCAGTGACCGCCCGCGAACTTCCAGTTCGTCGCGGTGGAGTTGGAGAACCGCACCGAGGCCTTCTTGGTCTGCTTCGGCTCAGCAGGCGCGGACGCAGAGTCAGATGGCTCGGGAGACGGCGACGCCGACTTCTCGCCGCCCTCCTGCGGGGTCCAGGTGAGATAGGGACCCGGGATGGAGTTCTTCTTCGCCGAGGCGCCCAGCTTCTTCAGGTTCACGATGACGTTGTAGGGGGCTGCCTTGCCGTCGCGGCTGAAGCCCGGGCTGCTCATCCCGAACGTGCGGACGCCGGCGTTGTCGAGGGCCCGTGCCGACTTCGCCGCACCACCGGAGGCCACGACCTTGCCGCCGACCGGCTTGGCGATGCCGATGTCGGTGGTCCGCAGCGACCGCACGTGGCCTACCTTCGTCGGCAGCGTCGAGTAGTAGAGCGCGGCGAGGCGCGTGAGGCCGCCCTCGACCAGCTCCTCGACGACCAGGTCGGCCTTGTCCACCGCGTACTGCGGGGCGCCGTTGCCGGTGTTCTCGATCTTGACGACGAAGACGGGGTTCTCCGGCTGCCCGTCGGGCAGCGGCTGACCGGTGAGTGGAGAGATCTCGACGACCTTCTCGCTCTCACCCTCCTCGGCGGATGGATCGGATGGGGAACCGTCGTCTGAACAGGCCCCGACGATGAGCAGCACGGCGAGGACGGGAGCCAGGAGTCGCAACTTCATGGCGCCCAGCATGCCGCAGCCGGACTGGCGGATCGGGCACCACCCCCTCGAGTCTGTCGATGTGGCGCTTGTACCCTCTGCACCTGTCGTACCCGCCTGCAACGATGGGGAAATGTCGGACCCCCACTCGCAGAGCTCGCGGGAGGTGCCCCCAGCCTCCGATCGCTTCGCTCCCGCGACGCACGAGTGGTTCTCGCAGGCCTTCGCTGCGCCCACTCCGGCGCAGGTCGGAGCATGGGAGGGCTTCGACGACGGCGACCACACGCTCGTCGTGGCACCCACCGGATCGGGCAAGACGCTGGCCGCGTTCCTGTCCAGCATCGACCGCCTCCTCCACTCGACTCCGCCGAAGCCCGACGGCCGCAAGCTCGGCACCCGGGTGTTGTACGTGTCGCCGCTCAAGGCACTCGCCGTCGACGTCGAGCGCAACCTGCGCTCCCCTCTCGTCGGCATCACCCAGGCCGCGGCCCGCCGTGGCGACACCTTCCACGAGGTCACCGTCGGCGTCCGCTCCGGCGACACCACGCAGCAGGAACGGCGCCGGCTGGTCTCTCATCCGCCCGACATCCTCATCACCACGCCGGAGTCGTTGTTCCTGATGCTCACGTCGTCAGCCCGCGACTCGCTGCTCGACGTCGACACCGTCATCATCGACGAGATCCACGCCGTCGCGGGCACCAAGCGCGGCGCTCATCTCGCCCTCTCGCTCGAGCGTCTCGACGGACTGCTCGAGGCACCGGCCCGCCGGGTGGGGCTCAGTGCCACGGTGCGGCCGCACGAGGAGGTGGCCCGCTTCCTCGGCGGACGGGCACCCGTGCGCATCGTGGCACCCGAGAGCGAGTCCCTGCTCCTCCTCGACGTCACCGTGCCCGTCGACGACATGACCAGCCTCGGCGAGGAGGGATCCATGTGGCCGCACGTCGAGCACGACCTGCTCGACCGCCTGCTGGAGGTCCGCTCCACCATCGTGTTCTGCAACTCCCGCGGTCTCGCCGAACGACTGACGGCCCGGCTCAACGAGGCCTGGGTCGAGCGTGAGGGCGCTGCCGACGCGACCGAACCCACGCGCTCGCCGGCCCAGCTGATGGGTGGCAGCGCCACCGGCCAGGGCGCCGAGCCGGTGCTGGCCCGGGCGCACCACGGATCGGTCAGCAAGGAGCAGCGCGCCCTCATCGAGGACGACCTCAAGTCCGGCCGGCTGCGGTGCGTCGTGGCCACGTCCAGCCTCGAGCTCGGCATCGACATGGGCGCCGTCGACCTCGTCGTGCAGATCAACACGCCCCCGTCGGTGGCCAGCGGGCTGCAGCGCGTTGGCCGGGCGGGGCACCAGGTCGGCGAGATCTCGCGCGGCATCCTCTACCCCACGTCGCGGCACGAGCTGGTCGGAGCCGCGGTCACGGCCGAGCGCATGCGCGACGGCCTCATCGAGCAGCTCGTCGTGCCCGCCAACCCGCTCGACGTGCTCGCCCAGCACACCGTCGCGGCCGCGGCGCTCGAACCGCTCGACGTCGAGCAGTGGTTCGACGTCGTCCGCCGCAGCGCTCCGTACTCGTCCGTGCCGCGCTCGGCGTTCGACGCCACCCTCGACCTCCTGGCCGGGCGTTACCCGTCTGATGAGTTCGCCGAGCTGCGTCCCCGCCTGGTCTGGGACCGCGACGCCGGCACCCTCACCGGACGTCCCGGCGCCCAGTGGCTGGCCGTCACCAGCGGCGGCACCATCCCCGACCGAGGCATGTTCGCCGTCACTCTCGCCGAGGGCGTCGACGAGTCGGGTGGGAGATCCGGCGGGCGTCGAGTCGGCGAGCTCGACGAGGAGATGGTCTACGAGTCGCGCATCAACGACGTCTTCGCCCTCGGGGCCACCAGCTGGCGCATCCAGGAGATCACCCACGACCGGGTGGTCGTCACGCCCGCGTTCGGTGAGCCGGCACGACTGCCGTTCTGGAAGGGCGACACGATCGGACGGCCGTACGAGCTCGGCGCGGCCATCGGCGACTTCGTCCGCCGACGTCGCCCTGGAGGGCGCCGCGCCGCGATGGCCTCGACTGACGCGGGCCGGCACGAACCTCACCTCGTTCCTCCTCGAGCAGCGCGAGGCCACGGGTGTCGTCCCCACCGACCGCACGCTCGTCGTCGAGCGATTCCGTGACGAGCTCGGCGACTGGCGTGTGGTGCTGCTCTCGCCGTACGGGCGGCGCGTGCACGCGCCATGGGCGCTCGCCGTGGGCGCCCGCATCCTCGAGCAATTCGGCATCGACGGGTCGGTGGTCGCCTCCGACGACGGCATCGTCGCCCGGCTTCCCGACACCGGAGGCGAGCCGCCGGGAGCCGAGATCTTCATGTTCGACGCCGACGAGCTCGACCAGATCGTCACGATCGAAGTGGGCGGCTCCGCGCTGTTCGCGTCCCGCTTCCGCGAGTGCGCCGCCCGAGCCCTGCTCCTGCCCCGTCGCAACCCGGGTGCTCGGGCGCCGCTGTGGCAGCAGCGCCAACGCTCCGCCCAGCTGCTCGAGGTCGCCCGCAAGTACCCCGACTTCCCGATCCTGCTCGAGACCGCTCGCGAGTGCCTGCAGGACGTCTACGACCTGCCGTCGCTCGGCGAGCTCACCCGCCGCATCGCGTCGCGCGAGGTGCAGATCGCCGAGGTCACCACCGAGCGCGCCTCGCCCTTCGCCCAGACGCTGCTGTTCGGCTACGTCGCGTCCTTCCTCTACGAGGGCGACACCCCGCTGGCGGAGCGCCGGGCTGCCGCACTCACGCTCGACCCCACCCTGCTCGCCGAGCTGCTCGGCCGGGCCGAGCTGCGCGAGCTGCTCGACCCGGAGGTCATCGAGCGCACCGAGGCCGAGCTGCAGCGCCTGGCCGACGACCGCAAGGTCAGCGGTGTCGAGGGTGTCGCCGATCTCCTGCGCATCCTCGGGCCGCTCACGTCCGACGAGATCCAGGCCCGCCTGGCCGAGGGTGAGGCCGCGCCTCTGCTGACGCAGCTGCACGAGGGCCGGCGGGCCATCGAGGTGCCGATCGGCGGCGAGGTGCGGTGGGTGGCCGTCGAGGATGCGGCGCGCCTCCGTGACGCCTTGGGCGCCGCCCTGCCGCTCGGCATTGCCGAAGCGCACCTGACCAGCGTCGACGACCCGCTCGGCGATCTCCTCTCCCGGTACGCCCGCACGCACGGCCCGTTCACCACGGTGGAGGCCGCCGCACGATTCGGCCTCGGTTCCGCCGTCGTCGCCGACGTCCTGCGGCGCCTGTCGCGCGACGGACGGCTCACCGAGGGCGAGTTCCGGCCCCAGGCCACCGGGAGCGAGTGGGTGGAGCCGGGCGTCCTGCGGCGGCTGCGCAGCCGGTCCCTGGCCGCAGCACGCAAACAGGTCGAGCCGGTCGACCCGGCTGCGCTCGCTCGCTTCCTGCCGTCGTGGCAGGGCGTGGGTGGCAACACTCGCGGCGTCGCGGGCGTGCTCGCCGTCGTCGACCAGCTGGCCGGGCTGTCGCTGCCGGCATCGGCGTGGGAGAGCCTGGTGCTGCCCGCCCGGGTGGCCGACTACTCCCCCGCGATGCTCGATGAGCTGCTCGGAGCCGGCGAGATCGTCTGGACCGGCGCCGGCACCCTGCCCGGCAGCGACGGCTGGGTGCAGCTCCATCCGGCCGACCTCGTTCTGCCGGTCCTGCGCGACACCCCGGAGCCCGACGCCGTCGGTCAGGCCATTCTCGATGCGCTCGACGGCGGCGGAGCATTCCTGTTCCGTCAGCTCGCGGCGGCCGTCGGCGAGCAGGACGACACGCTCGTGGCCGAGACGCTCTGGCAGCTGGTCTGGTCGGGCCGCGTCGCCGGCGACACGTTCGCGCCCCTGCGCGCGATGCTCGGCGGTCGAGGCGCACACCGCTCGTCGTCCCGGTCTCCCCGAGCCCGGCTTCGGTCGGGTCGGGCCCGCGCCTCGTCGGTGCGGATGGCCCAGCAGGGCCCACCCACGGTCTCCGGGCGGTGGTTCCGGCTCGACGACGCGGAGACCGACCCCACGAAGCTCCAGCTCGCCCGCACCGAGGCACTGCTCGCGCGGTACGGCATCGTCACGCGCGGCTCGGTCGTCGCCGAGCAGACGCCGGGGGGCTTCGCCGCCACGTACCGAGTGCTCCGCGAGCTCGAGCAGACCGGTGCGTGCCTGCGCGGCTACTACGTCGACACCCTGGGAGCGGCCCAGTTCGCCTCAACATCCACGGTCGACCGGCTCCGCTCGCACCAGCACGACGACGACCAGCCTGTCGAAGGCCCTGCTCTCGTGCTCGCGGCCACCGATCCCGCCAACCCGTTCGGAGCTGCGCTCCCCTGGCCCGACGTCGTCGATCCTGACGAGTCGTCCCGCCATCGACCGGCTCGCAAGGCCGGTTCGCTCGCAGTGATCCACGACGGCCACGCCGTGCTGTACCTCGAGCGCGGAGGCCGCAAGGCCCTCGTGCTCCACGACGACCCGAGTCGCCTGGCCGCGGCCGCCACCGCCCTCGCCGCCCTCGTGCGCACGGGCCGAGTGCCGCGTCTCACCGTCGAGACGGCCGGCGGGAGATCCATCGGATCCACCGCCCTGGGCGAGGCGCTGCGTGAGGCCGGGTTCGTCCCACACCCCAAGGGACTTCGGCTCGATGCCCGAAGGTGACACCGTCTGGCGAGCCGCGCAGCGCCTGAACGACGCGCTGGCCGGCCGGGTCCTCACCCGCTCCGACGTACGCGTTCCGCAGTGGGCCACCCTCGACCTGCGCGGCGTCACCGTCGACGACGCCGTGAGCCGCGGCAAGCACCTGTTCATCCGCGCCGGTGACGTCTCACTCCACACGCACCTCAAGATGGAGGGCGTCTGGCACGTCTATCCCCACGGCGGACGCTGGCGACGCCCCGCGCACATGGCCCGCGTGATCCTCGAGAACTCCGATCACCAGGCGGTCGGGTTCTCGCTCGGCATCGTCGAGGTGCTCGAGCGTCGGGCCGAGGACGACGCCATGGCGTGGCTCGGGCCCGATCTCCTCGGTCCCGACTGGTCGCTCGACGAGGCCGTGCGCCGGGTGACGGCCGATCCCGATCGTCCCGTCTTCCTTGCCCTGCACGACCAGCGCAACCTCGCCGGATTCGGCAACGAGTACGTCAACGAGATCTGCTTCCTGCACGGCCTGGTCCCCACCCGCCCGGTCGGCGACGTGGCCGACGTCGGCCACGTGATCGAGCGAGGGCGCAAGCTTCTCTCCCTCAACTGCCATCGCGTCCTGAGGTCCTTCACCGGCAACACCCGCACCGGTGAGGAGCGCTGGGTGTTCGACCGCGAGCGTCGACCGTGCCGCCGCTGCGGCACCACCATCCGGAGCGGCGAGCTGGGCGACGATCCCCTCCGCATGCGCAACACCTTCTGGTGCCCGCACTGCCAGACGTGACCTCGTCAGCCGGCCCGTGCCGCCTCGCGCTCCTTGGTCCACACCATGGCCTCGTCGAAGTCAGTGCGACGGCTGTCCCAGGCATCCAGGAACCAGTTCTGCCGGATGGTCCACGGTGAGCTCGAGCCCTGCTGCGGCAGGATCCCGGCCACGCGCTGCACGTACCCCGACTGCAGGTTGAGCAGCGGCACGGCATCGCCAGAGGCTCCGGCGGGATCGGGCATGCCGAAGGCGTATCCCTGCTCGTCCATGTGGTTGAGGAGCCGGCACACGTACTGCGAGGTCAGGTCGGCACGCAGCGTCCACGACGCGTTGGTGTAGCCGACGCACCAGGCGAAGTTCGGGATGCCGCTGAACATCATGCCCTTGTAGACATACGTCTCGTGTGAGTCGATCTTGCGGCCGTCGACCTCCACCGAGATCTGGCCGAACGCGACGACCTGCAGCCCGGTGGCGGTCACCACCAGGTCGGCGTCGAGGTGCTCGCCGGACTCCAGGTCGATGCCGGTCTTGGTGAACCGGGCGATGCGATCGGTGACGATCGACGCCTTGCCGTGGCGCAGCGTCCGGAACAGGTCGCCGTTCGGGACGATGCACAGCCGCTGGTCCCACGGGTTGTAGGTCGGGGTCAGGTGCTTCGGGTCGAAGTCGGCCGGCAGCGACCGCCGGGCCCGTCCGATCAGGAACTTCTTCGCCTGGTTCGGGAAGCGCTGCGAGAACACGTAGAAGCCGATGGCGATCGCGGCGTTCTTGATGCGCGTCAGGCGGTGGGCGATGCCGCCGGGCAGCACCTTGCGCAGGAAGCCGGCGATCGGGTCGCCCTGGGGAAGCGCGGTGATGTAGGTGGGCGAGCGCTGCAGCATCGTCACGTGCTTCGTGCGGTCGGCCATCGACGGGATGAGCGTGACGGCGGTGGCGCCCGAGCCGATCACGACGACCTCCTTGTCGTCGTAGTCGACGTCGTCGGTCCAGAACTGCGGGTGCACGACCTCGCCCTCGAAGTCCTCGAGGCCGGGAAAGTCCGGGGTGAAGCCCTCGTCGTAGTTGTAGTAGCCGCTGCACAGGTACAGGAACGACGCAGTCACGGTGACCGGTCCGTCGTCGGTGTCCGCGTCGATCGTCCAGAGCGCGTCGTCGGAGGACCAGGACGCCCGTGTGACGCGGTGCCCGAAGCGGATGTGCTGGTCGATCTTGTTCTCGTGCGCCGTGTCGTGGATGTAGCGGCGGATGTCCTCGCCGTCGGCGATGGCGTTGGCGTGCGTCCACGGCTTGAACGGGAAGCTGAGCGTGTACATGTCGGAGTCCGAGCGGATGCCCGGGTAGCGGAACAGGTCCCACGTGCCGCCGGCGGCCGAGCGCGACTCCAGGATCGCGTACGTCTTGCCCTTGGTCATCGTCTGCAGCCGGTAAGCGGCGCCGATACCGGACAATCCGGCGCCGACGATCAACACGTCAACGTGGTCGGTCATCCGAAACCTCCGAGGGAGTAGGTGACGTGAGACTAACTAGGATCAAGTCGTGACCGCTACAGATGAGACCGACGTCCCACGTGACGCTGAGCCCGACCCAGAGCCCGACACTGCGTCGGGCCACCGCACGCCTCACATCCTGATGACGATCACCGGTGCCATCGGCCTGGCCGCCGCCTTCCAGCTGACGGTCGACAAGTTCACCCTGCTGCAGAACAAGATCGATGGTGTCGAGACGGCGCTCAGCTGCGACTTCAGCGCCTTCGTGAGCTGCGGCGGCGTCATGGACTCCCCCCAGGCCGAGGCGTTCGGGTTCCCGAACTCACTGCTCGGCGTCATCGGCTTCAGCGTCGTGATGGCGCTCGGGGTGATGTTCTGGTCCGGCGCGCCCATCGCTCGCTGGGTGTGGACGGGTCTGCAGATCGGCTGCATCTTCGGCATCGGCCTGGTGACGTGGCTCCAGTACCAGAGCATCTACCAGCTCGAACTCCTGTGCCCGTACTGCATGGTCGTGTGGGTGGTGATGATCCCGCTGTTCGTCTACGTCACCGCGTGCAGCCTCCGCGGCCTGGCACCGGACAGCCCGGTAACGCGGTTCGTGTCGAACTGGTCGGTGCTCATCGTCGCGCTCTGGTACGTCGCGATCGCGAGCGCGATCTGGCTCCAGTTCGGCGAGCGGCTCTGGGCCTAGGCGAGCCCGTCCAGGGTCTTCGCCAGCGCGAGATCGCGGTCGGTGATGCCACCCGCGTCGTGGCTGCTCAGCCGCACATCGACGCGGTCGTAGACGTTGGTCCACTCCGGGTGGTGGTTCGCCTCGTCGATCGGCCCCGCCGCCCGCTGCATGAAGTCGATCGCGGCGGCGAAGTCGTCGAACGAGAAGGTCTTGGTGATGGCGTCACCGTCATTCGTCCAGCCCTCGAGCTCGGCCAGGCCGGCGTCGACGTCGGATGGATCGAGAGTCATGTCAGATCATCTGCCTCGGTGCACTCGTGTCTCGGACGTCTCCGACCTTGCCACGACCGGGTCGGCGCCACCATCGCAGTGCGCCGGAGTACGGTGCCCGGATGACCGAGGAACTTCCCGCCCGCCGGGCGATGCACGTGCAGCGAGACGACCTGTCCGTCACCGAGCTAATCGACGAGTCCCCACCGACACTGGGCGACGGGCAGGCCCTGCTCCGCGTCGACGTCGTGGGTCTGAGCGCCAACAACGTCACCTATGCCGTGCTCGGTGAGCAGTTCCACTACTGGGACTTCTTCCCCGCGCCCGCGCCGTGGGGCGAGGTCCCGGTCTGGGGGTTCGGCGAGGTCGTCGCCTCGAACCACCCCGATCTCGACGTCGGCCGCCGGTTCTACGGCTACTACCCGTCCGCCAGCCACCTCGTCGTCACCCCCGATCCCGGTCATCCGGTCGGCTTCAAGGAGGTCAGCCAGCACCGCGCGCACCTGCCCAGCCCGTACAACACGTATGACGACGTCGCCGACGACCACATCGACGACGCGCATCTGGAGCACCTGCACGCGTTGTACCGGCCGCTGTTCTGGACCTCGTTCATGCTCGCCGACCGGGTGATCGACGCCGACCCCGACGAGAAGTCGCTCGTGGTGATGACCTCGGCGTCGTCGAAGACCGCCTACATCACGGCGTTCCTCCTGCACCGTGCCGGACGCCGCGTCGTCGGCCTGACGTCGGCGCGCAACGTCGCCTTCACCAACGCACTCCGCGTCTACGACGAGGTGCTCACGTACGACGACGTCACCCACTTGGCCGCTGAGCCGACCACCGTGCTCGACTTCCTCGGCGACGACGACGTGGACGCCACCCTGAGCGAGCACCTCGGCGAGCATCACTCCCGCGTGATCGTCGGGGTGACGGGACAAGTCGCCGGCCCGGACTGGACCCTCGAAGCGATCGCGACCGAGGCCGTCTTCTTCGCTCCGACGCAGATGAAGCGCCGTCTCGCCGACTGGGGACGTGAAGAGCTCGAACGCCGCTACCAAGAGGCCTGGACGACGTTCGTCGCCGAGGCCGACGGATTTGTCGACGTCGTGGTCGCCTCGGGTCTCGAAGCGCTCCAGGAGGGTTGGCACGAGATCCAGGCCGGCCGTGTCGATCCGCGCGACGGCATGGTCTTCACCCTCGGCACATGACCGCGACGTAGGTTGGCATCCGTGTCCACGACCGAGAGCGACATCTCGCGACCACCGGCGCTCCGGTGGTTCGTCACCGAACCGCTGCGCGGTGCGGTCTCACTGGTGGGGCTCCCATTCGCCCGGCGTCTGCTTGATCGTGCGCCGCGAGGTGACGGGCGCGGTGTGCTCGTGCTGCCCGGGCTGCTCGCCGATGACGTCAGCACCCGCCCGCTGCGGCGCTTCCTGCGGCGGCTCGACCACCAGGTGTACGGCTGGGGGCTCGGCCGCAACCGCGGACCGACCCGCGAGGTCGTCGACGGACTGGCGCAGCGACTCCAGTACGTCGCGGACCGCACCGGACAGCCGGTGTCACTGGTCGGCTGGAGCCTCGGAGGCATCCTCGCCCGTGAGCTGGCGCGTCAGAACCCGGACCTCGTGCAGCAGGTCATCACGCTGGCCAGCCCGTACATGGGCGACGAGTCGATGCCGAGCCGCGCTGACGCCGCATACCGTCGCGGCTCGAAGCAGCACGTCCCCAGCGATCCCGGGGCGCGGGAGAAGCTGAAGCGACCGATCCCGGTGCCGAGCACGTCGGTGTACTCGCGCTCCGACGGCATCGTCAACTGGCGCGCCTGCATCGAGCCGGTCGGCCCGACCCACGAGAACATCGAGGTGCGCGCCGGACACCTGGGCATCGGCGTCGACGCCGCCGTGCTGTGGCTGCTCGCGGACCGGCTGGCCCAGCCGTTGGGTGAGTGGGCTCCGTTCGAGCCGCCCTCGCGGCTGCGACTGTTGTTCCCGCAGTAGTCGATTCACGATGCATGCTTCGCCGCATCGGAGGGGCCCACTTCGATTCACTCTGTCTGATTCACGACATGGAAGGACCCCCAGCACGCATGAAGGGACCCCCGAGCCGAGTGGCTTGGGGGTCCTTCCATGTCGTGGAGCTGCCGGGAATCGAACCCGGGTCCTCTGGCGCTGAAACAGGTCTTCTCCGGGTGCAGTTCGTCGAGCGCTTTTCTCGGCCCCGGAGCTCGGACGAACACGTCTCCGACAGGCCCAGCCGTAGAAAAGTCCCGATCACGCCCTACGGCGATTCGTGATCAGCAAGTCCCCTTGATGAGACAGACGATCCGGGACGGGGACGCTCCCGGGCCTGCCCTTCACCAGTCGCTGTCAGGCAGCGAGGGCGAAGTCAGTGCGCTGTGAATCGGCACTTGTAGTTTCCAAGGGACGTTTGAGAGATGACCTTGGATTCTCTACCCGCTTCTCCTGAATCGAACGACCACAGTCGAAACCGATCAGCCCCTCTTGAGTTGTCAAACATTGCTGACCCAAAACGCGAGCACAGCGTCTTCCATGGTACCGCGATCAGGCGACATCCGTTTCCGGCGCCTGGACGACCTCGTCGAAGCGCTCCGGCTTCTGGATCATCGCGACGGCGAACACGCCGGCAGCGGCCAGCATCCCCGCGCAGATCATCATGCCGGTGCGGTAGCCGGGGCTGAACACCTCCGGTGAGGCGAAGTCGGCGCCGGCGATCCCGGCGAGCGGCGGGATCGCTGCCACGGCCAGCAGACCGGCGGTGCGTGCCACAGCGTTGTTGATGCCCGACGCGATGCCGGCCTGGTCGGCCGGCGCGGACGCGAGCACCGACGTGGTGAGCGGGGCGACCAGGATGGTCAGTCCGATGCCGAACACGATGCCCGGAATGAGGACCTCGACGATGTGGGAATCGGCGTCGACGCGCAGATAGAGCAGCATCGACGCAGCGGCGATCAAGGGTCCGAACGTCATCGGCAGGCGTGGGCCGAACTTCTCACCGATGGCCCCGGCCCGTCCGGAGAACAGCAGCAGGAGGATCGTCGGCGGCAGCGTGGCGAGGCCGGCCTCGAGCGGCGAGTATCCCGTCACGTACTGCAGCTGCAGCACCAGGAGGAACATCCCGCCGCTCAGCGCCCCGTAGATCGCGAACGTGCAGACGTTCAGGGCGGTGAACACCCGGTCCGCGAACAGCTCGAGCGGCACCAACGCGTGCGGCGTCCGCCGCTGGTGAAGGACGAAGGCGACCAGCAGGACGAGGCCGGCGACCGTCGGCATCCACTCCTCCACCACCAGTCCGTAGGTCAGGAACGCCAGGCTCACGACGGTGAGACCCGCGCCACCGAAGTCGATGCGGGCTTGGTCTCCCTTGGTCTCCGGCACGTGCCGCATGCTGATGGCGAGGGTGATCACGACCAGCGGCACGTTGATCCAGAAGATCGCGCGCCAGCCGATCTGGTCGACCAGCCAGCCACCCAACAGCGGGCCGACAGCCCCGGCCACGCCGGAGAGCCCCGCCCAGGTGCCGATGGCACGACCGCGATCGGCCTTGTCGATCGAGGACGAGATGATCGCCAGGCTTCCCGGGGTGAGCAGCGCCCCGCCGATGCCCTGCAGCGCGCGCGCGGCGACGAGCACCTCGATCGACGGGGAGACGGCGCACAGGATCGAGGCGACACCGAACCAGACAACGCCCACGTTGAACACGAGCCGTCGTCCGAGCCGATCGCCGAGAGACCCGGCGACCAGAATGAGCGCGGAGAGCGACAGCATGTACGCGTTGACCGTCCACTGGAGCCCGGCCAGACCGGCGTTCAGGTCACGGTCGATGTCCGGCAGGGCGAGGCTGACGATCGAGCCGTCGAGGAACGCCATGCCCGACGCCAGCACCATGGCCGTCAACAGCCACCGTCCCTCGGGGCTCGCGAGCTTCATGAGGCGACCACATCGTCGGTGCCGAACAGGCGCGCACCGTTGTTCCAGAGCACGTCGCGCATCCACGCGTCGCCGAGGTCGAGGCGCTGCAACGCCTCCACCTGGTGGGCGTAGTCGTAGGGGATGTTGGGGAAGTCGGTGCCGAACAGCACGCGATCCTGCAGGCCCGGCAGCCGCGGCACGACCGCCGGATCGGTCGGCTCGTCCCAGAAGTCCACAAAGGCCATCGTCGTGTCGAGCATCACGTGGGGGTAACCATCGGCGAGGTCCATGAATTCCGCGATCTCCGGCATCCCCAGGTGGGCGATCACGAGTCGGAGGCCGGGATGACGAGCCAGGACGCTAGCCACACCGTCCGGGCCGGTGTGACGTCCGGGAGCCGGGCCGGACCCCGCGTGCAGCACGATCGGTGTCTGGCTCTCGGCGAGCGTGCCCCAGACCGGCTCGAGCAGCGGATCGTCGGCGGCGAAGTCGCCGACCTGCAGATGCGCCTTGAAGACCTGCACCCCGGCGTCGACGAGCTTCGGCACGTACGTCGCCGCCTCCGGCTCGGCGTAGAACGTCGCCGACCACAGCGTGTCCGGCGTGCGTTCGGCGAACTCACGCGTCCACTCGTTGAGGAAGTCGGCGATGCCCGGCTTGTGCGCGTACGAGAGCGAGGAGAATCGCCGCACTCCCATCGAACGCAGGTGGGCGACCCGCTCGTCGTCGGAGCCGCGATACGCCACCGGCCACCGGCGTCCGAGCTTCGGTCCGGCCGCATCGAAGTACGCCCACACCTTCGCCAGCACCCGCGGATGCATGAAGTGCACGTGGACGTCGAAGATCCCCGGGAGGCCGAGATCGTCGGCGAACGCCCGTAGGTCGTCATCCTTCAAGGGCAACGTCACTCCATGCCCTTGAGTCGGCGCCCGATCTCGCGCTGGGCCTCGGCCTTGGCCTGGCGTTCGGCGATCGCATGGCGCTTGTCGTACTGCTTCTTGCCGCGCGCGAGCGCGATCTCGACCTTGGCGCGGCCGTCCTTGAAGTACAGCGAGAGCGGCACGATCGTCAGGCCCTTGGTCTGCACGCGCTGCTCGATGCGGTCGATCTCGTGCCGGTTGAGCAGCATCTTGCGACGGCGGCGGGTCTCGTGGTTCGTCCACGTGCCCTGCGTGTACTCGGGAATGTGCACCTGGAGCAGCCAGGCCTCGCCCTTCTCGACCTCGCCGAAGCCGTCGACCAGGGACGCGCGACCAGCACGCAACGACTTCACCTCGGTACCGGTGAGGACCAGTCCGGCCTCATAGGTGTCCTCGATGTGGAAGTCGTGACGCGCCTTCTTGTTCTGAGCGACGATCTTGCGTCCGGTCTCCTTGGGCACCGAGTCATTCTCGCAGCCGTACGACGGCCTACAACCAGCCCATGGGGTTGGTGGTGGCGCCGTTGGCGATCACCATGAAGTGCAGGTGGCATCCGGTCGAGTAGCCGGTGCTGCCGACGTAGCCGATCACCTGACCGCGCGCGACCCTGGAGCCCCTGCTCTTGGCGAACCGCGACAGGTGGTTGTACGTCGTCACGATGCTCTTGCCGCGCTTGATGCCGTTGTTGAGGATGACGCGGTTGCCGTAGGCGCCGTTGTAGTACTGCTCGATGATCGTGCCCGCGGCCGCGGCGCGGATGGGCGTGCCGCACCCGGCGGAGAAGTCGGTGCCGTCGTGGAGCTTGTAGACGTGCGTGATCGGGTGCCGGCGCATGCCGTACGGGGAGGTGATGGGGCCACCGACGGGGCGGGAGAGCGTCCCGCCGCCATCGCCACCGGAGCCCTTGCCGCCCGACTTCCGGTCCTTGGCCGCGAGTGCGGCGAGGCGTGCGTTCAGGCGGGCTCGCTCGTTCTCGAGCTCCCGGAGCCGCTGCTCGTCGTCGCGCTTGATCGCGGCGGCGGAGCTCTTGGCGTCGGCCCGCTCGCCGACGAGCCGGTCGACCTCCTGGGCCTGGTCCTCGGCGTCCGCCTCGAGCTGCTGCTTCCGCACGAGGTTCGCGGCCGCGGCGGCCCGGGCGGCGGCCACCTGGTCGCGCAGCTCCTGCACCTTCTCGCGTTCGAGCTGCAGGATCACCTTCGACGCCGCCAGGCGCTGCATCGTGGCGAGCTGGGCGTCACTCACCGACTCGCTGAGACTCATCTTCTGGGAGAACTTGGTGGGGCTCTCGCCGCGCAGCAGGTCGCCGAAGGCCTGCAGCCCACGGTCACCGTCCTGCAACGACTCGACGGTGAACTGCTGCACCCTCATCTCGGAGGTCGCGAGCTTCTTCTTGCCTGCGGCAAGCCGGTCGACGGCCAGGTCGAGCTCGGCCTCGCTCTTGACGAGCTCGGCCTGCATCTGCGCATCTCGTGCCTCCGCCGTGGCGAGCTCGCCCCGAGTCGACCCGAGATGCGACTCGGCGGCGTCGAGCTGCTGCTGCGCCTTCTTGAGCGCGGAGACGGCGCCGGCGAACTTCTTGCTCGACTCGTCGAAGGACTTCTTGGCGTCACCGATCTGGCCGCTGACGCCTCGCTTCTGCTTCGTGAGGTCGCTCTTGTCGTCGGCAGCGACGGGGCTGGCGAACGCCGCGGCAGTCAGTGCGAGCACGACGACGCCGGCCATGACGGCCTTGCGGGTGCTGATGACCATGACCTCGACCTTGGGGAAGTCCTCTCGCGCGAGAGGGTGTCGATGTGTGTGGGACTGGTGTTACTCATGTGACTCTAGGTCATCAAAGCCACAGGTCAAGGCATTTGCGAACCTCCGCGCGTACCGGTCTCCGCTCAGGACGTCGAAGCCGCTCGCGGGTCAGACCGTGAAGTTGTGAGTGCGTCCTACACGTCCAAGTATTTGCGCGTCATCACGAGCGTCGGGACCAGTGCCAGCAGCAGCGCGAGCACCGTCGTGTAGCCCATCACCATGATGGACTCCTGCCATCGCACCCAGGTGGTGATCTGGCCCAGGGTGTCGCGCAGGTAGCCGTAGACGACGACGTACATGAAGATGCCCAGCCCGAGTGCAGCCAGCGCTGCGGAGATGAGCGCGGCGAGCATCGACTCCAGCACGAACGGCGACTGAATATGCCAGCTGGACGCGCCGACGAGACGCATGATGCCGATCTCGCGGCGCCGCGCGTAGGCCGTCATGCGGATGGTGTTCGAAACCTGGAGGATGGCCGCGATGATCAGCAGCAATGACGTGCCGAGCGCGGCGAAGCGCATCTTGGTGAGGAGCTCGAACAGCGGGCCGAGCAGCTTGCGCAGCGAGTTGACGTTCGCGACCCCGTCCATGCCGGACACCTGGCTGTTGACCCCATCGAACTCCTGCGGGTCCTTCAATGTGACGAAGTACGACTCCGGGAACGCGGTGGGACCGAGCGTCTCGAGCTGCTTCTTGCCGGTCGCAGACTGACCGAGCACCTCGCGGGCCTGCTCGTAGTTGTCCGCAGGCGTGCGGATGTCAAACGACTTGACCTCGGGGTTGGCGCTCAGCGCCTCCTTGACCGCAGCCTTCTGGTCCTCGGTGGCGACGCCGCCGATGCACGTGGCGCCTGGCGAGTTCTTGGTGCACAGGTTGACCTGCAGCTGCAGCCGGTCGCCGTAGTACTTCTCGGTGCGATCGGCCTGGCTCTGCATCAGCAGGCCCAGCGCGGCCAGTAGCAGGGAGACCGTCATGGTGACGACGAGAGAGATCGTCATCGACTTGTTGCGGGACAGGCTCGTGCGGAGCTCGCTCAGAATCGTCCTCATCAGCACCCCTGAGCCAAGATACGCGCGCCTCGATGGGTGCCGATGGTTCACTCGCTGTCCTCCTCCTGTGCCTCAGCTCTGGTATCCGTAGATGCCGCGTGCCTCGTCGCGGACGACCTTGCCGTCGTCGAGCTCGATGACGCGCTTGCGCATCTGGTCGACGATCGTGGAGTCGTGCGTGGCCATCACGACCGTGGTGTCGGTGCGGTTGATGCGGTCGAGCAGCTTCATGATGCCGACGCTGGTGGCCGGGTCGAGGTTGCCGGTGGGCTCGTCGGCGATGAGGATCATCGGCCGGTTGACGAAGGCACGGGCGATCGCGACGCGCTGCTGCTCGCCACCGGACAGCTCGTCGGGCATGCGGTGGCCCTTGCCGTCGAGACCGACGAGCTCGAGCGTCTCGGGCAGGAGCTTGTTGATCTCGTGGCGTGACTTGCCGATGACCTGGAGGGCGAAGGCGACGTTCTCGGTGACGGTCTTGTTCGGCAGCAAGCGGAAGTCCTGGAACACGGTGCCGACCTGGCGGCGCAGCTTGGGCACCTTCCAGCTGGAGAGCTTGTTGATCTCCTTGCCGGCGACGTAGACGCGCCCGGTGGACGGCCGCGTCTCACGCAGCACGAGCCGGAGGAAGGTGGACTTGCCCGAACCCGATGCACCGACGAGAAAGACGAACTCGCCCTTCTCGACCTCGAGGTCGACGTCGTGCAACGCCGCTCTTTTCTGCCCGGGGTAGGTCTTGGTCACCTTGTCGAAACGAATCACTCGGACGAGTCTAGGCAGACGCTGCCACGGCTCGCCGCAGGCACGCCCCGGCGGCCGTCACACGTTCAACGGAGCGGCACGAAGCTGTACGAGCCGTGGGTGGTGATGTCGACGTCGCCGGGATCGGGTCCGGTGCGTCGCACCCGGGTCATGGCCGCCCTGACGGGCACGACCATGATGCCGTCATCGGTCAGCTGCTCGACCAGCTCGTCCGGAAGACGGCGCGCCGCCGCCGACACGAGGACGCGGTCGAAGGGCGCCTCGTCCGGTACGCCGAGGACGTCAGGATCGGCCGGCCGGATCGACGCCCACGGCGTGTCCTGACGACCGAGGTTCTCCGCGCCCCAGGCGGCCAGGTCAGGTTCGAGCTCGACGCCGAGGACGCTTCCGGACGGCCCGACCAGACGGGCCAGCAGAGCGGCCGTCCAGCCTGACCCGGACCCGACGTCGAGCACGCGGTGGCCCTCGGCGACCTCGAGCAGCCGCAGCATGTTCCGCACGGTCCGCGGCTGGGAGTTCGTCTGGCCGTGCCCGATGGACAGCGGCGCATCGAGATCCGCCACGGCACGGTCGCGCGGCCGGAGGAACTCGGCGCGGTCGACCGCGTCGAAGGCGGCGTCGACGTCCGCGATGGGCATCCTCCAGTGAATCACCGTTCCGACGGTGAGGGAAAACTTGCAAGGTCTCGCCGACTCGCGCCTCCTACCTGCAATGACCGCAGGAGAAGAAGGATGACCCATGCCGTGGACGACCATCGATGCTCCCGTCACGCCGTAGGATCCGGGCATGAGCCCGCCCCTGGGGGAGGCCGGACCTTCCGATGCCCAACTCGTCTCCGGCGTGCTCGCCGGGGACCGGGAGGCGTTCGGCGCGGTCTACGACCGCTACGGCGACCGGCTCTACGACTTCGCGCACTCGATGCTGCGCCAGCGCGAGGACGCCGAGGACGCGGTGGCCGACTCCTTCGTGCTGGTGGCGGATCGCCTCGGGCAGCTGCGCGACCCGGATCGTCTCAGGCCCTGGCTCTACGCCATCGTGCGCAGCGAGTGCCTGCGCCGGCTCAAGGCCCGCAAGCGCGTCGCGTACGGCGGCGAGGATCAGCTGGTCGACATGGCTGACACGTCCATCACTCCCGATTCCGAGGCGGAGCAGTCCGCGCTGCGCGACCTCGTGTGGGACGCGTCGGCCGGCCTCGCCGACCGCGACCGGGCGATGCTGGACCTGCACCTGCGCCATGGCCTGGAAGGCGCCGAGCTCGGCGAGGCGATGGGGGTCACTGCGTCCAACGCCTACGTGATGCTGAACCGGCTGCGCACGCAGGTCGAGCGATCGCTCGGCGCGCTGCTGATCGCCAGGCTGGGACGCGACGACTGCGACGATCTCGACGGCATCCTGGTCGACTGGGACGGACGCTTCTCACCGCTGGTCCGCAAGCGGGTGGCGCGCCACGTCGACGACTGCGAGGTCTGCTCCGACCGCCGCCGCCGGATGGTCAGCCCCCTGGCTCTTCTGGCGGGTGTCCCGCTCGTCGCCGCACCGCTCTCACTGCGCGACCGCGTGGTCAACGACACCCAGCTGGTCGCCTACTCGGAACCGACGACGTCGTTCTGGGCACAACGCCGCACCCAGGCAGCCGCGGCCGCCAGTGCCGCGGCGGTCGTCGTCGCCGGAACGGTGCTTTCTGGCCAGGCGGGGCCGACCCCGGAACGGCGACGTCCGCGGAGGAGGTGGCGTCCTCCCCCGAGCCCACGGCGACAGACGCCCCGTCGCCCACGCCGACGAAGGACCAGACATACGGCATGCTCTCGGTCTCGACGAGAGTCATCGACCTCGGTCCCACCGGCACGTCCGCACCGCTGAAGCTGACCAACACGGGCGACTCTGCTCTGACCTACCGTTTGGCCACGTCGAGGCCGTGGCTCATCGTCTCCAGCGCCAACGGGTCGGTGCCGGGGGTGGATCGTCGACCGTCCAGGTGACGGCCCAGCGATCCGAGATGTCCGAGGGCGCGGCGTCGGGCATGGTGACGGTCATCTGGTCCGGCGGCAATGCCCGCGTCGCGGTGCGCATGACGAAGGAGCGGCCGCCCACGGTGGGGCCCCTGACCTTCGGACGTGCAGCGTGCACGGCGCGGGGCGCGACCGTTCGGGGCAGCGCCCCGGTCTCCGACGACTCAGGTCTGAAGTCGGTGGTCCTGACGTGGACCGGCCCCTCAGGCTCAGGCAGCGCGCCGATGTCGGCCCTGGGTTCGAGCTGGTCCGCCACGATGGGGCCGTTCCCCGTGGCCGGGAAGGTGACCGCCAGCGTCACCGCGACCGACAAGCGCGGCAACTCCACCACCGGACCGCTGACCGCCACCAGCGTCGACCGCTGCGCCACCAAGTCGAACCGAGCAGGAGAAGACCGGAAAACTTGTAAGGGCTGGCCGCCCTGGGTGCTCCCACCCGTGAAGACACCAACCGGGAGACCCATCATGAACCGCACCCTCAGCACCTCCGCACTGGCCGCCGCCGCCCTCACGATCGTCGTGGGCCTCGGCGGCTGTGGCTCCGAGTCAGCACCGAAGGGAGCACGCCCAGTCCGACGTCGGCACCCCTGTCGCCGATGCCGGCAAGCCGACCCGCGTCGAGATCCCCGACATCGATGTCGACGAGAAGCTGCACGGCGTCGGCCTCAACGGGGACGGAACCATGGAGATGCCCGACTTCGGCGACGCCGGCTGGTACGACCTGGGCCCGCGACCCGGTGCAGAGGGACCAGCGGTCGTCGTGGCCCACGTCCACTCTCCTGCCGGCCCGGACGTCTTCTGGGACCTGCACGAGCTGGATCCCGGCGACCAGGTGAAAGTGACCCGGACCGACGGAACCTCGACGTTCGTCATCGACGGGTACGAGCAGACGCCGAAGAAGGACCTGCCCCTCGACCGGATCTGGTCGAAGACCGACAAGGCCGTCCTGCGCCTGGTCACCTGCGGCGGCGAGTTCGACCCCGCCATCGGCGGCTTCCCGGACAACACGATCGTCTACGCGCACCTGGCCTGAGAAAGGCGCAGGAAAAGTGCAAGGACTCCCCTGACCCAGCCCTCCTACCCACAGACGAACCGACACCACCCGCTCCACCTGACAAGGAGAACCATCATGAAGCGAACCTTCAGCACTATCGCCCTCGCAGCCCCACTGGCGATCGCCGCCCTGAGCCTGGGCGCCTCACCGGCCTCCGCCGAGCAGGTCGGGCCCGGGAGCGACCGGCTCGCGTCCACCGACATCGGTCCCGTGAACCCGCACCTCCCCCAGGGCCCCCGGGACAAGATCCAGCCGCTCGACGACCCGGACCCCGATCCCGGACCCGACGGACCCGGACCCGACGGCCCGGACGTGCCCGACGAGCCGGATGTGCCTGACGTGCCGGGCGACAAGACCTCGAACCCCACGCCGTGCGGGACGCCCGAAGACCGTCCCGAGGACCCGCCGGAGGAAGAGCACGAGCCCATGCCCGGCATCCTGGCCGAGCTGGAGCCCGCCGACGAGGACGAGGACGAGCCCGGCGACAAGATCATCCCTCTGCCGACCTGCATCGACGCCGGTGCCGGCGCAACCGCCGAGGGTATGGAGCTCGGCTGGCTGATGGTCGGCACCGGGCTCATCACCGCCACCGGCGCGGCGTTCGCCGTCCGCCGCCGGATCAGTACCGAGGTCTGACCTCGCGGGAGAATCGCCCCCACACCCCACTCTCGGGGGTGTGGGGGCGATCGCGTGTCTAGGCGACCCCGTCCTGGGCGCGACGCCAGCGGATGCCGGTCTCGATGAAGTCGTCGATCTCACCGTCGAGCACGGCCTGGGTGTTGCCGGTCTCGTGCTCGGTGCGCAGGTCCTTCACCATCTGGTACGGGTTGAGCACGTAGTTGCGCATCTGGTCGCCCCACGACGCCTGCACGTCGCCGCGCAGCTCGTCGAGCTCGGCGCGTTCCTCCGCCTTCTTGAGGGCGAGCAGCTTGGCCTTGAGGATCACCATCGCGCTGGCCTTGTTCTGCAGCTGGCTCTTCTCGTTCTGGCAGCTGACCACCACGCCGGTGGGGATGTGGGTGAGGCGCACGGCCGAGTCGGTGGTGTTGACGCTCTGCCCGCCGGGTCCGGACGATCGGTAGACGTCGACGCGGATCTCCTCGTCGGGGATGTCGATCTCGTCGGTCTCCTCGAGCACCGGCACGACCTCGACGGCGGCGAACGACGTCTGGCGGCGGCCCTGGTTGTCGAACGGCGAGATGCGCACGAGTCGGTGGGTGCCCGCCTCGACCGAGAGTGTCCCGTAGGCGTACGGAGCCTTGATGGCGAAGGTGGTCGACTTGATGCCGGCCTCCTCGGCGTAGGAGACGTCGTAGACCTCGACGCTGTAGTGGTGCCGCTCGGCCCACCGGATGTACATGCGCTGCAGCATCTCGGCGAAGTCGGCCGCGTCGACGCCGCCGGCTCCGGATCGGATGGACATGAGGGCATCCCGCTCGTCGTACTCGCCGGAGAGCAGCGTGCGGACCTCGAGCGACTCGACCTGCGCCTGGAGCTTCCCGAGCTCGGTCTCGGCCTCGGTCATCGAGTCGGCGTCGCCCTCTTCCTGGCCGAGCTGCACGAGGATCTCGACGTCGTCGAGCCGCTGACGCAGGCCGGTGATGCGCTCGAGCTCGGACTGCAAGGTCGAGAGGCGTCCGGTGACGCGTTGGGCGTTGGTCTGGTCGTCCCAGAGGTCCGGGGCGCCGACCTGCTCCTGCAGGCTGGTGATCTCTTCACGCATGGCGTCGAGGTCGAGGACCTTCTCGATCGACGTCAAGGTCGCTCCGAGCTCCTTGATCTGCTCGGAAATGTCGACGGTCACCACCTGACGAGACTACCGAGCGCCTCCTGAGTGTGGCCGACTGACACGCGTCAGGGCTTCTCCCACGGGGCGCTGACCGGGAAATACGCCTCCATGAAGGCCGCCATGACCGTGTCGTGCTCCTCGGCGGGCAGGTCGTTCTCACCGGTGCCGTTCAGGCAGAAGGTGTCGAGGTGCCGCCGCGTCAGGATCTCCCGCATGAGCGGCTGGTGCTCGCGGCTGCCCGCCTTCACGTAGCGCGACCGGACCTCGCCGTGGACGAACTTGCCGGCCTCGACTCCCCAGGCCGGCACGAAGCAGGTCGCGAAGGCGTGGTCCGACAGCGACCGGAACCGGCCGTGCATGGTCTCCTGCCATTCCTCGGGGTACTTCTTCTCCAGCTCGTCCATGACGCTGACGCGCAGGGAGTAGGGGGCGTGCCGATAGCTGTGGACCATGGTGCGACCGAACTCCTGCGCGAACAGGTCCCGGTCGTTCTTGCGGTAGGCGAAGAACAACCGGTCGAGCTCCGAGATCGGGCCTGGTGGGATGAACACGCTGGACTGGAACGCCACCGCCTGGCCGACGGGCGTGAAGAACGTGCTCGGGTGGAGCATGCGGCCGAGGAAGAAGTCGTCGTTGAAGTAGAGGAAGTGCTCCGAGATCCCCGGGATGTGGTGCAGCTGGGACTCGATGGCGTGGGAGTTGAAGGTCGGCAGCGCCGCCGTGTCGCTGAAGATGTCGCGGTGGTCGATCACGCTGACGTCGGGATGGTCGGTGTCGAGCCACTCCGGGGTCTGGCGGTCGGTGACGACGTAGTGGTGCCGGACCCAGGGTGCGTACATGGCCGCGGACCGCATCGAGTACTTGAGCTCGTCCCGGTTGACGAACCGGGCGGCGACGTGCGGGTCGGAGAGCTTCCCGCCGGCCGCCAGCAGGTGCTCGTCGCGGCGCCCGCTCCACTCCGCGTCGGCGTCATCGAGCCACGTCCACACGAAGTCGATGGGGAAGGCGATGTCGTCGTTCGTGGGTTCGAGAATCTCGTGCGTGGTGGCGACGGCGCGGTCGCCGACCTTCACCGTGGTGTCGGCGGCCAGGCTCGTCAGGGCGAATCCGCGTCGGGAGTGGATGGCGGGCGGCGTCGTGGTGTCCTCGGCCGCTGCAGCCTGGGACCAGAACACGATGGCGCAACCCTGCTCGGGCCCGTAGACCAAGGTGCGCGAGGTCGTGACCATCGATCGGTACACGAGAATCGCGGATGCGTCCGGAGCGTCCTCGAGCTGGCGGGCCAGGACGGTCGCCCGGGGTTCTCCCACGTCGTCGAGCAGGTCGACGTAGAACGGGGCATCGCGCAGGTGCCGGGCGAGAGCAGCGGTCACGGCGGCGCGGTCCTGCTCGCTGACCGCGATGCGTCCCGGCTCGAACCGGTCCGAGATCAGGATGTGTTCGACGATCCCGTCCTTCTCGAGCGCGGACACCACGTCGATGATGTTGCGATCCCAGGCCTCGCTCTCGACCTGCGTGTCGTTCACCTCGGACAGTCGTCCGTTCCATCGCGCCAGGCTCGGCTGCTCCGCGGCCAGCTCGTCCGCGGCCTTCCGGAGATCCGGGGGCTCGTCCGACAGCAGCTCGATGGGACGGGCCAGCGCGGCCTCGACTCCCAGTCGTCGCTCACCTCGGCTGGCGACCGGCGTTCCCTGGGTGACCTGCTCGAGGAAGTCGCGCCAGAAGGCATCTCGGTCGTCGACCGTCGGAGCGGAGCCTGCGGGCTCAGGCGCCGATTCACCTGGATCGGCGCGCGCCGCTCACGAGTCGCGACACGAGCTCCTGGATCGACGTCGAGTCCGCCGGAACGACCTGCGCGCCCGAGCCGGCCTCGGCGAGGACCGACGCCACGCATGGCCCGACCACCACGACCGGCAGACCGAGAGACAGCGCCTCGGCAGCGACGTCGCCGGAGTCGTCGTCCTCGGACGGGCCGACCAGGACGGCGCTCACGCCGGAGTCGGCCACGCTGCGCCACGTCTCATGAGCGCCGAAGGTGATGCCACCGTGCCGCCCGCTCCGGCTGACAGGACGGCGAAGCGGCCATGGCGGATCGCCGTCGATGCAACGTGCAGACGTGCCGCCGGCACCGACTCGGTGGCCGCGAGGAAGGCGTCCTCCACCAGCTCGATGAAGGCAGACTCCGGCGCACCGCAGACCACGAGGGTCGGTTCGTCCGGCCCGTCGTGACGCGCCGTCGACGGCTGTGGCTCGGTCAGCGGGAACGGCTCCGTCGCCACCCATGGCGCCGACTCGCCGAAGTAGTCGTCCAGCACGTGGGCCGTCTCCGCCAGGGACGTGACCACCGCATCGGCGCAGGCCAGGTGCCCGAGGATCTCCGCCACCGGCGTTCCGGGGTGCAGGGCGACCACGGGGACGGCAGCGGGCGTGGCGTCGCTGACCAGCGCCGTCAGTCGTGGGTCGGGCACCATCACGACGTCCGCGTCGACGCTCGACAGTGCGTGGGTCAGCTCGAGCTCGGCAAGACGCGGGAGACCCTCCTCGATGCCGAGCTCGGACGTCGGGACGACAGCGACGACGCGGAGCTGGTCCGCCGAGAGCGAGTGCGGCCGGATCGGGCTCCGACCCCGCTTCTTCTCGACGAGAAGGGCGCTCTGCTCGACACCGGACGCGAGCGACGGTGCCTCGCCGGACCAGATGCTCAGCAGCTCGACCTGATGATCGCCGGCGAGCACATTTGCCGTCTTGATCGCGCGACGCCTCGCGGCCGAGGTCGGCTCGAGCCGATCGATGACCACGACGATCCTCATGCAGCGACCTTCCCCGAGAAGCGTTCCGACACGACGCGCAGCTCACCGTCCGGCTGAGGCGTGACCCTGAGCCGCATGAACGCTCCGCCGGGCAGGGCGACCACGGTGAGCGGGACGTTCACCGCTCCGTCCAGGTAGAGCTCCGGTTGCGGTGCCCGTGCCGAGGATCCACCGGTCGCTCCCGTCGCTCAGCACGAACCTCGTCTCGCACACACCGTCGAAGCGGGCCAGCTTCTGGAGCGGCACGTCGAGCTCGAAGGCATCGCCCGTCTGTCTCAGCTCGACCGAGAGAACGGCGAGATGCCGAGGGACCACGGCAGCGCATCTCAGCTGCGCAGCCTCGGACGGGCCGCGCCCGTGGACGATGAGTCGCGACGACGAGCGATCCACCCGCGTCACGTGAGCCAGGCCGACCTGCGCCGCGGTGATACCGAAAGAGGTGACGTCCGAGCGGCCAGGACGCGACGGATCGTTGAACGAAATCCGTACCGCTTCAGGAAGAACAGCAGACGGGCGATTCGCGCGCGGAGAGCCTTCACGCTTCGAGTCCTGCCGCGCCTGGGCTGGCAGCGAGCATCTGCAGGTCGTCGGTCTCCCGAGAGCTGTCTGCCGTCACCCGGAAAGGGTATCCAGCGTGTGGTGGGATTCCTTCATGGACCCGACGACATCCGACTGTCAGTTCTGCCAGATCGTGAGTGGAGCAGTGGCGGCCGAGATCGTCCTCGACGAGGAGCACGTCGTGGGTTTCCTCGACATTCGCCCGGTGTTCAAGGGGCACACGCTGCTGGTGCCGCGTGAGCACGTCGACACGCTGCTCGAGCTGCCGGAGTCACTGGTCGTGCCGCTGTTCACCACGGCGCAGAGGGTCGCGGCCGCGATGACGTCCGCGCTCGGCGCGCAGGGCACGTTCGTGGCCATGAACAACGTGGTGTCGCAGAGCGTGCCGCACCTGCACGTGCATGTGGTGCCCCGCACGAAGGGCGACGGTCTGCGCGGGTTCTTCTGGCCTCGCACCAAGTACAAGGGTGACGAGGCCGCGGAGTTCGGCGAACGGCTGCGGTCGGTGCTGACCTAGCCGCTCAGATGCTCTTGCGGCGGAACTCCTTGACTTCGATCGGCTTGTCGGCGCCGTGCGACTTCTCGCTGGTGTCGTGCTCGGCGCCCTCGGCCGTCGCGTGCTTGTGCTTCTGCTTCTTCTCGAGGGCCTCGCGGAACTTGGCCTTCATGTCGTCGTCGGTCACATCGCCTCCCAGCTCTGCTGCCACCATAACCAGCGAATGCGTCCGAATGACTATGGCGGTGCCTCGGCCGCGCTGCCACGCTCTTGGCCATGACTCCCACACAACTCCCGGCTGCAGCCATGCTGGCTGCCGCACTGATGATGTGCGGCGCCTGCGGGTCCGCCGACGACAGCAAGGACGCGGCCGAGCCGACGTCCGAGGCCTCCTCCACCGCGCCGGCCGAGCTCATCGAGTACGACCAGCAGGAGGCTGCGGGGCTGTCCATCGCGAAGCCCGCCGATGTGTCGAAGCTCGATGGCGCGCCAGACGACTTCAAGCAGTTCATCGCCGGCATGATCGATGGCTTGAAGACGCCCCCGGACGAGGACTGCCAGTTCACGGTCGGGGTGGCCAAGATCGACCCGTCCGGCTTCGCCGCCGGAAGCCAGCACTCGTGCGGCGGTGCGGCGTTCATCTGGGCCAAGCGGGACGGTGTGTGGCAGGAGATCTGGAGCGGGCAGGAGGCTCCTGACTGCGACACCATGGAGAAGTACTCGGTGCCCGCGACGATCGTCGGCGACACGTGTCTTGGACGCCAAGAAGCAGGGCCACGTCGACTACCCCCGCTGAAACCGGATCACGGTCCGCGGCGCAGCTGAGCGTTGGCGTCGGCGACGATCGTCGTGCTGGACGTCCAGCCGGGCGGTGTGAGCGGAAGGTCGAGGCCACGCTCGAGATGGACGCTGACGGTGTCGCCGTCCGCGCTCACGTCGACGACTTTGACCTGCTCCCCCGCCAGGTAGTCGCTCACCATCCGACGGGCCTCGTCCTGGTCGAGCATGATGCGTTGGTCGGTGTAGAAGCCTGCCTCGTCCAGGCCGTCGGCCGCGGCCAGCGCGGCTCCGTCGGCGAGGTTGTTCAGCCGCTGCCGTTCGAGGAACGCAGCCGAGGAGTCGACCACCACGACGGTGAGCAGACCCAGAAGCAGGAGGAAACCGACGGTCATGACCGTGACCGTCCCGCGCTCGCGCGTCATGACCGCCCCGCGCGATACGTGCCGAACGGCTCCGTGTGGGTGCTGTCGACCGCGATGCCGCCGAGCTGGTCACCGAGCGCCGACGGCGTGAGAGGCAGCGGCTGCACGGTGCGAACCACCACGCGCACCGATGAGCCGGGCTGCAGGCAATCGGCCGGACCCGGTTCGCAGCTGATGATGACGTCGGCGTCGACGTCCTGGTCATCGAGCGCGACGCGAGCGGCCATCCGCGCCTGCTGCTCCCCCGTGGTCGGGTCGGCGGCCTGGAGGTAGGCCCGTGCTGCGGACCTGCTCGCGGCCGACACCGCGTAGGACGCCCGCTGCGTGTCGAACACGGCGATCAGGACGTAGATGAACGGGACGAGCAACAGGATGCTCAGCCAGACGAACTCCACCGATCGCCGTGCCCTGTTCACGTCGTGTCACGGCGCCACCTCCTGCACTGCGTGACCCTCGGCGGTGAGCTCGATGGACGGTCCGAGGATCCCCAGCGCCGGGACGCGAGCTCGTACGACGACCTCCGTCGCAGGAACACCGCCGAGTGACGTCGTCGTGGCGGTGACGTCGTCGGCGTAGTGGTCCGCCAGGCCACCGCGGATCAGCTGCCGTGCTCGCTCGACACCGTCGGCCGGAGATGCTCCGAGCGGGGCCGCAGCACGCGCGCCGTCCGACGCGGCGGCGGTGAGCGTGTTGCGGACGTGCAGGACGAGGCCGACCTGAGCAATGCCGAGCACCAGAGGGCACCAGCACGACCATGACGAGCACGAAGTCGACGACAGCCGAACCCTGTTCGCGCTCAGCCGCCGACGGCCGACAGCGCATTCTCGAGCATCGATCGGAGCTGAGGCCCCGCGACCGCCGTGAGGATGGCGACAAGACCGGCCGACATCACGGTGATCATCACCCACCCGGGTACGTCACCGCGCTCATCGCGCGTGGAAAGCAGGTACGACTTCATCTCGATTCCTTTCTCATGACGCCAGGTGCAGTCCGACGTAGCCGGGGAAGAAGGCGAACACGACGGTGACCGGCAGGATGAGGAAGACGACCGGGACCATCATCGCGACCTCCTTGCGGCCGCCCGCCTCGATGAGGTCGCGGCGTGTGGCCTCGCGAACGTCAGCCGCCTGTGCGTGGAGGACGTCGACCAGCGGTGTGCCCCGCTCGATGGCGACGGCCATGCCCTCGGCGAACCGAGCGATGCTCGAGACGCCGGTGCGAGCGGCGAGCGAGTCGAAGGCCGATGCGACCGGAGTTCCGGTGCGAACTTCGGCGAGAACCCGACCGATCTCCTCGCCGAGGCTCCCGTGGATCACGCGGAGGATGCGTTCGAGTCCGGCGACCGGGCTCTCACCCGCCGCGACCGCCAGGGCCAGGAGGTCCGCCACCACCGGGAACTCCGCCCGCATGCGGTCCTCGCGGGCGCGAACCTGCGCCGACAGCCGGTTGTCGCGACCCAGCACGCCGGCCAGGAAGCCCACCATGCAGAAGACGAGAAGAGCAGGGACGTTGCCGCCGCGGACCGTCCACACGAATGTCGCCAGAACGGCAAATCCGGTGAACCCGGCCACACCCCAGATCACCTGCTGCACCCGGAACTGCTCGAGGGTCCACATCGAGCCGAGCCGGACCAGCCGCCTTTGCACGCTGGCCGAACCGCCGAGGACCCCGCCGACGGAGTCGGCGGCAGCCCGCAGGACCGGGCCGAAGATCGAACCGGTGACGCCCGGCCGGGACGTGACCTCCACATATGGATGGACGTCACGGATGTACGGGAGCACGCGCATCTCGAGCGCCGGGCGCCGGATCCGGCGCCATCCCGAGACGACCAGCACGATGCCCGTGCCGAGGAGTCCGCCGACGACCGCACCGATCACGACAAGACCCGTCGCTCTGTGGGCAGGCGGCCGATCCAGAGCATGAGCCGGTAGGCCACGACACAGAGGATGGCGCCGACGGCGAGGACGACCGCACCGGTCGGCGACGCATAGCGCGCCACGACCTCACGCTGGAAGCTCATCGCGAGCAGCACGGCCCACGGAGCCACGACGGCCAGCCTGGCGCCGTTCACCGTCCACGACTGGCGCGACTCGATCTCGCCTCGGGTCCGGAGGTCATCACGGAGGAATCCCGACAGAGCGCGGAGCATCCGGCCGAGATCACCGCCACCGACGTCACGCGCGATCCGAAGTGCCTCGATGACGCGATCACCGACCGGATCGGCAAGGCGGGCCTTCAGCAGGTCGAGCGACTCGTCGAACCGACCGGTGGCCTGGTAGTCGCGATCGAACTGGATGAACGGATCGCGCAGTCCCTCCGGCCCGCGCTCACCCAGCTGGACCAGCGACTCCGGCAGCGAGAGTCCGGCACGCACCGCGGACGCGAGGTTGTCGACCGCGTCCGGCCACAGCTCGGAGTGCTCTCGGAGTCGGCGCAGCGCACGGCCACGCAGGATCGCGATCGGCAACACCGCGGCCAGCAGACCGAACACCACTCCGATGGCCAGGACTCCCGAGATCGCCGACATCACCAGCGTCGACAGCACGAATGCGGCCGTGCACAGACCCGGCAAGACTGCGCGGTGACAGGTCTGCGAGTCCGGCACGCGCCAGCAACCCGCGCACACCATCACCGCGCTGGCGCTGCCGCGGTCGCGGCCGCCAGTCCGGATCGCCGAACGTCCACACGACGAGGACAAGACCGATTCCCGCGAGAAGGCCGATCAGGGCGCCCATCGTGCCGCCCCGTGGGTAGGCAAGGCCGAGCCGAGAACGCTTTCGAGGTCGACACCGGCCGTCTCGAACGCCTCCCGCCGCGCCGGCACACCGCTGTCGCGAACCAGTTGCCCGTCACGTCGCGTGAACACCGGCTCGCTCTCGATGATGCCGTTCTCGACCCGGCCGGTGACCGCGACGACCTCGCGCACCCGGCGTGCACCCTGATCGTCGATGGCGGTGTGGACGACGAGGTCGATCGATGACGCGACCGTGGGCACCACGAACGCTGAACCGATGTTCTCGCCGGCCAGCAGCGGCAGCGTGCACATCTTGACCAGCGCCTGACGGGCCGAGTTCGCATGGATGCTCACCATGCCGGGCAGACCGGCATTGAGGGCGAGAAGAAGATCAAGACACTCGGCCGAGCGGACCTCACCGATGATCAGCCGAGTCGGTCGCATGCGGAGCGCTTCCTTGACCAGCGCGCGCAACGTGATCTCGCCGGTGCCCTCAAGCCCGGCCTGGCGCGTCTGAAGAGCCACCCAGTCGGGATGCCGGCACTTCAGCTCGAAGACCTCCTCCGCCGACACCAGCCGTTGCGAGCCGGGGATCGCCGCCGCCAGGCAGTTGAGCAAGGTGGTCTTGCCCGCCTGCGTGCCGCCGGAGACGACGATGTTGAGCCCGGCCAGCACGCTCGCGTCGAGAAAGGTCGCCACAGCCTCGTCGACGGTGCCCAGGCGGACAAGGTCTTCGAGGCTGTGCGCCTTCGCGACGAACTTGCGGATGTTCACAGCGGCGAAGTCGCGGCTGATGCCCTCGAGCACCACGTGCAGGCGATGCCCTCCGGGCAGCATCGCGTCGACGAACGGCTGGCTGATGTCGAGTCTGCGGCCGGACGAAGACAGCATCCGCTCGACGAGATCCCGAACCTGCGACGCCGTGAGCACGGTCGGCGTGAGCTCGTGCCGGCCGTCGCGCGCGACGAACACACGATCCGGCTGGTTGATCCAGATCTCCTCGATCGACGGATCATCGAGGTAGGCCTGCAACGGTCCGAAGCCGGACAGGTCGGCGACGATCTGGCCGACGACGAGGTCGGGTTCATCGATGGCGCGAACGACGCCGGTCAGGCTGCGGCGCTCGTGCTCGGCGACCACGTCGACCGCCAGGTTGCGCACCGCTATGACATCCGTGCGCGGATCGATGCGACGCTCGCGCACCAGCTCGCGGACGCGCTCGGACAGCGCAGGCGCCTGAGAATCCATCCCCCGATGGCCCTTTCCCCCGAAGAGCGATGGTCGTGATCCTGCCTCATCGCGTCAGATCACGGAAGGGGTTGAGCAGCCTTCTGTGGACGGGCAGCAGGTCGAGCGCGGAGCAGGCCGGAGTCAGGCCGGCCAGCCACGCTCCAGCTGCCCGATCAGCGCCTGGATGTCCTCGCCCCAGGCCCGGTCCCCGGTGCTGCCGGGAACGACCTCGCCTGCCCGGGCCAGGGCATCGGCCAGCTCGGTGGCTCCGGCTGGACGGTCCGGGACGAGGGCGTGCGCCTGGTGGACCGCCAGCAGCTCACAGGCGATCACCTCGCGGGCGGCGACGACGGTGTCGCGGAGCCGCTCCGCTGCCTCCTGCGCGTAGGCCTGCACGTCCTCCTGCCCCTGGGACGTCTCGTGGGTGCCGACGGCAGTGAACGCGACCGGTGTCTGGGCGTGCACGACGCCGACGGCACGTTTGTGGACGGCGATCAGGCCCGCCTGGGGTCCTGGATCGGAGCTGAGCTGGGCGGGCAGTCCGGAGAACCCGGGGTCGAGCAGGCGATGGAGCCGGGCCGTGCCGACCTCGGCCGCGTGGAGCAACGCGCCCCGAACCCCGTCAGAGGCCGCGGACAGCTCGAGTCCGTGGAAGCCGGCCGTGCCGACGAACCGGCCCCCGGTCCCGTCATCGAGCCAGGCCGGTGAGTCGGTGACGCCTGACATCGCGCGGTCGACCGCGTCCTCGAGCGTCGCGATGCTGCGCGCCAGGTGGCTGAGCGTGGAACCGACCACCCGGAAGGACGTGGGGGCCTGCAGGTGCACCGGGGCGGCCGGCTCCTCGCCGAGCAGGTCCCGGAGGTCGTGGAGGATGGTGGCGAGGACGTCGTCGCCGCGGGCCACCCCGGCCCGGTAGGGGTCGCGACTGGCGCCGACGAGCGCCACCTCGGCGGCTGCGACCACCGTCCACTGCCGCAGCAGGACGCGCGCCTCGCTGGCCCGGAGCACTGCCAGCGCTGTGGCGACAGGAACCCCCTGGAGCAGCGCCACGCCCTCCTTGGCGCCGAGCCGGGGAGGTCGGCGCTCGCCAAGCAACGTCGCGGCCTCGACGGCGTCACCCCTCTCGTCCAGCAACCGACCCACGTCCGCCAAGTGCCCCCAGGCGTGGGCCAGGGGGATGATCTCGCCGGCCGACCCGAAGGGCGCCCGCGGCACCGCCGGCACCAGGTCCTCCGCGAGCAGCGTGGCGAGCCAGGCGCAGAGCTCGGCGGACACGCCGGCGTCACCGGACAGGAACGTGCGCAGCCGTACCGCGACCACGGCACGGGCCTCCCGTCGCGACAACCACGGCGGACCACCCACCGCACGGCCGACCAGCAGCCGCCGGGACTGCTCGGCCTGCTCGGCGGCGTCGAGCCGGACCCCTGCGAGGGCGCCCATCCCGGTGTGCACGCCGTACACCGGCCCGTCGGCGGCCAGCGCGTCGAGCACCTCGGCGCGCCGACGGTCCAGGTGGGCGAGCAGCTCGCCCGCGAGCTCCGGTGACGCGCCGTCGGCGATCGCCAGGACCTCGGCGGGCCCGAGGTCCTCCGGCGCGGCCACCGGGATCGACCGGCTGGTCATCGGAAGCGCACCATCGTGCCGAGGTCGGCCTGGGCAGCGCGCTCGAGGATCAGCTGGCCGACGGCGACGTCGAGGATCGACAGGCCGCGGTGCCAGAAGAGGATCCGCTCGTCGTCGTCCTCGCGACCGGGTCGCCGATCGGTGACGACGTCACCGATCTCGGCGTGCAGCGTCTCGCGCGTCAGTGCGCCCGAGCGCAGGTGGGGTCGCAGCGCTCCGAACTCCCCCGCCTGCGCCTCTCGCCAGTCGTCGACGACGACCTTGTCCACGACGTCGAGCAGGTGTGGGTCGAGGGCGCTGACGGTGCCGTACGGGACGAGCAGCGACCCGCGCGCGAGCATGTCGGGCGTCACCAGCGACGCCGGCTCCATCCAGTCGGGTCGCCTCCACCGCGATGTCGGCACCGTCGAAGGTCTCGGCCACGCTCTCGGTGACGACGACCGGCGTGTCGAGCTCCTCGCGCAGCCGCGCCGCGAAGGCCTCCCGCGACTCGGGTCGGCGGCTGGTGACCCGGATCTCCGTGAGGTCGAACATCGCGTCGAGCATCACCACGTTGGAGTGTGCGGTGCCGCGCGCCCCGACGTGACCGAGGACCCGGGAATCGGAACGGGCGAGGTGACGGGCGCCGACCGCGGTCATCGCGCCTGTGCGGACCTCGGTGATCAGGGTGGCGTCGACGATGGCCACCGGGACACCGGTCCACGGGTCGTAGAGCGTCAGCAGCGCCAGCTCGCTCGGCAGCCCCAGCTCGTGGTTGCGGACGAAGTCGCCGACCACCTTCACGCCGCTGACGCCGTGGTCGCCGAGGGTCGAGACGTGGCCACGGAGGACGTTGAAGTGCCCGCGGCCACCGTTGTCGGGAACCAGGTGGGTGCGCGGCTCGAACACGGTCTCGCCCCGGCCGTGCGCCGCAACCACGTCGGTCGCCGCTGCCACCACGTCGGCCGGGGTCAGCCCCAGCTGCTCGATGTCGGGACCGGAGACGAAACGCAGCCACAGCGGATCGGACGAATGGTTCACGAGCGCTTCCTCGAGACGGATCGGTGACGGTTCGAGCGTTCGGAGTTCCGTTGTGGAGCGCGGCCGTTCACACGTGATGGTGGCAGTTGGTCCTCGCGGTGAGCATGGTGAATCGTATCGATCGACTGACGACACACCCGACCTGGGCAAAGTGGACGAAAGGTCTACCCACAAGTAGCCTCGACCCTGTCGGCCCAGCGTCGGCATCTGCACGCCCCCACCTCAAACCAACGGGACGGGAAACGTCATCTCGGGTCCGCCTCGCAGGTGTCTTGACCACTGATTTTCACCGCGCGCGCTCGACCCTCTCGGCGCCTAGTGTCGGTGAATGACACGCGTGCGAACGGTCGGAGTCGAGGAAGAGCTGTTCCTCGTCGACCCCCAGACGTTTCACATCCTGCCGATCTCCGCCCGCGCCATGCAGGCCGACGAGCGCGGTGGCGATCAGTCGGAGGAGCTGGAGCAGGAGCTCTTCCTCCAGCAGATCGAGGTGAACACCGAGCCGTCGAACTCACTTGACGAGCTGCGTGAGCATCTGGTCGCCGGTCGTGAACGAGCCGTCGCGGCGGCTGAGGGCGCAGGCGCCGCTGTGCTGGCCATGCCCACGCCGCTCTTCGCCGGCCACGAGGGCGAGCTGACCCCGAAACCTCGCTACCAGCAGATGCACGACCTCTACGGCGCGGTCGGCAAGCGCGGACCTGTGTGCGGCATGCACGTCCACGTCGAGGTCGACGACGACGACGAGGGCGTCCGCGTCCTCGACCGCCTCCAGCCCTGGCTGCCCGTGCTGGTCGCCCTGTCCGCCAACTCGCCGTTCGATCGAGGTATCGACACCTCCTACGCGAGCTGGCGCGAGCAGGTGTGGGACGGGTGGCCGAGCTCCGGGCCGGTCGAGCCGTTCGGCGACGCCGAGGGGTACCACGAGGCGGTGCGGTGCCTCATCGGCTCCGAGGCCATCATCGACGAGGCGATGGTGTACTTCGACGTGCGGCTCGCGGTGGAGCACCCGACCGTCGAGATCCGCGTCGCCGACGTCTGCACCGACATCGACGACGCCCTCCTGGTCGCTGCCGTGACCCGCGCCCTGGTCGAGACGTCGGCGTCCGCGGACGATCCCGTCCCGCCGTGGCGCATCGAGCTGCTCCGCGCCGGCCGCTGGCTGGCGCGGCGCTACGGGTTGACCGGCTCGCTGCTCGACCCGCGCACGGGCAAGCCGCGGCCGGCGGCGGAGGTGGTGGGGCTCGTGCTCGACGAGGTCGCGGACGCACTTCGAGCTGCCGGGGACGAGGACTTCGTGCGGGAGGTGGCCGAACGCCTGCTCCGTGACGGAGGCGGCGCCGGCCGGCAGCGAGCCGCCGCCGGGGACGACGTCGACCTCGACGCTGTGGGGCAGGATCTGCTCGACCGCACGCGGGCCGGACTTTCCTGAGCGGCGGGTCGCGGTTGTCTGGCCTCGGGGCATCGGACAAGATCAACCTGTGATGTCGATGAAGCGTGCGCTCGTGACGTCCCTGTTCCTCTCCGTCTGCACGCTCGCGTCCGGTGCCTCCCTCACGGCGGCCCACGCCGAGGAACCGATCGACGTCACCGGACAGATCACCGACGAGGCGGACGTTCTCGGCTCCGACGGGCCCGAGGTCCGCCGAGCCCTCGACCGCTTCTTCGACCGCACCGGGCTGCAGCTCTACGTCATCTACGTTCCGACGTTCGACGACCTCACCGGTGAGGAGTGGGCGGCGAAGACCTACGACAAGTCCGATCTCGGGCGAGCGGACGTGCTGCTGGCGGTGGCCACGAAGGACCGGGCCTACGGCTACGAAACCGCCAATGCGACGTTCACCGATGACGACCTCGAGACGGTCGACCGCACGAGGATCCTGCCGGCCCTGCGCAACGACGACTTCGCCGGCGCCGCGATCGAGGCGGCCGACGGCCTCGGCGACATCGCCGAGGCCGAGGGCCTGCCGTGGGGCTGGATCGTCTTCGCCGGAGTCCTCGTGATCGCTGCCGGTGCCTTCGTCGTCCACCGCGTCCGCCAGCGGTTCGACCACACCCACCGCGTCATGGACGAGCACGGCAACCTGGTCGACCCGGCGATCATCCTCGACCTCGAGGAGCTCGACGACGTCTCCAGCCGCGCGCTCGTCGCCGTCGACGACGCGCTGCTGACCTCGAACGACGAGCTGCGCCATCTGGAGACCGAGCGCGGTCGCGGGCAGACCGATGGATTCCGGTTCACGGTCGACCATGCTCGCTCGTCGCTGCGTGAGGCCTTCACGCTGCGGCAACAGCTCGACGAGACCCCGACCATGTCCGAGCAGGACCGCCGCAGGACGACGTCGCGCATCATCAGCATCTGCGAGGAGGTCGACAACTCGCTGGACGCCAAGGCCGAGGCGTTCGACGACCTGCGCGACTGGAATGCCAAGGTGCCAGACGTCCTCGACGGCCTCATGAGCCGCGCCGACGAGCTGGCGGCACGTCAGCCCACTGACCAGGCCGGTCGCCTCCTCGTCGCCGCGCAGGAGCAGATCGAGCGCGGCCGCAAGGCGCTCTCGGACGACGAGACGAAGCACGCCATCGTCCATGCCCGCGCGGCTGAAGAAGCGATCGAGCAGGCCTCGAAGCTGCTCGACGACGAGAACGACGTGTTCATGGCGGTCGACGAGTACATCACCACCCATCGTGCCGCCGTCCGGGCGCCGGCACGGACGCGTCTCTCCGAGGCTCTCCGCCACCGGCGTGCCGGAGACGACGCCGAGGCCGAGCGGTTGCTCGACGAAGCACGAACCACTGCCGAGTCCGACGTGGCCACCTGGAACGGACGGCAGGTGGATCGGGGCGACCGCCGCCGCACGCCCAACGTCGAGACGCTGGTGCTGGCCGGGATCCTGGTCAAGCCGATCGGCCGCAACGGACTGGGTGGCATCGGCAGCCTGCTCGGTGGCTCGTCGCATGGTGGTGGTTCCGGCGAGCCGTACGGTGGAAGCGAACGTCCCGGCTCGACACGCACCCCGGGCAGCTTCGGTGGCACCAGCACGCGCGGCCGCCGTGGAGGCGGCGGCCGCTTCTAGAACGTCAACCTCACGAAAGAGAGAGCACCATGGCCCAGCGACAGTCGATTCTCGGACGCATCTCCCAGCTCACGCGCGCCAACATCAACAGCCTCCTCGACAAGGCCGAGGATCCCGAGAAGATGCTGGACCAGCTGGTCCGCGACTACACGAGCTCGATCGCTGAGGCCGAGGAGGCCGTCGCGATCACGATCGGCAACCTGCGGATGGCCGAGGCCGACCACGCCGAGGACGTCGCCGCCGCCAAGGAGTGGGGTGGCAAGGCCTTGGCCGCTTCGCAGAAGGGCGACAGCCTCCGTGCGTCCGGCCAGGCCGGCGAGGCCGACAAGTTCGACACCCTCGCCAAGATCGCGCTTGGCAAGCAGATCGGGTTCGAGACCGAGGCCAAGGACGCCGCACCGATGATCGCCTCGCAGGGCGAGACCGTCGAGAAGCTCAAGACCGGTCTCGTGCAGATGAAGGTCAAGCTCGGCGAGCTGCAGACCAAGCGCGACCAGCTCGTCGCCCGGGCGAAGACCGCCGAGGCGCAGGCCACCGTCCAGGGAGCGATCAAGTCGATCGACGTCCTCGACCCCACCAGCGAGGTGTCCCGGTTCGAGGAGAAGGTGCGCCGCGAGGAGGCGCGCGTGGCCGGTCAGGCCGAGCTCGCAGCCTCCAGCCTCGACGCCCAGTTCGAGGAGCTCGAGGGAGACAGCACGGCCGCCGAGGTCGAGGCCCGGCTCTCCGAGCTGAAGGCCGGGGCCGGCACGCCTCCGGAGCTCGAGACGCAGACCCCTGACGGCAGCGAGCACCAGGTGCCGGAGGCGACGCCGGAGTCCACCGAAGACACCGCGCGCTGACCTGCGAGGATGACGCCATGAGGCTCAGCGAAACGTTCACGTACCCGAACACCGACGTCGAGTCGGTGTATGCCCTCGTCTCGGACGCGGCGTTCCGCGAGGAGGCCGCCGCCAAGGGCGGGGGCACGGAGATCGAGATCAGCGTCGAGCCGAACGGCGACGGTCACGTCGTCACCATCGTCCGCTCACAGACGGCCGAGATGCCGGACGCCATCAAGAAGTTCGTCGGCAACACGGTCAAGGTCAAGCAGACCGAGACGTGGGGCGGCCCCGACGGCAACGGCGGCCGGTCGGCCGACGTCAAGTTCACGGTCATCGGTCAGCCGGCGGAGATGCTGGGCACGGCGACCCTCACCGAAGCCGACGATCCCGTGTTCACCCTCGAGGGCGACGTGAAGGTGAACGTGCCGTTCTTCGGCAAGAAGATCGAGCCCGAGATCGTCAGGGCCATCGTCGCGGGCGTCCGCAACGACGTCGATCTCGGCAACGAGCGGCTCTGACTCAGAGCAGGTCCAGCACGACGTCGATCTCCTGAGTCGCGTACCAGGCGAGGTCGCCGCTGCCGTCGGCATCGACGTGCACGGCCACCACCTGGTCGAGCGTGATGGCCTGGTCGTCACCGTCGTCGGGATCGTCGACGTCGGCCACCACCACGACGTTCCCGGTCTCGGCCGCGGCGGCGAGGGCCGTGAACTCGTCCTCCTCGTCGTCGCTGGCGGCGACGTAGGCCGGGAGCGCGATGGAGCCTCCATCCTGCAAGGAGCGTAGGGCGGCCGCGTCAGCGGTGAGATAGAGCCGCATCAGCCGACGTCACGACTTTCGGGGTCGTTGGCGTCCGCGCGGGGCGCGGGTGCGGCGTGTTCCCACGGTCTCGACCAGCTCCACGAGCGCGTCGTTGATGCATTGGGCCAGCACATCGGCATCGGGCACGGCGTCCCGGTCGGCGACCACGCCGTAGAACACCTTGCCGCGGTAGGACGTGACGCCGATCGACACGGCCCGGTTGCCGCTGAGCGGGATGCAGGGATAGACCTCCGCCACGGGCTCCCCCGCCATGTAGACGGGGTCCTGCGGGCCCGGGACGTTGGTGATGACGATCTGGTGCCCGCGGCCGGTCTCGGCATCAGCCACGCGCGCGCCCACCGCGTGGAACGTCGAGGTCGCGAAGCCCGGGAGGTCGGCGAGCTTGTTGGCGGCGACAGCCGACCCGGTCTCACGATGGTCCTTCAGGGCGTAGGAGACCTGGTGCAGCCGCACGACGGGGTTCGACTCCCCCACCGGCAACGACAGCAGGTGGCCGCGGACCTTCGACCCGAGCGACGTCGGCAGGCCGTCGTCGGAGACCACCGACATCGGCACCATGGCGCGGAAGCTCGTCTTGGCGGTGACCTGCTCGGCGCGGGTGAGCATCCAGCCGCGGATGCCACCCGCGATGCAGGCGAGGATGACGTCGTTGACCGTGCCGCCGTGCTCGTCGCGCACCGTGCGGTAGTCGTCGAGGGCGGTGTCCAAGGATGCGAACCGGCGATGTCGCGACAGCTCGGCCGACAGGACGCCTCGGGCCGGCTGGGACGAGTTGCCGATGACCGGCAGCTTGCTGAGGAACCGTCCGACCTGGTGCTCGGTGATGCGGAGCGCCTCACCCGGTTGCCGGATGTTGCGGTCGAGGGTTGCCGACACCAGTCCGAGTCCGCGCGGCTCGGATCGAGGAACCCAGTCGTCGTGCGGGATGTCGCGCTCGTGCGCCGACTCCTCGAGCAGCACCTGCGCGAGGTCGATCGTCTCGGAGCCGTCGACCAGGGCTTGGTGCGCCTTGAACAGCAGCGCGACGGCGTCGTTCTCCATCCCTTCGATGAGATAGAGCTCCCACAGCGGCCGGTCGAGGTCGAGGCGGCGAGCGATGAGCCGGCCGACGAGCTCGTGGAGGGACTGACGAGTGCCCGGCTTCGGCAGGGCCGAGCGTCGCACGTGCAGCGAGATGTCGAACGTCTCGTCATCGACCCAGACCGGTGTGCTGATCCCGCCCGGCACCCGACGAGGCACCTGGCGGTAGCGCGGCACGATGTCGAGACGTTCGCTGATGACCTGGATGAGCCGGTCGTAGGTGAGCGCGAAGTCGTTCGGCTCGAGGATGGCCAGCGACGCGATCTGACGTGGTTCTGTTGGCGCGTCCTTGTTGAGGAACATGGCGTCCAGAGGGCTCAGCCGTTCCATGACCCTCCTCAACTGGACAGGGATGAAGGTACCACCGGCGCGAGCGAGGCTGCGACGTCGTCCATGGCGGCGACGAAGGGTGAGGACGGAGCCACCTCGCGGGGAAGTTGACCGCGCATCATGGCGAGGTCGAGCGCCGCGACGTCGGCCGGGACGAACGTGACCTGCTCGATGCCCGTGAGCCGGGTGAGCGTGCCGGCGACCTCGCGCTCGGACCAGCCGAGCGACGGCCGCATCCCGTTCACCGCGACGACCGGTTCCGCGTCGACGACGTCGGACAGGTCGTGCACAGCCCGCACGAGCCGTGACAGGCCGACCGGGTCGGCGCGACCCACGACGAGGATGGCGTCGGCCGCGGACAGCACATGCCGCGTCACCTGGTTGCGCCCGGCTCCATGAGCGCCTTCACCGGGCTCCAGCGACGCGGCACAGTCGACCACGAGCACATCGGCGTTGGCCTGCAGCCGTCGCAGCACCAGCTCGAGCGCACCCGGACGCACCTGCGGCCACATGTCGGCGCGCGGGATGCCGCTGAGCAGCCGGAGCCGCGGCTCGATGTCGAGGAGATGGTCGGAGACCTCCTCGACCCGTCCCTGATTCGCGGCGCGGCAGGCGGCCATCAAGCCACTCACGTCGTCGAGGATCGCGAGCATCTGGGCGATGGAGCCGCCGTAGGTGTCGGCGTCGACGAGCACGGTGTCGCTGCCGCGGTGGGCCAAGGACGCAGCCAGCGAGGCGGCCATGGTGCTCCGGCCCGGTGCGCCGGACGAACCCCACACCGCGATGGTCGTGGCGGCGCCGCGGATGTCGGAGGCATCGGATTTGGCCGGACTTCCGGCGTCGGCCACCGCCTGCTCGAGCGCGCCGGGCTCGCCCCGCACGATGATGCCGAGCGCACGACACCGTTCGTCGTCGCCCAGTCCGATCACGCGGACGCCGGCGCGCTCGAGCCGGAAGACGGCATCGGCATCGAGCCCGGGCAGCTCGGTGGCGACGAACGCTGCTCCCGCTGCGTCCGGCGCGACGGCGAGCAGCTCGGCAACGTCGACGCAGCGACGCACAAGCCGCAACGACGTCGAGAACTCGATCTCGCGGAGAACCTCCGACTCCCATGCGGCGCCACCGGCCGCCACGACGACATCGGTCACGACACGCGGACCATGGTCACGTGGCCGGCTGCCACCGTGCTGACCACGGATCCGCTCAGCTCGGCATCGGACACGTCGACGAGGACGGTGCGCGACGGGCCACCTCGCACCGATGCCGACTCCGCCGATGGTGACGACGCGCACGTCGCGCAGCACCCGTACGGACTTCTCGCTGGCGTCGTCGCCCGGACCCGGGCCGACCCAGACGTCGACCTGGTCGCCGCGCTGCAGGTCATCTGGTGCTGCACCCGACGTGACGGTGAGCGGAAGCTCCGTGACGTCACCGCTGCGTTGGTCGGCCAGAGCTGCGCGGTTCACGAGGGCACCGTCACCGAGGTCCCGTGCCCAGACGAGGTCGTCGAGCCGCGCGGGCAGGGCCTCGTGGGTGGCCAGCAGGTGGCGAGCGGCGTCGTCAGGGAGATGCGCCTCGGCCGGCACGAGGTCGGAGCGTTTCACCGGATCGCCGGCCCGCACCTCCGACCGCACCGCCCAGTAGCCCGTGGAGCTGCCGGCAGCGGCGACTGCGGCGGCCCCCAGCACCGTCGACACCAGCACCAACAGCACCCCGAGTATCAGGCGCGGATCGCGCCACGGTTGATGCTCGAGTCGCGCCGTTCGTGGTCGGTCCAGCCTGCTCATGGCCCCCCGCATGATCATGAACTGTTTCTACTCGGCAACCGGCCGCTGCGTCCAGACCGGTCCCGGTTGTCCACAGGCCTGCCATCAGCCCGGCTGGGATCTGACACCTGAGCGTGGAAAACTGACGACATGTCCGCGGACGCGCAACGCTTTCTCACTCTCGCCGATGTCGCCGAAGTCCTCAACGTCACGAGCCGTCAGGTCTACGCCCTGGTGCGTACCGGCGACCTTCGCGGCATCCAGATCGGCGGCCGCGGTCAGTGGCGCGTCGAGGCCGTGGAGCTCGAGGACTACATCCAGCGCCAGTACGCGCGGTCCGACACCGCCGCGGATGCGGCATCGGGCAGCAAGGACGTCAGGTCGCGCTGAGCGCCTGCGTACGCCGCCGAAAGCCATCAGGGCCGGCCCCGAAGGGCCGACCCTGGTGTGCTGTCGTCAAGCGATCAGTTGCTCGACGCGGTGAAGGTGCTCGCCACCGCGAGGTGGATGTCAGCACCGACCGGAAGCCCGAGCTTCTTGGTGGAGAGGGTCACCCTGACGCCGATGATGGCGCTGTAGCCGGGTGCACTCGCCTGCTGGTTGATGGTGACCTGGCCGACGCCGAGCACGTTGATCTTCGTGTTCGGCTTGACGTTGACCGCAATGGTCTTGCCGGCAACCTTCAGGTTCACGAACGTCATCTTCTGCTCCTCGAGGTGCGAGGTCTGCGTCTTGACGACATGTGAGGTCACCTTGATGGCGTCCGCGGTGATCAAGCCACCGAGCACGTTGAGTCGCGCCGTCTGATTCTCGGCATAGGCATCAGACTTGCCGACGTCCGAGACGCCGCTGATCTTGCTCTCGATCGCACCGATCTTCACCAAGCCCTGCGGGATGTCGACATTGGCAGTGCTGTTCGTGTAGATCTTGCCGCCGGTTCCGAAGGACGGGAGCTGGATCATCGCAGTCGGCGGAACCTCGACCTGTGCGTCCGCGACGCCGACCTTGACTGCGGTGCCGTAGGCGAAGCCACCAACCGGGATCGCGTTGGACGGCCCGCCGTTCACGATGTGGATCGAGCTCACCCCGAGCTTGATCGTCGAGCCGAGCTTGGCACCGGCAATGTCCTTGAGCAGGGTCACCCGGAGGGCGTTGACCTTGGTCTCGATGCCGGAGCCACCACTGTTGGTGATCTGCTCGTTGATGACGACTTCCGCGATACCAGGAATCTCGACCTTGGTGTTGGGAGCGGCCGAGAGCGAGTAGGACTGGCCACCGATGGTCAACGAGGCCAGCTTCGAATCGGCTTCCCTGCTGAAGCCTGCCGGCGTCGCACGGGCGATGTTGGTGGTGTCGACGGCGCCGACCTTGATCGCGCCGCCGAGCAGGTCCACTCCGGCGATCTTCACCTTGGAGGTGACCTGGAGGCCGTCACTACCGAACGGCGAGGCGACCTGTGACGTGGTGACCGCACCAACGTTGATCAGGCCCGGTACCGAGACCTTCGCGACGCCGTTGGAGCTCTGGCCGTTGAACGCGGTGCCGCCGATGTTGGAGGCGCCCGTGAGCTCGCTGCTGATCACCTTGCCGAGAAGGTTCGCCTGCGTGCCGCCAGACGTCGAGTAGTAGGTCCAGACCGGCTGGGCCGCGGAGGCCGGAGATGTCAGGCCGACCGTGACAAGCAGTGCCGTGAGAATTGCCGTTGTTGCAGCATAAAACGTTCGTCGCATGGGAGTTCTCCGGTGGTTGGAAGAGGATGCGCGGAGTCGTAGTGTCTCACGGAAAAGCCCGGCATCGTACGAAATTGGGCGTCCTCCTGGTCCTGATGGGGTGCAAACAGCGTCAGATCTCGTCTTCCAACCCCGCGGATGCGTCGTCCAAACGGCACCCTAGGTCAGGTCGCGCTGAGCGTCAGCGCCGCCAACGCCGCAAATGGCACCGTGCGGGTGCGCCCCGTGCCGGTCTTCACCGTCACGAAATCACGACCCACCACGTCGACCGTGCCGTCGACCGTCGTGCCATCGATGCGCGTGAGGATCGTCCGGTCGCCATCGTCCCTGGCAGCTCGCAACACATGACCCCAACCGAGCCGTGACGTCACCGCTGTGGGAGCGGAAGCCCGGTGCTGGCCGGCCATGACTTCAAGCACGGCCGCGCCGGCGACCACGTGCTCGGCCCGCTCCGTCGACACGTGCACGACCTGCTCGTTGACGAGGCGCGTCTCGCCCTCGACGCGACCGAGACCGGCGACCAGCAGCACCACATGTCCGCCCACGAGATCACGCCACGAGGTCTCGGCCCACTCGCCGTCGCGGAGCTCGCTGACGAGCGCGTCGCGCTCCTCGAGCTCAAGGTCGGCAGCCTGACCCTCCAGGTCGGCAAACAGTCGGTCCCAGCGCACGATTCCCCCTTGTCCCGGGCAGGTTAACCGACCTGTGCACGACCCATTGACACGGTGCGTCCGTCAGCCTTAGATGTGCTCAAACGTCATCAAACGTTACTCGGGGGACGACATGGGGTGGATCGGCGACCAGTTCGCTGCGCTGCACGGCGACGACTTCACGGCCGCCGTGCTCGCTCTGGTGTGGCTCGTGACGGTCGCGGTCGGCGTCTGGGCGGTGCTCGTGGCGACGCTCGCCTCGACACCCGCCCTCCGGGGCATCGCCGTCGCCCTCACTCCACGTCTGCTTCGCGGCCTGGTGTTCGCGGGCATCGCCGGCGCCCTCAGCGTCCCGGCCGCACAGGCGGAAGATCACGGCGTCGACGGGCTCCGGCTCCCGGACCGTCCGCTCGTCACCGGTGCCGCCGCCCCTGTGACGGAGCAACCACCAGTGGTCGTGCGTCGAGGCGACACGTTGTGGGCCATCGCGCGAGCCCGACTCGGATCCGGCTCCGACCTCGCAGCGACCGCTCGAGAGGTCGACCGCTGGTACGCCGCCAATCGAGACGTCATCGGGGCCGACCCCGACCTCATCCACCCGGGTCAACGACTCGTACCACCTTCGAAGGACCGCTCATGAGAACCGCCACCGCCCTGCACGTCCTGCCTGTCGTCCCGACCTTCGATCGGCCGGTCGAACCGGCGCCAGGTCAGATCCCGCTCCCCTTCGCCGGCGTGCGGCCTGTTCTCCCGGCACCGATCGAACGGTCGACCACCGACGACCTCGGGCATCCGTTGCGGCAGCGTGCCGCGCACTTCATGCAGGCCCTGGTCGAGGTGCTTTCCGGCGAACGGGCACCACGACAGATGGCCGCCTGGATGGCACCGGACGTGTACGACCAGCTCCACGCCCGTCTCGCGGCACGCGCCCGGGCACCACGGCGGGCCGGAGTCGGAGGCACCGCGCGCATCGCGTCGGTGCACGTCTCGATGATCAACGACGAGACCGCGGAGATCGCCGGGCGCATGGTGCACCGCGGACGCTCGCGGGCACTGGCGGTGCGGCTGGAGCTGCAGACGTCACACCGAGGGCAACGAAGCTGGCGCTGCACGGCCTTGGTCTGGGCGTGAGTGTGTGTACACTGTGTGTATGGCGCGACTCAACGTCTACGTGCCGGACGATCTGGCCAAGGCGGCACGAGCAGCCGGTCTCAATGTCTCTGCACTGACGCAAGCCGCGATCGACAGTGCCCTTGCCGCGAAGGCCACGAACGACTGGCTCGCATCGCTTCCTCGTGAGACGACCGGTGTCACTCATGAGGAGGCCATGGCCGCGATCGATGAAGCGCGCGAGGAGCTTGGTGCCTGACTCGCCGGAAGAGATCATCATCGATGCGTCGGTCATCGTCGATCTCCTCGCCGAAACGAGCTTGGCCGAGGCTGCCCATGCAGCTCTCGACGATCGGCGACTGTTCGCGCCTGCCCACATCGATGCCGAGGTGTTGTCTGCACTCGGGAGGATGCAGCGAGCCGGCCTCCTGCCTGCTGCCCGGGCGACGGAGGCCGTTCACCTGTGTGCGGCCATGCCAGTCGAGCGCACACCCTTGCCCGGCTTGCTTGCCGGAGCCTGGAACCGCTGGTCGGGCCTTCGATTGAGCGATGCTCTCTATGTGGAGCTTGCCGAAAGCACCGGCCGGCGACTCGTCACCAGTGACCGCAAGCTGGGCCGCCACTACCCAGGCGCGGAGGTCCTGACTCTCGATGCCTGAGCTGGTCAGTCGCTCCCCGTGCTGCGGCCGCCGTCGTCGTCGAACTCGACGTTCTCGAAGTTGACCGGACGGGCCGCGTTGGCCAGTGCGGTGACCATTGCCGTGCCCAGGGGCCCGGCCCGGTCGAAGACCTCGACCGTCCCGACGGCGATGCCGTCGCGCTCCACCCGGTCGGTCGCTGACAGCCCGATCTCGCGGCCGACGGGTGGCCGGGCGAGCGAGAGGGTGATGTCGGTGTTGATGAACTGGACGCCCTCGGTCCCCCAGTTCACGACCATGCTGGTCGCGTCGGCGACGCTCGCCAGCGACTGGAACGGCGTCCCCTTCTCGCCGTCGACGACCGGCAGGCCGGCCTGCCAAGTCTGCTTGCGTCCGGCGTTCTGATGGTCGGGGAACGACTGCGACCACGCTGCCTCACTGGCGAAGAACGGCACCCGTGGCTCCTCGCTCGGAGGAACCAGGTCTTCCGGCGGCGACTCCGGGTGGTCCTCAGGAGTCCAGACGGCTCCGCTCGGCGACTCCGTCGGCAGCAGGAAGGTGCAGCTGGCCCGAGCAACCCGTTCGCCGTCCTGGAGGAGGGTCGCGTCGATCAGGCAGATGCGACGGCCCTCCCGGACGACCTCGGTCGTCACCGTGCACGGCGCCATCCTGGCCGGCTGGAACAGGTCGACGACGTAGCGGGCGGGTTGCAGGTCGTCGCGACCCAGCTCGGCCAGCCGCGTCTCGAGAGCCCGTGCGAGAGCACCACTCACCGCGACGCCGTGCATCTGGTCGTCGCTCCACATGCTGCGGGCGATGTGGGTGGGGACGAGCTGGTCGTCCTCGAGGGTGAACATGGCCAGGGACATGAGCCAAGACTGTCAGTCGCCAGCACGCTCGCGCCCGTCACCCTGACGGTGAGCGTTCGGGCCGGTGGTCAGCTCTTGAACAAGCTGGTGACCGAACCGTCCTCGAACACCGCAGCGGTGGCCTGCGCCAGCAAGGGGGCGATGGAGAGCACGGTGAGCTTGTCGAAATGCTTGTCATCGTCGATGGGCAACGTGTTCGTGACGATGATCTCGCAGGCCGTGGAGTTCTTGAGCCGGTCGATCGCCGGGCCCGAGAACACCGCGTGCGTCGCCACGATGACGACGTCCTCGGCGCCGTCGGCCATCAGGGACTCGGCGGCCTGCACGATCGTGCCGCCGGTGTCGATGAGGTCGTCGACGAGGATGCAGGTGCGGCCCTCGACCTCGCCCACGACCCGGTTGGCCACCGACTCGTTGGGCTTGCGGGGGTCGCGGGTCTTGTGGATGAACGCCAGCGGGGCACCCCGGAGAGCGCGGGCCCACGACTCGGCCACCTTGATGCGACCGGCGTCGGGCGAGACGACCGTCAGGTCACGCTTGCCGTACTTGCGCTTCACGTGCCGGGTCAGGATCGGCATCGCCAGCAGGTGGTCGACCGGGCCGTCGAAGAAGCCCTGGATCTGGGCCGTGTGCAGGTCGACGGTCATGAGGCGGTCGGCACCCGCGGAGAGGAAGAGGTCGGCCATCAGGCGCGCCGAGATGGGTTCACGGCCCAGGTGCTTCTTGTCCTGCCGGGCGTAGCCGTAGAAGGGGAGGATCACGGTGATCCGCTTGGCCGACGCCCGCTTGAGCGCGTCGATCATGATGAGCTGCTCCATGATCGCGTCGTTGATCGGCGCGGCGTGACTTTGCAGGACGAAGGCGTCGCAGCCGCGCACGGACTCGTCGAAGCGGATGTAGATCTCGCCGTTGGCGAAGTCGTACGCCGTGGTGGGCACGAGGTCGATCTCGAGGAGGTTCGCCACCTCCTCGGCCAGCACGGGGTGCGCCCGACCGGAGAAGAGCATGATCTTCTTCGTCGGGGTCTGCTTCAGCAGGCTACTCACCTGATTCGTCTTCCTCTGCATTGCTGGCGGCCTCGGCGGCGGGGGTGCCGGCGCGCTTCTCCTGCACCCACCCTTCCATGGTCCTCTGCGGACCGGCACTGGTCGCCAGTGCCCCCGCCGGGACGTCCTTGCGCACCACGGTGCCGCCGCCGGTGTAGGCGCCATCGCCGATGGTGACGGGCGCGACGAAGACGTTGTTCGAGCCGGTGCGTGCCTGCTTGCCGACGGTGGTGCGGTGCTTCTCGACACCGTCATAGTTGGCCACGATCGTGCCTGCGCCGATGTTGGTGCCCTCGCCCACCTCCGCGTCGCCGATGTACGAGAGGTGCGGCACCTTGGCTCCTGCACCGATCTGGGCGTTCTTGGTCTCGACGAACGCGCCGATCTTTCCGGCCTCACCCAGCTCCGTGCCGGGACGCAGATAGGAGAACGGGCCGACGGTCGCGCCCGCTCCGATGACGACGTCCGACCCTTGCGTGCGGACGATCGTGGCGTCTTCGCCCACCTCGACGTTCCGCAGTGTCGTGTCAGGCCCGATGGTGGCACCCGCCCCCACGGCGGTCGCGCCAAGCAGCTGGGTGCCAGGCAGCAGCGTGACGTCGGGAGCGAGGGTGACGGCGGAGTCGATCCAGGTGGTGTCGGGGTCGATGATCGTGACGCCCTCGCGCATCCAGTGCTGGGTGAGACGTCGGTTCAGCTCGCGGCCGAGCCGCGCGAGCTGGCCGCGGTCGTTGACTCCCTCGGTCTGCCAGACGTCCTCGAGCAAGTGCGCCCCGACCGGCAGTCCGTTGGAGACGGCCCGGCCGACGATGTCGGTGAGGTACAGCTCGCCCTGAGAGTTGTCGGTCTCGAGGCGCGCGACGGCGTCGGCGAGGAACCCCCCGTCGACGACGAGAATCCCGCTGTTGACCTCGCGAATCTCCCGTTCGGCGTCGTTGGCGTCGCCGTCCTCGCGGATGGCCGTGACGGCCGAGGTGTCGTCGCGCACGATCCGGCCATAGCCGGTCGGGTCGTCGAGCTCGGCGGAGAGGATCGTGACCGTGCGCCCGGCGGCCTGGTGGTCCTCGAGCAGCTCACCCAGCGTCTGCGGTGTCAGCAGTGGCACGTCGCCGTAGGTGATCAGCACCGTGCCCTCAGGGCGGGAGCCGAGCGCCTCGAGCGCCACCTGCACGGCGTGGCCGGTGCCGCGCTGGTCCTCCTGGACGGCCAGCAGCACGTCGGGGTCGAGCTCCGAGATGGCCGCCGACACCTGGTCGCGGTCGTGACCGACGACGGCGATGGTGCGGGAGACGCCGACCTCGCGGACGGCCGTCAACGAGTACGCGATCATGCTGCGCCCGCCCAGCTCGTGAAGAACCTTGGCGCGCCTGGATCGCATCCTCTTGCCCGCGCCTGCGGCGAGGACGATGGCGGTGACCTGATCGCTCACTGCGCTCCTTGCACTCGTGGGGCTGGATCCGGGTACGAATCGAACCTACGCCGCTGATTCCGGTTCAATGGCACGTGTCTCGATCCCGGGTGCTGCCGAGTCAATCGTAGAGCGAGGCGATTCTGTGACGGGTGCTGAGTGGTCCGCCGTCATCCCGCGGAGGTGGATGTTTCGGGTGACGCCGTGCGGTCGGTGGCCCCCAGGTACTTCGTGTAGACGACGACATTCGATTGATATCCGCCGGCATCTCGGTCATAACTGCCCCCGCACGTGACGAGGTTGAGTGCGGGCCTACCAACGGAAGCCGAGTAGACCTTCTGTGCCGGAAAGTCCTCGTTCTCGTAGAGCGCCACACGGACCACTTGATAGTGGGCCACCGAGTCGTCGGAGAGCTTGACGGCAACCTTCTCGCCGCGCTCGAGATTCTTCAGCCGGTAGAACACGGCCGGCCCGGTCGTGGAATCGACGTGACCGAGGATCACCGCCGAGCCGTTCTCCCCGGGCGCAGGCCCGTGGCGATACCACCCGGTGTCGTCGGCGTCCTTCGGTACTTCCACGGTCCGGTCCGCGTTCAGTCCCAGCCTGGTGACGTCAGCCTTCACGTCGATCGCGGGGATCGTGAGGCTGACTGGCGTGAGCTTGGAGTCGACGTCAGTCTTCGACTGCACCGCGAGCGGCAGCGGCGCCGACGCGGTGAACGCGTCTTGCGTCGTACGGCTGTCAGGGTGGGGTTGGAGCCCTAGAGCGAGGAGCGAGAAGGCGACGATCGCCATGACCGTCGCCCCGGAGACTCGATGAAGAGTTCGTGCCGTCACCGAGTATGACCTCTTGCGCACGCGCCGCTACTGGCGGTGGCGGGATTTCCGCCGCATGCCCGTCGCCGACATCAGCATGATCGAACCTGCGCCGGAGACGCCACCCAAGGTCAGCAGAACCATCGAGAGAGAGCCGGCTCCTGACGCGGTGCCACCCATGCCCGTGGCGGGGTTGCCCTTGGGGATGGAGTCGCTGTCCTTCGAGCCGTTGTTGTCGCTGTCGTTGTCGTCGTTCCCGTTGTTGTCGTCGTTGTCATCGTCGTCGTTCCCGTTGTTGTCGTCGTTGTCGTCGTCGTCGTTCCCGTTGTCATCGTCGTTGCCGTTGTTGTCGTCGTTGTCGTCGTTGCCGCCGTCGTCGTTGCCTTCTCCGTCGGCCGAGCCGGTGTCGTCATCGGCATCCGCATCGGCATCCGCGTCAGCATCGGCATCGGCATCGGCATCGGCGTCTGCTTCGTCGTCACCTGCGCCGTCGGCCGAGCCGGTGTCGTCATCGGCATCCGCATCGGCATCCGCATCGGCATCGGCATCCGCATCGGCATCGCCGGCAGCATCCGCATCGTCGCCGGCGGCATCCTCGTCATCGCCGGCGGCATCCTCGTCATCGCCGGCGGCATCCTCATCGTCGCCGGCAGTGTCTTCGTCTTCGTCTGTGCCGTCGGCGGCGTCATCCTCGTCGATGTCTGTGGAGCACCTGGGCCGGGTGATGTCGTTGTTCTGGAGTGAGACGAGGGCGTTGCGTGCCAGTAGTCGTCCTTCGACGTTGGCGCCGGTGAACGCGGTGATGGATGTCAGGGCCATGACGGTGCCGATGAAGGTGGTGCCGGACCCGATCGTGGCGGAGGCGCCGATCTGCCAGAACACGTTGCACGGTGCTGCGCCGTTGGTGAAGGCGACGGTGCTGTTGGAGGCGGTGGTCAGTGATTCCGGGATCTGGAAGATGAAGACCGCGTTCGGGTTGCCCTGCCCGTTGAGGGTCAGGGTGCCCGTCAGCAGTGCCCCCGAGGTGGAGGTGTGGACACCGGGACTGATCTCCCGATTTCCGAGCTCTGCTGGGCTGTCGAAGTCCTTGGCTTGGCCGGCCACGTTGTTGTAGGCGGCGGTCAGGTCACTTTGGGCCTGCTGGGCCACCGCGTCGGTCTCGTGCCGGGCCCCATCGTGCTCACCGGGCGGGAACCCGGTGATCGACGTCCCCGGCCACACACCCAGGTCTCCCCACAGGTCCGAGTCACCGGTGTTGGTGACCTCCTGGCCACCGATCACCGCGAACGAGTCCACAGCACCGAGATTGGGAGGAGTGCCGATGGCATGTGCTGCCTGGTTGCCGGCGGTGAACATTCCCGCCACGACCAGGAGGACTGATGCCAGTGCCAGCGCCGAAGCATGCCGACCATAGCTCACGCGTTGTTCGGTGAACATTTTTCCACCCGTCGCAGTGTCATGGCCGAAGGCCATAGCAGCGCGCCGTGCGTGGTCACCCTGTGGATAAACGATAACATACATACACGTTTGTATGTGATAAGCAGCACAGAGCGGGTACGGCCCGCGAGGGAATGTGTACCGATAGCATTGGTCAATGGTGGTGGTGGGCAGATGCAGTCAACGGCAACGTCGGCAGAAAAGTCTTCGTCGGAACGGCTGACGCAGGCCGAGCGTCGAGCACGTACTCGTGCCGCCTTGCTTGAGGCGGCCGCGCTCGGGATATCACGCTTTGGGTACGCAAACCTCGTCCTCGAGCGCGTGGCCAAGGACGCCGGCTACACGCGCGGAGCGCTGTACCACCAGTTCGCGAACAAGGAAGAACTCGTCCTGGCGGTGGTCGACTGGGTGGAGAAGAGCTGGCACGACGAGCTCGGGCACCTGTTCACCGACGACGCTGATCCGGTCGCGACTCTGGTCGAGATCGCCCGAAGCTACGCCGTCTACTGCCGCAATGAGATCTCCCGGGTCATGATGACGCTCAGAGCGGAGTTCGAGGGACAGGACCATCCGGTCGCACGAGCCGTACAGGAAGCGCTGGTCCGGGTCGTCGACAACAACGCTCGACTCATCATCGCGGGACGCAACAGCGGTGCGATCCCGCCGGGACCACCCCCTCGAGAGCTGGCCCTCGCCCTCGTCGGTGGCATCGAGGGACTCGTGATCCACCTGGCCGGACAGGAACCGTACGACGTCCAGCTCGCTGAAAGGGCCGCCCTGGGCCTGCTCGGACTCGTTCCACCGACTGACTGAAAGGCCCACCGCCCCGTCCTCGGCGAACGTACGATGCATACACCCATGCATGAATGTTGGAAACGATGATCGACGCCACACCGCCACATCGGCCAACGAACGCCGACAGTCGCGCTGGAGTCAGGCGCGCCCTGCTGGACGCAGGCGCCCGCGAGCTGTACCGGCACGGCTATCGAGCCCTGGACCTGGATGCCGTGGCCCGAATGGCGGGTTGCCCCCTCGCGAAAGTGCATGACGTCTTCGAGAACAAGGAAGAGCTTGCGTTGGCGGTCGTGCAGTCGATGGAGGATGGCTGGTACGACGAGGTGGGCTACTTGTTCGAGCAAGAAGCCGATCCGGTCGAGACGCTGGTCGCGGTCGCAGGAGGCACTGCCGTGTTCGGTCGCCACGATCCGTTGGTCCTGACAGCTCTCGGAGCCGAGTTCGACGGGACCGATCATCCAGTCGGTCGGGCGGTCGGGGCGGCACTGAGCCGCATGTTCGACGACATCCTCGGCCTCATCAGGGCGGGTCGCACGACCGGAGCGATCCCACCCGGGCCGCCACCCCAGCCGCTCGCACGCGCCTACCTGGGCGCGCTCGCCGGGGTCGTCAACCAGCTCGATGGGCAGGCACCCTTCGACACCCTGCTCGCAGAGAAGGCTGCGTTGGGCGTGCTCGGCCTGGCGCCTCCGCTGGGCAGGACCGGCACCT
>CAVSDS010000011.1:0-60852 GCA_963726885.1 uncultured Actinomycetota bacterium | reverse complement strand
CGCTGCTCGTCGGTGCCGGCACCGGCGACGAGGCCGCCGGCCAGCACGACCACCTCGACGAACGGCTCGGGTGCGATGACGCGGCCCATCTCCTCCGCCACGATCGAGACCTCGACCGGTCCGGCGCCCATGCCACCGTCCGCCTCGGCGAAGGGCAGCCCGAGGGCGCCCATCTCGGCCAGCTGGGACCACGTCTTCTCGCTGAAGCCGGGGTCCTCGTTGACGACCTCGCGGCGCGTCTCGGAGGAGTCGTACGCCTTGCCCAGCAAGCCGCGGACGGCGTCGCGCAGGGATTCCTGCTCGGGATCGAGTGCGAAGTCCATGGTCTACCTCAGTCCCAGGATGGAGCCGGCGATGATCTGACGTTGCACTTCGTTGGAGCCGCCGTAGATCGTGGCCTTGCGGAGGTTCAAGTACTTCGGGCCGACCACACGCACCCAGTCGGGGACGTCACTGTCATCGCCCGCGCCGGAGGCGAGGGAGAGCGGACCGCCGAGGTCGACGAACAGCGACGTGACCTGCTGCTGGAGCTCGGAGCCGCGGAGCTTGAGCACCGAGGACGCAGGATGCGGCTTGCCCTCCGCCGAGTGGGCCACGACGCGCAGAGCGGTGAGCTCCAGGGCCATGAGCTCGTTCTCCAGCGTCGCGACACGGGCCGCGACGTACGGGTCGTCGAGCAAGGACGATCCACCCGGACCGGCGGTCGTCGCCTGGTTCTTGGCCTGCGAGAGGAGGCGCTTGATGAGCCCGACCGGCGCCACCCCGACCCGCTCGTTGCCGAGCAGGAACTTCGCGTAGTCCCAACCCTTGTTCTCCTCGCCGACCAGGTTCTCGGCCGGGACGCGGACATCCTCGAAGAACACCTCGTTGACCTCGTGGCCGCCGTCGATCAGCTCGATCGGCCGGACGGTGAGGCCGGGCGACGTCATGTCGATGAGCAGCATCGAGATGCCCGCCTGCTTCTTCACCTCGGGGTCGGTGCGGACGAGCGTGAAGATCCAGTCGCCCCACTGGCCGAGCGTCGTCCAGGTCTTCTGGCCGTTGACGACATACTCCTCACCGTCGCGGACGGCGGTGGTGCGGAGCGATGCGAGGTCGGACCCGGCGTCGGGCTCGGAGAAGCCCTGTGACCACCAGATGTCGCAGTTGGCCGTGTCCGGGAGGAATCGCTCCTTCATCTCCTGCGAGCCGAACGCGGCGATGACCGGCCCGATCATGCCCGCGTTGAACGCCAGTGGCGGGGGCACGCACGCAAGCTGCATCTCCACGCTCCAGATGTGCCGGCGCAGCGGGCTCCAGTCCTGGCCGCCCCACTCGACCGGCCAGCCCGGCACGGCGAGCCCGGCGGCGTTGAGCGTCTGCATGGACCGGACCATCTGGTCCTTGGTCAGCTCGTGCCGAGCGCCGAGGCTGTCACGGATGTCCTGGGGGACCTTCGTGGTGAAGAAGGTCCGCATCTCCTCGCGGAAGGCGACGTCGTCGTCAGTCAGGTGCAGCCTCATGCAGACATGATGTCAGTCGTGCTGAATCTCGAGCGGCGCGAGGGTTCCGAGCGACTCCGCCACGACGACGGCGTCGTCGCCCTGCTCCAGCCGGAAGTCGCTGGGTGGGTTCACGTAGGCGATCCCGTCACGGTTGACCCCCAGCAGCGTCGCGCTGTGCTCGCCGCGCAGGTGCGAGGACAGCTCGTCGAGCGACAGGCCGACGCAGTTGTCGGGGATCGCCACCCGGTACAGCTCCGATCCCTTGCCGCCGGACACGATGTCGGTGACGATCTCGGCGAGGCCGGGGTAGAGCGAGGTGCGGGCGAGCAACCGGGACGCGATGCGCGAGGTCACCACCACCTCGTCGACGTTGGCGCGGTGGAAGTGGTCGACATGGCTCGGGTTGTTGACCTCCACCACGGTGCGGACCTGGGGGGCGATCGCCTCGATCGCCAGGACACACAGGATCGAGCGCATGTCGGCATCGTTGCTGGCGTCGGCCGGGCAGATGATCGCCGCCATCGCCTCCTCGATCCCCGCGCGGCGCAGATCGTCGGCGTTGGTGATGTCGCCGCTGACGAAGTACACGCCACTTCCGGCGGGGTTCTTCTCCGCGTCGTGGATGACGACGACCTTGGTGGTGTACTCGTCAGTCCCGAGCTCTGTGATCAGCTCACGTGCGGTCGGGTTCCAGCCGCAGACGACGATGTGGTCGCGGTATCCGGATGCGCCCATGCCCTGGCCCTCCTTGAGGATGAAGTCGATGACGAAGCCGACGAGAGTGGCGGTGATGATGCCGACGATGGCCACGCCGATGGCGACGAGAAGCCAGCTGATGATGAAGCCCGGCACGGTCGTGACGTAGGACGCGTCACCAGAGCCCATCACGACGGTGACCGCCCAGTAGAAGCTCTTGCCAACCGACCCGAGGAAGCCGCCGACGGTGTCCCGCGGGCCCTCGGCCAGCGCGACCAGGACGGCCGCGATGAGCACCAGCGTCGTGAGGCCCAGGAAGAGCCGGAGGAAGAACGAGGGGTTGATGTCGCCGGCGAGCCGGCGGAGATGGAAGCCGAGCCGAGCGAAGATGGGCACGGCGACGAGACCCCCGATTCGACGTCTCAGCCGGCCCTTCATGTCCCTCCTGCGTGACGGCGACCGTACCGCCGTCGGGCCTGATCATCGCACCCGTCACGGCGTCGCCGCAGGGATTTCGGGGAGGTCAGGACTCGCGGGATCGGCGAGAGCGTCGAGCGTGCCGGATGCGGATCGGTCCGACGAGGCGCGGCCCGGAGAGGCGACGCTCGAGACGACGTGCCTCGCGCTGCAGCGGCTGGGCGACGTACTCACCGAGGATGACCCCGGCGGTGAGCATGAGGGCGACCGCGATGGCGGTGATCATCGCGACGATGCCGGTGAAGTTCTCCGCCGCGAGAAGCGTCAACGAGGTGTAGATCAGCAGGCCGGGCAGCAGCGGCACGATGCTCGAGACGACGATGACCAGCGGGGGTACGCGGACGCGGCCGGCCACCCAATAGCTCACGAAGCCGATCACGAAGGCCGCGATGCCCGCGGCAGCGGCGCGGTGGACCTGGCCCTCGACGAGGGCGAAGGAGATCCCACCTCCGAGTCCGCCGATGATCGCGATCGGCGCGAGGATGCGCGCCGGCGAGTAGGCCGAGAACGCGAACCCGGCGGCCGTGACGGCCGATCCGACGATCACGGCCGGCAGGTTGGAGAGATCAGCCGAGAGGTCGGGGTCGACCAGCACGTCCACGCCCATCCATCGACCCAGCCCCAGGCCGCCACTGACGCCGACGATGATGCCGACGGTCGCGAACATCACCTCGAGGATCCGGGCGTTCGCCGTGAGGTAGAAGCCGGTGAGTGCGTCCTGGAAGGCGCCGATGAAGCCGAGCCCCGCGAGCAGCATGACGATGCTGGCCGTCACGACGAGCGACGGGTTGATCGGCACGGGGGTGGCGGCTACGCCGACGGCCAGGGTCGTGGCGAGCAAGCCGCCCGCGACCTGGGAGTAGAAGAACGGCAGCCGGAGCCGGGCCAGTCGCCGCTGCAGCACTTCGAGCGCAGCGCCCGAGACGGCCGCGAGGAGCATCACGACCCAGTCACCGCCCAGCAGGAGGGCGACGCCCGTGGCGGTGACGCCCCAGCTGATGGTGACGGCCCAGCGGGGTGTCGGGTGGCCGGAGGATGAGAGCTGCAGGATCTGTCCGGCGGCCTGCTCCCGGGTGATCTCCTCGTTGATGAGGTCCGCCACGATGTGGTCGACCGCCGTGAGGTCGGCGTAGTCGCTCTCGCGGTGCGTGACCTGGCGCCGCATCGTGATGACCGGGTCCTCGACACCGGCGTCGTAGCTCAGCGTGAGCGTCGTGAACGTGACGTCGACGAGGACGTTGCGCAGCCCGAGGAACTGCGTGACCGACGACATCGTGGCCGTGACGTCGGCCGCGCCCGCGCCGTTCGACAGCAGCATCTCGCCCACGCGCAGGGCGAGGTCCAGCGATCGCTGGACGTCCTTGATCTCGGCCACATGCCCATTCTGGGACCCCGGTCAACCCACCCGTATGGTTGCTGGCCATGGCCGGCTGGCAGCCCGACGTCCTGGGCGAGGGGTACGAGCAGCAGGTCCTGGATCTCGGTGACGATCCCGACGGTCAGGGCCAGATCGTCGGCACCCTGGTGCGGCGCGAGGCTCCGGCCGAACCCACCGGCGCCGTCCTCTACGTGCACGGCTTCACCGACTACTTCTTCCAGACCGCCCTCGCGGACTTCTTCACCGAGCGTGGGTTCGCCTTCTTCGCCCTCGACCTGCGCAAGTGCGGGCGGTCCCTGCGTCCGGACCAGCAGCCCCACTACGTCTCCGACCTCGCGTACTACGACGCCGAGCTGAGCCGAGCCCTCGCCGCCGTCCGGCACGAGACCGGTGACGCCCCGGTGCTGCTCGCAGGTCACTCCACCGGGGGCCTCGTGCTGCCCCTGTGGCTCGACCGGTTGAACGCCGGCACCGGTGGTGCGTCAGGTGCTGGAATCAGTGGTCTGGTGCTCAACGCCCCGTGGCTCGACCTCCAGGGCAAGGCTTGGATGCGCAGCTGGGGAACGCAGTGGTTCCGGCTGATGGCGAAGATCCGTCCCTACGGACGGATCGATCTCCCGCCCGGGAAGGGGTACGGCTCCAGCCTCCACGTCAGCGAGCACGGCGAGTGGGACTACGACCTCGAGTGGAAGCCGATCGGCGGATTCCCGATCACCTACGGGTGGCTCAACGCGATCCGTCGCGGCCACGCCCGGCTGCACCGCGGGCTCGACATCGGCGTGCCGTCATTGGTGCTCCGTTCGGCACGCAGCCGCTCGGCCGCAACGTGGTCACCGGAGGTCGACGAGCTCGACGCCGTGCTCGACTCCCGGCAGATCGCCCGGTGGGCCGGGTGCCTGGGCAACGCCGTCACATCGGTGCCGATCACCGGCGCTCGCCACGACGTCTTCCTGTCGAAGGAGGAGCCGCGAGCCGAGGCCTATCTCCTGCTCGACCGCTGGCTGCACGACCGCGACCTCGTGTTCGCCTAGGACGCCCCACCTCCAAGAACCCAGATTGCTGGGATGGAGTGCCTCGGCAGGCTCCACGAGAGTTGACGTGCCCGGGGGACGAGACGTGTACGTCGTGCGGCGTACAACACATGCCTCCCGCTGATGGATGCCAACGACTGCTCTGGTCGAGAGGCTGGCGACTCGACCGAAAGGACAAAGATCATGACTGAATACCGGACCGACCTGACGCGTGACCGCACGCGTCGCGGCTACGGCCTCATCGCCGCCGCCGCCGTGTTCGTGCTGCTCTACCTCGCCACGGACTTCGTGACGCCCAGCCTTGCGTCGTCGTCGCTGCCCTTGCCGAACGACCCGGTGGGGGAGGCGCGTGCGTGGTTCGCCGACAACCAGCTGGCCGCCGTGATGATGGGCGTGACCCAGTTCCTGTCCGTCCTCGGCCTCGCGGCGTTCGCCACCGGGCTCCCCGGCGTCGCCGGGACGCGGGCCCAGGCGGAGGCCGCCGAACGCGCCAGGCCGTGGGGACTGCTGGCCGTGGCCCTGATGATGCTCTCGAGCGTGCTGGCCTGCCTGCTGGCGGCGCTCGCACCGAGCGCATCCGTGGACACCGTCGCGCTGCTGCGTACGTCCAACTTCATCGCCGGTGGAACGGCCCATGTGCTTGCGCTCGGCATCTTCGTCTGGCTGGCGTCACGGATGCCCGGCTTCGGCAAGCCGGTCCGTGTCCTGGCCTGGGTGGCGGTCGTTCCCGCCGTGCTCTCCCTGACGTCCCTGCTCTTCTTCCAGGGCGCAGCGTTCATCCTGGTCGGACGACTGCTGTGCATGATCTGGACGGTGAGCGCGGCCGTGAGCGTGACCCGGGGATTGGCACGCGGCCGCTGGGCGTGAGCCTCAGGCCGTGGGAGCGGTCCAGTGTGGCGCGACCTCGAAGTGGGAGACGGCCGTCTCCCGGTCGAACAGGAACTCGTCGTCCTCCGGGTAGTACTTCGCCAGCGAGATGTCGTCGCCGGCGAAGGCCCGGATGACGTCGAGGTCGTCCCACCAGCTCAGCGTGATCAGCTCGGTGCGCCCGTCGCCGAGGTCGCGGGTGAGCAGCTGGGCACCCTGGTTGCCCGGGGTGGCCCGGTACTCGGTCATGCCGGTTCGCTCGATGATCTCGAGGTACTCGTCGATCCGTTCGGTGTGGACCCATCCCCGCCACATGCGCGCGATCATCGTGACTCCCTTCCGCCAAGTGCGTCGACCATAACCTCGGCCACCGTCACCAGACGCGGACGGTGGTGCACGTCGTCCTCCACCTTGCCCGTCGCCCACCACATCCGGAGACCGTCCGGCTTGACCTCGAGCGTCGCCAAGTTGTTGTCGAACCACGGGCCCTCCATGAGGCCCCACCGCAGCGGGGCGGTTGGCACCTTGGCCGACCTCGCCATCAGGCGTCCGATCGGACCCGCGATCCAGTAGGCCGCGGCCGCCGCCAGGAACCGCTGCTTCCGCGGCAGCCTGTTGCGGATCGGCGAGCAGACGGCTTGGACGATCCGGCTCCGCTGGGCGGGTTGGCGGTGGGCGGCCTTCCTCGATGATCGCGCCTCGGAGACGTAGCTGTGGTGGACGTCGCCGGACAGGAACGTCACCGTTCTGGGTGCGCGCCCGCGTTGTCCTCGCGCCACCTCGAGCACCATGCGGGTGACCTTCTGGAAGCTGTCCTGGAACGCGGCCCAATGCTCAAGGTCGCTCGCCTGGCGCATCTTCTCGCCCGTCCGCATCCAGCGCTCACCCCACGACCCGCCGGCGAGCGACTCGACGAAGGCCTCGACGTAGTGCAGGCCCGGTGTGAGCAGGAACGGGAGAGACGTCCCGATCAGGAGGTGGTCGACATCACCGACCAGCTGGTCGTCGAGCCAGGCCAGCTCGGACTCATCGAGCATCGACCGATGCTCGGGGTCGAGCACCCGTGCCGCTCGTGAGTCGATGACGACCAAGCGGGCTTGATCGCCGAGGTCGTGGGTGAAGCTCCACCGGTAGGAGCTCGGCTCCTGGTCCGCCCGGTCGCTGAACTCATCGAGCAGGTCGCTGGCGTCGAGCTCGTCGTCGCCGGTGTGTCCAGCGATCTGCTTCCAGATCTCGTCGCGCTCCCGTTCCTCAGGCGACAGGTTGCCTAGGTGCTGGTGCACCCAGTACGACGCCAGGCCCGAGACGATCCGGTCGTGCCACCAGTCGGTGGACTCCATCTCGTCCTTCCATGTCTGCGAGGTGTTCCAGTCGTCGCGGATGTCGTGGTCGTCGAAGATCATGGCGCTCGGCAGAGTTGAGAGCAGCCAGCGGTTGACCGGGTCGCTCCACGCGATCTTGTAGAGCTGGGCGTACTCCGCGTAGTCCTTGAGCTCGGTCCACGGCGGCTCCTCGACGTCGCGCCGGGCTTCGATGAAGGTCCGCATCTCCGTGGACGTCTCGTCGGCGTAGACCTGGTCACCGAGGAAGAGGACCAGGTCCGGCCATCGCCTCCCGGGGCCTGGGTCTGGGTCGTCATCGTGGTCGGCATCGGTGACGCCGGCCATGCGTAAGGCGTAGGCGCGGAGGGCGTCCACGCCATGCAACGTGTTGCCGCCCTGGTCGTGGGAGACGGACGTGCGGCATGACCCGAACGCCATCCGCAGCGGTTTGTCGTGGTCGAGGGTCGGGATGACCGAGTCGGGATAGATCGAGTCCTCGATCGGCCAGACGAGCTCCCCGTCGGACTCGACGCGGTACGGCGTCTTGGTGCCCTTCTCGAGGCCGTCCAGGCAGACAAGCGCGTAATGGTGGCCGTGGACGCCGAAGGTGCGCGAAGACGCCGTGTGCTCACCGGCGGTGACGGTGACGGTTGCCGGGTCGGCGGTCTCGACCCAGATCGCGGCGGTGTGCTCCCCGACGTGACGCAGGAGCGGGCCGAGCACCAGATCGGTCATCTCGCCACCTTCGCATGCGTCCGCCGCGGCGGATAGTGTTCCGAGCGTGGACGCTCCCCTTGCCCTCTACCGCCGATACCGGCCGGAGACCTTCGCCGAGGTCATCGGGCAGGACCACGTCACCGAGCCACTGCGTCATGCGCTGGCGGCCAACCGCGTCAACCACGCCTACCTGTTCTCGGGCCCGCGCGGATGTGGCAAGACCACCAGTGCCCGCATCCTCGCCCGCGCCCTCAACTGCGAGAAGGCACCGGTCGCCGAGCCGTGCGGTGAGTGCCAGAGCTGCCAGGATCTCGCTCGCACCGGGCCGGGAAGCCTCGACGTCATCGAGATCGACGCTGCTAGTCACGGTGGTGTCGACGATGCCCGTGACCTGCGCGAACGCGCCTTCTTCGCGCCGGTCAGCAGCAAGTACAAGGTCTACATCATCGACGAGGCGCACATGGTGTCGTCGCAGGGCTTCAACGCGCTGCTCAAGCTCGTCGAAGAGCCGCCACCGCACCTCAAGTTCATCTTCGCCACCACCGAGCCCGACAAGGTCATCGGCACCATCCGCTCGCGCACCCACCACTACCCGTTCCGGCTGGTGCCGCCCAAGCAGCTCGGCGACTACCTGCTCACGCTCTGTGCGAGAGCGAGGGCGTCAATCTCGAGCCCAACGCCCTGCCGCTCGTGGTGCGTGCCGGGGCCGGGTCCGTGCGCGACACCCTCAGCGTCCTCGACCAGCTGCTCGGCGGTGCCGGTCCCGACGGCGTCACCTACAACCTCGCGGTGCAGCTGCTCGGCTACACGCCCGACTCCCTGCTCGACGAGGCCATCGATGCATTCGCGGTCGGCGACGGGTCCACGGTTTTCGGTGTCGTCGACAAGGTCATCGAGTCCGGCCAGGATCCGCGCCGGTTCGCCGAGGACCTGCTCCAGCGCCTGCGCGACCTCGTCATCGTCGCCGCCGTCCCCGACGCGCTGTCCACGGGCCTGCTCGAGGTGCCGGGCGACCGGGCCGAGCGCCTGCGTGGCCAGGCGGCCGGGTTCGGACCGTCGGAGCTCACTCGCGCGGCCGAGGTCGTCAACACCGCGCTCGTCGACTTCCGCGGCGCCACCGCCCCACGCCTGCTGCTCGAGCTGATGTGCGCCCGCATCCTCGTGCCGGGTGCCGACCACACGTCGCTGGGCTTCACCGCTCGGCTCGACCGCCTCGAGCGGCGCCTCAGCATCGATGGCCCAGGCCCGGCCCCCGAGCCCGCCCCGAAGCCGGTCACTCCACCGCAGGCCCCCGAGCCGGAACCTCAGGTTGCCGAGTCTCCACCTGCCGCTGAGCCGCAACCGACGTCGTCGAGCCAGAACCCGCTGCTGACCCGCAGCCTGACGTCGCCGAGCCGAGAAGCCGCCGCCGAGCCGGAGGTCGAAGCACCGATCATGGCGGCCGAGAAACGGAGACTGAGAGCGAGACGACGCAGATTCCCGGGAGCCTCGGCATCGCCGATGTCCGACGGCTCTGGCCGGGCGTGCTCGACCGCGTCAAGGAGCTGCGCCGGTTCACCTGGGTCATGCTCAGCCAGAACGCCCAGGTCGTCTCGCTGGAGGACGACACGCTCACCCTCGCCCTGGTCAACGCCGGCGCGCGCGACTCCTTCGTCAGCAGCGGGTCGCACGAGTTCGTGCAGCAGGCGCTCCACGACGTCCTCGGCGTCACCTGGCGCATCGACCACATCGTCGACCCCACCGCCGACCCGAGCCGCAACGAGTCACCGGCGGCGGATGCGGCCCAGCCGGTGCTCAGCCCGACGCCGAGCACGGCCGACCGTCGCGGCGTGAAGTCCCCCGACACCGTCCGCGACGCGATGAACGACACCCAGCCTGCCTCGGCCGACGACCCCGACGACGCGGCGCATCCGGACGACCCGGTCGTCGACGCCGACGGACCGGAGCAGCTCTTGTCGCGCGAGCTGGGGGCGCAGGTCATTGACGACAAATCTGGCGACTGACGTCCGTCGGATCCGCCTCGACATCGGGCTCGAGCCGGTCGAGGTCCTGCGCCGCTTCCGCGGTCGCGACCGCGTCGTCGCCCTCATCGGCGACTGGCACCACGGCGAGGCACTCGTCGCCTTCGAACCGGTGCGCGTCCTCGACGGGCACCCCTTCGACGACGTCGACCTGCCGGCCGTCACGCAGAGCGGCGTGTTCGGCGGCGGATGGATCGGATCATGGGGCTACCAGCTCGGGCACCTCGTGGAGGACCTGCCGCCGCCGGCGAATCGGCCCGTTCCGCAGCCCTACACCCGGGTCGCGTTCTACGACCGGGTGCTCCGGCTCACCGACGGCGTGTGGTGGCTCGAGACGCTCGGTCGAACCGATGATGCCGACATCCTCGACGCCCTGACCGAGCCGGCCGAACCCGAGGCGTTCACGGTCGGCACGTTCGCCATGACCCCGTCGCCGGATGAGCACCGCACCTCCGTCGCTCGCGCGCTCGAGCACATCCGCGCCGGCGACATCTTCCAGGTCAATCTCACCGCGAGGCTCGAGGCGCCGTTCGAAGGCGACCCGCTCGACCTGTTCTGCGCCGGCGTCGAGGCGCTCGCCCCGGCCTACGCCGCCTTCGTCGACGCCCCCGAGGGCGCGGTCGCCAGCTTCTCGCCTGAGCTGTTCCTCCGCCGCACGGGAGACGAAGTGCTCACCTCGCCGATCAAGGGCACGGCGCCGCTCGACTCCGACCCCGACGAGCTGACGGCGTCGGCGAAGAACCGCGCCGAGAACGTGATGATCGTCGACCTCATGCGCAACGACCTCGGCCGGGTCTGCACGCCCGGCAGCGTGCGGGTGCCGGCGCTCGTGCGGGCCGAGCGGCACGCCGTCTGGCACCTGGTCTCCGACGTCGTCGGCCACCTCGGACCCGACGTCACCGACGCCGCTCTGCTGCGGGCCACCTTTCCGCCGGGCTCGGTCACGGGCGCTCCCAAGGTGCGGGCGATGGAGATCGCCGCCGAGCTCGAGCCGACGGCCCGCGAGGCGTACACCGGCGCGATCGGCCACGTCAGCGCCGCCGCCGGGCTCGAGCTCAACGTCGCCATCCGCACGTTCGAGATCTCCGGTGGGTGGGTCTGGCTCGGGGTCGGAGGCGGCATCGTCGCCGACTCGACACCCGACGGCGAGCTCGCCGAGTGCTTCGTCAAGGCGCGGCCGCTGATCGAGGCAGTCGGGGGCCGGCTCGAGCTGGAGGCCGAGGCACCGGAGGAGACCGTGCCTCCGCACGTCGCGCTCCAGGCTCGCGTCGACCGCGCCGACCTCACGCTCGGCATCTACGACACCGTTCTCATCACGGACGGCGTGGCGGCCGACGTCGAGGCCCACGTCGCCCGGCTCGACTCCTCCGTGCGGGCCGTCTACGGGCAGACCGTCCGGGCCGGCCTCGAGCAGGCGGTGCACCGCAAGGCCGCAGGTCTTCGCGGCCGTCACCGGCTGCGCATCGATGCCGTGCCGCTCGGGTCAGACGTCCTCGTCCGGATGACGGTGCGGCCGATCCTCGACGACGTGGACGCCTGGACCCTCGTGCCCCGCGTCCTCTCCGGCGGGCTGGGCCCGCACAAGTGGTCGGACCGGCGGGCCTTGGCGCACGGGGAACGCCCGGGCAGTGCTCGACCGGATTGGGACCTCCTGGTGCTCGACGACGACGGCAGCGTGCTGGAGACCGGCCGCGCCAACCTCTTCCTGGTCCACGACGACGGCGTGCTCACCCCACCGCTCGACGGGCGGATCCTCCCCGGCACGTGGCGGGCGCGCGTCATCGACCAGCTGCTGGAGGCCGGCATCCCGGTCATCCAGCGTCGGCTCACGACCGACGACGTCGCGCGAGCCACGGAGGTGTTCGTCACCAACTCGCTGCGCGGCGTCGTGCCGATCACGGCGGTCGACGGCGTCGGTTCGTGGTCCGCGGGCCCGCTCACCATGTCGCTCCGCACCGGCAGCGGTGCCTCCGGTCCCACCACGAGGTCACTGGAGGACGCCGACTCACCGCTGCGCGGCGTCGCTCACGCCCGAGTGCTGTTCATCGACAACTACGACTCGTTCGTCTACAACCTCGTGCAGTACGTGCGCGAGCTCGGCGCGAGCGCCGAGGTGGTCCGCAACGACGCCGTCACGGTCGACGAGCTGGCGGCGGCACGCGAGCGCGGCGAGCTCACGCACGTCATCATCTCGCCCGGTCCGGGCACGCCGGCGGACGCGGGTGTCAGCGTCGACGTCGTGCGGCGGCTCGGCCCGACCACTCCCACGCTCGGCGTGTGCCTCGGTCACCAGGCCATCGGCGAGGCGTACGGAGCAGCGATCGTCCGCGCGGGCGAGGTCGTGCACGGCAAGCCGTCGCTCGTGCACCACGACGGGCGCGGCGTCTACACCGATCTGCCGTCACCGCTGGTGTGCGCCCGCTACCACTCCCTCGTCGTCGATCCCGAGACGGTGCCACCGACGCTCGACATCACGGCCCGCACCGCATCCGGCGTGGTCATGGGCCTGCGGCACCGCTCGCACCCCGTGGAGGGCGTGCAGATGCATCCGGAGTCGATACTCACCGCCCATGGCCACGACATGTTGGCCCGTTTTCTGGGTGGCGACGACTAGGCTGACCAGGTGTACGACAGCGTGATCCAGGACCTCATCGACGAGCTCGGGCGTCTGCCCGGCATCGGTCCGAAGAGCGCCCAGCGCATCGCGTTCCACCTGCTCGACGCCGAGACCGACGACGTCAACCGCTTCGCCGCCGTGCTCGTCGACGTCAAGGCCAAGGTCCACTTCTGCGACACCTGCGGCAACGTCACCGTCGACACCGAGTGCCGCATCTGCGCCGACCCGCGACGCGACGCCACCGTGATCTGCGTGGTCGAGGAGAGCAAGGACGTCATCGCCATCGAGCGCACCCGTGAGTTCCGCGGCCGCTACCACGTGCTCGGCGGCGCGATCTCGCCGATCGCCGGCGTCGGCCCCGATCAGCTCCGCATCAAGGAGCTGCTGCAGCGCCTGAACGACGGGTCCGTCACCGAGGTCATCATCGCCACCGACCCGAACCTCGAGGGCGAGGCCACGGCCACCTACCTCATCCGCATGCTGTCCACGCTCGGCCTGCGGGTCTCCAAGCTCGCCAGCGGCCTGCCCGTCGGCGGCGACCTCGAGTACGCCGACGAGCTCACGCTCGGCCGCGCCTTCGAGGGCCGCACGTCGATCTCGACTGGCTAGGACGGCAGCGGCGGCAGCTCGCCGGCGTGGCCGGGCTTGAGTGCGTCGAACATCAACGCGAGGTAGCGGGCGCGGCTCTCGGCGTTCAGGTTCGGGCTCGCGAGGCCGACGACCAGCATGCCCAGGATGTGCGGCACGTCGTCGATCCCGATGTCCATGCGGATGTCGCCCTGCTGCTGGGCCCCTTCCAGCAGCGCGCCGAAGATCTCGAGATTGTCCTGGATCAGCTCGGCGGTCAGCTCGGCGAGGTTCGACGTCGGTGCGGCGCTCAGCAGGTCGATGACCACCACGGACACCCCGATGAATGCGTCACGGAACGCCGGGAGGACAGCCGCGGGCGCGAGCTGCGGGACGATCTCCTCCTCGAAGATGGCGTGGTAGGCCGCGTGGATGAGCGCTTCGCGATTGGGGAAGTGTCGGTAGAGCGTGGCAACACCGACGTCGGCCGTGGCGGCGATCTCCTCCAGGGATGGGGAGGACCCGGACAGGAAGGCTTCGCGGGCCACTCTCACGATCCGTTCGGCGTTCGAACGAGCATCGACTCGCTGCGCGCGGGGGCGCGCGGGGGAAGACTTCTGCACGGTCACCTGAGTGCCCCTCTCACCACCCCCGATCTGAGCATCCCATTGTGCCGGATCAGGACGAACCCGCTGACCAACCAGGGACATCGACGCCAGACCCTTGCGTGCGGACCCGCAGTGACGACACGGTGTCGTCCATGACCACATCCGAGGAAACGGCCCCCGACTTCAGCGGGCTGAGCGCCGTGTTCATCAACGCGACGCTGAAGCGATCGCCCGAACCGAGCCACACCGACGGCCTGGTGGCCAAGAGTGCCGAGATCATGACCGGCCACGGTGTGGACGTGACGACCATCCGCGCCATCGACCACGACATCGCCACCGGCGTCTATCCGGACATGACCGAGCACGGGTGGGCGACCGACGCCTGGCCCGGCATTCTCGATCAGGTCATGGCGGCGAACATCCTGGTGCTGGCCGGACCGATCTGGCTGGGCGACAACAGCAGCATCATGAAGCAGGTCGTCGAGCGGCTCTACTCGGCGTCGAGCATGCTCAACGCCGACGGCCAGTACGCGTTCTACGGACGCGTCGGCGGCTGCCTCATCACCGGCAACGAGGACGGCATCAAGCACTGCGCCCAGAACGTCCTGTACTCGATGCAGCACGTTGGCTTCACCATTCCGCCGCAGGCCGACGCCGGCTGGATCGGCGAAGCCGGCCCCGGGCCGTCGTACCTCGACGAGGGATCGGGCGGACCGGAGAACGACTTCACCAACCGCAACACCACGTTCATGACGTACAACCTGATGCACCTGGCCACCATGCTCCGCGACGGCATCCCGGCGTTCGGCAACCAGCGCACCGTCTGGGACGAGGGCGTGCACGAGTACCACCACAACCCCGAGTACCGGTAGGTGCGGCCTGCCGGCCGACCCGCCGCTTAGACGAGCTGCTTCTCCGGCTCCTCAGCCGGATCGGACGGCGGCGGGTGGGCTCCACGATCGAGCTTGCTCGGCCACCAGATCTTGCCGCCCAGGTCGAGGTTGAGTGCTGTCACCAGCACCGACCGGACGATCATCGTGTCGAGCAGCACGCCCAGGGCCACCGCGACGCCCAGCTCGGCCAGGAACACCAGCGGGACGGTGCCGAGCACGAGGAACGTCGCCGCCAGCACCAGCCCGGCCGAGGTGATCACGCCGCCGGTCGAGGCCAGTGCGATCAGCGAGCCCTTGCGGGTGTCGTGGTTGATGGTCTCCTCGCGCACCCTGGTCATCAGGAAGATGTTGTAGTCGATGCCCAGGGCGACCAGGAAGACGAAGGCGAACAACGGGAATCCCGGATCGCTGCCGGCGAACCCGAAGACGTACTCGAACAGGAGCGCCGACAGTCCCAGCGCGGCGCCGAAGGACAGCACGACCGTGAGCATGAGCAGCAAGGGTGCGACCAGGGCCCGCAACAGCAGCACCAGGATCAGGAACACCACCACGAGCACGATCGGGATGATCACCTGGTTGTCCCTCGTGGAGGCGATCTTGGTGTCGAGGTAGAACGCCGACCCGCCACCCACGAGGGCGTCGGCCCCGTCGACGGCGTGGACGTTGTCGCGTGTCGTCTCGACGATGTCGAAGGCCGCGGTCGACGAGATGTCCTCGCCGATCGCCGCTTCGAAGAAGCTGCGGCCGTCGCCGATGTCGCGCGCCTCGGTGGGCTGGCCCAGCCCGTCGACGCCCGCGATGGATTCCTCGACCTGCTGGATCTGGGCGGTGTTGGCGACGATCTGGACGGTGTTGGAGTTGTCGGCCAGACCATGCTCGGCGAGCACCTTCTGACCCTTGATCGAGTCGAACTCCTTCGTGTAGGTGTCCTCCGTCGACAGGCCCGAGGCATCCAGCTTGAACAGGCCGAGGCAGGCCACGGCGAGCAGGAGTGCGGTGACGGTCCAGACCGCGCGCGGCCGGGGCCGGATCCGCTCCCCGACGCGTGCCCACAGCCCCGCCAGGTTGGGCTCGGTGGAGCCGAACGCGGGTCGCTTGGGCCAGAACATCCACCGACCGAAGATCACCAGCAGGGCCGGCAGCAGGGTGACCATGACCAGGAACGTCACCGCGATGCCGACGGCCAGAACCGGGCCGAGGCCCGCGGTCGAGTTCAGGTCGGCGAAGGACAGGCAGAGCATGCTCACCACGACGGTCGCGGCGCTGGCCAGGATCGCCGGCGCCGCGCGGTGCAGCGCGAACGCCATCGCCTCGTGCCGGTTCTCGTGGCGACGGAGCTCTTCCCGATAGCGCGCCACGAGCAGGAGTGCGTAGTCGGTGCCCGCGCCGATGACCAGGATGGTCAGGATCGCCTGGCTCTGCCCGTTGACGGTGAGGTCGGCGTACTTGGCGAGCAGGTAGACCACTCCGGCCGAGACCGTGTACGAGACACCTGCACAGATGATCGGCAGCAACCACAGGATCGGGCTTCGATAGGTGAGCAGCAGGATGACGATCACCACGCCCAGGGTGATGAAGATCAGGTTGGTGTCGAGTCCCTCGAACGCCTCGGCCGAGTCGGCGGCCTGGCCACCGAAGCCCGCGAGGTGCACCGTGACGCCGTCGATCTCGGCGATGTCGCGGATCTCGTCGGCCGCGGCGGGGATGGCGTTCCACCCGTTCGAGCCGAAGTTGAAGACGAGGTAGAGATAGCCGACTTCGCCGTCATCGGACAGCAGCGGTGGGACGGGCTTGCCCTGGGCGGCCAGCGCCTTGCCGGCGTTGGGCGACAGCACGCCGGCGTCGGTGACGCCCTTGATCTTGGCGATCTCCTGAGCCTGCTGGTCCATCGCCGCGAGGTCGGGGGCGGTGAGGCCGGAGCTGCGGTGGTAGACGACCAGGGTGGGGATGTCGTTGGGGTTGACGGTGTCGGAGAGCTCGTCGACGACCTTCGTGGACTCCGCGGAACCGGGCAGCCAGGACGACGCCTCGTTGTTCTGGACGTCGATGAGCTTGGCGCTGAGAGTGCCGGCGCCGGCGACGAGCGCGAGCCAGGCGACGAGGACGATCCACTTGGTGACTGGGCCGGTGAGCTTGCCGGCAATCTGTCGATGCATGGGAGAACTCTGTCAGTTCGCGTGGACACTTCGCATCAGTGATCACCCTGAGGTGCGAAAGTGGCAGGATTTCGTGCATCCAGGTGGCGGAATGCGAGCAGGTAGACTGGAAGCCGTCTGTCAGCCCAGCGCCGTGCTGTCAGCCGCAGCCGTGTCAGCCACTCATCCCGAGGAATTCCCGTGGGCATTGTCGTGCAGAAGTACGGCGGCTCCTCCGTTGCCGATGCTGTGAGCATCAAGAGGGTCGCCCAGCGCATCGTCGCGACCAAGAAGGCCGGCCACGACGTCGTCGTGGTCGTGTCGGCCATGGGCGACACCACGGACGAGCTGATCGACCTCGCCAACGACGTCTCCCCGCTGCCCTTGGGCCGTGAGCTCGACATGCTGCTCACCGCCGGCGAGCGCATCTCGATGGCGCTGCTCGCGATGGCGATCGGCACGCTGGGCCAGGAGGCCCGCTCGTTCACCGGCTCGCAGGCCGGCGTCATCACCGACTCCGAGCACGGCCGCGCCAAGATCATCGACGTCACGCCCGGACGCCTCCAGGCCGCCATCGCCGAGGGTGCGGTGGCGATCGTGGCCGGCTTCCAGGGCGTCTCGCAGACCACCAAGGACATCACCACGCTCGGCCGGGGCGGCTCCGACACCACCGCCGCCGCGCTCGCGGCGGCCTTGGGCGCCGACGTCTGCGAGATCTACTCCGACGTCGATGGCATCTTCACCGCCGACCCCCGCATCGTGCCCAACGCCCGCCAGATCCCGCGCATCTCCTACGAAGAGGCTCTGGAGATGACGGCCAACGGCGCCAAGATCCTCCACCTGCGGTGCGTCGAGTACGCACGCCGCAACGACATCCCCATCCACGTGCGCTCGTCGTTCAGCGACCGGCCCGGAACCTGGGTCGTGAACGCCGACGACGTCATGAAGGAGCCCACCATGGAACAGGCCATCATCACCGGAGTCGCCCACGACCGGAGCGAGGCCAAGATCACGGTCGTCGGGGTGCCCGACAAGGTCGGCGAGGCGGCGGCGATCTTCCGCGCGCTCGCGGACGCCCAGATCAACATCGACATGATCGTGCAGAACGTCTCGGCCGCGGCCACCGCGCTCACCGACATCTCGTTCACGCTGCCCCGCGCCGACGGTCAGACCGCCATGACCTCCCTCGCCCGTCTCAAGGACGAGGTCGGGTTCGAGCGCCTCCAGTATGACGACAGCATCGGCAAGGTCTCCATCATCGGAGCCGGCATGCGCTCCTCACCCGGCATCACCGCGCGGTTCTTCCAGGCGCTCGCGGACGCCGGCGTCAACATCGAGATGATCTCCACCTCCGAGATCCGCATCTCCGTCGTCGTCAGCGAGAACCAGGTCGATGCTGCCGTCAACGCCGCCCACGAGGCGTTCGAGCTCGGCTCGGACGAGGTCGAGGCCGTCGTCTACGGAGGCATCCGGCCGATGACCAGTCTCGGAATCGTCGGTGCCACTGGGCAGGTGGGCACCGTCATGCGGCAGCTCCTCGCCGAGCGCGACTTCCCGGCCGACGAGGTGCGGTTCTTCGCGTCCTCGCGGTCGGCGGGAAAGACGCTTCCCTGGCGAGGGGGCGAGATCGTCATCGAGGATGCCGAGACCGCCGACCCGTCCGGGCTCGACATCGCGCTCTTCTCCGCCGGTGCCACCATGTCGCGCGTCCAGGTGCCGCGGTACGCAGCGGCCGGCGTCACCGTCATCGACAACTCCTCGGCGTTTCGCAAGGACCCCGAGATCCCGCTGATCGTCAGCGAGGTCAATCCGGGCGACATCGCGAAGGCGACGCGCGGCATCATCGCCAACCCCAACTGCACCACCATGGCCGCGATGCCGGTGCTCAAGCCGCTGCACGACGAAGCCGTCCTGGTGCGGCTCGTCGCCGCCACCTATCAGGCGGTGTCGGGCTCTGGCGTCGCCGGCGTCGAGGAGCTGCACTCCCAGGCCCTTGCCGTCGTCGACAAGGCTGATGCCCTCACCCACGACGGATCCGCAGTCGACTTCCCCGCGCCGGTCAAGTACGTCGCGCCCATTGCGTTCAACGTCCTGCCGCTTGCCGGCACCATCGTCGACGACGGCTGGAACGAGACCGACGAGGAGCAGAAGCTCCGCAACGAGAGCCGCAAGATCCTCGGCATCCCCGACCTGCCGGTCTCGGGCACCTGCGTCCGGGTTCCCGTGTTCACCGGCCACTCGCTGTCGATCAATGCCCAGTTCGCCCGGCCCATCACGCCGGAGCGGGCCACCGAGATCCTCTCGTCCGCACCCGGCGTTCGCCTTGTCGACGTGCCCACGCCGCTTCAGGCCGCCGGCACCGACCCGAGCCTCGTCGGACGCATCCGCCAGGACCACTCGCTCGACGACGGCACCGGTCTCGTGCTGTTCGTGAGCGGCGACAACCTGCGCAAGGGCGCGGCCCTCAACACCATCCAGATCGCCGAGCTGCTGCTGTCCTGACCGCTCAGCGGCGAAGCTCGACGAAGACGTCGAGGGAGTCCGGGTCGGTCAGGGCGCCCTTGGCGGCGACGTCGTCGACGTCTGCACCGCGCAGGATCTTCTTGACCGGCACCTCGAGCTTCTTGCCCGAGAGCGTGCGCGGCAGGGCCGGCACGGCGTGCACTTCGTCGGGGATGTGCCGGGGCGAGAGCCGGGTGCGGAGCTCCTTCGCGATCGACGAGCGCAGGTCGTCGTCGAGCTCCTGGCCCTCGGCCAGGACGACGAACAGCAGCAGCGTGCCGGCGCCCCCCTCGTCGTCCTCGAGGTGCACGACCAGGCTGTCGCTGATGCCGGGCAGTGACTCGACGACAGAGTAGAACTCCGACGTGCCGAGCCGTACGCCTCCGCGGTTCAGCGTCGCGTCGCTGCGGCCGGTGACGAGGCAGGTGCCGCGCTCGGTGATGGTGATCCAGTCGCCGTGCCGCCACACGCCTTGGAAGTCGTCGAAGTACGCCTCGCGATAACGCGAACCGTCGTCGTCGCCCCAGAACCCGACCGGCATCGACGGCATCGGCCGGGTGATGACGAGCTCGCCGAGCTCGTCGACGACCGAGCGTCCGGTCTCGTCGTACGCCTCGACCGCGCAGCCGAGGCTGCGGCACGAGATCTCGCCCGCGTAGACGGGCACGGAGGGTGCCGCGCCGACGAACGCGGAGCACACGTCGGTGCCGCCCGAGATGGACGCGAGCTGCAACGTGTCGCTCACCGCCTCGTAGACCCAGCGAAACCCCTCGGCCGGCAGGGGAGCGCCGGTGGACCCGAGAGCGCGGAGGCGGGACAGGTCGGCGATGTCGCGCGGCACCAGCTCCTCCTTGCGGCACTGCAGCAGGAACGGCGCGGAGGTGCCGAAGTAGGTGAGCTCGAGCTCGTCGGCCAGGTGCCAGAGCATCGAGAGGTCAGGATGTGCGGGGTTGCCGTCGAACAGGACGATGGTGGCGCCGACACCGATGCCGGAGGCGAGGTAGTTCCACATCATCCAGCCGGTCGTGGAAAACCAGAACAATGTGTCCTTTGGCCCCAAGTCACTCTGAAGACCTAGGGCCTTGAGGTGCTCGATCGTGATGCCGCCGTGCCCGTGGACGATCGGCTTCGGCAGGCCGGTGGTACCGGACGAGAACAGCACGTACAGCGGCGCCGCAAAGGGCACCCGCTCGAACTCCAGCGGCGCTTGCCCCTCCCCGGGTGGCACAGAGATGAGGTCGGCCCAGGTCTTGGCGCCGTCGGTGTAGATCGCGTGGTCGTCCAGGTAGGGCAGCCAGACGACGGTGTGGACGCTCTGGAGCCGAGCCCGGATGGCCTCCACCTCGGCGCGGCGGTTGATCGCCTTCTCGCCGTACCCGTAGCCGTCCACCGCGAGGAGCAGCTTCGGCTCGATCTGCTGCCAACGGTCGATGACGCTCTGCACGCCGAACTCCGGCGCACACGAGCTGAAGACGGCGCCCAGGCTGGCCGTGGCCAGCATCAGCACCAGTGTCTCGGGGATGTTCGGTGCGTACGCGGCCACGCGGTCGCCCGGCCCGATGCCGAATCGCACGAGCCCTCTGCGGGCCCGGGCCACCTGGTCGCGGAGGTCGGCAGCGGTGATGCGCACCTCGTCGCGCGACTGCGAACGCGCGATGACGACGACGTCGTCGTCAGCCCGTCCCGGCATGCGCAGCATGGCCTCGGCGTAGTTGAGCCTGACGTCGGGGAACCATTCGGCACCGGGCATCGAGTCGCTCGCCAGGACGGTCGACGGATCGCCGTCGGAGGGGATGTCGACGAACCTCCACACGGCTGACCAGAAGGCCTCGAGGTCGTCGACCGACCAGCGCCACAGGTCCTCGTACGAGTCGAAAGCGGGACCGCCGGCCTCGCGCACCGAGTCCGTGAACTCGTCCAGACGCGTCCGGCCGCCCGTCGGACGCCAGAGGACAGCGTCCATCAGCGGGCTCCCATCAACGCGGGTTCGACTGTTCGGCAGCGAGCAGCAGCACCCGGGCGGACACCATGAACGAGACCATGCCGAGCACCGGGACCAGGATCCAGGCGACCTGGCCGGCGGCGAGCTCGAGGAAGAACGTCAGCAGGAGCACGAGCACCAGCATGATCGACATGAAGCTGATGACACGCGCGTGGTCGACGCCGAACCCACCCATCAGCAGCTCTCCGACGGCGAAGGCCGCGAAAGCCACGATGACGAGCACCAACGCTCCCCAGCCGCCGCCGGCGGTGGTACCGAGGGTTGCCGTGAAGAGCTCGTACGACAAATAGCCCAAGGCGACGGCGAGCAGCCCGACGACGGCGCCCGTGATCGCCGCGGCCCGCATCGGAGACAGCAGCGGGAGCCGCGTGGAGCGCACCGTGTCCATCCCTCGACGAGCGGTGCGGCTCGTGCTGAAGCCGACGTCGCGTGCGCGGTCGCCCACACGGCTGCCCACGAGCCGGGCGCGCTCGGCGAGTCCGGCGCCGGGCCGGCGAGGCGGGGACGGGATGCGGACGGACGGCCGTGTCGACGCCTTGGCCTTGAGCTTGGCGAGCGGGCTGCGGGTGGTCGGCGGAGCGGCCTGCTGCACGGTGGGCGGAGCGGCCTGCTGCACCGTCGTGCCGCCGGGGCGGGGCGGGCGGACGACGACGGTCTTCTTCACCACTTTCTTGACGACCTTCTTGGCAGGCTGCCGCTCGTCGACCATGCGGTCAGTTTGTCACAGCAGAGGGCGACGACTTGCCCGGCAGAGAAACGAAGCCGCCCCGAACAGGGCGGCTCCATCTCGTCGGGGTGACAGGATTTGAACCTGCGGCCTCGTCGTCCCGAACGACGCGCGCTACCAAGCTGCGCCACACCCCGGTGTTCTCGGGCAACCCGGGCGAGTCTATCCCAGTCCGCGTTGCGGTTCGGGCGGGGCACCACGGGAGAGGTCGCGGGTGAGACGCGCCTCGGCGAGCTCCCAGGCCGCACCCATCACGGCGTCCAGCTCCGCGCCGAACCACTGCCGACCACCCGGCCGGGGGGTCACCTCACCGAAGACGACGCGGCCTTGCACGTCGTAGAGGTCGACACGCGCGAACGGCAGGCGCATGGCGATGGTGAGGCGTGACGCGATGTCGACGGCCTCGTCGAGTCGTGGGGGGACCGGGAGGTCGAGATCGACCTGGGACACCGAGCCCTCGGGCCCCCGCCCGCCGGGGGCCAGCGCCGGGTTGGTCTTCTCGTTGACGAGGTCGGTGCCCTTCGGGTCGATCACGCGATACCGGGCCTGCGCCATGCGGCCGTGCTCGTGCGACTGGCTGAGCGAGATCAGCGGCACGTCCCCGTAGAAGGCGTACGTCTTGATCTCGAGCGGAAGCCCTCCGGGAACTCGAGGCGCGAGGAACTCCTCCGCGCAGAAGGGCCCACGGATCTTCTTCTGGTCGACGCGTCGGGCGATCTTGGCGAGCAGCTCGTCCTGGCTCATCGGGTGCTCATGGGTGGCGAGATGCCAGCCCTCGGGGACTCGGTGGAGCGGGAAGACGCCACGGGACGTGCTGCCGACCGCTGACTTGATGACGACGCGGTCCGGAAGGTCCTGCCACGGGATCTCGGCGGCGTCATCCCACCGCCCATATTGCTCGGGGATGTCGATGTCGTGCGACCGGACGAAGTCGTACACCCAGAACTTCCCCTTCGAGATGACGCTCGGCGCCTCGAGCGCCGAGGTTCCTGCTCGTGGTCGCGGATGCGTCGCGATGAGAAGAGGCGACCCTGGAAGGACGGGGCCTCGGACCACCCCTCACTCATGTCGGCCAGCTTGGTCTGGAGAGCGATGATGCGACGGTCGCGTCGTGCCACCGGGGGCAGTCGGCGGACGAGTGAGCGGGAGAAGGAGCTGCGCTTCACGGCGCGAGGTCGCTCTCGGTGAGCGACCACTCGAAGGGCTTGCGGTAGTACCGCAGGAAGAGGGACGACAACGCGCTGTCGCACTTCTCCATCGACGCAAGCGTCTCGTTCCGGTCGATGACCGCGGCCACGTTGGGCGCGTTGAAGACGAACAGGGGCTCACTGAGCACCCGGATCGGGTACCCGAGCCCGCGTAGGGCTGCAAGGACTGGCTCCTCGACGATCGAGTAGGAGTACTCGTATCCCTTCTGGTCGGCCAGGTCGGCGATCGCTCGGTACATGCCGAGCGACACCAGTGCCTTGCGGTAACGCGGCAACACGGCGACGCCGGAGGCTTCGTAGGAGCGAGGGAGCGGTTCGATGCCGAACAGGTCGGTGACCGGAAGCGTCTGGTCGCCCTGCGGCTCGATGATGCGGCAGCAGCCGATGTCGACGCCGGCGTCGTCGGAGGCGAGGAGGTGCGTGGAGTAGTCGTCGTACTGGTCCACGTACATGCCGTTGGCGTCGACCTGATCGTCGTTGATCAGGCCGCTCTCCATGTACAAGGTGGTGCGGAGCTCCAGCCATCGGTCGAGGTCAGGGCTGCCGTTCTCGGCAACGCGGAATCGAAACACGTCCGACATCCTGACAGGACTCAGATGGGCGTGTCGATCGAGGTCAGCGTGAGCAGCGTTGCCTCCGGCCGGCACGCGAACCGCACCGGTGTGTAGGGCGACGTGCCGAGGCCTGCCGACACGTGCAACCAGGACGGGTCGTGGCCCGGCGTGCGGTGCGTGTGCAGGCCCTTGACGCGCTTGCGGTCGAGGTCGCAGTTGGTGACGAGTGCACCGTAGAACGGCACGCACAGCTGCCCGCCGTGCGTGTGGCCGGCCATGATGAGCGGGTAGCCGAGGCTGTTCCACCGGTCGAGTACGCGCAAATAGGGAGCATGTGCAACCCCGATCGCGAGATCGGCGGACGGGTCGGCCGGCTCCTGGTCGAGCCGGTCGAACCCCAGATGTGGGTCGTCGACGCCCGCGAACGCGAGTCGGAGGCCCGCGACGTCGAGCGATGCATGGGTGTTGGACAGGTCGGTCCAGCCACGCGACGTGAAGGCGCGTCGCATCGGCTCGAACGGCAGGTCGCGCTTGCGCGTGCGCCACCACTCGTTGCGGCCCGACGACGTGCCCGTTCCGCCGACCAGGTAGAGCGCCGGGTTCTTGGGGATCGGCGAGTAGTAGTCGTTCGACCCGAAGACGAAGACGCCAGGCAGGTCCAGGAGGTCGCCGTACGCGCGAAGGACCGACGGGAGGGCGTCCACGTGGCCGAGGTTGTCGCCGGTGTTGACGACCAGGTCGGGCTCGAGCTCAGCCAGGCTCCGCAGCCACTGCTGCTTGCGGTGCTGCGACGGAGTCATGTGGGCGTCGGAGAGATGCAGGATGCGGAACGGGTTGGATCCGGCCGGTAGCACCGGCACCGTGACCTCGCGCAGGGTGAACGCCCGCACCTCGTACAAGGAGGCATACGCCAACCCGGCCGCGGCGGCCCCGAGCACGCCGAGGGGCAAGGCGATCGGTCGCATGCCTTCAGACTAGTCAGGCCCCCGGTGAGAGGATGGCGCCATGTCTGAGCTCAAGGAACGACTGCGCACCGACCTCACCACCGCGATGAAGGCGCGCGACCAGCTGCGCACCGGGACGCTGCGCATGGTGCTCACGGCCATCACGAACGCCGAGGTGGGGGGCAAGGAGGCCCGCGAGCTGTCGGACGACGACGTCATCGGTGTCCTGACGACGGAGGCGAAGAAGCGCCGCGAGGCCGCTGAGGCGTTCGACGCCGGCGACCGGCCCGAGCTCGCCGCCAAGGAGCGCGACGAGTCGGCGATCCTGGCGGAGTACCTCCCGGCCCAGATCGGCGACGACGAGATCCGCGACATCGTGACCGCGGCCGTCGAGTCGACCGGCTCGGCCGGCGGGGGCATGAAGGCGATGGGTGCGGTGATGGGCGTCGTCCAGCCGCAGGTGAAGGGTCGGGCCGACGGCAAGGCCGTGGCCGCGGAGGTCAAGCGCCAGCTCGGCGCCTGAGCACGACGTCAGCCGTCATCGTCCTCGTCTTCTTCATCGTCATCGTCGTCGTCATCGTTGCCGCCACCGCTGATGGGCTGGCGCCTCGGCGGCGGGTCGAACGTCTCCGGGCTCAGGTACTTCTGGATCGTGCCCATGGCTTTCTTCCACATCGGGCCGGCCAGTGACGAACCGCCGACCTGCGCGAAGCTGACCGGCACACCTCGGAGCGTGGTGCCAGCGAGCGACGTGGGCACACCCTTGGCGTTCGCGCCCGCGATCATCGACGCGGCGACGAGCTCGGGCGTGTAGCCCATGTACCAGACCGACTTGTTGTCCTGCGTGGTTCCGGTCTTGGCTGCGGACGGGATGCTGAGCGCGGTGCCGTTGGAGTAGCCGAATCCGCCCGGTTTCTGCAGCCCGGTCAGGATGTCGTTGATCTGCGCGGCGTCGTCCTTCTTCATGACCCGCTTGCACTCCTTGGTGTACTCCTTGAGCACCTTGCCTTCCATGTCGACGATCGCGTCGACCGGCTGCGGCTCGCAGTACATCCCGCCTGCCGCCGGGGTGGCGTAGGCGGCGGCCATCGTGAGGGGGCTGACCGAGGTGACGCCCAGCGTGAACGGACCGACCTGGTCGGTGACCCCGGTCTCAGCATCGAACGGCACGGTGATGCCCATCGCCTCGGCGGCCTTCACCGTGTTGCACAGGCCGGCGTCACGCTCGAGCTGGGCGAAGTAGGTGTTCACGGACTGACGCAGGCCGCTGTACATGTTCATGCGGCCTGATGACGTGGAGTTGGCGACCTTCCAGGTGCCGGTGCCACCGCCCGTGCAGTCGAAGTAGGTGCCGGCCGGCATCGTCAGGAACTTCGGCGCGTTGTAGGTCTTGCTGACCGGGATCTTCTTCTTGAGCGCGGCGGCGACGGTGAACATCTTGAACGTCGATCCGGCCTGGAATCCGCCGGAGTCGCCGAACTGGCGGGGCACCGCGTAGTTGATGTACGACTCGCCCGCCTTCTTCTCGCGGCCCATCGGACGCGACTGGGACACGCCGCGCACCTTGCCGGTGCCGGGCTCGACGAGGGCGATGGAGCCGATCGCCTTGTCCTTGGGGGCCACCGTGCTGTTGACGGCCTTGTTGATCGCCTTCTGCATGCGGACGTCGATGGACGACTTGATCGTGAGGCCACCACGCTCGAGCCTGGTGCGGCGCTCCTGCACGGTGGCGCCCAGAGCGGGCTCGGCGAGCAGGTAGCGCCGGACGTAGTCGCAGGAGAACGCGGCATCCGACGTGACGCAGCCGTTCGGGAAGGAGGTGATGTCGAGCTCGAGCGGCTTCGCCATGAGGTCGTCGGCCTCCTTCTGGCTGATCGTGCCGTTGTTCGCCATCACCGTCAGCACCGTGTTGCGTCGCTGCAGGGCTCGCTCGGGGTAGACCCGCGGGTCGAACTCGACCGGGTTCTTGACGAGGCCGGCGAGCGTGGCCGCCTGCTGCACGTTGAGCTTGTCGGGCGGGACCGAGAAGTAGTGGTTGGCGGCGGACTGGATGCCGTACGCGCCGTCGCCGAAGTACGCGATGTTGAAGTAGCGCTCGAGGATCTGCTCCTTGGTGTGGTCCTCCTCGTAGGCGATCGCCAGCTTGAGCTCGCGGATCTTGCGTGCGATCGACTCCTTCGTGGCCGCCCGCACCTGTTCCTTGGTGGTGGCCTGCTGCACGAGCGTCAGCTTGACGAGCTGCTGGGTGATGGACGAGCCGCCTTGGGTCTGGCGATCGGAGGCGTTGTTGACGAGCGCACGCAGGGTGCCCTTGAGGTCGAGGGCGCCGTGCTCGTAGAAGCGGTTGTCCTCGATGGAGAGCAGCGCGTCCTGCATGTCGTCGCTGATCTTGTCGAGCGGGATGTCCTGCCGGTTCTCCTCGTAGAAGTACGCCAGCAGGCTGCCGTCCGACGCGAGCAGGCGGGTGGTCTGGGCGGCGGGAACGTCCTTCAGCTTGAGCGGCAGGTCGACCACGGCCTTGCTGACGTTGTTGGCCGTGACTGCCGTGAAGGCCGCTGCCGGCACGAACACCGCGGCGACGACGAGGCCTGCCAGCGCAGACAGCCGGGCGATCGCCCAGATGATCGACCCGTCGTGCTCCGGGGGACGGCCGGACTGCACGCGACGGCGCACGGAGTCGGTCAGATCGTCCCAGGACATGGGGTCAAGCGTACGTGACCACGCCGTGGGGATTCACGCCGACGCCGTAAGACTTGCGTCGTTCTCGCAGGTCAGGGGTAGCCCAAAAGGACTAGACAGAAACCACTCCCTTGTGTCTGACCCCCACCCCGGCGAATTCGTACGTTTGTCTTCACGTCACTTTCGGCCATCCGGGGCCGAACTCGGGAAGGTGCTCGTCATGGGGTGGAACGAAAACTGGGCGGCAGTGGCCGCATGTCAGGGCAAGTCTGATGCCCTCTTCGTCAAGGGCGCCGAGCAGAACCGCGCCAAGCAGGTCTGCGGCGGATGCTCCGTGCGTGCCGAGTGCCTGGCCGAAGCGCTGGACAACCGCATCGAGTGGGGCGTCTGGGGCGGCATGACCGAGCGCGAGCGCCGTGCGCTCCTGCGTCGTCGCCCGAACGTGGCGACCTGGCGCACGATCCTTCAGCCCGCAGCTTCCTGATCACTCTCGCCGGTCGCGAGCAGGTCGCCGATCCGACGGAGTCCGTCGAGATCGTGCACGTCCCCGGGGAGAGCCGGTACCGACACGGTCGGCACCCGCGGGTGCGCCGCCGTGAACCGCTGGGCGACCCGCGTCTCGCGCTTCGCCAGCCGGGCGCGCTCGGCGTGCACGGCCAGCAGGTCTGACGTCGCCAGCTCCCTGGTGTTGCCCGACGCGAGCTTGTGTCCGCCAGACTCCGCGTCGGCAGCCGTGATGCTGGCGATGTCGTCGAGGTGGACGCGGTTGACGACCAGTCCGGCGAGGGGCATCTTCTCGGCCGAGAGCCGCTCCACGAAGTAGGCCGCCTCTCGCATCGCGTCGGTCTCCGGCGCGGCGACCACGACGAACGCCGTGCCGTCCGCCTGCAGGAGCGAGTACGTGGCCTCGGCGCGCTGGCGGAACCCGCCGAAGAGGGTGTCGAGGGCGGCGACGAACGCTTGCACGTCGGAGAGCATCTTGGCACCGAGCACCTTGTTGAGCGCACTGGTGACGAGACCGAATCCTGCCGACAGCAACCGCGCCGGGCCACGCGCCGGCGCGATCATCAGGCGCATGAACCGGCCGTCGAGCAAGGAGGAGAGCCGTTCCGGTGCGTCCAGGAAGTCGAGCGCCGAGCGTGACGGCGGGGTGTCGACGACGATGAGGTCCCATCGCCGGGTGTTTTCCACCGCCTCGGAGTGCAGCTGGCCGAGCTTCTCCATGGCCATGTACTCCTGTGTGCCCGCGAACGAGCTGGAGAGCGCGACGTAGAACGGGTTGGCGAGGATCTGCTCCGCCTTCTCCGGCGTCGAGTGCTGCTCCACCACCTCGTCGAAGGTGCGTTTCATGTCGAGCATCATCGCGTCGAGCTGCCCGCCGTTGGCGTCGTCGACGCCCTCGACCAGACGGGGGACGTTGTCGAGCTCGGTGAGCCCCATGGACTGGGCGAGACGGCGGGCCGGGTCGATCGTCAGGACGCAGACCTGACGTCCCTGTTCGGCGGCCCGCAGAGCCAGTGCGGCGGACGTCGTGGTCTTGCCGACGCCACCCGACCCGCAGCACACGATGATCTCGGTGGCGCTGTCGCCGAGCAACGCATCGATGTCGACGGAGTCGTGCAGGGAGCCCGGGGCTGCCGGACCTGTGGATCGAGAGATGCGGCGCTTGGCCTTCGGCGAGGTGGTGGGCCGTCCGGTCATGCCGGCTCACCGCCGCCCAGCAGGTCGTCGCGCAGCATCCGGGCGAGCTCGAAGAGCGCTCCCTGGTCGATCGCATCCGGCAGGGTCGGCAGCTCCACGATGGGGCGGTCGGCCTTGTCGAGCACCTCCCGCTGTGCGTTCTGGAGCGCCTGTCGTTCGAGGTGGGCGAGGCCTTGGTCGATGAGTGCGGTGGCCGCGCCGGTGTCGAGGCCGACGGTGTCGAGGGCCGCGGCGACCTGCTCGGTTCCGACCCTTCCCGACTCGAGGGCGTCGCGGGTGTCGTCGCCCATCAGTGACGGCTGGACCAGGTTGACGACGACGTTGCCGACCGGGAGATGCGTGTCATTCAGCTCGGCGATGCCGTCGAGCGTCTCCTGCACGGGCATCTCCTCGAGCACGGTCACGAGGTGGACCTGGGTGGACTTGTCGCGCATCATCGCCATGATCGAGCTGGCCTGTCGTCGCACCGGTCCGACCTTGGCGAGGCCGGCGAGCTCCTCGTTGACGTTGAGGAAGCGGGCGATGCGACCCGTGGGCGGGGCGTCCATCACGATGGCGTCGTAGGCGAAGCCGGTGCCGTTCTGCCGGCGGGCGGCCTCGTAGACCTTGCCGGTGAGCAGGATGTCGCGGACGCCGGGGGCGATCGTGGTGGCGAAGTCGATGATGCCGAAGCGGTCGAGCGCCTTCCCGGCGCGTCCGAGCCGGTAGTACATCTGCAGGTACTCCAGCAGCGCGGCCTCCGGGTCGATCGCCAGCGCGTAGACCTCGCCGCCGCCGAGACCCATCGCCACCTTGCGCTCCTCATAGGGGAGCGGCGGGACGTCGAAGAGCTGGGCGATCCCTTGGCGCCCCTCGACCTCGCAGAGGAGGACGCGGCGTCCGGCGTCGGCCAGCGCCGTGGCGAGCGCGGCGGCCACGGTGGTCTTGCCGGTGCCTCCCTTGCCGGTGACGACGTGGAGGGGGGTCGCGTTGGCCACGGGTGAAGGGTAGCGAGCCGTGCCTCGGACGGCGCGGCCAACCGAGCCCCGGCGATACAGTCGGCGCATGACGCAATGGGAGTACATGACCGCGCCGGTGCTGGTGCACGCGACGAAGCAGATCCTCGACAACTTCGGTTCTGACGGCTGGGAGCTCGTGCAGATCGTGCCGGGCATGAACCCGGAGAACCTCGTCGCCTACTTCAAGCGACCGGTGCAGGCATGACGTCGCCCGAGGACCGGCTGGCTGAGCTGGGGCTCACCGTTCCGTCCGTCGTGCCACCCGTCGCGGCCTACGTACCTGCGGTGCGCAGCGGCTCGCTCGTCTTCACGGCGGGCCAGGTGCCGATGCGCGACGGCGAGCTGGTGGCCGCCGGCAAGGTGGGCGGCGAGGTCTCGGTCGACCAGGCCACCGAGTGTGCCCAGCAGTGCGCGCTCAACGCGATCGCGGCGGTCAAGGCGGAGATCGGCGACCTCTCCAAGGTCCGTCGGGTCGTCAAGGCGGTCGTGTTCGTGGCCTCCACGCCGGACTTCACCGGCCAGCCGGGCGTCGCCAACGGAGCGAGCGAGCTGCTCGGCACGGTGTTCGGCGACGCCGGCGTCCACGCCCGGAGCGCGGTCGGGGTTGCGGCCCTGCCGCTGGACTCTCCGGTCGAGGTCGAGATCGTGGTCGAGGTCGATTGATGCGCTACCCGATCCCGGAGTCGCTCCGCGAGCACGTGGCGGAGGCGGAGAAGCGCGAGGTTCCGGTCCCGCGTGACGCCGCGACGATCGCGCTCGTGCGCGATGGCGACTCTGTCACTGGTGGGGGGATCGAGGCCTACCTCATGCGACGACACAGCACCATGGAGTTCGCGGCCGGCATGTACGTGTTCCCCGGCGGCAAGGTGCAGGACTCCGACCAGCTCGTCGACTCCTGGGTCGGTCCGCCGCCGGAGGAGTGGGGCGAGCGATTCGGCTGCGACGCCGACACGGCCCGCGGGCTCGTCGTCGCCGCCGTCCGCGAGACGTTCGAGGAGTCGGGCATCCTGCTCGCCGGGTCGGACGCCGACACGATCGTGGCCGACACCAGTGCGCCGGAGATGCAGGCCGCTCGGCTCGCGCTCGAGGAGGGCGAGTACGGCTTCGCCGAGTTCCTGGGCAGGTGCGGGCTGGTGCTGCGCGCCGACCTGGTGGGTGGCTGGTCGCACTGGATCACCCCGCCGTTCGAGCCGCGCCGCTATGACACGAGGTTCTTCGTCGCCGCGCTGCCGGAGGGGCAGGTCGTCGGTGAGCTCCCCGGTGAGGCCGACCGTGCCGAGTGGATACCGGTGGCGCGTGTGCTCGAAGCCGTCGAGGCCGGGACGGCGCAGATGCTGCCGCCGACCGTGCACACCTGCCGACAGCTCTCCCAGCTCACCGCCGCCGGCGTCCTCACCGCCGCCGCCGAGCGCGAGATCACCCCGATCGAGCCCCGCATCGTCGAGGTCGACGGCGAGCTGTTCCTCGACAACTTCCAGGAGGAGTGGTGAGCGACACCGCCGACAAGGTCACCGAACGCGCGTCGACCGTCCGGGCCGACAACCCCGGCCTCATGACGCTCGAGGGCACGAACACCTGGATCCTGCGCGAGCCGGGAGCGTCGCGTTCGGTGGTGGTCGATCCGGGTCCTCCGGACGCCGCCCACCTCGACCGAGTGCTCGAGGTCGCCGGCGACGTCGGCCTGGTGCTGTTCACGCACCGCCACTTCGACCACACCGAGTCGATGCAGGTGTTCACCGAGCGCACCGGCGCGCCCGCGCGAGCCACTGACCCGGAGTACTGCGTCGGCGCTGAACCGCTCACCGACGCCGAGACCATCGACGTCGACGGCCTCCGCCTGATCGTGGTCAGCACGCCCGGTCACACGGCAGACTCCACCTGCTTCCGACTGCTCGACGAGCCATCGCTGCTCAGCGGCGACACGGTGCTCGGTCGCGGCACGACGATCATCGCCCACCCCGACGGCGTGCTCGGCCCGTACCTCGACTCCCTCGCGATCCTGCGCGAGCTGGTGGAGGAGGGCCTCGTCGATCGCATCCTGCCCGGCCACGGCCCGGTCATCGACCAACCAGGTGCGGTGCTCGACTTCTACCTGGAGCACCGCCAGGAACGGCTCGACCAGGTGCGCGCGGCTCTCGACGCCGGGGCCACGGACGCCCGCTCGGTGGTCGAGCGCGTCTACACGGACGTCGACGAGTCGCTCTGGCCCGCCGCGCAGCTCAGCGTCCAGGCCCAGCTCGACTACCTGCGCGACTAGGCGCGACGCCTATCGCGCGCGGCGCTGGAGGCGTTCGAGGTCGAGGATGACGACGCTGCGGGGCTCGAGGCGCATCCAGCCACGGGAGGCGAAGTCGGCCAAGGCCTTGTTGACGGTCTCGCGGGAGGCGCCGACCAGCTGGGCGAGCTCCTCCTGGGTGAGGTCGTGGTTGACGTGCACGCCGTCGTCGGCCTTGCGGCCGAAGCGACCGGCGAGGTCGAGGAGCGCCTTGGCGACGCGACCGGGGACGTCGGAGAAGACGAGGTCGCCGACGACCTCGTTGGTGCGGCGCAAGCGCCCGGCGAGCTGGTGCAGCAGGGCCAGGGCGACGTCGGGGTGGCTGGCGAGCACGGGGCTGAGGGCGTCGTGGCCGAGGCTCTTGAGGTCGACGTCGGTGACCGCCGTGGCCGTCGCGGAGCGCGGACCTGGGTCGAAGAAGGAGAGCTCACCGAACATCTGGCCCGGGCCGAGGATGGCCAGCAGGTTCTCGCGACCGTCGGCGGACGAGCGTCCGAGCTTGATCTTGCCGTCGATGACGACATAGAGCTGGCTGCCGCTGTCGCCCTCGTTGAACAGCACGTCACCGCGCTTGAGCGAGGACGACGCCATGGAATCCTCCAGGACGGCTGCTGAGTCTTCGTCGACCCCGGAGAAGAGGGGGGATTGGCGGAGCACGTCGTCAGTCACGGGCCATCCTTCGTCGCTGTTGCGTCGGTCACAGTGTAGTCATGCCACGTACGCTTGCGTCGTGCCCGCGGAGACCGCCCAGCCCCAGACAGCGCAGCCACCCACGGTCCTCGTGCGCCGTGCTCGCAAGATGCATCGCGTCCTTGCCGACACCTACCCCGACGCCGGGTGCGAGCTCGACTTCGCCGATCCGTACCAGCTGCTCGTCGCCACGGTGCTTTCCGCCCAGACCACCGACCGCCGCGTCAACGCCGTCACCCCGACGCTGTTCGCGGAATACCCGGACGCCACTTCCCTGGCGTCGGCGGACCGCGAGCACGTCGAGGATCTCGTGCGCACGACCGGATTCTTCCGCGCCAAGACGAACAGCCTGCTGCGCATGTCGGCCGCGATCGTCGAGAACTTCGACGGCGAGGTGCCGGGCAGGCTCGACGATCTCGTCACCCTTCCCGGCGTCGGACGCAAGACCGCCAACGTCGTGCTCGGCAACGCTTTCGACGTGCCCGGCCTCACCGTCGACACCCACTTCGCGCGGCTCGTCCGCCGGTTCGAGTGGATCGACGACACCGCGGCCAAGGACGCCGTCCGCACCGAGCATGCCGTCGGCGCGCTGTTCCCCAAGAGCGACTGGACGATGCTCAGCCACCGCCTCATCTGGCACGGACGCCGCCGGTGCCACGCCCGCAAGCCCGCGTGCGGAGCCTGCCCCCTGGCTCGCTGGTGCCCTGCGTACGGAACGGGCCCGACCGATCCCGAGGTCGCGGAGAAGCTCGTCACCACGCAGGGGCGAGCGTGATCAGAGCCGTCACCGCGGCCGTCCTCATCGCCACCCTGATGGCCGGCTGCTCCGACGACGATCCCGGCGCCAAGCCCACGTTCGGTGGCGGTTCGGAGCCTGCGGGCGCGTCTGCTGACGAGCTCGCCGACCTCAAGGCCGCCGCGAAGATCGAGAACTGTCCGGAGGCGGGTGAGCAGGCGTCCGGCGATGGCGCCCTGCCCGACCTCGAGCTCGACTGCCTCGGGGGTGGCCGCTCGGTGCAGCTGTCAGGGCTGACCGGCACGCCGACCGTCATCAACCTCTGGGCCAGCTGGTGCAAGGAGTGCCGCGACGAGCTGCCGCTGCTCGCCAAGGCCGACCGCGAGTACGGCGACCGGGTGCAGTTCATCGGCATCGACGTCAAGGACGCGGCACCGGAAGCAGCGCTGCGCCTGGCCGAGCTGTCGGGTGTCGTCTACCCCCAGCTCGTCGACCGCGCCGGGCACACCCAGGGCCCGCTGAAGTTCTCCGGTCTGCCCCAGACCGTGCTCGTGGATGCGCAGGGAACAATGGTCTACACGGAGCGGACGCCGTTCCGTTCGTACGCCGACGTGACGGCGGCGATCCGCCGGCATCTGGGAGTCACGCCGTGAAGCTCGAGGGGTCCAGCGCGACGACGCTGCCCGACTGGCTGAAGCCCGTCGAAGAGCTGGCCACGTCCGTGCGGGCAGAACAGCTGGCGCCGCGATTCCCGCACCCTCCGGCGGACGCGAGGCCCGCGGCGGTGCTCATCTGCTTCGCCGACGGCGCCAACGGACCCGAGCTGCTGCTCACCGTGCGCGCCACCACGTTGCGCAGCCATGCCGGCCAGATCTCCTTCCCCGGTGGCGCCTCCGACGACACCGATGACGACGCCATCACCACCGCACTGCGTGAGGCCGAGGAAGAGGTCGGTCTCGACCCGGCGGACGTCCTCATCTTCGGCACCCTGCCGACGCTGTGGCTGCCGCCGTCGAACTTCTCGGTCACCTCGGTGCTCGGCTACTGGAGCGCCCCCCGCACGCTCGAGCCGGTCGACACCGCCGAGGTCGGCAGCATCCTGCACCACCCGATCCGCCAGCTGATCGATCCGGCCAACCGGTTCAGCGTCGAGCACCCGACCGGGTGGCGCGGACCCGCCTTCGAGGTCGGCTCGGAGGTGCCGCTCTGGGGCTTCACCGCGGGCGTCATCAGCCGGCTGTTCGAGGAGCTCGGCTGGGAGAAGCCCTGGGACGACACCATCACCCGTCCGCTGCCGGAGCTGTTGTGAACTCGCTCGACATCATCCTGATCCTCATCCTGGTCGCGTATGCCGTGTCGGGCTACGTCCAGGGCTTCGTGATCAACCTCGTGGCGACCGTGGGCCTGCTCGCGGGTGGCCTGCTGGCCATCGCGATCGTGCCCCGGCTGCTGGAGGGCGGCCAGCCCACGCTGTCGTCGTCGCTGCTGGCGCTCGCGATGGTGGTCGCAGCGGCGGCCATCGGCCAGGCGGTGGGCACGTACGTCGGCACCGACCTGCGCAGCGGGCTGACGTCCCGACCGTTCCGCTGGCTCGACGCCGTGGGCGGGGCGGCCCTGAGCATGGTCGCCGTCCTGGTGGCCGCGTGGGCGCTCGGCTACTCGGTGAGCGGCACCTCGATCCCGTACCTGTCCACGGCATCGCGCAGCTCCACGATCCTGGCCCACGTCGACGACGTCATGCCGACGCAGGCGTCCGAGACGCTGCGCGCCTTCAACAAGTCGCTCGACGCCAACCTCTTCCCGCGCTACATCGACCCGTTCGAGGACGAGCGCATCAGTGCCGTCGACCCGCCCGACGACGCCACGCTGCAGGTGCCGGGAGTGCGTCAGGCGTCCGAGAGCGTCGTCAAGGTCATCGGCGTCGCGTCGTGTGACCGGGGCGTCGAGGGCTCCGGCTTCGTCTACGCGCCCGGGCGGGTCATGACCAACGCGCACGTGGTCGCCGGCGTCGACGAGCCGTTCATCGACGTCAACGGACGACGTACGCGGGCCAACGTGGTCTTGTTCAACCCGAGGCTGGACGTCGCCGTTCTCGCGACCGGCGATCTCGGCCTCGATCCGCTGCCCTTCGACACCGGTGGCAAGGCCGGAGACGACGCCGCAATACTGGGCTATCCGCAGAACGGGCCGTTCGACGCGCGCGCGGCCCGCATCCGTGGCGAGCTCACGCTCCGCAGTCCCGACATCTACGACCGAGGAGAGCACATGCGCAAGACCTACTCCGTGCGCGGGCTGGTGCGCTCGGGCAACTCCGGAGGACCGCTGGTCTCGCGCGACGGTGGAGTCCTCGGCGTCATCTTCGCCGCGTCCGTCACCGACAGCTCGACCGGCTACGCCCTCACGGCCTCCCAGGTCGCGAACGCGGCCGACCGAGGCTCGTCGGCCACCGCACGCGTCGACACGGGGGCATGTGCATGAGCACCCCAGAAAAGCGCTCGCCAGTCATCGCGCATCCTGGAGTCACGATGCTTGGTGGCTCACGCTTTCCCGGGGACCCCGCATGATCCGCTCCGGAGCCTCGTTCCTCTGCTGGGTGGTCGCCGTCGTGGCGGCCATCATCACCGTCCCGACGCTGTGGATCGCCACGCACGTCGCCGACGAGGACGGCTACGTCGACTTCACCCGGCCGTTCGTCGCCGACGCCGAGTTCCGCGACGCGATCGTCGCGACGATCACCGACGACCTCTTCTCCCAGGGCGGGCTGCCGGCGTTCGCGAAACCGGTGGTGGAGCGCGCCCTCACGTCCGTGGCCAGCCGCGCCGCGAAGCAGCCCGGATTCGTCGAGGCCTGGGAGGAGTCGCAGCGCCGCACCCACCAGCTCACGTTCGGTCCTGACGCGAACACCGACCGGCTCACCGCGGACATCGGCCCGATCGCGACGTTCGTGGCGAACGACGTGACGAGCGACCTGCCGGTCCGGGTGAACGTGCCCGACGAGCTGCTGGTGCCGATCTACGGCGCGCCAGACCCCGAGGTGATCGAGCAGGTCGGCAAGACGCAGGACCGCTCGCGTATCGGGCTGCTGGTCGTCGGGCTCGCCTCGTTGTTGAGCCTCGTGTTCGCGAGGCGACGCATCAACGCCATCGTGGGACTTGCTGCCGGTGCGGTCATCACCGGCGGTGTGCTGCTGGCCGGCACGGGTTTCGCGCTGCCCGAGGTGCTCGACCGGACTCCGGCCAAGACGCCGTTCGCCCGCCAGATGCGTGACCTCCTCGTCGACCGGGCGTCCGACTCGCTCAACCAGTGGCTGCTGTGGACCCTGGTGATCGGAGCCGTCGTCCTGGTGATCGCGCTGCTCGGCCGCGCCATCCCGCGCCGGTGACCTAGCTGGGTCGTAGAAAGGACTGGTGTTCGAGGGGATTCACTGGTGCCGTCCAACGGTGTCGCGGGTGTTGCCAGCCGTGCTGCTTGCCTTGGGGTGCTTGCTGGCCGGGGGGTGCTCGGACGGCAACAGCCGGGGCGACGACCCCACCCCCACGTACACGGGCCCCGGCGAGATCCGGAGCATCGAGGCGTCCGCGCAGATGCACCTGGTCGGCGTGGCCGTCGGCGTCGGCAACATCTGGGAAGAGGAGTACCAGACGGCCGACGGGACGCCGAGGCGCGGCCTGACGGCGGGACTCTTCATCACGGTCGAGGATGATGCGTCCGAGAGCCGCAAGCTGCGCGTTCACCCAGGGCTGGAGGTGGACGTCCCGGGGTATCGACTCCGCGTGCTGTCCGTGCATGAATCGAGGATCGAGCTCGCGCTGATCGAAGACGCGCGCTGAGCTCGGCGGCCGACGCCTAGTCCTTGATGGCGTGCGGGGTGGCATCGCCCTTGAGGGCGGAGGGGATCTCCTTGGCCGTGGCGATCGTCTGGGTGGGTGCCTTGATCTTCTTGATCAACCTGAAACCGACGAAGATCAGGATCACCGCGAGGAGCAGGTAGGCGCCGGCGACGATCAGGAACGCCCACGCAGGGTCGAGACCGGCCATCACCAGGAAGTACGCGACCGCGATGGAGAGCATCACGATGATGAGCAGCCCGAGGAAACCGGCGACGAGGAACATCGCGGCGCCGATGCCGCCCGCCTTGGCGCTGAACTTGAGCTCGCTCTTGGCCAGCGCGATCTCGGACTGCACGAGCGCCGAGATGTCACGGCTGGCGTCGGCGACCAGCCGTCCGATCGTCGGGTCGTCCAAGCGCGGATCCTGAGTGGTGCTCATGGAACGACCCTAACGTCAGTCCTCGTCCTTCGCGTCCTGCATCCCTTCGGAGATCTGGTCCATGACGGTCGAGTCGGCCAGCGTCGTGGCGTCGCCGACCTCACGGTTCTCGGCCACGTCGCGGAGCAGGCGGCGCATGATCTTGCCGGACCTGGTCTTGGGCAGCTCGGACACGACCATGATCTGCCTGGGCTTGGCGATCGCGCCGATCTGCTTGCCGACGTGGTCGCGCAGCTCGGTGAGCACGGCCTCGTCGGCCTTCTCGCCGTCGACCAGGGCGGACTCCCGCAGGATGACGAACGCGACCGGCGCCTGGCCCTTGGTGTCGTCCGAGGCGCCCACCACGGCTGCCTCCGCCACCTTGGGGTGCGACACGAGCGAGGACTCGATCTCCGTGGTGGAGAGGCGGTGGCCCGAGACGTTCATGACGTCGTCGACCCGGCCCAGCAGCCAGATGTCGCCGTCGTCGTCCTTCTTGGCGCCGTCACCGGCGAAGTAGACGTCCTCCCAGCGCGACCAGTACGTCTCCTTGTAGCGCTCGTCGTCACCCCAGATGGTGCGCAGCATCGCCGGCCACGGCTCGGTGAGCACGAGGTAGCCGCCCTCGCCGTTGCCGACCGCCTTGCCGGCGTCGTCGACGACCTCGGCGCTGATGCCCGGAATCGCTGTCATCGCGGAGCCCGGCTTGCCGGACGTGACACCCGGGAGCGGGCTGATCATGTGGGCGCCGGTCTCGGTCTGCCACCAGGTGTCGACGATCGGGGTCGAGCCGCCGCCGATGTTCTCGCGGTACCAGATGTAGGCCTCGGGGTTGATCGACTCACCGACCGAGCCGAGGATGCGGAGCGACGACAGGTCGAACTTCTGCGGGATCTCCTCGCCCCACTTCATGCAGGTGCGGATCGCGGTGGGCGCGGTGTAGAACTTCGTGACGCCCTTGTCCTGGATGATCTCCCACCAGCGGCCCTTGTGCGGGGTGTCGGGAGTGCCTTCGTAGAGCACCTGCGTCGCGCCGCACGCGAGCGGGCCGTACACGATGTAGGAGTGCCCGGTGACCCAGCCGACGTCGGCGGTGCACCAATAGACGTCGTCGTCCTTCTGGTCGAACACGCCCCAGAACGAGTAGGCGCACTGCACGAGGTAGCCACCGGTGGTGTGCAGGATGCCCTTGGGCTTGCCGGTGGTGCCGGACGTGTACATGACGTAGAGCGGGTGCTCGCTGTCGAAGTCCTCGGGGGTGTGGTCGGTGGAGGCCTTCTCGACGGTCTCGTGCCACCAGACGTCGCGGTCGTCGTCCCACTCGACGTCCTCGCCGGTGCGGCGGACCACGAGCACGTGCTCGACGATGTCGTTGTCGTCGTCCTTCAGCTTGCCGATGGCCTCGTCGACGGCGGGCTTGAGGGCCGACGGCTCGCCGCGGCGGTAACCACCGTCGGCGGTGATGATGACCTTGGCCTCGCAGTCGGCTACGCGGGTGGAGAGAGCGTCGGAGGAGAACCCGCCGAACACGACCGTGTGCGGAGCGCCGAGGCGGGCACAGGCGAGCATCGCGACGATGGTCTCGGGGATCATCGGCATGTAGATGGCGACGCGGTCGCCGGTCTCGACGCCGAGCTCGATCAGGGCGTTCGCGGCCTGGCTCACCTCGTCCTTGAGGTCGCTGTAGGTGATGTCGCGGGTGTCGTCCTCGGGCTCGCCGACGAAGTGGAAGGCCACGCGGTCGCCGTTGCCCTCCTCGACGTGCCGGTCGACGCAGTTGTACGCCGCGTTGAGGCGTCCGCCCACGTACCACTTGGCGAACGGGGCGTCGCTCCAGTCGAGGACGTCGTCGAACGGCGTGGCCCAGCTGATGCGCTCGGCCTGCTTCGCCCAGAAGGCGAGCCGGTCGTCCGCTGCCTCCTCGTAGGCGTCCGCCTTCAGGTTCGCGTCCGCGGCAAGGTCCTCCGGTGGATCGAAGTGGCGGTCCTCGCGGGACAGGTTGCTGATCGCTTCGCTGCTCACGGTGTCTCCTCGTCAGGTCTTCTCTGCATTGTGTCCCAGACCACGGGATGGTTCATCCGGGCGGTATGGACGACAACCGTCCCGGGCGTGCCAAGCGGCCAGCCCGGGACGGTCATCGGTCGTTCCTACTTCTCGGAACCCGCTCCGGTCATCGAGCGGACGTCGAGCTCGACGTAGCGCTCCTCGGAGTCACGATCCTTCGTGGTGACCGTGCCCAGCCAGCCGAAGAAGAAGCCGGCCGGGATCGAGATGATGCCGGGGTTGCTCAGCGGGAACCAGTGGAAGTCCTGTTCCGTGAACAACGCCGTCTCGGAGCCCGATACCACGGGCGAGAAGAACACCAGCACGACACAGACGATGAGTCCGCCGTAGATGCTCCACACCGCCCCTCGGGTGCTGAACCGCTTCCAGAACAGGTTGTAGAGCAGTGCCGGCAGGTTCGCCGAGGCCGCGACCGCGAAGGCCAGGGCCACGAGGAACGCGATGTTCAGCTTCTGTGCCGGGATGGACAACAGGATGGCGACACCGCCGATCGCGAACGCCGCGACGCGAGCGACCCGCACCTCCTGCTTCTCGGTGACCTCGCCCTTCTTCCAGACGTTGGCGTACAGGTCGTGCGCCACCGAGGATGCCGACGTGAGCGTCAGCCCGGCGACGACCGCGAGGATCGTCGCGAACGCGACGGCGGCGATCAGTGCCAGGAGCACCGCACCTCCGGTCGAGCCCGGACCGCCACCGACGGCTTCGGCCAGCAACGGTGATGCCAGGTTGCCGCCGGAGTCGGCGATCTCGCTTCTTCTCGTCACCCTTGACGAGTGCCGCGGCGCCGAAGCCGAGGACCAGCGTCATCAGGTAGAAGCTGCCGATGAGGCCGATCGCCCAGAGCACCGACTTGCGGGCCTGCCGCGCGGTCGGAACCGTGTAGAAGCGGATCAGGATGTGCGGCAGCCCCGCCGTGCCGAGCACGAGCGCGAGGCCGAGCGACACGAAGTCGATCTTGCTCGTGGTGCTCACGCCGTACTTGAGCCCCGGTTCGAGGAAGGCCGATCCTTGGCCGCTGTTGTCGGCAGCCGTGCCGAGCAGGTCGGACAGGTTGAAGTTGAACTCCGCGAGCACCAGCACCGTGATGAGGACCGTGCCGCTCATCAGGAGGACAGCCTTGACGATCTGCACCCAGGTGGTGCCCTTCATGCCACCGACGACCACGTAGAAGATCATCAGCGCGCCGACGGCGGCGATGGTGAGGTTCTTGGCGGTCTCGCTGGTGACGCCCAGCAGGAGTGCGACGAGTGCGCCGGCTCCGACCATCTGGGCGAGGAGGTAGAAGATGGAGACGACGACGGTGGATGTCGCTGCCGCCGTCCGGACGGGGACCTGCCGCATCCGGTAGGCGAGCTGGTCGGCCATCGTGAAGCGGCCGGAGTTGCGCAGCAGCTCCGCCACGAGCAACAGGGCGACGAGCCATGCCACCAGGAAGCCGATGGAGTACAGGAATCCGTCGTAGCCGGTCAGCGCGATGGCGCCTGAGATGCCGAGGAACGACGCCGCGGACATGTAGTCGCCCGACACGGCCAAGCCGTTCTGGAAACCACTGAACGAGCGTCCGCCGGCGTAGTAGTCGGAGGCCGTCTTGGTCTGGCGGCTGGCCCAGAACGTGATGCCGATCGTCAGGAGGACGACCGCGATGAACAGGCCTCCGGTGAGGTTCTGGGTGCCCTGCTCGCCGACGGCGATCAATGAGCTGCTCATCGTTCGATCTCCCTTTCGTACTGGTCACGCAGGCGGTCGGCGATCGGGTCCATCCGCCGGGCCGCGAAGCGCGCGTACCAGATGGCGATGCCGAAGGTGCTCACGAACTGGAGCAGGCCGAACACCAGGGCGACGTTGATGTTGCCGACGACCTTGGTGGCCATGAAGTCGGGTGCCCAGTTGGAGGCAATGACGAACAGCAAGTACCACGCCATGAAGGCGATGGTCAGGGGGACGACGAAGCGCAGGTAGGAGCGCTTCAGCTCGGCGAAGTCGTCCGTCGCATTGATGCGTTGGTACTCCTCGTGCGCCTCAGGAGTGATCTTCTCGACCACTGCGGTCACCTCTTTCGCTGGCAGAACGACGGCAGGGTTGCCGTGCTCCGACCGTAGGAGTGGTCGGGGATGTGTGCCACTTCACAGAGGGGTGCTGCGTTGGAACTCGGCAGAAGATCGCCGTACGGCGTCCTGTGCACGACGAACGGTCGTGCTCGCGCGACGAACGGCAGCCGTCCAGGGTGTCCCCGAGCCCTGGAGTCTCAGCACAGGGCCCGGGGACTGCGGATCAGCCGACGCTGACCGCGCTCCAGGCGGCGGCCACGGCGCTCTCCTGCGAGCTGCCGGCGCCGTAGAGGTCCCGCGCGGCGTTGAGGGTGGCGGTCCGCGCTCCTGCGTAGTTCGTCCCGGACGTCATGTAGACCGTCAGGGCTCGGTACCAGATGTTCGCCGCGTCTCCGCGGCCGATGCCGGTCACCGACGAGCCGTTGCACGTCGTCGAGCTGTGCTGGACACCACCGATCGACTTCGTGCCCGACCCCTCGGAGAGCAGGTAGAAGAAGTGGTTCCCGATGCCCGATGAGAAGTGGACGTCCGACAGTGCCTTGGCCGTTCGCTGACCAGCAGCTCAGCGAGTCTGCCGTCCGACGCCGGGTCGTCCATCCGCCGCAAGCCCTCGTGCGCGGCGAGGTCGAACTCCTCGCCGATGAGGTAGTCGCCCGGGTCCTGCCCGTTCGCGGCGGGAACTCCACCATCGATCCGAAGATGTCGCTGGTCGCCTCGTTCAGGCCACCGGACTCGCCGGAGTAGGTGAGTCCGGCCGTGTTCTCGGTGACGCCGTGGGTCATCTCGTGGCCGGCGACGTCGAGCGAGGTCAGTGGCCCGTAGGACGTGCCGTTGCCGTCGCCGTAGGTCATCCGGGTGCCGTCCCAGAAGGCGTTCACGTAGTTCGTGCCGTAGTGGACGCGGTTGTACGAGCCGGCGCCGGTGCCGAAGATCCCGTTCCGTCCGAATGTGCCCTTGTAGTAGTCCCAGGTCGTGTTGGTGCCGTACTGGGCGTCGACCGCGGCGGACTCGCGGTTGGTGTTCGACCCGGTGCCGAAATGGGTGTCGGGGCTGGTGAACAGCGTGCCGGTCTTGCAGCCGATGCCCAGGATCTCGCACAGCGGCGAGTCCGTGGTGTTCTTCATGTCGGTCGTGTACGTGTTGCCGCGGGTCGGGTCCTTCAGCTGGTACGTGCTGCCCGACTGGGTGAGCCGGAGCGGCACGGTGCCGCCGTACAAGGAGTCCCCGTCGCCGTCGACGGTCTGGATGCGCTCCTCGGTGCGCAGGACGGCGCCGGACTTCGCGTCGACGTACGTGTCGAGGCGGCTGGGGGTGCCGTCCTTCTGGCGTCCTGGGGTCGTGACGAGCCAGGCGAGCTTGGGGGTCGACCCGAGTGCGTCGACGACGAGCTTGGGCACGACGTCCTTCGAGGCGTCGGCGCGCTGCACGGCCTTCGACTCGGTGACCGTCGGTTCGGTGTCGACGGCGATCTCACGATCGAGCGTCTGCGTCGCGCCGTCGAAGGTGCCGTCGGCCGAGCGGTGGACGACGAGGTCGCCGCCGACGACACGGAGTCCCTCGAACGTCCGTCGCATGCGGACGTGGGTGGCCCCGGTCGAGTCGGCGAGGGCGTCGGTCACGGACAGCTTCTGCCGGTCGTCGACCTTCGTGCGCTCGTCGTGCGTCCGCGCCGCGGCGACCGCGGCCTTGGCCTGCGAGCCGTCCTCGGAGATCTGGCGCGTGGACGTGACCTTTCCGTCGTCCGGATCTGCTGCGACGGTCGGGCTTGCTGCCGCGATCGTGGCCGCTGCCGTGAAGACGGCAGGCAGGACCCAACCCTTGGTTCTGGGCATCGTGTTTCCCCCTGGGAGTGCGTCACCGCGGGACAACCCCGAGACGTCCGCGTGGCCGGAATACTAGGCGAAACCTCCCGGAATGTCTGCCCCCATCCGGCTCAGCGCTGGAGGTCGACACCCTCCGGCGCGTGCAGGCGCACCATGGTGCGCGAGACGTCGGCCGGGAGCCGGTGACGGGTGGCGAGCGAGACCCCGATCATCAGCGCGAAGCCGATGGGGACGGACCATGCGGCGGGCTGCTCGGCCAGCAGACCGAACCAGCCGCCCGGGCCGTGTCCAGATGGTGATGACGGGCGCGACGCCGGCGCACAGGCCGCCGCCGATCAGTCCTGCGATCGCACCTGGAGCGGTGAGCCCCCGCCACCAGATGCCCAGCACGAGCAACGGGCAGAACGTCGACGCGGCCAGTGCGAACGCGAACGTCACCGAGCTCGCGACGGCGATGCGCTCGGCCGAGAGCGCGAGCACGAGCGGCACGACGACGCCACCGACCGCCGCCCAGCGGATGGCGGTGATGTTCGACATGCCGGCCCGGTGGCTCATGGCCTGGCCGACGACCCCGGCGATCGACATCGTGAGCCCTGATGACGTGGACAGGAAGGCCGCGAACGCGCCCGCCGTCAGCAGAGCGCCCAGGAGCTCGCCGGTGGTGCCGCCGAGCAGGCGGGACGGGAGCTCGAGCACCACGGCGTCGGCCCGGTGATCCGCGATCAGGTCGCTCGCGTAGATGCGTCCGAGCACCCCGTAGATGGTCGGCAGCAGGTAGAACGTGCCGAGCAGGGCGAGCACGATGAGTGTCGTCCGGCGGGCGGCACGGCCGTCGGGGTTGGTGTAGAACCGCACGACGACGTGCGGCAGGCCCATCGTGCCGAGGAACGTCGCGACCATCACGGAGTAGATGCGGTACATGCTCTCGGCGTCGGGCTCGCCGAACGGCTGGATCCAGTCCGACGAGGCGACCGGTGGCGGGCTGCCGTCGCTCGTCCAGGCGTGCACCAGGAAGAACACCGGCACCAGGAGGGCGGTGAGCTTCAGCCAGTACTGGAACGCCTGGACGAACGTGATGCTGCGCATGCCGCCCGACACGACGTTGACCATGACGATGACGGCCACCAGCACCGTGCCCACCCACGGCGGCGCACCGGTGACGGTGCGCATCGTCAGGCCGGCGCCCTTGGAACTGCGGCATGAGGTAGAGCCATCCGACGCCGATGACCAGCAGCGTCGCCACCGTCCGGACCGCACCCGACTGCAGGCGTACCTGGGCGAAGTCGGGGATCGTGTACGCGCCGGACCGTCGCAGCGGCGCGGCCACCAGCACGAGCAGGAGAAGGTAGCCCGTGGTCCATCCGATGGGGAACCACAGGGCCTCGGCACCCGTCGAGAGCACCAGCCCGGCGACGCCGAGGAACGAGGCCGCCGACAGGTACTCGCCGCCGATCGCCGAGCTGTTCAGCACCGGGCTGACCGATCGAGAGGCGACGTAGAAGTCGCTGGTCGTGCGGCTGATCCGCAGGCCGAACGCGCCGATGCCGATGGTCGCCACGGCCACCAGGGTGATGGCGAAGACGCCGTAGGTCGTGTTCACGGCCGCCACGGCTCCTCGGGTGGCGGCCAGACCAGGGTGGGGCTGAGCAGCGCGGCGAAGTCACGCTCCGACCGCTCGGCCTGCCGGACGTAGAGCCAGCCGAGGAGGAACAGGCCGGGGTAGACCGCGACCGAGAGCACGATCCACGGCAGCGGGATGCCCCACAGCTCGAGGGTGTTGAGGTCGTCGAGCAGCCAGAACACGATCGGCAGGGCACCGAGCGTGAGCATGAGCGTCGTGATCACCGTGAGTGCCGCGCGCAGCTGTGACCGAACGAGCGAGCGCACGTAGACCTCGCCGATGCCGGTCGACTCGTCGATCTCCTGCTGCACGGTGCGCCGCACGTGCGGCGATGCCGTGGTGAGCGGGCTGGTGATCCGGACGCGTCCGGTCCTCGGGTCGGTGTCGGGGTCCTGCGTCATAGGGCCTGCTCGTGGATGAGCTGGCGAAGCTCCTTCGTGTGACGTCGCGCGACCGAGAGCTCCACGGCGTCGTCGCCGGCCGGGACGACGATGCTGCATCGTCCGGCCTGCATGCGGAGCTCGCGGACGTGCGCGAGATTGACGACGAGACTGCGGTGGATGCGCGTGAACCCGGCGTCCTCCCACTGCTCGGCCAGGCCGCTCAGGGCCTTGCGGATGAGGTGACCCGACCCGTCGACGGTGTGCAGGCGGACGTAGTCGCCCTGGGCCTCCACGTACGCGACCGCCGAGCGCTGGATGAACCGCGTCACGCCGCCGAGCTCGATGGCGATGGACTCGTCGGCGGCGGTGTGGTCGGACTCGGACTCGGCACCGGCCCTCCGGACGCTCTCGCGCAGGCGATCCTCGCGGATGGGCTTGAGCAGGTAGTCGACGACGCCGAGCTCGAAGGCGTCGACGGCGTGGGCCTCGTGGGCGGTGACGAACACGATCCGGGGCGGGGTGCGGAAGCGGGTGAGCACCCGCCCGAGCTCGATGCCGGACAGGCCGGGCATCACGACGTCGAGGAACACCAGGTCGACGTCGCCGGTCTCGAGCACCCGCAAGGCTTCCATTCCGGAGCGCGCAGCCCGCACCGACGCGATCCTTTCGTCCCGGCCGAGCAGGAAGACGAGCTCGTCGAGGACCGGCTGCTCGTCGTCGACGACGAGCGCGTGGAGGCCAACCATGTGCTGATCCTGCCTCAGTTTCCGGTCATGGGTCGGCGATGCCCCGGGCGGTGAGAGCGTCGCCGGTCGCGTGCGCCCTGGCGACGACCCGGATGACCATCGGGGTGAGCAGGACACGGGGGTTGCGCTCCATCCCGCGGGCGCGAGCGGCATCACGGGTCTCGCGGCCGAGCTCCAGCGCCTCGGGGACGCCGCGGATCATGAGGGAGAACGCGAGCCCGACCCGCTCGGGGTCGACGCCAAAGCGGCGGAACGGCCGGGCGAGTCGCACGATGACGTCGAGCACCTCGTCGATCGGGGTGGTCGCGGTCAGCACGGTGGCCGCGAGCACGAGGGCGACGAGGTCGCCGACCGCCTCGACGGCGTGCGGCCAGCCGCGCTGCCAGATCTGGTAGGCGCCGAGCAGCACGGCGACCAGAGCGATGCCGCGGAGCGCTCGTGCGGTGATGCGCAGGTTCATGCCCGACGTCAGCACGAGGATCAGGCTGACGCCGAGCGCGGCCAGCGCGGTCCAGGGTCCGTGCACGACGACCACGACGACGCTGAACAGGAAGAGTCCCGCCATCTTCGGCCCGGCGCGGAGCCGGTGCAGCCAGGTGCGGCCCGGCCGGTACAGACCCAGCAGCGACGGCGTCTGGTTCACACGAGGCTCCGGTAGTGGGCCACGGCTTGGTCGGGATCGCCATCGAACACGACGCGGGCGTCGTCCAGGACCAGCACCCGGTCGCAGCGTGCGGCGAGGTCGAGGTCGTGCGTGACCAGGAGGAGCTGCTGCTCCAGGGAGAACAGGAGGTCGCTGACGACGCGGGTGTTCGTGAGGTCGAGGAGTGTGGTGGGCTCGTCGGCCACCACGATCGACGGATCTGTCGCCAGCACTCCCGCGAGGGCGAGCAGCTGCCGCTGGCCACCGGACAGCGTGTGGACGCTACGGTCGGCGAGCTCCTCCAGGCCGAAGCGACGCAGCACGTCGACGGCGGCCTTGCGACGCTCCTCCCGGCCCTTGTGGGTCCGCCGCAACGACAGGGCGACGTCCTCGGCGGCCGTCGGCATGACGAGCTGGGCGGCCGGGTCGGTGAAGACGAACGCGACGCGCCGCCGCACCTCGGCGCCGTGCTCGGACACGTCGAGTCCGTCGACGACGACGGTCCCCTCGCTGGGCTCGGCGAGCCCGTTCAGGAGTCGCGCCAGGGTCGACTTGCCCGAGCCGTTGGCGCCGATGAGGGCGATGCGGTGCTCGGTGAGGTCGAGCGTGGTCGAGGTGAGGATGACGACGTCACCCTCACCCGTGCGGGCGCTGACGACGGCGCCGTTCAGCTGGATGCGTCCCATGGACCCCTACTCGCTGCGCTCTGCTCGCTACGGCCTTCTACTCGTGACGTCTGGGCAACAGGTCGGGGAAGGCACGGTGCACGGCTGTGGCCACGAACGCCATGAGCAGATTCTTCACCGTGTCGCCGATCCAGAACACCTTGTCGATGTCCCAGGCACCGGCCCAGTCGGTCGGCACGCGCCAGACCAGACCGGCCATGCCGAGCGTGTGGATGAAGAGCGCACTGCTCACCAGCCCGGCGAGGAAGATCATCGGCACGCTGGTCTGGATCTTCTTGCGGGGGAGGCGCTCGACGAGGAAGCCGCAGAACGCAGCCGCGAGCGGGAAGCCGACCAGGTAGCCGACGGATGGGCCGCTGAAGACGGCGAAGCCGGAGTTGCCGTTGGCGAAGACCGGCAGACCGGCCGCCCCGACGAGCAGGTAGACCATGACGGCCAGGAATCCGCGACGGGCGCCGAGCACCGCACCGCTGAGGAGGACACCGAAGGTCTGGAGCGTGATCGGGACCGGGCCGCTGAGGTTGATCGCGGGCAGGATCGCGCACGCCGCGATCAAGGCCGCGAATCCGGCGATCAGCGCGAGGTCAGTGGTGGTGCTGGACCGCCGCGAGGTGGGCTGGGTCGTGCTCATGGGTTCCTCCGTGCTGGGCGGATACTGAACAGTGTTCAGGTATTCTGTCACGCCGAGAGGAGGTCGGATGAGCCACCACCGATCCGATGTCGTGCGGCACGCGCTCGAAGTGCTCGACCGGCACGGCCTGGCCGACCTCTCGATGCGCCGCCTCGCCGCCGACCTCGGCGTCCAGCCGAGTGCTCTCTACTGGCACTTCGCGAGCAAGCAGGAACTGCTCGCGGCGGTGGCCGACGAGGTGCTGAGCCGCGGCGCTCGCCCGGTCCCCGACGGTCCGTGGACCGAGCGCGTGACGTCGTACGCCCACCAGCTGCGCGACGCCATGCTTGCCTATCGCGACGGAGCCGAGCTCGTGGCGACCACTCAGGCCTTCGGGCTTGGCGAGGCCGACCCGGCCGGTCGTCTCGTGGAGCTGCTCGAGTGCGACGAAGACCTGGCGCAGGTCGCGGCCACGACGCTGCTGCACTTCGTGCTCGGGCACGTCACCGACGAGCAGATGAACCTGCAGGCCAGCAGCGTCGGAGCCATCGAGGACGATCCGCTGACCAGAGCCGACACGTTCGCGACCGGGCTCGGCATCGTCGTGGCCGGGGTGGACGCCTACCAGCTGGCGTGGAGTGGTCGGCCCTCGTCGTAGCCGGCCGCGCTCTGGATGCCCACCGTGGCGCGCTCGGCGAGCTCGTCGAGGGTGCGTGCCCCGGCATAGGTGAAGCTCGACCGCACTCCGGCGGTGATGGCGTCCAAGAGGTCCTCGACGCCCGGGCGTTGCGGGTCGAGGTACATGCGCGACGTGCTGATGCCCTCCTCGAACAGCGCCATTCGCGCCCGCTCGAAACCGGCCGCGTCACGGGTGCGATTGGCCACCGCGCGCGACGACGCCATGCCGAACGACTCCTTGTACGGGCGGCCGTCCGAACCGTGCTGGATGTCACCGGGGCTCTCGTACGTGCCGGCGAACCACGAGCCGACCATCACGCTTCCTGCTCCGGCGGCAAGGGCGAGTGCGACGTCGCGCGGGTATCGCACGCCGCCGTCGGCCCACACATGTCGGCCCTCGTTGCGCGCTGCCTCGGAGCACTCGAGCACGGCGGAGAACTGGGGACGGCCCACCCCGGTCATCATGCGGGTGGTGCACATGGCACCTGGTCCGACACCGACCTTGACGACATCGGCACCGGCGGCGATGAGGTCGCGGGTGCCGTCGGCCGTGACGACGTTGCCGGCCGCGACCGGGATGCGCCGGCCGCTGCCCTCCGCGTGTGCGTCTCGGGCGGCTACGACCAGGGGCAGCGCCTCGAGCATCTTTTCCTGATGGCCATGCGCGGTGTCGACCACGATGACGTCGATGCCGGTGGCCAGCAATGCCTCGGCCTTGGCGCGCACGTCACCGTTGATGCCGACCGCGGCGCCGACGGCCAGGCGGCCGTCGGGATCGACGGAAGGTGTGTAGATGGTGGAGCGCAGCGAGCCCGTGCGGGTGACGACGCCGACGAGCACACCGCCGTCGAGCACGGGGGCCACCGCGACGTGCGAGCCCGACATGGCGTCGAAGTACTCGCGCGGTTCCAGGCCGGACTCGACGGTGAAGAGCTCGTGGCTCATGACCTCGCGCACCTGGGCGAACCGGTCGATGTCCGTGCCGTCGTGCTCGGTGACGATGCCGACCGGCTTGCCGTCGTCGACGACGACCGCGGCGCCGTGGGCGCGCTTGGTGAGCAGGCTGACGGTCTCGCCGATGGTCATCGACGGCGACACCGTCACCGGCGTCTCGTAGACGGTGTGGGCTGCCTTGACGCGGGCGACGGTCGAGTCCACGACGTCGGCGGGGATGTCCTGCGGAAGAATCGAGATGCCGCCGCGGCGTGCGATGGTCTCAGCCATGCGGCGCCCGGAGACGGCTGTCATGTTGGCCACGACGATCGGGATGGTGGCGCCGCTGCCGTCGGACGTCGAGAGGTCGACGTCGAAGCGCGAGGCGACCCCGGAGCGTCCGGGCACCATGAAGACGTCGTTGTACGTGAGGTCGTGCGCAGGCTGCAGACCGTTGAGGAACTTCACCCGACGAGTCTAGGTCGTTTGCTGGAGCGGGTCGCTCAGGCGGACCTGGTCCCGGAACGCTCGGCTGGCGTCTCCATCAGGAAGGCCATGCCGCACTGACGGCAGATGCCCACCTCGGACGCCAGCTCGTCGGGGAAGTCGATCTCGCTCTCGCAGGTGTCGCACACGAGCGCGAGACCCAGGTCGACCAGCGAATCATTCATGACGACTCCTTCCGTCCCCTCCACAGTAGGAAGGACAGCGGTCGGATGCCGCAGGACACGCCCAATCGGTCCAATCACGGCTCGACGCCGAGCGCGAACTTCGGCACCCGGAGCGTCACCTTCGTGCCCTTGCCGGGAGCGGTCTCGACGACGATGCCGTTCTCGTTGCCGTAGACGGTGCGCATGCGCTCGTCGACGTTGCCGAGGCCGACCGACCGGCTCGACATGTGACCGCTCAGGGCGGCCCGCACGGTCTCGGGATCGGTGCCGATGCCGTCGTCCTCGATCGAGATGATGCACTCGTTGCCGGCGTCGAGCGCCAGCACCGTGACCGTCCCGTCGCCGGCCTTGCCCTCGAGCCCGTGCCGCACGGCGTTCTCGACCAGCGGCTGCACGGAGAGGAACGGCAGCTTGACGCTGAGCACCTCCGGCGCCACTCGCGTGACGACGCGGAGACGATCGCCGAAGCGCGCCTTCTCGAGCACCAGGTATCGCTCGATCGAGCGGAGCTCCTCGGCCAGCGTCGTGAACTCACCGTGCTGGCGGAACGAGTACCGGGTGAAGTCGGCGAACTCGAGCAGCAGCGTGCGTGCCCGCTCAGGGTCGGTGCGCACGAACGATGCGATCGCCCCGAGGGAGTTGTAGATGAAGTGCGGTGAGATCTGGGCCCGCAGGGCACGGAGCTCGGCCTCCATGAGCGCGGTGCGCGACGCGGCGAGCTCGGCCAGCTCGAGCTGGCTCGACATCCACTGCGCCACCTCGGTGGCGGCGCGGGCGAGGCCCGCGGACGCTTGGTCGGTCACCACGACGAGGCTGCCGACCACCACACCGTCGACCGACAGTGGTGCCACGATGGCCTGCCCTGACGCCTGGGTGGTGCCGCTCTTGAGCGCCGCGGACGTGAGCGCCGCGACGTCGTCAGGATCGCCGGGTCCGTCCCACGCCAACGGCCCGGACGTGTCGGTGATCGCGACCGTCGGGGTGCCGAGAAGGGTGCGGATGTGAGGCAGCGAGTGTGCGGCGCTCTCCGCGTCCAGGCCGCCGCGCAGGGCCGGCGCGGTTTGCGAAGCGGCGTGCAGCGTCGTGTACGTGGCCCGGTCGGTCGGCGAGCCGAGGCTCTGGCGCCGCTTGAGCAACCACCAACGAGCGGCCAGCACCACGGCCAGCAGCACGATGACCGCGGCGACGGCGGTGACGACCCCGTTCATGCCGTGAGCGTAGTGCGCAGGATCAGCTGAGCTCGATGAGCGTGGGGTCCGGAGGGGTGGCCTCCCGGGCGAGGTTCTCCTTGATGACGCGGGCGCGCAGGCAGTGCGTCTGGTGGCGCAGCCGGAGCGTGCCGGTCTGCTCTCCGTAGGAGTTGAAGAGGGCGCGGACCCGGACCAGCGCGTCGGCGTCCACGGACGGGGACTTGGTCTGCTCGGCGAACCTCATGAAGCCGGGCAGGTCGAGCTGCTCCCAGGTGCCGAATTCGTCCTTCTCGGGCTGGTCGAACAGGCCGGACGCGGTGAAGGTGTCAGCCGGGGTGTGGCGCGGGACGCGGTCGCCGATGATCTCGCGGAGCTTGCGCATCCACGGGATGGTGTCGTCGTAGGTGCGGGTGACGGTGGAGAGCAAGCCGTCCGGCTGCAGCACGCGGGCGTACTCCGCGAGGGCCGTGGGGGCCTCGCGCAGCTCGGGGACGATGACGACGTCGAACGAGTCCGGCGCGAACGGCAGTCGCTCGCCCTGCGTGCGGACGTACTGGATGTCCGGGTGCCGGGCATGGGTGACATCGTCGCCGGCGACGACGACCTCGTGGCCCTGGTCGGCGAGGAGGTAGGCGATGGAGCTGTCGCCGAGGTGCAGGACGCAGGAGAGGGTGTCGCCGACCATCCATGCCGCGGTCCGCTCTGCACCGGTGCGTCCGGTGGGGGACGCCTCGGTTCCGGCACGCAGCACTCCGGTCTGATTCATCCCTTGCAGGCTACCGGCCCGCGGCGAGGTGGCCGGGGTGCAGCGCCGATACGTTGAGCACCGTGTCAGAACCACCTGCGGGCCCCCACGGCCCGGAACCGCAGCCTGACGCCTTCCTCGCCGCCGCCTCGCTGGAAGGCGTCCCGTCGGCGTTCGCGGCCACACGGGACGGCATCGACTCGCTGCTGCGCGACCGTGGCCTGCGCCGCACGACGCCGGACGACACCGCGCGCTCGCTGTTGCTCGGCGCGGCGGCCACTGCGTCACTGGAGGGCAGTGAAGCCGACGTCGACGACCTCGCCAGCGGTGGCGGCGACGCGACGGGTCGAGCGGCCGTGCGCCTCTCGACCGAGCTGCTCGGACTGGTGCCCGTGTGGCGCCGGACGCCCCTGCAGGCCATCGCACGCATCCATGCGATGGCCGCCGCTGGATCGGTCCCGGACGACGACCTCGGACGTCCCGGCGACCCGACCGGCGTCGCCCGTCTCGGCGAGCTGTCCCGCGCCGTCGGCTCCCCGACCGAGGCACCCGCTCTGGTGGTCGCCGCACTGGCGCACGCCGAGGTCGCGACCTGCGGTGCCTTCGTCTCCCACGCCGGCGTCGTCGCCCGCGCGATCGAACGGCTCGTGATGGTGGAGCGGGGCGTCGACCCGGCATCGGTCACCGTGCCGGAGGCCGGCCACGCGGCGGAGCCGGAGGGCTACCGCGCCGCGCTGGCGGCCTACGCGCGCGGTGATGCGGCCGGCGTGAGCCAGTGGCTGATGTACGCGAGTCAGGCCTTCACCCGAGGTGCCGAGGCGTCTCCGGTGGTCCGCTGAACTCGGGCGACCCACGGTTATGCTCGTCGGAACCCAGCGAAGAGGATCACATGAAGCGCGCGTTCATCACGGGCATCACCGGACAGGACGGCTCGTACCTGACCGAGCTCCTGCTCGAGAAGGGCTATGAGGTCCACGGGCTGGTGCGGCGCTCATCCTCGTTCAATCGTGGTCGGATCGACCCGATCTGGGACACCCACGAGCAGGCTGCCGACCATCTGCACCTGCACTACGGCGACCTGACCGACGGCGCGAATCTGGTCAGTCTTGTGGCCGACATCAAGCCGGACGAGGTCTACAACCTCGCGGCGCAGAGCCACGTCATGGTGTCCTTCGAGATGCCGGAGTACACCGCGTCCACCGATGCCATCGGACCCGTCCGCCTGCTTGAGGCGGTGCGCACCTTCGCGCCCGAGGCGCGGTTCTACCAGGCGTCCACCTCGGAGATGTTCGGCTCGTCGCCGCCTCCGCAGCACGAGGGCACCTCGTTCAGCCCACGGTCGCCCTACGGAACCGCCAAGCTCTACGCCCACTGGGCCACGGTCAACTACCGCGAGGCGTACGACCTGTTCGCCGTGTCCGGCATCCTGTTCAACCATGAGTCGCCTCGTCGGGGCGAGTCCTTCGTCACCCGCAAGATCACGCTCGGCGTGGCACGCATCAAGCTCGGCCTGGAGCACGAGCTGCACCTCGGCAACCTCGACGCGGTCCGCGACTGGGGATTCGCCCGCGAGTACGTCGAGGGCATGTGGCGGATGCTCCAGCACGACGTTCCCGACACGTTCGTGCTCGGCACCGGCATCGGCACGACGGTGCGCGAGTTCTGCGAGACCGCGTTCTCGCACGCGGGCCTCGACTGGACGGAGCACGTGGTCCACGACGACAGCTACGAGCGGCCGAACGAGGCCGACGCGCTCGTGGCCGACACCAGCAAGGCGAAGGACGTGCTGGACTGGAAGGCGGAAACCGACGCGAAGCAGCTGGCCCGCCTCATGGTCGACGCCGATGTCGCGCTCCTCGAGGCGTCGCTCGGGTGAGCTTGGCTCACATCGGTGGCCGAGCGTGAGCCGCCTGCCCAGCGCCTTGCAGCCGGCGTGGCCGCTCGTCAAGCGCTTGCACCGCTTCGCGACCCGGGTCGTAGGCGTCGTCGTTCGCCGGACGTCGGGCTTGCTGGGGGAGCGCTCGCTGCCTCGTCGCGCCACCGAGCTGTCGAGCCTCACTGCAACCCGTGAGCCCGACACCGTGCGCATCCACACCGGCGGCGGAACAGAGACGATCCATCGCACGCCGCCGGCCGGCGATCCCCCGGGTCACTGGATCTTCTCCGATGCCGCCGACTTCGAGGTCCCCGCGCGGTTCACCGTCGAGATCGACGGCGGCACGGTCGTGGGCGACTACGGTGCCAACCTCACCGCGGACGGCACCCTCGACTTCGAGACGAGCGGCTACTTCGGCATCTCCGGGTGGCGCGAGCACCCACTCTTCCTGCGGCCGGTCCTGCCCCGGGTCGAGCACGTCGACGGCACGCTGGTGTCGATGGCAGCGCCGGCCGGGTCCCGGAACTACTACCACTTCCTGTTCGACGTCCTTCCGCGCTGGGGCGTTCTCGAGGAGGCGATGCCCGGCCTCGCGCCCGACCACCTCTACGTCCCCTGCTCCACCTCCTACCAGAAGGAGCTGCTCGCGCTCACGGGCCTGGATGTGCACGACCTGGTGGCCACGGAGAAGCACCGGGCCGTCTCCGCCGACCATCTGCTGGCCCCGTCCATGCCCAATCCCGAGGAGATCGCGCCCTCCTGGACGGTGGAGTGGATCCGCGAGCATCTGCCGGCCGTCGCCACCGATGACAAGCCCCGACTGCTCTACGTCACCCGCGGCTCCGGCCCGAACACCCGGCGCCTCGTGGACGAGGAAGCCCTGTGGCCGCGTCTGGAGCAGCGTGGTTTCGTCCGCATCGACCCCGGCACGATGTCGGTGCGTGACCAGATCGACCACTTCGCGGCCGCCGACGCCATCGTGGGCCTGCACGGCGCAGCCCTGACCAACCTGGTGTTCGCCAAACCGGGCGCGCGGGTGCTCGAGATCTTCGCGCCGAGCTACGTGAAGCACTGCTTCTGGGCGATCTGCGAGCGCATCCCGGACGTCAGCTACCAGTACCTCATCGGCGCCGGAGCGGGTGATCGCGGTGCGCGACGCCCCATGAACGGAGTCCAGAAGGACATCGTCCTCGACGCCGACACGTTGGACGCCGCCGTGGCGCGTCTCCTGGCCTGACGCCGACGTCGGCCGGGGTCAGACGACCTCGGAGGCGGTGCCGCCGATGACCTCGATGAACCGCTTGGCGATGCCCTCGATGCCGAATCGCTCGACCGCCAGGTCCCGACTCCGGGCACCGAGCTCGGACATGCGGACCGGGTCGGCGCTCAGCGACGCGAGCCACGCAGCGGCGGTGGCCACCCCGTCGTGGTCGGGCTGGACGACGCACCCGCCGACCTCCTCGATGTCGACCGCGGCTGGATTGTCGGCCGGCATGATGCCCAGGACGGGACGTCCGGCGGCGAGGTACGACAGCACCTTGCTCGGGATGGAGAACTTCGAGGCACCGGGCTCGAGGAGAGCCACCAGGATGTCGCCGGAGCCCAGCACCTGGCTCAGCTTCTCGGCCGGCTGGAAGGGCAGCAACCGAACGAAGCCGGTGATCGCGGGCCGCTTGGTGGCCTCTTCCGCCAGCAGCGCGGCGCCCTCGCCCTCGGAGATGACCGTGAGCTCGGCGTCGATGCCGCGCTCACGTAGACGGTCGATCAGCTCGACGAGCAGCAACGGGTTGTGCTTGCGTCCGAGCGTGCCGGCGTAGAGCAGCCGGAGCGGTTCCCTGCGTCCGAGGTTCGCCTCGGCCCAGTCGTTGTCGCGCTCCTGCGGGACGATCTCGTGCACCGGTGCCCAGTTGGGGATGACCTCGACGTGGCTCGTGTCGAGATTCCATGCCTCGTACTGGCGGACGAAGGCGCTGTCGATCGCCACGACGCGACGCGCGCCCGCCACGATCTCGCGCTCGAGCCTGGTGACGACGCGTGAGCCGGCACGAACGATCGGGCGGTGCAGGAGCGGCACCTGCCACAGCCGGCGATCGAGCTCTTCGCTGAGCGCGAGGCTGAAGACGTCCTGGTGCCACAGCACGTATGGCAGGCCGGTCCGACGGGCGAACCGTGAGAATCGGCGCAGGGCGAACAGCGGGACGTTGCAGGCGATGACGAGGTCGGGACGCTTGCGCGTCAGCTGGTCGATCCAGGTCGCGGCGAAGCTTCGCTCGAAGGCCAGGCGCCGGACCAGGGAGTACTTCTCGAACCTGAACGGCGTCTCGATGGCCTGGAACGTGAGCGTCTCCGGGTCGCCCGGCCGGTGCTCGAGCACGCCCTTGCCACTCGTGTACTGCGTGGAGAAGGCGTGCTCGACGGTGAGGCCACGGCCGGCGAGCTCTCGCGAGAGCTCAGCCTGGAACGGATGGCCTGAAAAGTCGTGGACCTGGATCGAGGCCGGCCGCTCAGCCACGCGCCTGGAGCTGACCGTGGATCCACCGGTAGGTCTGCTCCAGCCCTTCCTTCAACGAGATCGACGGCTCCCACCCGTACGTCTGACGGAACAGGGAGTTGTCGCTGTTGCGTCCCCGAACGCCCTGGGGGGCGTCGAGGTTGTAGCTGCGCTCGACCTTGACGCCGGCGATGCCCTCGAGGATGTCGACCATCTGGTTGATGGTGACCAGCTCGGCCGAGCCGAGGTTGACCGGCTCGACGGCGTCGCCGGCCAGGATCTCCATGGTGCCGCGGACGCAGTCGTCGATGAACATGAAGCTGCGGGTCTGCTCACCGTCTCCCCAGATCTCGATGCCGTCGGTGCGGCCCAGGGCGACCTCGGCGACCTTGCGCGACAGCGCGGCGGGTGCCTTCTCGCGGCCGCCGTCCCACGTGCCGAGCGGGCCGTAGACGTTGTGGTAGCGGGCGACGCGGGTCTCGAGGCCGAAGTCCTCGCGGAAGTGGCGCGCCATGCGCTCGGAGAAGAGCTTCTCCCAGCCGTATCCGTCCTCGGGATCGGCCGGGTAGGCATCGGCCTCGGCGAGGGCGGTGACGTGTGGATCGGTCTGCTTGGACCCGTTGTAGACGCAGGCGGAGCTGCTGTAGAAGAACCGCTTCGTTCCGGCATCGCGGGCGGCGACCAGCATGTTCGTGCTCGTGAGCACGGACAGCATGCACTCGGCCTTGTTGTTCTCGATGAAGCCCATGCCACCCATGTCGGCGGCGAGGTTGTAGATCTCGTCCGTGCCGTCGGCCACCTTGTGGGCGTCGACGGGATCGGAGCAGTCGGCGACGACGTTCTCGGCCGACTCGTGGACCTGACTCCACTCGTCGAGCTCCTTGACGTCTACCGCACGGACGTCGAGACCGGTCTTGAGGAGGCGATCGACCAGGTGGCCGCCGATGAATCCGCCGCCGCCGGTGACGAGAACAGTCATGTCTTCCTCTACCTCCAAGGCACGTGTCGCCGTGACTTCGCGGTGCCGCACATCGTTACAGGGGAACGAGCAAACCGACGGCGGAGGGCCGTCTGTCATGAGATCGTAGGCCAGACGGTGGTTCCGAGTGGCGCATGGGTGGACAAAGTCTCCCACGGGATCTGAGGAACCACGCTTTGCATACACTCGCCACAACCAACACGGTCGACAACGACCGGTCACCGACATGAGGGGACCTCGTGGATCTGCGTCAATTCTTGGGCATCCTGCGCGCGCGCTGGAAGTTCATCGTCGTGACGGTCGCCTTCGGGGCGCTCGTCACCACGCTCTTGATCCTGTGGCTCCCCAAGTCATACGCGTCCACGGCGTCCCTGTTCATCTCCACGCCGTCCACGGGCGTCGCGGACTCGTACTCCGCGACCCTCACCGCTGGACAGCGGGCTGAGTCGTACGCCAACCTCGCCAAGGACCCCGAGGTTCTCGCTCGGGTCGCCGAACGACTCGACATCAAGCGCACCCCCGCCGAGCTCTCCGACCAGATCGAGACGACGGTCGTCGAGACCACCCTGCTGCTGCGCGTCGACGCCACGGCCTCGTCGCCCGAGCTTGCCCAGCAGATCGCGTCGGTCGAGTCCGACGAGATCATCCGCCTGGTCAAGAACCTCGAGACACCGAGCGACGAAGAGATCCCCGCGCCCATCATCGCGCGCCTGGCCGGAAAGCCGTCACTCGAGACCAGCCCGGTATCGCCTGACATCAGGCTATTCCTCGCCATCGGCCTGCTGGTCAGCCTTCTCGTCGGCGTCACCGGGGCGTTGCTCCGCGACTTGCTCGACACGTCGGTCAAGTCCGGAGAGGACGTCGAGAAGATGACGGGCAATGCGGTCATGGCGACGTTGCCCTATGACCCGGTCGTCAAGTCGCAACCGCTCAGCATCGAGAACGGCAGTGGATCACTCGCCGAGGCGTTCCGCGTGCTGCGCACCAACCTCCAGTTCTCCAACCTCGACGCCACGCGCCAGATGATCGTCGTCACGAGCGCCGTCCCGGACGAGGGCAAGACGTTCGTCGCCACCAACCTGGCCATCTCCATCGCGAAGAGCGGTCGTTCGGTTCTGCTGATGGACGCGGACTTCCGCAACCCCGGCGTCGCCGACCTCCTCGGCCTCGAGAACTCGGTCGGCGCGATCACCGTGCTCCTCGGGCGCGCGTCGCTCGAGCAGGCGACCCAGGAACACGTGAGTGGTGTCAGGTTCCTCGGCACCGGCCCGTGCCCGCCGAACCCGTCCGAGGTGCTCGACACCCAGGCCATGCGTGAGCTGGTCTCGACGGTCGGCTCCGAGTACGACGTGGTCATCGTCGACGCGCCACCGTTGCTCCCCGTCGCCGATGCCGCCATCCTCCTGACCGAGGTCGACGGTGCCCTGCTCCTCGCCCGGTTCGGGTCGACGAGTCACGAGCAGCTGCGCCAGGCGGTGTCCCGCATCGAAGCGGTCGGAGGACGCCTTTTCGGAACGGTGCTCAACCGGACCCCACGCAAGATGCTCGGTGTCTACGGCTATGGCTATGGCTACGGCTACGGCTACGGCGAGGAGCACAAGCCGACGCCGCCGCCCAAAGCCGAACGCCGCGAGACACGTGTCCGGGACGTGAGGTCTGGGCGACGCGTGAAGCGATGAGTGGGCGCGGCGCGGGTCTTCTGACCCGGTTGAAGCCGCCCCCGCTCCTGGTGGCGGCGGTCACCACCGGGATCGCCCTCGTGGTGTTGATCCCCGTCGCGGTGTCATCGACGCCCGCGACCATCGTCGTGGTCTTCGCCATCCTGCTGCTCCTGGCGCTCATCGTGCTGGGCTTGGGTCACACGGCCGAGTTCTTCATCTTCGTGGGCGCCTGCATGGTTCCGATGAGCAATGTCCACCCCGTCGACGCCGTCTCGTTCATCACCGTGGCCGACGCAGCCTTCGCCGTCGGTTTCGGGTTGATGCTGCCCGACCTGCTGCAGCGCCCGCTCCACCTGCCGTCGATCTTCTTCTTCGGGGTGGCCGGAGTGTTGACCGTCGCCCTGTTCTCGTCGCTGCTGAGTGACCAACCGGTGGCGAGCCTCGGCCTCCTGGCGAGGTTGCTGGTCGGGGCCTTCGGGCTGTCGACCCTCATCATCTGGTGGAATCCGAACAGGACCAGGGTCGTGATCCTCGCCTCCGCCTACGTGCTCGGAAACGTCGTGAGCATCGGATGGGCCGTGGTCAAGAACGAGGCTTCCGTCGAGGGCCGGCGCGCAGGCCTCTCCGAGCACCCCAACGTGTTCGGACTGACCGCCTTGCTCGCCGTGGCTCTCCTCCCGTTCATCTTCACCCAGATCCCACGATCGTGGCGATGGATCACTGTTGTTGCGGGAGTGGTGTGCTTGTACGGCGTCTGGAGCAGTGGCAGCCGCGCCGCACTTGCCGCACTGATCGCCATCGCGCTGATCTATCCCGCGCTGGCGCGTTCCGTGCTGGCAGGGCTTGCCCTGCTCGCCGGGTTCGTCGCGTTCCTGGCGCTCTCGGGACGGCTGCTGGGTGAGACGTCGAGCAGCAACGCGCTGGGCC
>CAVSDS010000010.1:0-164746 GCA_963726885.1 uncultured Actinomycetota bacterium | reverse complement strand
GAGGTCGACGAGTCCGGACCTGAGGACACCGCCGACGCGATCGCGGCAGCACGCGCCGCCTTCGACTCCGGCCCCTGGCCGGGCACGAGCGCCCGGGAGCGCGGCGACCTCCTGCTCCGGCTGGCCGACCTGCTCGAGCGCGACACCGACATCATCGCCAAGGCCGAGTCGCTCGACACCGGCAAGCGCCTGATCGAGAGCGAGTATGACGTCGCCGACGTGGTATCGGTCGTGCGGCACTTCGGCCACATCGCGGACGCCGAGGCCGGCCGCATGGTCGACACCGGCAATCCCAGTGTGGTCAGCCGGATCGTCCACGAGCCGGTCGGCGTCTGCGGGCTGATCACGCCGTGGAACTACCCGCTCCTCCAGGTCGCCTGGAAGGTCGCGCCGTGCCTCGCCGCCGGCAACACGTTCGTCCTCAAGCCCAGCGAGCTCACCCCCCACACCGCGATCCACCTGATGAAGCTGCTCGACGAGGCCGGCCTACCAGCAGGCGTGGCCAACCTCGTCCTCGGTGACGGCGCGAATGCCGGGGCCCTTCTGAGCGAGGATCCGCGCGTCGACCTGGTGTCCTTCACCGGGGGCCTGGCCACCGGCAAGCGCATCATGGCCACGGCGTCGGGCACCGTGAAGAAGATCGCGCTCGAGCTCGGCGGCAAGAACCCCAACATCGTCTTCGCCGACGCCGACTTCGACACCGCTCTCGACTTCGCCCTCACCGCCGTCTTCCTGCACTCGGGCCAGGTCTGCTCGGCCGGCGCGCGGCTCGTCGTCGAGGAGTCGCTGCACGACCGGTTCGTCGACGACCTCGTCGAGCGGGCGCAGCGCATCCGGCTCGGCGGGCCGTTCGACGACAAGGCCGAGACCGGCCCCCTCACCAGCGCCGCTCATCGCGACAAGGTCGAGGCGTATGTCGCGGCCGGCCTGGCCGAAGGTGCCGAGCTCCGCTGCGGCGGCCAGCGTCCGGACGACCCCGACCTGGCCGACGGCTTCTACTACCTGCCCACCGTGCTCGACCGCTGCACCAGCGACATGAGCGTCGCCCAGGACGAGTCGTTCGGGCCGGTGCTCACGGTCGAGACCTTCGCGGACGAGGACGACGCCGTCCGCATCGCCAACGACAGCATCTACGGATTGGCGGGCGGTGTCTGGACCGGCGACGCCGGCCGGGGCCAACGCGTGGCGGCCCGGCTCCGGATGGGCACGGTGTGGATCAACGACTACCACCCGTACGTCGCCCAGGCCGAGTGGGGCGGCTACAAGCAGTCGGGCATCGGCCGCGAGCTCGGCCATGCCGGGCTCGAGGAGTACCGCGAGACCAAGCACGTGTGGCACAACATCGCCCCCCAGCCCCAGCACTGGTTCGCACCATGAAGAGAGAGCACTGGGACTACGTGATCGTCGGTGGCGGCTCAGCAGGCGCGGCCATCGCCAACCGGCTCAGTGCGGACCCCTCCACGTCGGTCCTGGTGCTCGAGGCCGGGCGCTCCGACTACCGGATGGACCCGCTCATCCACATGCCCGCGGCGCTGCCGATCCCGATCGGCAACCGGTTCTACGACTGGAAGTACGAGACCGACCCCGAGCCGGGCATGAACGGCCGCAAGGTGTTCCACGCCCGCGGCAAGGTGCTCGGTGGCTCGAGCAGCATCAACGGGATGATCTTCCAGCGCGGCAACCCGATGGACTACGAGCGCTGGGCCGCGGACCCGGGCATGGAGACCTGGGACTACCTGCACTGCCTGCCGTACTTCAAGCGCATGGAGACCTGCCTGGCCGGAGCCGACGACTGGCGCGGTGGCGACGGCCCGCTCCTGCTCGAGCGCGGACCGGCCGAGAACCCGCTCTTCGGAGCGTTCTTCACCGCAGCGCAGCAGGCCGGCTACCCGCTGACCGACGACGTCAACGGCTACCGGCAGGAGGGGTTCGCCAAGTTCGACCGGAACATCCACCGCGGTCGGCGCATGTCGGCGTCGCGTGCCTACCTGTGGCCCGTGCGCAGCCGGAAGAACCTCCACATCGAGACGCACGCCTTCGTCGCCAAGATCAACTTCGACGGCACCCGCGCGGTCGGCGTCGACTACACGACGGCATCGCGGCGGCAGCGTACCGCCACCGCCGGTGAGGTGGTCCTGTGCGCCGGTGCCATCAGCACGCCCCAGATCCTCCAGCTCTCCGGCGTGGGCGACAAGTCCCTGCTCGAGCAGCACGGCGTCAACGTGGTCGAGCACGTCCCGGGCGTCGGCGAGAACCTCCAGGACCACCTCGAGGTGTACATCCAGTACAAGTCGAAGCTGCCGGTGTCGATCGCACCGGGGCTGCGCTACCGGGCGCGCCCGAAGATCGCCTTCCAGTGGCTGTTCCAGCGCAAGGGTCTCGGCTCCACCAACCACTTCGAGGGCGGCGGGTTCGCACGCAGCAACGAGGACGTCGACTACCCGAACCTGATGTTCCACTTCCTCCCGATCGCGATCCGTTACGACGGCACGGCCCCCACGAAGGGGCATGGCTACCAGGTGCACATCGGCCCGATGTACGCCGACACCCGTGGCCACGTGCGGATCACGTCGACCGACCCCCGCGTGCACCCGTCGATGCAGTTCAACTACCTCTCCACCCCGACCGACCGCAAGGAGTGGGTCGAGGCCATACGGGTCGCCCGCGACATCCTCAACCAGGAGGCGTTCGCCCCGTACAACGACGGCGAGCTGTCACCCGGCCCGTCCGTCGAGACCGACGAGGAGATCCTCGACTGGGTGCGCGACGACGCCGAGACGGCACTGCACCCGTCGTGCACCGCGAAGATGGGCGACATCCAGCGCGACCCCATGGCGGTGACCGATCCCACGTCGATGAAGGTGCACGGAACCGACGGCCTGCGGGTCGTCGACGCGTCGGTGTTTCCGTACGTGACGAACGGAAACATCTACGCCCCCGTGATGATGACCGCCGAGAAGTCGGCCGACCTGATCGCGGGAAACACCCCCCTTGAACCCGCACGTGTGCCTTACTACCGCTATCGAGACGGCAGCCCGCTCCACCCGCCCGGCGACAGCCGCAACCGTGAGGAAAGCGCATGACGACGACGGCCAGCCCATCCGAGACGACGGCCAGCACCTCCGAAGAACCGGCAGTGCGCGTCGAGAACCTCTGGAAGATCTTCGGCCCCCGCGCCGACAAGATCATCGGCACCGAGCAGGCGAACCTCTCCCGCAAGGAGCTGCAGGAGCAGACCGGCCACGTGGTCGGCATCCGCGACGTCTCCTTCGAGGTCGCGCCCGGCGAGGTCTTCGTGGTCATGGGCCTGTCCGGCTCGGGCAAGTCGACGCTCGTCCGCCTGCTGACGCGCCTGATCGAGCCCACCCACGGCACGGTCGAGCTGTACGGCGACGACATCACCAGCATGGCCGACTCCGCTCTCCTCGACACCCGCCGCCGCAAGGTGTCGATGGTCTTCCAGCACTTCGGCCTGCTGCCGCACCGCAAGGTCGTCGACAACGTGGCCTTCGGGCTCGAAGTGCGTGGCGACGGCAAGGGCGATCGGCGCACCCGTGCCCAGGAGATGGTCGACCTGGTCGGCCTCACCGGCTACGAGAACAACTTCCCCGACCAGCTCTCCGGCGGCATGCAGCAGCGCGTCGGCCTCGCCCGTGCGCTCGCCGGCGACCCCGCGGTGCTGATGTTCGACGAGCCGTTCTCGGCCCTCGACCCACTGATCCGCCGCGACATGCAGAACGAGGTCATCCGGCTCCATGAGGAAGTCGGGAAGACGATGGTCTTCATCACCCACGACCTGGCCGAGGCGCTGAAGCTGGGCGACCGGATCCTCATCATGCGCGACGGCGAGATCGTCCAGATCGGGACGCCTGACGAAGTGGTCGGCGCCCCGGCCGACGAGTACGTGCGCGACTTCACCAGCGAGGTCCCGAAGTCGCACGTGCTCACGCTGAAGTGGGTCATGCGGCCCGACGACGGCAGCGCGAGCGCCGACAGCCCGGTCCTGGAGGTCGGACAGATCGTCAAGGACGCCGCACGCATCGTGCTCGACACCGATGGTCCGTGTCGGGTGGTGGACGGCGACACGACGGTCGGCGTGGTCGACGACGAGGACATCCTCCGCGTGGTCGTGGCCGAGGAAGCGTCCTGACATGACGACCACCACGATCACCGAGCCTCCCGCCTCCAAGGAGGAGCAGCCGCAGGTCGAGTACGGCAAGAACCGCCGCACCGGGCTGAAGCTCCTCGCCATCGTCGTCGTCTGGATCGGCATCTGGGTGGCCCTCCGCGGCACCAACACCCTCGCGCTCGGCTTCCAGGACACCACCGGGTTCCACACCTGGCTCAACGAGATCCGCGACTGGGTGCAGCTGAACGGTCCCGACAACTGGTTCTTCGGAGGCGTGCTCGGCACGATCGGCGAGGTCTTCGACGCGATCTTCGTCTTCCTCCAGAAGCTGATCAGCATCCCCGCTGTGCCGCGGCCGGTGCCGGAGATCGGCTGGCTGGGCGTGCTCGCCATCGCCGCCTGGATCACCTGGGCCGTTGCGGGCATCCGCTCGACGATCCTGGTCTCCGTCTCCGTGTTCCTCTTCGGCATCTTCGGACTCTGGTCCGACAGCATGGACCTGCTGCTGGTCACGATCCTCTCCGTCATCGTCTGCTTCGTGCTCGGCCTGCCGACCGGCATCCTGATGGCGCGCAAGAAGTCCGTGTCGACGGTGGTCACCCCGGTGCTCGACATCATGCAGACGATGCCGCCGTTCGCCTACCTGGCCCCGGTCGCCCTGGGCTTCGGCATCGGCCCGACCACCGGCATCGTGCTGACGGTCATCTACGCCTTTCCTCCGATGGTCAGGATCACCGAGCACGGGATCCGTTCCGTGCCGGCCACCACGATCGAGGCTGCACGGTCGATGGGCCTGACGAGTGGTCAGATGCTGCGCCAGGTCCAGCTGCCGATGGCGCGCCGCACGATTGTGGTCGGCATCAACCAGAGCATGATGGCCGCGCTCTCGATGGCGACCATCGCCGCGCTGGTCAACGGACCCGGGCTCGGCAAGCCGGTCGTGGCCGCGCTCCAGGTGCAGAACATCGGTGCGGCCTCGGTGGCCGGCATCGCGATCGTGCTGATGGCGATCATGCTCGACCGCACCACCACGGCGGCCAGCGAACGATCGGAGAGCCAGGGCCGCTCGGGCATCGCCTCGGTGAGTGGACCCGGTGTGATGCTGGCCGGCATCGCGCTCGAGGCCCTCCCGCGCTGGGCGAAGGAGGACGCCGGCAAGGGTGTGCGCCGGCCTCGCCTGACCACTGCCGGTCGTTGGATGGTTCGAGGCCTCTGGGCCATTCCGGTGCTCGTCGCCGTCGTGCTCTCGCGCAGCCAGATCAACCTGGCCACGTTCCCCAACCGCGACGTGTGGCCGTTCATCACGCCGATCGACGGCCAGAGCCTGAGCAAGGCGATCAACAACCTCTCGGACTGGGTCATCGACAAGGTCGACGTCTTCACGCTCGCCCTCAAGGACAACGTCACGAACGCGATCATCAACCCGTTCCAGAACCTGCTGGCTGACTCGCCGTGGTGGCTGATGGCGGTCGTCATCCTCCTCATCGCCTTCGTGCTGGGCGGGGTGCGTCCGCTCATCACCAGCGCGGTGTGCCTGGCGATCATCTACGCCACCGGCCTCTGGAACGACTCGATGGTCACTCTGGCGATGACGCTCATCGCCACCGTCCTGGTCATGGTCGTCGCGGTGGTGCTCGGTGTCGGGATGGGCCGAAGTCGGCGCACCGACACGATCATCCGGCCGTTCCTCGACGCGTTCCAGACGATCCCGCCGTTCGTGTACCTGGTCCCGGCACTGGCGTTGTTCGGAGTCGGCCGCTTCACCGCGATCATGGCGGCGCTCGCGTACGCGGTGCCGATCGCCACGAAGCTGGTGGCCGACGGCATCCGCGGCGTCGCGCCGACCACGGTCGAGGCGGCCAACGCCAGCGGCAGCACCAAGTGGCAGATGATCACGAAGGTGCAGCTGCCCATGGCGCGCGAGGCGCTGGTGCTGGCCACCAACCAGGGCATCCTCTACGTGCTCTCGATGGTGGTCATCGGCGGCATGGTCGGCGGCGGCAGCCTCGGCTACATCGTCGTCTCCGGCTTCTCGCAGGATCAGCTCTTCGGCAAGGGGCTGGCAGCCGGAATCGCCATCACCGCGCTGGGCGTGATGCTCGACCGCATCGCGCGCCACGCGGCCGCTCGGGCCGGCAGGTAGCCCGACACACACGTCTTCGCGGGTCGTCCGCGGAGCAGAAGAAGGGAACCAAGGCATGGCTGGAGGACTCAGAACACGGGGTCGCAGACGTTTGGTCGGCCTCGTCGCGGTCGCGGTTGCGAGCCTCGGGCTCGCCAGCTGCGGCGGCGGAGGGATCGAGGACACCAAGTCGTCAGGCAAGGGCGACTGCGGCGACCTGCGCATCGCGGTGAACCCCTGGACGGGGTACGTCACGAACGCGCATCTCATCGGCTACGTCGCCAAGACGGAGCTGGGCTGCAACGTCACCTACCCCGACGTGAAGGAAGAGGTCGCGTGGCAGGGCATGGCATCCGGGTCGATCGACACAGTGGTCGAGAACTGGGGCCACGACGACCTGATCAAGAAGTACATCACCGACCAGAAGACCGTCGTTGACGCCGGTCCGACCGGCGGCAAGGGCATCATCGGCTGGTACGTGCCGCCGTGGATGGCCGAGAAGTACCCCGACATCACCAACTGGGAGAACCTGAACAAGTACGCCGACATGTTCAAGACCTCCGAGTCCGGTGACAAGGGCCAGCTGCTCGACGGTGACCCGTCCTACGTCACCAACGACGAGGCTCTCGTGAAGAACCTCAAGCTGGACTACAAGGTGGTCGTCGGTGGTTCGGAGGCCGGCCTGATCCAGAGCTTCCGTTCCGCGGAGAAGAACAAGAAGCCGCTGCTCGCGTACTTCTACGAGCCGCAGTGGTTCTTCTCGGAGATGAAGCTCGTCCACATCGACCTTCCGAAGTACGAGGAAGGCTGCGACGCGGATGCGGCGAAGGTCGCGTGCGACTACCCGCCGTACGAGCTGAACAAGCTGATCGCGAAGAAGTTCGAGGACTCCGGCTCTCCGGCCGTGGACCTGGTCAAGAACTTCACGCTCAGCAACGACGACCAGAACGTCGTGTCGACGTACATCGCGAAGGACGAGATGAAGCCGGAAGACGCGGCGAAGAAGTGGGTCGAGGACAACCCCGACAAGGTTGACGCCTGGCTCAAGTAAGGTCCGATCGCTCACCCCTGCGACATGTCGCTTGACATGTCGTGGGGGTGACGTCGATCCTAGTGTTGTTCCGTATAGCGCTTACCGTTGCGTATTACGCACCACAGAAAGAACGTCATGGCCCCCACATCTGATCGCGCAGTCCCCAGCCACGCCCAGGCCGTCGTCATCGGCGCCGGCATCGTCGGCAACAGCCTCGTCCACCACCTGGCCCGGCTCGGCTGGACCGACATCGTCCAGCTCGACCAGGGACCGCTGCCCAACCCGGGCGGCTCGACCGGTCACGCCTCCAACTTCATCTTCACCGTCGACCACTCGCGGGAGATCACGGACCTGACCCTCGACTCGGTGGAGCAGTACAAGGAGATGGGGGTCTTCACCCAGTCCGGCGGCTTCGAGATCGCTCGCACGCCGGAGCGGATGGAAGAGCTCCGACGGCGGATGTCGAGCGCCAAGGCGTGGGGCATCGAGTCCGAGCTGGTCTCGCCGGCGTTCGTCAAGGAGAAGGTCCCCTTCATCGAGGAGGACCAGTTCATCGGCGCCTTCTGGACCCCCGGCGTCGGCGTGGTCGACTCCCTGCGCGCCGGCACCATCATGCGCGAAAGGGCCTTGGAGGCCGGCGCGCTCACGGTGGTGCCCAACGTGGAGGTCACCGGTCTCGACGTCGAAGATGGTCGGATCCGTCGCGTCCGGACGTCCGACGGCGACATCGACACCGAGACCGTCGTGATCGCGTGCGGTGTGTGGAGCCCGAAGATCGGCGACATGGCCGGCATCTCCATCCCGCTCACCCCGGCCGTCCACCAGATGATCTCGGTGGGTCCGTGCCCGCAGCTGACCGACCTCGAGGGCGAGATCTCCATCCCGATCGTCCGCGACATGGACACGTACTGCTACGAGCGTCAGCACGGCGCCGACATGGAGGTCGGCTCGTACGCCCACCGCGCGATCCTGCACGAGCCAGAGGACATCCCCACGCTCGAGCAGGCCAAGCTCTCCCCCACCGAGATGCCGTTCACGTCCGACGACTTCGACCCCCAGCTCGAGCAGGCCTTCGAGCTGATGCCCGACCTGCTCGGCGCCGACGGTGCGGAGATCCGCTACGCGATCAACGGCCTGCTGTCGCTCACCTGCGACGGCAACCCGATCCTCGGCGAGAGCCTGGTCAAGGGCCTCTGGACCGCCGCGGCCGTCTGGATCAAGGAAGGTCCGGGCGTCGGACGCGCCGTCGCGGAGTGGATGACCCACGGCCACAGCGAGATCGACATCAATCACAGCGACATCGCCCGGTTCCACCCGCACCAGATGCGCCGCGAGCACACCCGCCTGCGCACCACCGAGGCGTTCATCAAGACCTACGGCATCATCCATCCGTCCGAGCAGTACGAGTCCGACCGCGAGCAGCGACTGGCGCCGATGCACGACTCGCAGAAGAAGCTCGGGGCGTTCTTCTTCGAGACCGCCGGCTGGGAGCGTCCGCACTGGTACGAGTCGAACAGCGACCTGCTCGACGTCTACGGCGACGCCGTGATGCCCCGCGAGGCCGAGTGGGACTCCCGCTGGTGGAGCCCGATCATCAACGCCGAGCACCTGCGGATGCGCGAGGCGGCGGCCGTCATCGACCTGTCGCGCGTTCCAGATCCTCGACATCGTCGGCCCGGGCGCGCTCGACACGGTCCAGCGCACCTGCGTCGCGCAGTGCGACGTGGCCGTCGGCAAGGTCATCTACACGCCGGTGCTCGACCCGAAGGGCGGCTTCATCTCCGACCTCACCGTGATGCGCACTGGGTGACGAGCACTTCCGCGTCGTCACCGGCGGCGCCCACGGCATGGTCGACCGCAAGACGTTCTCCGACCAGCTGCCAGCGGACGGCACCACCCTGACGGATGTCACCGACGAGATCTCCACCATCGGCCTCTGGGGGCCGAAGGCGCGGACGATCCTGGAGTCGCTGACGTCCGACGACGTGTCCGACGAGGGCTTCGGCTTCCTCACCTGCCGCGAGATCACCGTACAAACAGGGGGCCAGACGGCGGGAGGCGAGTCGATCCAGGTGCTGGCGTCGCGCATCTCGTACGTCGGCGAGCTCGGCTGGGAGCTGTACGTCTCGATGGGATCGGCCGCAGCGCTCTGGGAGACCCTGCTGGAGGCGGGGGCACCGCACGGTGCCCGTCCTGCCGGCATCGGGGTCTACGGCACCACCGGCCGCATCGAGAAGGGCTACCGTGCCTACGGCTTCGAGCTGGACTCCGAGCGCACGATCATCGAGGCCGGCATGCAGCGGCCCAAGGTGAAGAAGGCGGACTTCGTCGGCCGCGAGGCGTACGTCGCGCAGCGCGACAGCGAGCCCGCCACGGTGCTGTGCACGCTGTCCGTCGACGACCACACCTCGGCGAGCGGCGTGAAGCGCTACATGCTCGGCGGGGAGCCGATCCTGACCGCCGACGGCGGCACGCTCACCGACGGCCACGGCCACCATCCGTACGTCACCACGGCCGGGGCCGCGCCCACGCTCGGCAAGCACCTCCTGCTCGCCTACCTCCCGCCGGACCAGGCGACGCTCGGCAACAAGCTCGCGGTCTCCTACATGGAGGAGCTGTACCCGGTCACGATCGAGTCCGTCGACGCCACCCCGGTGCTCGATCCCGAGAACGAGCGCATTCGATGACGAACATCCTGGTCTGCGTGAAGCGGGTGCCGGACTCGTCCGGCCAGATCCTGCTCACGGACGACGCCCAGGGCATCGACGGACGCTTCGTCGGGTTCACCGTCAGCGACCACGAGAACAGCGCGATCGAGCTGGCGATCCGGGTCGCCGACGCGACGGGCGGCACCGTCACCGTGCTGACCGTCGGGCCGGACGACGCCGTCGAGCAGCTCCGTGGCGCGCTCGCCCTCGGTGGTCACGCCGCGGTGCTCGTCGAGGCCGACCCGGCGTCCATTGGCCCCTCCGACATCGCCCGCGAGATCGCCCACGTGGTCACCGAGCACGAGGCGGCCGGCACGACGTACGACCTGGTCCTGCTCGGCAACGATGCCGCCGACAGCGGCGACTTCCAGGTCCCCATCCGGCTCGCCCATGCCCTCGGCCGTCCGATCGTCACCGGCGCCTCCCTCGTGGAGGTCGCCGACGGCGTGCTGGTCGCCCACGTCGACGGCCCCGAGGGCGAGGAGACGTACACCGTGCCGCTGCCGGCGGTCGCATCCGTGTTGGAGGGCGGGGTCGAGCCGCGCTACCCCACGCTGAAGGGCCGCATGGCGGCGAAGAAGATCGAGATCGAGACGCGCTCGGCCACCGGTGAGCCAGAGGGTGCGCACCGCGTCCGGCTGCTGCTTCCCCCACCCGAGTCGAGCTCCGTCGAGGTGCTGGGTGAGGGCCCGGAAGCCGGCTGCAGCGGTGGTCGACCTCCTCGAGCGTCTGGCGGTCGTCCGATGATCCTGGCGCTGGTGGAGCTGGAGAACGGTGCAGCGAACGAGGTCTCGCTCGAAACGCTCGCCCTGGCCCGCTCGCTCGGGTCCGAGAAGATCGAGGCCGTCGTCATCGGTGACGTCGCGGATCGGGATGCCCTGACCGCAGAGCTGGGCGTGCACGGCGTCGACGCGGTTCACCAGGCCGTGGGCGAGGCGTTCGAGTCCTTCGCCGGTGCCGCCTGGGCAGCAGCTCTGCAGGAGGCGCAGGCCTTCACCGGCGCGACGGTGGTCACCGCCGGCGGCACGCCACGTGGCGGTGAGGTGCTGGCCCATCTCGCGGCTCGCCTCGACGTGCCCATGGCCGCCAACGCGATCGGGGTCGCCGGATCGTCACCGTTCGTGGTGACGCGGCAGGTCGTCGGCGGCGCGGCGCTGGAGGAGATGGCCCTGGACCGGTCGCCGGCCATCCTCACCGTGGCTGGTCACTCGTGGAGCGCCACACCGGCCGAGAACCCGACGAGCCCGACGTGGGAGGAGTTCTCCCCCGACATCGCCGAGCAGGACCTCCTCGCCCGCGTCACCGCGACCGGACAGAAGGAGGTCGACCACTCCGACTCGCTGAAGTCCGCGCGCGTCGTGGTGGGCGCCGGGCGCGGCGCCGGCAGCGCCGACGGGTTCGGCCCGGTCAGCGATCTCGCCGAGATGCTCGGCGGATCGCTCGGGGTGTCGCGCGTCGTCACCAGCCTTGGCTGGCGCCCGCACCACGAGCAAGTGGGCCAGACCGGCAGTCGCATCGCACCGGAGATCTACATCCCGTGCGGCATCAGCGGCGCCATCCAGCACTGGGCGGGCTGTGCCAGCTCCAAGGTCATCCTCGCGGTCAACACCGACGATGAGGCGCCGATGATGACGAAGGCGAACTACGCCGTCGTCGGAGACATGCACGAGGTCGTGCCGGCGATCATCGAGGAGCTCAAGCGACGAGGATCGACTGCGTCGCAGTAGCTCAGCCGCGAGGAAGTGCTGCCGGGTGCTCTGCCTCGTGCGCCACCTGCCGGGCGGCATCCTTGCCGCCGACCTGGTGCGCTGGCGCCCAGCCCGGCGGACCGAAGATGTAGCCCAGCTTGTCGCGGAACCGCGTGGCGCTGCGCACGTCCCGGGCCATCTGGACGTAGTCGCCGTACTGCAGCTTGAGCAGGTTGTACGTGTCGACCTTGTACGTCAGGCCATACGTCGGGCGCTGACGCTCGGCGGTGAACGTGCGGAACATGCGGTCCCAGATGATGAGGATGCCGGCGTAGTTCTTGTCGAGGTACTCCGGATCGCTGCCGTGGTGCACGCGGTGGTGCGACGGGGTGTTGAAGATCAGCTCGATCGGCCGCCACATCTTGTCGATCATCTCGGTGTGCACGAAGAACTGGAAGACCAGGTTGACGCCGAACGCCACGTAGAGCGTCCAGGGGGAGAAGCCCAGCAGCGGCAGCGGGAGCCAGAAGAAGAACTCGAACCACGGGTTCCACTTCTGCCGCAGGGCCGTGCCGTAGTTCATGTACTCGCTCGAGTGGTGCGCCTGGTGGCCGGCCCAGCCGATGCGCACGCGGTGCGAGAAACGGTGGTGCCAGTAGTAGCCGAGGTCGAGGCCGAGCGTCACCAGCACCCAGTACCACCACGTGTCCGTGGGCAGGTGCCACGGCGCGAGGTACGTGAAGATCGCGATGTAGCCGAAGAAGGTGGCCACCTTGAACGCGGTGAGGAAGAACAGCGAACCGACGCCCATCGAGATGGATGTGCGTCGCGTCCTTGAGGGCGTAACCGGTGACGTTGTCGTCGTGGTCGAGCCACTTCAGCGCCCCGAGCTCGATGAAGATGGTCAGGATGAAGAACGGCGCCGCGTAGGTGACGGGGTTCTTGAGGGGGTCGAGCAGCTCGTACATCGTTGACCTTCTCTTCGGGACACGCAATATGACTTCTGGGTAAGTTACCACAGGTTCATATCTTCCGCTAGAGTGAGTTCCGTGGTACGAGCCAACGCAGGAACCAAGGGTGTCCCCCGGCTGGAGCGCGAGTCGCAGATCCTGCAGGTCGCCTGCGAGGTGTTCGGCTCCGACGGCTACGCCGCGACCAGCATCCAGACGGTCGCCGAGCGTGCCGGCATCTCCAAGCCCCTCGTCTACAACTACTTCGGCTCGAAGGAAGGCCTCTTCCTCGCCTGCCTCGAGCACGCGGGCACGATCGTCGCCGACGAGATCGAGCGCATCGCACGCGGCGACGCGGTCGGGGTCGAGCGCGGACTGCGCACGCTCGACGGCATGTTCACCATCCTCGAGCCGCAGCCCTACCTCTGGACGCTGGCTTTCGACCCGACGGCTCCGGCCACCGGAGCCGTGGCGGATGCCATCGACCACTACACGCAGCGCATCTCCAAGCTGGCGGACGAAGGCGTCTCGGAGCTGATGGGCCTGGCCGGCAACACCGACCCCGCCGACATCTCCGCCATGACCGCGGTGTGGCTCGGTATCGTCAACTCCCTGATGAACTGGTGGATGGAACACCCCGACGAGTCCGCGGCCGCGATGATGCAGCGCTGCGTCCGGCTGCTCACCGCGCTGGTCGGGGACGGCCAAGAGTGACCCTCGACGGCCGCACCGTGGTGATCACCGGAGCGTCCAGCGGCATCGGTGCGCACGCAGCGCGCCAGATGGCCGAGCAGGGTGCCACCGTGTGCCTCCTGGCCCGGCGCGCCGACGAGCTCGCGCAGGTGCGCGACGACATCGTGGCCGCCGGCGGCGCCGCCCACGTCTACCCGGTCGACCTGGTCGACACCGAGGCGACGGACGCCGTCATCAAGCAGCTGCTCTCCGACCACGACCGCATCGACGTCCTCGTGAACAACGCCGGCCGCTCGATCCGGCGACCGATCACCGAGGCCTTGGACCGGGTGCACGACTACGAGCGCACGATCGACCTCAACTACCTCGCGGCCGTGCGGCTGACGCTCGGTCTCATGCCCCGTTTCCTCGAGCAGGGCAGCGGGCACGTCGTGGTGTCCACGTCGATGTCGACGCAGGTCCCCATCCCGCTGTTCTCGGCCTATCTGGCCAGCAAGAGCGCGCTGGAGTCGTTCGCCCGGTCGCTCTCGGCCGAGCTCGGCGACCGCGGGATCTCCACGACCGTCGTCCACTTCCCGATGGTGCGCACCGACATGGCCCTGGCCACCGACATCTACGCCGCGATGCCGATGATGAGCGCCCGCAAGGCGGCCGGCTGGCTGGTCAAGGCGGCCGACTCCCGGCCGACCCGACTCACCAACCTCACCGGCCGGATCGGCGAGCTGGGCATGGCGGCCGCCCCCGGTGTGATCACCGCCGTCACCCGGCCGTTGTTCCGGCGCATGGACGCCTCGCTGGCGCGTCGCACCCGGCGTCGATAGCGCCGGGGACGCGATACAGTCGATGGCGTGCCGCACCACCCCGTGGCACGCCCGATGGAACGGCCCACCAACGCCGAACCGCCACCAACAGAGAGAGCACCACCGTGACCGATCGACCCGTCCCGACCGCCCCTGTCTCCCCCTTCGGGAGCCACCACGAGCAGGTCGTGTTCTGCAACGACGAGGAATCCGGCCTCAAGGCCATCATCGCCATCTACTCCACTGATCTCGGGCCTGCCCTCGGTGGCACCCGCTTCTACCCCTACGCCTCGGAGTCGGATGCGTTGCGCGACGTCCTCAACCTGAGCCAGGGCATGGCCTACAAGGCGGCTCTCGCCGGCCTCGACCTCGGCGGCGGCAAGGCGGTCATCATCGGCGACCCCGCCACCATGAAGACCGAGGCGCTCCTGCGGGCGTACGGACGCTTCGTGCAGTCGCTCGGTGGCCGCTACTACACCGCGTGCGACGTCGGCACCTTCAGCCCCGACATGGACATCATCGCCCGCGAGTGCGACTTCGTCACCGGCCGCACCGTGGAGCACGGCGGCGCCGGAGACTCGTCCGTCCTGACGGCGTTCGGCGTCTACCAAGGGATGCGGGCGGCCGCGCAGCATGTCTGGGCCGACACCTCGCTCGCCGGACGCACCGTCGGTGTGGCGGGCGTCGGCAAGGTCGGCAAGCACCTCGTCGACCTCTTGGTCGACGACGGCGCCAACGTGGTCATCACCGACGTCAACGAGACAGCCGTGGCCGCGGTCGTCGACGCCCATCCGCAGGTGCAGGTGGTGGCCGACGCGACCGCATTGGTGGCCGAGCCGCTCGACGTCTACGCGCCGTGCGCCCTGGGTGGCGCGCTGAGCGACGACGTGGTGGAGGTCCTGAGCGCGTCGATCGTGTGTGGCGCCGCCAACAACCAGCTCGAGCACGACGGCATCGAGAAGCGTCTCGCCGAGCGCGGCATCACCTACGCGCCCGACTACTGCGTGAACTCCGGCGGACTGATCCAGGTGGCCGACGAGCTCGAGGGCTTCGACTTCGACCGTGCCAAGCTGCGGGCCGCCAAGATCTACGACACGACGCTGGGCGTGCTCGAGCGGGCCGCGGCCGACGGCGTGCCACCGTCGATCGCCGCCGACCGCGAGGCCGAACGGCGCATGCGCCAGGTCGGACGGTTGCGTTCGATGTGGCTGCCGCAGTAGCGCCACCGACATCTCGCGAGGCCTCGATACGCCGGACGCCTTCGGCGTGGCGCACTCGACCTCCTCGCCCCGCTCGCTCGCAGAGCTCGCCTCGGGGGTTCGGACTAGCTGGCAGCGGGGTCTTCGCGCTCGTCGAGGAGATCGGAGTACTGGTCGGGGATCGGATCGCCCGACTCTCCGTGAAGCTCACGCTGCAGATCGCTGAAGTCCGGATCGAATGTTCGATACTTCAGGTCGCGTGCAACCTTCGTCTGCTTGGCTTTCGCTCGGCCGCGCCCCATCAGGTTCGACCCCCTCGCACAGGATTAGTCAGTATGTCGTGCGGTCAAGCGTACCGAAAGTCTCCAACAATATTGGTACCGACCCCACACTCGGTGCAGGTTCAGGCGTGGGCGCCCGTGAGCGTGACGCTTCCGCCCGCTCCGTGCACCTCTGCAGCCGCGACATCACCGGCGATCCAAGCATCGACACCGTGCTCGGCGAGCAGCCGCACGGCATCATCGGCTGACTCCGGGGCGACGAGCGCCACCATGCCGACACCGATGTTGAGCGCCTGCTCCAGATCGGCCTCCGCGACGTCGCCGACGTCGGCGACCAGCGAGAACACCGCCGGGCGGGTCCAGGTGGAGCGGTCGACCCGCACGGACACGTCGTCGGGCACCACCCGGGCGAGGTTGGCGGCCAGCCCACCACCGGTGACGTGCGACATGGCATGCGTCTCGGTGCGCTCGGCGAGGTCGAGGCACGGCTTCGTGTAGAGGCGAGTGGGCGTGAGCAGCTCGGCCCCGAGGGTGCGACCCAGCTCGGGCACGTCGCGATCGAGCGACCAGCCTGCTTGGTCGAGGAGCACGTGCCGCACGAGCGAGTAGCCGTTGGAGTGCAGGCCGGACGATGCCATCGCCACCACGACGTCGCCGTCCTTGACCAGCTCGGCGCCCAGCAGCGCGTCGGCCTCGACGACACCGGTGGTGGAGCCGGCGACGTCGTACTCGTCCGGGTCGAGCAGTCCGGGATGCTCCGCGGTCTCGCCGCCGAGCAGTGCCGTGCCGGACTCGGCGCACGCCTGGGCGATGCCCTTGACGATGTCGGCGATGCGCTCGGGAACCACGCGTCCGCAGGCGATGTAGTCGGTGAGGAACAGCGGCTCTGCGCCGCACACGACGAGGTCGTCGACGAGCATGCCGACGAGGTCGAAGCCGATGGTGTCGTGGACGTCCATCGCCTGCGCGATGGCGACCTTCGTGCCGACACCGTCGGCCGAGGTGGCCAGCAGCGGACGGCGATAGGACTTCAGGGCGGTGGCGTCGAACAGCCCGGCGAAGCCGCCGATGCCGCCGACGACCTCGGGCCGCCTGGCCTTCTCGACCCACTGCTTCATCAGCTCGACGGCACGGTCGCCGGCCTCGATCGAGACCCCGGCGGACTCGTAGTCCGTCACGCGGGGTCCCCGCGAACGTGCGAGCGGAGACGGTGAAACTCGCGAAGGTGCGAGCGCGACCCACGAAGCGAGCAGGTTCGTGGGGTGATCACTGAACCACCTTGAGGTCGGGGTTGGCGGGGGCCTCGAGCAGGTACTTGCCGATGTGGTCGTCCTCGGGCAGCGCGACCGGATAGATGCCGTCGAAGCAGGCCCGGCACAGCTTGTCCTTGGGCACGTTGGTGGCCTCGATCAGCTCGTCGAGCTCGACGTAGGCCAGGGAGTCGGCGCCGATGGAGCGGCGGATCTCCTCCACCGAGATGTTGTTCGCGATGAGCTCGGCGCGTGAGGCGAAGTCGATTCCGTAGAAGCAGGGCCACTTGACCGGAGGGCTGGAGATGCGCACATGCACCTCGGCGGCGCCGAACTCGCGCAGCATGCTGACCAGCGCGCGCTGGGTGTTGCCGCGGACGATCGAGTCGTCGACCACCACGAGGCGCTTGCCCTCGATGACGTCGCGCAACGGGTTGAGCTTGAGCCGGATGCCGAGCTGGCGGATCGTCTGCGACGGCTGGATGAACGTGCGTCCGACGTAGGAGTTCTTGACGAGGCCGTGGCCGAACGGGATGCCGCTCTCCTCGGCGTAGCCGATGGCGGCCGGCGTGCCGGACTCCGGGACCGGGATGACCAGGTCGGCCTCGACCGGGTTGCTCCGCGCGAGCCGGCGTCCGGTCTCGGACCGCACCGAGAAGACGCGCTGGTCGGAGATCGTGGTGTCGGGACGGGCGAGGTAGACGTACTCGAACAGGCAGCCCTTGGGCTCGGCCTGGGCGAACCGTTCGGTCCGCAGTCCGTTCTCGTCGATGGCGATGAACTCGCCGGGCTCGACCTCGCGGATGTAGGACGCGCCCACGATGTCGAGTGCTGCGGTCTCGCTGGCGATGACCCATCCGCGCTCGAGCCGGCCGAGCACGAGTGGGCGGATGCCCTGCGCGTCGCGAGCGGCATAGAGCGTCCCCTCGTCCATGAAGACCAGGGAGAACGCACCCCGGAGGCGCGGCAGGACGTCGATCGCCGCTTCCTCGACCGAGCGGTCGTCCATCGAGGACAGCAGACTGGCCATGACCCCGGTGTCACTGGTTGCCGTCTCGCCCTTGCCGTTGCCGTTGTGCTGGGCGTCCGCGGGCGGCGCAGCCGCGTTGCGCGTGCTCAGCAGCTCGGCGAGGTCGTGGGTGTTGGTGAGGTTGCCGTTGTGGGCCAGCGCGACCGATCCGCTCGACGTGGGACGGAACGTCGGCTGCGCGTTCTGCCACACGCTGGAGCCGGTGGTGCTGTAGCGGGCGTGGCCGATCGCGATGGAGCCCTTGAGCGACTCGAGCGTCGCCTCGTCGAACACCTGCGACACCAGGCCCATGTCCTTGTAGACGAGGATCTGGCGACCGTTGCTCACCGCGATGCCGGCCGATTCCTGGCCGCGGTGCTGCAGGGCGTAGAGGCCGAAGTAGGTGAGCTTGGCGACTTCCTCGCCGGGGGCCCACACGCCGAACAGGCCACATGCGTCCTGGGGTCCGACATCCTGGGGGTCGAGGTCGTGGGTCAGACGACCGTCTCCGCGGGGCACGCCATCAGTGTACGGGCCGTGATCCCGCTTGTTTCGCTACGGTGCCCATGTGCTCACCGCGTTGCTCTACGGTCTGGCGACCGCCGTGCCGCTGGTGCTCGGTGCCGTGGTCGGGCTGCGCCTGGACATTCCGCAGCGTGTCCTCGCGGGCTTGATGGCGTTCGGCGCCGGGACCTTGATCGCCGCCGCCAGCGAGGAGCTGTTCGGACCGGCGTTCGAGTCCATGACGCCGGTGATCGCCGGCGTTGCGCTGATCTGCGGTGCAGCCGTGTACGTGGTGGCGAGCCACGTCATCGAGACGAAGCTGGGAGCGGCCTCGGTCGGTTGGGCCCTGATGCTGGGCGCCGTCCTCGACGGCGTTCCCGAGAACACCGCGCTCGGGGTCTCGATGACCGGGAACGCCGTCGTCCTGCTGATCGCGATCATCGTCGGCAACACACCGGAGGCCATCGGCAGTGGCGTCCTGCTCAGGTCGCAGCCGGGGATGGGCGCCCGACGCGGCCTGCTGATGTGGGTGGGCGTCGGCGTCGTGCTCGTGCTGGTGACCGTCGCCGCCTACGGTGCGGCCGACAACCTCGGCCCGACCAACATCGCCGCGGCGCAGGCGTTCGCGGGTGGCGCCACCATCGCCGTGCTGGCCGACACCCTCATGCCCGAGGCCTACAAGCAGGGCGGCTGGTGGGTCGGTCTGGCGACCGCCTTCGGCTTCCTCGTTGCCTACGTGCTGGGCTAGCTCGCCGGTTCGACGGCGTACACATGAACGGTCGCCGACTTGCCCTTCACGTCGTGCGCTCCCCGGTCGACGAGGCCATCGGGTGGCTGGACGAGGGCATCGAGGGTGTGTTGGGTGATGAGGATGGTGTCGCCCGTCGTCTTCGTGAGCTGTTCGATACGCGCGGCGACGTTGACGGTGTCGCCGATCAGGGTGAACTCGAGCTTCCCGGCTCCGCCGATGGTGCCGGCGATCACCTGGCCGGTGTTGATCCCGATGCCGATCCGGATGGCTCCCTCGAAGTGCTCGGTGACGCGCTGGCTGATCTCGAGGGATGCCGCCACGGCGGCATCGGCGTGGTGGGCGAGGGCGTTGGGGGCGCCGAAGACGGCCAGGGCTCCGTCGCCGAGGTACTTGTTCACGTGGCCGCCGGCGTCGAGGACGGCCGGGACGACGATCTCGAACAGGGCGTTGAGGTGGGAGACGGTGTCCTCGGCGGTGTTGGCCTCGGCGAAGGGTGTGAAGTCGCGGATGTCCACAAACAGCACAGTGACGTCGAGCCGTTCGCCTGTGAAGATGTCGTCGCCCTGTGCGAGCAACCGCGTGGCGAGGGCCGGGTCGACGTAGGAGCCGAACGCCGCCTGCAGGCGTTCGCGTTCGGCGAGACCGTCCTGCATGCGGTTGAACGACGCGGCCAAGGCGCCGAGGTCGTCGTCCTGCACCACAGGCAGCCGTTGGCTGTAGTCACCGGACGCGACGCGTTCGGTGCCTTCGGCCAGGTCTCGGATCGGTCGAAGCGACGGCGCAAAGGCAGCCCCCACCGTGATCGGCACGGCAAAGACCAGTGTCAAGCCCGCGGCGATGAGGACCAACACGATCGGGTTGTCGCTGACCCGGTCGTCCACCACGGCGAGCCAAGCGCCCGCGAGCGCGAAGATCCACGCCGTGGCCAGGATCGCCGCGTTCGACCATGTGGCGAAGCTCGGCCGCGACCGAGGCAGGTCGTCGCCGATCCCGGACTCCCCGGCGATGGCGACCCTGACGGGCCGCATGAAAGCCTCTGGGAACGTGTGCACGGCGATCGCCTGCAGCGAGGCGCCGATGGCCGCGCCGACGATCGCGTACTGGACCAGGCGCGCGGCGTCCGCTCCGGCGATCTCACCCGCCACTGCAGCCGACGCCCCGAAGGCCAGCGAGAAGGCGACCGTCCCTCGGACGCGAGCGGCGCGGGCGATCACGTAGGTCGACTCGAGCGCGGCGAGTCGATCGATGGAGTCACCGGCCGCCCATCGCTCCACGAGACGCCACTCTGGGGACCACATCGGCCGAACCGCCACAAAGACCGCAGCCAGGGAGGTGGCGGCGGCGATCAATCCGGTCAGAAGAAACCGGTCGGACCCCTCGTACATGACGATGAGGAGCGCAGACGCCTCCCACATCGGCAGCGTCACACCGAACCCCAGCACGAGCGCCACCCACGAGTACCTCGCCCCGTGCCGGTTCCACGCCCATTGCCAGACCCGGTCCATGCTCGGAGTGTAGGGATGGCCGAACCGGCATGACCGTCCTTCCGCCGATCCCGCTGCTCCCGTAGCCTGACGGGATTCACGTCACCCGAGGAGTGCCATGTCTGCCGACGTCCCCGATGCCACCTTCCTGAGCGACTACCACGAGTACCGCGCGGAGCACGACCCCGACGGCCACTGCTGGACGTTCGGCGACCGCACCTGGACGTGGGGGCAGGCGTGGGAGGACATCCGCCGATTCGCCGGTGCGCTGCGTGCGGAAGGCATCGACCGCGGCGACCGCATTGCGTTCCTCGACAAGAACAACCCGGCGATCCTCATCGCCAACCAGGCGGTGTGTCTCGTCGGAGCGTCCAACGCGATCGTCAACTGGCGGCTGGCCGGCGACGAGCTCGACTACGTCATCAACGACTCCGGGGCACGCGTGCTGTTCGTCGGCCACGAGCTGGTGCCGTCGATCGAGCTGATCCGCGACAAGCTGACGAACGTCGACAGGATCATCGTGGTCGGCGGGGAGGCCGATGAGCTCGGCGCCTGGATGGCCGCCGGGGAGCCGATCGACCGCCAGCCCGAGGTGACCCCCGAGGACGCCTGCCTGGTCATGTACAGCTCCGGTACGACCGGACGTCCCAAGGGCGTCGTCCTCACCCAGCACAACATGGTGACGCACACCCACAACGCCATGGGCGACATCGAGTTCGGCGATGGCGACATGATGCTCATCGCGATGCCGATGTTCCACGTCGGCGGCTCGTCCTACGCACTCTTCGGCCCCGCCACCGGAACCGGCGGCTACATCATCGCCGAGGTCGACGCCCAGCTGCTCGCAGGTGCGATGATGGCCGGCGCCACGCACGCCTTCCTCGTCCCGGCCGTCGTCGCCGCGCTCCTGCAGGCCGGGCCCGAGGCGATGGGACTGTTCAGCCGGCTCAAGGCGTTCTCGTACGGTGCCGCTCCCATGCCGCTGCCGATCCTTCGCGCAGCCCTGGAGGCGTGGCCGAACACGAAGTTCATGCAGGTGTACGGCATGACCGAGTTCGGCGGCGTCGTCACGATCCTCGACGACGACGCCCACCGCGACACCGACCATCCCGAGCGCCTCGTCTCGGCGGGCCAGCCGATCCCCGGCGTCGAGGTCCGCGTCGTCGACCCGGCGACGCTCGAGGACGTCGAGCCCGGCGTCGCAGGCGAGCTGTGGTTCCGCACCGAGCAGTCGACACCCGGCTACCACGGCCAGCCCGAGGCCACGAAGGAGCTGATCACCGACGACGGCTGGGTGCGCACCGGCGATGTGGGACGTCTCGACGACGAGGGATTCGTGTTCGTCGAGGACCGGGTCAAGGACATGATCATCTCCGGCGGCGAGAACATCTACTCACCAGAGGTCGAGCGGGTGCTCGCCGAGCATCCGTCAGTGCTCGAGCTCGCCGTCATCGGCGTGCCCGACGACCGGTGGGGCGAGTCGGTGAAGGCCGTCGTCGCGTTCCACCCGGACAAGTCCGTCGAGCCCGACGAGCTCATCGCGTTCGCCCGCGAGCGGCTCGCGCACTACAAGGCGCCGAAGTCGATCGACGTCGTCGAGGCGCTGCCCCGCAACCCGTCAGGCAAGATCCTGAAGCGTGATCTGCGCAAGCAGTACTGGCCAGACGCGGAGCGTCAAGTCTGACGGAGTCTCGGAGCGTCAAGTCTGACGGAGTCTGAGCGTCAGGTCTGACCCCACCCCCGCGGTACCTTGTGGTTCGTGTGACAGATGTGACGTGTGGGACGTACCCTCAGGGGTATGCGCGTGTCTTCCCCCACGCGGGCTCTCGGCCTCGGCATCGTCGCCGGCACCATCGCCCTCGTCGCCTCAGTGATCATGCCGTCGACGGCTTCTGCCGCCGACCCCAAGGCTCCGGGCGACTTCACCGGATTCGGGTTCGACGCCTGCGTCGCCCCGAGCCAGACCGTCATGGACTCCTGGAACCTTCGCTCGCCGTACACGGCGATCGGCATCTACATCTCCGGCAGCTCGCGCTACTGCGGCGACAAGTACCAGCCGAACCTGAGCAAGTCATGGGTCGAGAAGAACGCCTCCAACGGATGGCGCTTCATCCCGATCCACGTGGGCTACCAGTCGCCGTGCTTCAAGAACAACACCAGCAGCCGCGTGCAGAAGAAGCGCATGTCGTCGACCATCTCGACCGCGCGCTCGCAGGCGGCGAGTGATGCTGCCGAGACGATCGCCGCGCTGAAGAAGTACGGCTTCGGCTCCGGCAGCGTCTCCTACCTCGACCTCGAGTGGTACTCACGCACGACGTCGTGCGACAACGCCGTGCTGGAGTTCATCGACGTCTGGACCGAGAAGCTCCACGCCGCCGGCTACAAGTCAGGCGTCTACTCCAGCGGCTCCGCCGGCATCGCCGTCCTCGACGCCGCGAAGAAGGCCGGCCGCAGCATCTCCTACCCCGATCACGTGTGGCTCGCGTGGACGAACAAGAAGGCCGACACCGACGGCGGTCCGTACCTGCGCGACACGGTCTGGGCCAACCACCAGCGGATCCACCAGTACCACAACGGCGTCAACGTCACCTACGGCGGACACATGATCAACATCGACAAGGACTTCCTCGACGTCGGCAAGGGTTCGGTGGCCTCGACGGACCCCAAACCCTGCGACGTCGCGATGTCGTTCAGCAGCTACCCGCGGCTCGACAGCGGCGACACCGGGTCACGAGTCTCGGCGTTGCAGTGCCTCCTCAAGGAGCGCGGCTACTCCGTGAGTGTCAACGGCACGTTCGGCTCGAGCACGGCGAAGGCGATCGACGCGTTCCGCAAGTCCCTCGGCTGGGGACCGACGGGACACACCACCAACCCCACCTGGACGGCGCTGCTGTCGGCCGGTTCCAAGCCGCGCGTGCTCAAGCGCGGGTCCGTCGGCGAAGCGGTCTGGCGCCTGCAACGGGCACTCGTCCCGGCCGGCATGAGCGTGACCGTCAACGGCGTCTACGACAGCAAGACGGAAGCGGCGGTCCGGAGCTACCGCTCCGCGAACGGCCTGACGAACTACGGCACCGTCGAGTCGACGGTCTGGTCACTCCTTCAGCGGGGCAAGCCCGGCTGAGTCGAGCTCGATCTCCTCGCCGACATCGAGCGGGTGCGCGATCTCGTCGGCCGGAAGGCGGGCGGCCACGATCGTGATGACGGCCAGCAGCGTCGGCGCCAGGCCCGCGATCAGGAACGTCGTCCTGAGCCCGACCAGCTCGCTGACCGGGCCGGCGAGCGCCATCGACAACGGCATGAACGCGAGCGACACGAAGAAGTCGAGACTGGCGACGCGTCCGAGCAGCGCGGGCGGGACGCGGCGCTGCAGCAGCGTGCCCCAGATCACCATGCCGCTGCTGAACAGAACGCCCATGACGAACCCGGCCACCACCATGACCCACACCTCCGAGCTGAGCCCGAAGACCACCAGCGGGATGCAGCCGATCCCCCACATCAGGTTCATCACCGTGAGATAACGGCGCGGCAGCCGGAACGACGCCACCGCCAGTGACCCGATCGCTCCGCCGATACCGAAGGCGGCCAGGACGAACGCGTGCTCACGGGGGCCGCCACCGGCGATGTCCTTGATCGCGAACGGGACCAGGACCTCGAACGGGCCCATCATGACCAGGATCATCACGGACGCGAAGAGCAGCGTGGCCAGGAGCCATGGGGTCCGGATCATGTAGAGGAAGCCCTCGCGGACGTCGGCGAAGAGAGCCACCACGGGATGGGTGCCGGTGTCGATCAGCTCTCGCCGGACCGGTGTGGCAGGCAGGCCCATCACCAGCAGCCCGGCGCCGAAGGAGGCCACGGCGGCGGCCAGCAGGGCGAAACCCGGTGACGACATGGCGATCAAGGCACTCGCCAGGGCCGGTCCAGCCGCCTGCATCACGGTCGGCCGCAGCACGCCCTCGAGTCCGTTCGCCGCCAGCAGGTCCTCCGCCGGCATCAGCGAGGGCAGCAGTGCGGAGTAGGCCGGGTAGTACAGGCCGGCAGCAAGGCCGGTGATCAGGGAGGCCACGGAGAGGTGCCAGATCTCGACGAGCCCGGACAGCGCCAGCGCAGCGATGAAGCCGATCGCGGCGGCCTGCACGAGCTCGACGCCGAAGAGGATGCGCTTCTGCGGGATGCGATCGGCGAGCGCACCGCCGAGGAGGGTCGTGATGAGCATGCCGATGGCACTTGCACTGGCCACGGCCGAGAGCTGCGTCGGGCCTCCGTCGAGGGCCACCACCTGCCAGACCAGGGCGACGATCAGCAGGCCGGCCGAGAGCATCGAGACCACGAGCGTGCCGAACAGCCACCGGTACGGCTCATGCCGCAGCGGCTGCAAAGCTCGGGGTACTCGGCGCGCCACGGCTGCCTCCTTGATGGTGTGACCCCGACGGTAGAACCTGAACGAGGCTTGAGGTCAAGCAGCGCCGTCAGATGTCCGTGAGCGGGAGCAGCTCGGACAGGTCGGACCGCTCCCCCGACGCCCGCACCGAAGCATCCTTCCAGTTCAGGCGGCCGCGGGCCAGAGCGATCCACGTCACCGGGTCGGTCTCGACGACCGCGGGTGGGGTGCCGCGGGTGTGGCGTTGACCAGTGACGACCTGGACAGCGGCGAACGGCGGCACCCGCACCTCGACGCTGGTGCCGGGAGCCTTCACCTGCAGCAGGGCGAGGGTGTGCTTGACGGCTGCGCGGAGGTCGTCGCGGTCGGTGCCGCCCGCGTCGAGCCGTGCGCAGACGGCCACGAACTCCTCGTCGTCGAGCAGGGTGAGCCGGCGAGCCATCGCTCAGGCCAGCGTGGGTCCGAGCACGGCCGGCAGCGTCGCCTCCCAGTCGGCGCGCAGCTCGACGAGCGGAACCTCGAACTGGCCGGCGACCTCGAACGCGTCACCGCCCGTACGCCCGATCGAGCTCAGCTCGACACCGTGTTCCTCGGCCAGGGCCACCAGGTCGTCGTGACGGTCCTCGGCCACGACCACGATCGCTCGGGCCGAGGACTCGCTGAACAGGTCGATGAACGGATCGTCAAGCTCGACGTGGACGCCGACGTCGCGGCTCAGGCACCCCTCGACGAGCGCCATGGCCAGTCCCCCGTCGGAGAGGTCGTGCGCCGCGGTGAGCAGGCCGCGCTGGGCGGCGTCGCGCAGCAGCGCGGCGAGAGCCTGCTCGGCGGCGAGGTCGACGACGGGCGGGCGGCCACCCAGGTGGTCGTGGACGACGTCGGCCCAGGTGGAGCCGCCCAGCTCCTCCCGCGTCTCACCGAGGAGGAGGACATGGTCTCCGTCCTGGGTGAACCCTTGGGTCACCCGCCGCCGGATGTCGTCGATGACGCCGAGCACGCCGACGACCGGCGTCGGGAGGATGGGGGTGTCGCCGGTCTGGTTGTAGAACGACACGTTGCCGCCGGTGACCGGGATGCCGAGCTCGGCGCAGGCATCCTTCAGGCCGTGGGTGGCCTGCTCGAACTGCCACATCACGCCCGGGTCCTCCGGCGACCCGAAGTTGAGGCAGTCGGTGACGGCGAGCGGCAGGGCCCCGGTGACCGCGACGTTGCGGTAGGCCTCGGCGAGCGCGAGCTGGGCGCCTGCGTAGGGATCGAGCTGGGCGAAGCGACCGTTGCAGTCGGTGGAGACGGCCACACCGAGGTGGCTCTGCTCGTCGACCCGGATGATGCCGGCGTCCTCGGGCTGGGCGAGCACGGTGTTGCCCTGGACGTAGCGGTCGTACTGGTCGGTGACCCACGACTTGTCGGCGAGGTTCGGCGAGCCCACCAGCCGGAGCAACGTCTCGCGCAGCTCGTCGCCGGACGTCGGCCGGGGCAGCGCCTCGGCGGCGTCGGCCTGCAGGGCGTCCTGCGACGCGGGCCGTGCATACGGCCGTTCGTAGGTGGGACCGTCGTGGGCGACGGAGCGGGGCGGGACGTCGACGACGCGTTCGCCATGCCAGTCGATGACGAGGCGGTCGCCGTCGGTGACCTCCCCGACCACGACGGCCTCGACCTCCCACTTGGCGCAGATCGCCATGAACGAGTCGAGGTGCCGCGGCTCGACGACGGCCATCATGCGCTCCTGCGACTCGCTCATGAGGATCTCCTCGGGAGAGAGCGTGGAGTCGCGCAGCGGCACCGTCTCGAGCTCGACGTGCATGCCGCCGTCGCCGGCACTGGCGAGCTCGCTGGTGGCGCACGACAGCCCGGCGCCGCCGAGGTCCTGGATGCCGCCGACCACACCCGCGCGGAACAGCTCGAGCGTGCACTCGATGAGCAGCTTCTCCATGAACGGGTCGCCGACCTGGACGCTGGGCCGCTTCGTGGGACCGGTCGACGTGAACGTCTCGGACGCCAGCACGGACACTCCGCCGATGCCGTCGCCGCCAGTGCGGGCGCCGTAGAGCACCACCTGGTTGCCGACGCCGGACGCGTGGGCCAGGTGGAGATCCTCGTGCCGCAGCACCCCGACGCACAGCGCGTTGACCAGCGGGTTTCCGACGTAGCTGGGGTCGAAGACGACCTCGCCGCCGATGTTCGGCAGGCCGAGGCAGTTGCCGTAGCCGCCGATGCCGGCCACGATGCCGGGCATGACGCGGCGGGTGTCGTCGGCGGTGAGCGGCCCGAACCGCAAAGGGTCCATGACGGCGACCGGCCGGGCACCCATCGCGAGGATGTCGCGCACGATGCCGCCGACGCCGGTGGCGGCGCCCTGGTAGGGCTCGACGTAGCTGGGGTGGTTGTGCGACTCGACCTTGAACGTGACGGCGTAGCCCTGCCCGATGTCGATGACGCCGGCGTTCTCGCCGATGCCGGCAAGCGTCTTGCCGAGCGGAGTCTCCTGCGGCAGGTCACCGAACTTCTTCAGGTGCACCTTGCTCGACTTGTAGGAGCAGTGCTCGCTCCACATGACCGAGTACATCGCCAGCTCGGCGGACGTGGGACGGCGGCCGAGGATCGCGCGGATGTCGTCGTACTCGTCGGACTTCAGGCCCAGTGCGGCCCACGGCTGCTCATGGTCGGGGGTGCCGGCTGCGTGCTCGACGGTGTCCAGGCCGGTCTGGGGAGGGGCTTCCGTCACCCCGTCAGCCTATCCGGCGGTGGCGACGTCCTCGATGCCACGTCCGGGTGACATGCCGGCCCACGCGACATCGATGGAGACACCCACGTCGATGTTCCGCGTGGCGACGATGTGCGGCTTCTCCAGCTCCCGCGCGACGTACTTCGCGACGAATCGGCGCAGCTCGCCGTCGACGTTGGCGATACGCCCGAGCAGCCCAGCACGCATGCCGTCCGCCTCGAGCTCGAGCTTCAGCTCATCGGGGTTGGGCGGCGTGACGTCGACGACGATCCGCAGGTCGGTGGTGGCGTGGGCCGTGACGATCAACGGCACCTCGACGGAGGCATGGAAGCGTTCCTTCTCGACCTGCAGGTTGATCGTGAAGTCGAGCTCGACCGGGATCAGGAGCTCGTACGTGATCGGCGTGCCCGGGAGCTCGGTGGCGGTCGCCTCGCCGATCTGCCCCTTCGCCGTGACCTGGGCGATCCGCCCCGGACCGACACCCATCGGCCCGAAGTCGATCGGCTCGCCGGCGATGCCGTCGACGGCTCCCAGGATGCGCTCGGGCGTGACGGCAGCCCGGAAGAACAGGGCCCCGAACTCCTCGTACGAGCAGCGCAGGGATTCGGACTCGATCGACGTCGGCGGATTCGACCATTCCGGCGACGATACCGGTTAGCAAACCGCCCAAGCCGTACCGAATCAGGAAGTCGCGATCGGTGTCACGGCCACCTTCGGGGTCCGGGACGGCACGGGTGTCGACCTCCTCGACCATGTCCTCAGGACGGATCGGGGCGGGCAGCCGGGAGAAGCGGCTGCGCTCGATCATCTCGGGCTCACTCATCGGCCACCTCCCCTTCCATCAACGCAGTGAGCGGGACGTCGGGATCGGCGAGCCGCTCACGGTCAACGGTACGCCCGAGCAGGGAACGGATGTCGTCGTTGACGTCCCAGATGTTCACGTTCATGCCGGCCGTGAGCCGCTGGCCGTCCAGCCAGAACGCGATGAACTCACCGGATGCCGTGTCGCCGCGGACCACCACGTCGTGGGACGGGTCGGAATATCCGACGTACTCCATGCCGAGGTCGTACTGGTCGGTGAAGAAGTACGGCTGCCAGTCGTAGACCACGTCCTGGCCGAGCAGCACCTTGGCGACCGCCTTGCCCTGCTTGATCGCGTTGTCCCAGTGCTCCACGCGCACCGACTCGCCGAGGGCGGTGTTGTGGGCCCGGGCGACGTCGCCGATCGCGAGCACGTCGGGGTCGCTGGTGGCGAAGCGCTCGTCGACCACGACGCCGTTGTCGACCGTGAGCCCGGCCGCTTCGGCCAGCTCGGTGTTGGGCACCGCTCCGACGCCCATGAGAACGAGGTCGGCCTCGAGCTCGTCGCCACCGGCCGTGACCGTGAACGGCCCAGAACCAGTGATGGAGTCGACGCCCGTGGACGTACGCAGGTCGACGCCGTGCGAGCGGTGCAGCTCGGCGAAGTAGCCAGCCATGGCGTCACCGAGCGCTCGCTGGAGTGGGAGTGGCGCCGCCTCGAGCACCACGACGTCGACGTCCGCCTCGCGTGCCGCGGCCGTCGCCTCCAGCCCGATCCAGCCGCCGCCGATGACGACCGCCGAGGACGCCGAGGCGAACGCCTCACGCAGGCCTTCGCTGTCCTCGACGCGGCGCAGCGTGCGGGCCAGCTCGGCGCCCGGGATGTCGAGCACGCGCGGACGCGCACCGGTGGCGAGGATGGCCTTGTCGTACTCCAGCACCTCGCCGTCGGACAGCTCGACGCGGTGCTGCGCCGGGTCCAGACGCTCGACGGTCCGGCCGGTCAGCAGCCGGACGTCGTGCTCCTCGTACCAGGCCGCCGGCTCGACGATCGCGTCGTCGAAGGGCGACTTGCCCATGAGCAGGTCCTTCGAGAGCGGCGGCCGCTCGTACGGCGGATGCTCCTCGTCGCCGACGATCGTGATCCCGCCCTTGTGTCCTTCCTCGCGCAGGGCGATGGCGGCTTTCGCCGCGGCCAGCCCGGCGCCGATGATGACGATGTCCATGGGTCCACCGTCCCCCGTGTCGGGTCGCTCGTCCAGCCCGGACCGACCACGGCGTTACTGGGATACGCTGCCGCAGTGAATCCGCTCACACTCCTGGAGGCCACGGGAGGAGACAGCTTCGACTGGGTGGCGTTCGCGTCGATCCCGGTCTTCACGGCGATCGTGGGCTGGCTGATCAACTGGACCGGACTGATCATGCTCTTCAGCCCGGTGCGCTTCTACGGTTTCAAGATCCCGGGCCTCAAGGAGCTGGCCACGCTGGTGCCGCGGAAGATTCAGGAGATCCCCGGCATCATGGACGGCCGCGTCGGCTGGCAGGGCATCGTCCCCGCCCGGGCGGCGAAGATGGGCTCGATCGCCTCCGACAAGGCGATCTCGAAGCTCGGCACGCCGGCCGAGTTCTACCAGCAGCTCGAGCCCGACCAGATCGCCGCGCACATCGTCTCGCTGTTCGAGCCGCAGATCCCGGAGGTCGTCGACGGTGTCATGCAGCGCGAGCAGCCCGACCTCTGGGACAACCTGTCACCGCGACTCAAGCAGGCGGTCTACGACCGGGTCAGGACGCAGCTGCCCGGAATCGTCACGGGCATCACCGACGAGATCGGCGTCCACATCGACCAGCTCCTCGATCCCAAGCTGATGGTCATCGACCACTTCGACAAGAACCCCGACCTCGTCGTGCGGATCTTCCGCGACATCGGCAAGAAGGAGCTGCGCCTGATGGTCAACGTCGGGTTCGTGTTCGGCTTCCTGCTCGGCATCCCGGTGGCGTTCATCGACCACGCCCTGCACCAGTGGTGGCTGCTGCCGATCCTCGGCGTGGTCGTCGGCTGGACCACGAACGTGCTCGGCATGAAGCTGATCTTCGAACCGGTCGAGCCCAAGACGTTCGGGCCGTTCAAGATGCACGGCCTGTTCCTGCGCCGGCAGCCCGAGGTCGCGGAGGTGTACGCGGCGATCATCGCCGACGACGTCGTCACGCTGGAGAACATCGGCAACACCCTGATGGACGGCCCACGCGGTGATCGCACCCGCCAGATGCTGGCGACCTCCATGCGCCCGGCGATCGACAAGGCCGCCGGCCCGGCCCGTGCTGCAGCGCGCGTCGCCGTCGGGTTCCGCGAGTTCGACTCCATCCGCGACTCGTTCGCCTCCGAGGCCGTGGACCGCACGATCACGCCGTTCCAGGACCCGGCCTTCTCGAAGCGGCAGAGCGACAAGATCCGCGTCCTGTTCGCCAAGCGCACGAAGGAGCTGCCGTACAAGGACTTCGTCGAGATGCTCCGCTCCGCGATCAAGGAAGATGAGTGGATGCTCTACGCGCACGGAGCGATCATGGGGCTCGCCGGCGGGTTCCTCCACCTCGCGATCTTCGGAGTCTCCGGTGGCTGAGTCCCCAGAGACCGGCAGGGCAAGCGGCCGTACGAACGGCCACGACGTCACCGGCGACGAGGCGACCGACGAGCTGCTCGGCGTACTCCGGTTCGCGGCGACAGCGAGCTTCCGCACGGCCCAGCTCGGAATCCAGACCTACGTGCACACCGGCCGCCGCATCATCGAGGCGGTGACGCCGGAGCCTGCCCTCGACCTGGCCCGACAGGTCGAACGAGCCGCACGGGAGTCGGCGGTGCTCAACGACGCTGCCCGGCGGTTCGACGAGGTGACGTCCTCGAACGAGCTCCTGTCCGCCGCGACCGACGCCCTGCGCAGCCTCGTCGCCGGGCCCCCGCGCCGGACCCAGGCCGCGCTTCCCTCACTGCGGGAGAGCGGTGCCGACCTCATCCGCCGATCCCGCGACGTCTGGAACGACGAGGAGGCGCATCCGGCCTACGAGCGGATCCTGAGCGAGCTCGCACCCGACGAGGGACGTGTCCTCATGCTGCTCCTGAGCAAGGGCCCGCAACCAAGCGTCGACGTCCGGACCGGCGGGCCCATCGGGATCCTCAGCTCGCGCCTGATCGCGCCGGGGCTCACCATGATCGGCTCCCGCGCCGGCCTGCGATACACCGACCAGGTGCCCGCCTACCTCAACAACCTGTTCCGGCTCGGGCTCGTCTGGTTCTCCCGCGAGACGCTGCGCGACGTCCACCAGTACCAGGTCGTCGAGGCCCAGCCCGACGTGCTCGAGGCCATGCACTCCGTTCGCTACGCCAAGGTCGTCCGGCGGTCCATCCACCTGACGCCGTTCGGCGAGGACTTCTGCCGCGCCTGCCTGGTGCTCGACGCCGTCGACATCGCCAACCTCCCGAAGCATGCCCAGCCTGCGGTGGACGACACGGTGCCACCGCCGACCCTGGGTGACGCCTGACACGTCCGCTCCCCTTGACGGCGGCCTTCTCACGGCCCTATATTCAACACATGATGAATAACGCCATCGAGGTTCAGAACCTCCGAGTCGAGCGAGGCGGAAACCTCGTCATCCCCGAGCTCGACGTCACCATCCCGAGCGGCTCGGTCACCGGGCTCCTCGGCCCCAGCGGTTGCGGCAAGACGACCCTCATCCGGTGCATGGCCGGCATCCAGGTCACCGAGCGCGGACAGGTCACGGTGCTCGGCCAGCCCGCCGGCACGGCCGCCAATCGCGCCCGCGTCGCCTACGTCACCCAGTCCAGCTCGGTGTACCCGGACCTGACCGTCCGCCAGAACCTCGACTACTTCGCCGCGCTGTGCGGCAGCAGCGAGGCGGACGTCGAGCGGGCGCTCGAGCAGGTCGGCCTCACCGATCGCGGAGGCTCCCTGACCGGCGAGCTGTCCGGCGGACAACGCACCCGGGTGTCACTCGCCGCCGCGCTGCTCGCCGACCCCGACGTTTACCTGCTCGACGAGCCCACCGTCGGCCTCGACCCGGTGCTCCGCCGTGACCTGTGGAAGCTGTTCAACGAGCTCGCCGAACACGGTCGCACCCTCCTGGTCTCCAGCCACGTCATGGACGAGGCCGGTCGCTGCGACCGGGTGCTGTTGATGCGCGACGGCGAGCTCATCGCCGACGCGACCCCCGACGAGCTGCGCAGCGCAGCCGGAACGAACGATCTCGAGCAGGCGTTCCTCGTGCTCGCCGAGAGGAGTGCGGCATGACCACCACCACTCACACCCACCAGGCTCGGAGCAGCATCGGCATCGTCCGGACGCTCGCGTGCGCGCGACGCGTGCTGGAGCAGCTCAGCCACGACCACCGCAGCATCGCCCTCATCGTGCTGATGCCATCGATCCTGCTGCTGGTGTTCCGCTACGTGTACGACAGCACGCCCATGGTCTTCGACCGGATCGGCCCGCAGATGCTCGGGCTGTTCCCGTTCATCATCATGTTCCTCGTGACGTCGGTGACGATGGTCCGCGAGCGCACGTCCGGCACCCTCGAACGCCTGCTGACCACTCCCCTGCGTCGCGGCGAGCTGATCGGCGGATACGCGCTCGGGTTCGGCGTCGCCGCACTCGTGCAGTCGCTGGTCAGCTCCGCCGTCGCGATCTGGCTGCTCGGGCTCGACGTCCAGGTCCCGTGGGCGATCGCGCTGTTCGCCGTGGTCGATGCCGTGCTGGGCACCGCTCTGGGCCTGCTGATGTCGGCGTTCGCGACCACGGAGTTCCAGGCGGTGCAGTTCATGCCGCTGGTCGTGGTGCCGCAGATCCTGCTGTGCGGACTGCTCATTCCACGGGACCAGATGCCGCGCGTGCTGGAGCTCATCTCCAACGTGCTCCCGCTGAGCTACGCCACCGACGCGTTCACCGAGCTCTCGAACGCGGACGCGTTCAACGACGCCATGGCCCTGGACCTCACCGTTCTGGTCGGCTTCGTCGTGGTCTCGATCCTCCTCGCGTCGCTGACGTTGCGCCGCCGCACGCCGTGACCTCACAGCGTTCGCGTGGACGACCTGCGGCCGGAACGTCCGGGCGACACCCGCGCCGCGATCCTTGCGGCTGCCCGCTCGCAGTTCGCCGCTCGTGGATTGAACGGCGCCTCGATGCGCTCGATCGCCCGCGAGGCGGGAGTCGACCCGAGCCTCATCAGCCACTACTTCGGCGACAAGTCGCAGCTGCTCGTGGCCACGATGCAGCTGCCGGTCAACCCCATCGAGAAGATCGCCGGCGTCGTCGCGGACGGCCCGGACGGCATGGCCGAGCGGCTGCTGCGAACCTTCCTGAACGCGTGGGACCCGCACCGCGAGGTGTTCAGCACGCTCGTGCGCACCACGCTGGGCGGCGGCGACACCGATGCGCCGATGCTCCAGCTCGCGCGCAGCGTGCTGATCGGCAGCCTGCTGGAGGTACTCGAAGGAGATGACCGCGAGCTGCGGGCCAGCCTCATCGCCAGCCAGCTCATCGGGATGGCGACGCTGCGCTACGTCGCGAAGCTCGAGCCGCTGGTCGATGCCCCGATCGAGGACGTCGTCGCCACCTACGCGCCCTCGATGCAGCTCCTGATCAGCCGATGAGCGGTGCCAGCCGCTCGGACAACGCCAGGGCGTCGTACGGCGCCCGCACCTTCATGTCGTTGTCGAAGTAGACGTACACGTCGGCGCCTGCGTCGGTCCACTCGCGCACGGACGCGGCCCACCGGTCGAGCGCGTCGGCGTCGTAGCCGCTCGCGTACAGCTCCGTGTCGCCGTGCAGCCGGACGTAGACGAAGTCGGAGGTCACCTCGCGCAGCAGCGGCCACTTGCCGGCGGTGTCCGCGACCACGAGGCCGATGTCGTGCTCGCGGAGCAGATCCGGCAGACCGGCGTCGACGAAGCTCGCGTGGCGGACCTCGAGCGCATGTCGCACCGGCCGGTCGGCCTCGGCCTCGGTGACCGCGTCGTCGCCGACGCGGTCGTCGTGCTTCTTCGCGAGCACGGCTGCCTGCTCGGTCGTTCTCGGCAGCAGGTCGAAGAAGGCGGCGAGACGATCGGCGTCGAAGCCGAGCGTGGGCGGCAGCTGCCAGAGCATCGGCCCGAGCTTCGGGCCCAGGGCGAGCACGCCGGACGCGAAGAAGTTCGCCAGTGGTGTCTCGACGTCAGCCAGCTTCTTCATGTGCGTGATGAATCGGCCGCCCTTGACCGCGAAGCAGAAGTCGTCGGGCGTCTGCTGGCGCCAGGACCGGTAGCTCTCAGGACGTTGGAGGGCGTAGAACGAGCCGTTGATCTCGATGCTCGACAGCCGCGTCGGCCACGTAGGCGAGCTCGTCCTTCTGGCGAAGGCCCTTGGGGTAGAACGTGCCGCGCCATGGAGCGTACGTCCAGCCGGAGATGCCGACCCGGACCTGTCCCACGGCTCAGAACGAGCCGGCGAGCGTGCCGATGACGGCGAAGAGCGCCATGACGACCGACACCGGCACGAGCCACAGGGCCGCGATCGCGAGGGTGACGGTGGTGCCGATCTTGGGCGGGACGAAGTAGCGGGCCCGGGGAAGGTCACCGACCTCCTCGATCCAGCGGCCCGTCATGCCCACACCGCTCCACACGCCGCGCAGCCGGGACAGGACCCGCCAGCCTCCGCCACCGGCGATCTGCGTCAAGGCAGTGCGGGTCTCGTCGACCTTGCCGCTGAGACTCACCGCGATGCCAAGCTCGGTGGCCAGCGCCGTCGGCTCGTCGATCGCGCGCATGATGCGGTGTCGGCGCAGGCCGAACACCAGCGAGACCGCAGCCATGAGCAGGCCGGCGACGAGCCCGATCGTGCGCCCGGCGCCGCTGGCGTTGGCAGCGAGCAGGAGCGTCGCCGCGATGAACGGCAGTGGTGCGATGAGCACCAGGAGAGTCGGGATGCGCAGCACGCGGACGGCGAGCACGATGACCGACGGTGGCGCGCTGGGCGACCTCACCGGTCTGGCCGTCGACGCGTGCCGCCATGCCCTCGATGCCCTCGTTGGCCCTGGCTCCCCAGGACCGCTTGCTCCTCATGAATCCATTTTATGGCCGGGGCACTAACCTGCATCCGTGGCGATCGTCCTGGCTCTGCTTTCCGCTGCGGCCTACGGCGTCTCGGACTTCCTCGGCGGCATCTTCTCCAAGCGCGCGAGCCCATGGCAGGTCGCCGTCGTCGCTCAGACGTCGTCGACGGTCTTCAACTTCCTCGCCGCGCTCGTCATCGGTGGTTCTCCCGTCGCCAGCGACTGGGGATGGGGCGCCATCGCGGGGTTCTGCGCCGGCATCGGGGCGGTGTTTCTTGTACCGCGGCCTCGCCGGAGCGCGCATGGGCGTGGTGGCCCCGTTGTCGGCGGTCGGCTGTGCACTGGTCCCGGTCGTCGTCGGGTTCGCGACCGGTGACCGGCCGTCCACCCTGGCCGTCATCGGCATCATCTGTGCGTTCCCGGCCATGTACCTGATCTCGCTGATCGTCGACGAGGACCCGACCCATCGTGGTGGTGTGTTCGACGGCATCATGGCCGGACTCGGATTCGGCCTGCTCTTCGTGTTCATCGGGCAGATGAGCGACGACGCCGGCCTGATGCCACTCGTGGTCGCCCAGATGTTCGCCGTTGTCGGTGTGGTCGCGCTGGCCATCTCGCTCCATCAGGCATTCATCCCGCGCACCCGCGAGCCGTGGCGGGCGGTCGTGATGGGACCGCTCGGCGCGACGGCGACCGGTGCCTTCCTCTACGCGACCCACCACGGGCTGCTGTCGATCGTGTCGGTGATCGCCGCGCTCTACCCGGCGGGCACCGTGCTGCTGGCGACGTTCGTGCTGAAGGAGAAGATCCACCCCTGGCAGGGGGTCGGGCTCGCGTTCGCCGTCGCGGCGGTCACCTTGGTGGCGCTGGGCTGAGCACGCTGCCGCCCGCGAGTCACTTCAGGAACTTGCTCGTGCTGCGGTCCTTGAGCGGCTTGCCGCCGGTCTGGCAGGTCGGGCAGTACTGCAGGGACGAGTCGGCGAACACCACCTGTGCCACCGTGTCGCCACACACCGGGCACACCTCGCCGGTGCGACCGTGAACACGCATGCGGCTGCGCTTGTTGTCCTTGAGCTCGGCGGCATGCTTGCCGTGCGCCTCGGCGAGCGCCTCTCGCAACACGTCGCGAATGGCCGCCTCGAGACGGGTCACCTGCTCGTCGTCGAGGTCGGCGGCAATGGCGAACGGCGACATCTTGGCCGCGTGCAGGATCTCGTCGCTGTAGGCGTTGCCGATGCCGGCCACGACCTTCTGGTCGCGCAGCAGCCGCTTGACCTGCATGCGCCGGCCCTCCAGAAGAGGCGCGAGCTCGAACCCGTCGGCGAGCGGGTCAGGACCGAGGGCCGCGATGCCGGGGACGTCCTGCGGATCGCGGACCGCGTAGACGGCAAGCCCCTTGTGGGTGCCGGCCTCGGTGAGGTCGAACCCCACGTGCGGACCGTCGCCCTTGTCGAGCCGCACCCGCATGGCCAGCGGGCCGTTGCCGAGCTTGAGCCGCTTGTCGCCGAGCTTCTCCGACCACCGCAGCCAGCCCGCCCTGGCGAGATGGATGACGAGGTGCAGCCCGCTCACGTCGAGGTCGACGAACTTTCCGTGCCGCCCGACGCCGGTGATCTCGAGCCCGGCGAAGGACGCGATCGGGGGGTCGAAGGTCTTGAGCACCGAGATGGACGCTTGCTCGATCTCGGCGACCACGGCCCCGGCGGCGCGATCACGCAGGTCGGCCACCAGTGCGTCGACCTCTGGCATCTCAGGCACGAAGCAAGCCTAGGCGGTGTGGGCAGACAGAAGAATCGACGTGATGGTCGGCTGGTGACCATCACGTCGATTCGTCAGTGGGAGCGGAGCGTCAGGCGTAGGCGGGTTCCGGGACGGCTTCGTCGTCCACGACCGTCTCGAGCTCCGGCTCCTCCGGGGCCTTCATCAGGGTTGCCGCCGCGACGATGGCCGACAGCACCAGCCCGGCCGCGACCCAGAACGCCAGGTGGAAGCCGCTGGTCATGGCCTGCGGCGCGGCCTCACCGCTCTGCATCAGCGTCTCGGTGCGACCGATCGCGACCGTGGCGAGTGCCGCCAGGCCGAGGGCCCCGCCGACCTGCGCGGTGGCGCTCACCAGACCGGACGCCAGACCGGCATCCTCAGGTGACGTGCCCGACATGGCCAGGTTCATCAGCACCGGGAACGCCATCCCCGCTCCGGTACCCAGCAGAGCCATCACCGGGAACACGTGCAGCATGTAGCTCCCGTCGACCGGTGCCTGGGTGAAGTACACGAGGGAGATGAGGATGAGCGTGAGACCCGAGACGACCATCCGGACGGAGCCGAACCGCACGGCGAGCCGGTCGGTGTAGCGCACCGAGAGGGTGCCCATGATGACCGTCATCGGCAGGAAGGCCAGGCCGATCTGCAGCGGGCCGTAGGCCAGCACGCGCTCGAGGTAGAGCGAGCCCATGAAGAACACGCCGAACATGCCCGCGATGCTCAGGACCTGGATGACGCTCGCCCCGGTGAGGTTGCGCGAGCGGAAGATCCGCAGCGGCATCAACGGCGTGCGTGCGGTGTGCTCACGGACGACGAACGCGACGAGCAAGGCAACCGAGACAGCAGCGAGCGCTCGCGTCTGTGTCGCGCCCCAGCCGAGCCTGGCTGACGGCTCGACGATCGTGTAGACACCGAGCATCAGCGAGCTGGTGATCAGCACGGCACCCGGGACGTCAGCACCTTCGCGGATGCCGAGGCCGGCGTCACGGTCGATGACTCGAAGCGATCCGGCCGCAACGGCGATGCCGATCGGCACGTTGATGAAGAAGATCCAGTGCCAGTCGAGTGCCTCGGTGAGCACGCCACCGGCCAGCAGGCCGACAGCTCCACCGGCCGACGCCACGAAGGCGTAGATGCCGATCGCCTTCGCCTGGCTCCGGGGATCCGGGAACATCGCGAAGATCATGCCGAGGATGACGGCGGAGGTCATCGCGCCGCCCGCGCCCTGCAGGAACCGGGCCGCGACGAGCATCGTCTGGTCCTGAGCGAGACCGCACAAAACTGACGCCGCCGTGAACGCGACCAGGCCGGAGACGAACATCGTCCGTCGTCCGATCAGGTCGCCCAGCCGGCCGGAGAGCAGGAGCAGTCCGCCGAACGCGATCAGGTAGGCGTTCACCACCCAGGCGAGGCTGGACTGCGTGAAGCCCAGGTCGTCCTGGATGGCGGGGAGTGCGACGTTCACGATGGTCGCGTCGAGCACGATCATCAGCATCCCGCCGCAGAGCAGGTAGAGAGCAAGCCAGGTACGTCGGTCGCTCTGGTCGGTTTCAGTGGTGGTGGTGGTGGTGGTTGTGGTGGACATCGGTTCCAGCCTTCCGTTGGTCAGTGGTACGACGCTAACACCAGTTACTCCTAAAAAACAACCATTAAGTATGAAAGAGAGAATTCGTGGTATGATTTCAGCATGAACGACACGAAGCGCAGCTACCACGACTCCTGCGGGCTGGCCCAGGCGCTGGACCTCGTCGGCGAACGATGGGCCCTGCTCGTCGTCCGCGAGCTGGTCTTCGGGCCCAAGCGGTTCACCGACCTGCGAGCAGGCCTGCCGGGCATCAGCCCGAACGTCCTCACGCAACGGCTCACCGAGCTCGAGCAGATCGGCGTCGTCCACAAGCGACGTCTTCCGCCGCCCGTGGCCGCGTCGGTCTACGACCTCACCGACTGGGGGCGAGAGCTCGACGAGTCCCTGATGGTGCTGGGACGCTGGGCGGCCCGCTCACCGTCCTTCGACACCAGCAACCCCCTGAGCGCCGACTCGGTCATGATGTCGATCCGCACCATGTTCCAGCCGGCTGCCGCGCACGACCTCATCGTCACCCTGAACGCGATCCTCGGCGACGACCTCTTCGTCGTCGACATCGACCGGGGCAGCATCACGGTCAAGCGCGGGAGCGCCGACGACGCGGATGCCACCATCGAGACCGACGCCAAGACGCTCGCGCAGATCCTCTACGAAGGACGCGATCCCGCCGACGGAGCCACGATCACCGGTGACGCCGACGCGATCGATCGATTCCGCTCCGCGTTCTCACTGCCGGAGCCGGCCTCCGTGGCCTAGGCAGCCCCGTCCTGCACCACACCGTCGTGGCGGACGAAGAACTCCTCCATGTCCGGCCACGTGGTCTTGCGCGCCGCACGTCCGGTGAGCACACCGAGGTGTCCTCCCGGAGCCTGCACGAGGTCGGCATCGGGTGAACCGGTCACCAGGTCGAGCAGATGGGTGACGGCCGGCATCGGCGCAAGCGTGTCGTTCAGCCCGGCGACGACGAGCACCGGTTTGTCGATCTTCGCGAGCTCGACGGCGCGGCCGCCGAGCTGCATCGTGCCGGTGGCGAACTCGTTGCTGCGCATCACGACGTGGTACAGCTGCCCGAACGTACGGCCGGGGTACGCGTACATGTTGCCCATGAACCGGTCGACCGCCTCCAGCTGGGCGAGGAAGTCGCGGTCGTCGGCGTGCGTCAGCATGGCAATCGGCTTGGTGAGGTACTTGTCGATGGCCGAGAGCTGGAAGCCGAGCCTCGTCAGTGGAGCGGGGATGCCGCCGGCCAACCGATAGGTGCTGTGGACGATGCGGACGCCGGCTCGGTTGAGCGGCCGCGCGATGGCCAGGATCGGCACCGCGTGCAGGTCGAACGGGCTCGCGACGGCCGTCGCCGACGCGATGGGGAGGTCGCCATGGGCGGCCGTGGTGAGCATCGTGAAGATGCCGCCCAGGCTCCAGCCGGTCATGTGCACGCTTGCACCACCTGCGTCGGCGCTGACGGACCTGACGGCTTCGGGCAGGATCGTGTCGACCCAGTGCTCGATGCCTTGATCGCGGTGGCTGAACTTCACCGGCCCGTAGTCGACGAGGTAGACCGGCCGTCCCTGTTCGACGAAGTACTCGACGACGCTGCAGCCACGCCGCAGGTCGAAGGCGAGCGCGGGTGCGGCCAGCGGCGGCACCAGCAGCAGCGGCTTGCCGTGCTGCTCGACGCCCGGCACCGGGTCGTAGCGGTAGAGGGCCGCATTCTCAGTGCGCTCCACGAGCTCGCGCGGTGTCTGGCGGAGATCGGCGATGGGCTCGCGCCTCAGCTTGTCGCGCAGGTTGGTCCTCGCCGCGCCGAGGTCGCGAGGAATGCGGAGGGTCGGGAGTGCCACGGGCCGAGTCTCGCAGTCCGTCAGGTGAAAGTCAGGCCCAGCAGCGCGAGATTGAGCGCGACGACGATCGACGCGACCACCCAGGCACCCACGGTGAGCGCCCGTGGGTTGACGTGATCGCCCATCACCTCGCGGTCGGACGTCAGCCTGACCAGGGGGACGAGCGCGAACGGGATGCCGAGCGACAGCAGCACCTGTGACACGACGAGTGCTCCGCTCGGCTCGGCGCCGAGCGCCAGCACGACGAGGGCAGGGATCACGGTGATGATGCGCCGCACGATCATCGGGATGCGCAGGCCGAGCAGCCCTTGCATCACCTCGGCGCCGGCAGCGCTACCGACCGACGTCGAGGCCAGGCCCGACCCGAGCAGTGCCACCGCGAACAGCAGCGCAACTCCCGCACCCAGCTCCGAGGAGACGACGGCATGCGCGCCGTTCAGGGTGTCGGTGCCGGGAAGGCCTTGCAGCCCGGCGGCCGCGACGACGAGGAGCGAGAGGTTGAGCAGACCGGCCAGCATGAGCGCGAGCACCACGTCGACACGGGTGGCCGACAGGAGGTCGCGCAGCGACACATTCCGCCCGCGGTCGCCGAGGCGCGTGACGGTGAGGCTCGAGTGCAGGTAGATGACGTGCGGCATCACCGTGGCGCCGATGATGCCCGACGCGAGGAGCACGCTGTCAGCACCGTCGAAGCGAGGAATGAGCCCGCCGGCGAGTGCACCCGGCTCGGGCGGGTTGACGAAGAGCCCGGCCAGGAAGCCGACCGCGATCAGCATGAGGAACATGACGATCACGCGCTCGAGGGCGCTCTGCCCCCGGACGTCACCGATCCTCAGGATGAGGATCGAGATCGTCGCCGTGATGAGCGCGCCGACCAGCAGCGGCAGGTCGAAGAGCAGGTTCAGGGCGATCGCGCCGCCGACGACCTCCGCGAGGTCGGTGGCGATCGCCACGGCCTCGGCCTGCAGCCAGTAGGCCAGGCGTGGGCCACGCCTGAGCCGGCGTCCGACATGGGTGGCGAGCGAAGCTCCGGTGACCATGCCGAGCTTGGCCGAGAGGTACTGCACGAGGACAGCCATCGCGTTGGCCATCACCACGACCCACACGAGCGTGTAGCCGAAGCGCGCGCCGGCCGTGACGTTGGTGGCCACGTTGCCCGGGTCGACATACGCCACCGCTGCCACGAACGCCGGGCCCAGCAGGGCCAGGCGCCGGACAGCAGGAGGCGCGGACGACATGGACAGGAACGCTACCTGTCTCGGCCGTGGTCGAGCGGCCCGGGCGTGGTGGGGCGATCAGTGCACGGCGCCCACCGCCCGGGATGACTCAGCGAACCCGCTGGGCGGGCCTGCGACGGCGGTTGCGGTTGCGGTTCCGGTTGCCGGAGGAGCCGTTGCGCGGACGCGACGGTCCGCCGGACGACGCACGCGGGCCGGGCGGGGTGGCCACCTGGCCGCTGCCGGCGAGGGCCTCGACCGTGAGCGGCCGCGGTGCCTGGCGGGAGTCGTGACGGCGGGCGGCGACGCCGGCCTTCTGCTGCATGCGCAGCACGTCGTTGAGCGCGGCAGGAGTCGTCATGGTGACGACGGCGCCGGACTCACCGGCGCGTGCCGTGCGGCCGGACCGGTGGGTGAAGGCCTTGGGCTCGGCCGGAGCGTCGTAGTGCACGACCAGGCCGACACCGTCGATGTGGATGCCGCGGGCGGCGACGTCGGTGGCGACGATGACGGACGCGGCACCTGAGCGGAACCGCTTGAGGTTGCGCTCGCGCTGGCCCTGCGAGAGGTCGCCGTGGAGGTCGACGGCCACGACCTGGCCGGTGGTGAGCTGGCGGGCCAGCCGCTGCGCACCGCGGCGGGTGCGCGTGAAGACGATGGATCGCGGGTTGGCGGTCACCAGGTCGCGAGCCACGGCGAGTCGGTCGGTCTGCTCGGAGACGAGCAGGTGGTGCTCGGTGGTGTCGGACAGCTGGTCGACCGGGTCGACCTCGTGACGACGATGCTGCGGCAGGTGGCGACGGACGAGCTTGTCGACCTGGCCGTCGAGCGTGGCCGAGAGCAGGAGGCGCTGGCCGTCGGACGGCGTGGCGGCGAGCAGGCGATCGATGGGCTTGTAGAACCCGAGGTCGCACAGGTGGTCGGCCTCGTCGAGCACGGTCACCTCGACGGCGTCGAGGTGGCACTGGCGACGCTCGATGAGGTCGTTGAGGCGGCCCGGCGTCGCGATGACGACGTCGGCGCCCTGACGGAGCGCGGTGATCTGCTTGCCCATCGGCGCGCCGCCGTAGACGGTGGCGAGCTTCAGGCCGAGTGCAGACGCCAGGGGCGCGAGCGCCTCGGCGACCTGGGTCGCGAGCTCGCGGGTGGGCAGCAGCACGAGGCCACGCGGGTGGCCCGGGCGGCTCTTGCTGCCGGTGAGCCGGGCCAGGACGGGGAGGCCGAAGGCCAGCGTCTTGCCGGACCCGGTGCGGGCGCGGCCCAGCACGTGATGGCCGGCCAGCGCGTCAGGGATGACGGCCAGCTGCACGGGAGTGGGGACGGTGATGTCGCGGCGACGCAGGACGTCGATGATCGCGGGGTCGAGGGAGAGATCGGAAAAGGAGCGCGACTGAACGTCGCGGACAGGGTGGGACACGGAACTCACAGACTGAAGTGGAAGCCCGGAAGATCCTGGTCGCGCCGAATGCGCGCCGTGCCGAGCTGGGGTGCCTCCTCGCTTGCGGGAGGCGGTGGACGTGCGCGGATGCGCAACGTTCACGAATTCACATACTAGCAGTAGGTCGCGTCTCAGCCGTCATCGGCGACGGGTGGGCCTGGTCACGCCGTGTCGACGACGAGGTCCTGGTACTCGCGGTGCTTCTCGAGGAAGCCCTCCACGTACTCGCAGGTCACCTCGATGCGACGGCCACGCTCCCGGATGTCGTCGAGCGCGCCGGCCACCAGCTTGGAGGCCAAGCCTTGCCCTTCGTACTCGTCGTCGACGACCGTGTGCGAGAAGAGGACGACACCATCGTCGCGCTCCTTCGCCTCGGTGTATCCGGCGACCTCGCCGTCGACATGGACCTCGTACCTCGAGTTCTCGGGAATACGGACAACCTGGACATTGCTCATGTCTTCAACGCTAACAACTGGGCACGAGGCCGCCACTGATGACCCGTACGCGCATCCACCCCGCCTGGTTCGTCGCAGGCACGGCGTTCGTCGCGCTCATCGGCTCGGCCGGCTTCCGGGCCGCTCCTGGCGCCCTCTTCGTCCCGCTGCACGACGAGTTCGGCTGGTCCACCTCGGTGATGTCGGCCGCGGTCAGCATCAACCTCGTCCTCTACGGCCTCACGGCACCGTTCGCCGCAGCACTCATGGACCGCTTCGGCATCCGTCAGGTCACGTCGGTGGCGCTCCTGTTCATCGCGCTGGGCAGTGGGCTCACGGTGTTCATGACCGAGTCGTGGCAGCTGCTGCTGACCTGGGGCCTGCTGATCGGGCTCGGCACGGGATCGATGGCGCTCGTGTTCGCGGCCACCGTGGCCAACCGCTGGTTCATCAAGCGACGTGGGCTCGTCATGGGCCTCCTGACGGCCGGCAGCGCCACCGGCCAGCTGATCTTCCTGCCGCCGGTCGCCTACCTCGCCGAGACGGTCGGTTGGCGCACCGCGTCTCTCGTGATCGCCGGCGCTGCTCTGGCCGTCGTGCCCCTCGTCCTGCTGACGCTCGGCGACCATCCGGCTGACCGGGGGCTGACCCCGTACGGTGCGCCGGACGGATACGTCGCTCCCCCACGTGCGAAGGGCGGCGCCGCGCGTCGAGCGGTGGATGCGTTGCGGGCCGCCTCGCACATTCGGTCGTTCTGGGCGCTCGCGGCGGCCTTCGCCATCTGCGGCGCCACGACGAACGGCTTGGTCGGCATCCACTTCATCCCGTCGGCCCACGATCACGGGATGTCCCAGACCACCGCGGCGGGCCTCCTCGCCGTCGTCGGGATCTTCGACATCATCGGCACCGTCGGCTCCGGCTATCTCACCGACCGCATCGACCCGCGCTACCTGCTCGTGGGCTACTACGCGTTCCGCGGCGTCGGGCTGATGCTCCTGCCGTCCTTGTTGTCGGACTCGCTGCACCCGAGCATCGTGCTGTTCGTCGTCGTCTACGGGCTCGACTGGGTGGCCACCGTGCCACCGACGGCCGCGCTGTGTCGCGAGATCTTCGGCGAGTCCGGCACGATCGTCTTCGGCTGGGTCTTCGCGTCGCACCAGCTCGGTGCCGCCGCCGCGGCGTTGGCCGCCGGTGTGGTGCGCGACACCACCGGTTCCTACACGTACGCGTGGCTGGGCGGCGCGGGACTCTGTGTCGTGGCGGCCGCGTTGTCGTACGTGGTGCGTTCTCCGGACGTCAAGACGCCGTCAATGCAGCCAGCGCAGATGTGAAGAAGCCGAGCCCGTCGGTGCCCGGACCGGTGAGGTCCTCGACGGCGTGCTCGGGGTGCGGCATCAGCCCCACCACGTTGCCGCGCTCGTTGGTGATGCCGGCGATGTCACGCAGCGACCCGTTGGGGTTCACGTCGACGTAGCGGAACACCACGCGACCCTCCCCCTCCAGCCGGTCGAGCGTGTCGGCGTCGGCGACGAATCCGCCTTCGCCGTTCTTGAGCGGGATGAGGATCTCCTGGCCCTCGTCGTACGCCGACGTCCACGCGGTGGACGCGTTCTCGACCCGCAGCACCTGGTCGCGGCAGATGAACGTGCGGTGGTCGTTGCGGATCAGCGCACCGGGCAGGAGGTGGGTCTCGCACAGGATCTGGAAGCCGTTGCAGATGCCGAGCACCGGCATGCCGCCTCGCGCCGCTTCCACGACCTCGGTCATGATCGGCGCGAACCGGGCGATCGCGCCGCATCGCAGGTAGTCGCCGTAGGAGAAGCCGCCCGGCAGGATGACGGCGTCGACGCTGTCTCGGCCTTGGGGAAGGTCGTGATCGCCGTGCCACAGGGCGACGGGCTCGCCTCCGGCCAGCCTGACGGCACGCTGGGCGTCGGTGTCGTCGAGGGAACCGGGGAAGGTGACGACACCGATCTTCATTCGGCCGCCTCGTCGACCCGGACGGAGTAGTCCTCGATGACCGGGTTGGACAGCAGTGTCTCGGCGATCTCCCGCACCTCGGCGAGGGTGGCCTCATCGGCCTCGTCGACCTCGAGCTCGAACCGCTTGCCCTGACGGACGTCGGTGATGCCGTCGAACCCGAGGCGTGGCAGCGCGCCGTGCACCGCCTTGCCCTGCGGGTCGAGGATCTCCTTCTTGGGCATCACATCGACGATGACGCGGGCCACGGGTGCTCCTTGGATCGAGGTCGTGGTCCTAGCGTACTGAGCCCACGGCCGTCACCGTGACAGGTGCCGGGCCCGGGCGAAGCAGAACAGCCCGTAGCAGGCGATCCCGACCGCGATCACCCCGAGAAGCAAGGGCCCGAAGGGCTGGTCGAGCACCGTGCGCAAGGCGTCGTCGAGACCACCGGACTTGTCTGGGTCGTGCGTCAGCGCTGCCCAGACGAACAGCCCGCCGACTATGCCGATGGCCACACCCTTGGCGACGTAACCCACCTTGCCGAGCAGCAGGTAGGCCCGGCCCAGGTCACCACTCTTGCCCTCGGCCTCCAGGTGCTCGCGGAATCCTTCGGTGAGGCCGCGCCAGATCAGGCTGACGCCGTAGCCGATCACGGCGAGGCCGATGATCCCCACCAGCCAGACACCCCACGAGTGGTCCATCAGCTTCGCCGAGATCGTCTCGGTCTTGTCGCCACCCGAGCCGCCGCCGCTCGCCACCTTGACCGCCGCGAACCCGAGCGAGCCGTAGATCGCGGCCTTCAGCACGTCGACGGCTCGGCTGCGCCACAGGTCGGCACCGTCCTCGTCGTAGTGACCGCCGACGGCCTCGAGCAGCCGCCACAGCACGAGCAGCGCCATCCCGACGGCCACCAGCCAGACCATGGTGCGGCCGAACGGATGCGTGACCAGCTCGCCCAGAGCGCCCTTGCCGCTGACCGAGCCCTCACGGTCCCCGAGGGCCAGCTGGATCGACAACCACGCGATGAGGAGGTGCACGACCCCGTAGGCGATCAGTCCGAACCGGACCGCGTGGTCCATCAGGTCGCTGGAGTCGGTGTTCCGCCCCTTGCGCGACACCGCATCGGTCACATCACCCATGGAGGAAGGCTACGGCGAATGACGGTCACCGCCACCCGATCACTCCTCCTCGGTGAAGACCACATCGCGTCGCCGCCGAATGGCGGGGAGCACTGCGACGATCAAGATGGCGACGGCGACCAGGAGCAGGGTGAGCGAGAGGGGACGGGTCACGAAGACGGTCGGGTCGCCGCGAGAGATGGTCATCGCTCTCCGCAGGTTGTCCTCCAGCAGCGGGCCGAGCACGAATCCGAGCAGAAGCGGTACAGGCTCGCACCCGACCCGGATGAGCACATAGCCCAGCAGCCCGAAGAGCGCGATCGCGAAGACGTCGAAGGCCTTCTGTCCCAGCGAGTAGCAGCCGATCGCCGAGAAGGCGATGATCGCCGGGAAGAGTATCCGGTACGGGATCTGGAGCATCCGCACCCACAGGCCGATGAGCGGCAGGTTGAGCAGGATCAGCAGCAGGTTGCCGATCCAGAACGAGGCGATCAGGCCCCAGAAGAGCTCGGGCTCGTCGGTGATGACGTTGGGGCCTGGCGTGATCCCTTGGATGATGAACGCCCCGACCAGCAGGGCCATGACCGGGTGCGTGGGCAGGCCGAGGGTCAGCAGCGGGATGAACGACGTCTGTGCGGCGGCATTGTTGGCCGACTCCGGCGCCGCCACGCCTTCGATGGCGCCACGGCCGAACCGTTCCGGATTCTTCGACAACTTCTTCTCGAGCGAGTACGACGTGAATGACGCGAGCACATGGCCGCCGCCGGGCAGGACACCGAGCGCCGAGCCCATCGCGGTGCCCCTCAGCACCGGCGGCGTGATCTCCCGGAACTCCTTGCGGCTCAGCCACAGGCGCGACACCTTCTGGACCATCACCGAGCGCTTGATGCCCCCTTCGAGGTTGCGGAAGATCTCCGCCAGGCCGAAGAGGCCGACGGCCAGCGAGACGAAGTCGAATCCGTTGCTGAGCTCGTCGAAACCGAGGTCGAAGCGCGGCGTGCCGGTGTACGTGTCCTCGCCGACCGTCCCGAGCAGCAGGCCCAGCACGATCATCGCCAGCGCCTTGACCAGCGACCCGCTCGCCAAGGCGATCGAAGCGATCAGGCCCAGCACGACCAGGCAGAAGTACTCTGCCGGGCCGAACTTGAGTGCGGCGGACGCCAACGGTGGGGCGAACAGGGCGACCAGGACGGTCGCCACGCACCCCGCGAAGAACGAGCCGATCGCCGCGGTGGCCAGAGCTGGGCCGGCCCGCCCCTGCTTGGCCATCTGGTGGCCGTCAAGTGCGGTGACCGCGGCCGACGACTCCCCGGGGATGTTGAGCAGGATCGCCGTGGTGGAGCCGCCGTACTGCGCTCCGTAGTAGATCCCGGCGAGCATGATCAGCGACGCGATGGGGTCGAAGTTGAAGGTGATCGGCAGCAGCAGCGCGATGGTCGCGGTCGGCCCGATGCCGGGCAGGACACCGACCGTGGTGCCGAGGGCAACACCGAGGAGGCAGACCAGGAGGTTCGTCGGGGTCAGCGCGGTCTCGAAGCCGAGCAGGAGGTCGTTGAGGTCCACCTACCCGCCCAACGCCCACCCGAGCAGGGGCAACCTCAGCTGGAGCAGCATCACGAAGACCAGCACGCACGCCACCGTCAGACCCACCGCGATCACTGCCGACGCCAGAACCGAGTTGTCCCGGTCAGCGAGGGCAGCCAGGAACGTCGTCACGAGCAGTGCGGGGGCGAGTCCGAGCGGGTCGACCCCGGCCCCGAAGACGACGATCGACGCGGTCAGGAGTGCGATGGCGCGCCACGGCACGGCGCCGTGTGGCGTTTCGGCGGAGATCGTGCCCACCTGTCGCCAGCGCACCACGCCGACGCCGATCACGGCGAACCCGAGCAGCGCCAGCGCGCCACCGAGGACGAACGGCACGTAGCCAGGTCCCATGCGGAACGCCGTGCCCAGCTCATAGCTGCTCGCGCCGATCGCGAACGCCAGACCCAGTGCGACGAAGATGCCGCCCGCCACCAGGTCGTCGAGGACGGAGTCCTCCCGTTCGATGGCCGCCGTCGGCTCGTCCGGCGGGGCCGAGGGCGTTGAGTCCGCCGTCATGACCCCTTGACGCCGGCTTCCTTGATGACGGGACTCCAGAGGTCGATCTGCTCGGTGAGGAGCTTCGTCTGCGCTTCGGGTGTGACCTGGTCGTCGGGGGCCGGCTCGGTTCCGAGGTCAGCAAACTTCTTGACCACGGCGGGGTCCTTGAGCGCCTTGGCCAGCGCGGCGGTCACCGCCTTCACGATCTCGTCAGGTGTCTCGGCGGGCGCGTAGAGGCCGTGCCAGACACCGACCTCGATGTCGGGCTGTCCTGCCTCTGTCGTCGTCTGCAGGTCCGGAAGGGCATCGATGCGCTCCGGTGTCGTCACCGCGAAGGCCTTGACCTTCTTGCCCTTGATCTGGGGGACGGTGTTCGTGGTCTGGTCGCACATGAAGTCGACCTGGCCGCCCACGAGGTCCGTCAGCGCCGGGCCGGTGCCGTCGTACGGCACCTCGTTCAGGTCGGCGCCGACCGCCTTCTCGACCAGAAGTCCGCAGAGATGTGATGCCGCGCCGACGCCCGCATTCGCGATCGTCACCTTGTCGGCGTTGGCCTTCGCGTAGGTGATGAGCTCTTCGAGGTTGTTCGGCGCGAAGTCATTGTTGGACACGATCGTCATCGGGACAGTGGTGACCAGTCCGATCGTCTTGAAGTCCTTCAACGGGTCGAAGGCGAGATCGGGATAGAGCGCCGGTGCGGTCGACATGCCGATGTGATGCATCAGCAGGGTGTAGCCGTCTGCCTCTGCGTCGGCGACGTCGCCGGCGCCGAGGGTCCCGCCGGCTCCCTCGACGTTCTTGACCACGATCTCCTGGCCGAGATCCTTGCTCATCGGCTTGGCGACCAGGCGAGTCACGGTGTCGGTGGGGCCACCTGCGGAGAACGGGACCACGATGGTGATCGAGTCATCGGGGTAGGTCGAGGCATCGTCGGACCCGCCTCCCTGGCCGCACGATGCGATCACCAAGAATCCCGCGGCGGCCAAGGCCACGATTCTCGTGCGGGTTCCCCGGCTCGAAGGAGTGCTGCGGTCGGCGTCCATGGTCCATCCCCCTGGATCCCTGACCGATCGGTATCGGTCGCTGTGCGTCATTCTGGGGTCGTGTGACCCAAGACACAACCTCAGGAGTGCGCGGAAGCCCCGCTTACCCCTTGAAAAGAGATCGAGGGTGGGTTTCATGATGTGCTCCTTTCGGGAGGCTTGCGACGCACGCTCATGCGTGCAGCTCACGAAGAACTCCATGGAAGTTGGCCTTGGCCTCGAATCCGATGCCGGGGCGCTCACCGAGCGTGATGCGACCGCCCTCCACGACGGCGTCGTCGGCGAACCCCCCCGTCGGCTGGAACTCTCCGGGGTATGACTCGTTGCCGCCGAGCTTGAGTGCTGCGGCGATGTGCAGGGAGAACTGGTGTCCACCGTGGGGGATACAGCGACGCGAGGACCATCCGTGCTGCGCCAGCATGTCCTGGATCCGTCGATACTCGACCAGGCCATAGCTCAGGGCGGGATCGACCTGGATGTAGTCCCGGTCCGGGCGCATGCCGGCGTACCGGATGAGGTTGCGGGCGTCCTGGAGGGAGAACAGGTTCTCGCCGGTCGCGATGGGATTGCTGTACTGCTCCGACAAGGAGGCGTTGAGGTCGTAGTCCAGGGGGTCGCCGGCCTCCTCGTACCAGAACAGGCCGTAGGGCTCGAGTGCGCGACCGTACTCGAGCGCGGTGTCGAGGTCGAACCGGCCATTGGCGTCGACCGCGAGGCGGGAGCCCTCGCCGTCGAGGACCTCGATGACGGCCTCGATCCGGCGCAGGTCCTCGGCCAGGTCGGCGCCGCCGATCTTCATCTTGACGACGTCGTAGCCGGCATCCAGGAATCCGTTCATCTCGTCCTGGAGGTCGCGGTGGGTCTTGCCCGGGGCGTAGTAGCCGCCTGCGGCGTAGACGAAGACCGACTCGTCGGGCTCGCCGTCACCGTAGTGATCCGAGATCCAGCGATACAGCGGAACTCCGGCGATCTTGGCGGCCAGGTCGTGCAGGGCCATGTCAACCACACCCACGGCCACCGATCGCTCACCGTGCCCACCAGGCTTCTCATTGCGCATCATCACGTCCCAAGCCATCGAAGGCGACACCTCGCCCTTCTCGTCCAGCAAGCTGTCGGCGGGAGCGTCCAACAGCCGAGGCAGGATGCGGCGGCGCAGGATGTCGCCGGCACTGTAGCGACCGTTGGAATTGAACCCATAGCCGACCAGCGGCGTGCCGTCGACGACCACGTCTGAGACCAGCGCGAGGATGGAGCAGTCCATCGAGGAGAAATCGACGAATGCATTGCTCATCGACGAACTGATCGGGATGACGTCCTCATGGGCGGAGAGAATCTTCATCAGGCGGTCGCCAGCTCCGTTCTTATAAGATGCGAGATCAGTGACTATAGGTGACGCGCGGCACATCGGCAAGAGACCTTATAAGACTTTCGGAGAAGAGCCTGGTGGACCGCGTGCGAGAATGTGGGCGTGACCGCCAACGTCTACTCGAGCAAGAGCGACGTGGCTTACGCCGAGCTCCGCAGCCGCATCCTGAGCGGTCAGCTCGAAGCCGGCTCGAAGTTGTTGCAGTACGACCTGGCCGCAGAACTCTCGATCAGCATCACTCCCCTACGGGAAGCGATCCGGCGGCTCAGCGGCGAAGGGTTGATCATCCTCGATGCCCACCGCAACGCCCGGGTCGCGCGAATGGATGCGGAGGAAGCCCGTGAGCTCTTCGAAACCCGACGCGCGCTGGAACCTGAGGCCATCGCCCTGGCCTGTCAGCGGCGCACCGATTCTGACGTCGCGAGAATGCAGGAGGCTCTCACCCGCCTGCTGCCCGTGACGCAGCAGTGGGGCGAGGCGGCCCTGTTGGCACACCGCGAAATGCACCAGTCCATCTACGCCTCCTCCCACAACACGGTTCTCATCCGGCTGCTGGACGACCTGTGGGACAAGTCGGACCGCTACCGGCGCATAGGCCTCGAGCTGCCCCCAGGCGCAGAACCGCGCACTCGTGACTTTGAAGAGCACGGCCACATGGTCGAGCTCATTGTCGCCCGGGATTCCGAGGCCGCCTCAGAGCTCATGCGCAGCCACATCGCCAACAGTCTCACCGCCAGCGCCTTGGCCGCAGAGTCGATCGTGGCCGCACCGTCACGCTGACCGCCCGGACGGAGTCGACGTGACGAAGCAGCCTCGGACTCGCACCTAGTCGAGCTCGCGCTTGAGGATCTTGCCCGTCGAGGTCATGGGCAGCTCGTCGCGGAACTCGACAGTGCGCGGGTACTTGTACGACGCGAACTGCTCCTTGCCCCAGGCGACGAGATCGTCCTCGCTGACGTCGTCGTGGTCCTTGTTCTTGACGACGACGGCCTTGATCTCCTCGCCGTGTGACTCGTGCGGCACGCCGATGACCGCGACCAGCGAGACGGCCGGGTGCTCCATGAGCACCTCCTCGAGCTCGCGCGGATACACGTTGTAGCCGCCGCGGATGATCATGTCCTTGGAGCGGTCGACAATGAAGAAGAAGCCGTCGGCATCCTTCTTCGCGAGGTCGCCGGAGCGGAACCAGCCGTCGCGGATCGCCTCGTCCGTCGCGTCTGGACGTCCGTGGTATCCCTTCATGACGTTGTGGCCCTTGATCGCGATCTCACCGATCTCGTCCTCGCCTTCGGGCACGTCCGACCAGTCGTCGTTGATGAGCTTCATCTCGACGCCCGGGATCGGCTTGCCGATGGACCCGACGCGGGGCTCCTCGCCGTACGCCGAGAACGACGCCACCGGTGACGTCTCGGAGAGTCCGTAGCCCTCGAGGATCGTGACACCGAACCGATCCTTGAACTGCTTGTGGATGTCGACCGGGAGCGCCGATCCACCGGCCGCGGCCACCCGCAGGTTCTCGGCGAGCGTGTCGACGTCGTACCCCTCGTCGAGGGCGCCGAGCAGTCCCCAGTACATCGTGGGGACGCCGGCGAAGAAGGTGACGCTCTCGCGCAGCATCAGCTTGAGCGCGGGCTCGGCCTCGAACCGCGGCAGCATGACGACGGTGCCGCCGAACGCGAACCCGCCGTTCTGGATGACGGTCTGGCCGAAGGAGTGGAACAGCGGAAGCACGCACAGGTAGGTGTCGGGGTTGTCGGCGTCGGCCCCGAACAGCTCGGCACCAGTGAGCGCGTTGTCGCGCATGTTGCGGTGCCGCAGCTCGGCGCCCTTCGGCTGGCCGGTGGTGCCGGACGTGTAGAGGATGACGGCGGTGTCGTCGTCATCGGTGTCGACGGTGTCGAACGTCGGTGGCTGGTCCGCCACCAGCGGTGCGTAGTACTCCGGCGGCTCCATCGGCTCGGGCGCCTCGGAGTCGAGCTTGATGAGGAAGAACTCCTCGCACGAGTCGGTGGACTGGAAGCCCTCCCACGCGGCGTCGCCGATCGGCAGCTCCGGCGTGCCCTCGAACGCGAAGTAGGCCTTGGCCCCCGAGTCGTCCAGGTGGTACGCCACCTCGCGTGCCTTGAGCAGCACGTTGAGCGGCACGACGGTGGCGCCGGCCTTGAGGATGCCGTAGTAGATGATCGAGAAGTACGGCAGGTTCGGGCACGACAACGCGACCTTGTCGCCGGGCTTGATGCCGCGCGACACCAACAGGTTGGCCACCTTGTTGGCGGCGCCGTTCACCTGCGCGTACGTGAAGCGGCTGTCGCCGAACACGATGGCGGTGCGGTCGGCGTACTTGTCTGCGGAGTTCTCCAGCAGCGATGCGAGATTTCCCATGCGGGTCACGATAGACCGCGACTGGAGACATCGCATCGACCCTGCATGATGGGCCCCATGTCGTTGTCCCACGATGAGCGAGAGCAGGCGAATGCACTCCGCAAGCGCGCCTGGCACAAGCAGGCCGACAGCTACGACCGGCTGATCGGCTGGTGGGAGCGCCGGATGTTCGGCGAGGACAACCGGCCATGGGCCTGCAGCCGGGCCGAGGGGAAGGTGCTCGAGGTCGCCGTCGGTACGGGGCTCAACCTGCCGTTCTACGATGCCGGGCTGTCGGTGGTCGGCATCGACCTGAGCCCGGACATGCTCGCGATCGGCCGCCAGCGCGCGCTCGACGCCGGCCGGGACGTCGACCTGCGCGAAGGGGACGCGCACGACCTCGCCTTCGATGACGGGTCCTTCGACACGGTCGTGTGCACGTTCTCCCTGTGCAACATCCCGGACACCGATCGGGCGCTCGGCGAGATGCATCGCGTCCTGCGGCCCGGCGGCAGGCTGATCCTCGTCGACCACATCCGCAGCTCGGTACGGCCGATCCTCTGGCTGCAGAAGGCCGCCGAGCTGCTGACGGTGCGCATGGACGGCGACTACCTGACCCGCCGTCCGTCCCTGAACGCCGAACGACAGGGCTTCGAGGTCACCGAACGCGAGCGGTTCGCGCGCGGAGTCGTCGAACGCCTCGTCGCCACCAAGACGTCCTGAACAGCCACGGCCTAGGCTGACTGCCCGTGAGGACCCTCGTCATCGGCACCGGCGGCCGCGAGCACGCGCTGGCGCTGTCGCTCTCCCGCGACCCGAACGTCTCCGAGGTGCATGTCGCCCCCGGCAACCCCGGCATGGAGGCGATCGCCACCCGGCACGACGTCGACCCGCTCGACGGTGATGCCGTGGCCGCGCTGGCCACGTCGCTCGAGGCCCAGCTCGTCGTCGTCGGACCCGAGGCACCTCTGGTGGCAGGTGTGGCCGATGCCGTGCGCGACGCCGGCATCGCGTGTTTCGGCCCGAGCCGCGAGGCCGCGCACCTCGAGGGATCGAAGGCGTTCGCCAAGGAGGTCATGGCGGCCGCCGAGGTGCCCACCGCTCTCGCCCACGTGTGCGAGACGGCCGAGCAGGTCGCGGATGCATTGGACGCGTTCGGCCCGCCCTACGTCGTCAAGGACGATGCGCTCGCGGCCGGCAAGGGCGTCGTGGTCACCGACGACCGGCAGGAAGCCGTCGACCACGCTGCCTCGTGCGGCCGGGTCGTCATCGAGGAGTTCCTCGACGGCCCGGAGGTCTCGCTGTTCGCGATCACCGACGGCGTCACCGTGCTCCCGCTGCAACCGGCCCAGGACTTCAAGCGCGCCCAGGACGACGACGCAGGGCCCAACACCGGCGGCATGGGTGCGTACACACCGCTGCCGTGGGCGCCGGAGGACCTCGTCGCCGATGTCACCCGCCGCGTGCTCGTGCCCACCGTCGACGAGATGGCTCGCCGCGGCACTCCCTTCCAGGGCCTGCTGTACGCCGGACTCGCGCTCACCAGCAGAGGAGTGCGGGTCGTCGAGTTCAATGCCCGCTTCGGCGACCCCGAGACCCAGGCGCTGCTCGCCCTCCTCGACACCCCGTTGTCGAGCCTGCTGCACGGAGCCGCCACCGGCACGCTCGCCGACGTCGGACTGCCGGCCTGGAAGGGCGCATCGGCCGTCACCGTCGTCATCGCGTCCGAGAACTACCCGAGCACGCCGCGCACCGGTGACGTCATCGACGGCGTCGAGGTCGCCGACGCGATCGACGGCGTCGACGTCATCCACGCCGGCACCGCACGTGACGCCGACGGTCGACTGGTGACTGCCGGCGGACGTGTCCTGTCCGTCACGGCCGTGGGCGCCGACCTCGCCGAGGCTCGAGAGCGTGCGTACCAAGGGGTTGAACTCATCCACATCCGAGGCTCACATCATCGTCATGACATTGCCCTGCAGGCTGCGGACGGAACCTTGGGGACGAGCGAAGCGAGTCCGGCCGGGCAGCGGCGGAGCCGCGAGTGAGCGCGAGGGACGAGCGCGGCCCGGCCAACATCGACGGCGCGCACCACCGCTCCGACATAGCTCTTGCTGCCAGTGAGGGACAATAGGAGCGTGACCCCCAACGTCCTCGCCGCGCGCTACGCCTCGGCCGAGATCGCGCGCATCTGGTCGCCCGAGCACAAGATCGTGCTCGAGCGACGCTTGTGGATCGCCGTGCTCCGGGCCCAGCGTGACCTCGGCGTCGAGACGCCCGACGGCGTCATCGAGGCGTACGAAGCCGTCGTCGACCAGGTCGACCTCGAGTCGATCGCAGCTCGCGAGAAGGTCACCCGCCATGACGTCAAGGCACGCATCGAGGAGTTCGCCGCGCTCGCCGGTGCCGAGCACATCCACAAAGGCATGACCTCGCGCGACCTCACCGAGAACGTCGAGCAGCTCCAGGTGATGGCATCGCTGCAGGTGCTGCGCGACCGCTCCATCGCCACGCTCGCTCGGCTGGGCCGGCTCGCCACCGAGCACGCCGAGCTCGTCATGGCCGGGCGCAGCCACAACGTCGCCGCCCAGGCCACCACCCTCGGCAAGCGCTTCGCCTCCACGGCCGACGAGCTGCTCGTCGCCGTGGGTCGCCTCGACGACCTGATCGCGCGCTACCCGCTGCGAGGCATCAAGGGTCCGGTCGGTACCTCCCAGGACCAGCTCGACCTGCTGGGTGGTGATCCAGCGATGCTCGCCGAGCTCGAGGATCGTGTCGCCACGCACCTGGGCTTCGACACCGTCATGACGAGCGTCGGCCAGGTGTATCCGCGCTCCCTCGACTACGACGTCGTCACCGCGCTCGTGCAGCTCTCGGCGGCACCGTCCAGCCTGGCCACCACGATCCGGCTGATGGCTGGCAACGAGCTGGTCACCGAGGGCTTCAAGCCGGGCCAGGTCGGCTCGAGCGCGATGCCGCACAAGATGAACACCCGCTCGTGCGAACGCGTCAACGGACTCGCCGTCGTGCTCCGCGGCTACGCGTCGATGGTGGGCGAGCTCGCCGGCGACCAGTGGAACGAGGGCGACGTCTCCTGCTCCGTGGTCCGTCGCGTCGCCCTGCCCGACGCGTTCTACGCCGCCGACGGACTGTTCGAGACCTTCCTGACCGTGCTTGACGAATTCGGCGTCTTCCCCGCCGTCATCCAGCGCGAGCTCGACCGTTACATGCCCTTCCTGGCGACGACTAAGGTTCTGGTGGCCGCCGTCCGGGCTGGCGTCGGTCGCGAGGACGCGCACGAGATCATCCGCGAGCATGCCGTCGCGGTCGCCCTGGAGATGCGCGAGAAGGGCACCACCGACAACGACCTGTTCTCCCGCCTGGCCGCCGACGACCGGCTCGCCCTCACCGAGGCCGACCTGACGTCGCTCGTCGCCGCGCCGCTGGAGTTCACCGGCGCCGCCACCGAGCAAGTACGCCAGGTCGTCACCCGCATCGACGAGCTCGTGGCGGCGAACCCCGATGCCGCCGCATACACACCACAGGAGATTCTCTGATGCCGAAGGACCCGAAGGATCCGCCGTACCGATGGGTGGGCGTTGTCGTGGCGGTGGGCGTCATGGTGGCCACGTACTTCTACCACGTGAAGTGGTGGACCGAGTTCGCCAACTGAGGCGAACTTCCGGCTACTAGGCTGGCGCCGTGCCCCTCGACGTCCCCGGAGCTGAACACGTCCACTCGGGCAAGGTGCGGGATCTCTACTCCCTCGAGTCGGGGCACCTGCTCATGGTCGCCTCCGACCGCATCTCGGCCTACGACCACCTGCTGACGCCGGGCATCCCCGACAAGGGGGAGATCCTCACCCGGATGTCGCTGTGGTGGTTCGAGCAGCTCGCCGACCTCGTGCCCAACCACGTCGTCTCCACCCAGGTGCCAGAACGGGTCCGTGGACGCGCGCTGGTGTGCGAACGCCTCGAGATGTTCCCGGTCGAGTGCGTCGCCCGCGGCTACCTCGCCGGCTCCGGGCTCCTCGACTACGACGCGACCGGAGAGGTGTGCGGCGTGCCGCTGCCGTCCGGTCTGGTCGACGGCTCACGGTTGCCCAAGCCGATCTTCACGCCGGCGACGAAGGCCGACCTCGGCGAGCACGACGAGAACGTCTCCTTCGACGCCGTCGTCCGGACCATCGGGCAGGAGTCCGCCGAGGCGCTGCGCGACCTGACGCTCCAGATCTACGCCCGCGCCGAAGGCATCGCGCGCGGCCGCGGCATCATCCTCGCCGACACCAAGTTCGAGTTCGGTGCCCGACCGGACGGCACCATCGTGCTGGCCGACGAGGTGCTCACCCCGGACTCGTCACGATTCTGGCCCGCCGACCAGTGGCAGCCGGGGCGGACTCAGCTGTCCTACGACAAGCAGTTCGTGCGCGACTGGCTCACGTCGGCGGAGAGCGGCTGGGACCGCGCGGCCGACCAGCCGCCGCCACCGCTGCCCGCACACATCGTGGAGAAGACCCGCGAGCGCTACGTGCAGGCGTACGAGCAGCTCACCGAGGAACGGTTCTGAGTCACGAACCGGCAGACCCGAGGACCTTGGTCAACAGCGCTCGCAGCTGCGCGTGCCCACGTGGCCCCAATGCGTCGTCGATGCGCGACTCGATCCCCTGGATGGTGCTGATCCCCGCCTGGATGCAGGCCTCGCCGCGCTTCGTCAGCGTGATGAGCTTGGCGCGGCGATCGGTCGGGTCGGGCTTGCGCGTGACGTAGCCGAGCTGCTCGAGCTCGTCGACCAGCTCGCCCATCGCCTGCGGGGTCATGTTCGCCCCCTTGGCCAGCTCGGTCAGCCGGTTTCCCCCGGGACGGATCTGGGCGAAGACCGCCGAGTGCGACGGCTTCTGCGGGTAGCCGGCGCCGACGACGCCATCGACGATCTGAAACCCGAGCAGGCTGTAGGCGCGGCCGAGCATGGCCACGGTGTTGTCGGCCTGCTCCGGCGGGTCTTGATCTGCCACGCGAATTATCCTAAGGTGTGCCTGAAAGACAGGATAGCCTGATGAAAGAGTCCCCCTCGGCTGCGACACTCGTCGGCTTCGGCGGGTTGTGCGGATTCGCGTGGGCCGCCGGGCTGCGCGGCTTCATGACCCAGATCGCCGGCAACGAGTCGACCGTGAGCTGGTCGGGAACGTTCGGGTGGATTCTGCTTCCCGGATTGGTGGTCGGCATGCTGCTCGGCTGGGCCGAGCACCTGCGTCGTACCGGCGGTCGCCCAGGCTGGCGATGGCTGGCTCTGTCACCCCTCGTCTTCACCCTGATCCTGTTCAGCAACCCCCTCGACATGTTCGCGATCTTCGAGGACGGCGTCGGCGGTGGCGCGATCGGACTGCCGTTGTTCGCGATGGCCGGTGGCTTCGCCATCTCGGGACGGGGGCCGAGGTGGGGCCGCGCCGTCTGCGGCGTCGTCGCCCTGTCGACCGTGCCCATCTGGACGCTCACCGTGGAGTCGTTCGCCGGCCCCGGACTGGTGGTCACGACACCGCACGGCCTGTGGGTCGCCCTCTACTACTTCTCGTTCACTGCCCTGTTCATGCTGGCCAGCGCGATTCCGCACCGTCCGGTGGTGGCCGCCGCCGCAAGGTCGCAAGAAATGGAAGGTGTCAGAACATGACCGATCAACTCACGCTGAAGTCCCGTCAGGTCTCGACGTACGGCTGGCTCTGCCTGGCCGCGGGCCTCCTGGGCGCCGCGTCCGGCATCTACCTGGCTGTGGTGTCGCCGGCTGTGGGCGAGGACCAGTGGAGCTATCCGCTGACCCCCACCGGATTCACCTGGCTCCAGTTGTGGTTCGTGATCCAGCACATCGGACTCGTCCTCGGGCTGCTGGCAGTGTGGTCGGCCGGGGTCGTCGGGCGATCGGGTCTCGGCCGCTCGGGTCACGTCATCGCGGTCGCCGGCATGGTCGGCCTGACGCTGACGGAGCTCGTGGCGATCGTCGCGCGTCACGACGACATGGACACGACCCGCGTGGCGGTGCTGGGCGGGGTCTACGGCGTGGTCTCGGTGGCGGCAGGCATCGGTCTCGTCCTCGAGGGCATCGCGGCCGTACGCGAGGGCGTCTGGGACGGATGGCGCCGGTGGTTGCTGCTTGTCACGGGTGTGTGGGTCTTCGTCCCGATGATCCCGGCCCTCGCCCTCTCCTTCCTCGGGGCTCGCCTGGCGATCACCGGATGGATGCTGTTGTTCGCGGCCCTGGGCTGGGCCGTGGTCCGCCCGCACTCACCGCGCGGAGGCAGCACCCAGTCCCACTGATGACCTACCGCTCGTCGGTGGCGTGAGGTTTGATCGAAGTCCACGAGGGAGGACCACATCATGACCACACGACTGAACCCGTACATCACCTTCGGCGGCAACGCGCGCGAGGCGATGGAGTTCTATCAATCAGTGTTCGGCGGCGAGCTCGAAGTCAACACCTGGTCCGAGCAGCCTGACATGCCCGGCTACAACCCGGACATGCACGACAAGCTCATGCACTCGATGCTCACGGTCGACCACGCCGTCGCGATCATGGGTGCAGACATGCCCGACTCGCCGGGCCCGAAGGGAGCACCGATCTCGATCTCACTGAGCGGCGACGACGAGGCGCAGCTCAGCGGATGGTGGGGCAAGCTGTCCGACGGTGCCGAGATCAGGGCCCCGTTCGAGAAGGCACCCTGGGGCGACACGTACGGCGAGTGCATCGACCGCTTCGGGGTGCGCTGGATGGTCAACGTGGCCGGCACCCAGGGCTAGCAGCCGGCCTCGACGAAGCTAAGAACTCAATGCGCGGCCGTCCTTGGCCTCACGTCGCCGGTGTCGCCACGATCCTGGCGACTCTCGCCTGCGCAGCAGGTCCGGCGCCGACCACCCTGGCGCTGGACCAACCACGTGCCGTGCATCGCGCGACGACGCTCCTCGACGGCCGTGTGCTGATCACCGGCGGTTGCACTCAACCCGGATGTGAGGGATTCGGGTCTGGACGAACGAGCGAGATCTTCGACCCCGGCACCAGACAGATCACTCCGGGACCCCAGGCGCTGGAACCTCGCGCCAGTGGCACCGCAACGCTGTTGCCGGACGGACGAGTCTTGCTCACCGGTGGCTACCCGGGTGAAGGGCGTCCACCCACGGGGAGCATGGAGCTCTTCGACCCGAAGACTGGTCGCTTCGCCAAGCTCGAAGAGCAGACCACCCCGCGGGCCGCCCACTCCGCCACGACAACGCCCGCCGGGAGAGTCCTGCTCGCCGGCGGGTTCGGCGCCGACGGTGACGCGCTCCGCAGCACCGAGATCTTCGATCCGGCCACGGACACGGTTGAGCCAGGCCCTGAGCTGCCTGCTCCGCGTGCCGGGCACGCAGCGGTGGAGGTCGGACGGGACGTCGTCCTCATCGGCGGTTCTGACGGTGCGACCGCGACGACGAGCACCGCCGTCCTGACGGACGACGAATGGCGAGACGGCCCGGAGCTGTCGACGGCGCGGGTGAAGCACGGCGCGACCGCCCTGCCCGACGAGCGCGTTCTGGTGGTCGGAGGATCCAGCTCCGACGAAGGCAGGAACCTGCTCCGTAGCACCGAGCTTCTCGACATCGCGCGCGGCGAGACCAAACCCGGCCCTGATCTCACGGAAGGTCAATACAAGCTCGATGGTGCCGTGGTGTCGCTGCCCGACGGTCGAGTCGTCGTCGCCGCGGGTACACGCCTGGACGTCTTCGATCCGTCGACGAATCGGATCTCCACGATCGACAGCCGTCCCGTTCCACGCCGCTCATTCGTCACCGCAAGCTTGGTCGATGACGCCGAAGTGCTGGTCGCCGGTGGGTACGACGATCAGATCGTCCCGAGTGCCGACGCGCGAATCGTCGACGTCGGCGACCGGTGAACCACCGTCACAGCAGGTCGTGCACCTGGACGGTCTGCTCACGGTCGGGGCCCACTCCGATGGCGGAGATCCGGGCTCCCGACATGCCCTCGAGGGCCGTGACGTAGGCCTGTGCGGTGGGCGGGAGGTCCCCGAAATCACGGGCACCGGAGATGTCGTCGGTCCAGCCGTCGAAGTACTCGTAGATCGGCATCGCATGGTGGAAGCCGGTCTGCGTCATCGGCATCTCCTCGACGCGCTCGCCATCGACGTCGTACGCCACGCACACCGGGATGCGGTCCCAGCCGGTGAGCACGTCGAGCTTGGTGAGCACGAAGTCGGTGACGCCGTTGATGCGCGCGGCGTAGCGGGCGATCGGGGCGTCGTACCAACCGCAGCGGCGCGGCCGCCCGGTGGTGGTGCCGAACTCGCCGCCGTTCTTGCGCAGACGCTCGCCATCCCCATCTGGATCGTTGCTGCCGACGAGCTCGGTGGGGAACGGGCCCTCCCCCACACGCGTGGCATAGGCCTTGACGATGCCGATGACGCGGGTGATCTCGGTGGGTGCGATGCCGGAGCCGGTGCACGCTCCCCCGGACGTCGCCGATGACGACGTGACGAACGGGTAGGTGCCGTGGTCGACGTCGAGCAACGTGGCCTGGCCGGCCTCGAGCAGCACCGTGTCGCCGCGCCCCAGCGCATCGTGCAACAGCAGGCTGGTGTCGGCGACCAGGGGGCGAACGCGGTCGACGTGGCTGACGAGGTCCTCGACGATCTCGTCGACGCTCACCGCCCGCCGGTTGTAGACCTTGGTGAGGATCTGGTTCTTGAGCTCCAGGGCGCCTTCGACCTTCTGGGTGAGGATCTTCTCATCGAAGAGGTCCTGCACACGGATCCCGAGGCGGTTCATCTTGTCGGCGTAGGTGGGCCCGATGCCGCGGCCGGTGGTGCCGATCTTGCGGCTGCCGAGAAACCGCTCGGTGACCTTGTCCATCGTGCGGTTGTAGTCGGCGATGATGTGGGCGTTCGAGCTCAGCACGAGACGGCTGGTGTCGATGCCGCGCTTCTCGAGCCCGTCGATCTCCTCGAACAGCACCGAGAGGTCGACCACGACGCCGTTGCCGATCACGGGGATGCAGCCCGGGCTCAGGATGCCGCTGGGGAGCAGGTGCAGGGCGTACGTCTCGTCGTCGATGACGACGGTGTGGCCGGCGTTGTTGCCGCCGTTGAACTTGACGACGTAGTCGACGCGGCCTCCGAGGACATCAGTCGCCTTGCCCTTGCCCTCGTCGCCCCACTGGGCTCCGACGATGACGACTGCAGGCATTCGACCCACCGCCCCCCTCATGGAAAGAGTGCAGAAGTGAAGCCCCGGAGTGCGGGGCTCTTACCGCCGCAGTCTAGCCGCTCACCACGACGTGACTAGGGTTACGGGACCATGACCGCCGTCCTCGCCATCGCCAACGCCAACGCCGGCAGCTCCACCGACGAGTCACAGGAGGCTGCCCTGAACGTGTTGCGGCAGCACCTCGACGTCACGCTCGTCACGACGTCGTCGCCGGACGATCTCGAGCAGGCGATCAGCGAGCATCGCGACGTCACGACCGTGGTGGTCCTCGGCGGCGACGGAAGCCTGCATGCCGTGGTCGCCGCGCTGCACGCCGGTGGACGACTGGGCGACGTGACCGTCGGGCTGGTGCCGCTGGGCACAGGCAACGACTACGCCCGCAGCCTCGACCTGCCGCTCGAACCCGACGCGGCAGCACAGGTGGTGGTCGACGGCCACGTCCAGAAGGTCGACCTGGTCTTCGACGGAGACGACAAGGTCGTGGTCAACGCCGCCCACATCGGCATCGGTGCCGAGGCGGCAGCCAAGGCCAAGCCGTGGAAGAAGGTGCTCGGCCCGGTCGGCTACGCGGTCGGAGCCCTGATCACCGGCTTCGGCACCCATTCGGCCACGGTCGAGATCTACCTCGACGGTGAGCCCCTGCCCGCCCGCGACAAGGTCCTGCAGGTGGCGGTCGGGAACGGCCAGTACGTCGGTGGTGGTGCCGAGCTCCTGCCCAAGGCCGTGCCGACCGATGGTGTGCTGGACGTGTCGATCTCGTACTCGGTCGGCGTCTGGCAGCGGTTGTCCTACGCCTGGCACCTGCGCCGCGGCGAGCACCCGAATCGCGAGGACGTGGTCTATCGCACCTGCAAGACCGTCGAAGTGCGCGGTGAGGCGCTGCGCTGCACGACTGATGGAGAGCTGTCGCCCCCCGCGCACGTGCACAGCTGGCGGGTCGAGCCCGCCGCGATGCGTCTGCTCGTTCCTTCGACCACCACGTCCTAGGCGTTCTCCTTGCGGAAGGTGGACGTGCCCCACCACACCGCCACGCCGAACAGCAGGATCGACCACGACACTCCCCAGAACATCGACGAGTAGTCGCCGCCGAACGCCCCACGAACGGCGTCGACGACGTGCCGGATCGGCATGAAGTCGCTGGCCCGCTCGAGCCAGCTCGGCCCGATCGTCATCGGCAGGAGGATGCCCGAGAGCAGCAGCACCGGCATCATCACCATGTTGATGACCGGCGCCATGACGTCCTCACTCTTGACGGTGAGCGCGAACGCGTTCGACGACGCGGCGCACGCTCCACCGATCAGCAGCGTCAGCACCACACCGAGCACCATGCCGCCGATGGACGCGTCCATGCCGAGCAGGTAGCCGAGCGCGACGAGGATGAGCGCCTGCACCAGCAGCTGGAGCTCGTCGCGCATGAGCCGTCCGACGAGCAGCGACGACCGAGCGGCCGGCGTGACCCGCTCGGCCTCGATGACGCCTTCACGCCACTCGCCGATCAGGCTGAACCCGGCGAAGAACGCCCCGAAGATGCCGAGCTGGACGAGCATGCCCGGGATGAAGAACGTGTAGGCGTTCGTGGCTCCGAACTGGTCGATCAGCGGCTCGAGCAGCGGGCCGAACAGCAGCACGTACAGCACCGGCTGGAACGCGCCGATGAGGACCCAGGCCGGGTTGCGCAGGTTCATGCGGATCTGTCGCCGGAAGACGATGAAGCACTCGCGGAGGTACGTGGTCATGAGGTCGCTCCTTCCGGGACGGTCTCGACGGGTTCCTCGGTGGCGGCTTCGGCATCGCGGAGCGACCGGCCGGTGAGGGTGAGGAACACGTCGTCGAGCGTGGGACGGTGCACCTCGATGGAGTCGAGGGTGACGCCGGTGGCGTCGAGGTCGCGCAGCAGGCCCGGAATGGCGCGGCCGGCCCGCTGGACGCGCCCGCTCACCCGGCTGCCGTCGATCTCCACCTCGCTGTTGCCGTCACCCAGGCTCCCGAGGCGCTTGGCGGCCTCGCCCACGCGATGGAGATCCGCGACCTCGAGGTCGACGAGGTCGCCGGCGACCTCGGCCTTGAGGTTGTCGGACGTGTCGGAGGCGACGATGCGGCCCTGGTCGATGATGATGATGCGGTCGCTGAGGGTGTCGGCCTCGTCGAGGTAGTGGGTGGTGAGGAAGACCGTGGCACCGCGCTCGGTGCGCATGGCGGAGATGTGCTCCCACAGGTTGGCTCGCGCCTGCGGGTCGAGGCCGGTGGTGGGCTCGTCGAGGAAGATGAGCGTCGGGTCGTGGATGAGGCCCATGGCGATGTCGAGACGGCGCTTCTGTCCGCCGGACATGGTCTTCGGCAGACGGTTCCACAGCCCATCGAGCTGGAGCTCTTCGAACAGCTCCTTGCCACGCTTCTCGACCTGCGCCTTGCTCCGGCCGTAGAGCATGCCGTGGTCCATGACCTCCTCGCCGGCCCGCGCGTAGGAGGACGTGCCGCCGGACTGGGAGACGTAGCCGATGCTGCGTCGTACCTGCTCGGACTGCTTGACGACGTCGTATCCGGCGACCGTGGCCGTGCCCTCGGTGGGCGGCAGCAGCGTGGTGAGCATGCGCAGGGTGGTGGTCTTGCCCGCCCCGTTCGGTCCGAGGAAGCCCACGACCTCACCCTCGGCGATGTCGAGATCGACGCCGTCGACGGCGCGGATCTCCTTCTTCTCCTTGCCTTCCTTGGTGTGGAAGGTCTGCACGAGACCGCGTGCGTGGATCATCGATGCTGAGCCCATGGACGTACTCTTCCAAATAGGAATAACCGGGTCAATCCCTCAGATCGACCCAACCGAGACGGACTGACAGTTATCCCGCTTCGACGAGCTCCGCGTACGCCTCGGGGCTCGACTCGTGCAGGAACTCACGGCAGCGCTGCGCCTCCGGTGCGTCGTCGAGACGTTCCGAGGCGCTGGCGAGTGCCGCCAGAGAGCGCAGGAATCCCTGGTTGGGCGCATGCGACCAGGGCACCGGACCGTGGCCCTTCCATCCGTTGCGGCGCAGCATGTCGAGGGAGCGGTGGTAGGACGTGCGGGCGAACGCGTAACCCTCCAGGTCACGACCCTCGTCCAGCGCCGCCTCGGCCAGCAGGGCCCAGGCGAGCGTCGAGTCGGGGTGAGCCGCGGCGACGTTCTGCACGTCGCGACCCTCGTTGAGTGCCTCCGCGCCGGTGTCGGTCGGCAGCAGTGTCTCGGGCGGTTCGCCCAGCAGGTTCGTCATGGCCCGACCCTACGGCCCGGATTCGGGCGCCGTCACCCGCGGTACTGCGACATGACCGGGCACTCGAACGGGTCGCGCGCTCGCAGGCCGACGTTGTTGAGGTAGTCCACGACGATGCCGTACGACGCGAACATCGTCACTTCTGCGTAGCTCACGTCGTGCTCGGCGCAGTACGCCCGCACGATCGGCTGCACCAGCTTGAGGTTCGGACGCGGCATGCTCGGGAACAGGTGGTGCTCGATCTGGTAGTTCAGCCCGCCCATCGCGAAGTCCACGAACGGCCCACCCCGGACGTTGCGCGACATCAGCACCTGACGGCGGAAGAAGTCGATCTTCGTCGTCGGCGGGACGATGGGCATCCCCTTGTGGTTGGGCGCGAACGACCCGCCGAGGCACAGGCCGAACACGGCCATCTGCACACAGAAGAACGCCGCTGCCTTGCCGACCGGGAGCACCATCAGCAGGACCACGACGTAGGCCCCGAGCCGCGAGACGACCATGGCAGCCTCCACGCGCCGGTGCGCCACCGCCTCGGGCCCGAACAGAGTCCGCACGCTCGCGGCGTGAAGGTTGAGGCCCTCGAGCGTCAACAGGGGAAAGAACAGCCACCCCTGACGCTTCATGAACCAGCCGGGGAACCCGGTGGTGCGCCGTGCCGCGATGTCCCGCGTGAACGCGATGGCACCGGGACCGACGTCGGGATCGCGGTCCTCCTGATTGGGGGCGACGTGGTGACGGTTGTGCTTGTCCTTCCACCAGCCGTAGCTGAGACCGGCGAAGACGCCGGCGAGTATGCGAGCCGTCCACGCGTTCCATGCGGCCGACTCGAACATCTGCCGGTGCGACGCGTCATGACCGAGGAAGCCGAACTGGGTCACCACCACGCCGAAGATCGCGGCGAGGATGAGCTGGAACCACGAGTTGCCGAGGACGATGACGCCGGCCCAGACCAGCGCGAACGCCGTCACGGCGAGGGCGATCCGGCTCCAGTAGTAGGCGTGGCGACGCCGGAGCAGCCCGCTCTCGCGCACGGTGCGGGCGAGCTCGGTGTACAGGTGCAGCGCTCGCACGCGTGGGGCGGCCTCGGTCTGCAGGCTCATGAAAAAAACCCCGATCCTGGGGGTGAGATGTGGTTCACCGCCGGGTCCGGGGCAGCTCGAGGACTCTTCCAGTACAGCACCTTCACCCATGTAGCGCCATCCGCGCGCGTCAGGATCGGGGCACGCTCGCTCGTCCGTTGACGACGTCCAGAGCGAGGTCGACCAGGCGAACGTGGGTGTTGCGGGCATGCGCACGGAGCACCGCGAAGGCCGCGTCGACCGACACGCTGTGGTCGCGCGAGATCACACCCTTGGCCTGCTCGATCACGATTCGGCTGTTCAGCGCTCCCTGCAGCTGCTCGGTCAACACCTCGGCGCTCGAGATGGCCCGTTCCTGGAGGATGGCGATGGTCGCGACGTCGGCCATGGCCTGCACGACCTTCACATCCGAAGGCCCAAGCGGCATTGTCTCCTCTCCGAAGACGTTCAACGCACCGATCACGCGGTCACGCAGCCGCATCGGGAAGGCGTGCACCGAACGGACGCCGGCCTCGATAGCACGAGGAGCGAAGTCGGGCCAGCGGCCTGACTCGCGGCTCAGGTCGGTGGTGATGACCGGTTCGTGGGTCCGGAAGCAGTCGAGGCATGGGCCTTCGGAGTGCTGAAGCTGGAACAGCTCCAGATACTTCGCGCCTTCGGTCGAAGCTGCCATGAAGTGCAGCGTCCCGTCCTGATCGGCCAGCAGCAGACCAGCCGACGAGGCGCCGCTGACGGACACGGCATGATCGGCGAGGTTGTGCAGGAAGTCGATCAGGTCGAACTCGTCGACAAGTGTGTCGGCGACCTCCACGAAGAGGTCGGCCAACCTTTCAGCCGAAACCATTGCGCTCTCCTTCTGAAGTCATTCTAGATTCGAATCGTCGTCATCGCTCAGCGTCAGGCCGTCGATGATCTTTCGTGCCAGCTCGATCAGCGGAGTACCGCTGGCGAAGGCGTACGCCCGCATGCGTGCCAACGCCTGAGCAGGGGGGATCCCGAGGTCCACGACCACCATTCCCTGGGCCTGATGGATCTCCGCCCGGCCGTCGAGCGCGGTCGACAACCCCGGGTCGAGCTGGCCGTCGGGGGTCGTCAGGTCACCGTCGAGCAGGATCTCGGTGGCGATCTGGGCGAAGGTCAACGCCGTCACCTCCTGTTCGATGCTCAAGGAGCCGGGCCGCTCGGCGTAGGCGTCGAGAGACACCGAAGCTGGCTGCGCCGACGTGAAGCGGGAAGGCGAAGACCGCATGCACGCCCGACGAGAGCGCGGCCGACGCGTAGCCCGGCCACCGACCACCCGGCACCTCGCGGAGGTCGGGCGTCAGCACCGGGCGCCGCGCATCGTAGGCGTCGTGACACGGCCCTTCGCCCATCGCGAACGGAAGCTCGCCGAGGGCCCGGCTGCGCTCGTCCGATGCCGCAGCGACACCATCGGACTCGCCCGCCGACATCAGGATCACGGCCGCGCCGGTGATGTCGAGGTTCGCGGTCAGGCTGCGACACAGCCGATGAAGGATCCCCACGACGCCGTCCAGTCCGCCGGCCTCTTCACCGGCGATCTGCGCGCGAGCCTTGGCGTAGCGCGCCGCCGCGTCGAAGTCGTCGTACGGGGCCGACATGTCTGCTCCCTTTCCTGGCAATGTCACCGGGGACTGGGGCGGCCGACTCATGATCGTCAGACCCTCAGACTACTACTCCCCGGGGGGCAGAGGGGCTAAAGCTTGGTGCCGGCCGACCGCAGCGCGGCGCAGGCCTCGGCGACCCGTGCAGCCATGCCGGCCTCGGCCGCCTTGCCCCACGCTCGCGGGTCGTACATCTTCTTGTTGCCGACCTCGCCGTCGATCTTCAGCACACCGTCGTAGTTGGTGAGCATGTGCGTGACGACGGGCCGTGTGAACGCGTACTGGGTGTCGGTGTCGACGTTCATCTTGACCACGCCGAAGTCGACGGCGGCGGAGATCTCCTCCGGCAGCGAGCCCGAACCACCGTGGAACACCAGGTCGAACGGCTTGTCCTTGCCGTACTCCTCGCCCACCACCTGCTGTGCCTTCTCGAGCACCTCGGGCCGGAGCTTGACGTTGCCGGGCTTGTAGACGCCGTGCACGTTGCCGAACGTGAGCGCCGTCATGTACCGGCCCTTCTCGCCCAGCCCGAGCGCGGCTGCCGTGGCCAGGGCATCCTCGGGCGTGGAGTAGAGCTTGTCGTCGATGGCTCCTTCGACGCCGTCCTCCTCGCCACCGACGACGCCGATCTCGACCTCGAGGATGATGTTCGCGGCCGCGCACTGGGCCAGCAGATCCTGGGCGATCTCGAGGTTCTCGTCCAGCGGCACCGCGGAGCCGTCCCACATGTGCGACTGGAAGTACGGCAACCCGCCTCCCTTGACCCGCTCGGTCGACGCCGCGATCAGCGGACGCACGAATCCGTCGAGCTTGTCCTTCGGGCAGTGATCGGTGTGCAGCGCGACGTTGACCGGGACGTTCTTGGCGACCTCTTCGGCGAACGTCGCGAAGGCGATCGAGCCACTGACCATGTTCTTGACGTTCGGGCCGGAGAAGTAGTCGGCGCCACCGGTCGAGACCTGGATGATGCCGTCGGACTCGGCCTCGGCGAATCCCTGCAGCGCGGCGTTCAGGGTCTGCGACGAGGAGACGTTGATGGCCGGGTAGGCGAACGAGTCGCGCTTGGCCTTGTCGAGCATCTCGGCGTAGATCTCGGGTGTGGCGACTGGCATCGGCAGTGCTCCTCGGTGGGGTTGGGGCCAGCCTAGGACGTGTCTCCCATCCATGGTGGATCGGGAGCGTGGCATCCGCGCCCGATCCGGCAAGGCCGAGGAGGGAAACGCACCGGGGTCGTGCGTAGACCGACGAGAACGCCGCCGGTCGGGATGCGGGGCCGCGCGAGCCCGCCAGGGATGGGAGAGGCGTCCTAGGAGGACAACATCTTGACTGCGGACCGAGCGGCCACGAGCAGCGGACTCCACACGGAGGCGAACGGTGGGGCATACGCGAGGTCGAGCATGACGACCTCGTCGACGGTCATCCCGGCGGTGATCGCGGTTGCCGCGACGTCGATGCGCAGCCCGGCATTGCGGGTTCCCACGATCTGCACACCGAGCAGCCGCCGGGTGGGCCGGTCCGCCACCATCAGCACCGTCAGCTCGCCCGCGTCGGGGAGGTAGCCGGCGATCGTGGTGGTGTCGATCGTCGCCACCACGGGGTCGAAGCCGGCGTCGCGGGCCTGCTGCTCGCCCAGCCCGGTGCGGGAGATCTCCAGAGCACAGAACTTGGTGATGGCGGTCTGCACGATGCCGGGGAACTCAAGCCGCGGCTCCTCGCCGAGCAGGTCGGCGGCAATGGCGTCTGCCACGACGATGCCCTGCTTGTTCGCGTGGGTGCCCAGCGGCACGTGGATGAGCTCGTCGGAGATGCGGTCACGAGTGACCACGCAGTCGCCGGCCGCCCAGATGCCGTCGAACCCGGTGACTCGCTGCGTCGAGTCGACGATGATGCCGCCCTTCATCCCCGTGGGCAGGCCGGCCTTCTGTGCGATCGCCGACCGCGCGACCACGCCCAGGCCGAGGATCACGACGTCGGCCGGAAGGGTCTCGCTGTGCTGGTCGGATGTGGCAACCTCGACCCCGGTGAGTCTCCCGTTCTCCAGCGTGAATCCCGTGACGCTCGTGCCGGTGCGCAACGTGATGTCCATGCCGCGCATCGCGTCGGCGACCTTCTCGCCGAGTGCCGGCTCCAGGATCGACAACGGGGTGTCGAGCGCCTCGATGACCACCGAGTCGATGCCGCGGTGCGTGCAGGCCTCGGCCATCTCCAGCCCGATGTATCCGCTGCCCACGACGACGACGTGCTCCGGATCCTCGGCGAGTGCATCGATGACCTCCTGGCCGTCGGCCAGCGACTGGATGCCGAAGATCCCCTCACCATCGATGCCGGGGAGGTCGGGACGCACCGGCTCGGCGCCGGTGGCGATCACGAGTCGGTCGTAGCCGATCGTCTCCTCGATGTCCTCGCTCCAGATGGTGACTTCACCAGCGTCGACGTCGATCGCCGTCGCCTCGGTCTCGGTCCGCAGGTCGATACCGCGCTTGCGGTGCTCCGCGGGTGAGCGGCTCACCAGGTCGTCGGCGGAGTCGACCTCGCCGGCCACCCAGTACGGAATGCCGCAGGCGGAGTAGGACGTCCGATCGGTGCGCTCGATCACGACGACCTCGTCGGACTCCGGCAGGCGACGACGCAGCTCGGCCGCGGCGCTCATGCCCGCGGCGTCACCCCCGATGACGACGACTCGCGAACCCATGCTTCGACCCTAGGACGTGCGCCTACGCACGGTCGGCTTCGACGCGTTCCACCATCTGCCGCAGGAGCCCGTGGATCGCGCTCCGCACGGTCGGGAACGACGCGAGGTCAGCGACGACGCCCAGGAGCCCTGGCGAGTCGTAGGCGAAGCGCACGGTGAGCCAGGACCCACCCTCGGCGCGTTCTCGCACCCGGATGCGCAGTCGGTGGTCGACTCCCGTCAGGGTCGTCCAGGCCATGTCGCGCGGCTCGTTGAACTCGATGATCTCGACGTTCCCACCCACGGGAACGGGACCGACGCGCAGCAGGGCGCGGTACCTGGTGCCGATGCCGGGCTTCGACCCGGGCTCCAGCTCCTCGACGAGGAAGGTGTCGCTCAATGCGCCGATCACGCAGGGGTCGCTGACCACGGGCCACACCTCGTCCGGCGTCGCCGCCACGGGGAGTCGTGCCTCGATCCTCATCCGATCACCGGGAGTCGTCGGTCCCGCTGGAGAGCGGTGAGGGTCTCCTGCATCGTGTCGAGGAGGTCGGCATAGATCTCGTCGATGTCCGGGTCCTCCCCATAGCGCTCGCGCAGGTTGATCGGCTCCAGGATCCTGATCGTCACCTTCGAGGGCAGCGGGAAGTGCGGCAGCGGCCCGACCTGCAGTCCGAACGGGAGCGCGATCATGATCGGGAGGCTCTTGAGGCGAAGGGACTTGTCGATGCCGAAGAACCTGGCGAGCCCTTCTCCCCGCGACAGGAACAAGGCGGTCTCCTGCCCGCCCAGCGTGACCATCGGCACGATGGGAACGTCCTTCTCGACCGCCAGCTTGAGGAAGCCTTTTCGTCCGCCCATGTCGATCTGGGCCGACTCCCAGCTCGGGCGGTACACCTCGTGGTCGCCGCCCGGGAAGACGGTGACGATGGCGCCGACGTCCAGCGCCTTGGCGGCGTTGTCGGGGTCGGCCTCGACCGTTCCGAAGCGACGCAGGAGTGCTCCCACCGGCGAGTTCAGGACCATGCGGTGAGCCAGCTGGTAGTGCGCCCGCTCGACGCCGAAGTAGGTGCTGATCGCGAGCTGGGAGATGTGCACCTCGGGCGACGAGGCTCCGCCGGTGTGGTTCCCCACGACGAGGACGGGCCCCTCGGCCGGGATGTGGTGAAGACCCTGGATGTCAGGACGGAACCAGGCGGAGACGAACAGCCACGTCGCGGGCAGGACCTCGCGCATGAAGTCGGGGTCACGATTGTCCAGGTCACCCGGGCGGAATCGGGGCGTGACGGCGCTGGCCACGCCGCGCGCCAGGGAGCTGAGGTTTCTCGTTGCGGATTCGAGCACGCCTGGATCGTCTCGCAGATCAGTCGTGCTCGCTTGTCGGGACGTCGGCGAAGACCTTCTCGAACCAGTGGTGGGCGTAGGGGTTGTCGTTGTACCGGTCGATCGCGGTGTAGCCGGCCCGGCGATACATCGACACCGCATCGGTGAGCACGCTGTTGGTGTCGAGGCGGACGACGTCGTGTCTGCGATCGATGGCGGCCTGCTCGAGCGCGCGCAGCATGCGACCACCGAGCCCGGCACCCCGCCAGTCGGTGTGGACCCACATCCGCTTGATCTCGGCCGTACGGTCGTCGAGCCGCTGGAGGCCGCCGCACGCGACCGGCTCGCCGTCCGACAGCGCGAGCAGGAGCACACCATCGGGTGGCCGGAACTCGTCGAAGGACTCCTCGCCAGGCTCGAAGCCACCGTCGAACCGTCGCTCCAGCTCGTCGTAGTAGGAGGTCAGGGCGACTTGGGCCGCGGCCGACGTGGGATCGCCCGGTGAGATCACCGTCGTGGCGGCGCGCAGCAACCGGTCGGCGGAGTCGAGTGCTTCCGCCAGACGTGACCGTTGCCCGACCGAGAGGGGCTCGACGAGATCGCGCGCGAGCTGTTCCGACCTGTCGTCGAGGTCCTGACGCGCCCGGCGACCGGCCGCCGTGAGTGTCACCCGCCTGCGGCGGGCGTCGGCGGGGTCGACCACCGTGCGGACGAGTCCTTCGCGCTCCAACCGACGCAGCAGTCGGCTCACGTACCCGGAGTCGAGACCGGTGCGGTCTCGCAGCTCGCGCACGGACAGGCCGTCGTGGCTCAGCTCGAAGAGCAGGCGAGACGGGCCGATCGGTCGTCCCGAGCCGAGGAACGACTCGTCGAGGACGCCGACGCGCTGCGACCACGCACGGTTGAAATGACGCAGGACCGTCTCGACCGACATTCTCTGACTTTAGTCAGAGAGTTGGCGGACGTCCACCGTCGCTGTCGAGCACGATGTGGGCGAGCTGCTCGAGGTCTCCGGTGAGCTGTGGCTCGGGAACCCGTGCCGCTTCGCGGTCGCCGAGCAGGAAGGAGTAGACGTAGCGGTCCGGCTGCGGCGGCGCCACCGTGATGGACGCGAAGTCGATCCGCATGATGAGGATGCGCACCTGTGGAGCGCGTGGATCGTCACCGTCTAGATCGACCGCACCCTCGGCCACCATCCCGGCGATCCCGCCGGAGCGGCGGACGACCACTCGGCTTGGCACTGATGGTTCATCCGGCCCAGCTTCATCTGGCCCAGGCTCCGGCGGCACCGGTTCGGGTGTCGCCACGCTCGACGTGACACCGACCTGCTGCCACGCGTCGGCCACCACGTCGGTGTGCTCGCCCGCGGCCGCGACGACGGCTTCGGCGAATCCGGCGAAGTCGGTGTCCGAGGTGATGCCTCCGCCGACCAGGGCGTCGTACCAGATGCGTCCGGCACCCTCGGCCGCGCTGCCGCCGATCGCGGTGGCCGCGAGGTGGAACGCGCGGTTGGGGATGCCGGAGTTGATGTGGACGCCGCCGTCGTCGTCGGTCGTGTCGACGTAGTCGTCCATCGAGCCGACCTGGGGATCGCGGCCGATGCGCGGATCGTCGTATGCCGTGCCCGGCTCGGCCATCGACCGCAGCGCACGGCCCTGGACGCCGGGCAGGAAGATCCCCTCGCCGATGAGCCAGTCGCCGGCGGGGGCGTCCTGGTTCAGCACCCGTTGCTTGAGGCAGGAGGCGAAGACGTCCGAGACCGACTCGTTCAGCGCTCCTGACTGGCCTTGGTAGACCAGCCCGACGGTGTGCTCGGTGAGGGCGTGGCTCAGCTCGTGCGCGAGCACGTCGACGGGCTTGGTGAACCGCTCGAAGATCTCGCCGTCACCGTCGCCGAACACCAGCTGTGTGCCGTCCCAGAACGCGTTGTCGTAGTTCTGCTCGTAGTGCACCGTCGCGCTCACCGGGGCGCCCTGCCCGTCGTACGACGACCGTCCGTACACGTCGGCGAGCATCGCCAACGTGGCCTCGATGCCGACGTAGGCCTCGTCGACTGCGACGTCACCGGACGCCGGTTCTCCCGTGGCCCGCACGGGCGTGCCGGGCAGGTCCGACCCGTTGCCGGCCGTGTGAATCGTCCATGCCGGTGCGCCCGCCTGAGCCGGTTCCGCAGGCGGCGCGACGGTGGCGCGGCCCGTCCTCAGCCGCTGGTCGATCGCCAGCGTGCGGTGGCATGGATGGTCCTCGTCACAGACGGTCGCGAGTCGCTCGAGCAGGTACGCCGGGATGAAGAAGCAGCTCATCCATCCACCCAACCTCAGCCGACGTGCTGACGCACCCAGGCATGCATCGCGATGGCGGCAGCCGCGCCGGCGTTGATCGAGCGGGTCGACCCGAACTGGGCGATGGCGTAGTGAGCGGTGCAGGCGGTGAGCGCCTCCGGGGTCAGCCCGGGCCCTTCCTGGCCGAACAGCATGACCGCGGCGGCCGGCAGCGTCGCGGTCTCGATCGCCTGCGCCTCGGGAAGGTTGTCGATGCCGATCAGCGGTAGACCCTCCGCCTGCGCCCAGGCGACGAGGTCGGCGACGTCAGGATGGTGCTCGATGTGCTGGTAGCGGTCGGTGACCATCGCTCCACGCCGGTTCCAGCGCCGCTTGCCCACGACGTGCACGGCGGAGACGTTGAACGCATTGGCGGTGCGGACGATCGAGCCGATGTTGGAGTCGTGCTGCCAGTTCTCGATCGCGACGTGCAGCGGGTGCCGCCGGGTGTCGAGGTCGGCGACGATCGCCTCGACCGTCCAGTAGCGGTACTCGTCGACGACGTTGCGACGGTCGCCCTGCTCGAGCAGCTCGGGGTCGAAGCGGTCGCCCTCCGGCCACTCGCCCTCCCACGGACCGACTCCGACCTCGTCGCTCACGTGCTGCGGGCGCCGTATTCGTCGAGGTAGGCGCGCACGGCGTCGAGGTGCTCGGCGTGACGGCCCGAATGCTCGAGGTGTGCCACCACGTCGTCGATGCTCACGATGGCGCGCACGCGGACCCCGAGCTCCTGCTCGACCTGCTGCACGGCAGACAGATCGCCCGTTCCCTTCTCCCTGCGGTCGATGGCGACGACGATCGCGGCGACCTCGGCTCCGGCGCCCTTCACGATCTCGACCACCTCGCGGATCGCGGTGCCGGCGGTGATGACGTCGTCGACCACGAGCACCCGCCCGGTGAGCGGCGCGCCGACGATGAGCCCACCCTCGCCGTGGTCCTTCGGCTCCTTGCGGTTGAAGCTCCACGGCAGGTCGCGCCCGTGCACTTCGGCGAGCTGCACCGCGGTGGCCGCAGCAATCGGGATGCCCTTGTACGCCGGGCCGAGGATGACGTCGACCTCGAGCTCGTCCTCGACGACCGCGGCGGCGTAGAAGCGTCCGAGCGCGGCCAGGCCGGCGCCGGTGTCGATCGCACCGGCGTTGAAGAAGTACGGCGAGGTGCGGCCGGACTTGAGTGTGAAGCTGCCGAAACGGAGAACATCGTGCTCGAGGGCGAACTCGATGAACTCGCGCTGGTAGTCGTGCACGCACTCAGCCTAGGTGCAGGCTCACTTGGCCTTGGTGACGTCGCCGGACTTCTTGTCCTCGGTGGACTCGAGGTCGCCGACCACGATGCTGCGGTTGTCGGTGTGGAACAGCTCGGAGCAGGTGAGCATGGTCAGCACCGGTTCGGTGGCCATGTCACCTTCCTTGTTCGGGTCGGGGACATCGGCGAGCGGCCAGGAGACCGTGAAGTCGACGGTGATCGCGTCACCGTCGTTGCGCAGCACATAGGTGTAGAGCTTGCGCCGCGTCTCGACGAACACCTTGTCGCCCTCGCGCAGCTTCAGGAACTTGCGGAACGGCTCGCCGTGCGTGACTCGGTGACCGGCGATCGCGAAGTTGCCGATCTCCCCGGGCTTGGCCCCGGGCTCGTACCACGCGACGCCCTCGGAGAGGGCTTTCGTGCCCTGGGCGCCGAGCAGGTTGCCGCCCTTGATGATCGGCACCTCGTAGTCGTCGCCGAAGCGGGGCACACGGAGCATGCCGATGGCATTGGCGTCGATGCCGTCGTCCCAGTCGCTGATGATCGCGGCCTGCTTCTGCTTGGCGACGTAGTTCGTGCCCCAGTACTGCCAGGCGAAGTAGCCGATGAAGGCGAGACCGGCAAGGACCATGAGGACGCCGATGAAGCGGATGAAGCGTCGGCCGCCCTGGCGGGCAGGACGCGCGTCCGGGCTCGTGGGGGGCGCTTCGACCGTCATGGCGACGATTGTCGCACCGAGGTCCTCGCGGCGACCCGGAACGGTCGAATCGTCCGGAAACAGCGGCAGAATTCCGGTTCGACGATTTTTCCAAAAACCCCTTGACGGTGCCGAAGTTCCCATAAACTTCTGCCAGCAGGACAGATGAGGGAAACCCGTCAATGCCTGCCTCGCCCCGCCGTTTCACCCCCCGAGAACGGCGGGGCGATCTATGTCCCGAGCACCCGGCCATGCCGCAGCTCGTCGGCTCGCGCGTAGGGTCGTGAGGCGTGAAGACCCAGAGCGCCCGCATCGAGGGTCTCGGCACCACGATCTTCGCCGAGATGAGCGCCCTCGCCCTGCGGACCGAGTCGGTCAACCTCGGCCAGGGCTTCCCTGACACGGACGGACCTGCGTCAGTGGTCGAGGCCGTCGAGCACGCCATGCATCACGGGCGCAACCAGTACGCGCCCGGCACCGGCGTACCCGAGCTGCGCGAGGCCATCGCCGCGCACCAGAAGCGCTGGTACGGGCTCGAGATCGATCCGGACACCGAGGTCGCCGTCACCACCGGCGCCACCGAAGCCATCGCCGCGTCGCTGCTCGGCCTGGTCGACCCGGGCGACGAGATCCTGGCGCTGGAGCCGTACTACGACTCGTACGTCGCGGTCATCCAGATGGCCGGAGGGGTGCGGCGACCGGTCACGTTGCGGGCTCCGGACTTCCGGCTCCCTGTCGACGAGCTGAAGGCCGCCGTCACGCCACGCACCACCGCGATCCTGCTGAACTCCCCGCACAATCCGACCGGTGCGGTGCTGACCCGCGACGAGCTCGAGGCGGTCGCGGCCGTTGCACGGGAGCACGACCTCATCGTCATCACCGACGAGGTGTACGAGCACCTGACCTACGACGGTCCGCACATCCCGATCGCCACGCTGCCCGGGATGGCCGAGCGCACCCTCACGATCTCCAGCGGCGGCAAGACGTTCTCGTTCACCGGCTGGAAGATCGGCTGGGCGACCGGGCCGGCGGCCCTGGTCGGCGCCATGCTCGGGGCAAAACAGTTCATGACGTACACGTCCGGCGCGCCGTTCCAGCCCGCGATCGCGCAGGCGCTCGAGCTCGGTGACGACTACTTCGACTCGCTCCGCGCCCGGATGCAGTCGCAGCGCGACCTCCTCTGTGAGGGGCTCGCGGCGATCGGATTCGACGTCTTCGTGCCCGAGGGCGGCTACTTCGCCACCACGGACATCCGGCCGCTCGGCTTCGACGACGGCCTGGAGTTCTGCCGACTACTGCCGGAGCGCGCCGGCGTCGTCGCGATCCCGCACCAGGTGTTCTACGACCACAAGGACATCGGGCAGCCACTCGTGCGCTGGGCGTTCAGCAAGAAGCTCGAGGTCATCGACGAGGCGCTCGCCAGACTGTCGACAGGCCTCTCCCCGCACATCCGGACTGAGTGATCGGCGCCGAATTTCACGCTCAAGCACTGGAATTCTGGGACGAAACCCTCATTTCGCCGTAACCCTGTGGATAACGGCTCGTTGAAAGGACACGTCCAAGGACTCGGTGCGACTCGGCCTCCGCGTCTGTGAACTGGTGTTTTAACAGAAAGACACTCTCATGGGCCACACTCCAGCGTTTCGCCTTGTCCTGATCGGTGCTCTCGGCGCCGCTCTCGTCACCGTCGCGAGTCCTTCGCGAGCGGCCGAGCCGGTCATCGTCGTGAACCCGACCTTCGCGACCAGCACCTCCGGCTGGACACCCACGTCCAATGCCGTGAAGAAACGCGTCGTCGAGTCCGACGGCTCGACGGCGGGACAGGTCACACCCGAGACCAAGTCCGGCACGAAGACCATCGGGATGACCTCGACGCGTTCCGCCGCGATCGCCGCGCTTGGAACCTCCGTTCACATCGCCGGGCAGGTCCGCTCGTCGGAGCCCGGCAAGACCATCAACTTCCAGCTGCGCGAGCTCGACGCGGACGGCAAAGTCATTCGCTCGTTCGCGGGCGTCACGACGTCGAGCGCCACCGGCTGGAACTGGACCGGAGCGACGCTCACCAGCACGAGGAAGAACAGTCGATTCAGCCTGCACATCACGGTCGTCGACGTCACCGCCAAGAACTACCTCCAGGTGCGCGCCATCCACTCGGACGTGACTCCACCGGCGACCACGACGCCGACTCCCACACCCACGCCGACACCCACGCCGACACCGACTCCCACGCCGACACCGACTCCCACGCCGACACCGACTCCCACGCCGACACCGACTCCCACGCCGACACCGACTCCCACGCCGACACCGACTCCGACGCCGGCGACGTGTGCCGACATCGACTACTCCAAGAGTGGCCAGGGCCGCCAGGTCTTCGCCGATGAGTTCAACGGGTCTGCCGTCGACACCGGAAAGTGGCGGGTGCGCGACGGGGAATCACTGTCGTTCGACAAGGCACGCATCCTCGCCCGCAACGTCACCGTCCACGACGGCCTGCTGGACATCGCCGGAAAACGCGAGACCGTCTCCAGCCGCGACTACACCACCGGCTACGTCGACACCATCGGCAAGTTCAGCCAGAAGTACGGCCGATGGGAGATGCGAGCAAAGGTCCCCACCGACAGCACGAGAACGAAGGGCGTGTGGCCGGCGTTCTGGCTGCGCGGAGACTCCACACCAGGTGAGATCGACATCATGGAGACCTGGGGCTCACCAGCAACCCAGTCGTTCAACCCCAGCACCTCGAACTCGTGGACCATCTGGCGCGACACCAACGAAGGCGGCGCCGACAAGTTCACCGGATGGTCACACCCCCAGGGCCACTCACCGGCGATCTACAACGACTACCACGTCTACGCCGTGAACTGGTCGCCTGCGTGCATGACCTTCTCCTTCGACGGGAGGGTCGTCGGGTCCATCAAGACCTCCAGCGCGTCCTGGATGACGTCGAGCTTCAACAGCCCGGTCAACATCCGGTTGAACATGCAGGTGGGCAGCAGCTACTGGGGCCACCCCGACAGCACCAACACCAAGTCGCAGTTCAACTTCCTGGTCGACTACGTGCGCGCCTACGCACCCAGCAGCTAGCGAGCCGGCTGGTAGCGCAGCAGCACCGTGTCGTCGGGAAGCATCTCGACGTCGAGCAGCGTGAGATCGGGTGTCGTGACCGCGGCGAAGAATGGCTTGCCGCCGCCGAGCACCTTCGGGCGCTGGTAGATCCGGTACTCGTCGATGAGATCCAACCGAGCGAGCGTGGCGGCGAGCGTGGGACCGCCGACGTCGATCTCTCCGTCGGTGTCGGCGACGACGCGGCGCAGCTCGGCGTCCACGTCATCAGAGATCAGGGTGGCGTTCGGGCCGACCTCACTGAGCGTCGTCGACACCACCACCTTGGGCGTGTCGCGCCAGACGGTGGCGTACTCCTGCTGGACAGCAGGCCAGTCGGGGTCGTCCGTGTCCCAGTACCGCATGTCTCCGTACAGCTCGCGTCCGTACATGCTGAGTGCCGCCGAGCGCTGGAGGTCGTTGAAGTACTGGTGCAGCTCGTCACTGGGCCCCGGCATGTCCTCGGGTCCGCCGCCCGGACCCGCGACGTAGCCGTCGACCGACGTGTTCATGCCGAAGATGACGTGTCCCATGCGTCAACGATAGGCCGGGGCGCGGACGGACGTGGTCGCGTCGCGGGCGAGCATCGGCAGCACACGCGGTTTCACCAGCTCGCTCAGCACGATCACGCTCGTCGATCGCACCACCGAGCCGGACTTGCTCATGTGCAGGAGCGTGGCCTGCAGGTCCTCGTGCGACGTGGCCGCGATCTTGCAGACGACATCGGCCGACCCGCTCGTGACATAGGCGTCGAGCACGTTGGGCAGCGACTCGAGCTCGTCGGCGACGGCCTCGAGCTTGCCCTGGGCGATCTCGAGCGTCACGAATGCGAGGACCGGGTGACCGGCGGCCACGAGGTCGATGTCGGGGCCGTAGCCGGTGATGACGCCGGCCGTCTCCATCTTGGCCAGCCGCGATTGCACGGTGGCCCGGGCGACCTTGACGCGGCGTGACAGCTCGAGGTCGCCGGCTCGTGGGTGCTCGCGCAGCGCCTCGACCAGCGCGACATCCAGTGCATCCATCGGCTCGACTCCTAGGCAGATCGACCAGTTGAGAGACAGTCTACTCGTCACGACTACCGTGAGAGACCACCTGAAGGTGTGCCGGTTGCATCGTGGCCATCCTTTGAGGTGATGTGGGGGCATGAGCCTTGATCTCACCGCCTCCGAACGCCTCGCCCACCTCGACCTCGACCAGCTCAAGCAGCTCGTCGGCCTGGTGGAGTACGACAGCGCCACCGACCCCTTCCCGGTCACCGGCTGGGACGCGCTGGTGTGGGCAGTCGGCAACGCGACACAGGCCGCGTCGTTCTACCAGTCGGTCTACGGCATGGACCTCGTCGCGTACTCCGGTCCCGAGACCGGCAACCGCGACCACCACGCCTTCGTGCTGGAGAGCGGTGCCGTCCGGTTCGTGCTCAAGGGCGGGGTCGACCCCGACAGCCCGGTCATCGAGCACCACCGCGTGCACGGCGACGGCATCATCGACATCGCGCTGGAAGTGCCAGACGTCGACACCTGCGTCGAGCACGCCCGCGCCCAAGGCGCCACCGTGCTGGAGGAGCCGCACGACGTGAGCGACGAGCACGGCACCGTGCGGATGGCCGCCATCGCCGCGTACGGCGACACCCGACACTCTCTCGTCGACCGCAGCAGGTACGACGGCCCGTACCTCCCCGGCTACGTCGAGCGTCGCTCCACCATGCGGCGCAGCGACGATCACCGGGTCTTCGAGGCACTCGACCACGTCGTCGGCAACGTCGAGCTCGGGCACATGGACGAGTGGGTCGACTTCTACAACCGCATCATGGGTTTCACGAACATGGCCGAGTTCATCGGCGACGACATCGCGACGGAGTACTCGGCGCTGATGAGCAAGGTCGTGGCCAGCGGCAACCACCGAGTGAAGTTCCCGCTCAACGAGCCGGCCGTCGGCAAGAAGCGCTCACAGATCGACGAGTACCTCGAGTTCTACCGCGGCCCGGGCGCGCAGCACCTGGCGCTCGCGACCGCCGACATCCTGGCCACCGTGGACGCCCTGCGCGGCCGTGGCGTCCAGTTCCTCGAGACCCCAGAGTCGTACTACACCGACCCCGAGCTGCGAGCCCGCATCGGTGAAGTGCGGGTGCCGATCGAGGATCTGCAGTCGCGCGGCATCCTCGTCGACCGCGACGAGGACGGCTACCTGCTGCAGATCTTCACCAAGCCGGTCGGCGACCGCCCGACGGTGTTCTTCGAGCTGATCGAGCGGCATGGTTCGCTGGGGTTCGGGAAGGGCAACTTCCAGGCGCTGTTCGAGGCCATCGAGCGTGAGCAGGCACTCCGTGGAAATTTCTAGGGCAGACAACTTCTAGACTCGATCTTGAGAGGGAGGGGTCATGGCCCACTACCGGTCCGCAGGAAACATCCCGCCCAAGCGCCACACGCAGCACCGCTCGGAGTCCGGTGAGCTCTACCGCGAGGAGCTGATGGGCGAGGAGGGGTTCAGCTCCGACTCGTCGCTGCTCTACCACGTCGGCGTGCCGTCGGCCGTGCTCGAGGCGCGCACGTGGGAGCTGCCCGACCAGTCGACCAGACCGAACGAGCCGCTGCTCCCCCGCCACCTCCGGCTGCACGACCTCTTCGCGAGTGGGGAGGGAAGCGATCTGGTGACGGGACGGCGCCTGGTCCTCGGCAACGGCGACGTCCGCATCTCCTACGCGGTCGGCGCCGACACGTCGCCGCTGTACCGCAACGCGACCGGCGACGAGTGCGTGTTCATCGAGTCCGGTGAGGGCGTGCTCGAGACGGTGTTCGGGCACCTGCCGTTCGGGCCGGGCGACTACCTGATCGTGCCGCGGGCCACGACGCATCGATGGGTGCCGAACGGCGACGTTCAGGCCTACTGCATCGAGGCGAACAGCCACATCACGCCGCCGCGGCGCTACCTGTCCCGCTTCGGCCAGCTCCTGGAGCACGCGCCGTACTGCGAGCGCGACCTGCGCGGCCCGTCCGAGCCAGAGGTCCGGGGGGCCGAGCCGACCGAGGTGTTCATCAAGCACCGCGGGAGTGGCCCGGGCGGTCTCACCGGAACGGTCCACGTCGTGCCACGGCACCCGTTCGACGTCGTCGGGTGGGACGGCTGCCTCTACCCCTACGCATTCAACGTCTCGGACTACGAGCCCATCACCGGGCGCGTGCACCAGCCGCCACCGGTGCATCAGGTGTTCGAGGGCCACAACTTCGTGGTGTGCAACTTCGTGCCGCGCAAGGTCGACTACCACCCGCTCTCGATCCCGGTGCCGTACTACCACTCCAACGTCGACAGCGACGAGATCATGTTCTACGTCGAGGGCGAGTACGAGGCCCGCAAGGGTTCCGGCATCGCCAAGGGCTCGATCACGGTGCACCCGGGCGGGCACTCGCACGGCCCGCAGCCGTCCGCGATCGAGGCGAGCCTGGGCGTCGAGAGCTTCGACGAGCTAGCCGTCATGGTCGACACGTTCCGCCCGCTCGAGCTCGGCGAGGGCGGGCAGGCAAGCGACGACGGCATCTACGCCCAATCGTGGACTTCAGGCGAGTGAGCAACACTGGCGGCATGAAGCACCCCACGAAACCACTCGCTTCAGTGGAGCTGGCGTTGCACCATCTACGCATGCTCCGCTCGCGCTTTCGCGGGGACCCCGCATGAGCACGGTGCTGTTCGACCGATTCTTCGACGACGCGGCGATCTTCCCGCCCGGCAACGCAGCGATGGAGGACGCCGTCCGCGCCCATGTCGCGGTGACGGGCTCACCGCTCGGCCGGCACGTCGGACCGTTCGTGTGCTCGGCGAACCGGCTCACGGCGCTGGGCGACGCCCTCTCGACCGCCGGCGTTGACGTCCTCGACCTCGCACTGGTGACGCCCGCCGACTCCGCGTCGTCGGCCATCATCGCCGCGGACGACGATGCCCGGCTTCGACTGCGGGCCGTCGAGGTGTCGGGCACCGAGTCCGGCGATGCCCTCCCCACCGTGCCCGAGGGAACGCTCCTGCTCGTCGAGCGAGCAGCACGTCCACCCGTCGACCTGCCGGAGGGTGCCGCGCTCAAGCTGCGCACGGGCGGCGAGACCCACGAAGCCTTCCCCGACGACGCGCAGCTGGCGTCGGCGCTGGCCGACGCGGTGGAGCAGGACCTGAGCTTCAAGCTGACCGCCGGCCTCCACCATGCCGTCCGGCACTCCGACCCGGCGACCGGGTTCGAGCACCACGGATTCCTCAACGTCGTGCTGGCCGTCCACGCTGCGCAGTCCGGCTCCGGCGACCTGGAAGCGTGGCTCGCCGAGCGGGACGCCTCGATGGTGGCGGCTGCCGTCGCCGATCTCGACGAGCCTGCCCGCGGGCAGGTCCGGTCGCGATTCCTGTCGTTCGGCACCTGCTCGATCAGCGACCCGATCGACGACCTCCGCGGCCTCGGCCTGCTGGAGCTCGCCGCATGACGCGCTCAGCTGGACAGGTGGGCGACTTCGGTCGCTTCACGTTGCCGTACTGCTCCTTCGTGGTGCCCGGCGAGACCCGGCGACGCGTCGGGGTCGGCGTCGACACCGATGTCCTCGACCTCACGACGGTCGCGTCCATCGTGGTGCCCGAGCATGCCGAGCTGTTCGCCCACGGCTCCCTCGACGCCCTCCTCGCGGCCGGGTTCGAGACGTGGCACGACGTGCGGACGGCACTGACCGACTGGCTTGGCGACGATGCGCACACCCACGTCGTCGACCACCACCTGGCCCCGTCAGACCAGGTCGAGCTCGTGCTGCCGTTCACCGTGGGCGACTACGTCGACTTCTACGCATCCGAGCACCACGCGACCAACCTCGGCCGACTGTTCCGACCGGACGGCGACGCCCTGCTGCCCAACTGGAAGCACCTGCCGGTCGGCTACCACGGCCGCTCCGGCACGGTGGTCGTGTCGGGCACGCCGGTGCACCGGCCCAGCGGCCAGCGGCGATCGAGCACCGACGACGTGGTCTTCGGACCCTCGGTCCGCCTCGACATCGAGGCCGAGGTCGGCTTCGTCGTCGGCACCGGTTCGCAGCTCGGCGATCCCGTCGCTCTCGCGGATGCCGATCGCCATGTCTTCGGCGTCTGCCTCGTCAACGACTGGTCGGCGCGCGACCTGCAGGCCTGGGAGTACGTGCCGCTCGGACCGTTCCTCGGCAAGTCGTTCGCGACGTCCGTCTCGCCGTGGGTGGTGCCGATGGAGGCACTCGAACGCGCGCGCACCCATCCGCCCGAGCGCGACGTCCCGCTGCTGCCGTACCTCGACGACGACGGCGCCCGGCCGTGGGCGCTCGACCTGCGCCTGGAGGTCCGGCTCGGGGACGAGGTGGTCTCCCGGCCGCCCTTCGCCGGCCTGTACTGGACGGCGGCACAGATGCTCGCGCACATGACCGTCAACGGAGCGACGGTGCGCCCCGGCGACCTGTTCGCGTCCGGCACTGTGAGCGGCCCTGAGCTCGACCAGCGCGGCTCGTTCATCGAGCTGTCGTGGAACGGGGTCGAGCCACTCACTCTCGCCGACGGCTCCACCCGGTCCTTCCTCGAGAACGGCGACACGGTGACCATCTCGGCCACGGCGCCGGGGCCCGACGGCGAGGACCTCTGGCTCGGCGAGGTCGCCGGCACGATCGTGCCGTGACTCGGCCGCAACGCCTCAGGCTCGAGGAGGCTCCGGCCTGACCTTGGGACGCACCCGACCTCGACGGTTCGGGATCGGGCGCAACAACGACGGCTCGATCCTGCACAGCGCCTCGGCCTTGCCCTCGGCGTCCACGATCGCCGCCATGACCGTGGTGGACTCGTCGCGCGCTCGGTCGCCGGACATCAGTCGCTCGCCGGTTCTGCCAGCCAGTGGGTGACGAGGGAGCTCATGGCATCTCTCAGCTCGCATGCACACTCGGCCGGCGCTGCGAAGGGCAGTCGCACATGGTTCCGCTCGCCGGACCGCTCCACCCGCAGCTCCAGTCCGCCGCTGTCGAGGGCCAACGGGCGCACCTCGGCGTCGATCACGGACCCGTCGGTGGACACAGCCGCTGCCAGAGCACCCAGAAGCACGCCGTGCTCCTCGTGGAGGTGCACGAGGTGCTCTCGCTCGGACGAAGAGAACGGATCGGGGACGGCCGCCTGATACTCCTCGATGTCGACACTCACCGGTTCAGCGGAGCTGCACCAGGCCAGCGTCACCGACGTCGGTTCCAGTCGGCAGACGCGCTGCGGCTGCCCGAACATGCCGGCATCGACCACTTCGGAGCCGAGGTTGCCGATCAGCGTGAGCACGCCCCGCACCCGATCGCGCATCGGGACGGGCGACACGTCGACGGCCTCGGCGGTGACGTCCGGACGACGCCACGACGCGACATGGGAGAACGCAGCCTCGCGCGAGCCCGATCCGGCCACGAACAGCAAGGAACCGTCCGATGCGACTCGATGACTCCGCACCTGGCACAGCTCGTCCCCCACGCCGACGCGGAGGTCGGTGGCCTGCTCGAGCATGGCCCGGGCCCGCGCGGCGGCGCTCGGCTCCGCGCAGCGCGAGGAGGCGGTCATCGGATCAGCGGGTTCGGTCATCGAAGCCTCCGGACATGCACCAGAAGGTTAGCCTAACCTAAATTGAAACGGAAATGTCCCCATCCCCTTCCTCTTGCCATGACGGCGAACATCTGAGGTAGCCCGCCGCGCAGCTAGGGAAGTCGGTCGATGTCCGGTCGTACCTCAGGCACGCACGCTGGACTCATGGTGATCGACACCGGCGCCGTCGAGCTGCGCGAGTTCACCGCCTCGGACGGCGACGTCCTCGACGAGGTGTTCGCCGGCATGTCCGAGGAGAGCCGCTACCTCCGCTACCTGACCCCGATGCCGACGCTCCACGACCAGGCCCGCCGAGCCCTCACCGCCGTCGACGGTTGTGGTCATGTGGCGGTCGCCGCCTTCGTCGACGGCCAGGCGATCGGCCTGGCCCGGGCCATCGGCATGGGCGGCGGCCGGGCCGAGCTCGCGCTCGAGGTGGTCGACGCGTGGCAGGGCCGCGGCGTCGGCACGAAGCTTGGCCTGTGGATCCGTGATCGGGCCTCCGGCCTCGGCTACACGGAGCTGATCGCCGAGACGTCGTCAGGAAACGCCCGGGCCCAGGCACTGACCCGCAAGATCTTCCCCGGCTCCGCCGCGCATCGCGAGGGCACGTCCATCGTCTTCACCTTGTCACTGGACGCCAGCCACCCCACGGCGGCCTGACGGACCTAGTCCAGCAGCAGCGAGTCCAGTCCTCGCGTCAGTCCTCGGCGGTCGATGACGGCGCGAGCCGCGAGCAACGTCCCTCCGACGTACGGAGCGGCACTCGTCCCGGCGTCGTGGCGGATGGTCAGCCGCTCGTCGGGGAGACCGAAGACGGTCTCGGTGGCCACACTGAAGCCCGGCAGCCGGACGGAATGGACCTGGCTGTCGGCCACGGTGGCGCCGCGTGCCTCGACGGCACCGGCAACGTCGGCGATCGGTATGTCGACTCGCGGCGGGTGGATCTCCGCCAGCCGCTCGGCCAGCTCTCGAGCCGTGCCACTCGGCGCGTCCGGCTTCGACGCCGACGCGTAGTCGATGATCTCCCAGCTCGGCAGATGCTTCGCCGCGAGGAGGACGGCAGCCTGGGCGAGTGCAGCCGTGAGTGAGAAGTTGCCGGCCGCGACGACGGCGACGCCGTTCTCGATCGCGGCGGACTCGATCTCGGCGAACTGGTCGGCACCGAGTCCCGAGGAGCCCACCACCACAGACACTCCGTTCCCGATCGCCGTCAGGGTGTGGTCGAGCACGGCGACATGGGACGTGTAGTCGATCAGCACGTCAACGCCCTCGAGTGCCTCCGCCACGGAGCCGAAGACGGGCACGCCGTTCGCGTCGCCACCCCAGGCCGTGCCCAGATCCTGACCAGCAGCGGACCTACTCACCGCGGACACCAGGGTCAGGTCGTCCGCCGCGAGCACACCCTCCGCGACGGCACGTCCTGTCCACCCGGTCGCTCCCGCCACGCAGATGCACACCGTCATGGTCGAACGCTAACGCGCTCTGAGTGGAGACGGCATGCACTCCAGACGTGAGATGTTGGCGGAGAACAATTGCGGGGTCTTGAAGGAGCTCGGGTGGAGACGATCGACGAACACTTCGTCCGAGCGGTTCGCGAACCCCCGGACGCGGCTGGCGTCCCATCGTCCGCGGACGACCAGGCGACGCTCGTCCGCCTCTTCGACGCCCAGGCCCAGAGCCGTCACCTGGACTTCGCAGCACGTTGGCTCCAGAAGCAGGGCAAGGGCTACTACACGATCGGTTCGGCCGGCCACGAGAGCAACGCCGCGATCGGGCTGATGTCACGGACGAGCGATCCGGCGCTGCTCCATTACCGCTCCGGCGGCTTCTACGCCGGACGAGCCGTCCTCGCCGGGTCGGCCAACCCAGCTCGAGACGTTCTCCTGAGCATGACGTCCGCGACCAACGACCCGATGTCGGGCGGACGCCACAAGGTCTACGGCCATCCTGCCCTCGGCATCATCCCTCAGACCTCGACGATCGCCTCCCACCTGCCGCGGGCGGTCGGGCTCGGCTACAGCCTGGATCTCGCTCGGGCCACCGGGCGCGAGTCCCCGTGGCCCGCGGACGCCGTCGTGGTGTGCAGCTTCGGCGACGCGTCCGTGAACCACTCGACGGCAGCCGGGGCCTTCAACGCGGCGGCCCAGCTCAGCCACCGCAACATCCACTGCCCCGTGCTGTTCGTGTGCGAGGACAACGGCATCGGCCTCAGCACGAAGTCGCCGGCAGGCTGGACGGAGGCCGCACTCGCGAGTCATCCCGGTCTTCCCTACTGGCACGCCGACGGCGATGATCCGGCAACGCTCCTCGACGTCGTCACCGCGTCGCTCGTCTCCGTCCGCGAGAGCCGTCGCGCCGGCATCCTGCACCTGAGCACGGTGCGGTTCATGGGTCACGCCGGGTCGGACGCCGAGAGCGCCTACCGGTCACCCTCCGAGATCGCGGCGGACTTCAGACGAGACCCCCTGCTGGCCACGGCGTTCGCCCTGATGGAAGCCGGCGCCATGTCGTCGTCCGACATCCTCGACCGCTACGAGGCCGCCCGCCAGCACGTGATGACCGAGGCCAAGCAGGTGCTCGACGAGGATCGCCTCACGACCAAGGTCGCCGTCATGGCGCCGCTCGCCCTACCGCGTGACCTGCCGTCCATCCAGACCGCGCGCATGGTCAAGGAGCGCTCGCGTACCTGGGGCGGTCGCGTGCCCGAGGACGGGCCGCCGCTGACGCTGGCGCAGTCCATCAACGCCACCCTCACCGACCTGATGGACGTGCAGCCCGACTCCTTGCTGTTCGGCCAAGACGTCGCGCTCAAGGGCGGTGTCTACGGCGTCACCCGCGGCCTACGCAAGCGCTTCGGTGGCTTCCGGGTGTTCGACACCCTGCTGGACGAGCAGACGATTCTCGGAACGGCACTGGGCGCGGCGCTGGCCGGCTTCGTGCCCATTCCGGAGATCCAGTACCTCGCCTACCTGCACAACGCGGAGGACCAGCTCCGCGGCGAGGCGGCGACACTCCGGTTCTTCTCGAACGGGCAGTACCAGAACGGCATGGTCGTCAGGATCGCCGGCCTCGCCTACCAGCGCGGCTTCGGCGGGCACTTCCACAACGACAACTCGGTCGCGGTGCTGCGCGACATCCCCGGACTCGTGGTCGCTGTCCCGAGCCATCCGTCGGACGCGCCGGGGATGCTGCGCACCTGCTTCTCGCTGGCGCAGCAGGACGGTCGCGTCTGTGTCTTCCTCGAACCGATCGCGAAATATCACACTCGCGACCTCATGCAGGACGGCGACGGCAAGTGGACCGCCGACTACGTTCCTCCGAACCACCCCGCGTCGTTCCTCGGCGTGGACGAGGTCGGCCTCCATGGCACCGGCCGTGACGTCCTCCTCGTCACCTTCGGCAACGGCGTGCACCTGAGCCGCATCGCGGCCACCAGGCTCGCCGGCCGGCGCGTGGGAGCCACCGTGCTCGACCTCCGCTGGCTCGCGCCACTCCCCGAGGACGCGCTGAACGAGGCGGCCCGGCGCTTCGACTCCGTCCTCGTCGTCGACGAGACCAGGCGGAGCGGCGGCGTCTCGGAGGCCGTCGTATCCGCTCTGGTGGACGGTGGGTATCCCGGCCGCATCTCACGGGTCACCAGCGCCGACTCGTTCGTTCCGCTGGGTCCTGCCGCCGAGGCCGTGCTCCTGAGCGTGGACGACATCGTCGCCGCCGCGACGCATCTGCTCGCCTAGGCTCGTGACGTGACGGAGCTGCTGGTGCGCGGCGGTCGGGTGCGGGGAGCATCCACGCCCGTTGACGTGGGTATCGGCACCGACGGTCGCATCGCCGACGTGACTCCGTACGACGGGATCCGCGAGGCGAATGCATGTCGTCGACGCCACCGGATGCCTCGTCCTGCCCGGTCTGGTCGAGGCGCACTGCCATCTGGACAAGACCCTGTTCGGACGCAGCTGGGTGCCGCACTCGGCCGGCGACGCGCTCGCGGACCGGATCAGCAACGACCGGAACCGGCGTGGAGAGCTCGGGCTGCCGAACCGCGAGTCCATGGAGGCGCTGGTCAGCGCGATGTCCGGCTTCGGGACGACCACGCTGCGCACGCACACCGACGTCGACCCGGATGTCGGACTGAAGGGCGTGCACGCGGTTCAGGAGCTGGCCGCGGACCTGGCCGATCGGGTGACCATCCAGCAGGTCGCCTTCCCGCAGCACGGCCTGCTCGACCTGCCCGGGACCGCGGAGCTGCTCGCATCGGCCATGCAGAGCGGAGCCTCGGTCGTCGGGGGCCTCGACCCGGCGAGCGAGGGCGACGCGGTCCGATACCTCGACGCCATCTTCGGGATCGCCGAACGGTTCGGCGGGATGGTCGACCTGCACCTGCACACGCACGGGTCGGTCGGTGTCGAAGAGCTCGACCTGGTCATCGAGCGAACCACCGCGTTGGGGATGGCCGGACAGGTGGTCGTCAGCCACGTGTACGCGTTCGGCGACATCGATGAGAGCGCCGCGCGGCACCTCGCCGAGCGGATGGCCGAAGCGGGAGTCGGCGTGATCACGGCGGCGCCCTACGACTTCCCGGTGCCGCCGTTGCGGCTGCTGCACGACGCCGGCGTCGTGATCGGCTGTGGCCACGACGGCATCCGGGACCTGTGGGGGCCGTACGGCACCGGCGACCTGCTCGACCGCGCCAGACACGTCGCCTACCGGAGCATGTTCCGACGCGACGAGGACATCCTGCTGGTGCTCGACGCCGCCACGGTGGGTGGCGATCGCCTCCTGGGCGGCGAGGGATCCGCAGTGGTACCCGGCGCCATGGCCGACCTGGTCGTCGTACCCGTCGCCGCGGATGCCGAAGCCGTCATCGCGGCACCGCTCGGTCGAACGGTCGTGAAGGCCGGTCAGGTCGTCGCCGGCTCGCTCAGCGACGGGTGACCAGGCGGTCGCGCATGGCAGCCTCGCGCTCCAGCCGGGCGAGGTCACGCTGGCGACGCGACGCGATGACCGCCGAGAGGAAGTCCTCCGGCGACGTTCCATTCGGTGGCGCGGGCGCGACGTAGCCGGCGACGTCGTCGGCGAGCCTCTGGCCGACCGTGGTCCGCGAGTAGGGGTCGATGGTCGGCAGGCGGCCGAGGAACTGCCGCACCGCCAGCATCAGGCCGGTGGGGAGCGAGGCCATGTCGGCGCTCTCGGCCCACGCGGCCAGGTGCGCGGGCATGGCGGCCGGCTGGGCGAGCTGCAACCGGACCCGCTCCCGGACGACGTAGGTGCCGGCGGCGAAGTCGCCGAGCCGCTTGCCACGCGCGTTGATCAGCGCGGACAGGAACGCCGGCGCCCCGCTGAACACGTAGATCTCGACGAAGCCGACGAGGGCCCGGACGAAGGCGTGCTGGAAGCTGATCGGCCCCGCGTCGTCGCGCACCGTGCGCAGGCCGAGCGCGAGCTTGCCGAGCGACTTGCCGCGCGTGAGCGTCTCGAGCGTCGTCGGGACGACGATGAAGACCAGGATGGTCGTGCCGATCATGGCCACGGCGACCAGCGCGTCATCGGTGCCCACGGACGCCGTGCTGGCGATCACGATGGCCAGGATCAGCAGCAGGATCGTGAAGGCGACATCGATCAGGCCGGAGGCGATCCGCAGGCCCACACCCGCGGGCGGGAGGTCGAGCGCGACGGCTTCACCGGTGACGAGGTCGTCGGCAGTGAGCGTTGCGAATTCCGGGCTGGCGACCACGCCCTTAGGGTAGCCGTGTGGATCTGGACGCGTACGTGCTCGCGCACTCGCGCGACTGGGCGCGGCTGGAGGAGCTGCTGCACATACGCAGGCTCTCCGGGGCAGAGAGCGACGAGCTGGTCGAGCGCTACCAGCAGGTCGCCACGCATCTCTCGGTCGTGCGGACGTCCGCGCCGGACGCCTCGCTCATCGCCCACCTGTCGTCGTTGCTCGCCCGCGCCAGGAACAAGGCGGCCGGGACCCGGGTGACGAGCTGGCGAGGCGTCGCGTCGTTCTTCACCGATCGTTTCCCCGCGGCCCTCTACCGTCTGCGCTGGTGGTGGCTGGCCTGCTTCGCGGCCAACGTGCTCGTCGCCGCAGTGATGATGTGGTGGCTGCTCGAGCACCCCCGGGTCGAGCAGAACCTGCTCTCCGCCTCGGAGATCGACCAGCTCGTCAGCAACGACTTCGCCGGCTACTACAGCGAGTACGCGGCCAGCCACTTCGCGGCGCAGGTGTGGGTGAACAACGCCTGGGTCGCGGCGCTGTGCGTCGCCTTGGGGATCCTGGGTGCGCCGGTGGTGTTCCTGCTGTTCAACAACATCGCCAACCTGGCGATCATCGGATCGATCATGATGCGCCACGACCGGGGCGAGCTGTTCTGGGGCTTGATCCTTCCCCACGGCCTGCTCGAGCTCACCGCCGTCTTCGTCGCCGGCGGTGTCGGACTCCGGCTGTTCTGGTCATGGATCGAGCCGGGCGACCTGAGCCGCACCTCGTCGATCGCCCGTGAAGGGCGCACGGCGGCCACCGTCGTCCTCGGCCTCATCGCGGTGCTGCTGGTGACCGGTCTCATCGAGGCGTTCGTGACGCCGTCCGGACTGCCGACCTGGGCGCGCGTCGGCATCGGCGTGCTGGCCGAGGTCGTCTTTTTCGCGTACGTGTTCGTCCTCGGGCGCAGCGCCGTCAAACGAGGCCATACCGGGGACCTCGACGCGTCTCTGTTGGAGGCTCGGGTCGCGTCCCAGGCGTGATCGACGCGGCTCAGAGCAGGCCGCGGGCCTTGAGCATCAGGTAGTGGTCGGCCAGCGCCGGCGGCAGCCGGTCGGCGTCGGCGTCCACGACGTCCACGCCGAGCTTCGTGAGCAGCTCGGCCGTGTGGGTACGGCGGCGGACGGCCTGCTCGGCCGCTGCCGCGTCGTACACCTCGTCGATGGTGGCGCGGGCGGCGGTCAGCTGATCGAGGGCCGGGTCCTTCACCGAGGCGAGCACGACGCGGTGATGCTTGGTCAGCGCCGGGAGCACGGGCAGCAGTCCTTCCTCGATCGCCGACGGCTCGAGCGGCGTGAGCAGGACGACGAGAGCGCGCTGCCGCCCGAACCGCTGGACGGCGCCGGCCAGGGCACTCCAGTCGGCCTCCGCGATCACCGGCTGGAGACCCGCCATCGCCTCCTGCAGCGTGGCCGCGATGTCGCGAGCACGAGCCGATCGAACCCGGGAGCGCACCCGGCGGTCGCCGGCCACGAAGTCGATCCGGTCACCGGCCCGAGCCGCGAGCGCGGCCAGCAGCAGCGCGGCGTCCATCGCGGAGTCGAGCCGCGGCACGTCCTCGACCCGGCCGGCCGATGTGCGGGACGTGTCGAGAACCAGCACCACCCGGCGGTCGCGTTCCGGCTGCCACGTGCGGACGACGACGTTGCTGGTCCGTGCGGACGCGCGCCAGTCGATCGAGCGGACGTCATCGCCGCGGACGTACTCGCGCAAGGAGTCGAACTCCGTGCCCTGCCCGCGGATCCGCACGGCAGCCCGGCCGTCGAGCTCGCGCAGGCGGGCCAGGCGTGAGGGCAGGTGCTTGCGGGACTCGAACGGTGGGAGAGATCGCACGGTGCCTGGCACGTCGGCGGTCTTCTGCCTGGCGACCAGGCCCAGCGGTCCGTGGGATCGCACGGTCAACCCGGTGGCCTGCAGGTCGCCGCGGCGACGCGGCAACAGAGGCGTCCGCATCCGCGTCCGGTCGCCCGGGCCGAGGCGGATCTGGTGCCGGTTGTCGCTGGATCCGGCCGTCGGCTGCCACGCATCCCGGATCGTGGCCACCGCCCGGCGCTCGGACTCGTTGCTGACGGTGACGGTGGTCTCGGTCGGTTGCCCCAGACGGACCGAGCCGAGTGGACTTCTGACGAACGAGAGCACGGTGGGGCGCGGGGCGAGCAGCCAGTCGGCGATGCAGAGCACCGACACGACCAGGAGCCACAGCCACACGGTGCTCATCACCGGGCGCAGCACGACCGGGATCATGCCCAGCAGGATGAGGAGCGGCACGCGGCCGGACATCGCCATCAGCACGCGCCTGTCATCGCGGAACCGGCACCGAGCCGAGCGCTGAGGAGAGCACCTGCGTGACGTCGACACCTTCGAGCTCGGCTTCCGGACGGAGCCCGAGCCGGTGGGCCAGCACAGCCTGCGCGAGTGACTTGACGTCGTCCGGAGTGACGAAGTCCCTGCCGGTGAGCCACGCCCATGCGCGGGCTGCGCGCAGCAGGGCGGTGGCTCCTCGGGGGCTGACGCCCAGCGACAGCGACGGTGACTGGCGGGTGGCACGCGCGATGTCGACGATGTAGCCGCTGATCTCCGGCGACACCTGGACCGTCTGGACCGCGACCTGACCCGCCGCGATGTCTGCCGCCGATGCCACGGCCGTCACGCCGGCGCCGGCCACGTCGCGGGGATCGAACCCGCTCGCGTGCCGGTTCAGGATCTCCATCTCGGCCTCCCGCTCGGGGATGGGCAGGTTGACCTTGAGCAGGAACCGGTCGAGCTGCGCCTCCGGCAACGGGTAGGTGCCCTCGTACTCGATCGGGTTCTGGGTGGCGGCGACGAGGAACGGCTTCGGCAACGGGTGCGAGACGCCGTCAACGGAGACCTGTCCCTCTTCCATCGCCTCCAGCAGGGCGGCCTGGGTCTTGGGCGGCGTGCGGTTGATCTCGTCGGCCAGCAGCAGGTTCGTGAAGACCGGTCCTTCACGGAACGCCAGCTCGCCCTGGTTGTTGCCGATCACCATCGAGCCGGTGATGTCGCCGGGCATCAGGTCGGGCGTGAACTGCACCCGGCGTGCCTCCACCGAGAGGCTGGCGGCCAGCGTGCGCACCAGCAGGGTCTTGGCCGTGCCCGGCACGCCCTCCATCAGCACGTGGCCACCGCAGAGCATCGCCACGAGCAGGCCGGAGACGGCGGCGTCCTGGCCGACCACCGCCTTCGCGATCTCGGCGCGGACGGCGGCCAGCCGTTCACGCGCAGCCGCGTCGTCGCGGCCGTGGTCCACGGGAGGAGTCTCAGTCATGTGCGGCGTGCCTCTCTGTCGAGCTCGGTCAGGTTGCGGGCCAAGGTGATCAGATCACGATCGGATGTCGGAGGCTCTGCGTCCGCTCCGATCAGCGCAGCTACGTCGGCCACGGGCCGGTCGACGTGACGTGCCAGGTCGCGGATCAGGGCCGCGTCGTCATGGGTGGCGCTGAGCCCGAGTCGGGCCGCGGCGTCCCTGCGTGCGGCGGTGCGCAGGGCAGCAGCGGCGTGCGCCCGGTCCTGCGACTTCCGGTACAGGCGGCCGCGACTGCGAGTGGTCTCGATGGCCTTGACGACCACCGGCAGCGGCTCGGTGGACAACGGTCCGAGCCGCCGTGCCCGCCACACGACCAGGAAGACCGCGGCGATCGAGATCACCCACAGCCCCGGCTGGATCCACCGGGGCACCAGCCCGCCGAGGCCCAGCTCGTCGTCCGTGCCGATGTCGTCCACCCGCGGGACGTACCAAACCACGCTGTCGCCCTGGCCCAGCAGCCGCAGGCTCACCGCCGCATTGTCGCCGCGCAGGGCCTGGTCGTTGGTCAGTGCCTGGCCGCCGCCGAAGACCGTCACGCCGTCCCGTTCCACCACGACCGAACCGTCCTGCTCCTCGAAGCAGCCAGCGCCTCCGGCGTAGACGATGGCGGTGTCGACCACGAGCTTGAGGCCGTCGAACGTCGGGTCGTCGCACTCGGCCTCGATGCCGCCGTCCGGCACGACCGGGGTGTTCTGCACTGTGGCTCCCACGGCATCGGCGACGTCCCGCAGCGGGTCGACGAGCACGAGTCGACTCTCACGCGTGTGCTCGAGCAAACGGTCGAGGGTGTTCTGGCCGAGCTGTTCGGAGGAGGTCACGACGACCACGGTCTGCTCGCCGACGTCCGTGTCGTCGAGCTCGTCGGCCGACCTCACCACCGAGACGTCGACGCCCTCGTCATCGAGCACCCTCGCCACCGCACGCGCGCCGTCGGGTCCCGGGTTGTCGGGGTCGTAGCGAGCGGCTCGCTCCTCCCCGTTGCCGAACACGATCGTCAGGATGACGGCGAGCAGGAACGCCGCGGCGACCAGCAGCGTGGCGCCGTGCCGTCGGCGCCACGTGCTCTGGCGGACCGCCGTGCCTGTCATCGCCGGCCCCTGAGCTCGTCATCCAGCTCGAGCACGTCGACCGCCTGGTCGTGCGTGGCCGACCGGTCGCCGTAGATCACCGCGTCGAAGAGCTCCGCCGAGCCACCGACGCGGGCGCGGAGGCCCGGGTACTCGCCGGCGAGGGCGCGGGCCGCCTCCTGTGCGGTCGTGCCGGGGGTGTCATCGAGACGTCCGCGTTCGACCTGACGCACGGCCAGTGCGCGGAACCCGTCGGCGACGGCATCCTCGGTGCGACCATCGGCCAGGGCGGCCTCGGCGCGGGCTCGCAGCTGCGCTGCGGTGATCGCCTCCTCGGTGAAGACGGACGACTTCGCCCGCGGTGCGCCAACGGAGCGCTGGGCGCGGGATGCCAGCCACACGAGCCCACCGACGAGCAGGACGAGGATGAGCATGGCTGCGAACGTGCTGGCCGCGGGGAGGTTGGTCGCCACGTCGATGCCTCGCCCGAGCTGGCGGGTGAGCCAGTCGAGCAGACGCTGGATCCAGTTGTCCTGGTAGTACTCCGGGTTGAGCAGCTCGCGCCGCACCCGCGATCGGGCCTCATCCGGCGACGGATCGAGAGACCGGGCGGCCAGGACGGTCTGGATCACGAGGCGGTGATCCCGGCCCGGGTCATCAGCTCGACGTCGAACGCCTCCTTGCGCATGCGTTGGTCGATGTACAGCAGGGAGGTGACCGCCGAGGCGAAGGGCGCGACGAACGCCGAGGAGATGACCGACGACACAGCCTGGGTGATGGCGAGTCCGAGCACGGCGAAGTCGGGGAAGGCGAGGGAGGCGATCTGGCCGACCAGGGAGACGGGGGTGGAGAGGATCCCCCCGGCGACTGACGTGATGAGCAGCGTCAGGAGACCGATGCCGAGAATCCGCCAGAACTGGCGGTGGGTCAGCCGGTAGCCGCGACGTATCGCGTCGAAGACACCAACCGGCTCGAGCATCAGGACGGGCGCCGGCAGGAAGTAGACGCGCACCCAGAACCAGGTCATTCCGGCGATGAACGCCGGAACGGTGACGATGGCCCAGACGACGACCGGCGCGGCGGAGCTCGTGGACACGACCACCAGGAACCACAACCCGACGTACAAACCCACGAGCAGTGCCGAGGCGACGTTGATGACGGCCGTGAGGCCCAGCAGCTTCCAGCGCTTGCCGCGGGTCGCCGCCCACGCTTCGCCGAGCGTCAGCCGTCTGCCGATCGCGGCCGCATGGGTGACGTGCGCGATCATGCCGGTGACGAAGACCAGGCCGATCTGGAGCAGGATCGCGCCGCCGAACAGCGAGCCGAACGAGACGACGGACCCGACCATCTCGCTGTCGTTCGCCGGGTCGAGCCCACCGGTCTCGTCGAGCGTCACGCCCACGGTGAACGTGGCGATCGCGCTGACCACGACGGGGATGAACATGGTGACGGACGAGACGAGCACGGCTGAGCCGACCGTGGCCTTCGGGTTGAACCGGATGATGCGGAAGGCAGCGTCGTAGATGTCGCCGAGCCCGAGCGGCCGTAGTGGCATCGCGCCCGGCTTGTGGGCCGCCCCGAGCATGCCCGGGGGCAGCGACGTGGTGGGCGGCGGCGCGGCCCACCCCGATGCGGGTGGGGGTGGTGAGCCCGGCGGCGGACTGGGGTATCGCGGCAGGTCCGCGGACGCCCCCGACGGCGCATCTGGCGAGCTCCCCGGCGGCGGATACGCCTGATCGTCAGACATGCGTCCCCCTTCGTCGCGCCCATCCTGTCAGGTCGACCGGGAGAACCCTGACATCAGATGGTCGTCGTGACGATGTGCTTCCCCTGGGGGTCTTGACCTCGGACCGACGTCAGCCGGGACATGCCGACCACGATCGACGTTCTGCGCTGATGTCTCCTCGTGACCAACCACGCCGCTGACTGAGCTCAGCCGTCGGATCGGGTCATCGTCGAGGGATAGCCTCCACCGCCCGGGTACTCCCATCTGCCGTCCATGACTCGGTCGTCGTCGAAGAACGTGCCAGTGAACTTCGCCGGGGACCCCTTGGCGCCGAACCAGATCGTCAGGGTGTCTCCATCGAGCTCGTACACGTAGTCGAAGGTGTTGCCGGCGGAGTCGTAGTAGCGCGAGTGGATGTCCTCGCTGGGGGCGTCGCCGTACAGGCGCAGCTGGCCGATCACCTCGAGCCCGCGAATCCTCTGCCCGTCCTGCTCGAGGTCGACGTGCTGCAGCAGGAAGTAACCGCCCTTCATCCACTCGTAGGTCACAGTGCCGGGCGCACCACCAGTCACCGTCCACGTTCCGACGAGGCGATCGAGCGCCTTCAGTCCCGGGCTCGGAGACGACGTGGTCTGTTCGGACTCGGTCATGATGTTGCTCCTTCCGCGGCCGCCACCAGCCGTGGGGCGCGCCATGGAACCCATCGTCGGCGCATCGATGTCGGCCCGGAATCCCACGATTCTGGGAAGATTGCGGCGGAGCTCAGGTCGGCTGGACGTGAGTGGGGTCGAGAACGCGGTGCAGGAACTCCCGCGTCCGGTCCTCCTTCGGGCTGCCGATCACGTCGGACGGCGGGCCCTGCTCGACGATCACGCCGCCATCCATGAAGACGACGCGGTCGGCCACCTCGCGGGCGAACGCCATCTCGTGGGTCACGACGATCATCGTCATGCCGTCTTCGGCCAGCTTGCGCATGACGGTGAGGACCTCACCGACGAGCTCGGGGTCGAGCGCCGACGTCGGCTCGTCGAAGAGCATCAGCTCGGGCTCCATCGACAACGCGCGCGCGATCGCGACGCGCTGCTGCTGACCGCCGGACAGCTTGGCCGGGTACTCGTCGATCTTGTCGCCCAGCCCGACGCGTTCGAGATTGTCGCGGGCGATCTGCTCCGCCTGCGCGGGCTTGAGGTCGAGGACGGTCTCCTGGGCCAGCGTGCAGTTGCCGAGTGCGCTCTGTTGCGGGAACAGGTTGAACTGCTGGAACACCATCCCGATGTGGCGGCGAGCGGCGTCGATGTCGCAGTCGGGGTCGGTGATCTCCTGACCGCCGACGATGACCTTGCCGTCCTCGGGCACCTCGAGCAGGTTGATGCACCGCAACAGCGTCGACTTGCCCGACCCGGACGGGCCGATCACGCAGATCACCTCGCCGCGAGCAACGCTGAAGTCGATGCCGCGCAGCACGTGGTTGTCGCCGAACGACTTGTGCAGCTCCTGGACCTGGACGAGCACCTCGCGCCGTTCGTTCGCTCATCGTGCCCTCGCCGCCCTGGCCTCCATGCGGCGCACGAGCACCGACAGCGGGAGGGTGATGATCAGGTAGAAGAACCCGGCCACCACGAGCGGTGTGACGTTCGCGTTGCTGTTGGACAGCTCACGGCCGAGCTTGGTCAGCTCGTAGTTGGTGGCGCCGACGCCGATGATGTAGACGAGCGAGGAGTCCTTGATGACGAGGATCAGCTCGTTGGTCAGCGGGGGCAGCATCATCCTGAACGCCTGCGGCAGCACCACCTTGCGCATGGCTTGGCCCGCCGACATCCCGAGCGATCGGGCCGCCTCGACCTGACCCTTGGGGACGGCCTGGATGCCGCCGCGAATCGTCTCGGCGAGATAGGCGCTCGCCACGATGCCCAGGGCGAGCCACACCTTGCCGTACGGCTCCAGCGGGATCCTCAGCCCGGGAATCGCCAACGGCAGCAGCGAGAAGACCAGGAACACAACGATTGCCGGCAGGCCGCGGAAGAACTCGATGTAGGCGGTGGCGATCCACCGGTACGGACCGACGGATGAGAGCCGCATCAGGGCGAGCACCGTACCGGCCACCATGCCGAAGGCGAAGGCCCCGATCGTGTAGATGATGGTGTTGAACAGGGCGCCCCAGATGCCCTGCGTCAATGTCGTCCGGATCATGTCGGGAGCGAAGAAGGACTCGCCGATCGCCTTCCAGTCGGCAGCCAGCGCCGCGACCACCACGATGACGACCAGCAGCGCGTACTGGATCAGGCGGACCCGTTGAGCCCGCCGGCGCGGGCTCAGCTTCCGCTTGGCCGGAGCCGTGGTGGTGTCCGTCATGCAGGTGCCGACCTACTGCTTGACATCCGGCAGCGTGCCGAACCACTTCTTGTAGATCTTGTCGTACTCGCCGTTCTCCTTGGCCTCGGCGATCGCCGCGTTCAGCTTGTCCATCAGCTTCGTGGCGTTCGCGTCATCACGGAGGCCAGCGAAACCGTACTGCTCGTTGGTGTCGAACTCCGCCGTGACCTCGGTTTCGGGGTTGCCCTTGGCGAAGTCGTACAGCACGCCGTTGTCGTTGATCGCGGCGTCGACCGTGCCGGCCTTCACGGCGTTGAACTCCAGCGACGAGTCGTCGAAGGTGATGACCTCGTAGCCGTACTTCTCGGCGTTCTTGTTTCCGTAGTCAGCGCCGGTGGTGTCGGACTGGACGCCGACCTTCTTGCCCTTGAGCGCGGCGAGGTCCGTCGCGCCGCCCTTCTTGACCAGCAGCGCCTGCGTGGCGTCGAAGTATGGCTCGGAGATCAGGATCGACTTCTCGCGCTCGGGGGTGATCGTCATGCCGCCCATGCCGAGGTCGCACTTGCCGGCCTTGAACGCTGCGCCGGAGGTGACCTGGGTCCAGTCGACGTCGACCACCGTCTGCTCGATGCCCATGTCCTTGCTGACCAGGCGAATCAGGTCGACGTCGAAGCCGACGACGTCACCGTTGTCGTCGCGGAACTGGAACGGCTTGTATGGCAGGTGGGTGCAGACGGTGAGAGCGTCCTTCTTGACCAGCTTGATGCCGTCCGTGGTGCCACCGCTCTCGCCGCCGCAGCCGGCCGCGACCAAGGGAAGACACACCGCCAGAGTCAGGATCAGCTTCTGGGCTCGTCCGTTGCGTGCGTGCATTCTTGCTCCTTCGTGCGGTGTCTGCTGCTGGTGCGACCTGGCTATCACGCGTTCCGGCCAACCTACCCCTCCCGTCGCGGCCGCTCATCGGCACGCCGACGACGTCACTCCGCCTGCGGGCTCGACTCGCCGATCAACAGCTCAGGCTCCAGGCGGACCTGCTCGCTCGTCCCTCGCTCGTCCGTCGACTCCGTGACGAGCGAGACGATGGCGTGCGACATCGCCTCGACGGGCTGGCGAACCGTCGTGAGCGTCGGATGGGCGAGGTGGAAGACCCCGACGCCGTCGAAGCCGATGACACGGAAGTCCTCTGGCACGCGACCACCTCGGGAGTGCAGCTGGCTCATGATGCCCAGGGCGATGACGTCCGCCGCCGCCACGACGGTGCCAGATTGATAACCCCGGTCGAGGATCTCGTTGGCGGCGCGGACGCCCCACTTCGCGTCGAACGATCCGCTGAGCTCCAGGTGCCCCGGCCCGAACTCCCGCTGAAACCCATCGAGACGTTCCTTGCCGGAGGAGGAGTCCTCGTCGCCGCCGACAAAGATCAGCGGCTTCGTCTCCGTGTCGACGTTCTCGGAGACGTGGTCGCGAATCAGCCGCATGCCGTGGCTGTTGTCGCAGCCGACGAAATGGGCACCCGTGCCCGGCACCCGACGATCCAGCTGGATGGTCATGACGGAGTCGGTGGCGAAAGAAACGTTGCTCGAGCTTTCGACTTCATGGCACGGGATGAGGATCAGGGCATCGACCTGCCGGTCGACGAACGAGTGCACGCCACGCAGCTCGCTCTCGAGATCGCCGTCGGCGCTGAAGATCATCAGGTCGTGTCCGGACGGTGCGAACGTCCGGCTCAGGTGCTGCGCCAGCGAGCTGAAGAAGGGGTTGTCGAGGTCGGGAACGATCAATCCGGCCGTGCCGCTGCGCCGCTGGCGGAGCATCCGACCCACCAGGTTGACGCGGTAACCCAGCTCGTCGGCAGCCTCGATGACCTTCGACCTGATCTCCTGCGACATCGGCCGGGTGCCGCTCAGGGCGCGCGAGACCGTGGCGGGCGAGACGCCCGCATGCCGCGCAACGTCGGCCATGGTCACGACCCGTGACGGTCCCAGTGCCACTCGTCCTCCCTCAACGCGAAATCTCCCGGAGCCTCTAGGCAACCTGCTCGCTGGGTGTTACGGTATCGCAATTCGGTAATCGATTTCCGAATCTGACTTTGGAGGAATCATGAAGGGTCGTGTCCCACGTCGGGCCCGCACCGGGCTCGCCGGACTGGTAGCGGTTCTCCTCACTCTCAGCGCCTGCAGCACCGGCAACGAGGACGACGGAGGATCCGCCAGCTCCGAGAAATCGGACTGCAAGGTCGGGATGACGCAGATCAACCAGACCGCCATCTTCTTCACCCAGATGAACGAGGGCGCCGAGGAGGCCGCGAAGGCCGCCGGCTGCGAGCTCTCGATCGCCAACGCGAACAACGACTCGGCGAAGCAGAGCGCCGACATCGAGAACTTCGCCTCGCAGGGCATGACCGGCATCATCGTCGTCGCCATCGACGTGAATGGTGTGCTCCCCGCGGTCAAGGCCGCACGCGACGCCGGCATCAAGGTGGTGGCCATCGATGCGCAGCTCGAGAAGGGCAGCATCGAGACGTTCGTCGGAGTGGACAACGAGAAGGCAGGCGAGCTGGCCGGAAAGTGGATGGTCGACGAGGGCCTGGTCGATGGCAAGTCCTACGGCGTCGTCGATGCGCGCAACTCGTTCATCCAGAACCAGCGTGAGGACAGCTTCCGCAAGGTCATCGACGCCGAGGGCGCGAAGCACACCCAGAGCGTCAACGGTGACAACGTCCAGGAGAAGGCCGCCACGGCAGCCCAGAACCTGGTCACCGCGCAGAAGGACCTGGACTTCGTCTACACCACCGGTGAACCTGCGACCGTCGGCGCGGCAGCAGCGCTCGATGCCAAGGGATCGACGAAGATCGTCGGCTGGGACCTCACCAAGGAAGTCATCGCCGGCATCGACAGCGGTCTCGTGAGCGCGGTCGTCCAGCAGGACCCGAAGCAGGAAGGCGTGGAGGCCATCAAGGAGCTCAAGGCCATCCTCGGTGGCGCCGACCCGAAGGGCTTCATCGACGTCCCCGTCACGATCGTGACCAAGGAGAACGTCGACGACTACCGCCCGATCTTCGAGTGACCGCGGGAGTCCGACGATGACGAGCGGAGCAGGTACGGACGGCTCACCCGAGCCGCGGTACCGGGTCGAGATGAAGGGCATCCACAAGCGCTTCGGCGCGGTGTCCGTCCTCAGGGGTGTCGACCTCAGCATTGCTCCCGGTGAAGTCGTCGGACTCGTCGGTGACAACGGGGCCGGAAAGTCAACGCTGATGAAGATGCTGGCCGGAGCGGTCACCCCCGACTCCGGCAGCATCCTCATCGACGGCGTGGAGATGAGTGGAACCGGTCCGAAAGCCGCTCGCGCACACGGCATCGAGATGGTCTACCAGGACCTGGCCCTGTGCAACGACCTGGACGTCGCGGCGAACCTGTTCATCGGCCGCGAGAAGTATCACCGGATCACCAGGCGACTCGCGCATGCCCAGATGCACGAAGCGGCCGGCCAGGACCTCGAGAAGCTGCACATCCGCATCACGAACACCCACCAGAAGGTCGGTGACATGTCGGGTGGGCAGCGGCAGGCCGTCGCGATCGCCAGGGCCGTGACCTTCGAGCCGAAGGTGCTGGTGCTCGACGAGCCGACAGCCGCCCTCGCGGCCAAAGAGGTCGAGATGGTGCTGAAGCTGATCTCGGACGTGTCGGAACGCGGGGTGAGCGTCGTGCTGATCACCCACCGGCTCCAGGACCTCTTCGAGGTCGCCGACCGGTTCGTCGTCCTCTACGAGGGCGTCAACCACCAGGAGATGCCGCCCTCGGAGACGAATCTCGAGGGCCTCGTCACCGCGATGATGGGGCAGTGACGTGACCGCACCGAGCACCGAGAGCCCGAGCGCCTCGCGCGAGGACCGCCGGGGAGCACGGCAGGACTTCGTGGCCACGAACTTCGGCGTGCTGTCGATCAGCGTCGTCTTCGTCATCCTCTTCGCCTTCTTCAGCCTGCAGACGGACGCGTTCCTGACCTCGAACAACCTGGTCAACGTGCTGCGACAGGTGGCGCCCACCGTGGTGGTCGCGATGGCCATGACGTTCGTCATCACCACCGGCGCCATCGACCTGTCCGTCGGCTCGATCGTCGGCCTCACCGCAGCGGCGCTGGCGATCTTCGCCGAGTCCGGCAGTCCCGTCGTCGCCCTCGCCCTCACGCTGCTCATCGGCGCGGGCATCGGTGCGATCAACGGTGCACTGACGGCCTACGGCAAGCTCCAGTCGTTCATCGTCACCCTCGCGGCCCTGACGGCCGTGCGAGGTGTGGCCCTGCTCATCACGGACGGCTACAGCACGCCGATCTCGTCGACGTTCCTGCTGCCGCTCGGCAACGGCAAGCTGCTCGGTCTCTACACGCCGACCTGGATCGCGATCATCTCCGTCCTCGGCGCCTGGTACGTGTTCACCCAGACGCGGTTCGGGCGCTACATCGTCGCGGTGGGCTCGAACGCGGAGTCCCTCCGGCGGTCCGGCGTGGACATCCGCAGGATCCAGATGGCCGCACTGACGCTCACCGGCCTGTTCGCCGGGATCGCCGGCGTCCTCACCGCCACGCGTCTCGCCAGCGGCTCCTCGAACTCGGGCACGCTGTTCGAGCTCGAGGTGATCACGGCTGTCGTGCTCGGCGGCACCAGCCTGATGGGCGGTCGTGGCTCGATCGTCGGATCAGCCATCGGTGCACTGACGCTCGGCGTCATCAGCAATGGCCTCGTGCTCCTGCGGGTCGACGTCTACTGGGTGCCGATCGTCCAGGGCATCATCCTGATCGTCGCGATCTTCGCGAACAGCAAGCTGTTCAGTCGCATCGTCGGGCACTCGCAGTGACGGAGGTGATGTCGGTCCTCGGACCGATGGACGCCGATGAGCTCGGGGTGGCCCTGACCCACGAGCACATCTTCAACGACGCCTCGTCGTGGAGCCACCGGACGTCCTCGATCGGGTGGGATCCTGACGACCTCGCGGCTCGACCGGTCTCCGAGGACATCCTGTGGGACCTTCGGCACGACCCGTTCGCGAACGACGACAACTGCCGGCTCGACGATCTCCAGGTGGCGATCGATGAGGTCCAGCGGTTCGCCGACCTCGGTGGACGCACGATCATCGAGGCCACCGGCCTGGGATTCGGCCGCAATCTCGCGGGTCTCGCCGAGGTGAGTCGTGCCACGGGCGTCACCGTCATCGCCGGCACCGGCTACTACCTCGACTCGGCCATTCCCGCGGACGTCCGCGACCTCTCCCCCGAGCAGATCGCCGAGACGATCCTCGCCGACGTGGCCAAGGGTCAGGACGGTGTCCGGCCCGGGTTCATCGGCGAGATCGGCGTCGGTGCCGAGTTCACCGCGGCCGAGCGGGCCAGCCTGTCCGGCGCCTGCATCGCGCAACGAGAGACGGGCCTCCCGCTGCAGATCCACCTCCCGGGATGGTTCCGCCTGGGTGAGGACGTGCTGGACATGGTCGAGTCGCACGGCGTCGACCCCGCACGCGTCGTGCTGTGCCACATGGGCCCGTCAGGTGCCGATCTCGACTACCAGGAACGTCTCCTGAACCGGGGCGTCTACCTCCAGTACGACATGCTCGGGATGGACGTCTTCTACGCCGACCAGGGCGTCCAGTGCCCATCCGACGAGCAGAACGCCGCCTGGCTGGCTCGCTTGGTCGAGCGCGGCCACGTCGCCCAGCTGCTGCTGAGCCAGGACGTCTTCCTCAAGTCCTTGCTCCGGAGCCACGGCGGTCCGGGCTACGGCCACGTGCTGCAGTACTTCGTCCCGCGGCTGCTCGCCGTCGGCCTGGACGCGGGCACCGTTGACCTACTCATGGTCGCCAATCCTCGAGCGCTCTTCGCAGGTGCGAGACCAACAGCAACGACGATCTGACACGAGGAGGACACATGGTCCGGGTACTGCTGGCAGGAGAGAGCTGGATCTCGCAGGCCACGCACTTCAAGGGTTTCGACAGCTTCACCAGCGTCACCTTCCACACCGGAGCCGACGAGTTCATCGCTGCGGCGGCGACCGAAGGCATCGACGTCGAGCAGATCTATGCCCACGACGTGCCCCAGAAGTTCCCCCGCACCGTCGCGGACCTGTCGGAGTACGACGTCGTGATCCTGTCCGACATCGGCGCGAACTCGTTCGTCCTGCCTCCCGAGACGTGGCTCGAGGGTCAGTCGACGAGCAACCCGCTGGTGAGTCTGGCCGAGTGGACCCGCCAAGGCGGTGGCCTGATGATGGCCGGCGGCTACCTCAGCTTCCAGGGCTTTCAGGCGCGGGCGAACTTCATCCGCAGTCCCATCGCGGACGTGCTACCGGTCACGATGCTGGAGGGCGACGATCGCGCGGAGACACCACAGGGCGTCGCCCCAGAAGTGACCCTGCCGGACCATCCCATCGCCCGGGCCTGGACCGGCCAGGCCCCAGATCTCCTGGGGTACAACGTCGTGACGGCCCGCCCCGAGGCGGAGGTCGTCGCCACGGTGGGTGACGACGTCCTCATCGCGACCATGGAGACCGGCGAGGGTCGCTCCCTGGTCTGGACCACGGACATCGGACCGCACTGGTGCCCCACACCCTTCCTGGGCTGGGACGGCTTCGCTCCGGTCGTCGGCGCGATGCTGCGCTGGCTGGGCAAGGATGCGTGATGTCGAACGTCCCCATCCCGGTCCTGCTCGACTGCGACCCCGGCCACGATGACGCGGTCGCCATCCTGCTCGCGCTCGCGTCGCCGAGCATCGATCTCCTCGGCATCAGCACGACCTTCGGGAACTGTTCCGTCGAGGACGCGACGCGCAACGCCCTCCGCGTCCTGGCTCTGGTCGGTCACGACGAGATCCCGGTGGCGGTGGGGGCGGCAGGACCCATGGCCGGCGAGGCGGCGCTGGGGAACTACGTCCACGGCGTGAGCGGACTCGACGGACCAGACCTGCCCGAGCCCGTGAGCACTCCGATCAAACAGACCGCTCTGCAGTTCCAGGCCGACCTCCTCGAGTCGGCGGACTCCTCGGTGACGATCGTCGCGACCGGGCCGATGACGAACATCGGACAGCTGCTCACCGAGCGCCCCGATCTCGTCGGCAAGGTCGAGGAAGTGATCTTCATGGGCGGGTCGACAGCCCGGGGCAACCACACGCCCACAGCGGAGTTCAACACGTTCTCTGATCCCGAGGCGCTCGATGTCGTGCTGACATCGGGCGTCCCGGTGCGCATGGTGGGCCTCAATCTCACCCATCAGGCGCTCGCGACCCCCGAGGTCGTCGATCGCATGTCCGCGATGCCGCATCGAGTCGGTCAGGTGTGCGCGGCGTGGATGGGGTTCTTCGGTGACTCCTACCAGCGGCTGTGGGAGTTCGACGCGCCGCCGGTGCACGATCCGTGCACGGTGGCGGCCCTCATCTCGCCGGCGCTGATCGAGTGGCGTGAGGCGTTCGTCGCGGTCGAGCTCGAGGGTCGATGGACGCGGGGCACCACGGTCGTGGACCTGTACGAGAGGTATCCGGAGATGGATCCGAACGCGTTCGTCGCGATCACGCTGGACGCAGCAGCGTACTGGGACTTGGTGCTCGAGAGCCTCGACACCCTGGGCGGAGCAGCATGAGCAGCCACACCATCTGTGTCGTCGGGTCGGCCAACATCGACACGACCTACTCGGTGCGGCAGATCCCCGGACCTGGCGAGACGATCCTCGCGGACGCCCGCCGCGTGTCACACGGCGGCAAGGGTGCCAACCAGGCGGCGGCGGCAGCAGCGTCCGGCGGATCCGTGGCGATGATCGCCACCGTCGGCGACGACGAGAACGGCGCAGCAGCGGTGCACGACCTCGAGGTGCGGGGAGTCGACGTGGACGGCATCGCCCGCACGAGCGAACGCGCGACCGGCAACGCCGTCATCCTGGTGGGCGCCGACGGCGAGAACCTCATCGTCGTCGACCCCGGCGCGAACCATGCCCTCGAAGCGATCTGGGTGGCCCAACACGTCGGGCGGCTCGACCCTGCCGTCATGCTCGCCCAGCTCGAGATCCCCACGGCGGCCCTCATCGCGGCAGCCAGCGCCGCTCCGGACGCGATGTTCGTCCTCAACCCCGCACCGATGCCCGCCGACGTGAAGGAGCTCGACGGCCTCCTCGCGACGGTCGACGTCCTGGTGCCCAACCGCACCGAGCTCGCCCAGCTGGTCGGGCTCTCCGAGCCGCAGACAGCGGACGAGGTCGACCACTGCGCGTCGCTCCTGGACTTCGACGGCACCCTCGTCGTCACGCTCGGCGCAGACGGTGCGGTCATCTACTCAGGATCGCGCCGGATCGGCGCGGTCCAGGCTGTGGATGTCGTCGCGGTCGACACCAGCGGCGCAGGGGACGCCTTCTGCGGTGGCTTGGCGCACCATCTCGCGCTCGGCGAATCGATGGAGGACGCCGTGCATCGAGCCACCGCGCTCGCCGGACAGAGCACCACGCACCGTGGTGCCCGCCTTCCACTGGGCTAGAAGCCGTCCCCGGCCTCCAGCAGCATGATCGCCCCGGTGGTCATCACTGCCTCGTCGTACACGACGTCGTCGGAATGATTGAACGAGCGGTGTCCCAGCACGTTCGCTCCGAGGTAGACCATCGCGCCGGGCCACTTCTGCAGGAAGTAGGCGAAGTCCTCGATGACCATCGACGGTCGCTCCATCGGCGTCAGCTGCTCCGGGCCGAGAACCTCGCCGAATCGTCTGACCATCCGGTCCACGTACGCGGAGTCGTTGCGCACCGCCGGGTATCCCTCGGTCAACTCGAACGTCGCGGTGACGCCTGAGTCCGTCGCTGCTGTTGACGCCGCCGCTGTCAGACCGATGATCAGTCGTTCTCGCTGGTCGGCGCTGAGCGTGCGGATGGTGCCGCGCAAACGTCCGGACGCGGCGATCACGTTGACCGCGTTGCCGATCAGCGACTCGGTCACCGACGCGACGACGTGCTCGTCGCGAGCCAGCTCCTCGGTCAGCGTTCGCGCGGCGAGCACGAACCGCGCCGCCGCCTCGACCGGGTTCCCGGCATCCTCCGGCGTGGCCGCATGGCCACCAGGACCGGAGAAGTCGACCTGGAACCAGTCGCCGAACGCCATGAAGACGTCGTGCGTGAAGTGGACGGAGTGGGCCGGCTGCGTCGCGTGCACGTGAATGGCGAAGGCCGTGGCCCTACTGAGCTGCAGGTTCTCGTGCTCGAGCACCTTGAGCGCGCCACGGTCGGACTCCTCCCCCGGCTGGAACGCCAGAACCACGTCGCGGCGGGGCGGCTGTTCAGCGAACGCCCGGGCGGCGCCGAGCAGCATCGCCATGTGCAGGTCGTGTCCGCAGGCATGCATGGCGCCGGACCGCTCGGACTCGAAGTCGACCCCGGAGCGCTCCGTGATGGGCAAGGCATCCATGTCGGCCCTCAGGACCGTGGTCGATCCGTCCGGGTCATCGCCTGCCAGCGCAACCGTGAGACCGGCCTGGTCGTGACGCTCCGGTGTCAGTCCGCACGAACGAAGGACGTCGTCGATGTGGGCATGAGTGTCCGGGAGGTCGAGACCGACCTCTGGCTGCTGATGCAGGATGCGCCGCTGCTCGACCATCCAGTCCTGGAGGCCGGCAGCCTGCTCACTTCGACTCCTCATGCGTGGTCACCTGGGGTGGGCGGTGCCACCGTTGCGTGCACGCCGCTGCGAGTCAGCGCCGCCTCGACGAATCCGCTCGCCTTCAGGTGCTCGATGTGCTCGGCCACGGCCGACACGGCGTCCGGGCTCAGGGCACGTGGCAGTCCGACCGCCTGGTCGATCTGCATGAAGGGAGGCTCGAGGACTCGGCGGCCCGACTGCTCGGCGTACTCGGTCATCGGCTGGCGGATGCCGGCGCAGGCCTCCAGTCCAGCCTCCTCGTAGACATCAGTCGCCTCGTCACCACGCACCACCTCGGCCCGGCTGAGCGTCCTCGACAGGAACAGGTCGTACGCCGACCCCTCGCGCACGGCGATCCGGACGCCGGCGCGATCCACGTCGTCCGCGCTGTCGAGGGACGAGTCAGCCGACACCACGTACACGCCCTCGATGGCCACGTAAGGCCCCGTGAACGCGACCCCCTCCTCGCGTGCAGGCTCGATCGCCAGGAAGCAGAGATCGACCTGACCCTCGGTGATGGCCGCGTACGACTTCCGCGCCGCGTCGACGCACGTGAGCTGAAGCGGCACATCGAGCCACGCCGCCACCTCCTCGGCGATCGACACCGTGACGCCGGTGGGCGCATCGGGCGTTCCCTGCGCCAGCACGGGGTTGCCCAGGTTGATCACCGCGCGGAGTGTCCCGCTCGGCGCGACCGCCTCGCTCAATTCCTCTGTCATCGCGTCACCGTATCCAGCCGACGAGCTAGCCGCTCGGGGTCTGTGCTCGCAGCCTGCGGCCGACGGCCTCGTCCAGCTCGTGACGCCAGTCCACCGCCAGCGAGGTGTCGACCAAGGCGCGCGCCAGCATCGACTCGGGCCCGCGTCCGGGCAGCACCAGCCCGACGTGGAATGACCTCGTCGGCCGGGGCAAGGGGATCACGTGGGCGTGGTCCGGTACGCCGAAGCTGTGGAGCCACGCGTGCGGAATGATGCTGGACAGGTGCATGTCCACCACGTGCGCGTAGATCGCGGAGACGGTGTCCGTCTCGACCACCGTCGTGGCCTCCACCCCGGCGTCGGCGAAGTTCCCGTCCAGGATCCGGCGGTTCTGCATCACCGGCGTCATGAGGCACAGCGGCGCCGAGGCTGCTTCCGCCCAGCCGATCGACTCACGGCCACCGAAGTCACCGTCCTGAGGGGTGAGGAACATGTACTTCTCGCGATACAGGGCGATCACCCGGACCTTGCCGAGCGCCTCGCCGTCGACGTAGGTCATCCCGACGTCGATGTCGAACTCGTTGAGCGAGTGCACGATCTCCCGTGACGACATCGACTCCAGGGAGAACTGGACCATCGGATACTCGGCTCGCATCGCGGTCGTCATCAGCGGTGCGACCGTCAGCGCCGTCGGGATCGCTCCGATACGGAGCACCCCGGACAGGCCGCCCTGCATGGACTTCAGCGTCTGGCGGAGCCCCTCCTGCTCGGCGAGCATGCGCTGCGCCCATTGCAGGACGTGCATCCCCTCCGGGGTGAATCCCTCGAATCGCTGCCCTCGTTCGACGATCCGCACCCCGAGATCGGCCTCGAGGCTTCGGATGCCGGCCGACAAGGCGGGCTGGGACACGTGGCACGCCTGCGCGGCGCGACCGAAGTGCCCCTCGCGGGACAACGCGGTGAGGTACTCGAACTGACGCATCAGCATGCCGGAGATGATTCCTCAGCGCAGAGCGGATGGAAAGGCCGTCGCCTCTCAAGGATGCGCTTTTTGATAGATGCGCTCGATGTACACGCAGCAGGCCACCTCCTGCTCGACCACGCGAGCAGGAGGTGGCCTTCACACATGACTTTCGCCGAGGTCAAAGGCTCCGGTCATGACTCCTGGGTGGCCGTGTAGGAGCGAGCACCGGTGCCGGCCAGCTCGCCACCCTGCACGATGAGGTACTCGTCGCGGATCGGACGTCCACCGAAGTAGTCCTCCAGGATCTCTCGGGTGCCGGCCGCGTAGCGCGCCTGGGCGGACAGCGTGGTGCCGGAGATGTGCGGCGTCATGCCGTGGTGCGGCATGGTGCGCCACGGGTGGTCGGCGGGCGCCGGCTGCGGGGCCCACACGTCGCCGGCGTAACCGGCGAGCTGACCGCTCTCCAGCGCGCGAACGATCGCACCCTCGTCACAGATCCTGCCCCGCGCCGTGTTGATCAGGTACGCGCCGCGCTTCATGGTCGACAACAGGTCGTCGTCGAACAACCCCTCGGTCTCGGGGTGCAGCGGCGCGTTGATGGTGATCACGTCGCAGTGCGGAGCCATGTCCTGCGCACTCTCGTGGAACGTCAGCCCGAGCTCGTCCTCGACTTCCTCGGGAAGCCGGAACTTGTCGGTGTAGTGCAGCTTGACGTCGAACGGTGCCAGCCTGCGCAGCACCGCGGTTCCGATCCTGCCCGCTGCCACCGACCCGACGCTCATGCCCTCGAGGTCGTAGGAGCGCGAGGCGCACTCGGCGATGTCCCAGCCGCCGTCGAGGACGTTCTGGTACGAGGGCAGGTAGTTGCGTACCTGCGACAGGATCATCATCACGACGTGCTCGGCAACGCTGATGCTGTTGCTGTAGGTCTCCTCGGCCACGGTGATGCCGTGCTTGATCGCGGCGTCGAGGTCGACGTGGTCGGAGCCGATTCCCGCCGTGATCGCGAGCTTGAGGTTGGGAGCCTTCGCGATGAGATCGGCGGTCAGGTAGGCGGGGAAGAACGGCTGGCTGATCACGACCTCGGCATCGGCGAGCTCACGCTCGAAGACCGAGTCCGGCCCGTCCTTGGACGAGGTGACCACGAACTCGTGTCCCTCGCCCTCCAGGTACTTGCGGAGCCCGAGCCCACCGGACACGCTCCCCAGCAGCTCACCCGGCGTGAAGTCAATGTCGTCCGGCGTGGGCAACGTCTGCCCGTTCGGATATTGGGTCAACGCCGGAACGTCGTCCCGCGGGTAGGACTTCGGGTACCCGGCTTCAGGATCGTCATAGAGGACACACAGAACTTTCGCCATGGTGGCTTCTCACTCCTTCGCATGTGCCGACACGCTCAGCGGCGGCTTTCAGCCAACGTAGGCACCGATCCGACTGCTGGTCCAAGCGTTCTTTTCGATCGGTTCATAGGTCGCACCTATCAACCGACCTCAACTCGATATTTGCGACATCAGGAAAACCGAGCTGCGCCTGAGGTCAAGCGGACTCTCGACTGCTCAGCTCCGAGAGCTCTGTGGCGAGCTTGGTGCGGAAGGCCGGGATGCGATCGAGCAGGCGAAGAGCGGCGTTACGGACTGGGCGAAGCACCGGGCTGCGGGTGGTGGCCATCTTGGTCATGCGGTCGGTGAAGGCGACCACGTGCTGGGCGACAGGGCGGCGCAGTGCCTCGTATCTGTCGAGGTCCCCGGCTGCGAACGCCATCCCCAGGGCGCAGCCATCCTGAATGCCGATGTTCATCCCCTGACCACCCGCGGGGCTGTGGACATGCGCGGCATCGCCGGCCAGCAGAAGACGACCGTCCCGGTAACGGTCGGCGACTCGATGGTGGACCCGGAACCGTGAGGACCAAGCCACGTCGATCACCCTGGCCTGGTCCGGGGTGCGACGATCCATGATCTGCTGGACGAAGGCGAGGCCGGGGGTCTCCGGAGCGTCATCGACGGTGGCCACCACCCTGTAGTGGCCCCCCGGGAGTGGCGCGACCACGGTGAGACCGGCGGCGCCGAAGATGAGGTTGACCTCGGCGGGGCCGGGAGCCCAGTCCATGGCGACGTCTGCCAGGACGAAGGACTCGGCGTAGGCGTTGCCGGTGAAACCGATCCCTGAGGACTCGCGCACGGTGCTGTGCATGCCGTCGGCGCCGACGACGTAATCGGCACGCATGATCTGTCCGGTGTTCATGGAGATGGTCGCACCGTCCTCGTCCTGACTGACGGAGCCGACCTCGTACGGCCGATGCACGTCCTTCCCCAGGGTGCGCAGTCGGGTGAGAAGCACGTCCTCGGTCTCGTACTGCGGGACCATCAGGGCGAACGGATAGTCCGTCGCCAAGCCGTCGAAGGGGACCGAGAACAATCGCCGGGAACCGTCGCGAACCACGAACCGTGCGATGGGCAGGCCGCGCGCGACCAGGTCCTTCGCGGCACCCAGCTCCTCGAGTACTTCCAGGGTGCGAGCGTGAACGACGGCAGCACGCGACGTGTTCGCACCTTCGTCCAGTCGGTCGATGATGACGAAATCGATCCCGGCGGATGCGAGCGTCACCGCGAGCGCGAGTCCGGTGGGTCCGGCACCGACGATGGCGACCTCGGTTCGGTCGGGCAAGGTGCTCGTGTTCATGACTGTCTCCTTCGTTGAGTGCTGAGTTGGTCCGCAGGCACCAGTGGCGTCCGCCACCAGGTGATACCGGTTCGGCCGACGACCAGGGCCGTGATGAGCGTCAGGGTGACGGCGCGGGCGGCCCACACCCACTCCGCGTCCAGCCCCCAGGTCAGCGGAACGGTGGCGTTGAAGCTGGCGTGCATCAGACCGGTGACCAGCACGCTCTGGGTTCGGAGGTAGATCCAGGTGAGCAGCGCTGAGACGGCAAGAAGGTTGATCGGGAGCGGCCACAATGCGGAACCGGCGTAGAGCTGGCCCGGCAGGTACAGGGGAAGGTGGAGCGTGATGAACAACGGACCGATCACCGCCACCGCCCAGAACGGGGAGTGGCCATGCTCGATCGCCGTCTGCACCCCGAAGCCGCGCCAACCCAGCTCTTCGAGGAGTCCGGGGATGAGGACGACCAGCGGAACCACGATGGCCGCTGTCGTGAGGGCCTGCACCAGACGCTCCGGGTCTGTCCTCCCTTGCAGCGTGCCGGCCAGATCGACCAGGAGCTTGTCCGCCACCGGAATTCCGACCGCCAGGATGTACCAGCGCATCTCGACCCGGATCCGAACCACCCGGCCGGTCAGTCGACGTACTGCGGCGCGGCCGCCATCGACCGCTGCGACGACGATGGCGGCCGTGGCTGGTATCAGCACGAGCACGAACGGCAGGACATCCGGGGCAGGGCTCATCAGGACCGCGACCGCTTCCAGACCCAGCACCAGTCCAGCGAAGTGAACCAGACGCCGCGATGGCGGGACCGCTCGCGTGGTCGCCATGGCGGATCGCCCGGAAGTATCCCTCCATCCGTGATGCACCATGTCAGCGCCGGCTCACCTCGACGGAGCCCGCGGCGCGGTGCCGCGAAACGGTCTCCGTGGACTCGCGATGGGCCCAGAAACGGCGGTCGGCGACCAACAGGATGAGGACGACCACACACCATGCGGCCGCGTACGTCCAGTTGAGCCTGTCGAGGTCCGCCCCGGGCGACCAGAAACCATTCGTCTCCACACCTCCCTCGACACCGTGGGCGATGAGGGTGAGCAGCGAGCTCGCAGAGGCGTGGTTGAACAGCCAGGCGTACCAGAAGGTGACGGCGACGGTCGTGACAAAACCGATCGGGGGCGCCTCGAACACCGGCATGAAGAACAGCGGCGCGTGCCAACCGGTGATGGCGACGGACATGATCGCGGTCGCGGCCAGACGTGAGTGAGTCCGCTGCAGCTCAGATTGTGCGAAGCCGCGGAAGCTGGGCTCCTCCGTCATCGGACCACCGAACGGGCTGATGATGTGGAGGCCCAAGGCGAGCGGTAGTCCGTACCAGGGGGTCAGCAGGTCGAGCGAGGGCGTGGAGGCTCCCAGAGCCACGTTCGCTGAGACTGCGGCCGCGTGCACGGTCAGCGGGACAGCGACAGCCAGCGCGTACCAGATCCAGTGCACTCGCCACCGGATCAGTCGCGCGCCGACCTGCCGAAGTCCATGGAGACCCTCGGTGGCGGAGACCACGATGATGGCGGCCAGGAGGGCGCCGGGGGCAAAGAAGCTGTTCCACGGGATCGCGCCCCAGGCCAGCACATAAGCGAGCACGAAGAAGGCGGCCACAGGGTGACGACGAAGAAAAGTCATGTCGGATCACCTTTCACGAGTGATCGGAGGTGGGTTGGTCATGCGCCAACAGTCCGGTCGGACTGGGTGACCTGTCTTCACCCCGGAGCCTGCTCACCCTGGGTGGTTACAACTCACCCAGTTCGGTCGAAGAATCTTCCTCAGGACCGACCGAGGAGGCCACGTGCAACCGATGAGATACACGATCATGGTCCGCGGCGTCCTCAGTGCGGGGTTCGCCACCGCGCTGCCCGGCATCCTGATGGTGCCTGGCGAGGACCAGACTCGGATCGAGACCGAACCACTCGACCAGAGCCAGCTGCACGGCCTGCTCGATCGACTCCGCAACCTGGCGGTTGAGCTCGTCTCCGTGCAGGAGACTCCCGACGATGGTGCTGACGACTGAGTGCTAGAGCAGCTTCAGGTCCTTCGCCCGCGCGATCGCTTCAGAACGCTTGGCGACGCCCAGCTTGCGGAAGATGCTCTTCACGTGGCTCTTGACGGTGTTGAAGGAGATGAAGAGACGCTCCCCGATCTCTCGCTGGCTGAGATCGGATGCCAGCAGGCGGAGAACACTCAGCTCTCGATCGCTGAGGTCCTCCTCATAGGGCGTCCGGACCGAGCGCGTCGGCTGGATTCTGAGCCGTCGCTCGACCTTCTCCATCGACTGCCGCAGGTCGCCCGGGTCGGCGCAGGCATCGATGATCTGGCGAGCTTCCCTCAGCATCTCGCTCGCGGCCCGTCGATCGCCGAGGCCCCCCTTCACACCTGCCTGGGCGAGCAACCCGTACGACAGATCGAACTTGGCGCTCCCCGCCCGGGCCAGCTCCGTGCCCTTCGTCAGAGCCGCGTCCGCGTCCTCGAGTCGATCCTGTCGCTGGAGCAAGATGCCACGCGCCACGTGAGTCATCGACATCCCGACGTAGTTCGCCAACCCGGGTTCCCGCATCCGGAGAGCATCGGCCTCGGCCAGGACCCGGTCAGCGCGCGCCGTGTCACCGATCTCAGCATGGGCGACCCCGCACCAGCTCAGGGCGTGGACCAGCGCAAGGGAGTGGTTCGCTTCTGCGCTCGCCCTCACCGCGTCGTCGAGCAGGTCGAGGCAGTCCGGCCCATCGCCACCCAGGAACACGGAGACTCCCAGGGTGGTCAGCAACGCACTGCGCCAGTAGTCCGAGCCAGGCTCCTCCAGCTCGAGCGCTGGTCGAGCGATATCGGCTATCCCCCGAACGTCCCCCATGAAATACCGATTGATCGCCAGTGATGCCGCCAGGCCGGAAGCCACCGTGGTCGGACCGGCTGGAAGTGAGCCCTGTGACACGTCGTGCCCGGCCACGCCGAGCCAGTGCTCAGCCTCGGCGATCCGGCCAACCTCTTGCAAGGTCGATGCCATCACGAGGGACAAACGAGAGTCCGACGAGACCACCTGGGGTTGCAGGTCGTCCAGCCAGGCGAGCACCGTCTCGAGACGCGCAGCATTCCGGAAATCGATCCACTCTCGAAGGATCAGCTCAGACGCGGCGGCGACGTCACCAGCCGCGGTGGCGTGTCGGATCGCGTCCGAAGGGTCACCGTGATCGCGATGCCACGCGCTCGCACGCCGATGAAGAATGCGAGCGTCCTCCGTCTCGTCGAGCGCGAGCTCGTGCCGCAGTAGCTCCCCGAAGAGATGCTGGTAGCCGTACCACTCGCGCTTCATGTCGAGAGGGACCAGGAACGAGTTCGAACGCTCGAGCTCGTGCAACACCTTGACTGAGTCCGGGCGTCCTGTGACGGCATCGCAAAGCGGCGCGCACAGGCGTTCGAGGACCGAGGTCTGCAGCAGGAAGGTCCTCGCTCCGTCCGGAAGCCCTGTCAGCACCTCTGATCGCAAGTAGTCCGCCACGTGCCGGTTGTCGCCGGCGAACGCCTCGATGAATTCGTGCCGACCAGCTCGGTCGCGAACGGCTAGCGTCGCCAGGTAGAGGCCGGCCGCCCATCCCTCCGTTCGCTCCTGAAGCCGGACCACGTCCTCCCGGTCAAGACCGAGGCCGTGCAGGTTGTTCAGGAAGAGATCGGCCTCCTCCTCGGTGAAGCAGAGCTGTTGCGCATCGATCTCTGCCAGCTCACCTTGCGCGCGCAGGCGAGCCAAGGGGAGCGCCGGCTCGGATCTGCTCGAGACGACGAGCTCCACCGTCCTGGGGAGATGCTCGAGAAAGAAGGCGAGGCCCTCGTCGATGTCCGGGCTCTTCACCAAGTGGTAGTCGTCGAGCACGAGCACGATCGCCTGTGGCAACGATCTGAGGTCGTTGAAGAGTGCGGGGAGAACGATGTCGGTGACACTGACCCGTGGAGCGCGCAGGAGCGGAAGGGAGACCACGCCCACGTCCGGTTCGACCGTGCGAAGCGCATGGATGAGGTACGTCCAGAACCGGACTGGATCGCTGTCGCCACCATCGAGCTTGAGCCAGGCGAACGGACGAGTCTCGGTCTCGAGCTCGTGCCAATCGGCAAGCAGCGTCGACTTCCCCCACCCAGCCGGCGCGCGGATCAACGTCAGCTTGCGCGGCGGACCCGTGCAAGCGTCGAGAAGCCCCCGCCGCGAGACGCGCGGACGCGGGACAGGAGCCTCAAGCTTCGACTGGATGAACTGGCTCGAAGCGCCCTTGCCCTCTCCCTCGACCTCCGCGACGGATGTCGGCATGGACGCGACTCTACCTTCGGAAACGTCGACTCACCCAGGGTGAATCCGCTTGTGGGTGACGTCAGGTCACCCAGAGAGCGTCGATGCTCGTCTGACACAGCCGAGCCGGAAGGATTCCGACCTCTCATGACTGCCATCGACACGACGGGCGACGCGAGGGCGACTCGCCGATTCCCTGCCTCCGGACCGCAGGCCACCGACTCTTCAGCATCTCCGCGGGACCGGTTGTCCTGGGTGTGGCTTCTGCTCGGAGCCGCACTGCTACCCGTGAGCAACCTCCAAACGCTCGTTCCGGTCGCGGCCTGGATGGCGCCGGTGTTCTTGATGCGGTTCACTCGCGGCCAACGCGCGCGAGTAGGACTTCCGGTCCTCATCGTGGTGATGTCAGGGGCCGCCTGGATCGGCATGCGGGGTGGCTTCTTCCCGGTGGCCTCAGGTCTGGACTACGCGCTCTTCGTCGCCGGTCTCGGAGTCGGTGGCGCCTTGCCGTACGCGCTGGACCGCCTCGTAGCACGGCGATCTGGACCGTGGGTCCGGACGCTGACCTTCCCATTGGCCGCGACCAGCATCGAGTTCATGGCGACCTTCGGCAACGCGTTCGGCACTGCCGGCAGCACGGCGTATTCCCAGTACTCCAGCCTCACCCTCGTCCAGGTGGCCTCGGTCACCGGTATCTGGGGACTGACCTTCCTCGTGAGCTGGCTGGCCCCTGTGGTCAACGAAGTCTGGGAAGCCAGGAAGCGCCCGCGCCCACCCAGTGGCGGGAGTGCAGGGAGTGGCGTACGACGTGGTGTCATCGCTGCCTTCTGTCTGGGCATTCTCGCAGTGTCCTTGTTCGGTGGAGCCCGGATTGCCTTCGCGGCCCCGAACGACACCACCGTGCGGGTGGCTGCGCTGGCTCCGGACCGCGACCTGTCCGTCGCCGCCTTCTCCGCGCCGCGGCTACGGCCCGAGCAGCCCGAGCAGCGGTCGGCGGTCAGCGACGAGCGGTTCGCTCCCTTGCTGGACGATCTCTTCGCGCGTTCCCAGACCGAGGCGAAAGCGGGGGCCAAGATCGTGGCCTGGTCCGAAGCGGCCGCGCTGGTGCTCGTCGAGGACCAGCGAGCGGTCGTCCGGCGGGCTGCAGAGCTCGCCGCCCGGGAGGGGATCTACCTCCAGATCGCGATGATCGTCCTGCTGAACACCGACGGTTCCGACGGCGGAACGTCGAACGAGAACCATGCAGTCCTGCTGGGCCCGGACGGCGACGTCGTGTGGGACTACCTGAAGTCCAAGCCGACTCCAGGCGACGGGCACACGCCTGGTCCCGGGATCCTGCCCACGGTCGACACGCCGTACGGCCGTCTTTCCACGGTCATCTGTCAGGACGACTTCTTCCCGGGGCTGCTGCGCCAAGCCGGCCGGGCCGACGTCGACATCCTGCTGGCACCGTCCAGCGACTGGCCCAGCGTGGCCGCATGGCACGCCCAGCAGTCGTCGTTCCGAGCCGTGGAGTCCGGAGTGTCGATCGTTCGACCCACCCGCCAGGGGATCTCGCTGGCCACGGACGCTCAGGGCCGCCTGGTCGGCCACAAGGCGGACTATGAGGTGGCTGAAGGCCAGACCCTCGTCACGTCGGTCCCGACACGGGGTGAGGACACGGTGTACACCGTCGTCGGCGAGCTCTTCGCCTACCTCTCACTTCTCCTCCTCCTGGCCATCCTCGTATGGCACGCCGTGTCAGCACTCGCGCGGCGGCGAGGATCGAATCATGGCTGAGCTCCTGATCGATGATGAATCGGTGACCGTCTCGCTGTCGATCGCCGAGAAGGTCGAATCGGTCCACCGAGACGTGACGGTGCCGCGTTCGGCACTGACCGGTGCACGAATCGTGGCGGACGGCATGGTCGAGGTGCACGGCATACGCGCACCGGGCACCGAGGTGCCAGGGAGGATCAAGATCGGCACCTTCCGAGGCGCCAGCGGAACGACGTTCGCCGTCTGCCATGGCAAAGCCCCTGCGGTCGTGCTGGAGCTGACGGACGCCGCCTTTGACCGGATCGTCGCCACCGTCGACGATCCGGAGCAGGTGGTGCGAGTACTCGGCGAACCCCACGATCACCCGACGAGGAGTGTCCGGACATGACCATCGGCATCCAACGCATCGAGAACATGGCGCTGGCGGTCGCAGTGGGGACCGGATTCGTGGTGGCCGGCTTCGACTGGTGGTGGCTCCTCGCCTTGTTCATCGCCTTCGACTTGTCGATGGTGGGGTACGCGATCTCACCGAGCCTCGGCGCCTGGACGTACAACGTGGTGCACAACTACGCCGGCCCCAGTCTGGTGTTGATGTTGGCGGTCATCTCCGACGAGCGGGTGTGGGTCTTTCTCGCACTCGTGTGGTCCTTCCACGTCGCGGTGGACCGAGCGTTGGGTTACGGACTCAAGTTCGCCGACCACTTTTCCCACACCCACCTTGGCGACGTCGGTGGCCGCGCCTAGATTCGCTCAGCGCTGATCGACGTGAGGTGAGCCGCTGATCAGGGACGATGGTGGAGCCGCTTGTCGGAATCGAACCGACGACCTTTTCATTACGAGTGAAACGCTCTACCGACTGAGCTAAAGCGGCGAGGTCCACCGGGGGGTCGCCCCGCCGAACCGGGGACGAGTCTACCGATCGGACGCGTGCCGACCGAATCGCGGGGTTCGGCGTTCTGGCGGCCCGTAGAATCACCGACTGTGGACCCGACGGACGAGACCCTGGCCGAGCTCGAGGACATCCGCGCGAGCATCGACAACATCGACGCTGCGCTGGTGCACATGCTCGCCGAGCGGTTCAAGAACACCAAGCGGGTGGGCCGCCTGAAGGCCGACCACGACATGCCGCCGGCTGACGCAGAGCGCGAGTCGCGTCAGATCGCGCGGCTCCGCGAGCTGGCCAAGGAAGCCGACCTCGACCCCGCGTTCGCGGAGAAATTCCTCACCTTCATCATCGACGAGGTCATCCGTCACCACGAGGCCATCCGCAGCTGAACGGTCTGGTGTCAGCGGCCGGCGGCCGATGACCCCACTACTCCTTGCAGGTGGCGCCGTCCTTGGGGACCGTGCCCTCGACCAGATAGGCGTCGACGAGCTTCTGGATGCACGCGTTGCCGGACGTGTAGGCGGTGTGGCCGTCGCCCTCGCGGGTGACGAGGACGGCGGTGCCGAGCTCGTCGGCCAGGGACTTGGCCCACTCGTACGGGGTGGCCGGGTCGCGAGTGGTGCCGAGCACGACGATGGGCTTCGATCCGGTCGCGTCGACGTCGACCTGTGGATGGGTGGCCGCGATGGGCCAGTCGGTGCAGCTGAGCGCGCCCCAGGCCAGCACCCGCCCGAACACCGGCGACGCCTTCTCGAAGCGCGGCACGGAGTCCTGGACCTCCTCGAGCGTGCTCTCATCGTCGTCATCGGCGGAGTCGAGGCAGTTGATGGCGGGGTTGGCCTCGCCGAGATTCTCGGCGTAGGTACCGTCGGCGTTCCTGCGGAAGTAGATGTCGGACAGGCGAAGCAGGTCTGATCCGTCGCCCTTGAAGGCCGCCGTCAGCGCCTGGGTGAGAATCGGCCAGGTCGCCTTGTCGTAGAGCGTGACGGCAATGCCGTAGAACGCGATGCCCTGGGTGAGCTTGCGCTCCTGACCGGTGGACATCGGATCGGCGTCGCGGTCATTGACGAACTCGACGAGCTTGTCCTCCGCCGCATCGGCGTCCTGACCCAGCGGACAGGTCTTCTCCGCCACGCAGTCCTCGATGTAGGCGTCGAGCGCACGCTCGAACCCAGTGGTCTGCCCGAACGCGGACTCCTCCGCGGTCAGCGACGGGTCCACGGCGCCGTCGAGCACCATGCGGCCGACCGTCTTGGGGAAGAGGGTGGCGTAAGTGGCGCCGAGCTCCGTGCCGTACGAGGCGCCGAACCAGTCGAACGTCTTGGCGCCGAGCAGCGCGCGGACGATGTCGAAGTCGCGGGCCGCCTCCTCGGTGGAGATGTGTGCTGCGAGCTCACCCGACTTCTCGGTGCAGCCTTCTCCGAAGTCGACAACCATGGATCGGTACTCGTCGATCTCGGCGGAGTCGTCGGGATCGGGCTCGCTCGCCGCGTAGGCGTCGAGCTCGGCGTCGGTCAGGCAGTCGACCGGTGTGCTCTTGCCGACGCCACGCGGGTCGACACCGACGACGTCGTAACGGTCGAGGACGTCGTCACCGAGCTGGGAGACCATGTAGTCGGCGAATCCCTGCGCCTCGCCGCCCGGGCCGCCGGGATTGACGAAAAGCGTGCGCCCGCCGTCGCCCTTCGCAGGGACGACCTTGACCTTCAGCTCCAGGGTGTCGGCGTCGGGCTTCTCGTAGTCGGTCGGGACCTCCACGGACGTGCACTGCGCCTCGCCCCCGCAGTCTTCCCAGCTGAGCTTCTGGCTGTAGAACCGCTCGAGCCCGCTCGACACTCCCTCGGAGGCCGGCGCCGCCTTGTCGCCGCCGTCGGAGTCGTCGTCGCTGCCACCGAGGGCTGCGGCGAGGGCAATCACTCCGATGAGCACGACGGCGAGGCCCAGGGCGAGGATCGCGTTGCGTCGGGTCACGACAGGAATCCTGTCATGGCCCGTCGAACGAGCCTGGTTCCGGTGCGCCTGGACGCCCTGGGCGGCCTACTCCTTGCACGTGGTGCCGTCCTTCGGAACCGTCCCGTCGGCCAGGTACGTGTCGACCAGGTCGTCGATGCACGAGTTTCCCGACCCGTACGCGGTGTGGCCGTCGCCTTCCCGCGAGATCAGGACGCCGGTGCGGAGCTGGTCGGCCATGATCCGGGACCACTCGTACGGTGTGGCAGGGTCGCGCGTGGTGCCGATCACCACGATGGGCTCCGACCCGGTGGCATCGACCTCGACCTGGGGGTGGATCGCCGGGACGGGCCAGTCGGCACACACGAGCCCATCCCAGGCGAACAGACGACCCAGGACCGGATTGGCCTTCTCGAAGCGCGCCACCTCCGACTCGGCATCGTCAAAGCTGCCCCGTTCGGAGCTGTCGAGACAGCTCACCGCGTAGTACATCTCCAGGTAGTTGCTGACGTACCCGTCTGGTTCGCGCTCGGTGTAGGCGTCGGCGAGTGCCAGCAGCGGAGTGCCGTCACCGTCGAAACCAGCGCTCAGCGCCTTGGACAGCTCCGGCCACAGCTCCTCGGCATAGAGCGGATAGAAGATGCCGATGTAGGCGAGGCCCTCGGTGAGCTCTCGATCCTCGTCGGTCTTCAACGGCTTCGAGTCGGTGGACTCGAGGAAGTCGGAGATCTGCTTGAGGGCCGCGTCGACGTCGCCGTCCAACGGGCAGTCGTCTTGGGCCAGGCAGTCCTTGACGTAGGCCCGAAGCGCGCGGTCGAACCCCGTGCTCTGGCCGTACAGGATGTCGAGGTAGCTCAAGGACGTGTCCAACGCACCGTCGAGCACCATGCGGCCGACCTTCTCGGGGAACAACGAGGCGTACGTCGCACCGAGCTGGGTGCCGTAGGAGTAGCCGAACCAGTCGAACGTCTTCGACTTGAGCAGCGCCCGGACGACATCGAAGTCGCGGGCGGTCTCCTCGGTGGAGATGTGCGCGCCGAGCCCGCCCGATTCCTTGCCGCAGCCGGCTCCCAGGCCGGCCGTGATCTTCCGGTACTGCGAAACCTCCTCGGCGTCGTCAGGACTCGGGTCCTTGGCGAAGAACCGATCCAGCTCGCGATCGGACACGCAGTCGACCGGCGTGCTCTCGCCGACTCCACGCGGGTCGACGCCCACGATGTCGTACTGGTCGAGCACCTTGGAGCCGAGAGTCTCCGCCATGTACTCGGTGAAGCCGGTGACGCCGCCGCCGGGGCCGCCGGGGTTGACGAAGAGGCTCCGCCCGCCGTCGCCCTTCGCCGGGATGACCTTGACCGCCAGCTCGAGGGTCTCGCCGTCGGGCTTCTCGTAGTCGATCGGCACCTCGACCTTCGTGCACTTTCCCTCTTCGCAGTCGGACCATGACAGGTCTTGCCCGTAGAACCGTTTCAGGCTCTCCGACGGTGCGTTCTTGGACACAGCTCCTTCATCGTCCCCACCACGCACGAGGACGACCACGACGATCGCGGCGACGAGAACGACCGCGGTGACCAGAGCAATGAGGGAGACGCGGCGTCGTGTCACGGGAGAAATCCGATCATCATGCGTTCGAGGGCGAGCTGGGGTGCGGCGTTGGCGTCCAGGGCCTCGCGGCACTCGACAATGGCATCGATGCGACGCAAGGTCGACTCCGGGGTCCACACGCCGGCGACGGTCGCGACATCCTCGGCCACGTCGGCATTGACGAGATCGGTGCCCGGAGCGCACTGCACGGCGATGACGTCACGGCAGAACGCGAGCAGGTCGATGAGCACGCCGTCGATCGAGTCGCGCGCGAGGCGGGTGCGGCGGCGCTTCTGGTCCTTCTCGAGGGTGGAGAGCACCCCGGCGAATCCGGCCGGGCGGCGACCACGCTCCTCCACCCCCCAGGACGCCCGCAGGTCGGTGATCTCGCGCTCGTCGGCCGTGTCGGCCACACCGGCTGCGCGGGCGGTGGCCTCGTCGTTGATGGTCTGGGCCGCGGCCAGGCAGTCGCCGAGGGTGCCGACCCGCAGCGGCAGCGCCAGGATGGCTCGGCGCCGGTCGCGGGCCACCGGATCGCGTGCGAGGCCCAGGGCCCGGCCGATGTGACCCTGTGACGCGGCAGCCGCTGCGTGGGCGAGCTCCGGCTCGATGCCGTCGCGGCCGACGAGGAGCTCGGCGATGGCCGCCGCCGACGGGGTGCGGAGCAGCACCGGCCGGCAGCGTGAGCGGACGGTGACCATGACGTCCTCGATCGCCGGGGCGCACAGCATCCACACCGTGTGCGACGCGGGCTCCTCCAGCGACTTGAGCAGCGCGTTGGCGGCTTGGTCGGTGAGGCGGTCGGCGTCCTCGACGATGAGCACCTGCCACCGACCGAGCGCAGGACGCAACGCCGCCCGCCGGACGTAGTCGCGGATGAGGTCCGTGCCGATCGAGAGGCCGTCGGTGCGGATGATCGTGATGTCGGGATGGCTGCCGGCTCTCGCCGTGGCGCAGGAGTGGCACTCGCCGCATCCGCCCTGCTCGCACTGGAGTGCCGTGGCGAACGCACGCGCGGCGTTGGAGCGTCCGGAACCGGGTGGCCCGGTGAACAACCATGCGTGCGTCATGGCGGACTCGGGCGAGCCGGCGCCACCGCCGGATGCGGAGTCGACCGCTTCGCGCAGGGTCTTGACGACCGGCTCCTGGCCGACGAGCTCCTGCCAGATGGTCATGCCGGCGCGGCCTGCCCGAGCCAGGGCTCGATGCCGGCGCGGATGGCCTCGTGGAGCTTGTCGGCGTCCTCGTCGGCCGGCAGGACGAGGTAGTGGTCGGGGTCGGCGGCGGCGAGGTCGAGGAAGTGCTCACGCACCCGCTGGTGGAACTCCAGCGGCTCGGCCTCGATGCGATCGAGGTCGCCGGCGCGGCCCAGGCCGGTGGCGGGGTCGACGTCGAGCACCACCGTGAGGTGTGGACGCAGGTCGGACGTGGCCCAGCGGGCCACCTGCTCGAGCTCGCTGACGTCGACGGCCCGCCCGGCTCCCTGGTAGGCGAGCAGTGAGTCGACGTAGCGGTCGGTGACGACGACCATGCCCTCGGCCAGCGCGGGCAGCACGATCTCGTCGACGTGCTCGGCCTTGTCGGCGGCGTAGATGAGGGCCTCGGCCCGCGGCGAGAGCGCGCCGGTGGCGTGGTCGAGCACGATGCGGCGCAGCATGGCGCCGACGTCGGTGCCACCGGGCTCACGGGTGAGCAGCACGCCGTGACCGAGCTCCTCGAGCCAGTCGCCGAGCATCCGTGCCTGGGTGGACTTGCCCGCACCCTCACCACCCTCGAGGGCGACGAACACCCCACGTTCGGTGAAGAGCGGATCCATGCCGCTGATCCTAGGCGTCAAGACGCGACACGAGCGTCCGCGGGGCCAGCTCGCGGTAGCTGTCGGTGAGCAGCTCCTCGACCTCGTCCCAGTCGGTGTCGTCGTCGAGCACGAGACCCACGGAGTCGCGGCCCCATCCGCCGTAGAAGTAGGGAGCACCCATCGAGGCGAAGGCCTCGACCTCGGATGCCGGTGCCTTGAGCGTGAGCACCGTGACCGGCCCGTCCGTGCCGACGGCTCTCGCGTGGGACTGCGGCTTGCCGTCGACGATCGTCAGCAGGTGCGCGAACGTGTGGTGACGGATGCGCCACCGCAGGCCCACCCAGGCGGCCTGCTCGTGGGTCTCCGGGAGCGACATGCAGATCGATCGCACGCGTTCCAGGACGTCGGGGTTGAGCTCGTCCATGCCCCGATGCTAGGCGCGGTCGCCGACATCGACGTCGGCGTCGCGCGTGAGGAAGAGCTCGACGGTCAGCAGCGCCGCCATGACGAGTCCCACCCACAGCTCGGTGTACGGCACCCAGATGAGCGCGAGGATCACGGCGATCGCCACCGAGAACGGGACGATCGTCCGGGCGGACGCGTCGTGCAGCCGGATGCACACGTACCAGGACGCAGCGAGGAACGCGGCCACCGGCACGGCCACGAAGGCGCTGCTCACGATGTCCGAGACCTTGGCGTGGTGCCTCGTAGTACTCGACGCGTGCAGCCAGACCGGCGCCGAACGCGGCTGCTCCGCCGAAGATGACGTAGTGGCCGAAGCCCCACACGAACCCGATGTCGTTACCGGTGAGCACGTCGGCGTCGTCGCGGGAGAAGTACAGCCACCACGCGCAGAACGTGATCAGCACGCCGCCCGCGATGACGGACGTGAGGGCTGCCGGTGGGTGCGCCTTGTCGATCGCGACCTGCAGCGCGAGCGCGACGCTGAGCACCGTCTCGCCCAGCACGATGATGAAGAACAGCCCGTAGCGCTCGGCGATGTGGTGCGGGTGCCATGGGGTGGCGCCGGCCCTCTCCGCGTAGAACGGCACGCCGAAGTCGGCCGCCACGAGGACGACGAACAGCCAGACCGGGAGATCGCCACCGGTCAGGAGGAGGGCGACGACCCAGCAGCCCTGCACGACCAGGAGGCCGAACCACGTAGCGCATCGCCGTGGCGCGGCGTTCGGGGTGACCCGCAGCGGCTCGCAGCCACATCAGCACGAGTCCCACGCGCATGACGACGTAGCCGACGACCCCCAGGGTGAAGTCGGCCTCGAAGAACCTCGGGATGCCCGCAGCGAGCACCAACGAGCCCAGAATCTGCAGCAGCGTCAGCAGCCGGTGAATGGTGTCGTCGGGGTCGTAGGCCGAGTTGAACCAGGCGAAGTTGAGCCAGGCCCAGAAGATCGCGAAGAAGGCCATCGCGAAGTAGACCAGACCGTGTGCCGCATGTCCCTCGACGATCTCGTGGTGGAGCGTCAGCCCCGCCTGGGCGACCGCGACGACGTAGCAGAGGTCGGCGAACAGCTCGAGCGGCGTGGCGGTGCGGTGGTCCTCATGCGGGTCGCGTGGTGAGAGCGGGCGGACGAGGGAGACCATCGCTACTCGGCGGCCTTCTTCGCCGCGGCCTTCGCCGCCGCCTTCTTGGCAGGCTTCTTCGCTGTCGTCTTCTTCTTGGTGGACTTCTTGGCGCCCCGCTTGGCGGCCTTCTTGGCCGGGCCCTTCGCCCGGCGCTCGGCCAGCAGCTCCTGGGCGCGCTCGGGTGTCAGCGTGTCGAGCGAGTCGTCCTTGCGCAGCGTCGCGTTGTACTCGCCGTCGGTGACGTACATGCCGAAGCGGCCGTCCTTGGCCACGATCGGCTTGCCGCTCACCGGGTCGTCACCCAGCTCCTTGAGCGGTGCCGCGGCCGCGCGTCCACGTCCGTACGTCTTGGGCTGCGCGTAGATGGCACGCGCCTCGTCCTCGGTGAGTGTCAGCAGCTGGTCCTCGGTCTGGAGCGACCGCGAGTCGCTGCCCTTCTTGAGGTAGGGGCCGTAGCGACCGTTCTGCGCCGTGATCTCCTGACCGTCGACGTCGGTGCCGACCACCCGCGGCAGCGTGAGCAGCTTGACGGCGTCGTCGATGCCGATGCTGTCGAGCGACATCGACTCGAACAGGCTGGCAGTCCGCGCCTTGGCCGACTTCGGCGAGCCCTCCGGCAGGACCTCGCTGATGTACGGGCCGAAGCGGCCGTTCTTCGCAACCAGCTCGAGGCCGGTCTCGGGATGCGTGCCGAGGGTCTTCTCCTGGCCCGCCGGGTTGGCGAGCAGCTCCTTCGAGAGCTCGAGGGTGAGCTCGTCGGGCGGGAGATCCTCCGGGACGTTGGCGCGGGTCGGCACGTCGGTGCCACCGTCGCCGGGAAGCATCGGCGGGCCCTCGACGTACGGTCCGTAGCGCCCGACCCGCAGGTTGATGCCCTCGCCGATCTCGAACGTCGCCAGGCTCCGGGCGTCGATGTCGGGGAGGTTCTCGATCAGTCGCTTGAGGCCGGTGTCGTTCTCGCCCTCGCCGGTCCAGAAGCTCTGGAGGACCGCAACGCGCTCCTCACGTCCGCCGGCGACCTCGTCGAGGACGTCCTCGAGCTCGGCGGTGAAGCCGTAGTCGACCAGGCGCGGAAAGTGCTGCTCCAGCAGGCGGACCACGCTGAACGCGATCCAGGCCGGCACGAGCGCCGTGCCCTTCTTGTACACGTAGCCGCGGTTCTGGATCGTGCCGATGATCGAGGCATAGGTGGAGGGGCGGCCGATCTCGCGCTCCTCCAGCTCCTTGATCAGGCTGGCCTCGGTGAACCGCGCCGGTGGCTTGGTCTCGTGCCCGGCCGAACCGAGCTCGTCGACGGTGACGGTGTCGCCCTGAGCGACGTTGGGCAGCTTGACCTGCTGGTCGTCGCCCTGCTGGTTGGGATCGTCGCCCGACTCCACGTACGCCTTCAGGAAGCCGTGGAACGTGATCGTCCGGCCCGAGCTGGTGAACTCGACCGTCTCGCCGGAGGTGGCGTCGGCCGTGATGCGCAGCGTGACGGTCTCGCCCTTGGCGTCCTTCATCTGCGACGCGATGGTGCGCTTCCAGATCAGCTCGTACAGCCGGGCCTCGTCGCCCGACAGGGTGACTTGCCGCGGCGTACGGAACGACTCGCCGGCCGGGCGGATGGCCTCGTGCGCCTCCTGGGCGTTCTTGACCTTGCCGGCGTAGGTGCGCGGGGCGTCGGGGAGGTACTCGGCGCCGTACAGCTCGCGCACCTGGGACCGCGCCGCGTTGAGTGCCGTCTGCGACAGCGCCGAGGAGTCGGTGCGCATGTAGGTGATGTAGCCGCCCTCGTAGAGACGTTGCGCGACCTGCATGGTGCGGGCGGCGCCGAAGCCGAACTTGCGCGACGCCTCCTGCTGCATGGTGGTGGTGCGGAACGGCGGGTAGGGCTTGCGCGTGTACGGCTTGGCCTCGACCGAGCCGATCGTGAACGTCTGGTCGGCGAGTGCAGCGGCCAGTGCGCCGGCACGCTCCTGGTCGAGGTGCACGACGTCTGTGTTCTTGAGCGCACCGTCGTCGCCGAAGCTGGAGCCGGTGGCGACACGCTTGCCGTCGACGGTGATGAGACGGGATGGGAACGTCCGGGGCTCGTGCTGCTCGCCGGCGTCGAAGGTGGCCTCGAGGTCCCAGTAGGACGCGGACCGGAACGCCATCCGGGCCCGCTCGCGCTCGACCACGAGCCGCGTCGCCACCGACTGCACGCGGCCGGCGGAGAGGCCGCTCATGACCTTCTTCCAGAGCACCGGGCTGACCTCGTAGCCGTAGAGGCGGTCGAGAATGCGCCTGGTCTCCTGCGCGTCGACGAGGTCCATGTCGATGTCGCGCGGGTTGGCCACCGCGTGCAGGATCGCCTCGCGGGTGATCTCGTGGAACACGATCCGCTTGACCGGAACCTTGGGCTTCAGCTCGTCGAACAGGTGCCACGCGATGGCCTCGCCCTCGCGGTCCTCATCCGTCGCGAGCACGAGCTCGTCAGCGTCCTTGAGCAGCTTCTTGAGCTTGGTGATCTGCGACTTCTTGTCGGCCGACACGACGTAGACCGGCTCGAAGGCGTTGTCGATGTCGACACCGAGTCGCGCCCACGACTCGCCCTTGTACTTGGCCGGCACCTCGTCGGCGCCCTTGGGAAGGTCACGAATGTGGCCGACGCTGGAGTCCACGACGTAGCCGTCGCCGAGGTAGCCCGCGATGCTGCGGACCTTGTTCGGCGACTCCACGATGACGAGCGTGGTCAAGCGATTCTCCCTAGTGGCCGGGGGGACGGACGGCCATAACGTAACGCGTCCGGTCAAGATTCCTTGCACCCACGGTGTGTGAGGTGCGTCGATCCGCGGCCCTGACTGCACCGACGGGGCGGTTCAAACGCGAGAGGCGCACGACGGTTCGACCCGTCGTGCGCCCTCAGGCGTTGTGTCCTGCGTCAGGCAGAAACGGTTGCTTCCTCGGCCGCTTCGGCATCGCTGCCGATCGCGATCGGGCGACGCTTCGAGATGTACACCGCAGCCACGATGACGAGCACCGAGAAGGCGGCGATCGAGTAGCGCAGCGGTGCGTTCGCCTCGGTGCCGTAGGCGAACTGGATGATGAGCGGCGCCGCGAGCAGCGACACCAGGTTCATCACCTTGAGCAGCGGGTTGATGGCCGGGCCGGCGGTGTCCTTGAACGGGTCACCGACGGTGTCACCGATGATCGTGGCCTCGTGGGCCGGCGATCCCTTGCCACCGTGGTTGCCGTCCTCGACCAGCTTCTTGGCGTTGTCCCACGCACCACCGGAGTTGGCGAGGAAGACCGCCATCAGCACGCCGGTGGCGATGGCACCGGCGAGGTAGGCGCCCAACGGGCCGATGCCCAGGCCGAAGCCCACCGCGATCGGCGCGAAGATCGCCAGGATGCCCGGCGTCGCGAGCTCACGGAGCGAGTCGCGGGTGCAGATGTCGACGACCTTGCCGTACTCAGGACGGCCGGTGCCCTCCATGATTCCGGGGATCTCCTTGAACTGGCGGCGCACCTCGAACACGACGGCGCCGGCGGCTCGACCCACGGCCTGGATGGCCAGGCCGGAGAACAGGAACACCACGGCCGCGCCGATGATGAGGCCGAACAGGATGCTCGGGTCGGCGACGTTGAGGATGCCGCTGAACGCGTACGTCTCCGCCACGTTGATGCCGGCAGCGGTCTTGTCGTTGAGACCGGAGTCCTGGATCGCGTTGGTGATCTCGTCGGTGAACGCTCCGAACAGCGCGGTGGCGGCCAGCACGGCGGTCGCGATCGCGATGCCCTTGGTGATCGCCTTCGTGGTGTTGCCGACCGCGTCGAGCTCGGTGAGGATCTTCGCACCCTCCTCGTCGACGTCGCCCGACATCTCCGCGATGCCCTGGGCGTTGTCGCTGACGGGGCCGAACGTGTCCATGGCCACGATGACGCCGACCGTGGTCAGCAGGCCGGTGCCGGCAAGGGCGACGGCGAACAGCGAGACCACGAGCGAGCCGGAGCCCAGCAGGAACGCACCGAAGACCGCGGCGCCGATGGTGAGTGCCGTGTAGACGGCCGACTCGAAGCCGACCGACAGGCCGGACAGGATGACGGTGGCGGGACCGGTGAGTGCCGTCTTGCCGACGTCCTTGACCGGACGCGTCTCGGTGCCGGTGAAGTAGCCCGTGAGCGCCAGGATGATGGCGGCGAGCACGATGCCGATGAGCACGGCGATGATCGCGATGACCCGCGGCTGCGCGGGGTTGCCGAACATCTCGAGTCCTGGAGGCGCCTGGCCGCTGGCCTGGGCGATCGTGGCGATCAGGCCGTTGGGGTCGATGCCCTTGAGGTCGTCGAAGCTCGACGGCAGGTAGAACCACGCGAGGAGCGAGCAGGCGACGGCCGAGATGGCTGCCGAGATGTAGAAGGCGCGGTTGATCGTCGTCAGGCCGCCCTCACCAGCGCGGGGCCGGGTGATGTAGACGCCGATGATCGCCGTGACTGCACCGATGGCCGGCACGAGGAGCGGGAACACGAGGCCCTGCTCGCCGAAGGCCACGGAGCCGAGGATCAGAGCGGCCACCAGGGTGACGGCGTAGGACTCGAACAGGTCGGCCGCCATGCCGGCGCAGTCGCCGACGTTGTCGCCCACGTTGTCGGCGATGGTCGCCGCGTTGCGCGGGTCGTCCTCGGGGATGCCCTGCTCGACCTTGCCGACGAGGTCGGCGCCGACGTCGGCAGCCTTGGTGAAGATGCCGCCGCCGACACGCATGAACATGGCGAGAAGAGCAGCGCCGAAGCCGAAGCCCTCGAGCACGGAGGGTGCTTCGTCCTTGAAGATGAGCACCACCACGGATGCACCGAGCAGTCCGAGACCGACCGTCAGCATGCCGACGTGGCCGCCGGTGCGGAACGCGATGCGCATGGCGGGGTCGCGACCCTCGTTCTGCGCAGCCGCGGCGACGCGGACGTTGGAGCGCACCGCGAGCCACATGCCCATGTAGCCGATCGCAGCCGAGAACACGGCACCGATGATGAAGAAGACGGAGCGCCAGATCTTGATCTTCCAGTCGTCCGGCGGCAGGAGCAGGAGCAGCAAGGGCACGATGACCACGAAGACTGAAAGGGTCTTGAACTGGCGGGTCAGGTACGCCGAAGCGCCCTCCTGCACGGCTCGACCGATCTCCTGCATCTTTTCGGTGCCCTCGCCGTGCGAGAGCACCTCGGCGCGGAAGACCATCGCCAGGATGAGTGCGATGACCGCGATACCGGCAACGACGCCCAGCAGGATCATGTTGTCGCTGCTGAGCTTGATGCTGACTTCCTCGGCCGCCTGCTGCGCAACGAGAGTTGCGTGAACCATGAATTTCCTCCGTGAACGGGGCAAGACTTACCGAGAGAAGGAAACCAGCCCGCACTCACGCGAGCGACACCGGGGTCAGTTGTGGGCGGCGATCGCCTCGGCCACGGTTCGATGGAGGCCGAAGACCTTGTCGAGGCCGGTGATGTCGAAGATCTTGAGGATGCGCTCCTGCGTGCAGACGATGTCGAGGGTGCCGCCATCGGCCCTGACCTTCTTGAGCGCGCCGACGAGCACGCCGAGGCCCGTGGAGTCGAGGAACTCGACCTTTTCGACATCGATGACGAGACGCGTGTGGCCCTCCTCGATGGCCGCGACGATCGCTTCGCGCAGGCGAGGAGCCGTGTAGACGTCGATCTCGCCACCGACTTCGATGATCTCGAACGGTCCGTCCCTGTGTGAGCCGAGCGTCAACTCCATGGCCTTCCCTCCCCTCGCACCGTTGGTGTTCCGGACGATTCAACCACGCCCTCGGGGCTCACGACTCGTCGAACGCCACCGTCGCACCCCTCTGGGAGACTCGGCAGGTGGACCCAGCCGACCTGCTGAGCCGGTACGGCGAACGCGTCACCCACGTCGAGCACGTGCCGGCCCGCGACGCCGTCATCGAGCCCTGGCCCGACTGGGTCAGCGACCGTGTGCGGGAGGTCTTCGAGGCCGAAGGCGCCACCGATCTGTGGGCGCACCAGGCGGATGGTCTGCGGCTCGTGCACGACGGCCGCCACGTCGTGGTCTCCACCGGAACCGCGTCCGGCAAGTCCCTGGTGTTCCAGGTGCCCGCACTCGAGGCGCTCGCCGGCGGACGCTCCGGCAGCTCGCTGCTCGGCAACCGCTCGCCCACCGTCCTGTACCTCGCGCCCACCAAGGCGCTCGCGGCCGACCAGAGACGACGGCTCATCCCGGCGGCCGCCCTCGTGCGTGCTGCGACGGTCGACGGCGACAACAGCCGCGACGAGCGCGACTGGGCGCGCGACCACGCCGACTACGCCCTGACCAATCCCGACACCCTGCACCACTCCATCCTTCCGGCGCACGCTCGCTGGACGAGGCTGCTCGGTGGGCTGCGCTACGTCGTGGTCGACGAGTGCCACCACTACCGAGGGGTGTTCGGAGCGCACGTCGCGCACGTCCTGCGCCGACTCCGTCGAGTCTGCGCGCACTACGGCGCCGATCCCGTGTTCATCCTGTCCTCGGCCACGGTGGCCGAGCCGGCCGACTTCGCCAGGCGGCTCACCGGGCTCGACGTCGCGGCCGTCACCGACGACGCCTCGCCGCACGCAGCTCGCACCATCGCGCTGTGGGAACCACCGCTGCTCGGTGCGGCCCATCCCACCCAGCCGCCGGTCCGGCGCTCGGCGAACACCGAGGCGTCAGAGATTCTCACCGACCTCGTCGTCGGCGGCACCCGGACGCTCGTGTTCGTGCGCTCGCGACGTGGGGCGGAGACGGTCGCGGCGGGCACACAGCGACGCCTCAAGGAGGTCGACCCGTCACTCGTGCGAACCGTCGCCACCTACCGGGGCGGCTACCTCCCCGAGGAGCGGCGCGAGCTCGAGCAGCGACTGCGTGACGGCGACCTGCTCGGCCTGGCGAGCACCAACGCGCTGGAGCTCGGCATCGACGTGGCCGGGCTCGACGCGATCATCAGCGTCGGGTTCCCCGGCACCCGGGCCGCGCTGCAGCAGCAGCTCGGCCGCGCCGGCCGGGCCGGCAAGGAGTCGCTCGGCGTGCTGGTGGCCCGCGACGAGCCGCTCGACACGTTCCTCGTGCACCATCCAGAGGCACTGCTGGGGGCTCCCGTGGAGGCGTCCGTCTTCGATCCGGACAACCCCTATGTGCTCGGGCCCCACCTCGCGGCGGCGGCGCACGAGCTGCCGCTCACCACCGTCGACTTCGAGCTGTTCGGCCCGCGCACGGAGGAGGGCATCGCGGCCATGGAGGAGGCCGGCTGGCTGCGGCGTCGGGAGGCCGGCTGGTTCTGGACCCGGCGCGACCGCGCCTCCGACCTCGCCGACCTGCGCTCCAGTGGGGGTGCTCCGGTGCAGATCGTCGACGGCGACACCGGTCGTCTCGTCGGCACCGTCGACGCCGGCTCGGCCGACTCCACGGTGCACACCGGTGCCGTCTACGTGCACCAGGGCGAGGTGTACGTCGTCGACGACTACGACGTCGAGGGCGGCGCGGCCGAGGTGCACCACGACGACCCGGTGTACTCCACCCAGGCTCGCTCCACCACGGAGATCACGATCGTCGAGACCGACCGCACGCAGGTGTGGGGTGAGGCGTCGATCGGCTTCGGCACGGTCGACGTCGTGCGTCAGGTCGTGTCCTACGTCATGCGGGACAAGAAGGGCATCAACCTCGGCGAGGAGCCGCTCGACCTTCCCGAGCGCACGCTGCGCACCAAGGCGGTGTGGTGGACGCTCCGCGGAACGGCGGTCATGGACGCACTGGCGGCGGTCGACGTCCCGGGTGCCGCGCACGCGGCCGAGCACGCTGCCATCGGGCTGCTCCCGCTGCTGGCGACCTGCGACCGGTGGGACATCGGCGGCGTCTCCACCGCGCTGCACGCCGACACCGGCATGCTCACCGTGTTCGTCTACGACGGCTACCCGGGCGGCGCCGGGTTCGCCGAGCGCGGCCACGACGTCGCGGCCAAGTGGCTCCGCGTCACGCGCGAGGCGATCGTCGCCTGTGAGTGCGCCGACGGCTGCCCTTCATGCGTCCACTCACCCAAGTGCGGCAACGGCAACGAGCCGCTCGACAAGGCCGGCGCGGTGAAGCTGCTCGACGCCATCCTGGCCGGCGCGCCAGCGGGCTGACTCAGAACGGGAAGGTCGGCGGCTCGCTCCGGACGGTGACCCACTGGGTCTCGGTGAAGGCCTCGATGTTGGCCGCCGCTCCGCCGAACCGGCTCCCGGTGCCCGACGCACCCACGCCACCGAACGGTGCGTTGGCCTCGTCGTTGACGGTCTGGTCGTTGATGTGGACGATTCCGGTCGGGATGCGGTCGGCGATCGCGAGACCCGCCATGACGTCCTTCGTGACGATGCCGAGCGACAACCCGTACTCGCTGTTCCGGGCCGCGGCGACGGCTTCGTCAGGCGACGAGACGCGCAGCACCGAGGCCACGGGTCCGAAGACCTCCTCGGCATAGGCCGGCGCGTCCGCGGTGGACGTGGCGATGACCGTCGGCCGGTAGAACAGGTCGGTGTACTCGCCGCCGCTGACGACGTCCGCGCCGACGTCGCTGCTGCCGGTGACGAGTGCGTGGATCTTGTCGCGCTGCCCCTCGTCGATGACCGGCCCGAGCGCGACCTCGGACGTGTGGGGATCGCCGACCGGCAGGTGCGACGCCTTGTCGCCCAGCCGCTCGACGAAGGAGTCGTGCAGCCCGTCGGCCACGAGGTAGCGTCCGGCCGTCATGCAGATCTGGCCCTGGTGGAAGAACGAGCCCCACGCGGCCAGGTTGACGGCCTGGTCGACGTCCGCGTCGTCGAGGACCAGGACGGCGGAGTTGCCACCGAGCTCGAGGTGGACCCGCTTGAGATGCTGTCCGGCGAGCTCGCCGATCGTGCGGCCCACCTTGGTCGAGCCGGTGAAGGAGATCACGCCGATGTTCGGGTCGGTCACCAGTGTTTCTCCGACATCGGCGCCGCCCGGGAGCATCTGCAGGACTCCCGGGGGCAGCCCGGCCTCCTCGAAGACGCGCACGATGTTGACGCCGCCGGTGACTGCGGTGCGCGGATCGGGCTTGAGCACGACTGCGTTACCAAGCGCGATCGCGGGAGCGACCGAGCGGATGCCGAGGATGAGCGGGACGTTGAACGGTGCGATGACGCCGACGACCCCCGCCGGCACGCGGCGTGCCATCGAGAGTCGCGGCTCCTCGCTGGGCAGCAGCTCGCCGTACGGAGTACCCGGGAGAGCGGATGCGGCGTAGCACTCCTCGGCGGCGACGTGCAGGGCGAACCCGGCCATCCCCGGGATGGCGCCGACCTCACGGACGTTCCACTCCGAGAACTCCTCCGCGTGCTCCTGCCAGAGGTCGCCGGCCCGTCGCAGCACCGCGGCACGTTCGGTGTGCGGCTTCGCAGCCCACTCGCGCTGCGCCTCGGCGGCGCTCGCGGCGGCGGTCGCGACGTCATCGACCGAGGCCACGCCGTACCGTCCGAGCTCGGCACCGGTGGCCGGTTCCACGACCGGAGCGTCTCCGTGCCCGCCGTCGACCCATCCGCCGTCGACATAGACCTTGCCCGTCCAGGAATCGTGATCGAGCACCATCTCCCCAACCTTTCAATACGGGCTTCCGGCGTGTGCGCTTGGCGAACGTGCGTTTCTTGTGCGAACATATGCCGTGTCTCTTCACGCCGTCAACCGCTCACCCGCTGCTCTAGGGTGTGACTCGTGAGCGTGTCGGAGAGTGCAGCCCCCTCGTCCGCCGCTCCGGTCCAGTCGCTCGTCCGCGGGCTCGCGGTCATCCGCGTGTTCGACGCCGACAACGCCCAGCTGACGTTGTCCGACGTGGCCCGACGCGCGGATCTGACCCGCGCCACCGCCCGACGGGTGCTGCACACTCTGGCCGACCTCGGATACGTTTCCACCGACGGTCGCCGGTTCAGCCTCAGCCCCAAGATCCTGGAGCTCGGGCACGCCTTCCTGTCGTCCATGCGTCTGCCCGCGATCGTCCAGCCGCACCTGGAGCAGCTCACCGAGTCGGCGCATGAGTCATCGTCGGTCGCGGTGCTCGACGGACGCGATGTCGTCTACGTCGCCCGGGTTGCCAGGCAGCGCATCATGACCGTGGCGATCAACGTGGGCACCCGGTTCCCGGCCTACGCCACGTCGATGGGCCGGGTGCTGCTCGCGCACCTGCCGTCCGACGAGCTCGACACCTATCTCGACACCTACGAACGCGAACCGTTCACGCCGCACACCATCACCGATCGCACGAAGCTGGTCGCCGAGCTCGCCCGCGTCCGCGATCAGGGGTGGGCACTCGTCGACCAGGAGCTCGAGGAGGGCCTCCGATCCATCGCCGCGCCCGTCCGCGACCGCACCGACGTGGTCGTCGCCGCGCTCAACCTGTCGGCCAGCTCTCGCCGAGGCGACGCCGACGAAGTCGTGGAGCACCTGCTGCCGCTCCTGCTCGAGACCGCGACCTCGATCGACGCCGACCTGCGCGTCATCGAGGTGTCGCACTGAACGGCAGGCCCGCGTAGTTCTCGGCGAGCGAGGTCGCCGCCGCTCGGGACGACTGGGTGAGCCGCAGCTGCGAGAGCTGCAGCTCGGCGTCGAAGTCGTCGCCGTGACGATGCAGCATCATCGTCATCCACCACGAGAAGTGAGTGCAGCGCCAAACCCGGCGCAGGGCTGACTCGGAGTAGCCGTCGAGCAGGTCCGTCGACCCGTCGAGCAGGTAGGCCGCCATCGCCGGCGCCAGCAGCGCGACGTCGGCGATGGCGAGGTTGAGGCCCTTCGCCCCCGTCGGCGGCACGATGTGAGCGCTGTCGCCGGCCAGGAACAACCGGCCGTGCCGCATCGGTGCGCTGACGAAGCTCCGCATGGGCAGGACACTCTTCTCCGTGATCGGTCCGTCCTGCAGGTGCCAACCGTCGTGGGCGAAGCGGGTGGACAGCTCGGTCCAGATGCGGTCGTCGGACCACTCGTCGATGTCCTCGTCCGGCTCGACCTGCAGGTAGAAGCGGCTGACCTCGTTCGACCGCATCGAGTGCAGCGCGAACCCGTTCGGGTGCCAGGCGTAGATCAGCTCGTCGGTGGACGGCGCCACGGACGCGAGCACGCCGAGCCAGGCGAACGGGTACTCGCGCTCGAGCACGGTGGCGCCCGGGACGTGGCCTCGACTCGGACCGTGGAGAGCCGTCGCAGCCGGCGATCAGCGCGGCATCGATGCGGACCGGCTCTCCGTCGGCATCGACGAGACTCACCCACGGCGCGTCGGAGTCGACGTCATGCAGCTCGACCTCGGACGCGTCGTAGTACGTCACCTGGCCGTCGGCGTCGCGTGCTGCGCCGAGGTCCTTCGTCACCTCGGTCTGTCCGTAGACCCACACGCCGCGGCCGATGAGGTCGACGAAGTCGAGGTGGTGTCGCGTCCCCGGCCATTGGAGGTGGATGCCGCGGTGAGCCATGCCCTCGCGGTGCAGCCTCTCCCCCACGCCGACCTCGTCCAGCAGCTCGACGCTCGCCGCCTCGAGGATTCCGGCCCGGATCCGCGCCTCCACGTACTCGCGGGTCCGGTTCTCCACGATCACGGCGTCGACTCCGGCACGCGCCAAGAGGTGCGACATGAGCAGGCCGGCGGGCCCCGCGCCGATGATGGCGACCTGGGTGCGCATGCTCCGACGGTGGCGCGTGCCGCCCGCCGGCGCCACTCGACCGTTCCACTGAACGGAAGGGCTACCGCACCCAGGCCCTCCACTGACGGGTGATGCCGGCCGAGGCCGTGGTGAGCGCAGCGACCAGACGAGGGGCGTCCCGCCGCAGGTTCGGCACGACGATGCCGACCGCCGCGGCCACGGATCCCGAGTCGTCGAGCACGGGCACGGCGACCGAGCACGCGCCCAGTGACATCTCCTCGTCGGTCCGGGCGAATCCGCGCTCGCGGACCTGGGCGAGCTGCTGCTGCAGGGTGCCGGGAGCGACGATCGTGTACGGGGTCTCGCGCGTGAGGTTGGCCAGCACCTCGTGCTGCACCCGTTCGGGGGCATGCGCGAGCAGCACCTTGCCGACACCAGTTGCGTGCAGTGGCAGCCGGCTCCCGACACTGCTCACCACCGGCACCGACTTGTGGCCGGAGAGCCGTTCGACGTACAGCGCCCGAGTTCCCTCGCGGACGGCCAGGTGCACCGTGGCCTGGGTGGCGGCGAAGACGTCGGAGAGGAACGGCGACGCGATCTCGCGCACCTCGACCTGGATCGGCGCGAGCAGTCCGATCTCCCACATCCTGCGGCCCAGCACGTAGCGGCCGTCATCGGCTCTGCGCAGCGCTCCCCACTCGACCAGCTCGGCGAGCAGCCGATGAGTCGTCGACAGCGGAAGCCCGGTACGCCGGGAGAGCTCGCTCAAGGACAGCTGCCGAGCACCCTCGTCGAACGCGCCCAGGACGGCGAGCAGTCGAGACGAGACGGATGCGCCCGGTGCGGTGACGTTTCCGGCCATGTCAGCATCTTTCCACTGAACGGAAGGCCCTGCTCGCGGGTCGTCGCCGTGATTCCTACCGTGAGCGCCATGGCCAGGCCCAGGACCGTCGCCGGACTGCACTACCCGCGCGACCCCGCGGACACCCATCCGCCGCATCTGTCCCCCGACTACAAGTCCACGATCTCACGCGCTCCGCGCCTGGCACCGGTCGATCTCGCCCAGCGCCTCACCGAGGTGACCGGCCCGGTCTTCGGGTCCGAGCGCGTCGGCGAGCTCGACCACGACCTGACGCGGCAGCATGACGGAGAACCCCTCGGCCAGCGCATCGTCGTGTTCGGACGCGTGCTCGAGGCGGATGATCGTCCCGTCCCGCACACGCTGATCGAGATCTGGCAGGCCAACGCCGCCGGCCGCTACCTGCATCACGGCGACCGCTGGCCAGCACCCCTCGACCCGCACTTCACCGGCCTCGGCCGCACGCTCACCGACCAAGACGGGCGCTACCGCTTCATCACCGTCAGGCCCGGCGCCTACCCGTGGGGCAACCACGACAACGCGTGGCGGCCGGCGCACATCCACTTCTCGCTCTTCGGTCGCGCGTTCACCCAGCGGCTCGTCACGCAGATGTACTTCCCCGACGACCCGCTGTTCGAGTTCGACCCGATCTTCAAATCGGTGCGAGACGAGCAGGCCAGGTCGCGGCTGGTCTCGACGTTCTCGCTCGCCCACACAGAGCCGTCGTGGGCACTCGCCTTCGAGTTCGACATCCGGCTCCGTGGTCCGGCAGCGACCCCGATCGAGGACGACGCATGAGCGAGCGCCAGCGAGTGAGTCATCAAGGCGTCATGCCAGCACCTTCGTATCGTGGGTTCTTCTCGGAGGTGCTGGCATGAGCGGCCCGACACCGGCGCAGACCGTCGGCCCGTTCCTGCACATCGCGATGGACTGGGACGACGGCCCGTACGCCGTCCGCGAGGGCACGCCCGGTGCCGTGTGGCTGCACGGACGCGTGTTCGACGGGGACGGCGAGCCGGTCGCGGACGGGATGGTCGAGACGTGGCAGGCGGACCCGGACGGCCGGTTCGACCATCCGGACGACCCGCGCGGGCCGAGCGGCACCGACGGGTTCCGCGGCTTCGGCCGCAGCTGCACCGACGCTGACGGCGGCTGGGAGGTGCTCACCCTCAAGCCCGGACCGCTCCCGGCCGAGGACGGAGGCACCGAGGCTCCGCACGTCGACGTCTCGGTGTTCGCCCGAGGGCTGCTGCACCGCCTCGTCACCCGCATCTACTTCGAGGACGAAGCCGACCTCAACGCCGCCGACCCGACGCTCTCGGCGGTCGACCCCGCCCGGCGACCGACTCTCGTTGCGCACAGCGACGATCGTGGCTACCGGATCGACTTTCGCCTCCAGGGCGACGATGAGACGGTGTTCTTCGATGTCTGATGAGCTGTTCGCCGCGGTGGTCGCGCATTCTGCCGTCCGTGACCAGACCGACGATGCCGCGATCGTCGCGACGATCCTGCGAGTGGAGACGGCGCTGGCGGACGCACAAGGGCGGGTCGGCGACCTCGACGACGTTGCCGTCGCTGCGGTGCGGCAGGCGTGTGAAGCAGCGGCCGGCATCGACCTGGTCGAGCTCGCCCGCGACACCGCGCTCGGCGGCAACCCGGTCATCCCGCTCGTCACGGAGCTGAAGCGACTCGCCGGCCAGCACTCCGAGGCCGTGCACCGTGGAGCGACGAGCCAGGACGTGCTCGACACCGCGCTGATGCTCATGTCGCGCGACTCCATCGGCACGATCAACGCCGATCTCGATCGAGCCATCACTTGCTCGGACGACCTCGCCACCGGCGATCACACCGTCATGGGACGCACGCTCTTGCAGAAAGCCGTCCCGCTGCCGCTCTCGGCGAAGGTCGGCAGCTGGCGTCGCGGCATGGCCGACGCATCCAGCCGCCTGAGTGCGGTCGCCGCCGGCCTGCCGGTGCAGCTCGCTGGCCCGGTCGGCGACGGCTCGACGCTGGGCGAGCACCACGAGGACGTCCGCGCCGGACTCGCCGACGGGCTGGGCCTGGTCGACTCACCGAGCTGGCACACGATGCGCCTGCCGGTGGCCGACCTCGCCGCAGGGCTGGCGACGGCGTCGGGAGTCGTCGGCAAGATCGCACTCGACGTGGTGCTGTTGGCCCAGTCCGAGGTCGCCGAGGTGCGCGAGGTGTCCAACGGCCGCGGCGGATCGTCGAGCATGCCGCACAAGTCCAACCCGATCGCGGCGATCTCGGCGCGCGCCTCCGCGCGGCGAGCTCCGCACCTCGCCGCCCACCTCTTCGCCCAGATGGAGCAGGAGCACGAGCGGGCGGCCGGCGCCTGGCACGCGGAGTGGTCGGTGCTCGTCGATCTGCTCCGGGCCACCGGGTCGGCATCCTGGTGGCTCGCGGAGTCGCTCGCGTCGCTCGAGATCGACCCCGACGCGATGGAGCGGCATCAGTGACGTCGTCACTGCTCTTCCACACGTCGGAGGGATCCGGCGATCCGGTCGTGATGCTCGGCTCCCTCGGCGCCAACCGCCGGATGTGGGATCCGCAGGTGCCGGCGCTGGCGAGCGATCACGAGGTGATCCGCGTCGACCTGCGCGGGCACGGCGACTCGCCCGTCACACCCGGCCCTTGCACCATCGCCGACCTCGCCGATGACGTCATCGCCGTGCTCGACGCACGAGATCTCGACTCCGTCCACGTCGTCGGACTGTCGCTCGGCGGGATGGTCGGGCTTCAGCTGGGCATCCACCACCCGCAGCGCGTGCGCAGCCTTGCCTTGCTCTGCACGTCCGCGCGGCTCGGCCCGCGGGAGGGCTGGCTCGACCGGGCGGCGCTCGTGCGAGCTCACGGCACGACGGCCGTCGCCTCGGCCGTGGTCGGACGTTGGTTGACCCCCGACTACGCCGCCGCGCACCCCGATGAGACCGACGCGTTCACGCGGATGGTCGCGGACACCCCAGCCGAGGGGTACGCCGCCGCGTGCGAGGCCATTGCCGACCACGACCTGATGGCCGATTTGTCGCGGGTGGGGGCCCCGACTGTGGCCATCGCCGGACGCGACGACCCGGCCATTGGACCGGAGCACCTGCACGCGATCGCGGACGCCGTGCCCGACGCCGAGTACGTCGAGGTCGCACCGGCGGCCCACCTGGCCAGCTGGGAACGATCGACCGAGGTGAACGCCGCGCTGCGGACCCATCTCGCCAACACAAGGAGCGAGCCGTGAACCGACCCGACCCCCACGACCGTGGCATGGAGGTGCGACGTGAGGTGCTCGGGGACGAGCACGTCGACCGGGCCGTCGAGCACACGACCGACCTGAACCGCGGGTTCCAGGAGCTCATCACGCGGTACGCGTGGGGCGAGGTGTGGTCGCGCCCAGAGCTCGACCGGCGGTCCCGCTCGATGATCACGCTGGCACTGCTCGCCGCGCTCGGTCACGACGAGGAGCTCGCCATGCATGTCCGAGCCGCGGTGCGCAACGGATTGAGCCCCGAGGAGATCAGCGAGGTCCTGCTGCACACCGCGATCTACGCCGGAGTGCCGGTCGCGAACCGGGCGCTCGCCATCGCCGAGACGGTGCTCGCCGAGGAGGCGTAGCCGGACGCGGCCCTCTTGCCGCTGCGTGGCGGTTGCCCTAGTGTTTGTCCACAGAACACTCGTTCGCAGGACGAACACACGACATGCAGAGACAGAGTGTGCAGAGAGATAAGAGGAGACCCCATGCGACGACGGCTCACGATCGTGGCTGCGCTCAGCGCGGCAGCCCTGGTGCTCGCAAGCTGTGGCGGCAGTGACGGTGGTGAGAAGTCCGCGGACGGCAACGACAAGCTCACCGTCGGCGTCATCCCGATCGTCGACACCGCCCCGATCTGGCTCGGCAAGGACAAGGGTTTCTTCGAGGAAGAAGGCATCGACCTCGAGCTCAAGAAGACCACTGGTGGCGCGGCAGCGGTGCCGGGCGTCGTGAACGGCGAGTTCGACTTCGCCTTCGGCAACGTGATGTCGCTGATGGTCGCCCAGGACCAGGGCCTGCCCCTCAGCTTCGTGACCAACGGCACGACGACCTCCGGCGAGGAAGGCAAGGACTTCAGCGGAGTCGTGGCTCCGAAGGGCTCCGACATCAAGTCGCCCAAGGACCTCGAGGGCAAGAACGTCGGGGTCAACAACCTCAAGAACATCGGAGACACCACCGTGCGGTACGCCGTCGAGGCCGATGGAGGCGACCCGAGCAAGATCAAGTTCTCCGAGGTCGCGTTCCCGGACGCCCCGGCAGCGCTCAGCAAGGGCAACGTCGACGCCGCGTGGGTCCTCGAGCCGTTCCTGAGCAAGGCGATCGCCGATGGCGGCACCGTCATCTCGTGGAACTACGTCGAGATGTCGCCGAAGCTCGACATCGCCGGCTACTTCACCCAGGACAAGAAGATCAAGGCCGACGCCGACCTCGTGAAGAGGTTCCAGGCGGCGATGAACAAGTCACTGGAGTACTCGCAGGAGAATCCGGACGAGGTGCGCGACATCGTCGGCACCTACACCGAGATGGACGCGAAGACGCGCGCCGACATGGTGCTGCCGAAGTTCACGCCCGACTTCGACCAGGCGTCCGCCGAGGAGCTCGGAGCGGCCGCCGTCAAGTACGGCACGCTCAAGAAGGCGCCGGACCTCGCCAAGCTCCTGCCGTGACATCGACGTCGGGCACGCCCCTGCGCTCGCGGATCCTCGCTGGACCGCAGGCAGGGGTGCTCGGCATCCTCGGCTTCCTCGCGACGTGGGAGGTCGCCTGCCGATCCGGCCTCGTCGACGACCGCTACGTCCCGCCCGCGAGCCGCGTGCTCGTGGCCACGGTCCAGTACCTCGGCGAGGGTGAGTTCTGGCGTGCGGTCGGACGCACGATGTCCGGCTGGGCGATCGGGCTCGCCATTGCCGCCGTCGCCGCCATCGCGCTCGGGATCATCATCGGCTCGAGCGACGTGCTGCGCCGGGGCACCCACTCCACCATCGAGTTCCTGCGACCGATCCCGTCGGTCGCGCTGATCCCGCTGGCCGTGCTGGTGTTCGGCACGTCGCTGCGGTCCACTCTCCTGCTCGTCGTGTACGCGGCGTTCTGGCAGGTCCTGATCCAGGTGCTGTACGGCGTGGGTGACGTCGACCCGGTCGCGTCCGACACCGCGAAGAGCTACCGGCTCGGACGCATCGCGCGGGTCCGGTACCTGGTGTGGCCGACCGCGCTCCCCTACGTCATGACCGGCCTGCGTCTCGCCGCTGCGGTCGCGCTCATCCTCGCCGTCACGGCCGAGCTCGTCATCGGCGGCGGAGGCCTCGGCGAGCTGATCTCCCTCGCGCAGTCCGGCGGTGCGGTCGACAAGCTGTACGCGCTCATCTTCGTGGCGGGCCTGCTCGGCGTCGCCATCAACATCGGGATGCGCGCAATCGAGCGACGCACTCTGTCATGGCACACGTCGGTCCGCGGGGAGGTGGCGTTGTGAGCCTGCTCCGCCGATTGGCGTACGCCGTGACGCTGCCCATCATCCTCGTGGCGCTCTGGTGGGTGCTGACGCTCGACTCCGACAGCTTCTTCGTGCCCCAGCCCGGTCCGCTGGCCACGACATTCGTCGACACCTGGTTCGGCGAGCGGTTCACGACCGACGTCCTGCCGAGCCTCCGCCGGTTCGCTGTCGGCGTCTCCGCCGCGATCGTGCTGGGGATCGCACTCGGGCTGCTCATCGGCACGCTCGGCTGGGTTCGTCGTCTGACCGAGCCGGTGCTGGAGTTCTTCCGGGCCGTTCCGCCACCCGTGCTCGTTCCGGTGCTCATGGTGATCCTGGGTGTCAGCGACACCATGAAGGTCGCCGTGATCGTCTCCGGCTCGATCTGGCCGGTCCTGCTCAACACCGTCGAGGGCGTGCGATCGGTCGACTCCGTGCTGTCCGACACCTGCCGCTCCTACCGCGTCGAGGGCGCCAGCCGCTTCCGCTACCTCGTGCTGCGCAGCGCCAGTCCGCAGATCATGGCCGGCATCCGTCAGGCGTTGTCGATCGGCCTGATCCTGATGGTCATCAGCGAGATGTTCGCGTCCTCATCGGGGCTTGGGTTCACGATCGTGCAGTTCCAGCGAAGCTTCGCCGTGGACGAGATGTGGAGCGGCATCGTGATGCTCGGGCTCATCGGCGTCTTCCTGTCCGTCCTGTTCCAACTTGCCGAACGGCGAGTCCTGTCCTGGTATTACGCACAGAGAGAGGTGCAGCGTGGCCGCTGAGTCCGCCACCACCGCCATGTCGAATCCCGAGCCAGCCGCCGACGGTGACGTCATCCTGCGCGTCGACGGCCTGAAGAAGACCTACGCCACGAAGGATCGGTCGGTCGAGGCCGTGCGCGACCTGACATTCGATCTTCCCCGCGGCCAGCTCGCCTGCATCGTGGGACCGTCCGGCGCCGGCAAGACCACCTTGCTGCGCTGCATCGGCGGGCTGCTCGAACCCACGGCGGGTTCGGTGACGCTCGACGGCACGACGGTCACCGGACCACCACGCGGCATGGCCGTCGTCTTCCAGGACTACGGCCGCAGCCTCTTCGCCTGGATGACCGTGCGCCAGAACGTCGAGCTTCCGCTCCGCAGTCAGAGCAGGGGCAACCAGGGCATGAGCAAGGCCGACCGTGCCCGGGTCGTCGAGGAGTCGCTGGCGGCCGTCGGGCTCGAGCACGCCGTCGAGTCGTATCCGTGGCAGCTCTCCGGCGGCATGCAGCAGCGGGTGGCGATCGCCCGCGCCATCGCGTTCGACCCGCAGGTGCTGCTCATGGACGAGCCGTTCGCCGCCGTCGACGCGCAGACCCGGGCCGACCTCGAGGACCTCATCCGCGACATCTGGAAGCGCACCGGCGTCACCATCCTGTTCGTCACGCACGACATCGACGAGTCGGTGTACCTCGGTGAGCGGGTGCTCATCCTCTCCGGGTCGCCGACGGTCGTCCAGGAAGACCTGCCCATCGACCTGCCGGAGGAGCGCGACCAGCTGACCACGCGGTCGATGCCGAAGTTCGCCGAGCTCCGTGGCCACGTGTACGAGCAGATCCAGCGCGCGAAGCAGGAGTCCGCGCCCGCCGATGCCGACAAGTAGCGTCCGCGAGGCGACGTTCGAGGTCATGCGCCGCCAGGCGATGACCACGATCTTCTCCAACCCCGGCTCGACCGAGGTCTCCTTCCTCGCCGACCTGCCCGACGACCTCACGTTCGTGCTGGCGCTGCACGAGGGATCGGTCGTCGGCATCGCCACGGGCCACGCCATCGCCAGCCGCCAGCCGACATTCGTGCTGCTGCACACCACGGCCGGTCTGGGCAACGCCGTCGGGGCCATCGCCACGGCCCGAGTCAACCGTGCGCCGCTCGTCGTGGTGGTCGGCCAGCAGGATCGTCGCCATCTCGCCCTCGAGCCGTTCCTGGCCGGTGAGCTCGCCGGCCTCGCCGGGAGCTACCCGCTCGACGTCCTGCAGCCCGCTCGCGCCCAGGACGTGCCGTCGGCGATCGAGCGAGCCGCCCACACGGCGCGCGACGGTCAGGGTCCTGTGGTCGTCATCGTGCCGATGGACGACTGGGAAGCGCCCGCCGACCCGGACGCTCTCGCCGCGGCCGACCCGCATGGTCCGCGCCACGGCGTCGTCGGTCCACGTTGGCGCCATGACCGAGATGGTGGAGTCGAGCGAACGACCGGCCATCGTCGCCGGAGCGGGCAACGACTCCGTGGAGGGCTGGGCTGCCCTCACGGAGCTGGCCGAGCGGCTGGGTGCGCCGGTGTGGCAGGAGCCGTTCGGTGCGCGCGCCGGCTTTCCCCAGGACCATGCGCTCTTTCGAGGCCGACTGCCCGCCGACCGCGCCGGAGTACGACGGACTCTCGACGGGCACGATCTCGTGCTCGTGGTCGGTACCGCGCTGCTCCGGCAGTACGCGTTCGCCGAGGGACCGCTGCTCCCGGACGGCGCGACCGCCGCAGTGGTGACGGCCGACCCGGACGAGGCGCGCCGCTCTCCTGCCGACCTCGTGGTCGTCGGTGACCCGGCCGTCGTCGTGCGGTCGCTCACCGAATACGTGAGTGCCCGTGAGCACAGCAACATCGAGCCGCTGCAGCGCCCGACGCGGCGACGAAGCGTTCCGCGCCGCCACGGTCTTCGCCGCGATCGATCGCCTGCTCGGTCCCGACGCCGTGATCGTCGAGGAGACCCCGTCGACGCGGCCGATCCTCGAGGACGTCATCCCCACCCGGCGGCCGCTGGGCTTCGTGTCCGCGGCCATGGGCGGTCTCGGATTCGCGATGCCGGCGGCGATCGGCCTGCGCATGGCCATGCCCGACCGTCCCGTCGTCGCCGTGGTGGGCGACGGGTCCTCCCTCTACTCGATCCAGTCGCTGTGGACGGCGGTCGATCAGAGGGTCGGTGCGCTGTTCGTCGTGCTGGCCAACGGCCGCTACGCCGTGATGGACCGCCTCGCGGAGGGGCACGGAGGCAAGCCACCTTGGCCGGCGTTCCCGGAGGTGTCGGTCAGCGGCCTCGCCCGGTCACTCGGCTGCCCGAGCGCGCGCGTGAACGACCTGGCGTCGTTCGAGGACGGCGTCGCGGCGTTCGACCCCTCGGTGGGGCCGTTGCTGCTCGAGGTGGTCGTGCCGGTCGAGGAAGGGTTCGCTCCCTGACTCGGGCTCAGCGCTCAAGGACGAGCGCGACGCCCTGACCGACGCCGACGCACAGGCTCACGACACCGAGACCGGTTCCGGCGCGCTCGAGCTGGTGGGCCACCGCCCCGGCGATCCGGGCGCCGGAGCAGCCCAAGGGGTGGCCGAGCGCGATCGCGCCGCCCCACGGATTCACCAGGTCGGCGTCAAGGCCGTCCCATTGCCGCAGGCACGCCAGCGACTGGCCGGCGAACGCCTCGTTCAGCTCCATCGTCGTGATGTCCCCGAGTCGGCGGTCGGCCTTGTCGAGCGCCCGTCGCACAGCCTCGACGGGCCCCTCGCCGAACACGTCGGGATCGACTCCGTGCGCCGCGCCGGAGATGATGCGAGCCATCGGCTCCACGCCGAGCCGCTCGGCTGTCTCGGCCGAGGCCAGCACCAGCGCGGCCGCGCCGTCGGAGATCTGTGAGCTGTTGCCGGCCGTGACCGTGCCCGAGTCGCGGAACACCGGCTTCAGGGCGGCGAGCTTCTCCGGCGACGTCTCGCGGATCCCCTCGTCTCGCTCGAGGTCGACCCCGTCGAGGCTGACGAGGTGGTCGTCGAAGGCGCCGTCCTTCCATGCCTGTGCGGCCCGGGTGTGGCTCTGCGCGGCGAAGGCGTCCTGATCGCCGCGGCTGATCTGGTGCTTCTCGACGAGGATCTCGGTTGCCTCACCGAGGCTGACCGTCCAGCTCGGGTCCATGCGCGGGTTGACCATGCGCCAGCCGAGGGTCGTGGAGTACATGGTGGCGTCGGCGGCCGGGAAGGCGCGTTCGGGACCCAGCACCACGTGCGGAGCACGCGTCATCGACTCCACACCGCCGGCCACGATGACGTCGGCGTCGCCCATCGCGATCTGCCGCCACGAGTCGATCACCGCGTCGAGGCCGCTGGCGCACAGGCGGTTGACGGTGCGCCCGGGAATGGATGTCGGCAGGCCGGCGAGCAGCACCGCCATCCGCGCGACGTTGCGGTTGTCCTCGCCCGCCTGGTTCGCGGCGCCGAGCACCACCTCGTCGATGGCGTCGGGCTCGAACGGTGCCCGGTCGACCACCGATCGCACCGTGGCCGCGGCGAGGTCGTCGGGACGCAGGTGCGCCAGCGCGCCGCCGTAGCGGCCGACCGGTGTGCGCACGGCGTCGAGGATGACGACCTCACGCGGCGCCATGGGCCTCCTTGGTGCGGGCGTGCAGGTCACGCAGGGTGACGAGCTCTTCGCGGCTGGGCTCCTCGGTGACCACGACGTCGTTCGAGACGCGGAGCGGCCAGCCGGTGGCGTCGCGCACGTCGTCGACGCTGACGCCGGGGTGCGTGGCGACGAGGGTGAGCTCGCACGTCGTGGGGTCGGGCTCGAGCACCCCCAGATCGGTGATCACCTGCTGGGGGCCGGCCGTGGTGAGGCCGAGCTCTCGGCGACTGGTGGGGCCGGATCCGAATCCGACGGTGGTGACGAAGTCCAGCGTCTCGACGAAGACACGAGGCGAGTGGCGGACGACGATGAGCGTGCGGTGGGCATGCGCGGCGATCTCCGGGGCGCCGCCGGCACCCGGCAGCCTGACCTCAGGGTTGCCGTCGCCGCGCGAGACGACGGTGGTGTTGATGTTGGCGAATCGGTCGACCTGGGCGGCGCCGAGGAAGCCCACGTCGCATCGGCCCCCCTGCAGCCAAAAGGCGAAGATCTCGGGCACCGAGACGACGGAGTCGGCCGTGTCGGCGAGCTCGCCGTCACCGATCGACAGCGGCAGCACCCGCGGCTTCGTGCCGATCGTGCCCGACTCGTAGATGAGCACGAGGTCGGGCTCGTGGACGGCGCGGGCGAGGTTGGCCGCCTCGCTCGGCAGGCCGATGCCCACGAAGCACGTGGAGGCGCCTCGCAGGGCGCGCGCAGCGACGATGGACATGATCTCGTCCTTCGACCACGCGGCGTCGGTCGTCATACCCTGGCGCTCTCGAGGACGTGCTGCTCCATCCACGCGGTGAAGGTGTCCCGCTCGCGGCTGATCTCGTCCCACGCCGAGTAGAAGACGTTGTCGCGGGTGGAGTAGCCGGCCGCGTACGACGGGTGGGCCCCGTTCGGGACGACGCACACGGCCGACAGGATCCATGCCGGAAGCACCACCGCGCCCGGTACAGGGTCCAGCTCATCGACGATCTCTTCCACGGTGACGATCACTCGACGCGCGGCCATCACCGCTTCCTTCTGCACGCCGACGATGCCCCACATCTGCACGTTGCCGGCCCGGTCGGCCCGCTGTGCGTGCACGATCGTGACGTCGGGATTGATGGCCGGTACGGCGGCCAGCGTCTCGCCGGTGAAAGGGCAGTCGACGTCGGCGATGGTGGCTGAGCGCGTGGCCAGGTCGCTGCCCCGGTAGCCACGCAGCACCGCGAACGGCAGTCCGGACGCACCGGCGGTGTAGCGGGCGGCCATGCCGGCGTGACTGTGCTCGTCGATCTCGAGCGGCTGCGGCCAGCCGTTCTCGACGGCGTCGCGGAACCGGTGCAACGAGCCGACTCCGGGGTTGCCGCCCCAGCTGAAGACCAGCTTCGTCGCGGTGCCCATCCCGATCATCTGGTCGTAGACGACGTCGGGGGTCATCCGGACCAGGGTCAGCTCACGACGTTCCTGCCGGATGATCTCGTGCCCCGCGGCGAACGGGATGAGGTGCGTGAACCCTTCGAGAGCCACGATGTCACCGTCGTGAACGTGCTCGGTGACGGCGTCGGCGAGCGGGACGATCACCAGTCCCTCCTCGGGCGTGCGGTCTGCGAACAGTAGTTCGTTCAACGCACATTCTAGGTTTCGCGCCGGTGCCACGTCAAGATCCTCACTGCTCAGCCGACGTAGAAGTCCGGTGCGGCCCGAGCGTCGACCTCGAACGCCCATCGGTGGCCCCACCATGAGGGCGTGCCCTGACGTGCGGTGACGGTGGCGACGTCGAGGTCCATGCGACACCGCACCAGCCGGGCGTCGTTGTGACGCGCCACCGCCCTCGCGGCGTCGCACCCGTCACGGCCGGCCAGGCTGGCCTGACTTCCCGCCAGCGCGGCGAGGTCGGCCGCTGACGCGACCTGGTGCTTGAGCCGAATGACGGTCGCGACCTGCGCCATGACGACCGCGACGACGCACAGCACGGTGGCGACCCAGAGGGCATGGACCGTCACCGATCCACGCTCGCGGCGCGCAAACGAACGGTTCACGGACCCTCGTCAGCCGACACGGCCGATGCCTCGAGGTTTCGCGCGCCGACGTGGCGCAGGAGGGGCAGCGGCAGCCGCGACTGAGCCGACACCTTGACCGTCACGAGGCCGGCGTGCTCGGACACCCGGACCGTCGCGCTCGGGAGGTGCCTGCCGCCGGGCGACGTCGGCCGCCGCTTCGACCGACTCGCCGCGTGCGACCAGCCGAGCCGCCTCGCGCGCGGCGTCGACGAGCTGCACCTGGGTGAAACCGAGCGAGACGATCCAGAGGAGGAGCAGCCCGAAGGCGACTCCGAACGGCGCCAGCACCGCCATCTCCGCGGTGACCATGCCTTGTTCACGGCCGCCCGGCGTCATCGGAAGCCGAATCGGGGGACCTGCTTCAGCTGCTCGAACAGCAGGCCGGGCCGCAGGGCCCGCTCGATGATGCCCTTCAGCTCATCGAAGAACCAGCCGTCGTCGACCCCCAGCTTGAACAGGACGGCGGCGATCAGCACGGCGCCGAGTGTGCCGACGGTGTACTCCGCCGTGGCCATGCCGCGGTCGCGTGGGTGATGCATGCGCGCTCCTCTCGTGGGATGCGCGGCCGGCGGGCGGGGACCGCCGGCCGCGCTGCTCTGGTGGCTCAGAGGCCGGGGATCATGCCGGGGATCTTCTCGAGCAGGTCCTTGACGAGATCGCCGAACCACTCGGACTGGCCGATCTTCACCAGGACGCCGCCGACGGTGCAGGCACCGAGGGTGCCGACGGTGTACTCGGCCGTGGTCATGCCCCGCTCGGGGCGGTGTGGTCGTTGGGGGTGGTGCCGACGATGGGAATGGAAGAGCTTCATGCGGTGTCCTCTCGCAGTGGATGTGATGCCAGAAGATGTGGTTCTCGACGACTCGATTGCTGAGCGAGCTCGTTGGCTGGGGACGACGACGAGGCGGGAGCTGCCTGTGGACGCGCGGCGGTCAGGGCAGCCCGACGGACAGGGTGCCGACGACGCCGATGATCGTGGGCACGATGCCCACGAGGAAGAACGCCGGGAGGAAGCAGGCGCCCAGCGGCGCCGCCGTGCGCACGCCGACCCGGCGACTCCGTTCGCGACGGGCGGCACGCCGCTCGCGGCGCATCTCGTCGGCGACGGAGGCCACCACCCGCGCGACCGGCATGCCGGACGTCGCGGCGCGGCGGAACGCCCGCCCGAGCGGCCCCAGCACCGGGTCGTCGGCCAGGTTCTCCCAGACGGCGTGCGGATCGCCACCGACGGCCAGCTGAGATCCGACCCGACCGAGCTCGTCGCCCAATGGCGCCGGCGAGACCTCGGCGACGAGGGCGAAGGCGGCGACCGGCGGACGTCCCGCGTCGAGAGTGGCGACCATGAGGTCGAGGGCGGTCGGAAGGTGGTCGGCGAGCGACGCGGCGCGGCGGCGCGAGGCCGCGGTCTCCAAGCCGGCGACCGCCGCAGCGGGCGGCCGGGGTGGCCACCAGGGCCACCAGCACGCCCATCCATGGCCCGAGCACGACCACGGCGGCCAGCGGCACCAGCACGGTGACAGCCATGACCGGGTCGAGCGACGGGTCGCCGCGTCGCTCGGCGAAGAGCGCCCTGCACCGATGGTCGGCTCGCGGTCGGACCGCGCACCACACGGACAGACCGGCCGCGATGGCGACGAGCATCAGGCGACATCCACGGAGGCCACGATCTGGTCGACCCACGCGATGCCTGCGCACGCCAGCGCGAAACCGCAGGCCAGGCACATGGCCCCCGCGACGGTGCCGGTGAGGACGTGCACCGGGTTCGCGCCCATGCCGGCACCGAGGGACAGTCCCAGCACGGGGAGCACCGCCATCAGACGACCGGTGGCCCTCGCTGGAGCCGCCTCGGCCTGCACCTCGCGGTCGACCTCCGCGTCGTCGCGCACCGCCGTGGCCACCCGGTCGAGCACGTCGGCCAGCGGGGCTCCGGCGCGCTCGGCGACGTGCCAGGCGCCGGCCAGGTCGGCCAGGGCCCCTGCTCCCGGCTCCGGCACTCGCTGCCCGGAGCGCCGCCACCACGTCACCGCCGCGAGCTGCGGCAGCGCCGGCCGCACGCAGCGACGGAGCGTCGTCCGCCAGTGTCTCGATGGCTTGACGAGGGAGGATGCCGGCCCGCAGCTCGGCGGCCAGGAGGTCGAGTGCGGCGATCGTCTGGGCCCGAGTGCGCAGGGACGCCGAACGTGTCCGGGCGATCCTGGTCTGCCGCAGGACGAACAGTGCCCCGCCGACGACCGTCAGAACGACGATCACGTAGGAGAGACGCGATGTCGCCACGGCGACGACGACCATCGCCACGGCGACAGCGACCCGTCCCGATGGACTCCATGGTCGACGGCTCTTCTCGCGGCCGGTGATGGTGCGTCCAACGCGGACGCGGAGGACCCAGCCGCCGGGCGGCCTGGCCAGCAACCACGCCAGAACGGTCGAGGTGGCGGCACTGCAGGCGAGCCAGCTCACGCGTCCTCGCTCAGCAGCGCGGCAAGGCGGTCGCGACCGAGCCCGGGCTCCGTGACGCCGTGGGCGAACGTGAGTGCCGCGACACTGCGCACCAGGGCATCGGGTCCGGTCCGCAGCACGCCGATCTGCTGCAGGCGACGGGCCCCAGAGCGGTCACGACCGAGGTGCACCACCACCTGCAGGCCCGCGGCCAGCTGGCTGTGCACCGCCGCTCGCGGGAGCCCGGCCGCGACACCCAGCGCCTCGAATCGCGCCGGGACGTCGTCGGCCGAGTTGGCGTGGACCGTGCCGCACCCGCCCTCGTGTCCGGTGTTCAGGGCGGCGAGGAGATCGACGACCTCTGCCCCGCGCACCTCGCCGACGACGACGCGGTCAGGACGCATCCGTAGCGCCTGGCGGACCAGGTCGCGGAGCGTGACCAGACCGGCACCCTCGACGTTGGCCGGACGCGCCTCGAGCGCCACCGCGTGCGGGTGGTCGGGCCGGAGCTCGGTGGCATCCTCGACGATCACCAGTCGCTCACCGGCCTTGCACCTGGACAGCAGCGCCGCCAGCAACGTCGTCTTGCCCGACCCCGTGCCGCCGCTGACGACGAACGCCACGCGGGCGTCGACGAGGCGTTGCAGCCATCGCCCGGCGTCGTCGGTGAGCGTGCCGACCGACACCAGCTGCTCGAGGGTGAAGCTGCGACGAGCCGGGATGCGCAATGAGATGAGCGTTCCGGGACGCGCGAGCGGCGCGAGCACGGCGTGCAGCCGCGTGCCGTCGGGCATCCGCGCGTCGACCCATGGACTCGCGTCGTCGAGGCGCCGACCGGCCTGCGCCGCGAGACGCTGGGCGAGCCGGCGCACCGCCTCGTCGTCGGGGAACCGCACCTCGGTGCGCTCGAGACCGTTGCCGCGGTCGAGGTAGACGGCGTCGGGTCCGTTGACGAGCACGTCGGTGACGCCGTCGACGGCCAGCAGTGGCTCGAGAGGTCCGACCCCGAGGGTCTCGCGTCGCAACGCGTCCACGAGCGTGAGAACGGTGGCGCCGTCGGTCAGGCGCTGCTCCGCCCGCAACGCCGCGGCAACGCTCTGCGGCGTGGGCTCGGCGGTGTCGGCGGCGAGCCGTCGGCGGACGCGATCGAGGAGCTGGACGTCCGTCATGCGCGTTGAGCCGTGGGCCGGCGAGCACGGTCGAGGCCGAGCAGATCGAGCACGGCGGTGGCCACGCCCCGGGATGTGCGCGACCTGCCCGGCCCGTGTCCGTGGTCGACGGCGACCCGGATGTGACGGTCGTGCCGGAACCGGGCGATCACCGGGCGTCCGAGCCCATCGGCGACTCCTTGACGCCCGAGGCCGCCCGACCGAGCGGCCGACACCACGGCGACGGCAGAGGTGTGAGGCCCGAGTCGGTCGAGCACGCGACGGGCCGAGCCGACGGCGCGCACCTCCTCGGGGACGACGACCACCGTGAGCACTGAGCGGGCGACCAGCTCCACACCGGCCGGCTCGAGATGGCGCGGCACGTCGGCGACCACGAGGTCGAATCCGCGCACGGCGGCTGCGAGCACGCCGCCCAGTGCCGCCGGCACCTCGTCCGGCCCGTCCCGACCCCACGACAACGTGGCCAGCCCGTCGCGCCTCGGCAGCACCTCGGCCAGCGACTCGGCGGCGACCGGTCCGTCCGCGACGCCGAGGTCGTGCCACCGCAGGCCGTCGACCGCCTCGGTGCCGAGCACGAGCTCCAGCCCGCCGCCGAGCGGATCGGCGTCGAGCAACAGTGACTGCAGGCCACGATCGGCTCCGGCGAGCGCGATCGAGGCTGCGAGGGTCGAGGCGCCCGATCCCCCGACGCCTCCGACGACGCTGACCAGGCAGGCCTCGCCTCGACCGTCGAGCGCCACCGTGAGCGCGTCGAGCGCCCGGTTCTCGTCGTCGCCGGTGACGACGTCGACGGCTCCCAGCGCCACCGCGAGCGGCCACGCCTCGTCGCGCGAGCGCGCCAGCAGCAGCACGTGGTCGCGACGCGGCAGCTGGGCGTGGACGAGCTCGGGAGCGAGGTCGTCGCCGACCAGGATGACCGGCGCCGCCCGCCACGACCGCCGGGCAGCCGAAACCCCGTGCGCGACCTCCGGTGTGCACCCGACGGCCGCGCACCAGCGCAGGGCGTCGTCGAGCACGCGGTCGTCGGCGGTGGCGATGAGAGGCAGCGTGGTGTCCACCGCGCCAGCCTCGCCAACCCGTGACGGACGAAGCACCCGGCCGCGGGCGAGCTGTGGACGCCGGCTCGCGGCCCTCGCCTGTGGACACCGTGCTGGCAAGATCGGCCCATGGAGGTCACGGCAACGTTCCTGGAGCTGCTGCTGGCGGGCGCCTCCCGCGAAGACCTCGATCTCGTGGTGGCCGAGGCCGAGGTCTCGGGCACCGCCGCGGAGCAGCTCGAGACGCTCCGCGAGCAACATGCCCTCGCGCTGCGGATCCACGAGCAGATGGCCCGTCAGCGCAGCCGCGAGGCCGAGCTGTCCGCCCTCTACGAGACGGCCCGCGACCTCACCGCGATCCGCGACCTCGACGCGATCCTGGCCGCGATCGTCCGACGCGCGCGGCAGCTGCTGCACGCCGACATGACCTACCTCTCCCTCAACGACGAGGAGGAGGGCGCCTCCTACATGAAGGTGACCGACGGTGCCCTCACACCCGAGTTCCGCGAGCTGCGCCTGCCGCTCGGCACCGGCCTGCTGGGGTTGGTGGCGCAGAGCGGAGCGCCGTACTTCACCGAGGACTACCAGGCCGACGAGCGGTTCGTGCACCGCGACTACATCGACGAGGCCGTCGCCGGTGAGCAGATCCGCGCCATCCTCGGCGTCCCCCTGACGGTCGAGGGCACCGTGATCGGCGCCCTCCTCGCCGTGCACCGCACCGTCCGTCCGTTCCCGGCATCGGAGGTCGCCCTGCTGACCTCGTTCGCCGCCCACGCCGCGGTGGCCCTCGAGACCGCCCGCCTGTTCGAGCAGGCCAGCGCGGCCGTCGCCACGGCCGACGAGGCCAACGCCCAGCTGCGCGCGAGATCCGAGGCGACCGAGCGCGCGGCCCATGCCCATGACCTCCTGACCGACGTGCTCTTGCACGGTGGCGGGGTGGTCGAGGTGGCGGACGTCCTCGCCCAGGTGCTCGGCGGCAGGCTTGCGGTCTTCGACGACGAGGGCCGACCCCTTGCCGGCGAAGGGTCCGTGACGAAGGACGTCGAGGCGGCCATCGCCGAAGCGCGCGCGTCCGGTCGCAGCGTCCTGACGGCCGAAGGTGCATGGGTGGCCGTGGCCGCCGCGCGCGAGGAGCATCTCGGCACGATCGTCCTGCACACCGCCGAGCCGCTGGACCGTCCCGAGCGGCGGACCCTGGAGCGCGGTGCGCTCGTGGTGGCCCTCGTGCTGCTCTTCGGTCGCAGCGAGGCCGAGGCCGAGAGCAAGGTCCGTGGCGAGCTGCTCGTCGACCTGGTCAGCGACCGCGACCTCGACCCCGCCACGTTGCGCGAGCGTGCCCGTCAGGAAGGTGCCGACCTCGACGACGCCCTGGCCATCGCGGTCGCCGAGCCGAGCGACCCGCAGGGAGCGCGGGTCGTCGCGGCTCTGGCGCGCGACCTCCACGGCCTCGGCGGAGTCCATCAGGGTCAGCTCGTCGTGCTTGCTCCCGGCGACCCGCTCGAGCTCGGTGAGCTGCTGCATGCCCGCTTCGACGGCGCCACGATCGGTGTCGCGTCCTGTTCTGCCGGAGTCGAACGCATCCCAGCCGCCTGGCGGGAGGCACGCCAGTGCGTCGAGACCCTCATCAGGCTCGGACGGGCGGGCGAGGTGAGCGATCCCGCCGGTCTCGGGCTGGCCCGGCTCGTCCTCGGCGACAACGAGCCGGCCGCGCTCGAGGAGTTCATCACCGGAACGCTCGGCCCGGTGCTCGACTACGACGCCGAGCACGACACCCAGCTCATCGAGACGCTCCATGCGTGGTTCGAGGTCGGCGGCGGCAAGTCCACCGCGGACGCGCTGCACGTCCACCCGAACACCGTGAGCCAGCGTCTCGAGCGCATCGGCAAGCTGCTGGGTGACGACTGGCGCGTGTCGGGTCGCAGGCTCGACGTGCAGACCGCGTTGATGATGCTCAAGCTGCGTCGGTATGTGAATTAGCCACACGAGAACCGGCCCGGTGTGGGCTTGCTCCACATGGCGGCTGCCGAGCCCCGACCGTAACGTCGATCACATGAACGAGCCCCTGTCCGGACGCACGGCACTGGTCACCGGTGCCGCCAGCGGTATCGGCCGGGCGATCGCCGAACGCCTTGCGGCCGATGGGGCCGATGTCTTGCTGCTCGATCGTGACGAGGCCGGCGTCAAGGAAGTGGCTGGCGTGACCGGCGGCGAGTACCTCGTCGCCGACCTGTCGGACACCGAGTCCGTCGACGCCCTCGGGCTCGGGGGTCGAGGGATCGACGTGCTCGTCAACAACGCCGGCATCCAGCACATCGCCCCGGTCGAGGAGTTCGACGTCGAGCGGTTCGCGCTGATCCACCGCGTGATGCTGCTCGCCCCGTTCATGCTCGCCAAGGCCCTGCTTCCCGGCATGTACGACGCCGGATGGGGCCGCATCATCCACATCTCCTCGGTGCACGGGCACCGCGCGTCGGCCTACAAGTCGGCGTACGTCAGCGCCAAGCACGGCCTCGAAGGACTGTCGAAGGTGATCGCTCTCGAGGCGGCCGAACGAGGAGTCACCAGCAACACGATCAGCCCCGCCTACGTGCGCACCCCGCTCGTCGAGGGGCAGATCGACGACCAGGCGCGCAGCCACGGCATCGCGACGGACGAGGTGGTCGACCAGGTCCTCCTCGCCCGCACCCCGGTCAAGCGCCTGGTCGAGACCGACGAGGTCGCCGGGCTCGTCGCCTTCCTCTGCGGACCCGGCACGGATTCGATCAACGGAAGCTCATATCTCATGGATGGCGGCTGGACAGCCGCCTGAAAGGACGAACACACATGACCGCCACGCACGGGGCCAACGCCCCGCAAGAGACCACGAAGGACCAGTCGATCGGCAAGGTCGTCTTCGCCAGCCTCGTCGGGACGGCGGTGGAGTGGTACGACTTCTTCCTCTACGGCTCGGCGGCGGCACTCGTCTTCGGCACGCTGTTCTTCCCCGACGCCGACCCCGTCAACGCGACCCTGCTCGCGTTCGGCACCTACGCGGTGGGCTTCGCGGCCCGTCCGCTCGGCGGCGTCGTCTTCGGACACTTCGGTGACCGCGTCGGTCGCAAGAAGATGCTCGTCGCCGCACTGATGCTGATGGGGATCGCGACGTTCGCGATCGGCCTGCTGCCGACGTACGCATCGATCGGCATCGCGGCTCCCATCCTGCTGCTGGTCTGCCGACTGGCCCAGGGCTTCGCCGTCGGTGGCGAGTGGGGCGGAGCCGTCCTGATGGCGGCCGAGCACGGTGGCGAGGATCGACGCGGCTACTGGGCGTCCTGGCCTCAGGCCGGCGTCCCGCTGGGCAACCTGCTCGCGACCGGTGTGCTGTTCGTCCTCGCGGCCGTGCAGAGCGATGCCGACTTCGAGGCGTGGGGCTGGCGCATCCCGTTCCTGCTCTCCGCCGTGCTCGTGCTGATCGGCCTCTACGTGCGGCTGCAGCTCGAGGAGTCCCCGGTGTTCAAGGAGGCCCACGACAAGATCGCGGCGAAGAAGGACGAGGCCTCGCACATGCCGCTGCTCGAGGTGATCAAGACGTACCCCAAGGAGGTCTTCATCGCCATGGGCATGCGCATGGCCGAGAACATCTCCTACTACATCTTCACCGTCGTCGTCATCACCTACGTCACGACGTACCTGGACGCGGACAAGGACCTGATCCTCCAGATGCTGCTGATCGGCGCCGCGATCCAGTTCTTCATGATCCCGGCCCTCGGAGCGCTCTCGGACCGGGTGGGCCGACGCCCGCTCTACCTCGCCGGCGCGGTCGGTGTCGGACTGTGGTCGTTCGCGTTCTTCCCGCTCGTCGACACGATGGACTCGGCCAAGGTGCTGCTCGCCGTGGTGGTCGCGCTGTTCTTCCACTCGCTGATGTACGCGCCCCAGGCAGCCTTCTTCTCGGAGCTGTTCGGCACGTCGGTGCGCTACACCGGTGCATCGGTCGGCTACCAGCTCGCGTCGATCTTCGCCGGAGCCCTGGCGCCGATCATCGCCCTGAAGCTGCTCGGTGACGTCGCGGACAAGAACACCACTGCGGTGGCGATCTACGTCAGCATCGCCTCGGTGATCTCGGTGGTCGCCGTCCTGTTCGCCAAGGAGACCAGGGCGACGTCGCTCCGGCACGATCGCGTGGTGCGCGGCGCGCACGACTGACGCAGCCGATCACGCACGGCTCCCGGGAGGACGACGTCCTCCCGGGATCGGTCTGTGACCCGCGACCGCTAGCCTCCTTGCATGAATCCCGGAATGGACACCGCCAAGGCGCTCGCAGCAGGACGCGTCGCCATCGGCGCCGTCGCTCTTCTCTTCCCGACCGTGGCGGCCAGGCTCTTCATGCTGAAGGTCAGGAGCAACCCGCAGCTGCCCTACGTGATGAGGCTGTTCGGTGCGCGGGAGATCGCCGTCGGCGCTGTGACGCTGACAGCCCCTGAGAGCGCCCGCTCGTCGATGGTCGGCATGGGCATGGCCGTCGACGGGGCCGACGCGGTCGCCGGCTTCGCAGCCGCTCGGTCGGGCGCCGTCTCCAAGCCGGTCGGCGTCGTCCTGGCCGGCGCGGCACTGGCCGCAGTCGCCGCCGGAGCATCGACGTTCGCCGGCCGCCGCTGACGGCGACGTCGCCACCGGTACTGGATCGACCTGCGAACAACGGCGTCGGACCCTACTGTTGGCTGCCATGAGTCTTGCGTCCGAACGAACCGGTCATTTCCTGCACGAGGGCCAACACCGGCTGGAGTACACCGAGTACGGATCCGGTTCCCGATGGGTCGTGCTGATCCATGGACAGCTGATGCCGCGCCGGATGCACGAACCGCTGGCGCGGGCCCTGGCCGGGGCCGGCAACCATGTCATCACGGTCGACATGCTCGGGCACGGCACGTCCGACCGACCGGACGATCCGACGCAGTACTCGATGACGGACTTCGGCCGGCAGGTCATCGACCTGCTCGACACGGTCGGTGCCGACAAGGCCGTCATCGGCGGCACGTCGTTGGGTGCGAACATCTCCCTCGAGGTGGCTGACGCACATCCCGACCGCGTCGAAGGCCTGATCCTCGAGATGCCGGTGCTCGACAACGCCGTCGAGGCCGGGATCATCGCGTTCGCGCCGCTGATGTTCGTTGCCCGGTTCACGCCCCTCCTGGTCACCGGTCTGCGGCTCGCGACGTCGCTGGTGCCCCGGCGACTGGTCGGCTTCTGGGGCGGCATCGCCCTCGACACGATGAAGCAGTACCCGCAGCCGATGGGCGCAGCGGTGCACGGCATCTTCTTCGGACGCATTGCCCCGTCGTCACGGCTGCGGCAGCAGATCAACGCACCGGCCATCGTCATCGGCCATCCCCGCGACCCGATCCACCCGGCCGCCGACGCGGCGATGCTGGCGTCGGAGCTGCCGAACGCGACGTTCGTGCGCGCCGAGAGCATCCTCGAATGGCGCCGGCGCCCGGAGCGCCTGACCAACGAGACCATCACGTTCGTCGAGCACTGCTATGAGCAGCCGGAGGCGTCGCGGCTAGTACGCTGAAGGTGATGGCACGATCCCCCCACGAACCACGATCGGCCGCGTTCTTCGACCTGGACAAGACGATCATCGCCAAGTCGAGCACGCTCGCCTTCAGCAGGCCGTTCTACGACGGCGGCCTGCTGAGTCGTCGCGCCGTGCTGCGCAGCGCGTACGCCCAGTTCATGTTCGCGGCGAGCGGCGCCGACCACGACCAGCTCACGAAGATGCGCAACTACCTCACCGAGATGATCACCGGCTGGGACGTCGAGGTCGTCCGGCAGGCCGTCGCCGAGACGCTGCACGCCATCATCGACCCGATCGTCTACGACGAGGCGGTCGAGCTCATCGAGAACCACCACGCGGCCGGCCGCGACGTCGTCATCGTGTCGGCGTCGGGCACCGAGGTGGTGGAGCCGATCGGCGCGATGCTCGGTGCCGACCACGTCGTCGCCACCCGTCTCGTCGAGGTCGACGGACGCTACACCGGCGAGGTCGAGTACTACGCGTACGGGCCGAACAAGGCCAAGGCGATGCAGAAGCTCGCCGACGAGCACGGCTACAACCTCGACACGAGCTTCGCCTACTCCGACTCCGAGACCGACGCCCCGATGCTCGAGATCGTCGGTCATCCCTTCGCCGTCAACCCCGACAAGGCCCTCCGTCGCCTGGCCGAGGAGAACGACTGGCCCATCCTGACCTTCGCGAGCCCGGTGTCGATGCGGGCCCGGCTCGGCCTCGACACCCGCGTCGCCAAGTTCGCGGCGGCGGGTGTGGTGGCCGCGGGGGTGGGAGCCGTCGCCCTCGGACTCGTGACCCGTCGACGTCGACCGGCTCGGTCCGTCCTGAGGGCCTGACGACCGTGGGTGAACCAGGCTTGCGACTGTGCTTGTGAATGGGGGAGCACAAGGTTACGAGCGGGTAGATCTATCGCCTCGGTCGGCATCGGCGTAGAACGGAATCAACAACTTCACAGACGGCACAGCAGCTCAGTACCCACGCGGCGATCTCCCGTCCCAAAGGGCAGTCGCATTCGGGACAACCGCGACACTCAGGGATCACGCGGCCCCGGGGCGACGATACGAAACGCACGCTTGGTAGCTGCAGATGCTGGCCACACAGAGGGCACCACCGCACAGGTGGTGCCCTCTA
>CAVSDS010000009.1:0-270118 GCA_963726885.1 uncultured Actinomycetota bacterium | reverse complement strand
CCCCGGCACGGCGGCGACCACGAGGACTGGGAGCCGCACTTCGACAGTGAGTGGTGGGACGAGCACTACGGATCGGAACCCGCTCTGTGGAGTGGCCGGCCCAACCCGGTGCTCGTCGACGAGATCAACGCCCTGCCGGCCGGGCGTGCCCTCGACATCGGCTGCGGCGAGGGCGCCGACGCGCTCTGGCTCGCGGGACGTGGGTGGCAGGTGCTGGGCACGGACGTCTCACAGGTCGCCCTCGACCGGGCAGCCGCCGCCGTCGATGCAGGCGGTCTGAGCGATCAGGTCATGTGGGTGCAGCACGACCTGCTGGTGTGGACGCCTCCGCCGCGGTCGTTCGACCTCGTGTCGGTGCAGTTCTTCCACCTGCCGGCCGACATCCGTCCGCGCATCTATGGCGCGCTCGCCGACGCCGTCGCACCGGGCGGCACGCTTCTCGTGGTGGCGCACCACCCGTCCGACCTCGACACCACGATGTCCCGGCCACCGATCGAGGAGCTCTTCTTCACCGCGGACGAGATCGCCGAGCTTCTCGACGACGAGTGGGACGTGCAGGTCAGCGAGGCGCGTCCGCGCACAGCGGTCGATCCCGACGGCAGGAAGGTCGCGATCACCGACACGGTGCTCAAGGCCATGAGGCGCCGGTCAGACTGACGCGGTGGCCGCTTCGTCGAGTCGCTTGAGCGCGGCGATCACGGTGTCGTGGTCGGTGGTGCGCCACATGTCGGGCAACGATGCGGCGAGGAACGATCCGTAGCGCGCCGTGACGAGACGCGGGTCCAGCACGGCCACGACGCCGCGATCGGTGGAGCGTCGGATGAGACGACCGGTCCCCTGGGCGAGCAGGAGCGCGGCGTGGCTCGCGGCAACGGTCATGAAGCCGTTGCCTCCGCGCTTCTCGACCAGGCGCTGCCGTGCGCTCATCAGCGGATCGTCGGGTCGCGGGAACGGGATGCGGTCGATGATCACCAGCTGGCAGGTGTCACCCGGGAGGTCGATGCCCTGCCACAGGCTCAGGGTGCCGAACAGGCACGTTTCCGGATCGGCTGCGAACCGTCGCGCCAGCTCGGGCAGCTGCGCGTCGCCCTGGCACCAGATGTCGAGGTCGGGCAGCTTCTTGCGGACGGCCTCGGCAGCCTGCTCCGCCCCGCGTCGTGACGAGAACAGCCCGAGCGTGCGGCCGCCTGCCGCCTCCACGAGCGAGGCGATCTCATCGATCTGCGCGTCCCCGAGCCCGTCGCGCCCCGGTGCGGGCAGGTGCTTGGCGACGTAGATCATGCCCTGGCTGCGGTACTCGAACGGTGACCCGACGTCGATCGACGTCCACGAGTCGTCGCCTGGTTCGAGCCCGAGCGAAGCGGCCAGCGGGTCGAAGCCGCCGCCGAGCGTCAAGGTGGCGCTGGTGAGCACGACCGTCTTCTCGTCGAACAGCTTCTCGCGCAGCCGTGACGAGACGTCGATGGGCGCGACGTGCAGCCGCGCGCCGTTGGGGTTCTCGTCCAGCCACAGCACTTCGGTCTCCAGCTTGACCGCCATGCGCTCGGCGATCTGCCGGACGTCGTCGACCATGCCGCGCGCCTGCTGCCGGGCGGCGTCGGCCTCCATCTCGGCCTTCTCCTTGGGGAACGACGAGAGGCAGGCGCGGGCCGAGTCGCGGACGAGGGCCAGCGCCTCGAGCAGCCGCTCGCCGGGAATGTCGATGCGTCCCGGATCGGTGGCGGCAATCACCTCGGACAGAGCGTCTGCAGCGTCGGTGAGGTCGTCGATCGCGAGGCCGACGTCGACATGAGCACGAGCCCGACGAGCCGCGCGCTCGATCATCGTCGGGTCGAGCTCGTCGGTGGCGGCTTGCGTGACGCGGGCGGCCAGCTCATGGGCCTCGTCGACGATGACCGCGTCGTACTCCGGCAACATCGGCACGCCGTCGATGGCGTCGATGGCGAGCAGTGCGTGGTTGGTGACGACGAGGTCGGCGTGCTGGGCGTCCTCGCGGGCCCGCTCGGCGAAGCATTCGAGCGCGTGCGCGCACCGCGATGCCCCGAGGCACTCACGGTGGTTGACGCTCACCTGCCGCCAGGCCCGCTCGGTGTGCGAAGGCGCCGAGTCCTTGTCGGCCATGTGCCCGCCGGCCGCCTGCTCCTCGGCCCACTCGCGCAGCTCGAGCACCTCGCTCCCCAGCGATCCGTCGGGAACCTCGACGAGCACGCCCTGGTCGTCCGGTGCGCCCTCGCGGATGCGGTGGAGGCAGGCGTAGTTGCTGCGCCCCTTGACCACCGCGTGGTGCGGCACGTCGTCCAGCGTGGCCTTGGCCGCTTCCTTGAGCGCGGGGATGTCGCGCTCGATGAGCTGGTGCTGCAGGTTGAGCGTGGCCGTGGCCACCACGACCCGCTTGCCGCGCAGCAGGCTCGGCACGAGGTAGCCGAGCGACTTGCCCGTGCCGGTGCCGGCCTGGACGAGCAGGTGGGTGCCCGTCTCCAACGCGCTGCGGACCGCTTCGGCCATCGTCACCTGACCCGGTCGCTCCGTGCCTCCGATCGCCTCGACGGCGGCATGCAGCACCGTCTCGACATCGGGTTTTGCGGGCATGCGGGAAGCCTAGCCGCGCGTGATCACGCTTCTCGGACGCGCGTCCACAGTGCCGCGTGGCACCATCGCCTCATGGCCGAAGATCGGGATCGAGACGACGAGGGACGGGCACGCAACGCTCGTCCGCGCGACGGTCTCGGCCGGCCGCTCCCGTACGGGGAAGAGGGTGTCGAGCGTCAGCCGGAGGGTGTCGAGCGCACCGCGGACGAGACCGTTCGCGAGGGTCAGCGCCTGCTCGACGAGGGCATGCCCTTCCACGCGCACGAGGTGTTCGAGGACGCCTGGAAGACCGGATCCGCCGACGAGGTGGAGCTGTGGAAGGGACTGGCCCAGCTCGCCGTCGGCATCACCCACGCCGCCCGCGGCAACATGGTCGGGTCCGCGACGCTGCTGCGCCGCGGTGCCGACTACATCGAGAGCTTCACCGACGCCGAGCCGCATGGCATCGACGTCGCGGGGCTGGTCTCGTGGGCGCGCAAACTGGCCGATGAGGTTGAGTCCGGATCGGTCATGGCCGATCCAACCGAGCTGGCGCCGAGGCTTCGCGGCTGACTCCCATCGGTGGTCGAGACGCCAGCGAGTGGGGTGTATCGAGACCACACCGCTTACGTGGTTTCGATACGGCCCTCGTTCCTCGGGCCTACTCACGAGTGGCCTACTCGAGTTCTTGAGCTGAGCGGCGAGCTCGTCGGAGACGCGGGCGACGATGTGGGTGCCGTCCTCGGCGTGGTCGAGGGACTCGATCTCGCCGGTCTCGTGCACCTGGCTGAGCAGGTCGCCGCGGGCGTACGGGACGACGACGTCGACGAGCGTCGACGGCCGCGGCAGGTCGGCCTCGATGGCCGACAGCAGCTCGTCGATGCCTTCGCCGGTGTGCGCGCTCACCACGACGGCGTGCGGCTCCCGCGCCAGGATGTGCTTGACGACGAGAGGGTCGGCGGTGTCGGCCTTGTTGATGACCACGATCTCGGGCACCTGGGCGGCACCGACCTCGAGCAGCACCTCGCGCACGGCAACGAGCTGGCCCTCCGGATCGGGGTGCGAGCCGTCGACGACGTGCAGGATGAGGTCGGACTCCGCGACCTCCTCCAGCGTCGAGCGGAACGCCTCCACCAGCTGGTGCGGGAGGTGCCGCACGAACCCGACGGTGTCGGACAGCGTGTAGACGCGTCCGTCGGACGTCTGGGTGCGGCGGGTGGTGGGGTCGAGGGTGGCGAACAGCGCGTCCTCGACGAGCGCGCCAGCCCCGGTGAGCCGGTTGAGCAGGCTCGACTTGCCGGCGTTGGTGTATCCGGCGATCGCCACGGACGGAACCGCGTTGCGGCGCCGTTGCGCCTTCTTGGTGTCGCGGGCGGTGCGCAGCGACGCGAGCTCTCGCCGCAGCTTGGCCATCTTGGCCTGGATGCGGCGACGGTCGGTCTCGAGCTTCGTCTCGCCGGGTCCACGGCCGCCGATACCCTCGCCTCCGGCCGCCTGGCCGCCGGCCTGGCGGGACAGCTGGCCGCCCCAGCCGCGCAGCCGCTGGGTCTGGTACTGGAGCTGGGCCATCTCGACCTGCGCCTTGCCCTCGGCGCTCTTCGCGTGCTGGGCGAAGATGTCGAGGATCAGCGCCGTGCGGTCGACGACCTTGACCTTGGTGCGGTCCTCCAGGTTGCGCAGCTGGCTGGGCGCGAGCTCGCCGTCGCAGATGATCGTGTCGGCGCCGGTGGCGTGCGCGACGTCGCGCAGCTCGTCAACCTTGCCGCTGCCGATGTAGGTGGCCGGGTCGGGCTTCGGGCGGCGCTGGATGAGCGCGTCGAGCACCTCCGAGCCGGCGGTCTCGGCGAGCAGCTTGAGCTCGGTGAGGGAGTTCTCGGCGTCCTCGGCGGTGCCCTCGGTCCAGACGCCGACGAGCACGACCTTCTCGAGTCGCAGCTGGCGATACTCGACCTCGGAGATGTCCTTCAGCTCGGTCGAGAGGCCGGCGACGCGGCGCAGGGAGTTGCGTTCTTCCAGCTCCAGTCCCTTGTCGGGGTCGAGCCGGGGTTCGGTGGGACTCATGCGACCCATTCCATGTCGCCGCGGGCGACGATCTCGGCCGGGCCGGTGAGGATCAGGTGGTCGTCTTCCGTCCACGTGACGTGCAGAGTGCCGCCGGGGACGTCGACGCGATACGTCGTCGGTCGCTCGGCCCCGTCGGCCAAGGCAGCAGCCAAGCCAACGGCGCATGCTCCCGTACCGCAGGATCGCGTCTCGCCCGAGCCGCGCTCGTGCACGCGCATCGCCACGTGCTGGTCTCCCTCACGCACGACGAACTCGACGTTGACGCCGTCGGGGTAGGTCTCGGTGTCGTGCTCGGGTGCGTCGATCAGCGGACCGGGATCGGTGAGGCTGTCGACGAACGCGACGGCGTGCGGGTTGCCGGTGCGGATGTCCTGCGCCTCCCAGGTGCGTCCTGCTGAAGTGATCTTGGAGGTGCCGCGCACCTCCGCCACTCCCATGTCGACGCTGAACATCCCGCCGTCCTCGACGGTGATGGACTTGTCACCGGAGCGTGTGCCGATGACGAAGGGCGCGCCGGAATCGACGAGGCCGTCCTGCAGTAGGTACAGGGCGAGGACCCGGACACCGTTGCCGCACATCTCACCGAGGGAGCCGTCGTGGTTGCGGTAGTCCATGAACCACTCACCGGCCGAGCTCTCATTCAGCGCAGACGTGCGGACGACGCGCATGACGCCGTCGGCGCCGATTCCGCGCCGACGGTCGCAGAGGGCGGCCACGAAGGCGCCGTCGAGCTCCCCGTGGACGGTGCCGTCATGGTCCGGAAGGAGCACGAAGTCGTTCTCGGTGCCGTGCCCCTTGAGCCATGGAAACGTCATGGCCTCCAGTCTAGGGCTCGCCTCCCGATTCCCTAGGACCGCCAGCAGCGCACGATGGCTTCGACCGAGCGGTCGACGTCGGCCTCGGTGGTGGTGTGGTTGGACACCGCGATCCGCATGTAGCGACGTCCGCGCCACGTCGTGCCGCCCATCCAGCAGGTGCCGTCGCGCTGCACAGCGTCGATGACGGCGTCGGTCGTCGCGTCGTCACCGAAGGCGACGAGCACCTGGTTGAGCATGACGTCATTGCCGATCTCGGCCCCCGCTTCGCCCAGCTGGTCCGCGAAGCGGCGGGCCAGCGCACATGTGCGGTCGACGAGCTCGGCCAGGCCGCTGCTGCCGAGCTCCCTGATCGCCGCCCAGACGGCGAAGCCGCGCGCCCGCCGGGACGCGTTGAGCACGAGGTCCGAGCCGCCGGTTCCCTGTCCGACCAGGTAGGAGGCGGTCATCGACGTCGCAGCGATGTGGACGTCCGGTCGCGAGACGAAGACCAGCCCGCCGTCGTAGGGGACGTTGAGCCACTTGTGCACGTCGCACCCCCACGAGTCGGCCTGCTCGATGCCGCGGGTCAGGTGTCGGAGGGTGGGCGAGGCGGCCGCCCACAGCCCGAACGCGCCGTCGACGTGGGCCCAGGCGCCGTGCTCATGCGCGAGGGTGCAGGAGCGCTCGAGGTCGTCACAGGCGCCGGTGTTGACGTTGCCCAGCTGCAGGCACACGATCGTCGGGCCGTCCCCCTCGGCGAGGACCTCCTCCAGGTGCCCGACATCGATCGCTCCGTTGCCGTCGGTCCTCACCGGGTACGGCAGAGCCCTGTGCCCAGCCCGAGCAGGCGGAGCGATCGGTCGATGGTGCTGTGCCGCTCGTCGCCGACCAGGACGCGCACGCGAGGCGCGTCCTGGAGGCCGCCCTGCTCCACGTCCCATCCACGAGCCGCGAGAACGTGATGGCGGGCCGCGGCCAGGCCCACGGTGTTCGCCTCCTGCGCGCCAGTGACGAAGCCGACGGACGCGGTCGCGGGGATGCCCACCAGCTCCTTCGCCCATAGCGCCGGCGACCTGCTCGGCCGCCATCGCCGCGGGTGAGGCCATGGCGTTGAACGCCATCTGGTCCCATCCGAGGGCCAGCATGTCCGCCGCCGTGGCCGACCCCAGTGCGCCGCCGACCACGAAGCCGAAGTAGCGCGGCCCGACGCTCGCCATGATCCCGGGGTCGGCTGCGTGCATCAGCTCGTCGAGGACGGCAGGCGGCGGCGACGAGTCGAGGGGCAGGGTGGTGCCGAAGCCGTCACGCAACTCCTCGAAGTCGACCTGCGGGGCCACGGGTCGCTCACTGACTGTGGCCCGGAAACGGGTCATCGCTTCCGCTGCGGTGGCAAAGATCTCCTGGTCGGTCATGCGGCGAAAATACTCCCCCTCGCGACCATCGCAATTTTCATGTCACCACCCATTGACATCAAATATACTTTCGTGTCAATGTCGATCAACATGAAATCAACCCGACCGTATGTGATGACCGCCCGCGCCGAGGCCGTGGCCCAGACTCGTGAGCGAATTCTTCGCGCGGCCATCGCTCGCACCGACCGGTTGCCCTTGTCTGCGGTGTCCCTCGCCGACATCGCGACCGACGCCGGGGTGAGCGTCCAGACGGTGCTCCGGCAGTTCGGCAGCCGCGACCGGGTCATCGATGCCGGGATCGAGCTCGCCCTCAGCGAGATCACCGAGGAGCTGCTGCATGCTCCTCCCGCGGACCTGCCCGGGGCCGTGTCAGTGATCGTCGACCACCACGAGGCACGCGGTGACATCGGCATTCTGCTCCTCGGTCAGGAAGCGGCCGACCCTCATGCCGCCCGCATCACCACCAAGGGCCGGGCCATGCACCGCACCTGGGTCGAAAGCGTCTTCACCCCCCTACTCGGTGACCTCACCGGGTCAAAACGAGAAGAGATGATCGACATGCTGGTGATCGCCACCGACGTGTACACCTGGAAGATCCTGCGACGCGACCGCGGCCTGAGCCGCAAGGTCGTCGAACAACGCATGCTGCGCTTGGTCGAGACCGTGCTGAAGGAGTGGACATCATGACTGACGTCGTCTTCGCCACCCTGGACGCCGGTGGAAATGTCCCACCCTTGCTGGGTATCGCCGAGGAGGTGGCCCGGCGTGGCCACCGGGTTCGCGTGCTGGGCCATGAACAACAGCGAGCGACGTTCGAGAAGGCCGGGCTGGAGTTCCACGGCTACCGCGATGTCGCACCGTGGGATCCCACCGCACCGATGTCGACGTTCGAGGGCATCCGCGGCTGGAGCCGGCAGTTCACCGAGGCCGCCAAGGGTCGCGAGCTCATCGAGCTCGCGGGGCCTGACTCCGTGGTCGTCGTCGACTGCATGCTGCTCCCCGCGCTCCGCGAGGCGCAGCGAGCCGGCTTGACGACCGTCACCCTCGTCCACTCCTTCCACGCCTACTTCGATGGACCGTGGCAGCGCGGTCCCATGGGTTTGCTGGCCAAGCCGAAGGGACTCAGCCCGCGTCGCCTGTGGTCGAGGTGCGACGGCGTCCTCGTCTGCACCGACCGCGAGCTCGACCCGGCCGGCCAGAAGGACTGGCCGGAGACGTTCCTCTGGACGGGCCCGATCCAGCGCCCGACCGAGCCAGCCGATCCCGTCAGCCCACCGCGGGTGCTGGTGAGTCTCAGCACCAATGCGTTCCCGGGCCAACGCGAGGTGCTCCAGAACGTCCTCGACGGCTTGGCCGACGCACCGGTCCAGGTGGTGCTCACCACAGGACCGCCGGTCGACCCGAGCGAGCTCACCGCGCCAGCCAACGCCGAGGTGCACGCGTTCCTGCCCCACGACGAGGTGATGGGGACCTGCTCGGCCGTGATCGGGCATGGCGGCCACTCGACGACGGTGCGCGCACTCGCGCACGACCTGCCGTTGGTCATCATGCCCATCCACCCCATGCTCGACCAGCCGATGGTCGGAAAGGCCGTGGAGACAGCGGGCGCAGGCGTGTCGATCACCTCGTCCTCCTCGCCCGCGGACATCCGATCCGCGCTCGGCGCTGTCATCGCCGGGCCACATCGCGAGGTTGCATCGACGTTCGGTGCGCGCTGGCGGGCGTCCGACGGCGCAGTGGTCGCCGCCGACCGGATCCTCGCGCTTCGATCCGAACCGGTCAGCCAGTGACCACGCCCAGCGCGTCGTCGACAAGCGTCGGGCTGTCGAACGGCAGCCAGTGGATCCGCGGGTCCTTGCGGAACAGGCGTTCCTGACGCCGGGCGAACTTCCGCGTGCCGCTGATGGTGGCGGCGCGGGCCTCCGCCTCAGTCATCTCGCCGCGCAGGTAGGCGAGGATCTGCTGGTAGCCCAGGCCCCGTGACGCGGTCGGACTGTCCTTCAGCCCGACGGCGACCAGGCCGCGGACCTCGTCGACGAACCCGCTCTCCCACATCTCGTCGACGCGTCGAGTCGAGCCGCTCGTCGAGGACGTCGCGCGGCACGTCGAGGCCGAGCATCCTCACGTCTGGATACACCGACTCGTGGCCCGGCATGGTCGCGACGAACGGCTCGCCCGTCAGCTCACCGACCTCCAGCGCACGCACGATTCGGCGGCCGTTCGACGGCAGGATCTGCTCGGCCGCCTCTGGGTCGCTCTGCGCAAGTACGGCATGGAGCGCGGGCGCTCCACGCTTCTCGAGCTCGGCTGTCCAGCGCGCACGCACGTCGGCGTCGGTGCCCGGGAAGTCGAGCGGGTCGATGACCGCCCGCACGTAGAGCGCCGATCCCCCGACGACGATCGGTGTCACCCCACGACCCACGCAGTCCGCGATCACTGTGCGGGCGGAGCGCTGGAACTCCGCGACGCTTCCCGGCTCGGTGACGTCGAGAACGTCGAGGAGGTGATGCGCCACATTGCCGCGGCTGTCCAGCGGCGACTTCGCGGTGCCGATGTCCATGCCTCGGTAGAGCTGCATCGAGTCGGCGTTGACGACCTCCCCGTTGCCGAGGCCGCGAGCGATCTGGACGGCCAGATCGGACTTGCCGGATGCGGTCGGGCCGACCACGACCACGATGCGATCGGCTGACGACATGCCATCAGTCTCCCAGTAGGGTGCGGAACATCCGGGGCACAACTTCCGCAACCATCCAAGGAGCATCCATGGGATTCCTCGACAAGCTCAAGGGCAAGAAGGACAAGGCAGTCGAGCTCGCCAAGCAGCACGACGACAAGATCGACAAGGGCATCGACAAGGCGTCCGACCTCGCCAACAAGGCGACGAAGGGCAAGTACACGGACAAGATCGACGGTGCAGCCGACAAGGCCAAGGGTGCCTACGAGAAGGATGAGTCGGAGTCGCCCGCGCCCGCGCCGGCTCCTGCGCCTCCGACCACCGATGCCGAGCAGACACCACCCGCCCCGGCACCGGCACCTCCGACCACCGAGGCCGATCAGACTCCGCCCGCGCCCCAGGCTCCGCCGACGCCAGCAGCTCCACAGGCCGCGCAGACCCCTCCCGATGCTCCCGAGGATCCGCAGCCGTAGGTCAGCTGATCGTCCAGTCGGCCACCCAGTAGCCGACTCCGAAGGGCGCCCCGTCCCAGCGCAACCGCGCCGTGACGTCGGCGCCCTTCGTCATCTCCCCGAGCACGACGAGTGCCCGTGGGCCAGGAGCCATGAGCTCGTCGCTGAGGTGGACGTCGAGCGAAGCAAGCGCGTCGGCATCTCCGAGGCCGAGCGCGGTGCCGATCGCGGCGTCATGGGCCTCCGCCCGTTCGTCGAGGTATCCCGGCGCCTTCAGGCTGCGACGCGCGCTGCCGCCGGCCATCACGAGCAGGGCCACCCGGTCGTCCGTGGACACCGAGGACGTCGTGTAGGTGCGCGGACCGCTCCACCCGGCCTGATCGAGCAGCCACGCGCCGATCGTGAAGCTGAGCGGGAGGATCAGGTCGTCTCCGCCGGCGCGCACGTCGACACCATGACCAGCCAGGGTGCCGCCGGCCGACTCGTCGACAGGGTCCGGCAGCTCGCCTGTGCCGAGGACGACGATGCGGTCGGGATCGGTCGCCACCAGCGCCGAGACGCTCTCCAGAGCGGCCGACCTCACGTCGTCCAGCTCGGATGCCGCCCCCGACGCCAGCTCCGGAACGAGCACGGGCGGGTGAGGGCACACCGCGGCGGCAACGATCATTTGCCGAGGCTAGCCGAGCAGGCAGTGACGGGCCTGCGTGCGACGATGTGAGCGTGCACCAACCGCCCGGGTCGCGGCCCTACCCGCCCGACACCGTCTGGCACTTCCCACCTCCTCCCGTCTCACGCCTGTGGCTGGTCGCGGCGATCGTCGGAGGCGTCCTCGGCCTCGCCGCTGTCGGCGGTGCCCTCACGTACTTTGTCGCCAACACGGGCCGCGACATCCCCGGCGTCCTCGACGACGAACGGGTTCTCGAGGTCGCTCTCCACGAGTGCCGCCTGATGACGTCGACCGTCGAAGGAGTCCTCGTCGACGGGCCGGCGGACGACCGCCTCGACGCGCTCAGCGACCAGAACACCGCGATCGAGACGATGGTCGACCGGATTCGCTCGCTCAGCTCGACGGTGCGTGAGGCCGACCAGCCGCTCGACTCCTGGCTCGCCGACTGGGAGACGCTCGTGTCGGGACGTGAGGACTACCTCAGCCGTCAACGTCGCGGCATCGACACCGACTTCCGGGTGCCGCGAACGTCCGACGGCGACCCGATCAACGAGCGCATGGACTCGGCGGCCGAGGACTGCCCGGTGCCCGAGGTCCTGCTGAAGCCCCACCTCGCCGGCACGCAGCCGATCTGAGCGTCAGTTGGCAGCGGCCGCGGCCGCCTTCTTCTGCTTCTTGAACGCCCGCACCTTGCCCAGGGACTCGGCATCGACGACGTCGGCGACCGAGCGGTAGCCCTTCTTGCCGTAGTCGCCGACCACCTTCGTCCATCCAGGAGGCTTGACGTCGAGCTGCTTGGCCAGCAGCGCCGTGAAGATCTTGGCCTTCTGCTCCCCATACCCGGGCAGCGCCCGCAACCGCTTCATGAGGTCTGCGCCGTTGCGCGCCTCGGTCCACACGCGGGAGGCATCGCCGTCGTGCACCTCGACGACGTGGCGGGCGAGCTCCTGCACACGACCAGCCATCGAGCGTCCGTAGCGGTGGATCGCCGGAGGCGTCGAGCACAGATCGGCGAACGACTCGGGCTCGGCGGCGGCGATGGTGGCCGGGTCGAGCGTGCCGAACCGGTCCAGCAGCTTGGCCGGACCACGGAACGCGTGCTCCATCGGGTACTGCTGGTCGAGCAGCATCCCCATGAGCAGAGCGAAGGGGTCCTCCGAGAGGATCTTGTCGGCTACCGGGTCCTGAGCGATGGTGAGCGCCATGCGCTCATCTTGCCATTTCAGGTGGTGACGGGTTCCGTGGCCGAGATGAGGAGCGCCGGCATGACCCGCCGCAGCAGGTCGGGGTCCATCGGGCGGTTCTCGATCAGGGCCTCGCGCAGCGCCATGTCGTAGGTGCCCATGAGGATGACGGCGGCGTCGTGGATGTCGATCGTGAGCCGCAGGCCGAGGGCGTCGAGGATCATGACCATGAGGTCCTGGAACTCCTGCTTGACCTGACTCCACGCGGCCTTGAACTCGCGGCCCACCTCGTCGTCACGCACGCTGCGCAGCTCGAACTCGGCGTTCACGAGGAACCAGTCGCGATCCGGCGGCTGCAACATCAGGAAGCGATCCAGGATCAGTCGCACCGCTTCGCTGACATCGAGCTCGGCGATCGATGTCGGATCGGCGGCCGTGCGCAGCTTGTCGAACATGATCTCGCGCTCGCGATGGCAGAGCGCGAGCAGGAGCTCGTCCTTGCTGGAGAAGTTGGAGTAGAACGCCCCACGGGTGTAGCCGGCCTGCTCGCAGATGTGCTCGACCGATGCACCTTGGAAACCTTCGCTCGCGAGCACGACGCGAGCGGCGTCCAGCAGCCGTTCACGCGTGGCCGCTCGGCGTCGCACGACCGTGGGCGAGGCCGGGGAATCGGCGATCTTCGCTTCGGACATGTGGCGATGGTAACAGTTCGATACATTGCTGTATCCAAGACACTAACGTATCGTCGGGTTGTGTCGAACTCCTTGTATGCGCTGGGCCGGTGGGCCTTCCAGCACCACCGCCGTGTCCTCGCGGCGTGGCTGCTGATCGTCGTTGTCGCCGGCGCGGCCGCAGTCACGCTCGGCGGCAACACCCGCGACGAGTTCAACATCCCCGGCACCGAGTCGCAGACGGCGATCGACGCCCTCGACCGCACGTTCCCACAGCTGAGCGGCGCCTCTGCGTATCTCGTCACCGTCGCTCCGGACGGCAGGCGCATCGACGACGCCGCGTCTCGGCAGCTCGTGGAGGACGCGATCGACCAGATCAAGAAGGTCGACGGCGTCAGCGACGTCTACTCCCCCTACGAAGGCGATGTCACCGACATCTCGATCAGTGCGGACCACCGTGCGGCGCAGGTGCAGATCCAGCTGACTGGTGGCTTCACCGACATCACCGAGGAGCAGAAGGCCGCGGTGCAACGCGCCGACGACGAGCTCAAGAAGGCCGGCTACACCTCCGCGTTCGGCGGGGACATGTTCACCGACACCGGTTCGGAAGTGTCGCTCGTCGAGCTGGTCGGCGTCATCGTGGCCGGCGTCGTCCTGTGGCTCATGTACCGGTCGCTGCGGGCCGCCGTCATGCCGGTGATCACCGCCCTGGTGGGCGTGATCGTCACGGCCGCGCTCACCTTCACCGCGGCCGGGTTCATCACCGTCTCCACCTCGTCCCCACTGCTGGCGCTGATGATCGGCACCGCGGTCGGCCTGGACTACGCCCTCTTCATCGTCTCGAGACATCGCGAGCTCCTGGCCGCCGGCGTCGAGCCCGACGAGGCCGCGGCCAGATCGGTGGCGACCGCCGGTTCGGCGGTCGTGTTCGCCGGCGTCACCGTGGTCATCGCACTCGTCGGCCTCGCCATCGCCCGCATCCCGTTCCTCACCGTGACCGGCATCAACGCCGCACTGTCGGTCGTCATCGCGGTGGCCGTGGCCCTGACGCTGCTCCCCGCGCTGCTCGGACGCGCCGGCGACCGGCTGGCCCCGAAGGACGGCGAACGCCCGCCCGGATCGTTCTCCCGCCGCTGGGTGGCCGCCACGACTCGCTTCCCGCTGGCGGCGATCGCCACCATCGTCATCGTCCTCGGCGTGTCCACGATCCCGGTGAAGGATCTCCAGCTGGCACTGCCCGACAACGGCACCGCTCCTGAGGGATCCACCCAGCGTGTGGCGCACGAGCTCGTCGAGAAGGAGTTCGGGCCCGGCTTCAACGGCCCGCTGATGGTGACGGTCGACGTCATCTCCTCCCGCGACCCGCTGGGGGTCGTCGACGACCTCGATGCCGACTTGCGGCGGATCGACGGGGTCGAGGCGATCGGGCTCGCCACCCCGAACGAGACGGCCGACACCGCCGTCGTGCAGGTCATCCCCGACACCGGACCCGCCGACCAGCGGACCGCCGACCTCGTGCACGAGATCCGCGATCGAGCACCGGCCTGGGAAGAGGAACATGGCGTCGACATCGCCGTCACCGGCCTCACTGCAGCCGGCATCGACGTCTCCGAACGCCTGAAGGACGCCCTGCTGCCGTTCGGGCTCGTGGTCGTGGGACTGTCCGTCCTGCTTCTCATGGTGGTGTTCCGCTCGATCCTGGTTCCGATCAAGGCCACGATCGGCTTCATCCTCTCGACCGGAGCGGCCTTTGGCGCGGTGGTCGCGGTGTTCCAGTGGGGCTGGTTCAACACGATTCTCAACGTCGACCAGACCGGGCCACTGATCAGCTTCCTGCCGATCATGTTGATGGCGGTGCTGTTCGGGCTGTCGATGGACTACGAGGTCTTCCTCATGTCCCGCATGAAGGAGGAGTACCTGCGTTCCGACGACCCGCAGCGGGCGATCGTCGACGGCTTCGTCGGCAGCTCGCGCGTCGTCACCGCAGCGGCCGTCATCATGCTCGCGGTCTTCGCTGCGTTCGTTCCCGACGGCGATCCGGACGTCAAGCCGATCGCCTTCGCCCTCGCGATCGGCGTCTTCGCCGATGCATTCCTCGTGCGCATGCTGTTTGCCCCCGCCGTGCTCAAGCTGTTCGGGCGGTCGGCTTGGAGCCTCCCTCGTCGGCTCGGCTCGTGGCTCCCGCACGTCGACGTCGAGGGAGAGGGTCTTCACGAACGCGTCCGGCTGGAGTCCTGGCCGGCAGGACGCGCAGCAGAGGCGGTCAGCGCCTCCGCACTGACGCTGTCCGGACCCGACGGACTCGTCTACAACGACGTGTCCATCAACCTTCCGATGGGCGACCAGCTGGTCGTCCATGGCCCCTACGGCTCCGGCAAGAGCGCGCTGCTTCTCACGATCGCCGGCCGCATGCCGTTCGACACCGGACGCCTCCGGGTGAACGGGTTCCTGCTCCCCCAGGAGACGACCGCTGTGCGGAAGTCGGTGGCGCTCGGGGAGACTCGCGGCGTCAACGACCTCGAGGACAACCTCACCGTCGACCAGCTCATCGCCGAGCGCCTGTCGATCCAGTCGTTCGGGCTGTGGGTGAGCCGGTCACGGGTCACGCCCGTGCGCAACCAGCTCAACCAGGCGATCGAGCATGCCCACGACATCGCCGGGCTCCCCGCTGAAACCGTGTCGGGAGCCGCGCCGCTCTCGGCGCTCGACCCGCTGGCACGCAAGCTGCTGGGCGTCGTCCTCGCGCTCACCGAGGACCCCCGCATCGTCGTCATCGACGACGTCGACGACCTCCGGACCCCCGAGCTCATCGAGTTGTTCTGGTCGGCCCTCGACCAGCTCCTCGACGGACAGGACATCACCGTCGTCGCCAGCATCCAGTCGACCGACGCGGCACCCGAGCCGTCCGACCGCCTGCACCTGCTGGAGCTCGACACCCAGCGCACCCTCCACGAGCTGATGATCTGATGACCGCCTCCCCCACCCTGCCCTGGTTCGAGCTGGCCCGGTTCCGCCGGAGCCGGCTCGCCCGCGCCGCTGTCGTCGCCGTGGCGATGATCCCGCTGCTGCTCGCCGCGCTCTACGTGTGGGCCAACATCAACCCCACCGGCCGCCTCGACAACGTCCAGGCCGCCGTCGTGAACCAGGACGAGCTCGTCGAGGTCGAGGACCGCAAGGGCGAGAAGCAGCCAGTCGCGGTGGGTCGTGAGCTGGCCGGCAACCTGGTCAGCGACGACTCCGGCAAGAACTTCGACTGGGTGCTCACCGACGCCAAGGACGCGCAGCAGGGTCTGGCGAACGGGGAGTACGAGGCCGTCCTGACCATTCCGGAGAACTTCTCGAAGGCGGCGACCTCGACGAGCGGTGACCCGGACGAGGCCATTCAGGGCAACCTCGATCTCCGCACCAACGACGCCGACAACTACGTCAGCGGCACCATCGCCCAGGCCATCGTCAAGGCCGCCAAGTCGGCACTCAACGCCCAGGTCACCGAGACCTACCTCGACAACGTCTACCTGAGCTTCTCGGACATCAAGTCGAAGCTGGGCGAGGCGGCGTCGGGCGCCGGCGAGCTCTCCAGCGGAGCAGGTGCCCTGGCCGACGGCGCCTCGAAGGCCGCCGACGGTGCCGGTCAGCTGTCGGACGGCCTCGGGCAGCTCGAGTCAGGCACCTCCACGCTGCCGCGCGACACCCGCAAGCTCGCCGATGGAGCCCGCCAGGTCGCGACGGGGGTCGGGCAGATTGCCACACTCGTGCAGCAGTTCAGCCAGGCCCTGAACACCGCCACGGCCAACGCAGATGCCGACATCGCGCGCCTCGACACGCTGCTCCGCGGTCTGGCCGAGCAGTGCCGAGCAGACCCGCCCGCCGGCATGAACTGCGCGCAGATCGAGGAAGCTGCCGGCCGCACCGGCGAGCTCAAGGCGTTCGTCCAGCAGGTCCGCACTCAGGCCAGCGGCGCCTCCAAGCAGGTGCAGCTGCTGGCCGACGGCGCCAACCAGGTGGCGGTCGGCAACGAGAAGCTGGCCCAGAACGTGCCGCTTCTCGTCGCCTCGATCAGCCGCGCGGCCGACGGTGCCGACCAGCTGGCCGACGGGACGTCGCAGCTCAGCAGCGGCGCCGACCAGCTGTCGGCCGGCGCACTCGAGCTGAGCACCGGTCTGCGCGAAGGCAGTCAATCCGTGCCCGACTACGACAAGTCGGAGCGCGAGCAGATGTCGGAGACTGTCGCCACCCCGGTCGAGGACGCCGCCGACCGCCTCCACCCTGTCAGCAACAACGGCGAGGCGCTGACCCCGTACTTCATGGCGCTCGCACTCTGGATCGGCGCGATGGCGATCTACCTCCTGCTGCGGCCGCTGTCCGACCGCGCCGTCGCCTCAACGGCGGGCGACGTCCGCACCGCGTTGGCAGGCTTCGCACCCGGTCTCGCGATCTCTCTCGTCCAGGTCGCCCTGCTCGTCGCGGCTTTGGAGTGGATCGTCGGCGTCAACCCGGCCAGCCAATGGCTCTTCATCGGCATCGCCGCCGCGACCGCACTGGCCTTCACGGCGCTGAACCAGATGCTCGTCGCCCTGATGGGCGGAACGGGCCGGTTCGTCGCGCTGGTGCTCCTGGCACTCCAGCTCGCTGCCGCGGGCGGCACCTACCCGATCGAGACGTCCCCCGGCTTCTTCGGATTCCTGCACGACCTGCTGCCGATGAGCTACGCCGTGCACGGGCTCCGGGCTGCTACTGCGGGCGGCTCCGAAGGCGTCGGCACCGACTTCTTCGCCCTGGGGCTATTCACCGTGCTCGGCCTCGCACTCACCGTCGTCGCAGCGCGACGCCGGCAGACGGTCACCTTGAAGCGTCTGCACCCGTCAACGGCCTGACCGACGGCATACCGAGCCCGACCGACTGAACGTCGGTGCGTCCCTGGCGCGCTTCCCAGGCGTCACCGGCACGGGTGCGGCGGTAGCCCGCCGGTGCGACGTCGCTGAGCAGGTGGTGTGGTGCCGCGCCGGTCAGGACGACGTCGACCATGTCGCCTGGTCGGACCGGCTCGTCGCCGGGAACGAAGTGCACGAGCCGGTTGTCGCGGGCCCGGCCGGTGAGCCGCTGCTTCGCGTCGTCCTTCTTGCCGCTCGTGTCGGAGACCAAGAGCTCGACCGTCGACCCGACGAGGCGACGGTTCTCGGCCCAGGCGACGTCGTCGGCGAGGTCGGAGAGACGCTGGTAGCGCTCCTTCACGACGTCCTTGGGTATCTGGCCACCCAGCTCGGCGGCCGGCGTGCCGGGGCGTGCGGAGTACTGGAACGTGAAGGCACTCGCGAAGCGAGCCTCACGCACGACGTCCAGGGTCTGCTCGAAGTCCTCGTCCGTCTCCCCCGGGAACCCGACGATGATGTCGGTGGTGATGGCGGCGTCAGGCATCGCGGCCCGGACGCGGTCGAGGATGCCGAGGTACTTCTCGCGGCGGTACGAGCGCCGCATCGCCTTGAGCACGCGGTCGGAGCCGCTCTGCAGTGGCATGTGCAGCTGCGGCATCACGTTGGGCGTCTCGGCCATCGCGGCGATGACGTCGTCGGTGAAGTCCTTGGGATGCGGGCTGGTGAACCGCACCCGCTCGAGACCGTCGATGTCGCCACACGCACGCAGCAGCTTGCCGAACGCCAGGCGGTCGCCGAACTCGACGCCGTAGGAGTTGACGTTCTGCCCGAGCAGTGTCACCTCGACGACGCCGTCGTCCACCAGAGCCTGGACCTCGGCCAGCACGTCGCCCGGCCGTCGGTCCTTCTCCGTGCCGCGCAGGCTCGGCACGATGCAGAACGTGCAGGTGTTGTTGCAGCCGACGCTGATCGAGACCCACGCCGCGAAGACCGAGTCGCGCTTGGTGGGCAACGTCGACGGGAACACCTCGAGCGACTCGAGGATCTCGACCTGCGCCTCCTCCTGGACCCGCGCACGCTCCAGCAGCACCGGCAAGGAGCCGATGTTGTGCGTGCCGAACACGACGTCGACGTACGGCGCTCGCTGCGTGATCACGTCGCGGTCCTTCTGGGCCAGGCACCCGCCGACGGCAATCTGCATGCCGGGGTTCGCGGCCTTGACGCTCGCGACCATGCCGAGGTTGCCGTACAGCTTGTTGTCGGCGTTCTCGCGCACCGCGCAGGTGTTGAACACGACGAGGTCCGGGGTGCCCGCGGCGTCATCATTTTGGGCACGCACGTATCCGGCCGTCTCGAGCAGTCCGCTCAGCCGTTCGCTGTCGTGCACGTTCATCTGGCACCCGTAGGTGCGCACCTCGTACGTCTTCATCGAAATGCCAACTGTACGAGGAGTCAGTGGGCGTCGTTGAACGCCCTGATGACCTTGCTCGGGGCCCGTCGGTTGGGGCTGACCTTGTGGCCGTTCTCGCGCGCCCACTTCCGCAGGTCGTGGATGGTGTGCGGGGACTTGATCCGGTCACCCCGTCCCGCCGATGATCCGACCTGGTCGGCGCCGTCGGTCAGGTCCGCGATGAACGCGTCGACCGCCTTGCGGCTGGCGTCACTCAGGTACAGGTCGAAGGCGCGTCCGTTGAACTGATAGCGGACGGGCCTCGTGTCTTCAGGTAGCTCGGCGCCGTCGTAGTCGTCGATGACCTTCACGATGGGCTTCTGAATGATTTCCTGCTTCGCCATGATGGCTTGCTCCTCAAGAAGGATTACGCCGAGAAATGAACGGACAAATGGCCACGGTAATGCAAAGCGGGTCCCGGGTTATCAGAACCCCGCACCATTCTCCAGGTGACGATCAGGTGTCAATCGAACTCATACTTGCGGGAGTACCCATCAGCGACGCTAGGTTGAAGCGCATGGCAGACCAACCGCTCATGGTCTCGATGCAGGACGTCCAGAAGTGGTTCGGGGATCTCCACGTGCTGCAGGACATCAATCTCGAGATCACACCAGGCGAAGTCGTCGTCGTGATCGGCCCCTCCGGCTCGGGCAAGTCGACGCTGTGCCGTGCCATCAACCGGCTCGAGACGATCAACGAGGGCACGATCATGATCGACGGCAAGAAGCTGCCCGAGGAGGGCAAGGCTCTCGCCGAGCTCCGGGCCGATGTCGGCATGGTGTTCCAGTCGTTCAACCTGTTCGCCCACAAGACGGTGCTGGAGAACGTCACGCTCGGCCCGATCAAGGTGCGCGGCCAGAGCAAGTCCGAGGCGAACAAGCGCGGCATGGAGCTGCTCACCCGCGTGGGCATCGAGGCGCAGGCGGACAAGCTGCCGGCCCAGCTCTCCGGCGGTCAGCAGCAGCGCGTCGCCATCGCTCGATCGCTGGCGATGGATCCCAAGGTCATGCTCTTCGACGAGCCCACGTCGGCTCTCGACCCGGAGATGATCAAGGAAGTCCTCGACGTGATGATCGACCTCGCCGAAGGCGGCATGACGATGATCGTGGTGACCCACGAGATGGGGTTCGCCCGCACCGCCGCCCACCGTGTGCTGTTCATGTCCGACGGTCGCATCGTCGAGGAGAACACTCCCCAGGAGTTCTTCACCAACCCAACAACAGATCGGGCCAAGGACTTCCTCGGCAAGATCCTGAAGCACTGACGAAGGGAAAGATCATGAAACGGACACGACTGGCCGTCATCGGCGCTGTCGCGGCCTTGATCCTCGGGGCCTGTGGCAATGCCGGAGAAGACGATGGTGGTGGCGAAGCCGATGTGGTGAACGACGCCGCCGCGAAGTTCGAGGACGGCACCCGCATGAAGGAGCTGGCCGAGGCCGGCAAGGTCAAGATCGGCGTCAAGTTCGACCAGCCGGGCGTCGGCTTCAAGTCGCCCGCGTCCGACACGCCCACCGGCATCGACCCGGAGATGGGCAAGATCATCGCCGGACAGCTCGGCATCAAGGCTGACGGCATCGAGTGGGTCGAGACGATCTCGGACAACCGGGAGCCGTTCCTGCAGAAGAGCACGGTCGACTTCGTCCTCGCGTCCTACTCGATCACCGACGAACGCCGCGAGGTCGTGGGCCAGGCCGGCCCGTACTACGTCACCGGTCAGAGCCTGCTCGTCGCCAAGGACGACAACAGCATCAAGGGTCCGGACGACCTTAAGGGCAAGAAGGTCTGCTCGGTCACCGGATCCACGTCGATCGCGACCGTCGAGGAGAAGTACGGCGCCGAGCCTGCCGGCTTCGACACGTACTCCGAGTGCGTCGACCAGCTGAAGAACGGCTCCGTCGACGCGGTCACCACCGACGGCGCCATCCTGCTCGGCTACGCCGCGGAGGACTCCCGAGGAGCTCAAGGTCGTCGGTGAGCCGTTCTCGGAGGAGCGCTACGGCATCGGGTACAACAAGGACCAGCCCGAGCTGTGCGAGTTCCTCAACGAGACGATCACCACGGCGTTCGAGGACGGATCGTTCCAGAAGGCGTTCGACGCCACGCTCGGCAAGTCCGGTAACGACGCTCCGGAGGCGCCCGAGCCGGATCCCTGCGAAGGCTGATTCGCTGATGTCGTGCCGGGCCCGTGACCAGCGGGCCCGGCACGACACCGCACTGCTGGGAGGAGGTGCCGTGGAGGCCCTGACCGAGAACTGGGACCTGATCCTCAAGGGGTTCTGGGAGACGATGAAGCTGCTGCGGGGCTCCGGCGCGCTCGCGCTCGTGATCGGCACGCTCGTCGGCGTCGCGCGCGTCAGCCCGGTGTCGATCCTGCGCACGATCGGCGAGTCGGCTACGTGACGCTCTTCCGCAACACTCCACTGCGTCGTGCTCATCATCCTCACCTACTACGGACTTCCCGAGATCGGCATCGACTTCGGCTTCTTCGTCATGATCACGCTGGCGATGGGCTTCTACACCGCAGCCTTCGTCGCCGAGTGCATCCGATCCGGCGTCAACGGCATCCCGCTCGGGTCAGGCCGAGGCGGCCACGGTCGATCGGCATGCCGTTCAACCTGACGATGACGCAGGTGATCCTCCCGCAGTCGTTCCGCCTCGTCGTGCCACCGCTGGCCAGCGTCTTCATCGCGCTGACGAAGAACACGTCGCTGGCCGCGGGCTTCGGCATCGCTGAGGCCACGTTCCGGCTCGAAGGGACTGCTCAACGACTACGCCACCGAACGCATCGTCGATCTTCCTGGGCATCGCCCTGGGGTACATCGTCATCGTCGAGCTGATCTCGTTCGGAGCCAACCGCCTCGAGCGGCGTTGGGCGGTGTCCTGATGAGCACCGTCCTGTTCGACGCACCGGGCCCGAGCCGCGGTCCGGCGGCACCGGCTCATCGCCGTGGCGACCGTGATCGTGCTGATCGCCATCGCCGTTGCGGTCATCTGGAAGCTGGCGATCGAGGACCAGTTCACGGCGGAGCAAGTGGGAGCCCTTCGTCACCCCATCCATCATCAATCTCTCTCCTCGAGGGACTGCTCAAGACCGTGCATCGCAGCGGTCTCGCGATCGTGCGCGCCGTCGGTTTCGGCGTCATCCTCGGAGTGGGCAAGCTCTCTGAACATCGCGCTGTGCGCTGGCCATCCTGGCTCGTCGTCGAGTTCTTCCGCGCCGTTCCGCTCCTGATGCTCATCTGCTTCATCTGGGCCCTGCAGGGATATCCCACTGACTCGATCCTGCCGCTCGTCATCGGGCCTGGCTGCTCTACAACGGTTCGGTCCTCGCCGAGGTGTTCCGTGCCGGCATCAACGCGGTGCCGAAGGGTCAGGCCGAGGCCGCATATGCGATCGGCATGCGCAAGAACCAGGTGATGCGCATCATCCAGCTGCCGCAGGCGGTCAAGATCATGCTGCCGGCCATCATCAGCCAGTGCATCGTCGCCCTGAAGGACACCAGCCTCGGGCTTCTACATCCTCGCGCCCCGGCCTCACCGTCGCCGGCAGGGACAATCTGGACGCACGTTCCACAACAAGCTCGCCATGGCCATCGTGCTCGCGGCCATCTACATCGTGCTGAACCTCCTGCTCGAACGCCTCGGGGTCCTCGCTTGAGCGCCGCATGAGCACGACGGGCGGCACAGTGTCGATCGTCGCCGGTCAGGTCCAGGCGCAAGTGCAAGCGGGAGCGGAGGCGGTCAGTCGGTCGCCGGAGGCTGGCTTCGGCGGCGGCGGAGACGGAAACTAGCTCTTCGGGGTCACCCAGAGCCGGATGGTTCCCTGCACGACCACGGTGCCGTCCTTGCGGGTGGCCTTGACCGTCACGGGAACATCGGGGGCGCCGGCCCAGTCGGCCTCGGTCGTCTCGGCCGTGCAGGTCAGGTCGGTCGTCGACTTCGCGAGGTACTCGACCTCCATGCCCTTGGGCAGCCAGCGGTGGTCCTTCGGCGTCGTCGCCTCGGCGAGCAGGCCCATGGCCGCCTCGAGCCCGTTGCAGACGGCGATGGCGTGCACGGTGCCGATGTGGTTCTGCACGCTGCGCCGCTTCGGGATCGTGATCTCCGCGTAGTGCGGGCGCATCTCGCGCACGGTCAGGTGGATGGACGCGAAGTACGGCGCCTTCTGGCTGAACATGATCGAGAACAGACGACGGCCCTGCGGGAGGGCGGTGGTCTTCTTGTACAGGTCGAGGGTCGACGGCATGCCCGGAGTCTAGGACCGTGACACCAGTGCTGTCAGCGTCGGCCTCGTCACACCCCGCTCGACGATCAGGTCGAGCTCGGCGCGCGCGGATGCACAGGACGTCGGGGAGGTTCGTCCGGACCTCGGCCCACGTGCCGCCCTCGTCGTTGCTCACCCACACGGCGCCGTGCCGGGTGCCGACGTACAGGCCGACCGGGTCGGCGGTGTCGCTGCTGAACGCGTCACGCAGCACCGCCGTGTGCGCCTCGGCCGGCAGGCCGGGCCCCGTCTCGCGCCACGTCTCCCCCGCGTCGTCGGACCGCCAGACGGCGGGCTTGCCGGACGGTGGGAAGCGCTCGATGTCGGCGACCAGCGGGAACACGTAGATCGTGTCGGGTCGATGTGGGTGCGCGACGATCGGGAACCCGAAGTCGGCAGGAAGCCCGTCGGCGATGGACGTCCACGATCGGGCCGCATCGTCGGTGCGGAACACCCCGCCGTGGTTCTGGGCGTAGAAGCGGTCCGGGTTGCCCGCGTCCATGGCCACCTTGTGCACGCACTGGCCGTACTCGGGCGTCTCGCCGGGGATGAACTCCGCGCCGATGCCGCGGTTGTACGGCGTCCAGCTGGTTCCGCCGTCCTCGGTGCGGTAGACGCCGCCGGTGGACATCGCCACCGTGACGATCTCGGGATCGGTGGGGTGCGGGACGATCGTGTGGATCGCCTGGCCGCCTCCACCGGGTTGCCAGGTGGGACGGTGCGGGTGGTCCCACAGGCCGCGCACGAGCTCGAAGTGCTCTCCGCCGTCGTCGGAACGGAAGATCGCGGACGGCTCGGTGCCGGCGTAGACCACGCCGGGCTGACCCTCCGGAGCGGGCCGGAGCTGCCAGACCCGCTCCAGCGAGGCATCGGTGCCCTCTGGGAAGCGGATGGCGCCGCCGGACGTCTCGGACCACGTGCGTCCGAGGTCGTCGGAGCGGAACACCTGCGGGCCCCAGTGCGGACTCGTCGCGCCGGCCAGCAACCGCGGAGTATCCGGGCGGGTGTCGAGGGCGACCGAGTAGATCTCCTGCATGGGGAACTGCGGCGCATCCCAGGTCCAGGACTCGCGGTCGTCGGATCGTCCGAGGAACAGGCCCTTGCGGGTACCCACCATCAGGACGGTTTCCGCCATGGCCCCTCCTCCGTGACTATTCCTACTTGGAACAGTACGCTAGTCATGTGTCCTCAAGCCTGTCAACGACCTCGTACGCCCTTCTCGGGCTCCTGGTGTTCGACCATGAGACCGCCGAGGGCGGCATGACGGGGTACGAGCTCAAGCAGCGCGCCGACAACACCTTGCGGTTCTACTGGGCCTCCCCGGCGATGAGCCAGATCTACACCGAGCTCGAACGGCTGGACGGTCACGGGTACGTCGCCGCGACCGAGGTGGAGGACGGCAAACGGACGACGAAGCGATTCGTGCTCACGGACGCTGGGCGGAAGGCCCTGAAGGAGTGGCTCCGCACACCGGCCGACGAGTTCCCCGTGCTCAAGCATCCGATCGCGCTGCGTCTCATGCTGGGCAGCCTCATGGGGCCGGATGAGGTGCGCACCATGCTCGACGACTACCTCGAGCAGCTGGCTCGACCGGCGACGTGACCTGGCTGCCGTGCGCGAATGCTGGGCGACCGCGAGGACGTGCGCTTCCCGGCCCACGTGGCCGAGTGGGGCCTCGCGTACTACGACTCCGAGGCGCGAGATCGTCGAACAGCTGCGCAAGGACCTCGACTGACCGTTCGTGGCTTGGCGTTCGGGCTTACGCTGGCCGCACGATGGGCTCTGCTCGACGAATCTCGGGTATGGCAGCCGGAACCCTCGCCGGGATACTGGCGCTTTCGGCGTGCACGGACGACCCACGACCCACCCCGTCCCCCTCGCCATCGCCCACTCCTCGCTTCGAGACGCCGCTGGCGGTCGTCACTCACCTGTCCCGCGACATCGACGACCTGACGCTCACGCAGGCGCGAGCGGTTGTTGACGGCGAGGCAGACGACTGGGCCGACCTCGGCGCGAAGTCCGGCCCACTTCGCGTGGTCGAGTCGGTGGACGAGGTCGTCGATGATCGCGACGCCGTGGCGGTGGTGCCGGCCGACGAGGTCACCCCGCGGGTCCGTGCGCTGACCGTGGATGGTGCGGACCCCCTGACGGCCGAGGACGGGTTCCCGCTCAACAGACCATCCGACTCACGACCAGGCACGGTGGTCACGACCACCGTCGTCGGCGACATCATGCTGGGACGTCGCGTCGGAGCCTCCCTCGAGCAGCGTGGCGACCCTTCTGCCGTCTTCCGGCCGCTGGCCGAGCGTCTGGCGTCCGCCGACATCACCGTCGGGAACCTGGAGTCGACCCTCTCGAAGTCAGGACCGCCCACCCAGGGCGGAGACTCCTTCGGGGCAGACACGTCTGTGCTGAAGGGTCTGCGGCTGGCCGGGTTCGACCTGCTGTCCGTGGCCAACAACCACCTCGGCGACTACGGCGAGAAGGCGATCGTCGAGACGGTCGAGAAGCTCAACGATGCCGACTTCCGCACGGTCGGAGCTGGGTCCGACCTCGCCCAGGCCGCTGAACCGCGTCGTCATCACGGTCGACGGCGTGCGCGTCGGGTTCGTCGCGACCGACTCGATCGGCGAGACCCCCGCAGCCGGACGCAGCTCGCCCGGGACCAATCGCATCAACGCTCCACCTCGCACCGGGCCGCTGGACACCAAGGCGCTCGACCGGGTGGCCGACTCCGTCCGCGACCTCGAGGCCGACGTGGTGATCGCGATCCCGCACTGGGGCACGCAGTACACGAACAGGCCCGAGCAGAGCCAGCGGCGCATCTCCCGCGCCCTGGCCGACGCAGGGGTGGACGTCGTGGTGGGCGGCCATCCGCACTGGGTGCAGGGCTGGGAGAGCATCGGTGACACGACCGTCGTGCACTCGCTGGGCAACTTCATCTTCGACATGGACTTCATGAAGGAGACGAACGAAGGGATCTTCGTCGAGATCGTGAGCCGCGGTGGAAACGTCGTCGCGATCAAGCCCGTGCCGTACGTCATCGATGCCAGATTCACCCCGCGCCCGGCCGGCGATCAGCGTGCCGACGACATCTTCGACATGGTCCGCGAGACCAGCGAGCCGCCGTTCGACGACCTTCGTCCGTGAGTCAGCCCGCGCGCTCCAACCAGGCGGACATGATCGTGCCCACCCGGTTCAGCTGACGCTGGTCGACGACCTTCGGGACGTCCCTGGCTGAGTGGTAGGCGGCATAAGGGACGCTGCCGACTCGCGCCGAAGGCAAGTTGCCCTTCTCGAACGACCAGTGGTCGCTGGCGCGGTTGTCGTCGCAGAGCCTGGTCGGGACGTCGGCGTCGTCTGCGAGCGCTGAGAGCCGGCCGCGGATCCGGTCGGTTCCGATGCCGCCCGTGCACAGCGGCACGGCCGAGCCGCGCGCCCCGACGCGGTCGAGTGAAACCATCGCGCGCATGGCGTCGCGTTCCGGTCCGTCGAGCCGTTTGACGTACGCACGCGAGCCGAAGTGGTGCAGGTTGTCGCCCGGTCCGCGTGGCTCCTCGGACGTGAAGGCGATGAACCGCACCGGATGCTCGCTCTGCGGCGTGCACGCGGGCGAGCTCGAGCATCACGGCGATGCCGGACGCGTTGTCCTCGGCGCCGGGTGCCTGCGGCACGGTGTCGAGATGGGCCCCGACGATGCGGTGCGGGCGCCTCGTCGTCGAACCCGGGCGGCGAGGCGATGATGTTCGGCGTGCGACCGGCGCGGACGCGGATGCCCCAGCTCGTGCCGGCCGGCACGTCGACCTGCTGGCGATCGACCGTGTACCCGAGCTCGGTGAACCGGTCCGCCACCCAGTCGGCGGCCTCGGCGTACGCGTCGGACGTCCCCGGACGAGGGCCGATCTCGCTCGCGAGATGCCGGATGTCGTCGAGGACGCGCTCCACCTCGAACTCCGGCGGCCTGCGTAGGTGTAGGAGGCGGCGGGCTCGACGCTGTCGGCGATGGCGATGTTGTCGGCGTTGGCTCGGGCTCGGCCGGCTCGTTCGTGCAGCCGGCCACCATGGCCACGGTGGCCACCGCGATCCCCACCCGCAGGGCGCTCATGCTGGCTCAACGAACGACGAGCGGCCGATTGCTCCCTGAGAGTGGCCTAGGTGCTCTCGGGCTCCTGCATCTCGCTCGCCTCGAGCTCGGCTCGGACGACGTCGAACGCCACTTGCGGCGCGTATCCCTTGCGGGCGAGCATGCCGGTGAGCCGCCGGATCTGGGTGGTGGAGTCGAGGCCACGCATGGACCGCAGCTTCTTCTGGACCAGCCGGTGCGCGTTCTGCCGCTCGACCTCCGGGTCGAGCTCGGCGAGCACCTCCCGGGATGTGTCGTCGTCGATGCCCTTGCGGCGCAGCTCCATGGCCAGGACCCTCGACGCGACACCTCGGCTGCGTTGGCGAGACTCCACCCACGACCGGGCGAAGTCCTCGTCGTCGATCAGGCCGACCTCCTCGAACCGGTCGAGGACCCGCTCGGCGACGTCGCCGGGCACGTGCTTCTTGGCCAGGAACCCGGCCAGCTCGGCCCTGCTGCGGGGCTGATCGGTCAGCCGCCGCAGCAGGATCGTGCGGGCCACCGACTCGGGGTCGGCTGGTTCGCTGGTGTCGGTGGCAGGTGGCTCCTGCGCCGTCTGCGACACGATCAGAACTCGATGTCGGCCGGTGGCTCGACCTCGGGCTGATCGGCCGGCAGGTCGACCTGTGGCCCGACGCCCATGTGTTCCTTGATGCGCTTCTCGAGCTCGTCGGCGAGGTCGGGGTTGTCCTTGAGGAACTGGCGCGAGTTCTCCTTGCCCTGACCGAGCTGGTCGCCTTCGTACGTGTACCAGGCGCCGGCCTTGCGGACGAAGCCCGTCTCGACACCGACGTCGATGAGGCTGCCCTCGCGGCTGATGCCCTGGCCGTACATGATGTCGAACTCGGCCTGCTTGAACGGCGGCGCCAGCTTGTTCTTGACGACCTTGATGCGGGTGCGGTTGCCGACCATGTCGGTGCCGTCCTTGAGCGTCTCGATGCGCCGGACGTCGAGCCGGACCGAGGCGTAGAACTTGAGCGCCTTGCCGCCGGTGGTGGTCTCGGGCGAGCCGAACATGACGCCGATCTTCTCGCGGAGCTGGTTGATGAAGACCGCCGTGGTGCCGGAGCCGTTGATGGCGCCGGTCATCTTGCGCAGCGCCTGGCTCATGAGCCGGGCCTGCAGGCCGACGTGGCTGTCGCCCATCTCGCCGTCGATCTCGGCGCGGGGCACGAGCGCCGCGACGGAGTCGATGACGATGATGTCGAGCGCGCCGGAGCGGATGAGCATGTCGGCGATCTCGAGGGCCTGCTCGCCGCTGTCGGGCTGGGAGATGAGGAGCGCGTCGGTGTCGACGCCCAGCTTGCGCGCGTAGTCGGGATCGAGCGCGTGCTCGGCGTCGATGAACGCCGCCACGCCGCCGGCCTTCTGCGCGTTGGCGACCGCGTGCAGCGCCACCGTGGTCTTGCCCGACGACTCCGGACCGTAGATCTCGACGACCCGGCCGCGGGGCAGCCCGCCGATGCCGAGGGCGATGTCGAGCGCCGTGGAGCCGGTGGGGATGACGTCGATGGGGGCGCGACTGCGCTCGCCCAGCCGCATGACCGAGCCCTTGCCGTGGGCGCGGTGGATCTGGTCGACGGCGTTGTTCAGGGCCTTGTCGCGGTCGGTCTCGTTGCGAGTGGACAGCTCGCGACCGTTGATGTCGCGGGTGGGGGCGTCGCGCTCGGCGCTCGCGCGCGCTGAGTTCTTGGACACAGGGTTCTTGGACTCGGTCTTGGGAGGCATCGCAGGGATCCGTTCTCTCGGTGGGCGGCCGGTTGTCTACGACGCTAAGAGGACCCTCAGACATTCATGGGCCTCGTCGACCCGCCTGTGGAAGACGTCCTCAGAGCGTCAACCTGTGCACGACGGTAGTACGAACAGATGTTCGATGGGGCGCGACACGCCGTGCCGATCGGCGAGCTTTACCGGCGAGCTGTTCAGCGCTCCGAAGCGGGGAGCTCGAGCGTCTGGTGCACGGCCCGCCACACGTGCTTGGGGGTCTCTCCGGCGTCGAGTGCCTCGCGTGCCGTGCGGCCGTCGAGAGCGCGCATGACCTGGGTGTCGGCCCACACGCGTGCGTACCCGGACCCGAGCTGACGTTCCATCCGCTCCCAGAACTCGCTGTGTCGCACGAGTGGAGCTAGGCCGCCGACACGGAGACGTCGGGGGCGATGGAGGAGATGCTGGCGAGGTCGGTGGATTCCTCGATGGCGAGCAGCGTGCTGACGTCGAGCAGCACCTTGGACAGCGGGACGTCGAGGGCACCGGCGAGCGCGGCCAGCAGCTCGGAGCTCGGCTCCTTCTGGCCACGCTCGACCTCGGAGATGTAACCCAGGCTCACCCGCGCACGGGCCGAGACGTCGCGGAGCGTGAGCCCCTGCGCGATGCGGCGCGCACGGAGAACCTCGCCGACGAGCTGTCGCATCGCGGTCATCGGTCACTCCCCTTCAGCACGCTGTGCACCACGATGGGCATCGGATCCATACCACCTCAACCTCGCGGTGACGCGGTTTCTTCCCCCAGCCTACCGATCAGCAATGACAGGGCCGCGTCGACCGCCTGCTCGCGGACGAGTCGGCGGTCTCCGTGCAACGACAGGTCGCGGGTCTCGACGCCACCGGGCCCGGCCACGGCGACGTGCACGGTGCCGACCGGCTTGCCCTCGCTCGGCTCGGGACCGGCAACACCGGTGGTCGCCATGCCCCACGTCGATCCCAGGACGCGGATGGCGCCCTCGGCCATCGCGGCGGCGACATCGGCGTGCACCGTTCCGACCCGCTCGATGAGCGTCCGGTCGACCCCGAGGACGTCGATCTTGGTCTCTGCGAGATAGGCGACCACGCCACCACGCAGGACGTCGGACGCACCCGGGACGTCGACCAGGGTGGCGCACAGCAGGCCGCCGGTGAGCGACTCCGCCGTCGCGACCGTCTGGCCAGTTCCCCGGAGGGCGTCGACCACGTCGAGCGCCGAGGCGCCCGCGCTCATGCCAGCGACTTCTGCTCCCGCCGCATGACGACGGCGTCGCGGACGTACTGGACGGCCGTGAGCAGCGTGATGGCCAGCGCCACACCCATCGTGATGTGGGTGGCCCAGCGCAGCACCTGGCTGAAGGTGTTGTCCCAGATCTCCAACGGCAGCAGGTAGCCGCCGATCGCCACGGCCTGCGTCGCCGTCTTGACGCGACCGCCCTGGCTGGCCGGCATGACGCCGTACTTCCTGACCACGAAACGCATGAGGGTGATGCCCCACTCGCGGACCAGGAGCACGATCGTGACCCACCACCAGAGCACCCCGATGATCGAGAGGCCCACGAAGGCCATGCCGGTGAGCGCCTTGTCGGCGATCGGGTCGGCGAGCTTGCCGAAGTTGGTGACGAGGCCGCGGCTCCGGGCGATGTCACCGTCGATGCGGTCGGTGATCATCAGCAGGATGAACGCGACGAAGGCCCAGAGGCGGAAGCCGACGTCTTCCCCGCCTTGGGTGAGGAGCAGCCAGCCGAACACCGGCACGCCCACGATCCGCAGCACGGTCAACGCATTCGCGATGTTGTAGTTGCTGGGCGGCGCGGCCGGCTCCATGGGGGTCCTTCGGTGAAGAGAACAGTTCAATCAGTATGCGGCAGCCGCACGGCGCCGCGCCAACTCGTTTTCCGCCTCGGCCGCAGTGACGTTCGTCGCGAAACCGACCGGGGCGTCGTAGATGCGCAACCCGTCGTGGCTGATGACCTTCACGCGGGCGTCGTGGCGGAGGCCGACCCGAGGCTCGACCCGGATCTCGCCGAGCTCGCTCCACAGCAGGCCGATCCAGCTGTCCTGGTGGCGCATGCGCACGCCGTGGTCGTCGGCGACGAAGAGGGGCGTGCGCGCGTCACCCACGCCGGGAAGCGTGATGAGGCCCAGCACGACGAAGAAGGCCGCGGGGATCGCGAGCCACCATTCCTCACGGAAGAACGCGAGGGCGCCGAACCCGGCAGCGAGCAGGAAGGACGCGATCGTGAGCCCGACGTAGAGGCTGGTGCGGCGGAGGATGACGAACGGCACCGTGTTGAGCACCGCGTCGGCCGGCACGTCGGGCAACGTCATCGAGTCCCTTCCCCTATTCGACACTGATGCTCGCCAAGACGTCGTCGAGGTCGTCGGACTTGATGAGGACATCGCGCGCCTTGGAACCTTCGCTTGGGCCTACGATGCCACGACTTTCCAGGATGTCCATCAGGCGTCCAGCCTTGGCGAAACCGACCCGCAGCTTGCGCTGGAGCATCGACGTCGACCCGAACTGCGTGGTGACGACGAGCTCGATCGCCTGCAGGACGAGATCCATGTCGTCGCCGATGTCGTCGTCGAGCTCGCGCTTGCTCTGCTGAGGTGCGGTGACGTCCTCGCGGTACACCGGCTGCAGCTGCTTCTTGCAGTGGTCGACGACCTGCTTGATCTCGGCCTCGGTGATCCAGGCCCCCTGCATGCGCATGGACTTGTTGGCGCCCATCGGCAGGAACAGTCCGTCGCCCTGGCCGACGAGCTTCTCGGCGCCCGGCTGGTCGAGGATGACCCGACTGTCCGTGATCGAGCTGGTGGCGAACGAGAGCCGGCTCGGCACGTTGGCCTTGATGAGTCCGGTGACGACGTCCACGGACGGTCGCTGCGTGGCCAGGACGAGGTGGATGCCGGCGGCTCGGGCCAGCTGGGTGATCCTGACGATGGCGTCCTCGACGTCCCTGGGGGCGACCATCATGAGGTCGGACAGCTCGTCGACGACCACCAGCAGGTACGGGTATGGCGCCAGCTCGCGCTCGCTGCCCGGCGGCACCTGCAGCGTGCCGTTGCGGACCGCCTTGTTGAAGTCGTCGATGTGGCGGAAGCCGAAGTTGGCGAGGTCGTCGTAGCGCATGTCCATCTCGCGCACGACCCACTGAAGCGCTTCGGCCGCCTTCTTGGGGCTGGTGATGATCGGCGTGATCAGGTGCGGGATGCCCTCGTAGGCCGTCAGCTCGACCCGCTTCGGGTCGACCATGATCATGCGGACCTCGTCGGGCGTGGAGCGCATGAGGATCGACGCGATCATCGAGTTGACGAAGCTGGACTTGCCGGAGCCGGTGGCGCCGGCGACGAGCAGGTGCGGCATCTTCGCGAGATTGGCGACCACGAAGCCGCCCTCGACGTCCTTGCCGAGGCCGATGACCATCGGGTGGTGGTCGCTGCGTGCCTTGGCCGAGCGCAGCACGTCGCCGAGGGAGACCATCTCCTTGTCGACGTTGGGGATCTCGACGCCGATGGCCGACTTGCCCGGGATCGGCGAGAGGATGCGGACCTCGTTGGACGCCACCGCGTACGAGATGTTCTTCGACAGCGCGGTGACCTTCTCCACCTTGACCGCGGAGCCCAGCTCGACCTCGTAGCGGGTGACCGTGGGGCCACGCGTGTAGCCGGTGACCTGGGCGTCGATCTCGAACTGCTCGAGCACCTCGGTGAGCCGCTCGACCACCTCGTCGGACGCCTTGGAGCGCGCCTTGTGCGGGCTGCCCTCGCGCAGCACCTTGCTGTCGGGGAGGGAGTAGACGACGTCTCCCGAGAGCGCGAGCTGCTCGGCCCGGGACGGCAGCGGCTCCATCGGCGGACGGACCTCTTCGGTATCGTCGGACAGTCCGCCCTCGGCACATCGTCGCTCTGCCTCCGGTCGGCGGCTGAAACGGTCACCTTCGTCTTCGTCCGGGCCGTCCACCAAGGGGTTCTCGAACGGCTCGTCGGTCAGCGTCTTCGGGTGGCGCTTGCGTCCACCATCCGGCACTGCCTCGGTGTCCGTTTCCTCGGTGTTGCGGCCGAGAGCCTTGTCGCGGGCGCCACGAAGTCGCTCGGGCACGGCGTGCAGCGGGGTGCCGGTGACGACGAGAATGCCGAACAGGACCACCAGCACCAGCAGGGGCGCGACGACGTACACGCTCTTCAGGAGGTCGACGAGGATCGCCGAGAACAGGAAGCCGATGGCTCCGCCGGCCTCGCGGACGGCCGGCATGTCGTCGGGGCGGGGCACGCCGTGCGAGATGTGCACCAGTCCGAGCACACCGCCGCAGATCGCGGACCAGCCGATGACCTGACGCCCGGCGGGCCCGTTGCGGTCGGGATGGCGCAGGGTGCGCCAGGCGACGACGGCGAGCAGGATCGGCACGGCCCACGCCAGCAGCCCCACACTCCCTGTGCATGCGGTGCGGATGGCGTCACCGACGACTCCGGGGATCTGCCACCACACGGATGCCGCCACGACGATGGCGAGTCCGAGCAGGCCGAAGCCGACGCCGTCGCGTCTCTGCTCCGGTTCCAGCTCGGCGGCCGAGTGGCCGATGCTGCGCACGACCGCTCCGATCGCCCCGGCGATGCCGAGCCAGATCGCTCGGATCAGACCGACGATGCCGTTGAACACGACGGTGATGGGACCAGGTCCGGATCGAGCCGGACGGCGTTGGGCGGGCTTGCGCTTTTGCGCAGGCTTTCGCTTCGCCGCAGGCTTCTTTCGGGCCTGGCTGCCGGACGGCCGCTTGCGCGGCGGGGAAGACGTTCGGGTCGCCATGGCGAAAGCCTAAAGGAGAACTCGAGCCTTGACCTGTTCCCACGCCGCACGATCCACGTCAGAGAATGCGTACGCCGAGGTCGAGGGCCTGGTGGAACCGGGTGATGACGAGGGACACCAGCCGCTGGTCAGCCGGGCCGCCGTCCAGCAGCGGGGCCGTGACGAGGTCGGCACCGCAGTGCCGCAGCAGGTCGGCGTGGCGGCCGGGCGTCAGCAGGTACGACGCCACGACGACCCTTCGGCCGTAGGCCCGGGCGATGTCGACCGCGTCGGCCAGCGGGGTGTCGCAGCCATCGATCGAGCCCACGTGCACCGGTCCGCCCCACACGGCGCTCAGGAGCTGCGCGGACCGGGAGTAGCCGTTGATCGCCGCGTCGTGGTGCGATCCCGCCACGCCGAGCACGATCGTGTCGTCCTTGCGCGCCCCGGCCTCGATGAGCCGCTGGACGCAGATCTCGGCCAGGGACCAGTCCGGGCCGAGTGATGGGGCGATGCGGATCGTCGGGTCGTGGCGCCGGGCGGTCATCAGATCGTCGTACGACGTCGGTGCCGGCGGTGAGCGTGAGCGGCACGGCGACCCGGATGGGAGACCACTCCTCGTCGGGATGCATCTGGTCGGCCGGCAGGTCGTGGACGTCGACAGAAGGTGCGTCGTGCCGCACGGCGTTGACGAGGATGCCGAGGGCGGCGCGACCGGCCGGATCGGTGGTCCCGGACCAGCAGGCCAGCAGTGTCTCGCCTGAATGTCTGGTCGTCACCGGTCACCGCCCGTCGTCGGCTACGGGGTGGTTGCGGCCGGCTGGGGATGTGCGCGACGCCCCACGAGCCGGCCGCAACCGTCATTCCGTGTGATCCGACCCCGTCGTCGGACGTCACTCACGGTAGGCGGGCTGTGTTTCGGCGGAGCGATGCCGATGTTTCGAGACGCGTGAACGTCGAGAGTCGCGGTTCAGGCCTCGAGGACGATCGGGATGATCATCGGGCGGCGCTTGAGGCTGCGGCCGACGAACGAGCCGAGGGTGCGGCGCATGACCTGCTCCAGCTGCCGGATGTCGTGGGCACCCTCGCTCAGGGCCTCCTCGATCGCGGTGACCAGGCGCGGCCGCACCTCGTCGAAGGCAGAGTCCTCCTCGGCGAGCCCGCGGGCGTGGATCTCCGGCCCGGTGACGATCTTGCCGGTGGTGGAGTCGATGACGACGACGACGGAGATGAAGCCCTCGTCGCCGAGGGTGCGGCGATCCTTGAGCTCGGACTCGGTGAGGTCGCCGACGGACGAGCCGTCGACGTACACGTAGCCGCACTCGAGCGCGCCCGTGATCGAGGCGTGACCGTCGATGAGGTCGATGACGAACCCGTCCTCGGCCAGGAGCACGTTCGGCACACCGGTCTGGCGGGCCAGGTTCCCGTTGGCGTGGAGGTGCCGGATCTCGCCGTGCACCGGCAGCACGTTGGTCGGCTTGACGATGTTGTAGCAGTAGAGCAGCTCGCCGGCCGACGCGTGACCGGAGACGTGGACGAGGGCATTGCCCTTGTGCACCACGTGGGCGCCGAGCTTGGTGAGCCCGTCGATGACGCGGTAGATGGCGTTCTCGTTGCCGGGGATGAGCGACGACGCGAGCAGGACGGTGTCGCCGGGCTCGAGCTGCACGGTGGGGTGGCTGCTGTTCGCGATGCGCGACAGGGCCGCCATCGGCTCACCCTGCGAGCCGGTCGACATCAGCACCATCTTCTTGGGCGGTGCCGCATCGATCTTGTCGACGACGACGCCGTCGGGAACGCGCAGGTAGCCGAGCTCGCGGGCGATCTGCATGTTGCGCACCATCGAGCGTCCGACGTAGGCCACCTTGCGGCCGTGCCGCTCGGCGGCATCGAGCACCTGCTGGACGCGGTGCACGTGCGACGCGAACGACGCCACGATGATGCGCTTCTCGCTGCGGGCGAACACGGCGTCGATGGCCGGGGTGATGTTGCGCTCAGGCGTCGTGAAGCCTGGCACTTCGGCGTTGGTGGAGTCGGTCAGGAACAGGTCGACGCCGGCCTCGCCGAGCCGCGCGAACGCGCGCAGGTCGGTGATGCGTCCGTCGAGCGGCAGCTGGTCCATCTTGAAGTCGCCGGTGTGCAGCACGACGCCGGCGGGGGTCTTGATCGCGACCGCGAGCGCATCCGGGATCGAGTGGTTGACGGCGACGAACTCGCAGCTGAACGGACCGAGGTCCAGCGTCTCGCCCTCGGCCACGACGTGCCGCGGCACCTCCTTGAGCCGGTGCTCCTTGAGCTTGGGGTCGAGCAGCGCCAGCGTGAGCTTGGAGCCGATGACGGGGATGTTGTCGCGCTCGCGCAGGAGGTACGGCACGCCGCCGATGTGGTCCTCGTGGCCATGCGTCAGCACGATGCCGACGATGTCGGCCAGACGGTCACGGATGGGACCGAAGTCCGGGAGGATCAGGTCGACGCCCGGATGGTGCTCCTCGGGGAACAGCACACCGCAGTCGACGACGAGCAGCTTGCCGCCGAACTCGAACACGGTCATGTTGCGCCCGATCTCGCCGAGTCCTCCGAGCGGGATGACGCGCAGGCCTCCCTTGGAGAGCCTCGGCGGTGGGTCGAGCTCTCGGTGCATGTGGCTCATCTATTTGTGTCTCAGCTCTCGAGGAGGCCCGAGGCCACCAGACCGTCGCGCACGATCGCGACCTCGTCGTCGGTGGCTTCGGGGAGGGGTCCACGCACGGTGCGATGTTCGAGTACGCCAAGCAGCTGGAGCGCCACCTTGGCCGTGATCGCACCTTGCGTATGGGTCATGAGGGCCCGTACGGCGGGCAGGAGCCGGTCGTTGAGGGATCGGGCGGTGGCGAGGTCGCCGGTATCGACGGCCGCGACCATGTCGGCGTACTCGCGGGCCGCGGCGTGGGCGACGACGCTCACGATGCCGCTGGCGCCGATGGCGAGCCAGCCGAGGTTGAGGGCGTCGTCGCCGGAGTAGATGCGGATGCCGGTCTCGCGCATGAGCCAGGCGCCGCGCTCGAGGTCGCCGACGGCGTCCTTCATGGCCACGACGAGCGGATTGCGCACCAGCTCGGGATAGGTGGCCTCGGCGATCTGGACGCCGGTGCGGCCCGGGATGTCGTACAGGATCACCGGGACGTCGTCGCCGGCGTTCGCGACTGCGTTGACGTGCTGGACGATGCCCGACTGGGGCGGCTTGCTGTAGTACGGCGTGACGAGGAGGAGTCCGTGCGCGCCGGCCTTGTGGGCCTGCTCGGCGAGCTTGATGCTGTGATGGGTGTCGTTCGTGCCCACTCCGGCCACCACCGTGGCTCGGTCGCCGACCGCCTCGATCACCGCGGCGAGGAGACGCCCGTCTTCATCGACCGTCGTGGTGGGCGACTCGCCCGTGGTGCCGCTGACGACGAGGCCGTCGTTGCCGCGGTCGACGAGATAGGTGGCCACGCGCTGCGCGGCGTCGACGTCGAGCGCACCGTCGGGCGTGAACGGCGTGACCATGGCGGTCAGCACGCGGCCGAACGGCGCGGCCTCGGAGGCGAGCGCAGACGTCATGCCCCGAGGTTACCGCGAGGCGGCCTCTCGACCGGACCCGCCGGGCTCCGGCCAGCGTGACCCAGCGTCCTAGGGTGTGGGGATGGAATCGGCCGACCAGCCAGAGTTCGAGCTCGACCGCGCCGTCGGGTCGACCCGCACTGCCGAAGGCGTGCATGCCGTGACGGTGACGGACGAGTGGAACACTCCGAACGGCACTCCCAACGGCGGCTACGTGCTCGCGCTGGTGCTCCAGGCCGTGGCGCAGGAGTCCCCGCTGCCGGATCCACTCTCGGCGTCGATCACGTACTTCCGACCGCCGGCGACCGGTGATGCCATGGTCGACGTCACGGCTCTGCGCATCGGCAAGCGGGTCTCTACCTTCGAAGCCGTCCTCAGCCAGGCTGACAAGCCGGTGGTGCACGCCGTCGTCAGCTTCCACGACGCCGATGCCACGAGCGACCTTCAGCACGTCCCGCACGAGGCGCCGCCGATTCCTCGGCCGGACGACTGCATCGACGTGATGTCGGCCGTGCCGCTCGGCACCGTGCCGATCCTCGACCGCTTCGACTATCGCCACGAGGGGGTGCCCGGCTGGATGGAGGCCGAGCCGTCCGGCGACACGTCCGCCACGTTCTGGGTGCGGCTCAAGGACCGCCGCCCCATCGACGCCCTCGCGGCAGCGGTGCTGGTGGACGCCTATCCCCCGGTGACCTCCGAGATCGGTGAGCTGAGGTCGGCGACCGTGCAGCTGACGATCCACGTCCGCCGCCGACCCGCGACCGAGTGGGTGCTAGCGCATGTCGTCACGCGGCACGTCATCGATGGATACCACGACGAGGACGTCGAGCTGTGGGACGAGGACGGCCGGCTGTTCGCCCAGAGCCGTCAGCTGGCCATCCTGCGATGACGATGTCCGGTCACGCCATGCGCAGGAACTCCAGGTGCTCCTCGTACCTGTCCAGGCAGTCGTGAATGACCTGGCCCTTGGTGCAGCCCATGACGTCGTAGTCCTGGCCCCCGCCGTCGAGATGTACCTCGAGCCGGGCATAGCGGTCCCGGTCGCCGATCATCCGCCCCCCGTAGGTGGGAACCGGCGACTCGCACACCTCGACCCGGTAGACGAACGGCGTCTCCGCGACCGTCGTGCGCAGCTCGGCGAACGTGTCGCCGCCGGTGAGCTCGGACTCGACGCCGCACGAGTGCAGCTCGGCGACGACCTCCGCCAGCGCCGGATCGACCACCCGGTGCAGGTGGGCGGACGCCTTGTCGACGTCGACGAACCCGGTCGCCCGAGCCAGGCGGGCGCGCCATTCGCCGCCCTCGTCCTCCAGTCTGCCCCGCGCCGACAGCATCATCGGCAGCTGGTGCGCACTGGAGTCGACCCGGCGCGCCTCGACGCGGAGGGCCCGCAGCAGGCCCCACATGACCATGATCAGGACAAACGCGAAGGGGACCGCGAAGATGATGGTCGCGTACTGGAGCGCGAGGATGCCGCCGACGGCCAGCATCGCGACCGTCAGCAGTCCGGTGACCGAGGCCCAGACGATGCGCATCCACGGAGCCCCGTCGTCCTGAACGCTCCGGAGCCGTGAGCTCAGGTTGGACATCACCAGAGCGCCGGAGTCGGCCGACGTGACGTAGAACAACAGACCCACGAAGGTCGCCAGCGCGACCAGCATTCCGGTGGCCGGGAAGTCCTCGAGCAGCACGAAGAAGCCCGAGCCGTCGAACTCCTGGGCGGAGGCGGCGAACTCCGCGTCGCCGCCACGCACGCGGTCGATGGCGGCGTTCCCGAAGACACTGATCCACATGACGATGTAGCTGAACGGGATCACCATCGTGCCCAGCACGAACTGGCGGATGGTGCGGCCGCGGGAGATCCGCGCCAGGAACAGGCCGACGAACGATGCCCAGGCAATCCACCACGCCCAGAAGAACAGGGTCCACAACGACAACCACTCGTCGTTGTCGACGAACGCGAAGGTCTCCATGGTCTTGGCCGGGAACGTGCGGGCGAAGTCGCCGACGTTGAGGACGACGGCCTCGAGGATGAACGTCGTCCGACCGGTCACCAGGACCCAGGCGGCGAGCGCCAGCGCGAGGATCACGTTCAGCTGGGACAGGACCCGGATGCCCTTGTCGACGCCGGTGGTGGCCGAGATCGCTGCGATGGTGACCGCCAGGACGGCGAGCCCGATCTGTGCTCCCGTGCCGATGCCGATGCCGAAGAGCTTGTTCAGGCCGACGTTGAGGAACACCACTCCGATGCCGAGGCTCGTCGCGACGCCGAAGACCGTGCCGAGCACGGCGGCGGTGTCGACGACGTGACCGATCGGGCCGTCGATGCGCTTGCCGAAGATCGGGTAGAGGGCGGACCGGACGGCGAGCGGCAGATCCAGCCGGTAGGCGAAGTACCCGAGCGCCAATCCCATGAGCGCATACATCGCCCACCCGGTGATGCCGTAGTGGAACAGGGTCCATACGGTCGCCTCGCGGGCGGCGGCCACTGTCTCCGGATCTCCGGTCGGTGGTGCCATGTACTGCGTCACGGGCTCGACGACGGAGTAGAACATCACGTCCGTGCCGATGCCGGCGGCGAACAGCATCGACGCCCAGGCGAACGTCGAGAACTCCGGGCGGGAGTGGTCCGGCCCGAGGCGGACGTGACCGTGCCGGGAGACGCCCAGGTAGATGACGAAGCCGAGGACCACGGTGGCGAGGAGGATGTAGAACCACCCGAAGCCAGTGGTCACCTTGCCGACCACCGTGGAGATCGCGCTCTCGGCTCCCGCTTTGTCGATGATCGCCCACAGCGCCATCGCACCGGTCAAGATGATCGCGGAGAGAAACACCGGCCATCGGGTCGGCGGACCACCGAGGAGGCGTTGTTGGGGGGGCTGCGAGGACTGCTCCGCGGGACTGACGTCAGTGCTCATGCGGGTCTCCTGTCGTGCGGACGGATCTCCTGAGTTGATTGTGGCGCGACTAGGGGCCAGTCCGGAAGTACCGCGAGGGAATCAGCCGACCAGCTGATCGCGTACCGACGGCGTCAGCCGCCTCGCGATGTGCTACCACGAGCACCGTCGTGAGCGCCACCGACAGCGCCGCCAGCAGTGCCTCCAACGGCTCGGTGACCACGAAGGTCGGAATGTGGCGGACCGGCACGGCGACGGCACCGATGAACGCCCCCACCAGGCCGAGCCAGCTGCCGATCATGTTGCCGCGGTGGGACTGGATGTCGCCGCGGACCGCCGCCAGCACGCCCAGGCTCACGGTGACGATCGTGACGACCGACAGGATGTGGATGTAGCTGAACTCGCCCGGATCCAGCTCCTTGATCCAGAACGACGTGAAGGACACGTAGAGCATCAGCACGACCCAGGTGCGACCGATCAGCCGATGCTGATGATCGCCCTTCGTCGGGCGGAACAGCTGCCACGCACCGAGCGGGAGCGCGACCGACGCCGTGAAGGCGTGCGTCGCGAGCAGGAGCGACCAGGTCATGAGGGGTCTCCTTCATCCGTATTGACGGCGAGCACGCCGAGCAGCGGGTTGGTGATGCCGAGGATCTGGTCCGGCTCCATGCCGACCGCGCTCATCAGCTCGGCGAATGAGGCCTCCAGAAGGTCTGCGGCGTCGTCGACGAGCTTCTCCCCGACGGCGGTGAGCTCGATGCTGCGCCGATTGCCGCCACCGGCCACCGACGTGATCGTCAGGAACCCTTCGTCGGCGAGGACCGGGACCGAGCGGCTGACCGACGGCTCGCTCACCCCGAGCTCGGCCGCGAGCTCGCGCTGGGTCGTCGGAACCGAGACGCTGGAGGGTCAAGAGGGTGAGATAGCGACTGAACGTGATACCGAACCGCTCCTTGAGGATCTCGTCCGCACGATCGAGCACCGCCACGAGGGCATGCAGTGCGTAGGCAGGTTGCTCCAGTCGATCGACCATGCGAGTAACTTACTCTATGTAAGTTACGTACGCAAGTTACATGGCTGCGAACACCCGCCATGGCTCGGGAACGCCCTTCAGCGACTGCTCGCCCCGGTCCTCGAACACGATTCCTGAGCCTGCGACGAGGTCGCGGACCGTCGACGACGTCAGGATCTCGCCGGCGCCCGCCAGCGCGGCGATGCGGGCGGCCACATGGACGGCGATGCCACCGATGTCGTCGCCGATGAGCTCGACCTCGCCGGTGTGCACGCCGGCGCGAATCGGGAGGCCGAGTGGCTCGAGGTGCCGACCGATCGACTGCAGACACTGGACAGCTCGGGCCGGACCGTCGAACGTTGCCATCAGCCCGTCGCCGGTGAACTTGATCAGCCGGCCCGGAGCGCGCTCGATCTCTCGGAGGGCCACCGACTCATGGAGCTCGAGCAGTCCACGCCACCGGCGATCGCCGAGGTCGGCGGCCATCTCGGTGGACCCGACGATGTCGGTGAACGCCACGGTCTTGAGGACCCGGTCAGTGGCTGCGCGCCGGGTCGATCCGGTGAGAAACTCTTCGATCGCGTCCATGAGCTGGTCGGCTTCATTCGAGGCGACCGGCGAGTGATCATCTGTCGCGAGCTCGAGAAATCGGGCACCCGCAATCAGTTCGACGAGGTGCTGGGCATGGCCTCGACGGATGTAGACATCACCCTCGGACTGGACGACCAAGGTCGGAACGCTGATGGTGGTCAGGACGTCGCGAATGTCGATGTCGAGAGCGATTCGTTGCCGCAGCACCGCATGTCGGGGCGTAGCAGAAGCCCGCTCCATACGCGCGAGCCAGTCGCGTGGACCCTCGGCCATGCCAGGGTTGAATGAGCCCAGGGTCGAGCCGTTTCCCCATTCTTCAGCCATGAACTCGAGCAGGGTTGACTCGGCTCGCTCCGGGAGACCCCAGGGGTAGTCCGGCGCACGACGCAGTCGCGCGTATCCGTTGATCGTCACCAACGCCGAGGTCAGCTCTGGATGCATAGCGGCAAAGAGCATGAGCAACTGGGCGCCATACCCGTGCCCTATCAGGGCCGCTCGCTCCGACCCCACCGCTGACATGACCGCCCGGACGTCGTCCACCCAATCCTCGAGCGGTGGCACCTGCTCCATGGCGTCGGACAACCCCACACCGCGCAGATCAACGTGGATCAGGCGGCCAAACTCACCGAACCGGCGTAGGTAGCGGTCGATCCGCGGATGTTCGTGCATCAGGTCGATGTTGCTGGCGTGCTCGAACGCGGTCACGATGTCGAGCGGCCCGTCACCGATCACCTCGAAGGCAATCTGGAGCCCACCGCTGTCGGCGTAGCGGACCGTTCGCTCCGGCTCCATGAGCGGAGTCTAGGGTCAGGCGCGCTGGTACGTGACGATGGCGAACGATGGGTTGCCGCCCTCCTGTCGGCACCGTGCGAGACCTGGCCGACCTCGCGCCACGCCATCCAGTCGATCATCGGGAACAAGGTGTCGCCCTCGGGTGATGCGGCCACGCGCGTGACGCACAGCAGGTCGACGAGCCCGGACTCGAGCGCCTGGGCGTAGACCTGCGCTCCCCCGACGACGAAGACCTCGTCGTCGAGCTGGCGGGCCCGCTCGAGGGCGGACTCCAGCGACGACGCCACCTCCACTCCCTCGGCCGACCACTGAGGGTCGCGCGTGAGGACGATGGTGGTGCGGCCGGGCAGCGGTCGTCCGATCGACTCGTACGTCGTGCGGCCCATGACCATGGGGTGGCCCATCGTCAGCTGCTTGAAGTGGGCGAGATCCTCGGGCAGGCGCCAGGGAAGCCCACCGTCGACCCCGATGACCCCGTTCGCGCCCATGGCGACGACGAGAGTGAGGGTCATGCGGCCCCGTCAGACGGCAATGGGTGCCTTGATGAGCGGGTGCGGGTCGTAGCCCATGACCTTGACGGATTCCATCGTGAAGTCGTCGATCGACGTGACGGACGGGTCGAGCCACAGCTCGGGCAGCGCACGCGGCTCGCGGGTGAGCTGCTCGCGCGCCTGGTCGAGGTGGTTGAGGTAGAGATGGGCGTCGCCGAGCGTGTGGACGAAGTCGCCGACCCGGAGTCCGGCCACCTGCGCGACCATGTGCGTGAGCAGCGCGTACGACGCGATGTTGAACGGCACGCCGAGGAAGACGTCCGCCGAGCGCTGGTACAGCTGGCAGGAGAGCCGGCCGTCGGCCACGTAGAACTGGAAGAACGCGTGGCACGGGGCGAGCGCCATGTCGTCGAGGTCGGCGACGTTCCACGCGCTGACGATGTGACGGCGCGAGTCGGGATCGGCCTTCAACGACTCCACGACGCGGGCGAGCTGGTCGATCGTCTCGCCGTTCGGCGCGGGCCACGAACGCCACTGATGGCCGTAGACCGGGCCGAGCTCGCCGGCGTCGTCGGCCCACTCGTCCCAGATGGAGATGCCGTTCTCGCGCAGCCACCGGACGTTGGTGTCGCCGGAGATGAACCAGAGCAGCTCGCCGATGACGGACTTGAGGTGGATCTTCTTCGTGGTGACCAACGGGAAGCCGTCGGACAGCGGGAAGCGCATCTGGTGCCCGAAGACGCTGCGGGTTCCGGTGCCGGTGCGGTCGCCCTTCTCGACGCCCTCATCGAGGATCAGCTGCATCAGATCGAGGTACGCCCGCATGACGGCAGACTACCAACGCCGACCCACGGATCGGTGTGCAAAACTCGCCTCATGGCTTCCCCGGAGTACGAGACCTCTCCTTCTGAGGTCCGCACCTTCGCCAATCTCCAACTGGCTCTCACGACGGTCTTCCTCGGCCTGCTGTTCTTTGCGTTCGGCGGCATCAACGAGCCCTTCCCGCCGTGGTGGCTCGTCGCGTTGCTGCTCGGCGTGGTCGCGGTCTCCGCCTTCTTCGCCGAGCGCGTCTGGCTGTCTGCCGAGCCCATGAGTCCCGACGGTGACCCCGATGAGATGCAGGCGCAGGCGGTCGGCATCTTCGCCGGTCAGGTCGTGCGCAAGCTCGCCTTCTGCGAGGTCGGTGTCATCCTCTCCGTGTTCGTCGGGTTCGCGAGCTCGTACGGCGGCTGGCCGATGCTGATCGGCGGTGTTCCCGCACTGGCCCTGATCGCGTTCGAGACCTGGCCGTCGCTGCGCAACACCTCCATGACGGCGGCGATGCTCGACGCCGAGGGCGCGGAATCAGGGCTCGTGGAGGCCTTCCGCGCGTGGTGACCGCCGACGTCAGCGCCCGTCTGGCGTGGCCCGACGACGCCCCGTCCATCGCGCGGGTCCAGCTCGCCGCGTGGCGCGACATGTACGCAGACCTCCTGACGCCAGAGGTGCTGGACTCCCTCGACGTCGACGAGGTCGCCGACCGGTGGTCCGTCTCCCTCACCAAGCCGCCGGATGCCCGCATGCGCGTGCTGGTGGCCCTCGACCGGGCCGACGTCCGGGGGTTCACGCTGGTTCATCCGTCCTTCGACCCTGACGCCGACCAGGTGACCGACGGCGAGGTGGGCGAGTTCGTCGTCGACCCCGAGCACCGCGGCGAGGGACACGGCTCACGGCTGCTGCAGGCGGCGATGGACACGCTCGCCGCCGACCGCTTCACCCGCGTGCGGTGGTGGGTCGCCAGCACCGACGACGCCCTGCGCGACTTCGTCACCAGCTCGGGCTGGGAGGCCGACGGAGCACACCGCGAGCTCCAGGACGACGCGGGCCACACCGTCAAGCAGGTTCGACTGCACACCGGCCTCGAGTAAGGGCCGGACCATGTCGTCGGACCGGTCGGTGATCACCGACTCCTTGGGCGTGGGAGTCGCGACCGGCGCCTACGGCATCTCGTTCGGGGCGCTCGCCACGGCCTCCGGGCTCGACGTCTGGCAGGCGTGCGCCATGTCGCTGGCCGTGTTCACCGGGGCGTCCCAGTTCGCCTTCATCGGCGTGCTCGCCTCCGGCGGCAACCCCTTGACCGGCGCCCTCACCGCCATCCTGCTCGGCAGTCGCAACCTGTTCTACGGTCTCAGCCTCGCGCCGTTGCTCCGTCTGACAGGTCCGGCCCGTCTCGCGTCGGCCCACCTGGTCATCGACGAGACGACGGCCGTGGCCGTCACCCGCGAGACGACCCGGCAGGCCCGTCTCGGCTTCTACTGGACCGGAGCCACCATCTTCGTGCTCTGGAACGCGACCACGTTCGTGGGTGCCCTGGCCGGCACTGCGATCGGCGATCCGCGCGACTACGGGCTCGACGCCGCCGTCGGTGCGGCGTTCCTCGGGCTCCTGTGGCCACGCCTGACGTCCTGGGGAACGCGCGCCATCGCCCTGCTCGCGGCAGCGGTGGCGATCGGCCTGGTGCCGTTCACCGCCGCCGGCGTGCCGATCATCGTCGGTGGCGCCGTTGCCGTCCTGGTCGGCCTGCTGCGGCACGTCACCCCTGAGGACGCCTCGTGACGTCGGCCTGGATCGGCATCGTCGTCCTGGCGGTCGGATGCTTCGTCTTCAAGCTGGCCGGCCTGTCCGTGCCCGAGCGCGTGCTCGACCATCCGGTCACCAGGCGGGCGGCGGACCTCATCCCGGTGGCGCTTCTCGGCGCGCTGATCGCCGTCCAGGTGCTCGGCGGCGACCACTCCCTGGTCATCGACGCGCGGCTGGCCGCGCTCGGCGTCGCCGCTGTCCTGCTGATGCTGCGGGTGCCGTTCCTGCCGATGGTGTTCGCTGCCGCCGCGACGGCAGCCCTCCTGCGCCTGATCTGAAGGTCAGTCGAGGCCGAGGACGGCGTCGAGCCCGACGGTGAGTCCTGGCCGGTCGGCGACCGCGCGCAGGGCTGCGATGACGCCGGGCATGAACGACACGCGGTCGTGCGAGTCGTGGCGGATCGAGAAGGTCTCCCCTACACCGCCCATGACGACCTCCTGGCTCGCGACGAATCCCCGGGCCCGCACGGCAGTGCACCGGCACGCCGTCGACCAGGGCACCGCGGGCGCCGTCGGGATCGGTGGTGGTGGCGTCCGGCAGCGGAGGCGATCCTGCCTCTCGGCGGGCCGCGGCGACGGCCTCAGCGGTCCGAGTCGCGGTGCCGGACGGGGCGTCGACCTTGTCCGGATGGTGCATCTCGATGACCTCGACGGAGTCGAAGAACGGTGCAGCGGTGGCGGCGAAGCGCATCATCAGCACCGCGCCGACCGAGAAGTTCGGCACCACGAGAACGCCGACCTTCGGCGAGTCACCGAGCAGCTCGCGCACCTCGGCGATGCGGGCGTCGTCGAAGCCTGACGTGCCGACGACGACGTGCACACCGTTCTCGACGCACCAGCGCACGTGGTCGAGGGCGACGTCCGGCTGGGTGAAGTCGAGCGCGACCTCTGCGTCGGCGTCGGTGATCGTGGCGAGGTCGTCGTCGATGTCGACCTGCGCGACGACCTCGAGACCGTCGGCGTCGCCGATGGCCTGGACCGACGTCGAACCCATGCGCCCCTGGGCGCCCAGCACCGCCACGCGTGTCATGCCGACCACCCTAGGACGTCCGCGAGGACGGCCCAGCCGTCGAGCACCTCGGTGAAGGAGGTCGAGAGCGGTGAGAGGCCGAGTCGCAGCAGGTCGGGGTGACGGACGTCGGGGATCACGCCTGCGGCGCCGAGCCGCTTCGCGACGTCGGCGGCACCGGGCACCTGGATGGTGATGTGGCTGCCACGCCGGGCGGAGTCACGCGGTGAGACCACGGTGACGTCGAGCCGGTCGACGAGCTCGAGCAGGAAGTCGGTCAGCGCGATGGACTTGGCCCGGATGGCGTCGATGCCGGCCTCGGTCACCAGCCGCACACCCTCGCGCACGGCCAGGATGCCCATGACGTTCGGTGTGCCGCTGAGCATGCGACGGATGTCCGGTGCGGCCGTGTAGGTGTCGGCCATCGCGAACAGGTCGGCAGCGCTCCACCAGCCGGGCACCGGCTGCGCGACGTCCCCGAGGTGCCGGGCCGCGACGTACAGGAACGCCGGGGCACCCGGGCCGGCGTCGAGGTACTTGTAGGTGCAGCCGACCGCGAAGTCGACGTCGTCGGCGTCCAGGGCGAGGGGCACGACGCCTGCGGAGTGGCAGAGGTCCCAGACCACCAGGCCCCCGGCCGCGTGCACCTGCGCGGTGATGCCGGAGACGTCGAGGATCGACCCGGACCGGTAGTCGACGTGGCTCAGCACCACGACTGCGGTCCGCTCCCCCAGCCTTCGGCGAGGGCGTCGGCCGTGACGTGCTCGACCAGGTCCGGTTCCAGCCACCGCACGGTCATGCCACGCTGCGCCGCCACCCCTTCCACCAGGTAGCGATCGGTCGGGAAGTTCGTGGTGTCGACGACGATCTCGTCGCGATCCGGACGCAGGTTGCACGCCGCGTGCAGCACCTTGAAGAGGTTGACCGACGTGGAGTCGGCGACCACCGTCTGGCCCGGCGCTGCGCCGAGCACGGCTTCGCCGATCTCGTCGCCCACGGTGACCGGCAGGTCGACCCAGCCCTCGTCCCAGCCCTGGATCAGCCGCTCACCCCACTGCTCGGTCACGAAGGACGCCAGCGCCTCGGCGGTGGCGCGAGGTGGGCGGCCGAGCGAGTTCCCGTCGAAGTAGGCGACGACGTCGGCAGCGGGAAGGAAGCGATCGCGGAAGGCGGCCAGCGGGTCGTCGGAGTCGAGCGCCGCTGCTCGGGCTCGAAGGTCGGCGTGGTCCATGGCCCGGCGATCGTCTCACGTCGGGCGGGTCGAGTCCCGTCGGTCGAGGTCGTCGTGCCAACCCGACCACTCTGCACCGTTGCTGCCCTATCGTGAGTCAGTCATGTCCACTCCTGGAGCCCAACCACGGGCCCGGCACCTTGTCGGTCTCGCACTCGCCTGCGTCATCGTCGCTTCCGGCTGCGGATCGGATCCCGAGTCGAAGCGACGAGGCGAGCCCGAAGCCCAGCGCCTCCGCCTCGGAAGCCGAAGCAGGGACCACCCCCGAGGACGAGTCGAGCGGCGGTCCGTGCGACCTCGTCTCCGACGAGGTGGCCGTGGACGTGCTCGGGGTCGAGATCGAGCGCCGGGAGCCCCACGAGAAGAAGGGGAGCACCACCTGCATCAAGGGCACGGAGCGGTCCGACGACATGGAGTCCAACTCCTTCGTGAACGTCAACGTGTTCTCCGGGCAGGGTGCCAAACAGCTCGCGAACCAAGCCGACGTCGAGGAGGGCAGCAAACACGTCTCCGGTCTGGGTGATCGCGCCTTCTTCCTGCCGAATGCTGGAGCGCTGTTCGTCGTCGACGGCGACGAGGTGGTGAACGTCCAGGTGGTCAAGCAGGGCAAGCCGAGCACCCAGGCAGATTGCGTCACCGTGGCGAAGGATGTGCTGAGCAGGCGCTGACGGTTCTCGCGTGAGACCCGGTCACCTGCGTGATACTGACCGCCATGACGCTGAAGGTCGGTCGGGCTGTCGCCGACATCACCGGCGAGCCGTGGGGCGTCGGGATGATGGGCTACGGCATGCCCGACCAGTGGACCCGCGGCATCCTCACCCGTCAGTACGCGCGGGCGTTCGTGCTCGACGACGGGTCCGAGCAGGTCGTGCACGTGGTGGCCGACATCGGGATGTTCTTCCAGGCCGCCACGACGGAGATCCTCACCCGGTTGTCGGCGCTCTTCGGCGACCGGTACACCGCCCGCAACGTGGTGCTCACCGCGACGCACACTCATTGCGGTCCCGGTGGGCACGGCCGCCACGCGCTCTACAACATCACCACCGCGGGCTTCCACCCCCGGACGTTCGAGCGACTGGTCGCCGGCGTCGTGGATGCCATCGTTCGCGCCCACGACGACCTCCAGCACGCCGTGGTCACGGTGACCCGCGGCGAGGTCACGGATGCGAGCACCAACCGCAGCCCTGTAGCGCTTTCGAGCGAAACCCCGCCGAGGATCGTGAGCACTTCCCGGACGCGCATCGACCCGCTGATGACCCTGCTGCGCGTCGAGCGCGACGGCCGTCTTGTCGGAGCGATCAGCTGGTTCCCCGTTCACAACACGTCGATGTCGAGCCGCACGACCCTGATCAGCTCCGACAACAAGGGCTGGGCCGCCTACGTCTGGGAGCAGGAAGGTGACGGCGCGCAGACCCCGCAGGCGTCGCTGGTGACGTCGTTCGCCCAGACGAATGCCGGTGACATCTCCCCCAATCTCGCCGGCCGGGCCGGGCACGGTCCAACGGAAGACGAGCGCGAGAACACCCGCATCATCGGCGAGCGACAGCTCGCCGTCGCCAAGACGCTGGCCGCGGAGCCCGGAGAAGCGTGTCGCCGCGTTCCTGGACTCGCGGATGACGTATGTCGACCTCGCCCACCGCACGACGGCCGACGGGCCGACCGGTCGTGGCGTGCTGGGCGCCTCGTTCGCCGCGGGCACCACCGACGGCGAGGGATCGCCCATGTTCCGGCGCGGTCGGGACAACCCCGTGCCGCAACGGGTCAGCGACTGGCTGTACGACCGGTTCCCTCGGCTGCGGGAGCGTCAGGCACCGAAGGACCTGCTCATCCCGGTCGGCGCGCTCGGCTGGGCGCAGGAACGCCTGCCGGTGCAGCTGGTGCGCATCGGCGGGTTGTACCTCGTCTGCCTGCCGATCGAGGTGACGGTGACCGCCGGGTTGCGCTTGCGCCGAGCTGTGGCAGAGACGATGTCCACCGACGTCGAGCACGTGATCGTGCAGGGCTACGCCAACGGCTACGCCCACTACCTGACGACGCCCGAGGAGTACGACGCGCAGGAGTACGAAGGGGGCAGCACGATCTTCGGGCGGCACCAGCTGTCCGCGTTCGTCGACGTCGTGACCGACCTCGCCGTGGCCGTCCGAGACGGCAGGCCGGTGGATGCGGGCGAGCCGCCACCGCCTCACCGGTGGTGGTGGAACGCTCCCACCGGCTCGCCCCGGCTCGAGCGACCGCAGCCGATCGTCGTGCGCTCGGCGCCGGCGTCGGTCCGGCAGGGCTGGACGGTGCAGGTCGAGGTGGCCGCTGACCACCCGAACCGGTCCTGCGACCGACCTACCTGCTCGTCGAGCGCGAGACGCCCTCTGGCGACTGGGAGGTCGTGTCCGACGACAGCTCGCTCGACACCTCGATCACCTGGCACCGTCGCGGACGCCGATGGGACGCCACGATCACCTGGCGCGCCGGCGATCCCGGCACCTACCGCATCGCCTACGTCGGCCGCGAGACCGTGCGCACGGCACCGTTCAGCGTCACCGAGCTGGAGCTCGATCTGGGGCACAACAAACCCCCGACACTCAGTGCGGTGCCGGGGGCTCGTCGTGCTGAGTGTCAGGCGTCTGCGCCGACCTCGGCCTCTGCCTCGTCGTCGGCGGTCTCCTCGGCGGGAGCGTCCTCGACGTCACCGATCACGGGGATCAGCGACAGCTTGCCGCGGTCGCCGAGCTCGGCGATCTCGACCTGGATCTTCTGGCCGACGGACACGATGTCCTCGACCCGCTCGACCCGCTTGCCGTCGTTGAGCTCGCGCAGCTTGCTGATGTGCAGCAGGCCGTCGCGGCCCGGGAGCAGCGAGACGAAGGCGCCGAAGTCGACCGTCTTGACGACGGTGCCGAGGTAGCGCTCGCCGACCTCGGGCATCGTCGGGTTGGCGATCGCGTTGATCGCGGCCCGAGCAGCCTCGGCGGCGTCGCCATTGTCGGCTCCGACGTAGACCGTTCCGTCGTCCTCGAGCGAGATCTGGGCGCCGGTGTCGTCCTGGATCTGGTTGATGACCTTGCCCTTGGGGCCGATGACCTCGCCGATCTTGTCGACCGGGATCTTGATCGTGAGGATGCGCGGCGCGTAGGGGCTCATCTCGTCCGGGGAGTCGATGGCCTCGGCCATGACGTCGAGGATCGTGAAGCGCGCCTCACGGGCCTGCGTCAGGGCACCGGCGAGCACGTCGGCGGGGATGCCGTCGAGCTTGGTGTCGAGCTGCAGGGCGGTGACGAACTCACGCGTTCCGGCGACCTTGAAGTCCATGTCGCCGTAGGCGTCCTCGGCTCCGAGGATGTCGGTCAGCGTGACGAACTGCTGCTGGCCGTCGACCTCACCGGAGATGAGGCCCATCGCGATGCCCGCGACCGGCGCACGCAACGGCACGCCGGCGTTCAGCAGGCCCATCGTGGAGGCGCAGACCGAGCCCATCGAGGTGGAACCGTTCGAGCTGAGCGCCTCGGAGACCTGACGGATCGCGTACGGGAACTCCTCGCGCGTGGGCAGCACCGGCAGCAGCGCGCGGCCGGCAAGTGCGCCGTGACCGATCTCGCGACGCTTGGGCGAACCCACCCGGCCGGTCTCACCAGTGGAGAACGGCGGGAAGTTGTAGTTGTGCATGTAGCGACGCGTGGTCTCGGGCGAGAGCGTGTCGAGCTTCTGCTCCAGGCCGAGCATGTTCAGCGTGGTGATGCCCAGGATCTGGGTCTCGCCGCGCTGGAACAGCGCCGAGCCGTGGACACGCGGGATGACGCCGACCTCGGCTGAGAGCTCACGGATGTCGGCGAGGCCGCGTCCGTCGATGCGCACCTTGTCGCGGAGCACGCGCTCGCGGACGAGGGTCTTGGTGAGCGAGCGCATCGCTGCGCCGATCTCCTTCTCGCGTCCTTCGAACTTCTCACCGAGCTGCTCGATGAGGTCGGCCTTGATCTCGCTCTCGCGAGCCTCACGGTCGGACTTGCTGACGATGGTGAGTGCCTCGCCGAGCGAGACGGAAGCGATGCGCGCGACCTCGTCGTGCACGTCGTCCTGGTACTCGGGGAAGACCGGGAACTCCTGGATCGGCTTCGCGGCCTTGCCGGCGAGGTCGGACTGCGCCTCGCACAGCTGCTTGATGACGCTCTTGGCGGCATCGAGGCCACCGGCGACAACCTCTTCCGTGGGCGCCTGGACGCCGCTCTGGACGAGGTTCCAGGTGGACTCGGTCGACTCGGCCTCGACCATCATGATCGCGACGTCGTCGCCCGCGATGCGACCGGCGACGACCATGTCGAAGACGGCGTCCTCGAGCTGGCTGTGCGTCGGGAACGCGACCCACTCACCCTCGATGAGGGCGACGCGGGTGGCGCCGACCGGGCCGGAGAACGGCAGGCCGGAGATCTGCGTCGACGCGGAGGCGGCGTTGATGGCCAGCACGTCGTAGGGGGCGTCGGGGTTGAGCGCCATCACCGTGATGACGACCTGGACCTCGTTGCGCAGGCCCTTCTTGAAGGTCGGGCGCAGCGGGCGGTCGACCAGGCGACAGGTGAGGATGGCGTCCTCGCTGGGACGGCCCTCACGACGGAAGAACGAGCCGGGGATCTTGCCCGCGGCGTACATGCGCTCTTCGACGTCGATGGTCAGGGGGAAGAAGTCGAACTGCTCCTTGGGATGCTTGCCGGCCGTGGTGGCCGACAGCAGCATCGTGTCGTCGTCGAGGAAGGCGGCCACCGCTCCGGCGGCCTGACGTGCGAGGAGCCCGGTCTCGAACCGGACCTTTCGGGTTCCGAACCGTCCGTTGTCGATGATGGTCTCGGAGGTGTGCAAAGTGGAGTCGCTCATGCGAGTCCCTTCTGCAGGCGCATGCCTGCTGTGAGGGACGAGACTCAGGTTGTGCGGTGCACGTGACCTGACCAGGCAGGCGGTTCAGGGTTCGGTCTTCGATCGAGGCCTGCGGGCTGACCGGTGAAGGATGTCCCGAGGGCCACTACCGAGGACCGAAAGCGTCGTGCCTGGGATGTCTCGTCCTGGATGTGGAGATATGAAGTTGTGAAGGGGCGACCACGCGGGGTGATCGTCCATGGATGGTCTAGCGGCGCAGGCCGAGTCGCTCGATGAGCGAGCGGTAGCGCTCGATGTCGGTGTTCTGCAGGTAGTTCAGCAGGCGACGACGCTGGCCGACGAGCAGCAGGAGGCCACGACGGCTGTGATGGTCGTGCTCGTGCTCCTTGAGGTGCTCGGTCAGGTGCGTGATTCGTCCGGTCAGCAGGGCCACCTGAACCTCGGGGGATCCGGTGTCGCCGTCGTTGACGGCGTACTGCTTGATGATCTCGGCCTTGGGTACTTCTGCCACGGTGGGCGCAGCACTCTTCTTCGACACTTTTCTCCTCTGAGGGTTTCGTTGCACGGCGCGCCCGGGCCGGTTCACCGGGGCACTATCGTTCCGTGGCCGTTACACGGCAACCGCCAGCGTATCAGCGCATCAGCGCGCGGGGCGAATCGCGGTGGGCGTGATCTGCCTACGCTTGACGCATGATCCGCGCGGCGCGAGCACTCGGCGCCGGCCTCGTCGTCCTGGCGCTCGTCACCGCCTGTGGCGGGCCTGACGGACGTCAGCCCACCGCCCCACCGCCTGAACCGTCGAGCAGCCCCAGCCAGAGTGATCCCGGCCCGGTCGAGCCGCGCCGTGGCCCCACCTACGTCGCCATGGGCGACTCCTACACCGCCGGCGGCCCGATCGGCGCCCTCCAGGAGAAGAGCGGGTTCTGCCAGCGGTCGTCGCGCAACTATCCGACCCTCGTGGCGACCGACCTCGACGTGCCCCTGACCGACGTCAGCTGCGGGGGCGCCACGAGCACAGGCCTGCTCGAGTCTGCGCGAGGCGTGCCTGCGCAGATCGATGCGATCACGTCACGCACCCGAGTCGTCACGATCGGCGTCGGCGGCAACGATCTGGGCTTCTACGGCAACCTGGTCCTGACCTGCCCGGACGTCTCCAAGCCGGGCCAGCCGGGAACACCGTGCCGGGACCGTCTGGGGTCACAGCTCGCGACGACCATCCCGGCGATCGGCGACAAGGTGGGCGCGGCGCTGGCCGCCGTCGCCAGGAAGGCGCCGAAGGCCGAGATCCTGCTGGTCGGCTACCCGAGGCTGATGCCACCGAGCGGCACCTGCGCCCAGGCCCCCTACGCCGCCGGCGACGTCACCTGGATGGCGTCGCTGGAGTCCGACCTCGCGGCGACCCTGGCGGCAACGGCTCGTGCCCGCGGCGTCACCTTCGTGCCCATGTACGGCCGCTCGAAGGGCCACGACGTCTGCTCGGGCGACGATGCATGGGTCAACGGCATGAATCCACCGACTGGCGACGGCTTCTTCCTGCACCCGAACGCGGCCGGTGAGCGTGCCATCGCCGACGCGGTCGTGCGGGCCTTCCCCGACGTCCCGAACGACTGAACCTGCCGCCCTGGTGGTGTGGCTCAGCGATCGATGTCGGTGACCTTGAATGCCAGGTCGAGCTCGACGGTCACGTCCTCACCGTTGGGGAGCAGGACGTCGACCTCGTAGGCGTGGTCGCTGTCGTCGCTGCCGCCGGTCTCGATGACCTTGCCGCTGCCCGTGGCCTTGAGCGCGGCTGCGCTGGCCTTGTTGAAGATGTTTCCGGTCAGCGGCCGGTCGTCGGCATCCAGACGCGCGTTCGGCGTGGAGTTCGGCCGACGTCGAGGTCTCAGCTCGAGGCGAAGTCGCTGGCCGTCGGGGGGCTGTTCAGCACCTTGAAGTTCTCGTCGAGCTCGACCTCGACGTCGGCGCCGTTGGAGAACGTCACTTCGACCTCGTATGCGTACGTGTCGTCGTCGTCGCCACGCTCGGCGTCGGTGACGACGCCGCCTCCCGTGGCCTCGAGCGCGGCCTCGGAGGCCTTCTCGCGATCGCTCGTGGCTGACGTCGTTCGCGGATGCTCCGCCCCCGCATGCCAGACAGCGACAAGGCCAGGATCAGGCCGAGGGCTACGGCGGTGAGTGTCTTCTTCATGATGGTGGCTCCTGTGGTTGGTTGAGCCGGAGGTCGGCTTGATGGAAGAAGACCGTGCCGAGGTAAGCCACCCATGAGGTGCTCGTGAGGTCATCCTTACGTTGATCGCTCCGCGCCCGTCGCGACTGTCACGTCCGGCGTGGCCACGTCGTCTGACGGGTGAACGAATCGTCGAACGAAGGAGTGACCATGCGTGTGGCAGTGGCAGGTGGAACCGGCGTCGTCGGCCGGAAGGTGGTCGAACGGCTGGAGCAGCAGGGCCACGACGTGGTGGTGCTGGCGAGGTCGCGCGGCACGGATCTCACGTCCGGTCGCGGGCTCGAGGACGCGCTCCGCGGGGTGGAAGCCGTCGTCGACGTGAGCAACAGCGGCTCCACGAGACGGAAGACCGCGGTCGAGCTTCTTCACGACGGTCAGCAGGAACCTGCTCGAGGCCGAGGCGAAGAACTCCGTGCAACACCACGTCGCGCTGTCGATCGTGGGCATCGACGGCATCACGTTCGGCTACCACCAGGGCAAGGTCGCCCAGGAGGCAGTCGTGACCGCCGGCCAGGTCCCGTGGAGCATCCTGCGAGTGAGCCAGTTCCACGAGTTCCCCGCGCAGATCCTGGCGCAGACCGCCGTCGGCCCGGTCTCGTTCGTGCCGCAGATGTTGTCGCAGCCCGTGGCCGCCGCCGAGGTGGCCGACGCTCTGGTCGAGCTCGCGCTCGGCGAACCCGTCGGCCGTGCGCCTGACCTGGGCGGACCGGCTCAGGAGCAGATCGTCGACATGGCCCGCCGCATCGCCCGCAAGAGCGACAAGAAGCGCGTGGTCGTGCCGATCCGCTTCCCGGGCAGCGTCGGTCGTGCGATGCGCGACGGCTCGCTGCTCCCGAAGGACGGCAGCCGACGCGGGACCCAGACGTTCACGGAGTGGCTCGAGGGAACCGGCGCCAAGGTCTGAGGCCTTGCCTCACTCCAGGTCGGCCAGGACCGACCGGGTGTCGGCGACGTCCTCGTGCATCTGCGCCACCAAGGCGTCGACGGTGTCGAACACGTCCATGCTGCGCAGACGTCGCACCAGCTCGACGCGGACCAGCCTGCCGTAGAGATCGAGGCTGGCGCCTGAGCTCGGTCGGTCGATGACGTACGACTCGACCCGGCGGTCGCGGCCGTCGAACGTCGGGTTGGTGCCCACCGAGATCGCCGCCGGCAGCACCTCGCCGCCGATGTCGAGACGTCCTGCGTAGACGCCGTCCGGCGGCACGGCGTACGTGTCGTCGACGGGGACGTTCGCGGTCGGGAAGCCCAGCGAGCGTCCGCGACGGTCGCCTTCGACGACGACGCCACTCACCTCGTGTGGTCGGCCGAGCACGGCAGCCGCCTCGGGCAGGCGCCCGGCGGCGACGTGCGCGCGCACGAGCGTCGACGAGTACGGCTCCTCGTCCCCGTCGAGCGCGAGTCCCTCGGCGGTGAAACCCGCCTCGGCTCCGACGCTGCGCAGCAGGTCCAGGTCGCCGGCGCGGCGAGCGCCGTACCGGAAGTCCTCCCCCACCACGACCGCAGACGCACGCAGGTCGTCGACGAGCACGCGCTGGATGAACTCCTCCGGGGTCCACGCGGCCATCTCTCGATCGAAGGCCAGGACTCGTACCTCGTCGGCGCCATGCACCCGGAGGAGCTCGATGCGTCGTTCGATCGTCGTGAGCCGCTTGGGGGCGCGATCCGGCGCCAGCACCTCGATCGGGTGCGGGTGGAAGGTCACGGCCACGACGTCGGCCCCGTCCGCTGCCGCCCGGCTGGCGGCCAGGACGTGCTGGTGGCCGCGGTGGACGCCGTCGAAGCTGCCCACCGTCACGGCGGCCGGCTTGGTGCGGGCTGCGGTCTCGGCACCGTCGAGGTCTCGCCAGGTCGTCACGGCAGAACACTGCCACAGATCGGTCAGGAGAGGCATTGCGCACCGTGTAGCAGACCTACTATGTTCTGTTGTGCACATACAACTGCCGCGACGAAAGGGTGCACCGTGTCGGGTCCAGCCGGAGAATCCGTCATCCAGGTCCGTGACCTGCAGATGCGTTACGGCGAGAAGGACGTCCTCACCGGCGTCGACTTCGACGTGCACCGCGGCGAGGTGGTGTGCCTCCTGGGCCCGAACGGTGCCGGGAAGACGACCACCATCGAGATCCTCGAGGGCTTTCGCGCCCGGTCCGCCGGCCACGTCGACGTCCTCGGCACCGACCCGATCAACGGCAGCGAGGACTGGCGCGCCCGCATCGGCGTGGTGCTGCAGTCCTGGCGCGACCATCCGCGGTGGACGCCCCGCCAGCTGCTCACCGAGCTGGGCGGCTTCTACGAGCCGTACTCGACGCCGAGCCGAAGCCGCCCGTACGACATCGATGAGCTGATCGTGACGGCCGGCCTCACCGAGCTCGCCGACTCGAAGATCGCCACCTTGTCGGGCGGCCAGCGACGACGACTCGACGTCGCGATCGGCATCGTCGGGCGCCCGGAGCTGTTGTTCCTCGACGAGCCGACGGCCGGGTTCGACCCCATGGCCAGGCGCGACTTCCACGATGTGGTGCACCGGCTGTCCGACATGGAAGGCACCACGATCCTGCTGACGACGCACGACCTCTCCGAGGCGGAGAAACTGGCCGACCGCATCCTCATCCTGGCGGACGGGCGCATCGTGGCCGATGGGAGCGCCGATCAGCTGGCCCGTCAGGTCGAGGGCGAGGCCCAGGTCACCTGGACCCACGGCGGGGAGCGCTTCGTGCACGCCGCCACCAACGCGACCGCGTTCGTGCGCGAGCTGTTCGCCCAGCACGACGACGGGATCGCCGATCTCGAGGTACGTCGCGCCAGCCTCGAGGACAGCTACGTCACGTTGGTGCAGCAGTACGAGTCAGGGAGCGCTCCCGAGGCGCTCAAGCAGTTCGAGGAGGCCGACCAGTGAACGTCAGGACCAATGCGGTTCAGCTCGGGGCACGTCGGGGCTGGATCGAGTTCAAGCAGAGCATGCGCAGCGCCCAGGACTGGGGCTTCAACGCTTTCACGGTGGGTGGCGTGCTGGGCTACCTGTTCCTGCGCCGCAACAGCGAGGTCGAGGGCACCGACCTGATGGTCCCTGCCGTCTCGATGCCGTCGATCCTCGGCGCCCTGATCGCGTTCGGCGTCGTCGTGGGGCCGGCCTACTCACTCGCGATGCAGCGCGAGGACGGCACCCTGCTGCGCCTCAAGGCCATCCCCAACGGGCTGTCCGGCTACGTCGTCGGACAGCTCGTTCTCCCAGGTCTCGGCGTGTTCATCACGGTGGCCCTCATCGTCGTGCCCAGCGTCATCCTGTTCGACGACGTCATGAACAACGGCGCCACCGGATGGGCGTTGTTGATCGGATTCACGATCCTCGGACTGCTGGCCACGTTGCCGATCGGCATCGTCATCGGTGCACTGGTACCGAGCACGCAGAAGGTGGGCACGTGGGGGATGCTGCCGATCATGATCCTGGCCGGGATCTCCGGCATCTTCTACCCGATCCAGGCTCTGTGGGGCTGGGTCCAGGTCGTCGCACAGGTCTTCCCGATGTACTGGTTGGGTCTGGGACTTCGGTCGGCCTTCCTTCCGGACGAGGCCGCGGCGCTCGAGATCACCGAGAGCTGGCGCACCCTCGAGACCGTTCTCGTGCTCGGCGGGTGGGCCGCTGTCGGCATCGCCGTCACGCCGATGGTGTTGCGCCGGATGGCCCGTCGCACCAGCGGGTCCCAGGTCGAGGCGGCGCGCGATCAAGCGCTGCAGTGGATCAGATGAGCGACAGCCCCAAGAGCCTCGGCGAGTCGATCCACAACCGGATCGCGATGCTCCGGGTCGATCGGGGCGTGTCCCGCCGCGAGCTCGCCGACGGCGCTCGGGGTGCACTACCAGACCGTCGGCTACCTCGAGCGTGGCGAGTACAGCCCCAGCTTGCACCTCGCCCTGCGCATCGCGGCGTACTTCGACGTCCCGGTGGAGTTCGCGTTCTCGATCGAGCCGTTTCCGAACCTGCGACCCGCCCAGGAGGCGTGACGAGATCGTCGTCTAAGAGGACTCTCATCGACGTCTCATCGACCGGACGCACCAGGTGAGGCAGGGTGGACTCGTGAGGATCCCCCGACCGGCCACGATCATCCTCGCCGTCGTCGCGACTGACGCTGGCGGGGCTGGTGGTTGCGCGCGTCTCGGCCCAGGTCGGCGACTCCCCCACCGATCACCCGCCGATCGTCGTGCCCAGCGCGTCGGTCGACCCCTCACCGAGCGCATCGCCCAAGGCCGACGACGATGACGACGATGATGACGACGACGGCTTCGACAAGGTCCAGCCGCGACCGCGCGACATCGACGACGACGATGACGACCGTGGCCGCGATGACGACGACTGAGCAGTGAGACGCACATCTGACGCGGGCTTCTCGGTCCGCCAACGTCTGACCGCCGCCGTGGCCCTCCTGACCGCGGCGGCGCTCGTCGCGGTGGGTCTCACCCTCTACGTGCTGGAGTCACGCCGGATCGACGCGGACATCGACCGCAGCCTCGCGCAGGAGATCGGCGAGATGCGGACGCTGCAGACGGACGGCCGTGATCCCGAGACGCAGCAGCCGTTCGGCACGCCCGACCGGCTCCTCGACCTCGTTCCTCTCGCGCAACCTGCCGGATCCGGACGAGATCCTCTGGGGCTTTCCCAGCGTCGGAAAGACCACGTACGTCGGGTCGAGCGACCAGCGACTGCAGAAGACTCGCGGGCCTTCACTCGGCTCGTCGCCGAGCTCGAGCCGACGGGTGGGACCAGGGTCCTCTCGATCGAAGGGAACGTGTACCGGATCGCCGTGCAGCCGATCGTGCAGGGCGACGTCCGGGCGGCCTTCGTCGTCAGCCACGACGTGTCGGCGTCACGCAAGCCCCTGCGCGACCTGATGGTCACGTACGCGCTGCTGTCCGCGTTGTCGGTGCTGCTGATCGCGGCGATCGCCTCGTGGCTGGCCGGACGTCTGCTTCAGCCCGTCCGGCAGCTCCGGGAGACGGCTCAGGGCATCACCGAGGGCGACCTCAGCGGTCGCCTCGAGGTCACCGGCAACGACGACCTCACCGACCTGCAGCGCACGTTCAACGACATGCTCGACCGCCTCGAGGATGCGTTCGCCACCCAACGCCGTCTGCTCGACGACGCCGCGCACGAGCTGCGCACCCCGCTCACCGTGCTGCGCGGCCACCTGGAGGTCGTCGACACGGCCGACGCCCAGGACGTCGAGGCCACCCGGACGCTCTTGCTCGACGAGGTCGACCGCATGGCCCGGCTGGTCAGTGACCTCCTGCTCCTCGCCAGGGCCCAGCGTCCGGACTTCGTCCGAGCGGAGCCCACCGACGTCGAGGCCCTCACCCATGGCGCCCTCGAGCGCGCTCGAGGTCTGGGCGACCGCGGCTGGACGCTCGACGCCGCCACGCCGGCTCTCGTGTCCCTCGACGCCCAGCGCATCACCCAAGCCCTGCTCCAGCTCGCCCACAACGCCGTGCAGCACACGGCGGACGGTGACGAGATCGGCATCGGGTCGAACGTCGTCGACCACCGGCTCGAGCTCTGGGTCCGCGACACCGGGGCAGGTGTCCCTGAGTCGATGCGAGCCAACCTCTTCGACCGGTTTGCTCAGGCCGAGCCCGGGCACGACGGATTCGGGCTCGGCCTGTCGATCGTCTCCGCCATCGCCGAGGCCCATGGTGGCCGGGCTGAGCTGGACGAGGCTCGTCCTGAGAGTGTCGGAGCAACATTCCGTCTCGTCATCCCGATCGGAGGGCCACGGTGAACCGGATCCTGATCGTCGAGGACGAGCAGCGCATCGCCTCGTTCGTCGCCAAGGGGCTCAAGGCCGAGGGCTTCACGCCCACGATCGTCGACGACGGTGTCGTCGGGCTCGACTACGCGCTCACGGGTGAGTTCGACCTGGTCGTGCTCGACATCGGACTCCCCCGCCTCGACGGATTCACCATCCTCGAACGCGTGAGCACCGAACGCCCGCAGATTCCGATCATCGTGCTCACGGCACGCGACTCGGTCACCGACACGGTGGCCGCGCTCGAGGGCGGTGCCGCGGACTTCATGAGCAAGCCGTTCCGGTTCGCGGAGCTGCTCGCCCGGGTCAAGCTCCGGCTGCGCCCCCTCGGTGACGTCGCCCCCGAGGAGCTGGTCGTCGGCGAGGTCAAGCTCGACCTGCGCAGCCGGCGCGCGTTCGTCGGAACCAAGGAGGTCGAGCTGTCGGCCCGTGAGCTGTCGCTCGCGGAGGTGCTGCTGAGGCACCCCGGCCAGGTCCTCTCGCGTGAGCAGCTGCTCTCGCTGGTCTGGGGCTACGACTTCGACCCCGGTTCGAACATCGTCGACGTCTACGTCGGCTACCTGCGCAAGAAGCTCGGCAGCGACCTGATCACGACGGTGCGGGGACTCGGCTACCGGGTCGGGTGAGTCGAGCCCCCCGACTTTCAGCCTCGAATGCTGAAGCCGGACAGTCGAGGGACCGGCAGTGCGGCGATGAGCGGTTCGAGTACGTGCCGAGATGTCGGCGGGCTCGGGACGCTCGTCCGGGTCATTCGCCAGGCAGTCGGTGATGATGTCGGCGAGGGCCGGCGGAACGGTCGACGGGAGGGGCAGGGGCTCGTCGCGCAGCTGGGCCCAGCGTGGCTCGCGATCGAACGCCCGGTAGCCGGCGGCGGCCCGGAACATCGTGGCGCCGAACGCCCAGATGTCGCTGGCCGGACTGACGACGCCGCGCTGTCCCGGCTCGCACTGCTCAGGCGCCATGTACTCGTCGGAGCCGATCGGGTGGTCGAGCGCGGCTGCCGCCTGGACGTCCATGGCCACCGAAAGATCGATGAGCTTCGCCGGAGCGCCCATGATGATGTTGCTGGGCTTGACGTCGAGGTGACAGATGCCCTCTCCGCGCAGGTAGTGCAGTGCGGCGGCGAGCTCGAGGCCGAGCGGCAGGAGCTGGTGCATCGGCAAGGCGCCATAGATGCTGATCAGCGACGACAGGCTCGGGCCGTCGATGTTCTCGAGCACCAGGTGCGGGCGATCGTCCCGAAGATCAGCACCGTGGCCGAAGGCGAACATCCGGACGATGCCGGGGTGGTTCAGCCGGGACAACATCTCGGCCTCACGGACGAAGCCGAGCCGGGACAGCGGATCGTCGACGTGTTCAGGCCGCACGATCTTGACGACGACCGGCGTGTGGAGCCGCTCGTCGAACGCGAGCCAGGCCTCGAAGACGGTTCCCCCGCCGACGGGACTGACCGCGGTCAGACCGGGGGCGATCATGTCGCCCCCGGTCAGCTCCCAGGTGTCGGACATCAGTCGTTGTCCGTCGGGCCGGTGTTGTTGGTCGGACCGGTGTTCTTCGTGTCCTTCGTGTTCTTCGTGTTGGTCGGACCGGTGTTCTTCGTGTCCTTCGTGTTCTTCGTGTTGTCGGTCGGACCGGTGTTCTTGGTGTTGTCGGTGGGCGTGTCGTCGTCGTCGAGGTCGTCGTCGGCCACGGTCGTCAGCGATGAGGAGGTGTCCTCGCGCTTGACCACCTGGTCGTCGTCGTCCTTGGCCGATGCCGCGCCAGTGGTGACGACGGCGACCGTGCCCAGTGCCACGGCGCACGCGACTGCCGCGATGCCGGTTCGGATGCTTCCGTTCATGGTGTGCTCCTTCAGAGGGTGTTTCGATGTCTCCAACCTCGGGGAGCGCGGTGAATCGGACGTGAGGTCACGATGAGAGCGTTCTTAGTCGAATGCGGGTGGGTCAGAGCAACGGACGCAGCGGGGCGAGCAGCAGCTCGCAAGCGCGGACGACGACGTCGCGACGCTCCCACTCGTGGAGGGTCAGCTCGGTGGCCTGGCCCAGATCGTTCGCGAACACCGTCTCGAGGTGCGCGGCCAGGCCGTCGTCGAGGATCTCCAGGTTGATCTCGTAGTTGCCGCTGAGGCTGAGCCGGTCGATGTTCGCCGTGCCGACGGTCGACCAGCGGCCGTCGATGGTGGCGGTCTTGGCGTGCACCATGGCGTCGCGATAGCGGAAGATCCGCACCCCGTGGCGCAGCAGCTCGCCGTAGAAGCCCCGTGAGAGCCAGTCGGCGACGACGTGGTTGCTCACCTCGGGCACGAGGATCCGCACGTCGACGCCACGGCCCCGCGCTTCCTGAAGGGCCTGGAGGATGTCGTGGTCGGGGATGAAGTAGGCCGCCGTCAGGTAGATGTGGTCGGCGGCGCGGTCGATCGCCTCCAGGTACATGTTGCGGATCGGGAACACGAGCTGGCGGGGCACGTTGCGGTGCGCGCGCACGTAGGGGTCCCAGCTCGGTGAGCCGCGGTCCTTCAGCATCGGCAGCCCGCGGGCATTGAGGTTCCAGAAGTCGACGAACGCGTTGTCGAGGTCCCAGACCGAGCCACCCTCGACCTTCAGGTGGGTGTCTCGCCACATCGTGGCGTACTCCGTGCCGATGTTGTACCCGCCCACGAAGCCTGCCGTGTCGTCGACGACGAGGATCTTGCGGTGGTCCCGCCCCCAGCGCCGGGGGTTGAAGACCATCCAGCCGGAGAGGAGCGGATAGCGCAGCACCTGCACGGGCGCCGGGTACCGCAGGAAGCTGGGGCGCACGACGAGGTTCGCGAACCCGTCGTAGACCACGCGGACCTCGACGCCACGCTCGGCCGCGCGGATGAGCTCGCGCTTGAACCGCTGGCCCATCGCGTCGCCCTTGATGATGAACGACTCGAACAGGATGCGTTCCTGCGCGCCGGCGATCGCTTTCAGCATGTCGTCGTAGAGGTCCGTGCCGAGGGTGTAGGTGGTGATGGTCGTCGACCCGCCGACCGGCACCGCGGTCGGCAGTGTCCGCGGGAAGCCGTCGCCGCGGTGGGCGCGATTGAACTTGCGCACCTTGGTGATGACGGTGAGCGCGGCGATGATGCCTGCCACCGCGACGAGCCAGCCCTTGAGGACGGTCCACACGACCCGGCGGGGGGACGAGCGGCGCAACCTCATGGTGGGCCTCACCCTAGCGAGGACTCCTGCCCGAGGCGGAGATCATCGGGGCGGTCAGCACGTCGAGCCGTCCGCCGACCACGTGAGCGAGATGCTCCTCGATCTCCTCCGCGGTGGCCAGGCCCTGGGCGATCACCTCGTCCTTCAGCTGGTTCACCGAGGCGGCCTCCAAAACCCGGCTGGCGGGGGACGTGACCGGGAAGAATCCGTCGGCGCGGACGTCGTCGAGTCCGGCTTCTCGCAGCAGTCGCGGCAGTGTGCGCCCGTAGGCGAGATCGGCGCCCCGCTGCGCGAGCAGGGAGCGAAGCCCGCGGCGCACGTGGTTCGCGAGCCGTTCGGCGGATCCGTGCTCGTCGGGCGAGCTCATCGGCTGGAGCGCCGGATCGCCGTCCTCGATGACGAGGTGGCCACCCGGACGGAGCGTGCCGATCAACCGGCGCAGCACCGCGTCGCGATCAGGGAGATGCACGAGGAGCAGCCGGGCGTGCACGAGGTCGAAGGGGCCGTCGGGCGGGTCGTCGACCACCACGTCGTGCCGGAGCACCTCGACGCCCGCGTCCGTATGGCCGTCCAGCCATCGCGTGTCCAGATCAGTGGCGATCACCCGACCGGTCGCACCGACGCGCGCCGCGAGCCAGTTCGGCACCGTCGGGCTGCCGGCGCCGACCTCCCAGCAGGCCCAGCCCTCGGCCAGCCCGACCTGCTGCAGGTGACGGAAGGTCGCCGGGTCGAAGATCTCGGAGATGGCCTCGAAGCGCTGCCCGGCCTCGTCCTGCTGGTTGTCGAAAAGGTAGTTGCCTTCTGCATTCACCTGGCCATGTTCGCATCCACGAACACGGCCACGGCCCGGGCGTCGTCGCCCTGCTGCTCGTACAGCGCCAGGAAGCGTCCGTCCGGGTCGAACAGGGCCACCGGGTCGGCGGACCCGAGGTGGAGCCCGGGAAGAGGTCGGCCGAAACGGACGTCGGCGGCCTGCCCATCGTCGAGGTCCCGCACGGGGAAGGACGACCGGGCTGCGGCATCGATGTCGGTCATGACGAACGCGGATTCCAGCTCCTCGAGCGTGTGGGACCCGATGAGGTCGAAGCCACCCACGCGGGTGCGGCGCAGCATCGACAGGTGGCCGCCCACTCCGAGCGCCGCGCCGAGGTCGCGGGCCAGCGCCCGCACATAGGTGCCGCTCGAGCAGACGACCCGCACGTCGACGTCGACGACGTCATCCGTGCGCCGCACCTCGCCGAGCTCGAAGGTCTCGACCGTGACGGGTCGAGCGGGAAGATCGACGTCCTCACCTGCTCGGACTCGCGCGTAGGACCGCTGGCCGTCGACCTTGATCGCCGAGACCGCCGACGGCACCTGCTCGATCGCTCCGGTGAGGGGTGCCATGGCGGCACCGATCGCGGCGGCGTCGAGATGGCCGGCCGGTGCGGAATCGACGACTTCACCCTCGGCGTCATCGGTGACCGTCGACTGGCCGAGCCTGATCGTGGCCAGGTACTCCTTGTCGGCGAGCTGCAGGTGGCCCAGCAGCCGGGTGGCACGGCCGACGCCGAGCACGAGCACGCCGGTGGCCATCGGGTCGAGCGTGCCCGCGTGGCCGACCTTCCGCGTGCCGGCGAGCCGGCGCACCCGCCCCACCACGTCGTGGGACGTCCAACCTGACGGCTTGTCGACGACGACGATGCCCGCCGGAGCGCTCACACTCAGCTGTCCGCCGCCCGTGGGCCGGCATCCTCGTCGGGCTCGTCGTCCGTGTCGTGCTCGTCGTGCTTCTTGTACGGGTCGGGGTCGCCGGCGTACTCGGCGCCGGCGGCCTGGGCTGCCACCGCCTCGTCGGACGCCCGCGCCTTGGCGAGAAGGTCTTCGATCTCCGCAGCCGTCTCGGGTACGGCGTCGAGGAAGAACTCCAGCGACGGCGTGTGCCGCAGGCCCAGCTGCTTGCCGACCTCGGAGCGGATCAGGCCGGTCGCGCTCTGGAGCGCCGCCGCGGTGTCCTGGATGGCCTCCTGCCCGCCCATCACGGTGTAGAACACCGACGCCTGCTGGTTGTCTCCACTCAGCCGGACGTCGGTGAGCGTGATGAAGCCCAACCGTGGATCCTTGACGCGTCGCTCGAGCATCGAGGCGACGATCACCTTGATGCGATCAGCGAGCTGTTGTGTGCGCTGGCCGGCCATGCGCCGCTAGTCCCGGGCCTTCTCGCGGAGCTCGAAGGTCTCGATGACGTCGTCGACCTTGATGTCGTTGTAGCCCTTGAGCACGATGCCGCACTCGAAGCCCTCACGGACCTCGGAGACGTCATCCTTCTCGCGACGCAGGCTGCCCAGGTCGAGGTTGTCGGCGACCACTGCACCGTCTCGCAGCAGACGCGCCTTGGCGTTGCGCTTGATGGTGCCGCTGGTGACCATGCAACCGGCGATGTTGCCGATCTTGCTGGAGCGGAAGATGTCGCGGATCTCGGCGGTACCGAGCTGCGCCTCCTCGAACTCCGGCTTGAGCATGCCCTTCAGCGCGGCCTCGATCTCGTCGATCGCCTGGTAGATCACCGAGTAGTACTTGATCTCGACGCCCTCACGGTCGGCGAGCTCGGTGGCCTTGCCCTGCGGACGCACGTTGAAGCCGATGATGACGGCGTTCGACGCGGCAGCGAGGTCGACGTTGGTCTCGGTGATGGCACCGACACCACGGTCGATGACGCGCAGGTTGACCTCTTCGCCCACATCGATCTGGGAGAGAGCATCTTCGAGCGCCTCCACCGAGCCGGAGCCGTCGCCCTTGAGGATCAGCAGCAGCTCGTCGGTCTCGCCCTTCTCCAGCGAGGACATGAAGTCCTCGAGGGTCCGGCGGCCGCTGCGCTTGGCCAGTGCGGCGTTGCGCTCGCGAGCCTCACGCTTCTCGGCGATCTGGCGCGCGGTGCGGTCGTCGTCGACTGCCATGAAGTTGTCGCCGGCACCGGGAACGGCCGTGAGGCCGAGCACCAGGGCGGGACGGGACGGCGTGGCTTCCTCGATGTTGTCGCCGTGCTCGTCGAGCATCGCGCGGACACGACCGAAAGCCGAACCGGCGACGATCGTGTCGCCGACGCGCAGTGTGCCGCGCTTCACGAGCACCGTGGCAACCGGACCGCGACCGCGATCGAGGTGCGCCTCGATGGTGAGGCCCTCGGCGTTCTGATCGGGGTTGGCGCGCAGGTCGAGCGACGCGTCGGCCGTGAGGATGATCGACTCGAGCAGCTCGGCGAGACCGGTTCCGGCCTTGGCCGAGACGTCGACGAACATGGCGTCGCCGCCGTACTCCTCGGGCACGAGTCCGTACTCGGTGAGCTGGCCACGGGCCTTGGACGGGTCGGCGTCGGGCTTGTCGATCTTGTTCACGGCAACCACGATCGGCACACCGGCGGCCTTGGCGTGGTTGAGCGCCTCGACCGTCTGGGGCATGACGCCGTCGTCGGCCGCGACCACCAGCACCGCGATGTCGGTGGCCTGGGCACCACGGGCACGCATGGCGGTGAACGCCTCGTGACCGGGAGTGTCGATGAACGTGATGCGACGCTCGGTGCCGTCGACGTCCGTGGCGACCTGGTAGGCACCGATGGTCTGCGTGATGCCACCGGCCTCCTTGTCGACGACGTTGCTGTCGCGCAGTGCGTCGAGCAGCTTGGTCTTGCCGTGGTCGACGTGACCCATGACGGTGACGACCGGCGGGCGCGGGGCGAGATCCTTCTCGACTCCCTCGTCCTCGCCGAACTCGAGGCTGAACGACTCCAGCAGCTCGCGGTCCTCTTCCTCCGGCGAGACGACCTGGACGTCGTAGTTCAGCTCCTCGCCGAGGATCTGCAGCACGTCGTCGTTGACCGACTGCGTGGCGGTGACCATCTCACCGAGGTGGAACAGCACCTCCACCAGAGAGGCCGCGTCGGCACCGATCTTGTCGGCGAAGTCGCCCAGCGAGGCGCCACGCGCCAGCCGGATGGTCTCGCCGTCGCCCTTGCGCACACGCACGCCACCGATGGCCGGGGCCTGCATCTGGTCGAATTCCTGACGCTTCGCGCGCTTGCTCTTGCGTCCACGACGGACGGGTCCGCCGGCGCGACCGAACGCGCCCTGCGTGCCGCCACGACCGCCACGGCCGGGTCCGCTGGGACGGCCGCCGAAGCCGCCACCACCACCGGGACGTCCTCCGCCGGGGCCGCCGCCGAAGCCGCCACCACCGCCGCCTCCACCAGGACGACCTGCGCCCGCGGGTGCACCGCGACCGCCGCCGCCACCGGGGCCGCCGGAGCGATTGTCAGTGCGACCTCCGGGGCCACCGCCGGGCCCACCCGGTCCACCCTGGCGGGCGGCTGGGCGGCCGGAGAGTCCGGACTGTCGGGGCATCATCGCCGGGTTGGGACGAGGCATGCCGGGACGTGCGGGCGCGCCGCCCTCGGGCGCAGCCGGCGGGCGCGGCGCGCGCTCCTGCTGCATGCCCTGGCGTGACGAGAACGGGTTGTTGCCGGGACGGGCGCCACCAGGGCGCGGGGCCGGACCCGGACGCGGAGCGGCCGGCTTCTCGGCCGTCTCGGCCTCGTCGGCCGCCGGCGGAGATGGGCGCAGGAGCCTCGACGGGCTGCGGACGGCTCCTCGACGACGACCTCGGGTGCGGGCTCGACGACGGGCGCCTCGGCCACCTTGGCGACCTCCGGCGTGGGAGCTTCGGTCGGCTCGGGGGCGGCGGCCTTCTCGTCGGTGCCGGATTCTGCGGCCTTCGCCGCGGGCGCCTTCTTGGCAGCCTTCTTCTCGCCCTGCTTGCGCAGGGCATCGCCGTGCTCCTCGTTGAGGCGACGCACGACGGGTGCCTCGACGGTGGACGACGCGGACTTCACGTATTCACCCATGTCTTGCAGGGTGGACAGGATGACCTTGCTGGGGACTCCGAGCTCCTTGGCAAGCTCGTGGACTCTGACAGCCACTCTTCTCCTTCGGGGGCCCTACCCCCAAAGGAGGATCAGACCACTAGTTCAAACGCGTGTTCAGGACTCATGGGAACGTGTTCATCGGGTGCTCATGAGCATGTGCTCCGATTTCCGTCGTGGGATTGGTTTCCCGGTGGTCATTCGTTGTTGTGCTCATCGCCCTGGGGCTCGGTGCTGATGAGGTCGTCCACCAGGTCCAGATCGAGTGGCCCCTCCGCACGGAGGGCCCGACCAAAGGCCCGGCGATGTCTCGCCAGCTCCAGGCACCGGGGATCGGGATGCAGGTGTGCACCTCGGCCCGGCAACGACCCGCGTGGATCAGGGGTGACGATCCAGGTCGAGGACCCGGACACACCTCCAATGGCAACAAGTCGCACCAGAGTGGTCTTGTCCGCACGTGACCGGCATCCGATGCACGTGCGAAACACCGTCGCCGAGTCTACCCCGTCGGCTCTAGTCACGTTCAAGGGGCGCGGCGTCGCCTTCTCCGGCGGGTCCTGGTTGCTCCGCTTCGGCCGGGAGCTCGGTGTCCGAGCGGATGTCGATGCGCCAACCGGTCAGCTTGGCCGCGAGCCGTGCGTTCTGGCCCTCCTTGCCGATCGCCAGGGAGAGCTGGAAGTCGGGTACCACGACGCGGGCGGCCCGGGCGTTGGGATCGACGAGGGTGACGCCCTTGACCTGCGACGGAGACAGCGCGTGGGCGATGAACTCCGCGGGGTCCTCGCTGTGGTCGATGATGTCGATCTTCTCGCCGTGCAGCTCGTGGATGACGTTGCGGACGCGCTGCCCCATCGGGCCGATGCAGGCGCCCTTCGCGTTGACGCCCGGCACCGTGGCACGGACCGCGATCTTGCTGCGATGCCCGGCCTCACGGGCGATGGCGACGATCTCGACCGAGCCGTCGGCGATCTCCGGCGCCTCGAGCGCGAACAGCAGGCGCACGAGGTTGGGGTGCGTGCGCGAGACCTTGACCCGAGGGCCGCGCATCCCCTTCTCGACCTCGTACACGTAGGCCTTGATGCGCTCGCCGTGCGCGTACTTCTCCTCGGCGACCCGTTCGGCCGCGGGCAGCAGTGCCTCGACCTTGCCGAGGTCGATCATCACGTCGCCGGGGCGGGCGCCCTGCTGGATGATGCCGGACACGATGTCGCCGACCTTGCCGGAGAACTCGCCGTACTTCTGCTCGTCCTCCGCGTCGCGCAGGCGCTGCATGATGAGCTGGCGCGCGATGGCGGCGGCGAAGCGACCGAAGTCCTCCGGGGTGTCGTCGAACTCCTCGCTGTACCGCGGCTCCGGGGGCTCGACGGGTTCAGCCTCGACCTTCTCGGCAGGAGCGGCCTCGTTGCTGGCGTCCGTGACCTCTGCGGGTGTATCGACCGGCACTGCGGGCTCCGTGGATGGCTGCTCGGCGGGCTCGACGTCCAGCCGCTCGCGGGCCCACACGGTGACGTGGCCGCTCTTCTTGTCGAGCTCGACCCGCGCCTGGGAGTGGGCACCGTGGGCCTTGTGGTACGCCGAGAGCAGCGCAGTCTCGATCGCCTCGACGACGACCTCGAAGGAGATGTCCTTCTCGTGCTCGAGCGCACGCAGGGCGGTCATGTCGATGTCCATGTCAGGCGTCCTTGCGGGGATCGGTGGATTTGGGTCGGGTGAGCTCGGCCTCGACGCGTGCCGTCGCGACGTCAGCCAACGGCAGGCGACGCAATTCCCCGTCGACCGTGAGGTCGATGGACTCGTCGGTCGGGTCGTCGGGAACGGCGGTGATGCGCCCCTTCAGGCGAGAGCCGTCCGCGAGGTCGGCCACGACGAGTCGGCCCACGTTGCGGCGCCAGTGACGGGGCAGCGTGAGCGGACGATCGACGCCGCGCGACGTGACCTCGAGCGTGTAGGGCTGAGCGCCCATCACGTCCGAGGCGTCGAGGGCCTTCGACAGCTCGCGGGTGGCCTCGGTGATGGTCTCGATCGGCACGCCACCGTCGGCGTCAACGGCGACGCGGAGCACGCTGCGCTTGCCGGCCTTGGAGAGCTCGACGGCCTCGAGATCGAGTCCGAGAGCGGTGACACATCGTTCCGCCAGCTGCTCGAGACGGCCACCAGTGATGCTGTTCATGGCGGCCCTCCCTCTTCTGTTGTCGGCACTGTGCTGGCTCTTGTGTCAGTGTCAGGTCCAGACTAGCGAACTCCCTGTCGTAACCTTCCCCGTGTGATGAGCCGCCGCGCACTGCTGGGCACGGGCCTGACGGCGGCCACTGTGGCCGTGGCGGTCGTCGCGGCGCGAGCGGGCGGCGTCCTCGACGACGGCCTCCGCGTGGTGGGCGCCGAGCCGCATCCCGAACCGGACCCGGGAGACACCCGTCGCCTCAAACGCGCCGCTACAGACCAGGCGGTCTTCATCGCGACCATCGACGCCACGATCGGCGAGCATCCCGACCTGGAAGGTGACCTCGACCCCCTGCGGGTCGTCGCCGACGAGCAGCTGGTGGCCGTGGGCGGCAACCTGGCTGCGACCAGCGCGGGTCCCGTTCCCACGGGCCGGCGAGACGCCGTCGCCGAGCTCTCGCGCCTGGCCGCGGAGTCCGCCGACGCCCGTGAGGACGATGCCGTCTCGTCCGCCTCGCCCGATGTCGCGCGCGTCCTCGCCTCGATGTCCGCCGGACTCTCCCAGCTCGCGACGACGCTGGGACTGGTCACCTCATGACCCGGCTCGACGACCTCCAGGCGTGGCTCGCGCTCGAGAACGAAGCCGTCTGGCTGTACGGCATGATCGGCGCCCGCGTCGGCAACCTGGCCGAACCCGCCCGCACGTCGTACGACGCCCATCGCGTGGTGCGCGACCGGCTCCGGGTGCAGGTGGACGAGGCCGGCGGCCAGCCGGTAGGTCCAGCCCTCACCTACGGCGACAAGCGTGTCGACTCGGCACGAGACGCCCGGGCAGCGGCCGGCAACGTCGAGGAGCGCATCGCCGCGGCCTGCGTCACCCTGTTCGGCACCGCGGGCGGCGACGGCCGGCGGTTCGCGATGTCAGGTCTGCGCCGCGCAGCCTTGGCCGGGCTCGACTGGGGGGCCCCGGTCCGCGCGTTCCCCGGGCTGGACTGAGCCCGAGGAGCGCAGCGACGAGCGGCTCAGTCGGTTGAGCGTGCTGCGCCGAAGGCGCCCGCTGCGAAGCCATGCACCTCAGCGGCAGATGCCGCGCAGGTGCTCGGCGACCTCGGCCACCGGCAGGTCGGAGCGCTCTCCCGTGGCGCGGTTGCGCACCTCGATCACGCCATCGACGAGACCCTTGCCGACCACGACGATGGTGGGCATGCCGAGCAGCTCGGCGTCCTTGAACTTCACGCCGGGTGACACCTTGCGGCGATCGTCGTAGAGGACCTCGATGCCGTCGGCCTCGAGCTCGGCGACCAACGTGTCGGCCGCGTCGAACGCGGCGTCGTCCTTGCCGGTGGCGACGACGTGGACGTCGAACGGCGCGATCTCGCGCGGCCAGACGATGCCGAGCTCGTCGTAGGAGTTCTCGACCACCGCGGCGACGGCCCTGGAGACTCCAACTCCGTACGAGCCCATGGTGACCGTGACGAGTTTCCCGTTCTCGTCGAGCACCTGGAGCCCGAGTGCCTCGGCGTACTTGCGGCCGAGCTGGAAGATGTGGCCCATCTCGATGCCGCGCGCCAGCTCCATCGGCCCGGAGCCGTCCGGCGCCGGGTCACCCGCACGCACCTCGGCCGCCTCGATGACTCCGTCGGGCGTGAAGTCACGCCCGGCCACGAGGTCGAGGACGTGCGACCCGTCGACGTCGGCTCCGGTGACCCAGCTGGTGCCGGTGACGACCCTCGGATCCACCACGTAGCGGATGCCGGTGGCCTGCTTCTCCCCCAGAGCGCCAGGTCCGATGTAGCCCTTGGCCAGGTCCGGATGGGCGTCGAAGTCGTCGTCGGTGAACGCGTCGACCTCGGCGGGGGCGACCTGTGTCTCGAGGCGCGTGACGTCGACGTCGCGATCGCCGGGCAGGCCGATCGCCAGCGGCACGCGCGTGCCGTCGGGATACCGGAGCATGACGAGCACGTTCTTGAGGGTGTCGGACGCCTCCCACGCGCGGTCGTCGCGCGGGAATGCCACGTTCAGGTGGTTGACCAGCGTCTCGATCGTCGGCGTCTCGGGGGTCTGCTCGGCATGTGCGGCGGGCAGGTCGTCGTACGGCAGCGGATCGGGGGCGACGGTCGTGACGGCCTCGACGTTCGCCGCGTACCCGCCGGCGGTCCGCACGAAGGTGTCTTCGCCGGTCTCCGCGACGGCGAGGAACTCCTCGCTGGCCGAGCCGCCCATGGCACCGGAGTCGGCCTGGACGATGACGTAGTCGAAGCCGAGCCGGTCGAAGATCCGCACGTAGGCCTCGCGGTGCGCCTGGTACGACGCCTCGAGTCCGGCGTCGTCGATGTCGAAGGAGTAGGAGTCCTTCATGACGAACTCGCGGCCGCGCAGGATGCCGGCCCGGGGCCGCGCCTCGTCGCGATACTTCGTCTGGATCTGATAGAGGTTCAGCGGCAGGTCCTTGTACGACGAGTACAGGTCCTTGACGAGCAGCGTGAAGAACTCCTCGTGCGTGGGGCCGAGCATCATGTCGTTGCCGCGCCGGTCCTTCAGGCGGAACACGTTGGGGCCGTACTCCGTCCAGCGGTTCGAGACCTCGTAGGGCTCGCGCGGGAGGAGGGCCGGGAAGCGCACCTCCTGGGAGCCCATGGCGTCCATCTCCTCGCGCACGATCTGCTCGACGCGCGCCAGCACCCTGAGCCCGAGCGGCAGCCACGAGTAGATGCCGGGCGCGACGCGACGTACGTAGCCGGCCCGCACGAGCAGCCGGTGGCTCGGGACCTCCGCATCAGCCGGATCGTCTCGCAGGGTTCGCAGGAAGAGCCGGGACATACGCATGCCGAAACCCTATAGGTCCGTCACCGAGGACCTTTCAGGACCGAGCAGCGTTCAGCGCCCACCGCAGTGGCGGGATCTGGAGCGGCAGACGCAGGACCGTCCCGACCTTGAACCACAGCGGCGCCTTGTCGTTCTGAAACGTGCTGATCGTCATCTGGACATTGGCCGGGAACACCGCCAGCAGGAGGCCGAACGACAACAGTCCGCCGAGCCGGCGTGTGCGTGGCTGCGTCAGCATCGCGGCACAGCCGAGCTCGACCACGCCCGACGCGTACACGAGCTCACGCTTGTACGGGAGCGGCTTCGGCACGATCGTGGCGTAGGGTTTCGGCTTCACGAAGTGCAGGACGCCGCTGACCGCCAGGAGGCCGGCGAGGGCTCGGATGTCGCGACTCATGGGCCGATGCTAGCCGCCGGTGCATCAGAGCAGGATCGAGGAGAACATCTCCGTCTCGCGGAATCCGACGCGTTCGTACGTGCGGCGCGCGGACCGGTTGTGGTCGTTGACGTACAGCGTGACGACAGGAGCAACCGTGGCTCGGACGTGCTTCACCACCGCGGCCAGGGCACCGACGGCGATGTCCTCGCCGCGCCGGTCGGGTCGCACCCAGACGCCCTGCAGCTGGCACGCGTCGGGCGTCGCGGCGCCGACCTCGGTCTTGAACAGCACCTTGCCATCCTCGATGATCGCGAAGGCCCAGCCCTGCGAGATCAGCTGGGCGACCCGGGCCCGGTACCCGCCGGCACCGCCGGTCTCCGGGTCGATGCCCACCTCCTCGGTGAACATCGCGACGCACGCCGGGTAGAGCATGTCGAACTCATCGAGCACCACCCGGTTCACCCTGGGGTCGGACTCGGCGTCCGGATCGTCGTCGAGCACGAGGAACGGCTGGAACGGTCGCAGCGAACGGGCCGGGCCCCAGGTGGGCTCCACCCGCTCCCACATCGGCATCACGGCCGAGCGCAGGCCCACGAGCGATGCCGGACGCACTCCCTCGGCGAGGATCTGGTCGGCGAAGGCTTGGAGGGCCTCCGGCGTGGCCTCGACCGGGACGATGTTGGCTCCGGCATGGCACGCCGAGACGAGCTCGTCACCGTCGTAGTAGCCCCACACGCGACCGCCCATGAGTCGTTCCTGCAGGCCGGTGAGGTCGACCCGATGACGGACGAACAGATTGACCAGGGGGTCGCGGTCGAGAAGCTGTCGCAGTGCCGGAAGATCTTCCGCTGTCAGCGCGCGGACATTCGTGGTGCCGAGCACGGTCACCTCCCGCAGCTGAATGGGCAACAGAGTAAACCTTGTCAGGTCACGCTGCCGGAATCATGATCAGCTGGCGCTGACGAATCATGATCAGCTGGCGCTGACTGAATCATGATCAGCTGGCGCTGACGGTGGGCGCGGAACCCTCGACAGGCTCCATGCCGTCGGCGATGCGCATGGCCTCCTCGATGAGCGTCTCGACGATCTTGCTCTCGGGCACGGTCTTGATGACTTCACCCTTGACGAAGATCTGCCCCTTGCCGTTGCCGCTGGCGACACCGAGGTCGGCTTCACGGGCCTCGCCCGGTCCGTTCACCACGCAGCCCATGACGGCGACGCGCAGTGGGACCTCCATGCCCTCGAGGCCGGCGGTGACCTCCTCGGCGAGCGTGTAGACGTCGACCTGGGCGCGGCCGCAGGACGGGCAAGAGACGATCTCGAGCTTGCGCTCCTTGAGGTTGAGCGACTGCAGGATCTGGATGCCGACCTTGACCTCCTCGACCGGAGGCGCGGAGAGCGAGACGCGGATCGTGTCGCCGATGCCCTTGGCCAGCAGGTGGCCGAACGCCACCGAGCTCTTGATGGTGCCCTGGAACGCCGGACCGGCCTCGGTGACGCCGAGGTGCAGCGGCCAGTCGCCGCGCTCGGCGAGCATCTCGTAAGCCTGCACCATGATGACGGGGTCGTTGTGCTTGACCGAGATCTTGAAGTCGTGGAAGTCGTGCTCCTCGAACAGGGACGCCTCCCAGACGGCCGACTCGACGAGCGCCTCGGGCGTCGCCTTGCCGTACTTCTCGAGGATCCGCTTGTCGAGCGAACCGGCGTTGACGCCGATGCGCAGCGAGACACCGGCGTCGGCAGCCGCCTTCGCGATGGCGCCCACCTGGTCGTCGAACTTCCGGATGTTGCCGGGGTTCACGCGCACCGCGGCGCAACCGGCGTCGATCGCGGCGAAGACGTACTTGGGCTGGAAGTGGATGTCGGCGATCACCGGGATCTGCGAGTGCTGCGCGATCTGCGGCAGGGCCTCGGCGTCGTCGGTGCTCGGGCAGGCCACCCGGACGATGTCGCAGCCGGCCGCGGTGAGCTCGGCGATCTGCTGCAGCGTCGAGTCGACGTCGCTCGTGAGCGTGGTGGTCATCGACTGGACGGAGACCGGTGCGTCGCCGCCGACGTCGACCGAGCCGACCTTGATCTTGCGGGACTTCCGGCGCTCTGCGAGCACCGGTGGTGGCATGGCAGGCATGCCGAGGTTCAGTTCAGTCATTACGAAAGCCTCACGGGGTTGACGATGTCGGCGTAGATGAGGATCACGCCCATGACCAGCAGGAGCGCTCCGACGCCGTACGCGACGGGAAGCATCCGGGCGACGTCGACGTAGCCCGGGTCGGGTCGGCCGCGAAGGCGGGCCCAGCCACGCCGCACGGCCTCCCAGAGGGCACCGGCGATGTGTCCGCCGTCGAGCGGCAGCAGCGGGATGAAATTGAACAAGGCCAAGAAGAGGTTCAAGGATGCAAGGAGAGCCAACAACCGGGAGGCGCGCTCGGCCCATGTCGGCTGGTCGATCGTGACGAGCTCGCCGGCCACGCGGCTGGCTCCCACGACGCTGATCGGCCCGTCCGCCTTGCGCTCGGCTCCGAAGGCCGCCTTGGTGACGTCGACCATGCGCTGCGGCAGGTGGAGGATGACGCCGAGGGTGGCCGACGTGTAGTCGCCCATGACGTCGACGACGGTGGCGGGGCCGTGCCGCACGTACTCGCGCACCGGCTCGACGCCGAGGAAGCCGACCTTCTCGGTGCGCTCCGGATCGTCGAGGGACGCCCGAGCGATCACCGAGGTGGCGACCACGGCCTGCACCTCACGACCGTCACGCTCGACGACGATCGTGGCCTCCCGGTCGCCGTTGCCGCGAATGAGCCTCGTGAGCTGCTCCCAGGACGTGATCGCGGTGCCGTTGAAGGAGACGAACTGGTCTCCCGGCTGGATCCCGGCCTGACGAGCCGGGGTGACGGGGTCGGCATCGGTGCAGGCACGACCGGCCTCGGCGTCGCTGATCGCGCAGTCCGAGACCGCGCTGACCTTCGTGGTGGCCTCCTGGACGCCGAAGCCCATGATCACGATCGAGAACAGGACGATGGCGATGGCGATGTTGACCAAAGGGCCGCCCGACATCACGATCAGCTTCTGCCACCACGGCTTGCGGTAGAACAGCCGGTCGAGGTCGGCGTCGGTGACGTGCTCGTACTCGGCGTGACGGGCATCTGCCACGAGCTGGGTGAACATGCCGGTGTTCGTGGCGCGCACCTCGTGCGGGTCCGCGGCGCGGGCCGGCGGGAGCATGCCGACGAGCTTGACATAGCCGCCGAGCGGGATGGCCTTGATGCCGTACTCGGTCTCGCCCCGCTTGGTGGACCAGACGGTGTTGCCGAATCCGACGAAGTACTGGGTGACCTTGATGCCGAACTTCTTGGCCGGGTACATGTGCCCGACCTCGTGCAGCGCGATCGAGATGATGACCCCGAGAACGAAGAGGACGACGCCCAGCGTGTAGATCAGCGCCGTCATCGTGACTCCACCAGGGCTCGGGCCCGCTCACGCGCCCGGGCATCTGCCTCGAGCACGCTGGCGAGCGTCAGATCGTCGTGGGCGACATCGGGGTCCGAGGTGTGCTCCTCGAGCACCGCGCCCACCGTGTCCACGATGCCAAGGAAGTCCAAATCCCCGGCCACGAACGCGTCGACGCAGACCTCGTTGGCGGCGTTGAACACCGCCGGGGCCGTGCGGCCGAACTCGCCGGCGCGTCGGGCCAGGCGTACGGCCGGGAAGGCGGAGTCGTCGAGCGGGAAGAACTCCCACGTCGTGGGCTCGGTCCAGTCGCACGGACTCACCACGTCGGGCACCCGTTCGGGCCAGGCGAGGCCGAGCGCGATCGGCAGCCTCATGTCGGGCGGCGAGGCCTGCACGATCGTGGACCCGTCGACGAACTCGATCATCGAGTGCACCACCGAGGTCGGGTGGACCACGACGTCGATGCGGTCGTAGCCGATGTCGAACAGCAGGTGCGCCTCGATGACCTCCATCCCCTTGTTCACCAAGGTGGCCGAGTTGATCGTGATGACCGGACCCATGTCCCAGGTGGGGTGCGCCATCGCCTGGTCGGGCGTGACGTCGGCGAGCTCATCACGGCTGCGACCCCGGAACGGGCCGCCACTCGCGGTGATCAGCAGGCGCCGGACGTCCTCGACGATCTCGCCGCGCAACGCCTGTGCCAGCGCGGAGTGCTCACTGTCGACCGGCACGATCTGCCCGGGCTTGGCTGCGCCGGTGACGAGCTCGCCGCCGACGATGAGCGACTCCTTGTTGGCCAGGGCGAGGGTGACGCCGGTCTCGAGTGCCGCGAGCGTGGGTTCGAGGCCGACCGAGCCAGTCATCCCGTTGAGGACGACGTCACACGGCGTTCGGGCCACCTCGATGGCGGCCTGCGGACCGGCGAGGAGCCGCGGGACGACGTGGTCGCCCTCGGAGAATCCGCGACGCTGTGCCTCGGCGTAGAGCGCGAGCTGGACGTCCTGCGCCGCGCTCGCCTTGGCCACCGCCACGACCTCGACCTCGTGCTCGAGCGCCTGGCGGGCCAGCAGCTCCGGGTCGTTGCCGCCGGCGGCGAGAGCCACGACGTCGAAGCGGCCGGGGTTGGCGGCAGCGACGTCCAGGGCCTGGGTACCGATCGAGCCCGTGGAGCCGAGAATGGCGACACGCTTTCGCATGCCGCCATTCTCGCTCACCAGTGGTGTCTGGCCTATTTCACCTCGGAGCGGAGCAACCGCAGGATCCCGAGCGCGAGCGGAATGATCAGCCAGATCGTTCCTGTCACTGCGAGCTGCGCCCACTCCTCACCGTTCAGCTTGAGGTCACCGGTGAACAGGGGCGACTGTGCCGTGTTGAAGTCGATCCACGGGGGAACGTTCTCGAACCAGCTGATGGTGGCCGCGAGGATCCCCATCACGATCGGCAGAACCAGCGAGTAGATGAAGTAGACGACGATCGAAGCCGCCGTGTTCAACAACAGGATGGCGATGACGAAGCCGACGAGCACGCCGATGATGTTGGCGAGCACGTAGTTCAGGATGAACGCCGTGCTGAGCGACCACGAGGGGTCACCGTCGCGGACCAGGCCGGCGAATGCAGTCGCCGCCGCGGCGATCCCGAACGCCACGATCAGCACGCCCATCGAGATGAGCACGCCCGCGACCAGCTTGGCGACCACCACTCGCGAACGTCGTGGTTCGAGGGTGAACGTCACCAGGCCGGTGCGCTGACCCCACTCGGCCGTGACCAGCATGATGAGGATGATCGGCAGGAAGAATCCGAGAATCCCGCCGGCGATCCCGGCCAGGTCCTGGAAGTCGTAGAAGCCGTCGCTGGCGAAGATCGCGAAGAGCGTGAGGGCGATCGCACAGATGATCAGGATCGACGCGCTGAACCAGCGGCCGGACAGGGTGTCGAACGCCTTGCGGATCTCCACCTTGATCAGTCGGGTCAGCGGGATGCCCGGCCGGTCGATGTCGATCGTCTCGACGCGGTGGGTGGGGGTGGCGGTACTCATGGCGTGGCTCCTTCGGGGGTGACTTCGTCGCGCTGGGTCTCGGCGGTGAGCTCGAGGAACATCTCCTCGAGTCCGGCTCCGTCGGCGGGACGCAGCTCGACGAGCGCGACGCCGGCGGATGCGGCGGCTTTGCCGACCTGCTCGGGTGTTGCCTCAGAGCTCAGGCCTTCGCCGGCGGGCGTCGAGGAGATGCCGGCCGACGTCAGGGCGTGCGCGAGCGCTGACGGGTCATCGGCGCGGACGTAGGTGCCGGCCTTCTGCAGCAGCTCGGCCTTCGTGCCCTCGGCGACGATGCGTCCGTTGCCGATGACGATGATCTCGTCGGCGATGACCTCGATCTCGTGCAGCAGGTGCGAGGAGAGCAGAATCGTGCCGCCGCGATCGGCATAGGTGCGGAGCAGGCTGCGCATCCAGTGGATACCGGCTGGGTCGAGACCATTGGCCGGCTCGTCGAGGATGAGGATCTTCGGGTCGCCGAGCAGCGCGTTCGCGATGCCCAGGCGCTGGCGCATGCCGAGCGAGTAGTTGCGGACCCGGCGCTTGGACTCGGCCGGCGTCAGGCTGACCAGCTTGAGCATCTCGTCGATGCGCGACGTGGGCAGGCCCATCGTGGCCGCGCTGAGGGCGAGGATCTCGCGCCCGGTGCGACCAGCGTGCTGCGCCGAGGCGTCGAGGAGCACGCCCACCTGGGTGCCGGGGTTCGGGATGTCGCGATAGTGGACACCGGCGACCGTGGCATCGCCAGAGGTCGCTGGGGTCAGACCGGCGATGATGCGCATGGTCGTGGACTTGCCCGCGCCGTTGGGGCCGAGGAAGCCGGTGACGGAACCCGGTCGGCACGTGAAGGTGACGTCATCGACAGCGCGGACATTGCCGCCGTACGTCTTGGAAAGGTGTTCGACTTGGATCATGGCCCCACCCTCGCCGGGTCCAGCCTCCGAGGCATCGGCCGCCGGTCCAGACTTGGTCAGCCGAAAGTATGAGACGCCATCGACTCCAGTCCGTAGTGGTGGGGACACCGAGTCCCTAGCCTTGGGGCGTGCAGGACGTCGACTTCCAACCCCGGCTGACCGTGTGGAGCCATGTGTGGCGCTACGCAGTCATCACCGTGATCTCCGCCCTGGCCTGGTGGGGGCTGGCGGAGTGGCAGTGGAACAACAATCGAGCCTGGTTCGGCATCGACTTGGCGCTGGGCCTCGCGAGCTTCGTCCTGGTGGCCTGGCGCCGCCGGGCTCCGTTCGCGATCGCGATGGCCCTCAACCTGATGAGCGCGGTCTCCGGAGCGGTCGGGGGCCCCGCCACGCTGGCGCTCGTGTCCTTGGCCACCCGCCGCCGCTGGCGCGAGATCATCCCCGTCGGCGTGGTCGGCCTTGCCGGGAGCCTCGTCCTGGTCCAGCTCGACCCGACGGGCGCCGGCGAACCCTGGCAGCTGACGACGCCACTCGTAGCGGCGGTCGTCGCCATCACCGTCGGCTGGGGCATGTACATCGGATCGCGTCGCGAGCTGCTCGCCAGACTGCGCGAGCGGGCCGAGACCACCGAGTCCGAGCAGGCCGCTCGACTGGCCCAGTCGCGAACCGCCGAGCGCTCCCGCATCGCCCGTGAGATGCACGACGTCCTGGCGCACCGCATCTCGATGGTGACGATGCACGCCGGTGCCCTGGCCTACCGCGACGACCTGACGCCCGAGCAGGTGCGCGAAACCGCCGGCATCATCCAGGAGAACTCTCACCAGGCGCTCACCGAGCTGCGGCAAGTGCTCGGCGTCCTGCGCGAGGATCCGGGCGACGCCGACCCGGAGCGTCCACAACCGTCGGCGGATGACCTGCCCGAACTCCTCGAGGAGGCCCGAGAGGCTGGGATGAACGTCGTGAGCAACCTCGGGCCGGTGGAGGCGATTCCCGACCCCATGGGTCGCACGGCGTACCGCGTCGTCCAGGAAAGCCTGACGAACGCCCGCAAGCACGCGCCAGACACCTTGGTGACGGTGGCGCTCTCCGGTGGCCCCGGTGAGGGCCTGACGATCTCGGTGCGCAACCCGCTCCGGATCGGGTCGTCCCTCGACGTCCCCGACTCCGGGCTCGGACTGGTCGGGCTGTCCGAGCGCGCAGCCCTGGTCGGCGGACGCCTGAGCCATGCTGTGACGGCTGACCGGGAGTTCGCGCTCACGGTCTGGCTACCGTGGCCGGCATGACCCGGATCCTCATCACCGACGACGACGCCCTCGTGCGCGCGGGCCTGGCGCTGATGCTCGGCGGCGCGCCGGACGTCGAGGTGGTGGCCGAGGCCGCGCACGGGGCCGAAGCCCTCGCAGCATTGCGTGGCAGCGCCGATCGAGGGAAGCGCATCGACGTCGTGCTGATGGACCTGCGGATGCCAGTGATGGACGGCATCGCCGCGACCGCCGCGATCAGGGACCTGCCCGACCCGCCCAAGGTGATCGTGCTGACGACCTTCGACGCCGACGAGTACGTCGTCCGCGCGCTGGCGGCCGGGGCGAACGGCTTCCTGCTCAAGGACACGCCGCCGGCCGAGATCGTCGCAGCGATCGGCAAGGTCGAGGCCGGTGAGCCGATGCTGTCGCCCGCGATCACCACCCAGCTGATCCGCCAGGTCACCGACAACGCCCCCGACGGACGCTCGGAGTCGGCGCTCGAGCTCGTCGGCACCCTGACCGACCGCGAGCGCGACGTGGCCCTGGCCGTCGGTCACGGCAGCTCCAACGCGGAGATCGCCGAGGAGCTGCACCTGAGCATCGCGACGGTCAAGGCGCACATCTCGCACCTCTTTCTCAAGCTCGAGGCGACCAACCGCGTCCAGGTCGCGATCTGCATGCACGACGCCGGCCTGCTCTGACTGGCACGAGCTCGTTCAGCCGACGTTCTTTCCCGCCAGCAACGTGTCGATGATGCCCGCGAAGACCGTCCGGGCCCGCGCGTCATAGCCGTCCGGATCGGTCTTCTCCGAGGGGGCGGGGTCGGCGGCTCCGGCCTTGAGAAGGACCGCCAGCTCGATGTCGTGCTCGTCCTTCTGCACCCTGACCTGTTCTCCGACCTCGGCGATGCGCACCTCACCCTTGTGGCCGGGCACGGCGCCGATCCGGATGCACGCGCAGACGATGACGACCTGGAGGTTGCCACTCGCGACGCTCACCGCCACCTCGTCGCCGTGGCGCACACCCAGCACGCGGAGGCCGCCGGCCAGAGCTGCGGAGCGTTCGAGGAGTCGCGCGTACGTCAAGGTTCCCGTGGCATCGGCGCAGGCGACGTTGTCACCCCGACCGTCAACCACATGGCGGTCGAGCAGGGCGAAACCGAGCGACGACACTCAGATGCCCCTGAAGTGCGGCGGACGCTTCTCGTCGCGTGCCGTGGCGGCTTCCTTCACGTCCTCGCTGGCCCAGACGGCCCGGAAGGACGCCTCGATCGCGGCATCATCATCCGGCGAGCCGTTCAGGACGAGCTTGTTGTGGGCCAGCGAGAGCGGAGCGAGCGTCGCGATCTCGTGCGCCCAGGCGATCGCGTCGTCGAGGTTTCCAGCCCGATCGGCGAGCCCGCAGGCGAGTGCCTCGTCGCGGTCGAGCGACTCGGCGGCGAGCATCAGTCGGCGCGCGGGTCCCGTGCCGGCGAGCTGGGTGAGCGTCCGGATCGTCCACGCGTCGACGGCCATGCCGTTCTTCGCGGTCGGGACGGCGAAGCGGGCGGTGTCGTCGGCGACGCGCAGGTCGCACGCCATGGCGAGCTGGGTGCCGGCTCCGATCGCCGGTCCGTTGACGGCGGCGATGATCGGCACGGGGACCCGGGTGAGGTGGTGCAGCATGCCGTAGAGGGCCTCGAGGAACTCCGGCCCATACACGCCGCCGAGGTCGGCGCCGGAGCAGAACACCGAGCCCTGTCCCGTGACGACGATGGTTCGCGCTCCCCCGTCGACCGCGGCATCGACCGCTGTGTGGATCTCCTGGCACAGCTCGAGGTTCAGGGCGTTGCGACGCTCCTCGCGCTGCAGCTCCAGCACGACGACGTCGCGGTCCGACCTGACTCCCAGCACGCCGACCACGGTAGCGGTCAGGCGACTTCCATCTGGCCCCAGGGAGACCCGTACTCGGTGAGCAGCTCGAGGAACGGAACGGCGTCGAACGCCTCAGGCCCGAGCACGCCGGCGCCCGACCAGGTGCCGTTCGCCAGCAGCTCCAGCGCGACGACCGGGTTGATGGCCGTCTGCCACACGACGCACTGGTGGCCGTACTCCTTCATCGACCAGTCGTTGTCGACGACGTGGTACAGGTACGTCGAGCGCGGTTCGCCGTCCTGGCCCGTGCCCGTGACCCACAGCCCGGCACAGGTCTTGCCGTGCATCTTGTCGCCCAGCGTCGCGGGGTTGGGCAGGCAGGCAGCGACGACGTCGCGCGGGCTCACCTCCACACCACCGACCCGGATCTTCTCGGTCGAGTCGAGCCCGATCTTGTGCAGCGTCTTGAGCACGTCGATGAACTCGTCACCGAGTCCGTACTTGAACGTCGCACGCTTGGTCTCGACCCAGCGCGGCATGAGGAGCACCTCCTCGTGCTCGACGTTGACGCACTCGACCGGCCCGATGCCTTCCGGGAAGTCGAACACCTCCGGCTCGCTGAACGGCGCGGTCGTGAACCACTCCCCGTCCTGCCAGATGACCGGCGGGTTCAGGCACTCCTCGATGGTCGTCCAGATGGAGAACGACGGCGCGAACTCGTAGCCGTCGACGGTGAGGTTGGCGCCGTCACGCGTGCCGAGCTCGTCGATGGACGAGAACAGGTGGTCGGCGGCGTAGCGGGCGAAGACGTCCGAGAGTCCCGGCTCGACGCCGATGCCGACGAGGGCGAGACGTCCGGCCGACTCCCACGCGTCGGCCGCCGCGAACTGCTCGTCACCGAGCTTGACGCCGGTCTTGGCGTACGGCTCGTCGGGATGCGGCTTCGAGAGGCTCATCGCCATGTCGAGGTAGTCAGCCCCGGCGGCCAGGGCACCCTCGAAGATCGGCATGACGAACCGCGGGTCGACGGCGTTCATGACGTGCGTGGCACCGGACTCGCGGGCCAGGCTCTCGACCGACGATGCGTCGGACGCATCGACCTGCGCGGCGGTGAATCGGTCGTCGCCCACCTCGGCGACGGCTCGCTCCGCACTCTCCCGCGCGTAGTCGGCCACCACGATGGACTCGAAGAAGTCGCGCCGGGCCGCGATGGCGCAGAACGCCGACCCGACGCCTCCCGCGCCCACCAGCAGGATCTTCATGCTCAAGCGTCCAGGTTGGTCATGACGTGCTTGATGCGGGTGTAGTCCTCGAGGCTGTACATCGAGAGGTCCTTGCCGAAGCCGGAGTGCTTGAAGCCACCGTGCGGCATCTCGGCGATGATCGGGATGTGGGTGTTGATCCACACGCAGCCGAAGTCGAGCCGCCTCGCCATCCGCATGGCGCGGCCGTGGTCCTTCGTCCAGACCGATGACGACAACCCGTACTGGACGCCGTTGGCCCAGCGGACCGCCTCGTCCTCGTCGTCGAACTTCTGCACGGTGATGATCGGCCCGAAGATCTCCTCCTGGCTGGCGCGGTCGTCCTGGAGGAGTCCGGAGAGCACGGTCGGCTCGTAGAAGTAGCCCTCGCCGAGCGCATCGACCCGGTGTCCGCCGGTCTCGAGGGTGGCGTGGTCGGGCAGGTCGTCGACGAACCCGCCGACGTGGGCGAGCTGGCGCTCGTTGTTGACCGGTCCGAAGTAGGTGTCGTCGTCGTCCGGCAGGCCGACCTTCGTGCCCTTCGCAGCCTCGGTGAGCGCGGCCGTGAAGTCGGCGGCGGCTCCCGGGTGCACGAGCACGCGGGTGGCGGCAGTGCAGTCCTGGCCGGCGTTGAAGTAGCCCGCCTCGGCGATGGCCGTGGCTGCGGCTTCCAGGTCGGCATCCTCGAACACGATGACCGGGGCCTTGCCGCCGAGCTCGAGATGCGGCTTCTTCAGGTCGGCAGCCGCGGCGGCGGCGACCTCCATGCCGGCGCGTACGGAACCGGTGATGGAGACCATCTGCGGCACCGGGTGGGACACCAGGGCGCGGCCGGTGTCGCGGTCGCCACAGACGACGTTGAAGACGCCGGGCGGGAAGAACTCCTGCGCGATCTCGGCGAGCAAGGACGTCGAGGCCGGCGTCGTGTCGCTCGGCTTGAGCACGATGGTGTTGCCGGCCGCGAGGGCGGGCCCGATCTTCCAGATCGCCATCATCAGCGGGTAGTTCCACGGCGTCACCTGGGCACAGACACCGATGGGTTCACGTCGCACCATCGAGGTGTGGCCGCGCATGTACTCCCCCGCCGACTTGCCCTCCAGCACGCGCGCCGCGCCGGCGAAGAACGTCAGGACCTCGTTGGCCTGGTACATCTCCTCGCTCTTGGTGAGCGACTTCGGCTTGCCGGTGTCGCGTGACTCGACGTCGACGATCTCGTCGGCACGCGAGTCGATGGCGGCCGCGAGCTTGTTGATCGCCTGCGAGCGCTCGTAGGGCGTCGAGTCGCGCCACGACTCGAACGCGGTCGCGGCCGCGCCGAAGGCCCGGTCGACGTCCTCGTCGCGGGACAGCGGGGCAGATGCGTACACCTGGCCGGTGGAGGGGTCGATCACGTCGTAGGTCTCGCCGCCGGCCGACGAGACGAGCTCCCCGTTGATCACGTTCACCATGGTTCGGTCCATGGGCCAATCCAACCCCATGTGCCGGACCTCTGGCAACGAAATCAGCGAGGAATCGCGGAATTCGCGACGAAATCGCTTGTCTTGTGGACCTGTTGCTCGTGATAATGGCGGGATGGACCAGCGCGAGGACTACGACCACCTGCAAAAGGCCGCGAAGCGTCATCTCTGGATGCACTTCTCCCGCCACGGAATCTACGACGACGACCACGACATCCCGGTCATCGTCAAGGGTGACGGGCTCTACATCTGGGACTCGAAGGGCAAGCGCTACCTCGACGCGCTCGCCGGGCTGTTCGTCGTTCAGGTGGGCCACGGACGCCAGGAGCTCGCCGAGGCCGCGGCCAAGCAGGCCGCCGACCTGGCGTTCTTCCCGCTCTGGACGTTCGCGCACCCCAGCGCCATTGCCCTGGCCGAACGCATCGCGTCGTACACCCCGGGCGACCTCAACCGGGTCTTCTTCACCTCGGGCGGCGGCGAAGCCGTCGAGACCGCCTGGAAGGCGGCGAAGCAGTACTTCAAGCTGACCGGCAAGCCGACGAAGACCAAGGTCATCAGCCGGCAGATCGCCTACCACGGCACCACCCACGGGGCCCTGTCGATCACCGGCATCCCGGCCCTCAAGGAGGCGTTCGAGCCGCTCGTGCCCACCACGGTGCACGTGCCGAACACGAACTTCTACCGCGCCGACGAGCACGCAGGCGCAGCAGTGACCAGCTGGTTCGGCGACGACCGCGCCGCACAGGGTGCGACAGGTGAAGCTGGCGACCAAGCGCCGAGCGGCCTCGGCGACGACCTGGAGGCGTTCGGCCGGTGGGCCGCCGACCAGATCGAGGAGGCCATCGTCCGAGAGGGTCCCGACACCGTCGCGGCCGTCTTCCTCGAGCCGGTCCAGAATGCCGGCGGGTGCTTCCCGCCACCGCCCGGCTACTTCCAGCGCGTGCGCGAGATCTGCGACCGCCACGACGTGCTGCTCGTCTCCGACGAGGTCATCTGCGCGTTCGGCCGGCTCGGCGACATGTTCGGCGCCAACCGCTACGGCTACGTCCCGGACATGATCACCTGCGCGAAGGGCCTGACGTCCGGCTACTCGCCGCTCGGCGCGATGATCGCGTCCGACCGCGTGATGGAGCCGTTCCTGCAGGGCAACACCAGCTTCGCCCACGGCTACACGTTCGGCGGCCACCCCGTCTCGACCGCCGTGGCGATGGCCAACCTCGACATCTTCGAGCGCGAGAAGCTCAACGAGCACGTGCGCGACACCGAGGGTGCGTTCCGCGGCACGATCGAGAAGCTGCTCGATCTCGACATCGTCGGCGACGTGCGCGGTGACGGCTTCTTCTACGGCATCGAGCTGGTGAAGGACAAGGCCACCAAGGAGACGTTCGACGAGGCCGAGTCCGAGAAGCTGCTGCGCGGCTTCCTCTCGAAGGCCCTGTTCGACAACGGCCTCTACTGCCGTGCCGACGACCGCGGCGACCCGGTCATCCAGCTCTCGCCGCCGATCATCGCCGACCAGGCGGCGTTCGACGAGATGGAGCAGATCCTGCGGAGCGTCCTCACCGAGGCCCAGACGCTGCTCTGACCGTTACGCCGACGCTGCTCTGATGGCTATGCCGCCAAGGCCGAGGTGCGACGGCGGCGGTTGAGCTCACCGACCAGCACGATCGTGATCGCGATGACGAACATCAGGGTGCCGATGACGTTGACCTGCATCGGCACACCGCGCTGCGCAGCGCCCCACACGTACATCGGGAACGTCACGGTCTGACCGGAGTTCAGGTTCGTGATGATGAAGTCGTCGAACGACAGCGAGAAGCTCAGCAGAGCCGCACCGATGATGCCCGGCAGGACGAGCGGGAAGGTGACCCGCCAGAACGCCTGCGACTCGTTGGCGTAGAGATCCATCGCCGCCTGTTCCAGGTTGTCGTCCAGCCCGGTGAGCCGTGCCTTGACGGTGACGATGACGAACGAGAGGCAGAACATGATGTGGGCGATCAGGATCGTCCAGAATCCCAGCTTGCCTCCGAATCCGCTGGAGACGAACAGCGCCAGGAGCGAGGAGCCCATGACGATCTCCGGCGAGGCCATCGGCAGGAAGATGATCAGGTTGGCCGTGTTTCGCCCGGCGAACCGGTGACGCACCAGCGCGAAGGCCGCCAGGGTCCCGAGGATCGTCGCCACGAGGGTGGCACCCAGCCCGATGCCCATGCTGCGGCCGACGGACGCGCACATCCCGTCCGGCCCGCACATGTTCGTCCAGTTCCCGAACGTGAACTCCTGGAAGGAGTAGACGTTCCGCGACTTGCTGTTGTCGTTGAAGCTCATCATCACGACCACGGCGATCGGCACGAACGTGTAGATGAGCACCAGCAGCCCGAGGCCCATGATCAGGTGCTTGGCCGCCCAGGTGCGAAGGCGCGTGACCGCGTTCATACGAGGTCCTCCGTCCCTGAGGTGCGGATGTAGACCATCACCATGGCGATGATGATGACCATGAGGATGACCGAGAGTGCGCCTGCGGCGGCGTAGTCACCCGTCGAGGTGAACAGCTCCTGGATCACATTGCCGACCATGCGTTGGTTCGGGCTGCCCAGCAGCTCGGCGTTGATGAAGTCGCCGGCCGCGGGAATGAACGTCAGCAGTGTCCCGGCCACGACGCCGGGGAGCGACAACGGCCAGGTGACCTTGAAGAAGCCGCGGATCGGCGATGCGTACAGGTCACTGGATGCCTCGATCAACCGTGGATCCATCTTCTCCAGGCTCGCGTAGAGCGGCAGCACCATGAACGGCAGGAAGTTGTACGTCAGCCCGGCGATGACCGCCACGGACGTCGCCAGCAGTCGACCGTCCTCGCCGAGGATGTGGAGGAACTGAAGGATGTCGACGATGTAGCCGTCGTCGGCGAGGATCAGCTTCCAGGAGAGCGTGCGGAGCAGGAAGCTGGTGAAGAACGGTGCAATGACCAGCACCAGCATGAGGTTCTTCCAGCGACCGGACTTGAACGCGATGGCGTAGGCGAGCACGTAGCCCAGCACGAGGCAGATCAGGGTGGCAATTCCGGCGTACACGAGCGAGCGCACCAGCGGCCGCCAGTAGTCCTGGATCGCGTCGACGAAGTTCTGGACGTGCCATGTCACGTCGTAGCCCGTGAGCGGTGATCCGGTCGGGTCGTACAGGCTGGTGCCGATGAGCGTGTAGAACGGCACGACGAAGAAGAGACCCAGCCAGATCGCCCCCGGCAGGATCAGCCAGTAGCCGGTGAGCTTGCGCCGCGGCTTGCGAGCCGGGGCCTCCGTCGCCACCGCCATGTCAGTCTTCCTCGATGCCCGCGTCGACGTCCTGGCTGGCGTCGAGCAGGAAGGCGAACTCAGGTCTCCACGAGACGTCGACCTTCGTACCGGGCGACATGATGCCGCGGAGCCCGGTGTTCTGCTCGAACGCGATGATCTCCTGCCCCCACGGCATCCGGACGACGTACTGGGTGCTCACACCCACGAAGCTGGAGTCGACGATGACCGCGCCGCTCATGTGGTTGCCCGGTGCGTCGATCGGATCACCCTCCCGCGCCACGAGAACCTTCTCCGGGCGGATCCCGACCCAGCCGTCGCCCGACTCCGAGTGCGCCCGCTCGTTCTGGATCGACACGGTCGTGCCCTTCATGTCGACCTTGACGACGTCACCCTCCTTGCCGACGATCTTCCCGGCGATGAGGTTCGACTGGCCCAGGAAGTTCGCCACGAAGGTGGTGCGCGGGTTCTCGTAGAGCTCGGCCGGCGCGCCCATCTGCTCGATCACACCGGCGTTCATGACGGCCACGACGTCGGCCATCGTCATGGCCTCCTCCTGGTCGTGGGTCACATGGACGAACGTCAGGCCGACCTCACCCTGGATGCGCTTGAGCTCCAGCTGCATCGACCGCCGCAGCTTGAGGTCGAGGGCACCGAGCGGCTCGTCGAGGAGCAGCACCTCCGGACGGTTGATGAGGGCACGCGCCAGAGCCACCCGCTGCTGCTGGCCACCGGAGAGCTGCGTCGGCTTCTTGGCCGCCTGCGGCGTCAGCTCCGTGAGCTCGAGCATGTCGTCGACCTGCTTCTTCACGTCCGAGATGCCGCGACGCTTGAGGCCGAAGGCGACGTTCTCGGCGATGTCGAGGTGCGGGAACAGCGCATAGCTCTGGAAGACCGTGTTGACGGGTCGCTTGTACGGCTTCTCGTAGGTGATCTCGGTGTCGCCGAGGTGGATCGTGCCTGACGTCGGTGTGTCGAGGCCAGCCACCATGCGCAACGTCGTGGTCTTGCCACAGCCGGACGGCCCGAGCAGCGCGAAGAACGCGCCCTGGGGCACCTCGAGGTCGAGCGCCTTCACCGCGGTGAAGGTCGCGAACTCCTTCGTGAGCTGCGTGAGCCGCAGCGAGCGCGACCCACCGGTTGCTGCGTCGGTCGTTGCCTCAGCCACCTGTGACATCTTTGAACTCCCTGTCGTAGGTACGTGCTTCGAACTCCTCGAGGGCTCGGAACCCGTGCGTGACCGAGAGGGTTTCCTCGTCGGGGAAGATGAGCTGGTTCTCGACGAGGTCGGGGTTGATCTTCTCCATCGCCTCGCGCGCGCCCTTGACGGGGCAGATGTAGTAGACGTACGCGGCGAGCTTGGCCGCCACCTCGGGGTCGTAGTAGTTGTTGATCCACTTCTCGGCGTTGGCCTGGTGCGTCGCCAGGTTGGGCACGAGCATGTTGTCTGCCCAGATCATGTGCCCCTCCTCCGGAGTGACGAACACGAGGTTCTCGTCCTCGGCGGCGGCGACATCGCCCGACCACGCCTCGCAGGCGAGGACGTTGCCGGCGGACAGGTCCTGGATGTACTCGTTGCCGGTGAAGGCCCGGATCTGACCGTCCCTGCGAGCCTTCCGCAGGAGGTCCATCGCGTCCGCCCAGTCGGCGTTGTCGAAGTCGGCCGGGTCCTTGCCCTTGGCCAGGAGGCAGAAGCCCATGGTGTCGCGCATCTCGGTGAGCAGCGCCACGCGTCCCTTGAGGTCCGGACGGGTGAGCAGCTCGGTGAACGAGCGCACTTCCTTGGTCTTGGACTTGTTGTAGGCGATGCCGGTCAGGCCGCTCTGCCACGGCGCGCTGAACTCCCGCTTGGGGTCCCAGCCGGGCTTGGCGAGCGAGTCGATGATGTTGGCGTGCAGGTTCGGCACGTTCGAGGGGTCGAGCTTCTGGATCCAGCCGACCTGGATCATCCGTGCCGCCATCCAGTCGGTCAGCATGAACATGTCGCGCTTGGACGACTGGCAGGCCCCGAGCTGGTTCTGGACCTTGGCGTAGAACTCGTCGTTGTCGTTGACGTCGGCGGTGTAGGAGACCTGGATGCCGGTCGCCTTCTCGAAGTCCTGCAGGGTCGAGGTGACGTCGCCGTCCTCGGTGTCGATGTATTCCGGCCAGTTGGAGACCACGAGTCTCTTCTCACGGTCCGACAGATCTTTGGCGAAACACTTCGACGGATCCTGCTTGCGGTCCGGGGTTCCGCTCCCCTGAATGAGCAATCCACTCACGCCCAAGGCGGCCAGGCCCCCCAGCCCTGACAACAATGTTCTCCGGTCAAGCTCCGGCATACGCCTGGTCTCTGTCCATGATCACGAATAATCGCAAGAAAGGGGGTCACCGACAAGCGATTTCGACACAAGTTCTCGGCTGGCCTATCGAAAGCGCAACTTTGGTGGGGCAGACTGTGGTTCATGAACGAGCGCAACCCGCACGCGGTACGCGCGCCGAACCTCGACGTCACCGCCAAACGGATCATCGAATTGCTGCAGGGCGACGGCCGGATGTCCTACTCGGCGATCGCCAAGGATGTCGGGCTGTCCGAGGCCGCCGTGCGGCACCGGGTCCAGAAGCTCCGGGAGGGCGGAGTCGTCCAGATCGTCGCCGTCACCGACCCGATCCAGATGGGATTCGCGCGCCAGGCGATGATCGGCGTCAAGACCACCGGGAACGTCCAGGAGGTCGCCGCCGGGCTCGCGCAGATGGACGAGCTCGACTACATCGTCATCACCACCGGACGGTTCGACATCCTCGCCGAGTTCGTGGCCGAGAGCGACGACGACCTCCTCGACATCGTCTCGAATCGAGTCAGCGCGGTGGGCGGCGTGCTGACCACCGAGACGTTCGTCTACCTGCGGCTGGTGAAGCAGACGTACGCCTGGGGCGTCATCTGACGTCGCGGCGCACGTGACCTCATCCGGCGAATCCTCCCCACAGCGCCTTACCCGGCAGTAACCTCAGGCCACCCCCATCGTTGGAGACTCCATGCCGCTGTCCCGTCGCGACCTCATCCGTTCTGGTTTCGTCGTGGGCGGTGCCATCGCGCTGGGAGGGCGGCCCGGCTCGTCCTGGGCGCTCCCCACGCTGGCCTCTCCGGAAGGCACCACGCTCGCGTCCACGTTCCTCAAGGGCGCACCCGGCGCCGGCGGCTACCGCGCGGTCATCGGTGGTCCGGCCGAGCCCCACGTGGTGCGCACCGACATGGGCACGGGTGCCCAGGCCGGACGCGAGGGCCGCCGCACCGCGGTGCTCTCGTTCGCCCACCTCACGGATGTCCACATCATCGACGCGCAGTCGCCGATGCGCGTGGAGTACGTCGACCGGTTCGAGGACCAGTACAGCGCCAGCGATCCGGTCATCGGCCTGCTGACCTCGAGCTATCGCCCGCAGGAAGTGCTCACCACGCAGGTGGCCGATGCCATGGTGCAGGCGATCAACGAGGTCGGCCAGGGTCCGGTCACCGGAAGCGACCTGTCCTTCGCCATCCAGACCGGCGACAACGCCGACAACTGCCAGCTGAACGAGGTGCGCTGGAACATCGACGTGCTCGACGGCAAGCCCCTGACGCCCGACTCCGGGTCCCTGTCGAAGTACGAGGGAGTCGCACGACCGCAAGTACTACGACTCGCACTACTGGCATCCCGAGCCCGGCCCAGCCAACAAGCAAGACCTGTACCACACGAGCTTCGGCTTTCCCGACGTCGCCGGTCTCCTCGACGCGGCCCGGCGGCCCTTCGACCCGGTCGGCCTGAACATGCCCTGGTACAGCGTGTTCGGCAACCACGACGGCCTCGTGCAGGGCAACTTCCCCAAAACACTTCCGCTGGGGCTGGTAGCCACGGGCAACCTCAAGGTCAGCACGGTTCCGCCGGGGTTGTCACAAGCGGACATCATCCGGGCGCTCACGAGCGTCAACGCCGTGCCACTGCTCGGTGCGCTCGCACTCACGTCCGCAAACTTCGTCAGCGCGGACGCGAAGCGGAAGGTGCTGACCCGCAAGCAGGTCGTCGAAGAGCACTTCAAGACGGCCGGCACGCCGAACGGTCACGGCTTCACGCCGACGAACAAGACCCAGGGCACCGCCTACTACACCTTCGACAAGGAGAACGTGCGCTGCATCGTGCTCGACTCCGTCAACCCCAATGGCTACGCCGAAGGCTCGATCGACAAGAAGCAGTTCGACTGGCTCAAGCAGGTGCTGGCGACGTCCACCGACCGCTACGTGATGATCTTCAGCCACCACACGCTCGCGACGATGACCAACCTGTTCGTCGCGACCGGCCTCGACCTCCAGCAGCGGGTGCTCGGCCCGGCCATCAAGACGCTGCTGCTCCAGCACCCGAACGTCGTGGCATGGGTCAACGGTCACACCCACAAGAACCAGATCGTCGCGCACCGCAAGACCGGCGCAGCGGCCGGCTTCTGGGAGATCAACACCGCGTCGCACGTCGACTTCCCGCAGCAGGCACGACTCATCGAGCTCGTCGACAACCACGACGGCACGTTGTCGATCTTCGCCACGATGGTCGACCACGCAGCACCGGCTGCCTACGGGGGCGACATCACCAGCACGCTGGGACTCGCCTCGCTGGCGCGCGAGCTCTCGGCGAACGACCCGCAGGAACGCAGCTCGGGCAAGACCGGCGTCGTCGCCGACCGGAACGTCGAGCTCCTGATCGCGAACGCGCTGGTCTAGGGCGCGGCGGCCAGCTGGCCGCAGGCGCCGTCGATGTCGCTGCCCCGGGTGTCACGCACCGTGGTGGGGATCCCCTTGGCCACGAGGCGGCGCACGAACTCGCGCTCGTCCTCGGGCCGTGACGCCGTCCAGGGCGATCCGGGCGTCGGGTTCAGCGGGATGAGGTTGACGTGCACCCATCCCCAGTCGCCGTAGGAGTGCAGCACGTCGGCGAGCAGGTCGGCTCGCCACGCCTGGTCGTTGATGTCCTTCATCATCGCGTACTCGATGGAGACGCGACGCTTCGTGGTGCGGGCATAGTCCCAGGCGGCCTCGACGGCCTCGTGGACCGACCAACGGGTGTTGACGGGAACGAGCTCGTTGCGGAGCTCGTCGTCGGGAGCGTGCAGCGACAGGGCGAGCGTCACCGGGATGCCCTCCTCGGTGAGCTGACGCATCCGCGGCACCAGTCCGACCGTGCTGACCGTGATGTTGCGGGCCGACATGCCGAGACCGTCGGGCCCCTTCGACACCATGCGGCGGACCGATCCGATCACGGCCTTGTAGTTGGCCATCGGCTCCCCCATGCCCATGAACACGACGTTCGACAACCGGCCGGGCCCCCCGGCGACGTCGCCGCGCGCCATGGCTCCCGCCGCGTCGACCACCTGGTCGACGATCTCCGCGGTGCTCATGTTCCGCTGGAGCCCACCTTGGCCGGTGGCGCAGAACGGGCAGGCCATGCCGCAGCCGGCCTGGCTCGAGACGCAGATCGTGGCGCGATCGGGATAGCGCATGAGCACCGACTCGACGAGGGCACCGTCGAAGAGCCGCCACAGCGTCTTGCGCGTGGTGCCCTTGTCGGCCTCCAGCGTGCGAATCGGGTTGAGCAGCGTGGGCAGCAGCTCCGCGACGATCCGGTCGCGGCTCGCGGCCGGCAGGTCGGTCATGGCGGCCGGGTCGCGCTCGAGTCGGGAGAAGTAGTGGGTGGCGACCTGCTTGACGCGGTAGGCGGGCTCGCCGAGGGCATCGGCGGCTGCCGTCCGCTCGTCGGCCGAGAGGTCGGCCAGGTGCCGCGGCGGCTTGGCGCGGCCACGGGGTTGCTCCATCACCAGCGGAAGCGGGCGAGGGGCGTCTTCTATCACCTGTCCATGGTGACAGAGGGCGTCGAAGCCCCCGTCGGCCCAGCACCGTCCCGCCCGGCGTCGCGGACGATCTCGGCGACGAGGTCGAGCTTGTCGAGCACGGCAGGCGCCAGCACGAAGGGATAGAGATCGCCGGCGCCCATGCTGCGGTTGATCTGGTTGAGCGCAGTGCTCATCGGGACCCACACCCCGGTGACGAGGTCGCGGAACGAGGAGAACGCGGACGGGTCGACCGTCGAGAGACCATGGGCCCGCGCGGTGTCGACCGTGTCGCTGATGTGCATGACGTGCGCGAACGTCTCGGCGAAGTCCTCGAACGGGTGCATCGTCGCGTAGCTGGAGATGTAGTTCTCCTCCCAGCCCGCCGGTGGACCCTCGGCATAGTGACGGTCGATGGCCGCCTGGTAGTCGGTCGTCTCGTCGCCGAACAGCTCACGCACTCGCGCGCGGGTGTCGTCGTCGGCGACGAGCAGGTTCTCGTAGTAGTGGCCGATCTCGTGGCGGAAGTGGCCGAGCAGGGTGCGATAGGGCTCGGCCAGCTCGACGCGCATGCGCTCACGGTGGGCGTCGTCGCCCTCGGCGAGGTCGAGCGTGATCACGCCGTTCGCATGCCCGATGACGACGTTCTCAGCGACGCTGGACAACAGGTCGAACGCCAGACCTTGGTCGGGGTCGTCGTCGCGCGTGACGATGCGGAGCCCGAGGGCATCGAGCTCGACGACCAACCGGCGCTTGGCGGCCTCGGCCAGTGGGAACTGCGCCAGTCCGCGGAGGTCGGCGTCGCTCGGGCGCGTCCTGGTGAGTGAGCAGCTGAAGCACGGCTCCCCCGGCAGCTCGGTCACCCAGGGGCAGCCGAACAGCTCACGATTGACGCAGGGATGCCAGACCCAGCGCTCGGTGTCGACGTAGATGCCGTCGGCCCGGAGCGGAACGATGTCGTGCTCCTGGCGCGAGTACGCGAGCGTCGTCTCGCACGAGACGCAGACCATGTTGTCGAAGTAGAGCGGGTGGGCACAGACCCGGCAGGAGAAGGCACGCATCGGCGGTCAGACCACGGGGACGAGGTAGTGGAGGATGACCCAGGCCACGGGCGCGACGGCGATCAGCGAGTCGAGCCGGTCCATCAGGCCGCCGTGGCCGGGCAGGATGTCGCCCATGTCCTTGATGCCGAGGTCGCGCTTGATGAGCGACTCCGAGAGGTCGCCGAGCGTCGCGAAGACCACACCGGCGACTCCCAGCAGGACGCCGACCCACCAGTCGCCCTCGAGGGTGTAGGTGATGATGAGGACGCCCGCTGCGATGCCCGTGACGAGCGAGCCGGCGAACCCCTCCCACGACTTCTTCGGGCTGATGTTGGGAGCCATCGGGTGCTTGCCGTACAGGACGCCTGCCGCGTAGCCGCCGATGTCGGAGGCGATGGTGGCGACGATGAACGCCACGACGCGCCACGGACCGTCGGTCTCGGCGAGCATGAGCAGCACGAAGGCGCCCATGAGGAACAGGTACGACACCGCGAACATGCCGGCGCTGCTGTCGCGGACGAAGCCGTCGACGCCGTCGGAAAGGCGCCACACGAGCGTGGCGATGACGGTGAGGGCCATGGCCACGGCGGCCGTCTCCATGCCGCCGTAGAACGCGCTGACCAGCATGATCGTGCCGCCGGTGAGCACGGGAATGAACGGGATGTTGATGTCGGCCTTGGCGAACGCGTGCGTCAGCTCCCAGAGGCCCACGCCGAGCGCGATGGCGACCACGGCGACGAAGACATCCTTCGGCACGACGAACAGGGTGATGATGACCATGCCGACGAGAGCGACGCCCACGCCGATCGCGGCAGGCAGGTTGCGGCCGGCTCGGCTCTGACGTTCGGCCTCGCGTGGAGCCTCGTCCGATCCCTCGGCGGGCGCCGGACTCGGTTCCTCAGACCTCAAGGAGCTCGGCCTCTTTGTTCTTGAGCAGCTCGTCGATCGTGTCGACGTGCTTCTTGGTGAGGCCGTCGAGCCGCTTCTCCGCACCGGTGTTCTCGTCCTTGCTGATCTCGGAGTCCTTCTCGGCCTTGTCGAACGCCTGCTTGGCGTTGCGGCGCACGCCACGGACTGCGACCTTGCCGTCCTCGGCCTTGGTCTTGGCCAGCTTGATGTACTCCTTGCGACGCTCCTCGGTGAGCTCGGGCAGGGAGACACGCAGGACCTTGCCGTCGTCAGTGGGGTTGACGCCGAGGTCGGACTCGCGGATGGCCTTCTCGATGGCGGGCTTCGCGCTGGCGTCGTACGGGCTGATGACGACGAGACGCGGCTCGGGCACCTGGAATCCGGCGAGCTGCTGAAGGGGCGTCTGCTGACCGTAGTAGTCGGCGGTGATCTGGGCGAACATCGCCGGATGGGCGCGGCCGGTGCGGATGGCGGCGAACTCCTCGCGGGCGTGCTCGACGGCCTTGGCCATCTTCGAGTCGGCCTCGCGCAGCGTGGCGTCAATCACGACGGTTCTCCTCCATCTGGTCCGGATTCGTTGGGGCCTGCTCGGGTTGAGTCAGCCCGGCGTGGACCAGCGTTCCGATCTTCTCACCCCTGAGCACGCGGGCAATGTTGCCCTCGTCCTCCATGCCGAAGACGATCATCGGCAGGTGGTTCTCCATGCAGAGGGCGAAGGCCGCGGCGTCGACGACCTTCAGGCCGAGCCGCAGCGCCTCGTCGAACGTGATGTCGTCGAAGCGGATGGCATCGGGGTGCGTGCGCGGGTCCGCGGAGTAGACGCCGTCGACGCCGCTCTTGCTCATCAGCACGACGTCCGCCTTGATCTCCAGGGCGCGCTGCGCGGAGACCGTGTCGGTGGAGAAGTACGGCAGGCCGGCGCCGGCGCCGAAGATGACGACGCGGCCCTTCTCGAGGTGCCGGATGGCGCGCCGCGGGATGTACGGCTCGGCGACCTGGCCCATCGTGATGGCGGACTGCACCCGCGTCTCGATGCCCTGCTTCTCGCAGAAGTCCTGCAACGCCAGGCAGTTCATGACGGTGCCCAGCATGCCGATGTAGTCGGCGCGCGAGCGTTCCATGCCGCGCTGGCTGAGCTCCTTGCCGCGGAAGAAGTTGCCGCCGCCGACAACGATCGCGACCTGGACGTCCTCGCGTACCGCCGCGGCCACCTGGTGGGCGATGCCGTTGACGACGTCAGGGTCGATGCCGATCTTGCCGCCGCCGAAGACCTCGCCGGACAGCTTCAGCAGGACACGTTTCACCGCCGGACCGGAGTCGGGATCGGGAACCAGATCAGTGGCTCTCTGCTCGGGTTCCACGATGATCCGCTACCTCCTGGCTGGCCGTACGGGACGATTCCTGCGGTGGGTCAGACGCCGACCTCGATGTGCGCGAAGCGGGTGATCGTGACACCGGCCTCGTCGACGAGGGACTTCACCGTCTTCTTATTGTCCTGAACGGATGGTTGGTCGAGCAACACGACGTCCTTGAAGAAGCCGTTGAGACGTCCTTCGATGATCTTGGGCATGGCCTGCTCGGGCTTGCCCTCCTCACGAGCGGTGGCCTCGGCGATCTCGCGCTCCTTCGCGACGACGTCGTCGGGGACCTCGTCACGCGTGAGGTAGCGCGGGCGCATCGCCGCGATCTGCATCGCGACGCCGCGGGCGACCTCGGCGTTGTCGCCGTCGAACTCGACGAGCACGCCGACCGCGGGCGGCAGGTCGCTGGCTCGACGGTGCATGTACGTCGCGACGTTGCCCTCGAAGCTGGCCACGCGGCCGAGCTCGATCTTCTCGCCGATGACGATCGCGAGGTCGGCGACGGCCTCGGCGACCGTCTTGCCGTCGGAGAGGGTCGCCGAGGCGAACTCCTCGGCGTCGGCGGGACGGGTCTGGTCGGCGAGCTCGGCGAGCTGCTCGGCCAGGGCGATGAACTGATCGTTCTTGGCCACGAAGTCGGTCTCGGAGTTGAGCTCGACGATCGCGGTACCGACGTTGGCGACGAGTCCGGACGATGCCTCACGCTCCGAGCGCTTGGCAGCCTTCGCCGCACCGGAGATGCGCAGGACCTCGATCGCCTTGTCGAAGTCGCCGTCCGTCTCGGTGAGCGCCTTCTTGGCGTCCATCATCCCGGCGCCGGTGGCGTCGCGGAGCTTCTTGACTTCCGTTGCTGTGATGCTCATGGGGTTCGAAACCTCGATGTGTCGATGGTCGGTTCTGGGTCTATTTCGCGCCGGCAGCGGTGAATCCGGCGGCCTCGGCGGACTCGACGGTGTCGAACCAGACCTCGGCGACGGTCTTGGCGTACCAGGGGCTGTCGGGCGTGTGGTACTTGCCGGACTGGGCGTTGCCCTTGATGGTGAAGCCCTCGGGGGCCTCGCCGTTCTCGAGCGCGGCATGGGATCCCGGTGCGGGGGCGGCAGCCTCGGCCTCGGGAGCCTTCTCCTCGGCCTCGGGTGCCTTCTCCTCGACCTTGGTGAGATCAGCCTCGGCGGCAGCCTCGGCCGGAGCGGTGTCGGCGACCTTGGCCGGTGCCTTCTTGGCGACCTTCTTGGCGGTGGCGTCTGGTTCCTCGGCGGCAGGTGCAGCCGTCGGCTCGCTGGACGGCGCGGCATCCGTGGCGGGCGGGGCGTCGGCAGCCGGAGCAGCCTCGGTGGCAGGCGCGGCATCCGCAGCGGGTGCGGCTGCTGCGGCGTCGGCGGCCGGTGCGGCAGCAGCGGCGTCGGCCTTGGCCTCGGCGTCCTTGCACTCGCCGCCTCGGCGTCCTTCTTCTCGAGCAGCTCGCGCTCCCACTCGGCCAGCGGCTCGTCGGAGCCGAGCTCGGAGCCGGCCTCCTCCTCGCCGGTCTTGCTTCCACCGCGAGCGATGAGGCCCTCGGCGACGGCGTCGGCGACGACGCGCGTCAGCAGGCTGACCGAACGGATGGCGTCGTCATTGCCCGGGATCGGGTAGTCGACGTCATCGGGATCGCAGTTGGTGTCGAGGATTGCGACGATCGGGATGTTGAGCTTCTTGGCCTCGTCGACGGCGAGGTGCTCCTTCTTGGTGTCGACGATCCAGACGGCGGCCGGGGTGCGCGACATGTCGCGGACACCGCCCAGCGTGCGCGAGAGCTTGTCGTACTCGCGACGCATCTGGAGGAGCTCCTTCTTCGTGCGGCCGGAGCCGGACACGTCGTCGAAGTCGATCTCCTCGAGCTCCTTCATGCGCTGAAGGCGCTGGTGCATCGTCTGGAAGTTGGTGAGCATGCCGCCGAGCCAGCGCTGGTTGACGAAGGGCATGCCGACGCGCTTGGCCTGCTCCTCGACGGGCTCCTGGGCCTGGCGCTTGGTGCCGACGAACAGGATCGTCCCGCCGCGGGCGACGGTGTTCTTGACGAACTCGTAGCCGGCATCGATGTAGGCGAGCGACTGCTGCAGGTCGATGATGTAGATGCCGTTGCGCTCGGTGAAGATGAATCGCTTCATCTTGGGGTTCCAGCGACGGGTCTGGTGCCCGAAGTGGACGCCGCTCTCGAGCAGCTGACGCATGGTGACGACGGCCATGGCCGTTCCTCCTCTGGGCGCCGTTGACGCCCATCCTGGTTGACGCACCGCCGGCGGCGATGCCCTGGCGCTCGAACCGCAACCCACCTCACTCCACCGACGGCGGGGAGAGGACCAGGATCGCGGCCGCATTCGGTGCTGAGCACGTCATACGGAGGTCGAGCGCGCGAATTTCGCACCCTGAAGTGCGATGGGTGCAGTCTACGACACCGGGTCGCGGGGAACGAAATCCACAATTCGTCGGACCAGGGCCGTACTCCCCAGTCGGCGGTCGATGCCTGTCCCCCACCAAGTCCTCCGCGTGGGATGAGGACATGTTGTTGGCCCGCGCTGTCGTCCTGTCGGTCATCGTCCTCGCGATCGTCGCGGCACCCGCTCGTGGTGGAGACGGCTCGTGGGCGTGGCCCCTCGACGATGCCCAGAATCAGCACAGCGTCGACGGGTTCTTCGATCTCCCTGACACCGAGTACACCGCGGGTCACCGGGGCATTGACCTGCCGGGGACCGTCGGCGACCCGGTGCGCGCCGTGGCAGCGGGACGCGTCACGTTCGCCGGGTCGGTGGCAGGTGTCGGTGTCGTCACCGTCGACCACGGAAGCGAACGATCCACCTACCAGCCGATCGATCCCGACGTGGAGCGTGGCGACGCCGTCGAGGTCGGCGACGTGCTCGGACGCCTGCGAGGCACCGGTACGCATTGCCCGACGGCCTGCCTGCATCTCGGCCGGCTGGAGTCCGACTCGTACCTCGACCCGCTGGAGCGGCTCGCCACGGCATCACACGTCCGGCTCGTCGATCCCGACGGGCCCGTACCAATCCCACCTGTCGGCCCGTCCGGCCATGGCACCCTGCGACGTCCGGTCGGCGGGCAGATCACCTCGCCGTTCGGCATGCGGGTTCACCCGCTCACAGGCGCCCGCAAGCTGCACGACGGCACCGACTTCGGCGTCCCGTGCGGCACGCCGGTGCATGCGGCCGGCGACGGCATGGTGACGGACCGCGGATCGGCCGGTGCGTACGGCAACCGCGTCATCGTTCGTCACGCCGACGGACTGGAGACGTCGTACAACCACCTGGCGAGCGAGTCGGTCGGGGTGGGCCAGCGGGTGACGCCCTCGACGATCGTCGGACGAGTCGGCTCAACGGGCCTGTCCACGGGATGCCACCTGCATTTCATGGCGCGTCGCGACGGGAGGGTGACCGACCCGGCGACGCTGCTCTAGCGGCCGCTGCGCGAGAAGTGGTGGAGATCCTTCAGGTTCCGGTATCGCCCTCCCCACTGCCAGCCGATGCTGTCGAACGCCGACACGACCGGGCCACCCTCGACGTGCATGCCCGGTCGCTTGTTCTGGCGGTTGAGATAGGACGATGCGAGCTCGGGGATGACGACCTCGCCTCGGCGATACGGGTTCTGGAAAGGATTGACGTCGATCGCCAGCCCGTAGGCGTGCTCTGAGTACGAGCCGCCACTGGTGGCTCGCCGGCACACGAACGCACCGGTGTTGTTGCCGTCCCCGGTGGGCTTGAGGTCGAGCTCGCTCGCCTTGGTGATCCGCATCTCCTCGAGCGGGAACCGGGCCTTCCACAAGGCACGGAAGACCCGTACGAGATCGGCACTGACGTCCTCGTGGGCCAGCAGCTCACCGGAGTGCCGCTTGCCGTCGAAGCCGACGTACGTGAGTCGGATCCAGTCCAGTTTGCTCGGCCGGACCGGGCAGCCGGGATTCCAGGTTGATCGGGCGATGACGTCATCCGGTGCCTGGTCGACGCGTGACTCGAACCCGGTGCCCGGAAGCTGGGGGATGGAGTCCGGGAGGTTGAACCGACGGACCCTCAGCTCAGGTGGTGTCGGCCGCACCTCGCCGAAGCCGGTGTCTGTGACCGGCAACGGCCTCGTGAACAGCCAGTCCGGTGGCACCGTGCCGGGTTCGGGCGGCGATGTCGTGGTCGGCGACGCCGGAGCTCTGCTGGCCGGCGACTCGGAGGGTGTCGCTTCCGGCTCATCCTCGCCCGACGCGCAGCTGCAAGCCATCACCAGGATGACGGCGACCGTTGCGAAGCGCCTCACCCCTCAAGCGTAGGCGGAGAAGTCAGGCGCGCGGATGGGCGAGGCGGTATGCGGCGCGGAGACGCTCGTTGCTGACGTGCGTGTAGATCTGCGTGGTGCCGAGCGAGGCGTGGCCGAGGATCTCCTGCACGCTGCGCAGGTCGGCGCCGCCCTCGAGGAGGTGGGTGGCGGCGGTGTGGCGCAGCCCGTGCGGCCCGACGTCAGGCCCACCCTCGACGGCGGCGAGCCGCTCGTGCACGATGCGGCGTGCCATGCGCTGGTCGAGCCGGCCGCCGCGGGCACCGACGAAGAGCGCCGCGGCGGACGCCTCTGTGACGAGCGCGGGCCGTCCGCGATCGAGCCACACCGTCAAGGCGTTGCCCGCGGGCACACCGAACGGCACCGCGCGTTCCTTGCGTCCCTTGCCGAGCACGCGCACGACGCGACGTTCTTGATCGAGGTCGTCGACATCGAGGCCACACAGCTCACCGACGCGGATGCCGGTGGCGTAAAGCAGCTCGAGCAGGGCGAGGTCACGCAGGCCGATGGGCCCGTCGTCGGCGATCGCGGCCGTGGTCGCGTCGAGGAGAGCGCGGATGTCGTCGTGCCCGAGGACGACTGGAAGCTCGCGATGCGACTTGGGGCTGGCGAGCAGTGCTCCGACGTCGGTGCGCGCCCGGCCCGTGCGGTTCAGCCAGGAGGTGAACACCCGGGTCGACGTGGCCCGTCGCGCCAGCGTGGTGCGAGCGCGCCCGAGGGTCTGCTGGGTGGCGAGATGGCTTCGCAGCGACCGAAGGGTGAGCGCCGCCGGATCGTCGATGCCGAGCTTGGTGCTGTGCTCCGCGAGCCGGCTGAGGTCGGTGAGGTAGGCCCGCACCGAGTGCGCCGAGAGGTTGCGCTCGGCGCCGAGATGGTGCTCGAAGTCGGCCAAGGCCGACGACCAGGCCTCGCTCAGGTCGCTCATCCTTCTTACTGTGCGACCGACATCGACTCACGCCAAGTCGGCGCGCCGTACCAGGACCCACCCGTCGCTGGTGCGCTCGGCGAGTCCGCCTCGCGCGAGCAGGGCGAGCGCCTTGGCGACGTCGTGTGGACCGAGATCGGCTGCGGAAGCGACGTCGCGGGCGGATGTGGCGGCATGCCAGGTCAGGGCGTCGAGAGCGCGTTGCGCCGGTGCCGGAAGGTGGTCGTACTCCGTTGCCGGCGTGGAGACGGGCTCCGGCTCGGCGACCCCAAAGCCGACCAGCTCGGCCAGCACGTCGGGTCCACCGGTGACCAGCACGGCCTTGCCGTCGCGGACCGCCTGGTGTGTCCCGCCGGACTGCTGAGACGTGACCGGGCCCGGGACCGCCATGGTGGGACGGCCGAGTCGATCGGCCCAGTGCAAGGTGTTGAGCGAACCGCTGCGCCGGCGCGCCTCGACGACGACCGTGCCACCGGCGAGACCGGCGATGATCCGGTTGCGGGACAGGAACCTGGCCTTCGTCGGCACCTGTCCCGGCGGCTGCTCGCTGACGATCAGGCCGCACTCGGCGATGCGGCTGAGCAGGGCGGCGTGAGCGCGGGGATAGTCGGTTCCGGCGTCACAGGCGAGGACGGCGACCGTGGCACGACCCATGGCCAGCGCCCCTCGGTGCGCGCTCGCGTCGATGCCGAAGGCAGCTCCGCTCACGACGGTGGCTCCAGCCGCCGCAGCGTCGGCGGCGATCTCGGACGCAGCCTCGGCGCCGTACGGCGTGCAGTCGCGCGCTCCGACCACGGCGACGCTGGTCGAGCTCAGCTCGGCGAGGTTGCCGACGCCCCGGACCCAGAGCCCGAGCGGAGCACCCGTCGCACCGTGCAGGGGCTCGACGTGGTCGAGGTCGTCCAGCCCGTCGGGCCAGGCGTGGTCACCCGGAACCACCCAGCGCAAGCCGGCCGCGGCGGCCAGGCGTTCGGCTCTGGCGACCCGCTGGTCGAGGTGTTGGGCACGATGAGTCCAGGAGGCGGGCCAGGGGTCGTCGGCAAGCCGCCGATCGTCGCGGATCGCGTCGACCAGCTGCACGGGTGTGTGATCGGACAGCAGACCGGGCAGGCGCGGATCGCCGGGTTCGCAGATGAGGCTGAGTGTGAGTCGAGCACGACGGGTGGGTGTCATGAGGCGGCCACCAGGTCGCGCAGCTCGTGCCCGAGCGGTGAGCCACGACGGAGGGCCAGTGCGAGGCCGACGTCGTCCGCGTCTGGGATGTCGTGGGCACGGAGGTCGGCCACGCTCCACGCGAGCCGCAGGACACGGTCGGCCGATCGAGCGGAGAGCTTCTGCGCCCGCAGCTGGCCGTCGAGCACCGCGCGTCCGGTGTCGCTGACCGGCCACTGCTTGCGCAGCTCGACACCGGGAACGTCACTGTTGAGCAGCCAGGCCGTGCCGCGGAAGCGGTTTCGCTGACGCTCGCGTGCCTCGGCAACGACGACGGCAAGGTCGTCGGTGCCCCGCGAACGGCCGAGCGCGTGGGCCAGCTCCGGTCGACTGGGTGCGGTGAGCACGCGGTGGATGTCGATGCGGTCGCGCACCGGACCGGAGATGCGGTCGCGGTACCGCCGCCGCATCAGCGGCGTGCACTCGCACTGCTCTGCCACGGTGCCTCCCTGCCCGCAGGGACAGGGGTTCGCGGCCAGGACCAGCTGGAAACGAGCGGGAAAGACCGCCGTCTGCGCGGCGCGCGACACCACGACGTGCCCGCTCTCGAGCGGCTGGCGCAGCGCGTCGAGGACGTTGGACGCGAACTCGGGCGCCTCGTCGAGGAACAGCACGCCGCGGTGCGCGAGCGACAACGCGCCCGGTCGGATGTTGCGGCTGCCTCCGCCCACGATGGCCACCGCGCTCGCCGTGTGGTGCGGGTCGATGAACGGAGGGCGACGGATCAGCGGAGCGTCGGCGGCGAGCGTGCCGGCCAGGGAGTGGACGGCGCTGACCTCGAGCGCGTCGACGCGCGGGAGGTCTGGGAGCAGGCCGGGGAGCCGGTGGGCCAGCATCGTCTTGCCGATGCCGGGCGGGCCGACCATGAACAAGTGGTGCCCACCGGCCGCGGCGACGACCAGAGCGGTTCGCGACTCCTCCTGCCCGGCGACGTCGGCGACATCGAGCGCCCCGAGCCGCTCGGTACCGCCCCACGCAAGTCCTCCGACGTCGTCGAGCGGTGGCACCGGCGGGTCATCGGGCTCTTCGTCGCCGACGAGCATCGCGACCGTCTGACGCAGCGACCGCACCCCTGCCACCGCGACGCCGGGCACCAGCTGCGCCTCTGGCACGTTCGACTCCGGCACCACGACGCGGGCGAATCCGGCCTCGGCCGCCGCCATCGTGGCCGGCAGGACGCCGCGCACGGCGCGCAGGCGACCGTCGAGGGCCAGCTCGCCGAGGAAGACGGTGTCGGCCAGCGGCTCGGCCGGAATCAGCCGCTTGGCGGCGAACACCGCCAGGGCGATCGCCAAGTCGTAGTGCGACCCGCTCTTGGGAAGAGTCGACGGCGCGAGGTTGATCGTGACGCGCTGGTCGGGCCACGACGTGCCCGAGTTGACGACCGCCGCCCGCACCCGGTCGCGCGCCTCGTTGACGATCGTGTCGGCGAGCCCCACGACGACGGTGGCCGGCATGCCACTGCTGATGTCGACCTCGACCTCCACCGGCCGCCCGGCGAGGCCGTCGAGCGTCACCGCGTGGGTGGCCGCCATCAGGCGACCCCGGCCACGCGCTCGACGTGTGGCGCGCCACGGGCCGGGACGACCACCGACACGACGTCGATGCGCACCGCCACCGGCTCGACGTCGTGGACCTCGAGCCAGTACGCCGCGAGCCGGCGCAGGCGGGTGGCCTTGCGCCCGACCACGGCCTCGACCGGAGTGCCGTGCGACGAGCCTGTTGCGGGTCTTGACCTCGCAGATGACCAGCGTGGAGCCGTCGCGTGCCACCAGGTCGATCTCGCCGAACCGGCACCGCCAGTTGCGAGCCAGCACCACCATGCCGAGCGACCGCAGATGGGCGGCCGCCACCCGCTCGCCGTAGGCGCCGAGGGCCCGGTTGCGCTCATAGGTCATCACGCCAGCGTCGACGTAAGCGACCGCTGTGTCAGACGCGCGGTCGTGCGCTGTGGATCGACGGCAGAAAGCACGAGCCTGTGGACACCCCGTTCCGCGGCAGGATGACCACGCTCACGTGATCCGGTAGAACTCCATGGCGTTGTCGTGCAGCACCCGGCGCAGCGCGTCAGCCCCGAGCGTCGACTCGATCAGCGTGATGTCGTCGGGCGTGAAGGGTCGCGGCGCGCGAGTGCCCGGGAGATCGGTGCCGAACATCAGGGCGCCGGGGTCGACGGCGTGGATGTCGTGGAGCGCTGATGCCGCGTCGTGGTTGATCCGGCCGAATCCCAGTGGCCTTGACCCGGACGCCGGTCTCCACCATCCGCAGCAAGGTGGTCCCAGGAGGTCGCGGACATTCCGAGGTGGTCGACGCTCACCATCGGGAGCCGCGCGATCGTGGTCTCGAGATCCGGAAGGTCTGCCGTGTCCACGTACAGCTCGACGTGCAACCCGGCGACGTCCCATGCGCGTCGTCCGAGCGCGAGGAGATCGTCGCCACTCGCGGAGCCGCCCCGGTAAAGGTTGAAGCGCACCGCACGCACGCCGTGCTGCGCGAGCCTCCGCAGCTCGTCGTCCTCGACGTCGGGCGGCACCTGGGTGACGCCGACGAACCCGGGACCGAGCTCGGCGAGCGCGGCCAGCAGGTACGACTGGTCGAAGCCCTGGAAGGACCCCGACACCACCGCACCTCCGCTCACCTCGAGCCCAGTCGTCGCATGAAGGTACGCCTTCACGTCGAACGCGTCCGGCACGAAGCCCTCGTTCGGGATCAGCGGGAATCGTGGGTCCACCACGTGGAAGTGGCTGTCGAACACCGGCTGCACCAGTCGATCGGCGACGCCGGTCTCGCCCGTCTCGCTCTCGGTCATCTGCACCCCTGGCGATCATCGTAACGACGGTCATCCCTGGATCGGTACGCTCATGGTGACGACATGGCCACGTCGGGGACCACACGGGAGCAGGAGACTGATGTTCCGTCGGACGGACGCCGCGATCAGTCCGACCGCGCTGTACACCGGCACGGTCTGGCGCCGCAACGGCCTGTCGCACCCGGCCTTTGCGACGTTCGCCGGCTCGGCGTTGTGGACCGGGCTCGTGGGCCCGCGACGAGCGGCGTCCCTGTTCGGCGCGCCGGACCTCGACGCCATGCTGCTCGCGCGCCATCACTCCATCGACACCCTGCTGGAGAAGGCGATCGACGCCGGCGAGATCTCCCAGGTCGTCGAGATCGCCTCCGGCCTGTCACCGCGCGGGTGGCGGTTCGCGTCGCGCTACGGCTCCGATCTCACGTACATCGAGACCGACCTGCCGGAGATGACCCGGCGCAAGGAGGATCTCCTCACCCGAGCCGGCCTGATGGGCCCCGGCCATCGCGTACGCGTGCTCGACGCGTTCGAGCCGAGCGGGCCGAACTCCCTCGACGTGCTGGCCAACGAGCTGGACCCCGAGCAGGGGACGGCCGTCATCACCGAGGGTCTCATCAACTACTTCCCGATGTCCGACGTCCGGACGCTGTGGAGCTCCGTCGGCGCCGCGCTGCACCGGTTCCCGCGCGGGCTGTACCTGTCGGACATCCACCTCGACCAGTTCCCTGATGCCGTCACCGCGACGGCGAAGGTCCTGATCACCGCCTTCGTGCGCGGCAACGTCTACTCGCACTTCGACACCGAGCAGGACGCCATCAGCGCGCTGCGGGAGTCCGGGTTCGACGACGCCGAGCTGATGCTGCCGAGCACGTTCGAGGGTGTCGACGTCCGGTCCGGAGTCGACCGCAACCACATCGTCCGTGCCACGGTCGGGCCGAAGGACGCCTGACCGTCAGGAAGCAGGCGGCGGCAGCTTGACGTCGGAGTCCTGCAGCTCCTCGACGTTGACGTCCTTGAACGTGAGCACCTTGACGTTCTTGGCGAACCGCGCCGGCCGGTAGATGTCCCAGACCCAGGCGTCGGTGAGGGAGACCTCGAAGTACGCGTCGCCGGTCTCGGAGCGCACCTTCACGTCGACGGCGTTGCACAGGTAGAACCGGCGGTCGGTCTCGACGACGTACTTGAAGATGCTCACGACGTCGCGGTACTCGCGGTAGAGCGCGAGCTCCATGTCGGACTCGTACCGTTCGAGGTCTTCGGTGCTCATCGACTCTCCCCCATCCTGGTCTGCATTGCGGCTCGGACGTTGACGAAGGACAGGCGGTGCTCGGCACAGGGCCCGTGCTCACGGAGCCGGGTGTCGTGCAGATCGGTGACGTAGCCCTTGTGCGTGGCGAAGTCGTAGGCCGGGTAGCTGGTCGTGGAGCTGCACCATCAGCCGGTCGCGCGTCACCTTGGCGATGACCGACGCCGCGGCGATCGAGCCGGCCACCTGGTCACCCTTCCAGACCGCCAGACCTGGCACGCCGAGTCCGTCGACGGGGAAGCCGTCGGTGAGCACGTATCCCGGGCGCACCTCCAGGCGTGCGAGCGCGCGGCGGAGGGCGGCGATGTTGGCGCGATGCAGGCCGATGCGGTCGCAGTCGGTGGACTCGATGACCACGACGGCGAGGTCGACCGCGCGAGCGCAGATGAGGTCGTAGCAGGCCTCGCGCTTCTTCTCCGAGAGCAGCTTGGAGTCGGCCAGGCCGGGAATCGGCCGGTCGAGCACCACCGCAGCCGCCACCAGAGGTCCGGCGCAGGCCCCGCGTCCGGCCTCGTCGACTCCGGCCACGGGGTATAGACCGCGCTTCTCCAGGGCCCGCTCGTAGCCGTACAGACCGGCGTCCCGCCGAACCGTGATGCCTGGGGCGAACGAGGTCATGGACGTCCTCAGCGGTCCTGGACGGCGTCGAACGTGTCGGGTCCGTGCATGAAGCCCAGACGTGAGAGCGGCCAGACCCGCAGCCACGCCTTGCCCACGACGGCGTCCTCGGCGATGAATCCGCCGCCCGGGTCGCCCATGTGCATGCGCGAGTCGGCGGAGTTGCCGCGGTTGTCGCCCATCACCCAGAGGTGGTCCTTGGGCACGACGACGTCGAAGGTCTGGTTGGCGTTCGCCTTGGGGTCCTGCAGGTACGGCTCGTCGAGGGCGGTGTCGTTGACGGTGATGTGGCCGGACTCGTCGCAGCACTTGATCGCGTCGCCGCCGACACCGATGACCCGCTTGATGAGATGGCCACCGGTCGGGAACAGCCCCACGATCTCGAGCCCGCGCTGGAGCGGGTTGCTCGCCGTGCGGGACTCGGCCGCGTTCAGCCAGCCGCCGGGATCGTCGAACACGACGATGTCGCCACGACCGGGCTCGCCGGCCCAGTACGAAACCTTCTCGACGAGGATCTTGTCGTCGACGAGCATCGTGGGCTCCATCGACTCCGACGGGATGTAGAAGGCCTGGAGGAAGAACGCCTTGACGACGACGGCCATCGCCATCGCGGTGACGACGAGAAGGATCGACTCCTGCCAGACGGGCAGTTGACGCTTCTCGGTGTCGCTCACCTGAGGAGCCTAGCGAGCAGCGGCAACGTCACGGTGGAGCCCCGATCAGTCTTCGCGCTTTTCCTTGATCTTGGCGGCCTTGCCACGCAGCGAGCGGAGGTAGTAGAGCTTGGCCCGGCGGACGTCACCGCGCGTCGCGACCTCGATCTTCTCGATGATCGGCGTGTGCAGCGGGAACGTGCGCTCGACACCGACGCCGAAGCTGACCTTGCGGACCGTGAAGGTGCGGCCGATGCCGGAGCCCTGCAGCTTGAGGCAGACACCCTGGAACACCTGGACACGAGAGCGATTGCCCTCGACGACCTTGACGTGCACCTTGAGCGTGTCGCCCGCCCGGAACTCGGGGAGGTCGTCGCGCAGTGATGCGCTCGCCACCTGGTCGACAACGTTGGTCATGATCTGCTCCTCGCCGGTGCCACAGGTCACCCACGGATGTTCAGGTGTGGATTGTGTCGGCGCATCATGGCGGTTCCCCTGCGGCAGAATCGTCCTGCGCCGAAGATCCATCTTGCCACATCGGCCCGGAGCGGACGAATCGTCGCGAGGGCACCCAGGGTCAGGGCAGCAGGTCGGGGCGGCGTTCAGCCGTGCGAGCGCGAGCCTGTTCCTGGCGCCAGGCGGCGATCTGCTCGTGGTGGCCGGAGAGCAGGACGTCGGGGACGTCGAGGCCGCGCCACGACGCGGGCTTCGTGTACACGGGGTACTCGAGCAGCCCATCCGCTCCGTGGGACTCCTCGGTGAGCGACTCGGGGTTGCCCATGAAGCCCGGCAGCAGCCGGACGACGGCCTCGATGATCGCGAGTGCCGCCACCTCGCCACCGTTGAGCACGAAGTCGCCCAGCGAGACCTCCTCGACCCGCCAGCGTGTGCCGGCGTGGTCGAGCACGCGCTGATCGATGCCCTCGTAGCGTCCGCAGGCGAACACCAGATGCTGCTCGCCGCTGAGCCGTTCGGCCGCGGCCTGGGTGAACGGTGTGCCCGACGGGGTCGGGACGATGACGACGCAGTCGTCCGTCGCCACGGCGTCGAGCGCCTCGCCCCAGGGCTCGGGTCGCATCACCATGCCGGCGCCACCGCCGTACGGGGTGTCGTCGACGGTGCGGTGGACGTCGTGGGTCCATTCGCGCAGGTCATGGGTGGTGACGTCGAGCAGTCCGGCCTGCTGCGCTCGTCCCGGCAGTGACAGCGCCAGCGGGTCGAGGTAGTCGGGGAAGATCGAGATGACGTCGATGCGCATCAGGTGTCCACCGACTCGGCGGCCTCGGGATCGAGCAGGCCGGGCACGTCGCTCAGCCGGACGTATCCCTCGGTGAGGTCGACGGTCGGCACGATCGCAGTAACGAACGGGACCAGCACCTCGCGACCGTCGGCATCGACGACCAGGGTGTCCTGCTCGGGGAGGTGCAGCACCGAGGTCACCGTGCCGACGACCGAGTCGTCGGCCGCGCGCACCTGCAGGCCCACGAGCTGACGGTCGTAGTACTCCTCCGGGTCGTCCGGCCGCTCCGACTCGTCGATCTCGGCCTCGAGGATGCTGCCGTGCAGCTGCTCGGCGGCCGTGCGGTCTGGGACCTCGTCGAAGGCGACGACCAGGCGGCCGGAGTGCAGACGGCTCGACGCCACCGTGAGCGTTCGACCGGCGCAGATGATCGACGAGCCCGGCGCAAACCTGCGCTCGGGCTCGTCGGTGCGGATCTCGACGTTCAGCTCACCGCGAATGCCGTGGGCGCGACCGATGCGGCCGATGACGACCAGCACGATCAGCGCTGACGATCGACGTCCACGAAGTCGATGCGCGTGCCGCCGGCGCCGGCGATGGCGCCCGCAACCTTGCGGATGGCCGTGGCGGTGCGGCCCTGACGGCCGATCACCTTGCCGAGGTCGTCGGGGTTGACGCGAACCTCGAACAGCTCACCGTTGCGCGTCTGCTTGGCGCGGACGTCGACGTCGTCGGGGTTCTCCACGATGCCGGCGACCAGGTGCTCGATGACGTCCAGCATGGGATCAGCCACGATCAGGCCTCGGTCTTCTCGTCGGCCTTGGACTCCTCAGCGTGGGCCTCTTCAGCGGGAGCCTCCTCGGCCTTGGGCTCCTCGGCGGGAGCTTCCTCGGCCTTGGCCTCGTCGGCCTTGGCCTCCTCGGCCTTGGGCTCCTCAGCCTTGGCGTCGTCAGCCTTCGGCTCCTCAGCCTTGGCCTCATCAGCCTTCGGCTCGTCGGCCTTGGCGTCATCGGCCTTCGGCTCGTCGGCCTTGGCCTTCTTCTCGGCCTTGGGCTTCTTCTCGGCCTGGGGCTCGTCGGCTGCATCGTCAGCCTTGGCTGCCTGCTCTGCCTTCTTTGGCCGGCTTCTTGGCGGCCTTCGGCTCGGCGTGGAACTCCTTGAGCGCCGCGTCGAACAGCTCGGCCTTGTCGGTCTTGGGCTCGGGCTCCTTGAGGCTGGCCTGGCCACCGATGTCGCCGGTGAGCTTCAGGATCGCGGCCACGGCCTCGGTGGGCTGGGCGCCGACGCCGAGCCAGTACTGGGCCCGCTCCGACTCGACCTTGATGGTCGACGGCTCGGTCTTGGGGTTGTAGGTGCCGATCTCCTCGATCACGCGACCGTCGCGCTTGGTGCGCGAGTCGGCGATGACGATGCGGTAGAAGGGCGTGCGGATCTTGCCCATGCGCTTCAGGCGAATCTTGACTGCCACGAGTGTGGTGTCTCCTTGATGTCAGTGGTGGGTGACGTGCCGGGCCGTGTGGGGACGCGGCCGGCGAAGCCGGTGTCGGTGTGCATCGAAGGGACGGTGCGGGAGAGAGGGCCCTCACGCGTCCGGACGCAATGGCTCATTCTGCCAGAACGCCAGTCGGCGACCAAACTCAGTCATCTGCCGCCCACGCTCGGCATCCGGACCAGGGTCAGAGCTGGTCAGAACTGTCCGTGACGTCCCGCGCCCTCGACGAAGCGCTGAGCACCGTCGGCTCCTTCGGCGAAGATGACCGGCACCCCTGCCGCACCCTCGCTGCGCAGCGCCGCGTCGAGCGGGAGGTCCCACTGGCGGTAGCTGGAGTCGCGGTCCGCACGCAGGCACAGCTGAGGGAAGGCGGCGATCTGCTCGGCCAGGTCGTGCGCGGCGGTCAGCGACGCTCCCACCGGCACGACGCGGTTGGCCAGCCCCATCTGCAGCGCCTCGTGGGCGTCGACCGGGCGACCGGTGAGGATCATGTCGAGCGCGCGACCTTGCCCGACGATGCGTGGCAACCGCACGGTGCCGCCGTCGATCAGCGGAACGCCCCAGCGCCGGCAGAAGACACCGAACACCGCGTCCTCCTCGACGACGCGCATGTCGGCCAGGAGCGCGAGCTCGAGTCCCCCGGCGACGGCGTGGCCGGCGACCGCGGCGATCACCGGCTTCGACAGCGCCATCCGGCTCGGGCCCATGGGTCCGTCGCCGAGGCCCATCGGGTCGAGCTCATGCCGACGCGACTCGTCGCTCACGGACGTCAGGTCGGCGCCGGCGCAGAACGTGCCGCCGGCACCGTGCAGGACCGCGACCGCGAGGTCGTCGTCCTCCTCGAACGTGTGGAAGGCCTCGCGAAGCTCCGCGGCCATCGGCCCGTCTACGGCGTTGCGCCGCTCCGGCCGGTCGAGGGTGATGGTGCAGACGGCATCGTCGACGTCGAATCGCACTGATTCCATGCCACCATTCAACCCGCCGGGGTTCAACACTATCGACCTCATATGTTGACGCCCGCGAACTGAGCTGCGTACAGGCGCTCGTACGCACCGCCGGCGGCTATCAGGTAGTCGTGGTCGCCCTGCTCGACGATGCGGCCGTGCTCCATCATCAGGATCAGGTCGGCGTTGCGGATCGTCGAGAGCCGGTGCGCGATCACGAAGCGTCGTGCGCCCGTCGCATCAGCTGCGGCCATCGCCTGCTGGATCAGGACTTCGGTGCGGGTGTCGACGCTGCTGGTCGCCTCGTCGAGGATCAGGATCGCCGGATCGGCCAGGAACGCGCGCGCGATGGTCAGCAGCTGCTTCTGGCCCTCGCTGACAGGTTGCTCGCCTCCTCGTTGATCGACCGTGTCGTAGTCCTCGGGCAGCGTGCGGATGAAGTGGTCGGCCTGCGCCGCCTTGGCCGCCTGCGACGATCTCCTCCTCGCTCGCGCCCTCGCGCGCCGTAGGCGATGTTCTCGCGGATCGTGCCGGTGAACAGCCAGGTGTCCTGCAGCACCATGCCGAACATGCGCGCGCAGCTCGCCGCGCGTCATCGTCGCGGATGTCGACGCCGTCGAGCGGATGCGCGCCGCCGTCCAGCGTCGTAGAAGCGCATCAGCAGGTTGACCAGCGTCGTCTTGCCGGCGCCGGTCGGGCCGACGATCGCGATCGTCTGGCCGGGCTCGACCGTCGAGCGACAGGTCGCTCGATCAGCGGCACGGTCCGGCTTGTAGCGGAAGCTGACGTGCGTCGAACTCGCACCGCGCCCGCGGCCGGTCGACGCCGCCGCGGTCTGCGCGTCGGCGCTCTCCTCCGGCTCGTCGAGCAGCTCGAACACCCGCTCGGCCGACGCCATGGCCGACTGCAGCAGGTTGGCCATCGCCGCTCAACTGCGTGATCGGCATCGAGAACTGGCGCGTGTACTGGATGAACGCCTGCACGTCGCCGATGCTCAGGTGCCCGTGGCCACGGCAGCGCCGCCGATCACCGCGACAGCCACGTAGCCCACGTTGCCGACACGAACATCATCATCGGCATGATCATGCCGGTGACGAACTGCGCGCGGAAGCTGACGCGTCGTACAGCGCGTCGTTGCGCCGGTCGAACGTCCTCGCGCGCCTCGTTGCTGACGCCCGAAGACCTTGACGATCTCGTGACCGGTGAACATCTCCTCGATGTGGCCGTTCAGCGCGTCCGGTGGCGCCCCACTGCGCGACGAACTGTCTCTGCGAGCGCTTCGTGACTTGCCGGGTCAGGTAGATGGCGATCGGTATCGTGAGCGAGGGCGATGAGGCCAGGAGTGTGAGATCCAGGAGCATCATCGCGAGCGTGCCGACCATCGTCAGCACCGACGTCAGCAGCTGGCTGATTGTCTGCTGCAGCGTCTGCGCGATGTTGTCGATGTCGTTGTTGGCGCGCCTCATCAGCTCGCCGCTCTCGTGTGCGTCGACGTAGTCGAGCGGCAGTCGATTGAACTTAGTCTCGATTTCTTCTCGCAGTCCTTCCACCATCTTCTGCACTACCATCGTGGCGAGCCGGCCCTGTGTTCACATGAACAGGTTAGCACGACGTATAGCACCAATGCGCCGTTGAGCACTCAACTTAGCGCCGTGAAGTCGATGCCGTACCCTTTTTTCAGATCGTTGCCCCTTCTCCAGTTCTTCGACTCTTTCTTTGTCTTCTCTCTCTATTCTCTCTATTATCTCTACCTTCGACTGACCTGCCTTTAACTGGTCGGACAGTTAGCCGGTGTATTCGATGTCGATCTCGTATTCTAGTATTCTTCTTTTCTATCTCTTTTATTTTCTTTCTCACTACGCCGAATTCTTCTATTTCTTTTCTTAGCTTTCTTTTTCGGTGCTTTGGGGGGTGAGTCGTCGTAACGTGTAGCGGTTTTCTTAGTGGTTTTTCGTTTTTACTGCGCGTTTTTGGGGTCGCTCCTTTTTTGGAATGAGTTTTTTTTTTTTTTTTGGGTAGGGTGTGTTTTTGGGTTTGTTGTTGTTTTCTCTCGGTTGCTGTGTTTTGACGATCTCGCGGTAGATCTCTCTCTTCTCCTTTTATCTCTTCTTTTTTTTCTTTTTCTTCTTCTCTTTCTTCTTCTATCTTTTCTTTTCTTTCAGTGTTTTTTATCTTTCTTTTTCTCTTTTCTTCTTCTTTTACTTTTTCTTCGTTTTTGATTCCATTTATAGCTTCTCTCATCTCTACATCATTGTTTTATTCTATTTTCTATTTCTCTTCTTCTTACTTTTACACTTTCTTCTACTTCATCATCTCTCTTTCTATCTTCATTCTTTTTCTCTTCTCTTCTTATTCTTTTTTTTCTCCCTTTTTTATCTTTTCTTCTTTCCCCTCTTTCATTTCCTCTTCTTATTCTCTATCCTTCTCTATTTCTATCTTCTCTCATATCTCTTCTTCTTTTTCTTCTTTTCTCTCTTATCTCATTTTTTTCTCTATTTTTCCCTATTATATTATCTCCTTCTTCTTTACTAGTTCTATTACTCTCCTATACTCTCTTTCTCTATTTCTCTTACTTCTTTTTCTTCTATTCTTACTACCCCTTCTTTTACTTCTTATAATCTCTTTATTATTCTTTTCATCTTTTTCTTTTCTTTTCTTTTCGATTCTACTATCTCTTTTTTCTCTTCTTTACGTGCTACTATTTCTACTTCTTTCATCACTCGTCTTTTGCACTCTTTTGCGTAGGACGCTCTTATTGCTTGACGTCGTCTCAGTGTTTTATTGCGATTCTGCGTTATTCGGAGATTACGCTCTTTTCTGTCTAGGATTTCCTTGATGCGCTCTTCCTAGATCTCATCTCTCTTTCATATCATCTCATGAAAGTCTCCATCATGATCGCCTTCTGTATCTGTTTTTTTTATCTCTTTAACCGTTCAGCGTGCCTACCTGCATATCTCCTTAATCTATTCTTTAATCTTCTTATCTTTTCTTCATCATCTCTTCTTCTTTCTTTTTCATCTTTATTAGTGGAACATCATCTACTTTATCCTTCGGCGGCGATCGCGACGTTCTTTTATCTCGGTTGGCCTCTTCGAATCGCTCTTTCTTTCTTCTCCTTCACTAAATCTCTTATTACTCTTATTCTCTTTATCTTCTTGCGCATTTCTTCTTTTAGTTAGTCTTTAGCTCTTGCATTACTCTAGAGCGGTCTCTTTTCTCTTTTTATCAGGTGATCTATTATCATTTTTTCATCAGCAGCAATCGCCGACAGCTACACTTCCTTTCTCAGCGCCAATATAACTTCTCTCTCGCCCATCATCATAGCTTTCACTATCATCTTTTATCTCATGAACAACATCATCTACACTTATGGACGTCTTTCTTTTTCCTTTTTTTCATTTTCTTATCCTCTTATTTCTTCTTCTCTCTTTTCTCTAACTTCTCTACCTTCTTTTACACTTCTTCTCTTATTTCTCTACCTATTTCCTTTTCTTTTCTTTCTCCTACTTATACTTCTATTATCTTTCATATCTTTTACATTACCTTTACTTCTATCATTATTTCTCTTTTTCTCCTTTTTTACTTTTTTTTCTCCTTTTACTTTTCCTCTTTCTTTTTTTTTTACTCAATAACTATATATATAAATTCACTATCTAATATAATTTATAACAATAACACTACTACTATATAATTACTATAAAAACACATATTATAAACACAATAATACCCCCGTCCGTAGCGCACCGAGGACACCGCTCGCCACGGCACCTGAGGCGAAGTAGAGGCAGGGCAGCCAGGGCGCGACGCCGCCGAGCGCATCGGAGCCGCTCGTGTAGTGGGATGCGCCTGCGGCGACCACCAACATCTCGGCGATCGGGCCGAGGACGGCGGCAGCAGCAGCGACCGCGAACACGCGTGGCGTGGGATCCCACCACGCCCACACGGCGACCGCGACGGCTCCGCAGAGCACCACGGACGTGGTCATGTCCTGCCCCCGCAGCGTGGCGGTGAGGGCGTACAGCGCGAGGACGACCGCCGAGCCGATGACGACGTCAGTGCGCGTGCGGATGCGCGATGGCAGGTCGAGCCGATGGCCGGCTTCGGCCGCACCCAGAACGGCGAGCCCGACGGCGAACGGGAACCAGACCGCGCTGTTCCAGAGCGTCGGGACACCCTCCCAGTCGTAGACCGTCGTGCCCGACGCCACGTGGCAGGCGTCACCGGCCAGGCCGATGCCGAATCCCAGCAGGAAGACCACGAGTCGAGGCATCTGGGCAGGCTACTCCAGGCCGCCCGTCACATCAGGTCGCGCAGCTCCTTGGGGAGCTCGAACTCCTCCTCGGCGTCCTGGTATCGAAGCCGAACGCGCCGGCACCCCCGGCACCGGCGGAATCCCGTGCCGCTGCGGCCTTCTCCTCGGCCGCGCGCTTGGCGGGGTTGCCCGAGCCGCGCTTGCCCTTCTTCTTCTGCTGGGGCTTCTGGCGGGCACCTGCTCGCTTGCCGACACCCGGCATCCCGGGCATCGCCGGCATGCCTCCCATGCCGGGCATCCCGCCACCCTTGGCCATCTGCTGCATCATCTTGCGCGCCTCGAAGAAGCGGTCGACGAGCTGGTTGACGTCGCGCACCTCGGTGCCCGAGCCCTTGGCGATCCGGGACCGGCGCGAGCCGTCGATCATCTTCGGGTCGTCGCGCTCGGACGGCGTCATCGACAGGATGATCGCCTTGATGCGGTCGACCTCACGCTCGTCGAAGTTCTCGAGCTGCTCCTTGTACTGGCCCATGCCCGGGAGCATGCCCACGATCTTGGACATCGAGCCCATCTTCGCCATGGCTTCCATCTGCTGGAGGAAGTCGTGGAGGGTGAACGAGCCACCCATGAGCTTCTCGGCGTCCTTCGCGGCCTGCTCGGCGTCGAAGGCCTTCTCGGCCTGCTCGATGAACGTGAGCATGTCGCCCATGTCGAGGATGCGGGACGCCATGCGGTCGGGGTGGAAGGCGTCGAAGTCGGTGAGCTTCTCGCCGGTCGACGCGAACATGATCGGACGCCCGGTGACGGAGCGGACCGACAGCGCCGCACCGCCGCGGGCGTCGCCGTCGAGCTTGGTGAGGACGACGCCGGTGAAGTCGACGCCCTCGAGGAAGGCCTCAGCCGTCTGCACGGCGTCCTGGCCGATCATCGCGTCGATGACGAACAGCACCTCGTCCGGATCGACGGCGGCGCGGATGTCGGACGCCTGCTGCATCAGCTCGGCGTCGATGCCGAGACGGCCCGCCGTGTCGACCACGACGACGTCGTGCAGCGTGCGGCGAGCCTCGTCGATCGCGTCGCGGGCGACCTTGACCGGGTCGCCGACTCCGTTACCGGGCTCGGGGGCGAAGACTGTGACACCGGCCTGCTCCCCCACCACCTGGAGCTGGTTGACGGCGTTGGGGCGCTGGAGGTCGGCGGCCACGAGCATCGGGCTCTTGCCCTGCTCACGCAGCCAGCGTCCGAGCTTGCCGGCGAGCGTCGTCTTTCCGGAGCCCTGGAGTCCGGCGAGCATGATGACCGTCGGCGGGTTCTTGGCGAACCGGATGCGTCGCGTCTCGCCGCCGAGGATGCCGATGAGCTCCTCGTTGACGATCTTGATGACCTGCTGCGCCGGGTTGAGCGCGCCACTCACCTCGGCGCTGAGCGAGCGCTCCTTGATCCGCGCGATGAAGTCGCGCACCACCGACACCGCGACGTCGGCATCGAGGAGCGCGACCCGGATCTCCCGGGCGGTCGCGTCGATGTCGGCCTCGGACAGCTTGCCCTTGCCGCGGAGGTTCTTGAACGCGGTTTGCAGGCGGTCTTGCAGGGTGTCGAACATGGGCTTCTGGGGATCCTCGGCTGGCGGGCAGATGACTGGGTCAAGCGACTCGGCAAGCCTAACCGAGCGCCCACATCAGCCAGACAGGCCAGTTCAGGTCAGGGCAGTGGTGACGGCTTCACGCAGCTGCTCGGCGACCTCGTCCACGAGCGGTTGCCCCTCGGCGTCGACGACGTAGAAGACATCGCGCGCCTCCGCGCCGTACGTCGAGAGGTGCGCGGACCGGATGGAGTGGCCGAGTGCGGCGATCTCGCGGCACACGGTCCAGACGAGTCCGCGGCGGTCGTGCGCGCGCACCTCGAGCAGCGTGGCGGTCTCGGAGCGCTGGTGCAGCACGGCGACCCGGGCCGGGACCTCGTCCTGAGCGGGATCGAGCGTGAGGCGCGCCGCGAGATCGACCTCGCCGGCGAGCACGGGCCGGACCCGCTCGCGCACCTTGGTGACGTCGACGTCGGGGCGGGTGACCTCCCACAGCGACACGGCCGCGTCACCCTCGGTGGCGGTGCGGGCTGACCGGATCTCGAGGCCGAGCAGCGCGAGCCCGCCCGCGATGCCGGCCATGACACCGGGCCGGTCCTGCGTCACGAACGTCAGCAGGGATCCACCCCGGTGATTCTCGACGTCAAGTCGGACGTCCCCGGCTCCGATCGATCCGACCTCGGGCTTCTCCACCGTCAACGGCCAGCCCTCGTACGACTCGGGGTCGGATCCGGCACCACCGGCGAGGACCTCCTGCACCTTCGCCACCAGCCCCTCGACCAGCCCACGACGCCACGACGACCACGCCGACGGACCGGTGGCGCGGGCATCGGCCTGGGTCAGGGCCGCCAGCAGGTCGAGGAACGCCGCCGACCCGACGATCTCGGCGACGTTCGCCGCGGTCGACGGGTCCTCGATGTCGCGACGTGTCGCGATGTTCGGGAGCAGCAGGTGCCAGCGCACGAGCCGGCCGATCGTGCGGGCATCCGCTTCGCTGAAGCCCCACCGCTGGGCGATCTCCACGGCCATGGGGTCGCCCACCTCGCTGTGGTCGCCCTCTCGGCCCTTGCCGATGTCATGCAGCAGCGCTCCCACGGCCAGCAGGTCGGGGCGGTCGACGGTGCGGAGCACCTCGGAGGCCTTGACGCAGGTCTCGATGCTGTGGCGATCGACGGTGTAGCGATGCACCGGCGACGACGAGCCGCGCAGGCGGATGTCGGCCCACTCCGGCAGCCAGTGGTCGACCACACCCGCGTAGTCGAGCTCGTCCCACACCGGCACCAGGCCCGGGCCGGCCGTGAGCAGGTCGACGACGTTCCGGGTGGCACTCGCCGGCCACGGCTCGGTCAGCTCGCCGAGCGTCTCCGCGAGGTGGGTCGCCGTGCTCGATCCGAGCGGCAGTCGCGCCCGAGCGGCCACGGATGCCGCCCGCAGAGCGATCTCGGGGTCGTCCCGCGGATCGGCGTCCCGCATGACGATGACCTCGTCGTCGAGCCGTCCCACGCCCTCGGCCAACGGCGTGATGGCGGGTCCGGACGAGGTGATGGTGGTCGGTCGGGCATCCAGGATGTCGTCGACGCGTCGCCAGGCGAGCGCGGCGAGGTGGGCCAGGCGCCGGCCGATGTTGCGGGTGTTCAGCTCGACGTCCTCGGGTTCCCGGCCGAGGAACCGCGCGACGTCGATCATGTGGTCGGCGTCGAGCTTCTCCAGTCGTCGGCCCGACACCTCGTGCAGCGCATCCCGGACGTCGAGCAGCGACGACCGGAGCCCTTCGGACTCACCGTGCGGCACGTCGACCAGCCAGGTCGCCACCAACGCCCGCATCATCACTCCGTCCCGCAGTCCGCCGCCGGACTCCTTGAGATCGGGGACGGCGGAGTGCGCCAGCCAGCCGGATCGTGCGATCCGCGCATCACGCGCCTCGCGCACCTCGGCCAGCCGCCGGCGGGCGTCCCGGCGCCAGTCGGTCAGCACCTCAGAACGGAGGGCCAGCACGAGTCCCGCGTCGCCGGCCACCGTGCGGGCGTCGAGCATCCCCGTGGCGGCGCGATGGTCGAGCAGCGCGGCTTCGCGCATCTGCACGGTGTCGCGCACTGAGTGGTCGAGGGCAATGCCGCGATCCCACAGCGGGTACCAGATCGCCTCGGCGACCTCCCGCACCCGGTCCTCGGGCACGGAAGGGTCATGCAGGAGGACGACGTCGAGGTCGCTCGCCGGCGACAGCTCGGAGCGCCCGTACCCGCCGACCGCGACGAGGGCGAGGCCCTGGCCCTCCCGCGGATCGTCGCCGGGACGCACCTGTTCCGTGAACAGGCCGCGGAGGAGCCGGTCGGCCTCGAGCGCTCGGTCGTTGCGCTGCTGCGCGAGGGTGGCAGCGGGTGCTGTGTCGTCTTCTGGGGGCAACTCGCTACAACGCGGACTCGTCGGTCTCGCCAGTACGCACCCGCACCACCGACTCCACCGGGACGACCCACACCTTGCCGTCGCCGATCTTGCCCGTGCGGGCGGCGGACGCGATGGTCGCGACGACCGACTCGGCGTCGGCGTCGTCGACGACGACCTCGAAGCGGATCTTCGGCACCAGCGTCACCTCGTACTCGGCGCCGCGGTAGACCTCGGTGTGGCCCTTCTGCTGGCCGTGTCCGCTGGCCTCGGTGACGGTCATCCCGGCGATGCCGGTCGCACCGAGCGCCTCGCGCACGTCTTCCCACTTGTGCGGCTTGATGACCGCGGTCACGAGCTTCATGTCATGCTCCCGTCGAGAATGAGGAACCGCCACCGATGTTGTCGTACGCCGTCTCCAGGTGTTCTGCCTGGTCGATTCCGGAGACCTCGGTCTCCTCGTCGATCCGGAAGCCGATCGTCTTGTCGATCAACCTACCGATCAGCCACGTGACTCCGAATGCGTAGACCATCACGGCGACGACCGCGACCACCTGCCGGCCGAGCTGCGCGAGCCCACCGCCGTAGAACAGTCCGGCCGACCCGAAACCGAGGTTCTCGACGTTCGTCTGGGTCGCCAGCAGGCCGATCATCACCATGCCGACGACGCCACCCACGAAGTGGACGCCCACGACGTCGAGCGAGTCGTCGTACCCGAGCCGGTACTTGACGCCGATCGCCCAGGCACACACCATGCCGGCCACGAGTCCGACCACGAGCGAGCCGAGCGGAGACACCGTGCCGCACGACGGCGTGGCCGCCACCAGTCCGGCGATGGCGCCCGATGCTGCGCCGAAGCTGGTGGCCTTCTTGTCGCGCAGGAGCTCCACGGCCATCCAGCCGAGGATCGCTGCCGTCGCCGTGCCGGTGGTGTTGATGAGTGCCAGGGCAGCCGTGCCGTTGGCCGCGAGGGCCGAGCCTGCGTTGAACCCGTACCAGCCGAACCACAGCAGGCCGGCACCGAGCAGCACCGCCGGGAGGTTGTGCGGTCGGAACGGGTCGCGCTTCCATCCGACCCGGCGCCCGACCACGATGGCCAGGGCGAGTGCCGACATGCCGGAGTTGACCTCCACCGCCGTGCCGCCGGCGAAGTCGAAGGCCCCGAGGTCGTTCGAGATCCAGCCTCCCTGGGTGGTGTCGCTGTCGAAGGCGAACACCCAGTGGGCGATCGGCACGTAGACGAGCGTCACCCACAGCGGCACGAACACCATCCAGGCGGCGAACTTCGTCCGATCGGCGATGGCTCCCGCGACGAGACCGACCGTGACGACGCAGAAGAGCATCTGGAAGATGACGAAGATGTACGTCGGGTGCGTGCCCGTCAGCGTCTCCACGGTGATGTTCTTGAGTCCGAGCGACTCGCCGCCTCCGAGGAGACCTCCCCCGATGTCGTCACCGAACGCGCCGGTGTAGCCCCACAGGAACCAGACGATCGGCATGATCGCCAGGGAGTACATCACCATCATCATGATGTTGAGGACGCTCTTCGCGCGGACCATGCCGCCGTAGAAGAACGCCAGGCCGGGGACCATCAACAGCACGAGGGCCGTCGAGGCCAGCATCCACGCGGTATCGCCGGTGTCCATGGATCCTCCAGGAGTCGGGAGTGCGACCGGAGACTACCGGAATATGATCTTGCCGCCCAGAGCCCGGCACCCCCGCCAGGGAACGACGACGATGCGCACCAGGTTTCCGGTGCGCATCGTCGTCTGAGCGGTGCTACAGAGCGGCCTCGTCGGTCTCGCCGGTGCGGACCCGCACCACCGAGTCGACCGGGACGACCCACACCTTGCCGTCGCCGATCTTGCCCGTCTGGGCAGCACCGGTGATGGTCGAGACCACGCCTTCGACGTCGGCGTCGTCGACGACCACCTCGAGCCGGATCTTCGGCACGAGCGACACGTCGTACTCGGCGCCGCGGTAGACCTCGGTGTGGCCCTTCTGCTGGCCGTACCCGCTGGCCTCGGTGACCGTCATTCCGGCCACCCCGGACGCGGCAAGCGCCTCACGGACGTCTTCCCACTTGTGCGGCTTGATGACTGCTGTCACGAGCTTCATCTCATGCTCCCGTCTTGAAGGTGGACCCGCCGGCTCCGGCGTAGTCGTACGCGGTCTCCATGTGCTCGGCCTGGTCGATGCCGGAGACCTCGATCTCCTCGTCGACCCGGAACCCGATGGTCACGTCGATCAGCTTGCCGATGATGTACGTCAGCACGAACGAGTAGGCCAGGACGGCGAACGCCGCGATGGCCTGCTTGCCCAGCTGGCTCAGGTCGCCCCCGTAGAGGAGACCGGCAGCGTCCACGCCACCCGCGTTCGTCTTCGTGGCCAGGAACCCGATGAGCAACGTGCCGACCAGACCGCCGACCAGGTGGATGCCCACCACGTCGAGCGAGTCGTCCAGTCCGAGCTTGAACTTCAGTCCGACCGCCCAGGCGCAGATGGCACCGGCGATGAGGCCGAGCGCGATCGAGCCGACGGGCGACAGGGTGCCGCAGGCCGGGGTGATGGCGACCAGACCTGCCACCGCTCCCGAGGCGCCTCCGAGCGACGTTCCCTTGCCCTCCTTGACGACCTCGACGGCGAGCCAGCCGAGGATCGCGGCAGCCGTGGCGGCCGCGGTGTTCACGAAGGCGAGACCCGCGAGCCCGTTGGAGCCCACGGCGGATCCGGCGTTGAACCCGAACCAGCCGAACCAGAGCAGGCCGGCACCGAGCAGCACGAACGGCAGGTTGTGCGGCCGCATCGCATCATGCTTCCAGCCGACGCGCTTGCCGAGCACCAGTGCGAGCGCGAGCGCAGCGGCACCGGCGTTGATGTGGACGGCAGTACCGCCGGCGAAGTCGAAGGCCTCCAGCTTGGTGGCGATCCAGCCGCCGTCGTCGCCGAAGTCGAACACCCAGTGCGCGACCGGGAAGTAGACGATCGTCATCCAGATCACGACGAACACCGCCCAGGCCGAGAACTTGGCGCGGTCGGCGATCGCGCCGCTGATCAGGGCAACGGTGATGATCGCGAACATCAGCTGGAATGCGACGAACACGTACTCAGGCAGAGTGCCGTACGCCGTGGCCGCGCTGATGTTGTCGAGGCCGAGGCGGTCGAATCCACCGAGCCAGCGGTTTCCGCCGGGGCTGAACGCGAACGAGTAGCCGTAGAGCACCCACAGCACGGGCACGATGGCCAGCGCGATGAAGCTCATCATCATCATGTTCAGCACGCTCTTGGCGCGCACCATGCCTCCGTAGAAGAACGCGAGACCTGGCGTCATGAGCAGAACCAAGGCCGAGCTGGCCAAGATCCATGCGGTATCGCCGGTATCCATGAGACCTCCGGTAGTCGAGAGTCGGGACGCGCTGTGCTCCCAGGCTTGGAGCGCGCCGCTTCGAAGATCAGACTGATGGAGGCGGGTTTCGGTTCCTGCACCCTCGTGTTGCCGCGGCGTCACGAAATCGAGCCGGATGTAAACAGCGTGTTACGTCGACGGTTGAGGCCGCTTGCGGCCGAACGCCGGCGGCGGGTTGAGCGCGTCACGCCGAAGGCGTCCGTAGACGAAACCTGGTGAGCGTCGAGACTCGCGGAAGTCGTGGTTTCGAAGCCGCTCGTTCCTCGCGGCTACTCAACCATCGAGCTACTCAAGCAGAGCGTCGACGAACTCCTCGGCGTCGAACGGGGCGAGGTCGTCGGCACCCTCACCGAGGCCCACGAACTTCACCGGCACGCCGAGCTCGCGCTGCACGGCGATGACGATGCCGCCCTTGGCGGTGCCGTCGAGCTTGGTGAGGACGATGCCCGTCACGTCGACGACCTCACCGAACACCCGGGCCTGGGTGAGCCCGTTCTGGCCGGTGGTGGCATCGATGACGAGCAGCACCTCGGTGACGGGGGCCTGCTTCTCCACGACCCGCTTGACCTTGCCGAGCTCGTCCATCAGACCGGCCTTCGTGTGCAGCCGGCCGGCGGTGTCGACCAGCACGACGTCGATGCCGTCCTCGATGCCCTTCTTGACCGACTCGAAGCCGACGCTGGCCGGGTCGCCGCCCTCAGGTCCGCGGACGGTTTGAACACCGACCCGCTCTCCCCATGTCTGCAGCTGGTCGGCCGCGGCGGCGCGGAACGTGTCAGCGGCTCCGAGCACGACGGTCTTGTCGTCGGCGACGAGCACGCGCGCCAGCTTCCCGACGGTCGTGGTCTTGCCGGTGCCGTTCACACCCACGACCAGCACCACTCCTGGCTTGCCCGCATCGCCGCTGGACTGCAGCGTGCGGTCGAGATCGTTGCCCACGAGCGAGACGAGCTCCTCGCGGAGCGCGGCCCTGGCCCGCTCGGGGTCGTCGATGCCCTCGACTCGCACGCGGGTGCGGAGCGCGTCGACCAGCTCGGTGGTGGGCCCGACGCCCACGTCGGCAGCGAGCAGGGTGTCCTCGAGCTCCTCCCACGCGGCGTCGTCGAGGTTGGCACGGCCGAGCACCGCGAGCAGGCCCTTGCCGAGCGACCCCTGCGACCGGGCCAGTCGCGCCCGGAGGCGGACCAGACGGCCCTGCGCGGACTCGGGACGCTCGATCGTGGTGGTCGCTGGTGCCGAGTCGTCCGACTCGTCCTCCAGATGTGGCTCCGGGTGCTCCGGGTGCTCGATCTCCTCCTCGGTGATCGCGTCCAGAACATCAGGCGGGGGCAGCTCGCGGCGGCCGCGGGCGATGACGAGGGCGATGCCCCCGCCGAGCACGAGGACGCCGGCGGCGATGATCAGGACGAGCACGAGCGTGGTCACGCGACCACCCTATGCAAGCCGCGCTGGTGAAGAATGGACCCATGGCGTTCGACGCACCGCCCCGGTCGGCCACGTGGCTGCACCAGGAGGCACGCACCGGCTTCGAGATCGTGTACTTCACACCGGTGCCCGGCGGTCACCGCATCGAGGGATGGACGACCGCCGACGAGGCTGGTCAGTCCTGGTTGGTCGCCTACGAGATCGAGGTGGACGACAAGTGGGTCACGCGCCGGGCCAGCGTCTCGAACCGAACGGTCGACGGCACGCGGACGAGGGTGCTCGATGCGGACGTGCCGGGGCGGTGGCGCGTCGACGGCATTCCCGCCCCGCACCTGAATGGTTGCCTCGACGTCGATCTGGAGTCCTCGGCGATGACCAATGCCTTCCCTGCCCACCGCATGGCCCTGGACGTCGGTGAATACTCTCCTGCGCCCGCCGCCTACGTCTGGGCACAGGACCTCTCGATCGACAGGCTCGAGCAGACCTACGAGCGTCTTCCGGACGAGGACGGGCGTCAGAGGTACAACTACGAGTCACCGGCCTTCGACTTCACCTGCCAGCTCACGTATGACGAGTCCGGACTGGTCGTGGACTATCCGGGCATCGCCGTCCGAACCAGTTGAGTTGGACCTCGAAATTCCGTGAATCCACAGGGTTTTCCACTGGTTAACGAACGTGTGTTCGAGTAGAATCGAGAGCATGCCGGCCGACGTCGAACCCACCATCGCCACCCTGCGCGATGCTGCGCGGGCGATGCGGTCGGTCACCACGTCGACCGGTGATGAGATCCGGGCGCTCGGCGCCGCGCGACACGCGATCGACGCCGCGATGAGTGAGCGTCTCGCGGCGATGCGACGCGGCCAAGGAGCACGAAGCCGACGGTGCCTCCAGCATCACCACCTGGGCCCGACGTGAGCTGCACCAGGACGCCGGCCTGACCCGTCAGATGGTGCGCGCAGCGGCCACGTTCCGTGACCTGCCCGCCGTGGGCGAGGCCGCCCGGTCGGGTCGATCTCGTTCGAGCACGTCGTCTCGTTCACCTATGCGCTCAAGCATGTCGGTGTCGCCGAGACCCGGCTGATCGAGGAACCGCTGCTGGAGGTCGCGAAGCACGTCACACCGGGTGAGCTCCACGCCAAGGTGCGGCAGATCCGTGCGGTCCTGCACCCGGACGACCTCGACGAAGCCTGGCGCAAGGGCATGGACAAGCGCGACATCCGCCTGGCCCGCACCGATGAGGGCTGGCACCTCACCGGGTTTCTCGACATCGAGACCGGCGCCAAGCTCAACACGATCCTCAAGAACCTCTCCGTCCCACGCGACGCCGACGACGACCGAAAGCCGTCGGAACGACGCATGGGTGCGCTCGGACGACATCTGCACCACCGTGCTGGAGCACGGCCTGCCGGCCGACAACGGCATCCGCCCCCACATCAACATCACCGTCGACACCGAAACTCTCAAGGCGATGGCCGACGATCAGGCCCGCAAGACCCTCGACCTCGACCTGAAGCCGGCAACCCTGCGACGGGTTCGGACCGATCGGACCCGGCCTCCTCACCCACCTGCTCTGCGGGGCCGAGCTCACCCCATTCCTCATCACGACGTCGGCAAGAACCTCGAGGTTCTCGACGTCGGCCGCACCGAACGCCTCGCCACCCCACGACAAGCCAAAGCCATCTCACTCAGACAAGGCGGCACCTGCGCAGCACCCGCCTGCTGGCACCCCATCAGCCACAACCACCACCTGACCTGGTGGTCCCACGGCGGACGCACCGACCTCGACAACCTCATCGGCCTCTGCCGCACATGCCACACACTCGTCCATTCCGGACGACTCGAGCTCGCCCGCGGATCACCCCACCAAGCCCTCGCCGCCTGATCGTCAGGTCAGGGGTTCGAGCACTGCGCGAACGACGTCGGGGATCGGCGTGGCCTTGCGGTCGTCGCCGGAGACGTACACGTGGACGAAGCGGCCGACGGCGGCCGGCTCCTCGTCGACGCCCTGGAACAGGGCGATCTCGTAGACGACGCTCGACGTGCCGAGCTTCGTGACCTTGAGCCCGGCATCCACGTCGCCGGGGAACCGCAGCTCTCGCAGGAACGTGCAGCTCGTCTCGGCGACGATGCCGGTGGCGTCGAGCTGGCGGATGTCGACGCCGGTGGTGTCGATCAGGTAGCCGTTCACGGCGGTGTCGAAGAAGGAGTAGTAGACGACGTTGTTGACGTGTCCGTAGACGTCCTCGTCCTCCCAGCGGGTCGAGATCGTGCGAATCGCCGAGTAGTCGCTTCGGTGCTGATCTTGCCGCCCAACGCCCGGCACCCCTACCGAGTCACTACGCGCTCTCTTCCTCGCGCAGACGCTGGCTGATCACCGCGGACACGCCGTCGCCGCGCATCGAGACGCCGTAGAGCGCGTCGGCGACCTCCATCGTGCGCTTCTGGTGCGTGATGACGACGAGCTGGGAGTTCTCGCGCAGCTCTTCGTACAGCTCCAGCAGGCGCCCGAGGTTGACGTCGTCGAGCGCGGCCTCGACCTCGTCGAGGATGTAGAACGGGCTCGGACGCGCCTTGAACAGTGCCACGAGGAACGTGACCGCCACGAGCGCACGTTCGCCGCCGGAGAGCAGTGACAGCCGCTTGACCTTCTTGCCGGGCGGGCGGGCTTCGACGTCGATGCCGGTGGTGAGCATGTTCTGCGGATCGGTGAGGATGAGCCGGCCCTCGCCACCGGGGAACAGCCGGGCGAACACGACCTCGAACTCGGCGGCCACGTCGTACCAGGCCTCGGTGAAGACCTGCTCCACCTTCGCGTCGACGTCGTCGACGATGTCGAGGAGGTCCTGACGGGTCTTGCGGAGGTCGTCGAGCTGCTCGGACAAGAACTGGTGCCGCTCCTCCAGCGCCGTGTACTCCTCCAGCGCGAGGGGGTTCACCTTGCCGAGCATCGCCATCGATCGCTCGGCGGCCCGCAGACGCTTCGTCTGCTGCTCCCGGTCATACGGGATCGGCTCGGTGGCGACGTCTTCATCGTCGTCGAGGTGGACCTCGACCGGCGGGACGAGCTGATCGGGGCCGTACTCGGAGACGAGCGCGTCGACCTCGAGGCCGAGCTCCTCCAGCGATCGTGCTTCCAGCGTCTCGATCCGCAGCCGCAGCTCGGCGCGGGCCATCTCGTCCTTGTGCACGGAGTCGGTGAGCCCGTCGAGCTCGGTGCCGAGGTCGCGCAGCCGCACCCGCACGGCTGCGCAGCGACTCCTCGCGACCGGAACGGGCGGCCTCGATGTCGGCACGACGCCGGGCGGCCTCCTGGATGGACGTCTCGAGACGCGTCAGCACGACGTCGCCGACGGCGATGACGGCTCGGGCGGCCTCGGACTCGCGGATCTGGCGCTCACGTCGCTCGCGGGCGCGGATGCGTGCCTCCCGCTCGGCTTCTGCCGACTCGAGCAACGCCGTGACCTGGCCCTCGAGCGCCCGGGCCCGCTCCTCGTTGGTACGGAGCGCGAGTCGCGCCTCGGTCTCGACGCGGCGAGCGTCCGACGCCTTCTCGGCGAGCCCCTCGAGCTCGCTGGTGTCTGGTTCGTCCTCCGGCGCGGACTCGGCGCGCTCGAGGCGATCCTCGAGCTCGGCCAGGCCGGACAGGTCGCTGTCGCGGGCGGCCTCGGCAGCACTGATCGCCGCGGCCAGACGCTCCGACTCACCGCGGGCGGCGCGGGCCGTGGAGCCGAGGTGGCCGAGCTGCTCGGCCACGGCCGCCATCTCGGCGTCGGACTCATGGAGTCGCCCGAGTGCGGCGTCGACCCGCTCCTGCGCCTCGGCGCGCTCGGACTCGGCCGACTGCTGCTCGAAGCGCAGCGACTCGACCGCGTGCGCTGCCTCGTCCAGATCGCTCTCGGCCTGCGCGATGGCGGCCTGGACCTCGATCAGGCTGGACGTGGAGGTCGATCCTCCGGCCGCGAAGTGCGACCCCACGACGTCACCGTCGCGGGTGACCGCCGTGACGTCGGACGCCTGGGCGACGAGGATCTTGGCGCGATCGAGGTCTTCGACGACGGCGACCTTGAACAACAGCCGTCGCAGGGATCGCTGCAGGGAGCCGGGACCGTCGACGACGTCGATCGCGTACGTCGCGAAGTCGGGCAAGGCCCGGCCAGGCGGCGTCGTCGACGTCGTCCTTGAGATCGGCGGAGTCGAGGAGCATCCCGGCGCGGCCGAGGTCCTCGGACTTGAGCTTCTGCATGGCCGAGACGGCGTTGTCGAGGTGGTCGACGGCGACGGCGTCGGCGGCCGACCCGAGGGCGGCCGCGATGGCGGTCTCGTATCCAGCCCGGACGTTCATCAGCGCCGCGACCGAGCCGAGCAGTCCACTGATCTCGTCCGTGGCGGCCAGGAGCGCGCCGGCACCGTCCTTGCGGGCCAGGCCCAGCTCGAGGGCTTCCTTGCGGGCCGACAGCCCGGCCTGACGTCGTTCGCCGGCGTGGATGTCGCGACCGAGCTGGGCGAGCCGCTCGTCGATGGCCCCGAGGGCGGCCTCGGCCGCTTCCAGCTCGGCGTCGAGGCCGGACTCCCCGGCGTTGAGCCCGGCGATCTCGTTCTCCTGGACGGTGAAGGCGTGGTGGGCCTCGGACGCGCGTCGGTCGGCCTCGTCGCGGGCCTCGGTGAGTCGGCCGATCTCGTCGCCGGCGGCTGCCGCCCGGCTCTGGATGGCATTGACCTGGCCGTGCAGACGAGCCAGTCCCTCACGCTGGTCGGCCGCCGCGCGCAGCAGGCCGGCGATGCGACGTTCCTCGGTCGTGTAGGCCGACTCGGCCTCGTGCCGGAGGGAGACGGTCTGCTCGAGCGCAGCCGTCGCCTGGGCCACGGACGCGGCCATCCGTTGGTGCTGTTCACGGACGCGTCGGGCCTCAGCCTCGAGCTCCTCGGGCTCGCGGCCGAGTCGTTGCTGGTCGTCGGCCTCGACGGCGGCGAGCCGTACGCGCTCGGTGGCGAGCCCGGCGGTGCCACGCAGTCGTTCGCGGAGCCCGGACAGTCCGTACCAGGTCTCCTGGGCGGCGGAGAGCCGCGGCGAGTCGGTGCGCAGATGGTCCTCGAGCTCGGTCTCGGTGTCGCGTGCCTCCGCGACCGCCTTCTCGACCGACGCACGCTTCTCCTTGAGTGCCGTCTCGTCGGCGAGCTCCTCGGCGATGACCGACCGCGCGGCGACGACGTCGTCGGCGAGCAGGCGGGCCCGGGCGTCACGGGCGTCGGCCTGGATGACGGCTGCCCGACGAGCCACCTCGGCCTGCCGGCCCAGCGGCTTCAGCTGTCGGCGGAGCTCGGTGAGCAGGTCCTGCAGGCGGGTGAGGTTTGCCTTGGGTGGAGTCGAGCTTGCGCAGCGCCTTCTCCTTGCGCTTGCGGTGCTTGAGGACGCCCGCGGCTTCCTCGATGAAGCCGCGTCGGTCCTCCGGCGTCGCGCGCAGCACGGAGTCGAGCTGGCCCTGCCCGACGATGACGTGCATCTCGCGGCCGATGCCGGAGTCGCTGAGCAGGTCCTGGACGTCGAGCAGACGGCACGACGTGCCGTTGATGGCGTAGTCGGAGCCGCCGTTGCGGAACATCGTGCGCGAGATCGTGACCTCGCTGTACTCGATCGGCAGGGCTCCGTCGGTGTTGTCGATCGTGAGCACGACCTCGGCGCGACCGAGGGGTGGCCGGCCGGCGGTGCCGGCGAAGATGACGTCCTCCATCTTGCCGCCGCGCAGCGACTTGGCTCCCTGCTCACCCATCACCCACGACAGGGCGTCGACGACGTTGGACTTGCCCGACCCGTTCGGTCCCACGACACAGGTGATGCCGGGTTCGAACTGGAGGGTGGTGGAGGACGCGAAGGACTTGAACCCACGAAGCGTGAGGCTCTTGAGGTACACCGACAACTCCTCGGCACTGTGCCGTTTTGGGGGCGGGGCGGCAGGGGCCTGAAGCCACCCTAGAGGACGGATCCGGTGTTCTAGGGGATGCCACGATCACGGGTGCAACGTGCGTCGCACTCGTCGTGCAGGCGGGTCTGGGTCAGCGGGCGATCGGTTCGAGGAGGCTGTCGGCCGTGACATGGTCGACGCGCTCGGAGAGGGTCTTGAGGAGACCGTCGTTCTCGATCTTCAGGCGGAGCACTTGCGACTCGAGGTCGGAAATGCGCTGACGCAGACGGGCCGTCTCACGGAGCTGGTCGGAGGTGGGACCGCCGACGAAACCAATGAGGGCCTTGGCCATGGATAATCCTCCGGAAATGGTGGGAACGCAGCGATGACTGCGTCTCCCAGTGTCCCACCGGCGACGTCGTCGGGTCAACTGCGATTCTGGGTCAGAACAGCGGGTCGCCGACCTCGACCGCGCTGCCGACGACCGACGACGACACCGAGTCGGCTGCCGTGTCCATGACGACCACCGGAACGACCGGAGACCGTCCTCCGGCCTCGACCGCGGCCGGGTCCCACCGCACGACCGGGTCACCGGCCGCGACCTCGTCACCCTCTGCCGCCACCAGCTCGAAGCCCGCACCGTCGAGCTGCACGGTGTCGATCCCGAGGTGGACGAGCACGCCCTGACCTCCCGCGGTGAGCACCACGAACGCATGGGGATGCAGCTTGAGAAGCCGTCCGGCGACCGGCGCCACCGCAGTGCCCGGAAACCGTTCGGGGTCGATCGCGACGCCGGAACCGACGATCTGCTGGGCGAAGACCGGGTCTGGCACGTCGCCCAGGGCGATGACGCGGCCCGGCACCGGCGCGATCACATCGAACGTGTCGGTCACTCCATGTCCTCGATGTCGCTGGCGAGCGTGTCGGCCTCGGGGCCGACGACGACCTGCACGACGTTGCCCGACACCACGACTCCGTAGGCGCCGGCTGCCTTGAGCGCCGCCTCGTCGACGAGGGCAGGATCCTCGACCTCGGTGCGGAGTCGGGTGATGCACGGCTCGACCTCGACGATGTTGGCGAGGCCGCCGAGACCGTCGACGATCTGTTGCGCCTTGTCCGTCTTGCTCATGCCGGCACCTCCGTGAAGAGCCAACAATACAAAGGTGCCGGCATGAGGTGTTCGATTGTTCGCTCGCTGCGCTCGCTCATGTCTCCTCCTGGGTGGTGACGTCGGTCCGGGTGACCTTGGAGAGGCCGCGGGGTTCGTCGGGATCGAGGCCGAGGCTGCGAGCCAGCCGCTCGATGACGATCTGCATCGGCACGACCGCCACGAGGGGAGCGAGTCGTTCGGTGAGGTCGAGCGGCCCGGTGGCGAGGTCGCATGCGGCGGCCAGATCCGGCGAGCCGCCCACCGCCACCGTGGAGGCGCCGCGGGTATGCAGGTCGTCGGCCAGCTCGATCATCGCGTCGTGGAGCGGGCCGTCGGCGGCGCCCACGAGAACCGCGGTGACGCCCTCGTGCACTGCGGAGATGGGCCCGTGACGCAGGTCCGCGTAGGAGTAGCCGCGCACCGGGCGGGCACAGGTCTCCTCCAGCTTGAGCGCGACCTCCAGCGCCGTGCCCATCATGAGTCCGCGACCGGTCACCACACAGTCGCCGTCGACCAGTTGCGCCACGACCGGATCGAGGCGATCAGCGTCGGCCAGCACCTTCTCGAGCCGATCAGGCACGTCGGCAAGGGCGGCGTCGAGCCCAGAGTCCTCCGGCCCGAGCGCCGTGCCGAGAGCCGTCATCGCGGCCACTTGGGTGAGGTAGCTCTTGGTGGCCGGCACCGCGAGCTCGGTTCCGGCGAGTGTGGTGAGCGCAAGGTCGGCCGACGTCGCGAGGTCGGAGCCTTCGTCATTGCTGACGGCCACCGTGAGCGCGCCGCAGGCGCGTGCCCAGGCGAGCGTCTCGACGATCTCGCTCGTGCGTCCCGACTGGGAGACGCCCACCACGACGGCGTCCGACAGGTCGAGGTGGCTCCGGTAGTGCGTGGCGACGCTGGGCGAGACGAGCCCGGCGGGCACGCCGGCATGCGTCTCCAGGAGATATCGGCCGTAGATCGCGGCGTTGTCGCTCGAGCCGCGCGCGGCGAACAGGACGTGACGACGACCGGCGAGGCGCTCACGAATCTCGCCGCGACGCGGCAGCAGGGCGTCGAGCGTGGCTCGCAGCGCGGCCGGCTGCTCGGCGATCTCCCGCGCCATCTGCGTCGGAGAGGCGTCGACGGTCATCGAGCCACCTCCTCACGAGCGTCCTCGGCGCTCCAGACCAGCTCGCCGGCCAGCCAGGTGGCCCGGGCTCGAAGATCGTCACTGCCGAGCAGGACGAGGTCGCCGAGCGTACCCGGCTCGAGGCGTCCCGCGGTCGGAGCGTCCCAGGGCGTCAGCAGGCGTTCGAGTGGCAGCGCGGACGACGTCGACGAGATCGACACCGGCGGCCAGCGCGTGCCCGAGGCATCCGTCCAGCGGGACGTCGGCACCGGCGATCGTGCCGTCCGCGCGGAGCGGCGGCTCGACCGGCCGCGACGACGATCTCCTGCCCGCCCAGCACCGAGATGCCCGGCGGCATGCCGAGCGCGGCCACGGCGTCGGTCACGAGCATGACGCGCTTCGGCGCCGCCGAGAACGCCAGCCGGATGGCGGTCGGTTCGACGTGGTAGCCGTCGGAGATCAGACCGAGGGTGAGTCGCGAGTCGGTGAGCGCGGCGCCGACGACGCCGGGGTCACGATGGTGCAACGGACGCTGCGCGTTGTAGAGGTGGGTGACCATCGACGCGCCGGCATCGGCGGCCGCACGCACCGCGGCGTCGTCGGCGTCACTGTGACCGATCGAGACGCGGATGCCGGCGGCGATGAGGTCGACGATGGCCTGGACGGCGCCCGGCACGCTCGGGCGCCAAGGTGACGTACGAGATCCGGTCGGCCATCGCGAGGAACGGCGCCAGCGCCTCGGGGGTCGGGTCGATGAGGCACTCCTCGCGGTGCGCACCCCGTCGGCGCGGCGACAGGAACGGCCCCTCGACGTGGGCGGGCAGCAGGCGGGTCGCACGTCCCGTCTCGTTGCTCGCGACACGGGCCTGGTCGAACCGCAACACCTGGGCGACGAGCTCGTCGATGGTCGAGGTGATGAACGTCGGCACCATCGTCGTGACGCCGGTCGACAGCATCAGCTCAGCCGTACGTCGCACCTCGGCTGTTCCGGCTTCGGCGAAGTCGACCGCGAACCCGCCGTTGATCTGGGCGTCGATGAGGCCGGGCGCCAGGACGCCGTCGAGCTCCAGGTCGGCCGGCCGTGGCGGCGTGCCGCGACCGGCGCCGGCGATGCGCCCGTCACGCAGCTGCACCCAGCCTGGTCCGTCGCCGTCGTCGGGCAGGCCGACGACCTGGCGGGCCCCGATGACGGTGCTGCTGACGGTCTCGCTCATACGTCCATGCTCCTTCGGCACGAGGCTTGACACGACTGGAACGGCGGTGCATCCTCACTGGTACGTACCGGAGCGTACCAGCGCTCCCAGCTCACGTCGAGAGGATCCGATGCTGGTCGACGGCCCCGTCCCGAAGCACGTGCAGCTGCGCCAGGCGCTGCTCACGGCGATCGACGACGAGCTCTCCCCCGGCGCGATGATCCCGTCCGAGCGCGACCTCATGGCCCAGCACGGAGTGAGCCGCGCGACGGTGCGCGCCGCGATCGCCGGCCTCGTCTCCGACGGTCGACTGGCGAAGGTCCCCGGCAAGGGCACGGTCGTCACCCGTCCGCGCGTGGAGAGCCAGCTGCACCTCGCGTCGTTCACCCAGGACATGCGCCGCCGGGGGCACCGGCCCACGACTCGGCTGCTCTCCTGCGACTCGGAACCGGCCGACGAGACCGTGGCCAAGAATCTCGACCTCGCACCTGCGTCGTCCGTGTGGAAGATCGAGCGGCTCCGCCTAGCCGACGGCGAGCCCATGGCCTTCGAGACGAGCTGGTACCCGGAAGCCCTCTTCCCGCACCTCGACGCCGAGGACCTCGAGTCGTCGCTCTATGCCGTCCTCGAGAGCGGTTACGGCGTCGTCATCACCGGCGCCGAGCAGACCGTCTGGACCGAGCGCGCCGGCCGCGCCCACGCCCGGCTCCTCGACACCCCCGCCGGCGCACCCCTGTTCGTGTTCGACCGCGTCGCCTCCTCCTCGGAGCGACCAGTCGAGCGCACCGTGAGCCGCTATCGCGGTGATCGGTACCAGTTGTCGATGAGCCTGCACCGCGGGCCGTCGGCGCCATGACACACCACCCACCACAAGGGAGATCACGATGACCACGACCGCATCGACCGGACGCAGAGGCCTGCCTGGCCTCGCGACGGTCCAGAAGTTCGGCCGCAGCCTGATGCTGCCGATCGCGGCTCTGCCCGCTGCCGCCCTGCTGCTGAGGCTCGGCCAGCCTGACCTGCTCGGGGCCGACGGCCTCGGATGGGAGAAGGTCGCCGCCGTCGTCGGCGCTGCAGGTGGCGCACTGTTCGACAACCTGCCGCTGCTGTTCGCCGTCGGCGTCGCGATCGGCATGGCCAAGAAGGCCGACGGCTCGACTGCACTGGCTGCCGTCGTCGGCTACCTCGTGTTCAAGAACGTCGGCGACGCGATCAGTCCGTTCGTCCTCGACCCGCCGGCGAAGGGTGCCGAGCAGGAGCTGATCAACTACGGCGTGCTCGGCGGCATCGTCATCGGCGTCGTCACCGGCCTGCTCTGGCAGCGGTACTACCGCATCAAGCTGCCCGACTACCTGGCCTTCTTCGGTGGCCGTCGCTTCGTGCCGATGATCGCCGCCCTCGCGGCCATCGTCATCGCGGTGCTGATGGGACTCGTGTACCCCGCGTTCGACGCGGGCCTGACCAACCTCTCCGACTGGATCGCCGCGAACAGCGTCATCGGAGGCTTCGTGTACGGAACGGCCAACCGGCTGCTCATCCCGCTCGGCCTGCACCACATCCTCAACTCCGGCCCGTGGTTCCTCTTCGGCGAGTACACGAACTCCGCCGGGACGGTCGTCACCGGCGACATCCCGAGGTTCCTGGCCGGCGATCCCACGGCCGGCGACTTCATGACCGGGTTCTTCCCGATCATGATGTTCGCTCTTCCGGCTGCGGCGCTCGCCATCTGGCACGAGGCCCGGCCCGCGCACAAGAAGGCGGTCGGCGGCATCATGATCGGCGCCGCACTGACGAGCTTCCTGACCGGCGTCACCGAGCCGCTGGAGTTCTCGTTCATGTTCGTCGCGTTCCCGCTGTACGTCATCCACGCGGTGCTCACCGGCACCTCGATCGCCCTGACCAACGCCTTGGAGATCCACGACGGATTCGGGTTCTCGGCCGGGCTGTTCGACTTCCTGCTCAACTGGAACATCGCGACCAAACCGGGACTGCTCATCGTGATCGGGCTCGTCTATGCGGTGATCTACTACTTCCTGTTCCGGGCCGTCATCCGCTGGTGGAACCTCAAGACGCCGGGCCGCGAGGACGAGAACGACGAGAACAACGCGATGACGATGCTGATCGACCAGGAGATGGGTCCGCGCAAGGACCCGGACACCGGCACAGCCAAGGGGACGGACACGGGGTCATCCTCAAGGCCTTCCTCGGGCTGAGCGGGTTCGGTGCGCGGGTAGGGTCGGGCAGGTGACGTCAGACCTGTTCGCCCCGCCCGGCGCACCGTGGCAACGCATCTCCCCCGCCCTGACGAAGGTCCGTCGCATCCTGGCCATCCCGCCGCTGGTGTTGATCGGCGCCGTGGCAGCTGCGCTGGCCGCATTCCAGGTCGGACCGGGTTGGCTCACCATCGTGTTCGCCGCCCTCGCCATCGCCTTCCTCGGCCTGGCCGCATGGACGTGGTCCTGGGCCGCACGCAACACCGCGAGCTGGGGATATGCGGAGGACGAGGAGGATCTGCTGGTCACCGGTGGCGTCATGTTCCGCCGCCTCGTCGCGGTGCCGTACGGACGCATGCAGTTCGTCGACGTGCAGGCGGGTCCCGTCGACCGCGCCTTCGGCATCGCGAGCGTCACGCTGCACACGGCGAGCACCGAGACCGCTGCCACGATCCCCGGACTGCCGGCCGACGAGGCGACCCGCCTGCGCAACCGCCTCACCGAGCTCGGGGAGTCGCACGGTGCCGGACTCTGACCCGCCCGTCGGCGATGCGGTGCCACCGGCGGCCGAACACCAGAGCGAGGGTGCTGAGCCACCGGCGGCCGAACAGCAGAGCGAGGGTGCTGAGCCACCGACGTATGGCGCCGCGCCAACGACGTACGAGATCGAGCAGATCGGCAGCCGCACCCATCCACTGACCGGGCTCGTCCAGGGCGTGATCTGGGCCGGCACAGCGACGCTGGCGCTGCTCGGTCAGATGTTCATCGGCGGCAACGGCGAGGACGGTCTGCCGATCTGGATCGATGCCTTGCTCCGCATCGGCGGTGGTCTGGTCGTCGGCATCGCCTTCGGATTCCTGACGTGGTGGTTCACCCGCTACATCATCGACGGCACCGAGCTGCGCATTGCCAGCGGCATCCTGCAGAAGTCGTCCCGGCGCATCCCCTACGAGCGCATCCAGAGCGTCGACATCGCCGAGCCGTTCCTGGCACGCATCATCGGCCTGTCCGAGCTGCGCATCGAGATGGCCGGCGGCAAGGACTCCCGGTCGACGCTGCGGTTCATCCCGCTCGAGGACGCCCGGCACCTGCGTCGCCTCCTGCTCGGACGAGCGCACGGACTGACCACCGAGGAGCTGGACGTCGAGACGGTCGAGCCGGAGCTCGAGCTGATCGCGCGCGTCTCCCCCGGTCGTGTGGTGATCGGCACCCTGCTCTCGCTCGACTTCCTGGCCGCCGTGATCGGCTCGGTGGGAGTCCTCGTGGCGGCGCTCTGGTTCGACCAGGTGCTCGCGTTCCTCGGTGGCATCATCCCGCTGGTCACGTGGCTCGGGCAGATCGTCGGCAAGCGCGTCCTGACGCAGTGGGACTTCACCCTGACGCGGAGCGACACCGGGCTCCGCATCGAGCGCGGACTGTTGTCTCGTACGTCGCAGAGCATCCCGTTCGCACGGGTGCAGGGTGTTTCGGTCGAGGAGCCGTACGTCTGGCGGCGACTCGGCTGGCAACGGCTGGAGGTCGACGTCGCCGGGTACGCAGCTCAAGGCGGCAGCGACTCCTCCGACATCAACTCCACCCTCCTGCCGATCGCCGATCCGGCGCTCGCCGCCGCCGTGCTCAACGAGCTCGTTCCCGGTGCCCGGCCGGCACCGGTCGAACGAGTCAAGGTGCCGCGCCGGTCCTGGCCGTTCGCGCCCATCGGCTGGCGCTACCGCTGGGTGGCCGCCGACGACATCGCCTTCGTCGCCCGCTCGGGGTGGCTCGAGCGCACCACCGACGTCGTGCCGCACGCCCGCACCCAGTCGGTCGAGCTGCGTCAGGGACCGTGGCAGCGTCGTCTCGGTCTCGCCACCGTGGAGGTCCACACGCCCAAGGGCCCTGTCGACGCGGACGGACCGAACCTCGACGCGGCTGACGCGAAACGGATCGCGTTCACGCAGCTCGCCCTCGCCAGGCAGGCACGGCTGCCGCGAACGGCGTAGGGGTCAGCCGCCGCTGGTGGCGTCCTCGGCACCGGCGGCCAGAGGTGCCGTCAGCTCGCGCGAGCCCAGCCAGCCGTCGGGAAGCACGACCTTCCGCGGCGTGCCCTGCCGGCCACGGGGCGAACCGAGCTGGTCGACGGGGTACGGCTCGGACGGGTCGAGCAGGGCCAGCAGCTCGTCGAGCGCCGCGTACGACGACACCGAGCCCAGCCGCTCACGCACGACCGAACCGGCCGCGAAGCCCTTGAGGTACCAGGCGACGTGCTTGCGGAACTCGACACAGCCCCGCTCCTCGCCGAGGTGGTCGCCCAGGAGGACGGCGTGGCGGCGCATCACGGCGGTGACTTCGCCGAGCGTCGGCAGCTCCTGCACCGACTCACCGGCGAAGGCGGCCGCGAGGTCGCGGAACAACCACGGTCGGCCCAGGCAGCCGCGACCGACGATGACGCCGTCGCAACCGGTCTGCTCCATCATCCGCACGGCGTCGGCGGCCTCCCAGATGTCGCCGTTGCCGAGAACGGGGATGTCGACCGATTCCTTCAGCCTCGCGATGGCATCCCAGTCCGCCCGGCCGGAGTAGTGCTGTGCGGCGGTGCGCCCGTGCAGCCCGATGGCGGCACACCCGGCGTCCTGAGCCATGCGGCCGGCGTCGAGATAGGTGAGGTGGTCGTCGTCGATGCCCTTGCGGGTCTTCATGGTGACCGGCACGCCGTACGGCTCGGCCGCGCTGACGGCAGAGGTGAGGATCTCGCCGAGCAACGTCGACTTCCAAGGCAGTGCCGCTCCCCCACCCTTGCGGGTCACCTTCGGCACCGGACAGCCGAAGTTGAGGTCGACGTGGGCCACGCCGTGCTCGGCGCACAGGATCTCGACCGCCTTGCCGACGTACACGGGGTCGATGCCGTACAGCTGGACCGATCGCACGGCCTCGTTGTCGGCGAACGTCAGCATCTGGAGGCTGGTGCGATCGCCCTCGACCAGGCCACGCGACGTGATCATCTCGCACACGTACAGGCCGGCGCCCTGCTCGGCGCACAGCTGACGGAACGCGACGTTCGTGACGCCCGCCATCGGCGCGAGCACGACTGGCACGGCGACCTCGAGGTCGTCCCCCAGCCGGAGGCTGACATCGGTACCGCGCAGGGTGCTCGGCAAGGTGGGCATCACGCCATTCTCCCCTGCGTCGTCGCCGCGCGGAAATCGAGGCCTCGCTGCGAGGATGGACGGATGGGACAGCCCCGGGAGGATCTCGAGCGTGAGCGCCAGGAGACGCGCCGGCGCCTCGCGACCCTGACCGACGACTTCGCCGAGGTCGTGGCGGCCTCGCGAGACAGCAATGCCGACGACGAGCACGATCCCGAGGGCGCGACGATCGCGTTCGAGCGGTCGCAGCTCGACGCTCTCGCGAACCAGGCGCGGGCCCACCTGACCGAGATCGACGCCGCGATCGCCCGCCTCGACGACGGGACGTACGGCGTGTGCGAGCAGTGCGGTCAGCCGATCAGCGCCGCGCGGCTCCGGGCCAGGCCGGTAGCACGCGCGTGCATCACCTGCGCGTCCGCGAGCTGACCTACCGGTAGTTCCGGTGGTGGTCGTCAGCCTTGGACTTGCCCGGCTCCCAGGTGGCGATCCACGGTCCGGTGCCCTCGGAGGCATCGATGACGCCGTCCTCGAGCCACGTGTAGGCGCCGTCGAGGACGCGGTCCGTGAGCACGCGATCGACGTCGTCGGAGTTGGTCCACAACCGGTCGAACAGCTCCTCGATCCGGATGCGCGACTGCAGCGCAGAACGCCTCGGCCAGCTCGAAGGCTGCCTTGCCTCGCTCCGGCGTCCTCCTTGCGGATCATCTCCGCGCGTGAGCAGGAGGCCGCCATGGCGAACAGCTCGGCGCCGATGTCGACGATGCGGCCCAGGAAGGCCTGCCTGTACTCCATCTTCGCCTGCCAGCGACCCATCGCGAAGAACGTCTGGCGAGCGAGCTTGCGCGACCGGCGCTCGACGTAGCGCACGTGCCTCGCGAGCGAACCGAACTCGCTGTACGTGCGCGGCGCCGTGCCCTTGCCCGCCACGAGCTTGGGCAGCCACTTGGCGTAGAAGCCGCTGGCGCCCATCGCGGCCTTGGCCTTGGCCCCCGCCTTGGCGTCGACGTCGGCGAGCGCGCCGGCCGCCTTCAGGTGGGCGTCCACGGCCTCGCGGGCGATGATCAGGTGCATGATCTCGGTGGAGCCCTCGAAGATGCGGTTGATGCGCATGTCGCGCACCAGCTGCTCGGCGCCCACGGCACGCTCGCCGCGTGCGGCGAGGGAGTCGGCCGTCTCGTAGCCGCGGCCACCGCGGATCTGGACGAGCTCGTCGGCAATCGTGCACGCCATCTCGCTCGACCAGAGCTTGGCGAGCGCGGCCTCGATGCGAATGTCCTTCGAGCCGGCGTCGGACAGCTCGGCCGACAGCTCGAACACCGCCTCGAGCGCGAACGTGGTGGCGGCGAGGAAGGCGATCTTCGTGCCGACCGCCTCGTGCTTGCCCACCGGGCGTCCCCACTGGACGCGCTCGGCCGACCACTCGCGAGCGATCTTGAGCGACCACTTGCCGGCGCCGGCACACATCGCCGGGATCGACAGACGTCCGGTGTTGAGCGTCGTCAGGGCGATCTTGAGCCCCTCACCCTCCTTGCCGAGACGGTTCTCCACGGGAACGCGCACGTCGTGGAACCGGGTCACGCCGTTCTCGATGCCCTTCAGTCCCATGAACACGTTGCGGTTCTCGACCGTGACGCCGGGCGACGAGGTCTCGACGACGAAGGCCGAGATGCCGCCACGGCCACCCTCGTGCTTGGGCACCTTGGCCATCACGACGACCAGCTCGGCGATGACGCCGTTGGTCGTCCAGAGCTTGACGCCGTCGAGGATGTACTCCTTGCCGTCGTCGCTGAGCCTGGCGGTGCAACCCATGCGGGCGGGGTCGGAGCCGACGTCGGGCTCGGTGAGCAGGAACGCCGTGACCGCGCCGCCGGCACAGCGGGTGAGGTACTCCTGCTTCTGCTCGTCGGTGCCGAACATCTTGACCGGCTCGGGCACGCCGATGGAGTTGTGCGCCGACACGAGCGCGCCGATGGACGGATGCACCGATCCGACGAGCATCAGCGCGCGTCCGTAGTGGAGCATCGACAGGCCGAGCCCCCCGTACTCCTTCGGGATCTTCATGCCGAAGACACCGAGATCGCTGAAGCCCTTGACGTACTCGTCGGGGATCTTCGACTCACGCTCGATCAGGCGGCCGTCGAGCGTGCGGCAGAACTCCTCCAGCTTGTGCGATGAAGGCGTCGCCCTCGGCCACCGCTGCGCCTTCACCGCGCGGATGCGGGTGGATGAGCGGCAGGTCGAACTTCCCGAGGTAGAGCTCCTTGGCGAAGCTGGGGCGCGTGTACTCGATGTCGCGGGCGGACTCGGCGAGTCGCGGGCCTCACGCTCGCTCACCTCGGCGCGGACGGGTGCGGCGCGGACTCTGCTGGCTCGGACTCTGCTGGCTCGGATTGGGGGCGAAGGTCGGTGCTCACGACTGGTTACCTCTCAGTAGGTCTACTCCTATCGTGGACCCGGCACGTGAGAATGCAACCCCCGGGGTCGAACTTCGCTCCGGTCCGCTCAGGGCTTCCAGTGGAGGGCGTCGGCTTCCTTCCCAGTCTGCAAGTCGATCGACTGCAGCTTCTCGCCCTTGGGCAGGAGGAACACGAGGCAGAGGTCCGCCTTCGCGTTCGGGAGGAAGCTCTCGGGGAGGGCCGGGTTGGGACACGGCTTGAAGTCGCCGACCAGCTCGTTCGGCGGGAACACCGTGTTCGACGCCGCGTGCGCCAGGATCGGGATGGCCACGCCACCGAGCCCGCTCGGGCCCTCGTTGACCACGTTCAGCCGCACGTAGTACGGCGTCGAGGCCTTCAGCTGGTCGTCGAGGGAGAAGAACGTGAAGTCCTTCTTGATGTCGCCCTTCTTCACTTCGCTCACCGCGACGGTGACCGCGCTCGCGGCCTTCTCCCCCACGCGGTAGACCGCTGTCCCCGCCTTGCCGAGCTCGAGGGTCGAGCCCCCCTCGGTGATCGTCACCCCTGCCGGAGGGTCGAATCCCTTCGGCACTTCCGACCTGGGCTTCGGCGGGTCGTCCTCTCCGGATGAGCAGGCAGCGGGCATCACGAGCAGAGCCGCGACGAGGACCGCCGCGAGACGCTTCGGAGCCTTCACGGCCCTGATTGTCGCCTACTGCCGGTTCAGCAACCCGGAAGCCGCGCCGCCAGCCAGTCGCGCACCTGCGCGAGCGCGACCCGCTCCTGCTGCATCGTGTCGCGGTCGCGGATCGTGACGGCCTGGTCGTCGAGCGTGTCGAAGTCGACCGTGATGCAGAACGGGGTGCCGATCTCGTCCTGCCGGCGGTACCGCCGGCCGATGGCTCCGGCGTCGTCGAACTCGACGTTCCAGAACCCGCGCAGCTCGGCGGCCAGGTCGCGCGCCGCCGGCGAGAGCTGGTCGTTGCGGGAGAGCGGCAGCACCGCGGCCTTGGCGGGTGCGAGCCGCGGATCGAGCTTCAGGACGATGCGCTTGTCGACTCCGCCCTTGGTGTTGGGCGCCTCGTCCTCGGTGTAGGCGTCGACGAGGAAGGCCATCATCGAGCGGTTGACACCGGCAGCCGGCTCGATGACGTAGGGCGTCCAGCGCTCGCCACTGGCCTGGTCGAAGTACGAGAGATCCTGACCGGAGTGCTCGCTGTGCGTCGTGAGGTCGAAGTCGGTGCGGTTGGCGATGCCCTCGAGCTCGCCCCATTCCGAGCCGGCGAACTCGAAGCGGTACTCGATGTCGACGGTGCGCTTGGAGTAGTGCGAGAGCTTCTCCTGGGCGTGCTCGTAGAGGCGCAGGTTGTCGGGGTTGATCCCGAGGTCGGTGTACCAGGCCATACGGGCGTCGATCCACCGCTGGTGCCACTCCTCGTCGGTGCCCGGCGCGACGAAGTACTCCATCTCCATCTGCTCGAACTCACGGGTGCGGAAGATGAAGTTGCCCGGCGTGATCTCGTTGCGGAAGCTCTTGCCGATCTGCGCGATGCCGAACGGCGGCTTCTTGCGGGCGCTCGTCATGACCTGGGTGAAGTTCACGAAGATGCCCTGGGCAGTCTCCGGACGGAGGTAGTGCATGCCCTCCTCGCTCTCGACCGGGCCGAGGAACGTCTTGAGCAGGCCGTTGAACATCCGCGGCTCGGTCCACTCACCCTTGGTGCCGCAGTGCGGGCAGGCGATGAGAGACATCTCGACGGCGTCGGGATCGTCGAGCTTCTTCTTCTCCGCGTACTCCTCCTGCAAGTGATCTTGCCGGAAGCGGCGGTGGCAGTTCTGGCACTCGACGAGCGGATCGACGAAGGCGGCCAGGTGGCCGGACGCCGCCCACACGGCCGTGGGCAGAATGACCGAGGAGTCGATGCCGACGATGTCGTCACGGCTCTGCACCATCGAGCGCCACCACTGGCGCTTGATGTTGTCCTTGAGCTCGACCCCGAGCGGCCCGTAGTCCCAGGCGGACTTGGTGCCGCCGTAGATCTCGCCGCACTGGTAGACGAATCCCCTGCGCTTGGCCAGGGAGATGACGGTGTCGACGGTCTTGGCAGAGGAAGCCATGCTCATGTTCCGTTCCGGCTGGGTGTCGGCAGGCCGTGCGAGCTGCCGTGGCAGCTCGCGCCTGAGGTGTGGCCAGTCTATCGACGCCGGCTCAGCCGAGGCGCGTGCCGGTGGTCGCGGAAAAGACGTGGAGTGCGTCCGTGTCGATGGGCGCCAGCCGGATGCGGTCGCCGGGGGCGGGCGGACGTCGGAAGTCGACACGCGCGACCAGCATCTCGCCGCCTGTGACGAGTCGTCCGTACACGTACGCGTCGGCCCCCAGCTCCTCGACGACGTCCACGTCGAGATCGGGGCCGTGCTCCGCGATGTGCAGGTTCTCCGGGCGCACCCCGAGCACGACGGTCGGGCCGTCGATCCCGGCCAGCGACGCCCGCGGCAGTGGAAGGTCGAGGTCGCCGAGCCGCACGCTGCCATCAGCGTGCGGTAGCTCCAGAAGGTTCATGCCGGGTGAGCCGAGGAACCCCGCGACGAACCGGTTCGCGGGCCGGTCGTACATCTCCCGCGGCGTGGCGCACTGCTGCAGCACGCCGCGATCGAGCACGGCGACGCGGTCCCCCATCGTCATGGCCTCGACCTGGTCGTGCGTGACGTAGACCGTGGTGATGCCCAGACGCCGCTGCAGCCCGGCGATCTGCGTCCGCGTCTGGACCCGCAGCTGGGCATCGAGATTGGACAGGGGCTCGTCGAGCAGGAACACGCGGGGCTGGCGCACCAGAGCACGTCCCATCGCCACCCGCTGCCGCTGCCCGCCCGAGAGCGACTTGGGCTTGCGGTCGAGGAAGCCCTCGATCTCGAGCAGCCCCGCCGCCGCGCGCACCCGTTGCGCGGTGTCGTCCTTGGACGACCCGGCGACGTCGAGCGCGAACGCCATGTTCTCGGCGACCGTCATGTGCGGGTACAGCGCGTAGTTCTGGAACACCATCGCGACGTCGCGCTCCTGCGGTGGAAGGTCGGTGACGTCCCGCTCGCCGATCAGGAGCCGCCCGTGGTCGGCGCTCTCCAGTCCGGCGAGGAGTCGCAGCGCCGTCGACTTGCCGCAGCCGGACGGCCCGACGACGACGAGGAACTCACCGTCGTCGACCACGAGGTCGAGCCGATCGAGCGCCGGACGGTCGTGTCCGCCGAAGTGGCAGGTGACCTGCTCGTACGTGACCGACGGCATGACGCGACGTTCCCTTCACCGGCAGGTACGTGCCGGACGATCCGAGTGACGGGTGGGCCCAGCGTAGCCCGCCGACAGCGCATCCACCGGCGAGGCAGAATTGACAACGATTCCCATTTTGTTGAGAATCGTTGTCATGAAGAAGCCCGCCCTCCTGCTCGGCGCCATCCTGCTGCGCCAGCCTCCTAGCCGCGTGCGGAGACGACGCGCAGTCCGACGACACCCGCGTGGTGGCGTCGTTCTACCCGTTCGCCTACGTCGCCGAGCAGGTCGGTGGGGACCACGTGGACGTCGACAACCTCACGTCACCGGGAGTCGAGCCTCACGACGTCGAGCTGAAGCCGAAGCAGGTTGGCTCGGTGCAGACGGCCGACCTCGTCGTCTACCAGCGCGGGTTCCAGAGCGCCGTCGACGACGCGGTCGACCGCGCCGACCGCGTGAAGGCCGACGTCATCGACGTCGCGACGCTCGTGCCCACCGACCAGGACCCGCACACCTGGTTGGACCCGCGAACCTTGGTCGCCGTCTCCCAGGCAGTGGCAGGCCGGCTGTCCGAGGCCGATCCGGACCACGCTGCGTCCTACAAGGCCAATGCAGACCGCCTGGAGGCGCAGCTGGTCAGCCTTGACGAGGATTTCGCCGCGGGGCTGAGGACGTGCCGCACCCGGACGATCGTCACGAGTCATGCCGCCTTCGGCCATCTCGCCAAGCGCTACGACCTCACTCAGGTGCCGATCGCCGGGATCGATCCCACGAACGAGCCAACCCCGTCCGAGCTCGCCGAGATCAGCTCGCTGGTCAGGCGCGAGAAGATCACCACAGTCTTCACCGAGGCGCTCGTGAGTCCGGCCATCGCCGAGACGGTCGCTCGCGAGACCGGGGCGCGCACCGCCTCGCTCGACCCCGTCGAGGGCCTGAGCGACGACACCGGCGACGAGACCTACCTGACCCTGATGCGCCGGAACCTCGACGCGCTCCGGAAGGCGAACTCCTGCTCATGACCGATCCATCGCTGACTTCGCCAGCCTCCGTCCTGTCGGTACGGGGCGCCTCGGTGACGCTGGAGAACCGGCAGGTGCTCCGGCAGGTCGACCTCGACGTGGTCACCGGCGAGATCGTGGCGCTGCTCGGCGCGAACGGGTCGGGCAAGTCGACCCTCGTCCGTGCAGCGGTCGGCCTGGTGCCGCTCGACGAGGGCGAGGTCGAGCTGTTCGGCACGCCGCTGTCGAAGTTTCGGGCATGGCGACGTCTCGGATACGTGCCCCAGCACTCGCGCGCGGTCGCCGGTGTTCCGGCCACCGTCCAGGAGGTCGTCATGAGCGGACGCCTCTCGCGTCGGCCGTTCGCCGGTCGCGCCCGGCAAGCCTGACCACGACGCCGTCGTCGGAGCGGTCGCCAGGGTCGGCCTGGTCGACCGGCTGCGATCCCCGCTCGCCGAGCTGTCCGGCGGTCAGCAGCAGCGCGTGCTCATCGCGCGGGCTCTCGCGGGCGACGCCGACCTCCTCGTCATGGACGAGCCGACGTCCGGCGTGGACCACGAGAACCAGGAGTCGCTCGCCGAGCTGCTCGGTGGACTCGTGAACGAGGGCGCTTCGATCCTCCTGGTCGCCCACGAGCTCGGACCGATGCGGAACCTCGTCGATCGTGTGGTCGTCCTCGACGAAGGCCGCGTGGTGTCCACCGGCGGAGTGCCGCGGCGGTCCACGAGGAGCACGAGCAGGTCCACCACCACACCGAGCCGCCCGACCCGCGGCCCGAGGTACTGGGCGGCGAAGGGGTGTTCCGATGATCGAGCTGCTCGACTTCGACTTCATGCGGCGCGCACTGGTGGCCGCGACGTTCACCGGGCTGGCCGCGCCGGCGATCGGCACGTATCTCGTGCAGCGACGACTCGCCCTGCTCGGCGACGGACTCGGCCACGTGGCCCTCACCGGCGTCGCCCTCGGAGTGCTCACCGGCATCGCTCCCCTGCTGACGGCGGTGCTGGTCGCCACGGCGGGCGCCATCCTCATCGAGGTGCTGCGTGCGTACGGCCGCACGAGCGGCGACGTCGCGCTCGCCATGCTCTTCTACGGCGGCATCGCCGGAGGTGTGCTGCTCACGAATCTCGCCGACGAGAGCGCCGCGTCGCTCAATCGCGTCCTGTTCGGCTCGATCACCACCGTCTCGGACGGCGAGGTGTGGCTGGTCGGAGCGCTCGGCGTGCTCGTCATCACTCTCGCCGTCGGCCTGTCGCCCCAGCTGTTCGCGGTGTGCCAGGACGAGGAGCACGCCCGAGTCAGCGGCGTTCCCGTGCAGGCGTACAGCCTGCTCATCGCCGTGCTGGCCGCCGTCACCATCACGGTCGCCATGCGGACGGTCGGATTGCTGCTCGTCTCTGCGCTGATGGTCGTCCCGGTCGCCGCCGCCCAGCAGCTGACCCGCAGCTTCCGGGCCACGCACCTCGCTGCGATGATCATCGGCCTGCTGGCGGCACTCGGCGGTGTCGTGACGAGCTATGAGATCAACGCCCAGCCCGGGCCCACGATCGTGGTGCTGGCTCTGGCGGCCTTCGGCGTCGCGGCCCTGGCCGGCGCCGTCGTCCGCCGCAGACGTCCGGTCACGACATGACCACCCCCACTCCACCAGGAGGAACCATGGTCGAGTCACCTCGCAACACCCGCCAGCGTCGCGCCGTCGGCGCGATCCTCGACGACCTCGACGCGTTCGCCAGTGCGCAGGAGATCCACGACATCCTGGCGCAGCGCGGCGAGAAGGTGGGCTTGTCGACGGTCTACCGCAACCTCCAGGCGCTCGTCGACGCCACCGAGGTCGACTCCCTGCGTGGCGACGACGGCGAGGTCCTCTATCGCCGCTGCAGCGCCGGCCACCACCATCACCTGGTCTGCCGATCGTGCGGGCGAACCGTGGAGGTCGAGGGCCCGACGGTCGAGCGCTGGGCCGACCGGGTGGCCGGCGAGCACGGGTTCACCGACGTCGAGCACACCCTGGAGATCTTCGGCACCTGCGTCAGGTGCAGCAGATGAGCATCCGGTGCGTGCGAGGCGATGAGCTGACCGCGCAGGACGTCTACGACATCTGGCGCATCCGCGACGCGGTGTTCGCCGTGGAGCAGCAGATCGAGGACACGGACGTCGACGGCCGCGACCTCCTGCCCGCCACGACGCACTTCTGGCTGGAGGACGCCGACGGTCCGACGAGCTACCTGCGCGTGATCGACGACAGCGGCACCCATCGCATCGGACGCGTCTGCACCAGGCGTGACCAGCGCGGACAGGGCTTGTCCGGCCGGCTCATGGCCGAGGTCCACCGGCACTGGGGCGACCAGACCCTGCTGCTGCACGCCCAGGCCCATCTCGAGCGCTGGTACGAGTCGTTCGGCTACGTCCGCAGCGGTGAGAACTTCGACGACGCCGGCATCGACCACGTGCCGATGACCCGCCGGCCAGCCTAGGAATCAGGTGGGCTTGGCACCGCGGATCCGGTCGAGCGCCTCGGCGACGTCCCCGTCGATCTTGGTCGCGTAGTCGCTCACGGCCTGGCGAGCGGCGTTGTACTGGGTGTCGTAGCTGAACTCGTAGCTCGACCCCTTGTCGGCGCGGTCGGCCATCGTCGCCACCTGGTCGATGACGTACCGCAAGGCACCATCGACCTTCACCGCCACGTCTTGTGCGCCCTTCGGCACCTTGACGGCGCGAAACTCGGCCAACGAGCGATTGAGCTCCGGGAGCACGCGGGTGCGGAGCGGTTCGCTGCCGAACACCGTCCCGCTGCCGAGCAGCACGGTCGGGCCGTTGTCGAGCACGTCGTCGGCGGCCTTGACGAAGTCCTCGGCCTCGATGGCGCGGCCGAGCTTCGTGCTCAGCGACTCATAGGGCTGGAGCGCCGTGGGCTCGGCCTTCACGGCGGCCTGATAGGTCTCGGACTCCTCCGCGCCCTCCGGTGCGGGGCCGAGCACGGGCGGCTGGTCGAGCTTCTCGTCGACGACCTTCTTGAGGTCGGCCGGTTCGCCGCTGCTGACCTGGTTGAGCTCGCGCTGGACCTCGGCCTCGAACGTCGCGACGTCGGAGAAGTACGACGCCCCGATCTTCTCGGCCTCGGCGATGCGGTCGGACCGTTCCTGGCGCTGCTGGATGAGGGCTGTGCCGGCCAAGGCGATCACCGCGACGGTGATGATCGTCGGAAGGACGAATGCTGCCTTGCGGGCTCCTCCGCTCACACGCCCACGGTAGCCAGCAGCCGGGAATCAGGCCCCTTGCGGTGGCACCTCATGCAGCCTCAGACCGTACGTCAGCGCGTCGAGCAACGCCTCCCAGGACGCCTCGATGATGTTGGCGCCCACGCCCACGGTGACCCAGGAGTTCTTGCCGTCCGTGGTCTCGATCAGCACGCGCGTCACCGCGTCGGTGCCGTGACCCTGGTCGAGGATGCGCACGCGGAAGTCGATGAGGTGGAACTGGGCGACGTCGGGGTACAGCTTCTCGATCGCCTGCCGCAACGCATGGTCGAGCGCGTTGACCGGTCCGTTGCCCTCGCCGATGACGGCGAGGCGCTGACCACCGGCTCGCAGCTTCACCGTGGCCTCCGAGAACGGCACCATCGGTGACCGCAGGAGACGGGGACTCGGCGAGCACCCGCCACGACTCGATGTCGAAGTAGGAGTGCCGCGTGCCCAGCTCCTCGGCGAGCAGCAGCTCGAACGACGCGTCGGCCGCCTCGAACGTGTAGCCCTGCTGCTCCATGGCCTTCACCCGGTCGGTGAGACGGGCGAGGCGCTCAGGATCGTCGGCGAGGTCGTAGCCGAGCTCCTTGCCCTTGAGCTCGATCGTGGCCCGGCCGGCCATCTCCGAGACGAGCAGGCGCATGTCGTTGCCCACCAGTGCGGGGTCGACGTGCTGGTACAGGTTCGGGTCGACGCGGATGGCGCTGGCGTGCAGGCCGGCCTTGTGCGCGAACGACGAGACGCCCGTGTACGGCTGACGCGCCGACGGCGGGTAGTTGGTGATCTCGGCGATCGCGTGGGCGATGCGGGTGGCGTCGGCCAGACGGCCCTCGGGCAGCACCGGCAGGCCGAGTTTCAGCTCGAGGTTCGCGACGGACGTGATGAGGTCGGCGTTGCCGGTGCGCTCGCCGTACCCGTTGATGCAGCCCTGCAGGTGGGTGGCGCCGGACAGCACGGCGGCCATCGAGTTGGCCACGGCGCAGCCGGTGTCGTTGTGGGCGTGGATGCCGAGGCGCGCGCCCGTGGCCATGACGTCGGAGACGATCTCGCCGACCTGGTGCGGCAGCATCCCGCCGTTCGTGTCGCAGAGGACGACGACCTCCGCACCGGCGTCGGCCGCGGTCCGCACGACCTCCAGCGCGTAGTCGCGGTTCTCGAGATAGCCGTTGAAGAAGTGCTCGCAGTCGACGAAGACGCGCTGGCCCTCGGCGCGCAGGTGCTCGACCGTGTCGCGCACCATGGCGAGGTTCTCCTCGAGGGTGGTGCGGAGCGCGAGCTCCACGTGCTTGTCGTGGCTCTTCGCCACCAGCGTCACGACCGACGCACCGGACTCGCGCAGCGCGGCGACGAGACCGTCACTGGCCGCGACCCCGTCGGGGCGCCGGGTGGCGCCGAACGCCGCGAGCGTGGCGTGCTTCAGGTCGAGCTCCTTGGCAGCCAGCGCGAAGAACTCGGTGTCCTTCGGGTTCGATCCCGGCCAGCCGCCCTCGATGTAGCCGACGCCGAGGTCGTCGAGATGGCGCGCGATGTGCAGCTTGTCCTGCACGGAGAGGTTGAGCCCCTCCTGCTGCGCGCCGTCGCGCATCGTCGTGTCGTACACGTGGAAGTCGCTCACGAGCTGATGTCCTGCGGCCACTGGTTCGTCCTTCGTCTTGTCGAGCCCAACAACTGTGCCCATAAAAAATGCCCCCCAGGCACTGGGAGGCGGCGCGGCGGGTGTGGTTCTGCTACCCGGCGCGCCTGTCGATGATGATGCTGATGTGCTGCATGGCGGCCAGTCTAGACTGGCGGGCCTATGAGCACCAGACCCGTCCCGGTGCCCGAGACCTGCTCGGCGTCCTATGCCCTGATGACGCCCGATGCGCTCGACCACGAGGATCAGCTCCCGATGCCGAACGAAGCGCTGCTTCGCCGGTACGGCACCACCGACGCGTCGCTCGACCGTCTGCGCGAGTGTCCGCACCAGCTGCTGCTGCACTGCCAGGCGCCGACGGAGGTCATGGCCGACGCCGTGCGCGACTGCCGCATCCATGCCCTGGAGCTCGCGGCGCGGCACGACGGCGTCGTCGTCGAGCTCCTGCCGCCGCGGGTCCTCGAGCTCCGGCCGGAGGAGGTCTCGCTCGCGCACGCCCAGCAGTGGTACGTGCTCGACTACGACGACCTCGAGGAAGGCCTGCTGCGCACCGACGGCCTGGAGCAGTTCGGGCTGCCCGAGGTCACGGTCGCGGAGGTCGATCCCGCCACCCATGCGATGACCGATGCCGTGGTGGCCGGCCTGACGCACCGGCTCATCGCCGAGTGGCCGTCGAACGATCCCGTCGGCCCCGCCACCGTGACGCTGCGCGACATCGCCTTCGGCCTCGGCGACGCGGAGGCCTCCCGTACGCCGGAGGGCAGATCGATCGACGTGCTCATCGACTACGAGCCCGGGCCGCACCGATTGCTGGTGCAGCTCATGGACGACCCCGCCCAGGCGTTGTTCGCCTAGGTCAGTCAGGCCTCGGGCGTGTCAGTGCTGTGCGGGACGAGGTTCGCCAGGATCTCGGGACGCAGGATGCGGGCGAGCTCCTCGGGCGGCAGCAGACCCTTCTCGAGCACCAGCTCGGCGACGCCGCGACCGGTGGCCAGGGCCTCCTTGGCGACCTCGGTGGCGGCCGCGTACCCGATGAACGGGTTGAGGGCGGTGACGAGTCCGATCGAGTTCTCGACCTCGCTGAGCAGCAGGTCCCGGTTCGCGGTGATGCCGTCGACGCAGCGCGTGGCGAGCACGAGGATGGCCTCCCGCAGGCGATAGATGCCGGCCGACAGCGAGTAGCAGATGACCGGCTCGAACGCGTTGAGCTGGAGCTGCCCACCCTCGGCGGCCATCGTGACCGTGACGTCCATGCCGATGACCTGGAACGCCACCTGGTTGACGACCTCGGGGATGACCGGGTTGACCTTGCCCGGCATGATGCTCGACCCGGCCTGCACCGCGGGAAGGTTGATCTCGTTGAGACCGGCGCGAGGCCCGGATGAGAGCAGCCGCAGGTCGTTGCAGATCTTGGAGAGCTTCACGGCGACCCGCTTGAGCACTCCCGAGAGCTGCACGAACGCGCCGCAGTCCTGGGTGGCCTCGATGAGGTCGACCGCGCTCTCCAGCGGCAGGCCGGTCAGCGTGGCGAGGCGCTCGCAGGCGATCGGCACGTAGCCGGCGGGAGCGTTGAGCTGGGTGCCGATGGCAGTGGCGCCGAGGTTGATCTCGTGCAGCATCATGACGGCCTCGGACAGCCGCGCGCGGTCCTCGCCGATCATCACGCCGTAGGTGCCGAACTCCTGGCCGAGCGTCATGGGCACGGCGTCCTGCAGCTGGGTCCGCCCCATCTTGAGGACGTCGTGGAACTCTTCGGACTTGCGCATGAACGAGTCCTGCAGGACCTCCATCGCGCTGAGCAGCGAGTGCGTGGCCAGGATGATCGCGACCTTGATCGACGTCGGGTAGACGTCGTTGGTGGACTGGCTCAGGTTGACGTGCTCGTTGGGATGGACGTGGTGGTACTCGCCCTTCTTGTGCCCGAGCAGCTCGAGCGCACGATTGGCGATGACCTCGTTGGCGTTCATGTTGGTTGACGTGCCGGCTCCGCCCTGCATGACGTCGACGACGAACTCGTCGTGCATGTCGCCGGAGCGGATCTCCTCGCACGCGGCGCGAATGGCGCCGAAGCGTTCGTCGTCGAGCAGGCCGAGCTCGTGGTTGGTGGAGGCGGCGGCTTCCTTGACGGCGGCGATGGCCTCGACCAGGTACGGACTCTCCCCGATGGGGATGCCCGTGATCGGGAAGTTCTCCAACGCTCGCAGTGTGTGGATGCCCCAGTACGCCTCCAGCGGAACTTCGCGATCACCGATCAGATCATGTTCGGTGCGGGTCGCGACGTTCATGTTTCATCTCCTCGGGCCACGGAAGGCAAGCGCCATCGCCAACCACCCATACAACCACGCAAACAGCGTCAGGCGGGGAGCACGTTCTGCATCCAACCGTGGCGATCCTCGGCCCGGCCGTACTGGATGTCGATGAGCGCAGAGCGGATGTCCATCGTGACCTTGCCGGCCTCGCCGTCGGACGCCATGGCTGAGTGAATTTCACCGCCATCCGCGGCTGGACCGTCGGACCACATGAGTGCACGGACCGGAGTGACGACAGCAGCCGTGCCGCAGGCGAAGACCTCGGTGATCGTGCCGTTGGCGCACCCGTCGCGCCACTCGTCGATGCTCACCTGCCGCTCGACCACCTCGTGGCCGAGGTCGCGGGCCAGCACCATGATCGAGTCGCGCGTGATGCCCTCGAGGATGGAGCCGGAGAGCGACGGTGTGACGATCGAGCCGTCGGACTGCACGAAGTAGAGGTTCATGCCGCCCAGCTCCTCGACCCAGCGGTGCTCGGAGGAGTCGAGGAACGCCACCTGCGCACACCCGTGGTCAGCGGCTTCCTGCTGCGGCAGGAGGCTCGACGCGTAGTTGCCACCGGTCTTGGCCGCACCGGTGCCGCCGGCACCGGCCCGGTTGTACTCGGTGGACAGCCAGATGGACACCGGCTTGACGCCACCGGGGAAGTACGCGCCGGCGGGCGACGCGATGACCGAGTAGGTGACGTGGTGGCTGGGACGCACCCCGAGGAAGCGCTCGGACGCGAACATGAACGGACGGATGTAGAGGCTCTTCTCGCCGCCGTGCGGAACCCACGCCCGGTCGGCATCGATGAGCGCCTTGATCGAGCCGACGAACCACTCCGTCGGGAGCTCTGGCAGGGCGAGACGGTGGGAGGAGCGCTGCATCCGGACCGCATTGGCTTCCGGACGGAACAGCCAGACCGACCCGTCGTCGTGGGCGTACGCCTTGAGCCCTTCGAAGACCTCCTGGGCGTAGTGGAGGACCGCGGTGGCCGGGTCGAGCTTCAGTGCGCCGTACGGCACGACCCTGGGGCGGGTCCAGCCCTCATCTGGCGTCCACTTGGCCAGGAACATGTGGTCGGTGAAGTAGTTGCCGAATCCTGGGTCGGCGAGGATCGCGTCGAGCTTCTCGGCCGCCACCGGATGTGGATTCGGCTCGAAGCTGGGGGTGAACGCGGGGGATGCGGTCATGGCAGTCACGGTAGTACTTTCTGGGGTCGGAGGGCTAATGATCGTTAACCGACCGATACGCCCTCGGCCACCCGTGCTGCTATGGCCTCGCCCACCTCCCCAGTTGTGCGCATGAGTGGTGCGCCCAGAGGTGTGTGCGGTGGAGCGTTCGTCGATGTCGGCCTCGACGGCCGTGGTGATGCGCGCGGCGGCTTCGGGCAGACCCAGGTGGTCCAGCAGGAGGGCGCTGGAAAGGATTGCGGCCGTCGGATCGGCCTTGCCCTGGCCGGCGATGTCGGGCGCCGAGCCGTGCACCGGCTCGAACATGCTCGGTGAGGTGCGGTCAGGGTTGATGTTGCCGCTGGCGGCCAGGCCGATGCCACCGGTCACGGCCGCCGCCAGGTCGGTGAGGATGTCGCCGAACAAGTTGTCGGTGACGATCACGTCGAAGCGGGCCGGGTCGGTGACCATGAAGATCGTGGCCGCGTCGACGTGCAGGTAGTCGACGGCGACGTCGGGGAACTCGGCCGCCACGGCGTCGACGGTGCGGCTCCACAGGTGGCCGGCGTGAACCAGGACGTTGTTCTTGTGCACCAGCGTCAGATGGTGACGCGGCCGGGCCTGGGCTCGCGCGAACGCGTCCCGGACGACGCGCTCGACGCCGAACGCCGTGTTGACGCTGACCTCGGTCGCCATCTCCTGCGGCGTGCCGACGCGGATCGCGCCGCCGTTGCCGACATAGGGCCCTTCCGTGCCTTCGCGGACGACCACGAAGTCGATGTCGCCCCGATCGGTGACGCTGCTGGCCAGCGGCGACGGAACACCCGGGAAGAGCTTGGACGGCCGGAGGTTGACGTAGTGGTCGAGCTCGAACCGCAGGCGAAGCAGCAGCCCACGCTCGAGGACGCCCGACGGCACGCCCGGGTCGCCGACGGCACCGAGCAGGATCGCGTCGTGGCCGCGGATCTCCTCCAGCACCGAGTCCGGCAGCGTCTCCCCCGTCGCATGCCACCGCTTCGCGCCGAGGTCGTACTCGGTGCGCGCGAAGGCGACGTCGTGGTCCTTGGCGACGGTGTCGAGCACCGCGAGGGCCTGCGTGGTCACCTCGGGGCCGATGCCATCACCGGGCACCACGGCGAGCGAAAACGACTGCGTCATGATGCCCTCTCAGTCACGATGCCCTTCCGGGCATGGGCACGGGTTGTCATGGTCGTCATCCTAAGGAGCGAGTCTCACGGAATGAAACTCGCGTCTTGAATGGCGGTCAGTTGTCGTCCGGCGGGTCTTGCGGCTCGACGTCGAGGATCAAGGCCTCGTCGCGCAGGTGAGCCGGTCCCCACTCGATCAGCTTGGGTTCCATCGTCATCTCCTCATCTCGGTCAGTCGGGTCAGGTGTGGGATTCCGGCGGGGTTCGACGCTTCCGCCAGGCCACGCGCCCGGTGATCGACCGAGATTCAAGAGAGGGAGATCAGATCGTGATCTCGAACCCTGCGGCGGAAACGTCGGACCAACGCCGAAACTCCGCGGCAGGGTGTGGCCCTAAGAGGCCCTGCCGCGGCAAGCGATGAGTACCAACTGCTTCCGCACGAACCCACCATAGCCTGCGGACATCCAGCGACGGCGACCGAACCGCCGAGCCCGTCTCGGCGCGTGAGACACGGCGAGCGTTCATCGTCGCGGCACCGTGCGAGACTGGGCCGGTGAGCGCACCAACACAGATCCCCGACGTCGTCGCGAGCGCGCTCGACCTCTCACGGCAGCGCGGCTTCATCACGTCGACCCGGCACGAGACCGGCCGGCTGCTCGCCGCGCTGGCCGCTTCGCGCGAGGGCACGCTGGCCGAGCTGGGCACCGGGTGTGGCGTCGGATCCGCCTGGCTGTCGAGCGGCGCCCCCAAGGGATCGCGCATCGTCACCGCCGAGCTCGACCCCTCGCTCGCCGAGGAGGTGCAGCGGCTGTTCGCCGACGTCGAGAACGTCGACGTCGTCGCCGGCGACTGGTCGACGCTCGAGCAGTACGCGCCGTTCTCGCTGCTGTTCGTCGACGTCCGCGAGGTCATGGAGACGATCGACGTGCTCGCCGACCTCCTGGAGCCCGGCGGCATCGCGGTGCTCGACGACTTCGTCCCGTCGCGCGACTGGCCGCCGATCGTCGACGGTCACGTCGACTCGATTCGCGAGCAGTGGCTCACCGATGAGCGTTTCACCGCCGTCGAGATGCTCATCGACCCTGACGCGTCGCTGCTCATCGCCACTCGCCGGTAGACCTCTGGCTCTCAGATGTCGGCGCGGTGCGTGCCGCCGTACGGGCGGCGCGGGGGCGGAGGCCTGGGGTCGTCCAGACCCGGGTCGTAGCTGCCCACGAGCGCGCTGTGCCGCCGTCCGTACAGCACGTACAGCACCAGGCCCACGGCCATCCAGATGGCGAAGTCGCGCCAGGTGGTGGGCGTGAGGTTCAGCGACAGCCAGATCGTCGCCAGGAGCGACAGGCCCGGCACCAGCGGCACCCAGGGCACGCGAAACCCCCGCTCGAGATCTGGTTGCGACTCGCGCAACGAGATGACACCGACGGAGCAGAAGCCGAACGCGAACATGGTGCCCAGCACCAGCAGCTGTTCCCGGGTGGCCGTGCCCGGATCGAGCGCGAGGAGCGCTGCCGCGATGCCGGCGACGCCCGCTGCGGCCGTCGGAGTCGACTCCGCCCCGACTCGGGACAGCACCGGCGGCAACAGGCCGTCGCGTCCCATGGCGAACAGCACCCGGCTCTGGGCGATCAGCACCACCAGCACGACGGTCGTCAGTGCGAGGAGGGCGCCGACATTGATGACATCCGCCGCCCATCCCGTGCCGACCGCCTGGAGGGCGTCGGAGACCGGAGCATCCGTACCCAGCTCTTTGTACGGGCGGAGGCCCACGAGCACCGTTGCCATGGCGATGTAGAGAGCGGTGACGATGCCGATGGCCGCGAGCATCGCCCGGGGCACGCTGCGCCGTGGTTCATGGGCATCCTCGGCGACCGTGGCGATGAGGTCGAAGCCGATGTAGGCGAAGACGATGACGCCGGCTGCGGTGAAGATGCCCAGCACGCCGAAGGCGTCGCCCGACCCACCGAGCAGGCTTTGCAGCACCGAGCCGCGGGCGCCCGCCCCGGAGACGACATCGGGAATGAAGGGTGTGTAGTTGGCGGTGTCGATCTCGCGGGCCCCGACGGCGATGACCGCGATGACGGCCGTCAGCTTGATCGAGACGATCGTGGCGAGCACTCGTCCGGACAGCTTGGTGCCGAACATGACGAGCAGCATCAGGATCACCACGAGGGCGGCGGCCACCCATCCGATGCCTTTGTCGATCTGCGCGTGCTCGGCGAAGGTCGCCGGGACCGCCACGTCGAAGCCGTCGAGCGTGGCGACGAGGTAGGCCGCCCACACGCGGGAGACGAGTGCCGCGGCCACCACCAGCTCGAGCACGAGCGCCCAGCCGACGATCCAGGCCCAGATCTCGCCGAAGGCGACGTAGGTGAACGTGTAGGCGCTGCCGGCGGCAGGGATCGTCGACGACAGCTCGGCGTACGACAGCGCCGCGAGCACGCAGACGATCGCGGCGATGACGAACGAGACGATGACCGCCGGACCGGCCATGGTGGCGGCCTGGATGCCGGCCAGCGAGAAGATGCCGGCGCCGATCATGACGCCGAGCGCGAGGAAGATCAGCAGCCCGGTGCCGAAGACGGCGGGCAGCCGGTGGCGGGCGTTGGTGACCCGGAGCATCGCGAGCTCGGGAGGGAGTCGACGCGCCCTACCGCCCTCGTAGGCCTGGGCCATCTCGTCCCCCTGCTCGGAGGGCGCGCGGGTCGCGCCCTTTGCCTGCAAGGTACCGAGGTGACGGGAGTGTGTCAGCCTCACTCGCTCGCTGGAGGCGTGATGTCACGGAGCCGAGCGTGGGTGAGGGGAAGAAAGAACTGCACCGTCGGACCGATCGCCACGGCGTAGAAGACCGTGCCGATGCCCACCGTGCCGCCGAGGATGAAGCCGACCACCAGCACCGTCACCTCGATGGCCGTCCGCAGGATGCGCACGCTGTGACCGGTGCGGCGCACGAGGCCCAGCCAGAGTCCGTCGCGTGGCCCCGGGCCGAGGTGGGCCCCGATGTAGAGCGCGCCGGCCAGTCCGTTGCCGATCACACTGCCGACCATCATCACGATCCGCAGCCAGAGCTCGTCCGGGCGTTCGACCACGGCGAGCCCGGCGTCGGCGGCCAGGCCGATGATGATGACGTTGAGCACCGTTCCGAGGCCCGGTACCTGCCGCAACGGAATCCACAACAGCAGCACGATGGCGCCCACGACGATGACGACCTGGCCGAACGTGAGCGGCAGATGCTTGGCGGCGCCCTGGTGGAACACGTCCCACGGGTCGAGACCCAGGTCGGCGCGGATCATCACGGCCATCGTGAAGCCGTACAGGACGAGGCCGGCCACGAGCTGGACGAGACGCCGGGTCAGCCGCCCGGCACGCAGCTGCTCCATCGAGCTCAGGCTCGATGGCTGGTAGGTCGACGTCATCGCAGTTCGAGATGACGCAGCGGCAGGCCCCAGGAGTCGAACTCCACTTCCTCGCGATGGCTGCGAGGAGGAGGACGCACCCCGTAGCCGTCGGCCACGAGCGTGCGTGCCAGCGCCACGAGGATCGCTGCGAAGGCTCCGAGGGCAATCAGCAGGATGAACATGACTTCATGGTGCTCCCAATTGGCCTTTAAAGATATAGCCAATTATGAGAAAGTGGCCTCATGACCACCACGATCTCCGCGGCCCGCCTCGCCGCAGCGCTCACTCCCGTGCAGGGCGTGGCGTACCGCGACCTGGCCGACCAGATCCGGCTGCTGATCGTGGACGGGCGCATCACCGCCGGCGCCCGGTTGCCGAGCGAGCGCGAGCTCGCCGCCGCGACCGGACTCAGTCGCACCACCACGGCTCGCGTGTACGCCGAGCTCCGCGACGCCGGCCTGCTGCGCTCACGACGCGGTTCGGGCAGCGTCGTGAGCGTGCCGTTCGCGGAGTCGAGCGCCAGCAGCCTGATCGTGACTCCAGAGGACGACACCGCGATCGCCATGACGTACGCGGCCCCTGTGGCACCCGCGGGCCTCGGGCGCGCCTTCGAGACCGCCATCAGCCGCCTGCCCGGGCTGCTGTCGACCACCGGGTATCTCCCCGACGGCCTTCCTGCACTTCGCGAGATCCTGGCCGAGCGTTACACCGAGCGCGGACTCCCCACCTCTCCCGACCAGATCGTCGTGACGAACGGCGCCCTCGGTGCGGTGTCCTTGATCGCGCGGGCCTTCATCGATCCGGGTGATCGCGTGCTGGTCGAGGCCGTCAGCTATCCGCATGCTCACGAGGCGTTCGAGTCCTCCGGCGCCAGACTCGTTCCACTTCCCGTGGTCAAGGACAGCCCCTGGGATGTCGAGACGGCGGTCGACATGCTCGCGGCCGGACGTCACCGAGCCGCCTACCTGATCCCCGACTTCCACAACCCCACCGCCGCGGTGATGAGCGACTCCGCGCGAGGTGCGCTCTCCCGCGCGATGCGCCGTGCCGGGACGCTCGCGGTGATCGATGAGTCCCTGCGTGAGGTCAACCTCGACGACATCGAGCTGCCACCGTCCTTCGCGACGTTCGACCGCGACACCCTGCTCGTGGACTCCGCATCCAAGACGATCTGGGGTGGCCTGCGGGTCGGGTGGATCCGGGCGCCGCGCGAGCTCGTCATGCCGCTCGTTCAGGCACGGATGACCCACGACCTCGGCACGTCCGCCTTCGAGCAGCTCGTGCTCGCCGAAGTGATGCGCGACCCCGCCCCGGTGACGACCCGCTCGCTCAACGGCTTCCGCAGCCAGCGCGACCATCTCGTCGACCTGCTCGCCACGCACCTCCCGGAGCTGGAGGTCACCCGGCCGGCCGGAGGACTCTCGCTCTGGGCCGGCCTCCCCGACCACAACTCCACCCACGTCGTGGCCGCAGCCCGAGAGCACGGTTTGCTGCTCACACCGGGTCCGCGGTTCTTCACCGGCGCACCGGTCGCCGGCGAGGGCCACCTGAGGCTGCCGTACACGCAGAGCCTCGCAGTCCTCGATGACGCCGTGCAACGGCTCGCCAAGGCCTACGAGGGGCGACCCGCCGACGATGCGCCGGACGGACACCGTCTCGATCTGATCGCCTAGAGCTGCCCGACCACCGCTGTCGCGTCGAGGTCGGCGGAGCGCTCGACCCGCCCTGCGAAGCCCCGTCCTGTCATCGCGCCGAGCGTGAGCGGCACCTGCCGCCGACTCGTCTCGATGATCAGGTGCCCGCCGGTGCGGAGCCACGTCGGAGCCTGCCCGGCAACGCGTCGATGGATGTCGACGCCGTCGGCACCGCCGTCCAGTGCGGCGCGTGGCTCGTGGTCGCGCGCTTCCGGAGGCATCATCGCGATCTCGCCCGACGGCACGTACGGCGCGTTCACGACCATCACGTCGACCCGGCCGAGGAGCTCTTCGGGGAGGGCGTCGGTCAGGTCGCCCTCGTGGACGCTGCCGATGCCCGTCGAGGTTGCGCCGGGCGCAGTGGACGGCCCGGGGCTCGATGTCGGACGCGTACACCTCGACGTCGGCACGCGTGTGGTGCACGGCCGCGGCGACCGCTCCCGTGCCGCAGCAGAGGTCGACGACGACAGGCCCGCGTGTGCCCTCCAGAACCGCGAGAGTCTGATCGACCAGCAGGCGCGTGCGTCGTCGGGGCACGAACACCCCCGGCTCGACGACGATGCGCAGACCGCAGAACTCGGCCCATCCCAGCACCTGCTCCAGCGGCAGGCCGGAGAGCCGGCACTCGACCATCGTCTCGAGCTCCTCGTCCGACGCCGCGGCCTCGACGATCAGGGTCGCCTCGTCCTCGGCGAACACGCTCCCCGCCGCCCTGAGACGAGCCGTGATCGCCGCGTGGTTCAGCGCGCGGCCCAGCGAGGCGCCAGCCAAGCCCTGGCGCGGAGCGTCATCGAGCCGCACTGCCCTCGACGTAGTCGGCGTCGTCGTCGCGCACCCAAGCCATCAGGCCGCGCAGGTCCTTGCCGACGGACTCGATCGGGTGCTCGGCGCCCTTGACGACGCAGCTCGTTGAACTCCGGCGCACCGGCGTCCTGGTCGTCGATGAAGCGCTGGGCGAACGAGCCGTCCTTGATCTCCGACAGGATCGTGCGCATGTGCTCCTTCACCTGCTCGTCGATGATCCGGGGGCCGGACACGTAGTCCCCGTACTCCGCGGTGTCGGACACCGACCAGCGCTGCTTGGCGATGCCGCCCTCATAGATGAGGTCCACGATCAGCTTGAGCTCGTGCAGGCACTCGAAGTAGGCGACCTCGGGCTGGTATCCGGCCTCCGTGAGGGTCTCGAACCCGTACATGATCAGCTGCGAGACGCCGCCGCAGAGCACGGCCTGCTCGCCGAAGAGATCGGTCTCGGTCTCCTCGGTGAAAGTGGTCTTGATGGCACCGGCCCGCGTGCCTCCGATGCCCGAGGCGTACGAGAGCGCGAGGTCCCACGCCGTGCCGGTGGCGTCCTGCTCCACCGCGATGAGGACGGGCACACCCCGGCCCTCGACGAACTCCCGGCGCACGAGGTGGCCGGGGCCCTTCGGGGCGACCATGCAGACGTCGACACCGGCCGGGGGCTTGATGTAGTCGAAGCGGATGTTGAAGCCGTGGCTGAAGAACAGGGCGTCACCGTCGACGAGGTTCGGCTCGATCGCCTCGGTGTACAGCTGGCGCTGCTTGTGGTCGGGCACGAGGACGACGATCAGGTCGGACTCGGCGACGGCCTCCGCGGGGGTGACGACGCGCAGACCCTCGGCCTCGGCCTTGGCGCGGCTGGAGGAACCCTCGAGCAGCCCGACGCGCACGTCGACACCGGAGTCACGCAACGACAGTGCGTGGGCATGGCCCTGGCTGCCGTAGCCGAGCACGGCCACGATCCGGTCCTGGATGATGCTGAGGTCTGCGTCGTCGTCGTAGAACATCTCGGCCACGATCTGGTCTCCCTTTCGGTGATGGTGCAGGTCTGGTGCGGCTGGTTTCAGCCGGTGTGCGCACCGGGGACGGCGCGCAGCGTGCGGTCGGTGATGGAACGGGAACCGCGGCCGATGGCCACGCGTCCCGACTGGGCGATCTCCCGGATGCCGAACGGCTCGAGGACGTTCAGCATGGCGGTCAGCTTGCCGGAGTCGCCGGTCGCCTCGATGGTGACGGCGTCGGTGGCGACGTCGACGACCTTGGCCCTGAAGAGCTGGACGGTTTCGAGCACCTGGCCGCGGGTCTGGGCGTCGGTCTTGACCTTGATCAGCATGAGCTCGCGCTCGACGGCCGTGTCGGAGTCGAGCTCGACGATCTTGAGGACGTTGACGAGCTTGTTGAGCTGCTTGGTGACCTGCTCGAGCGGCAGGCCCTCGACGTTCACGACGATCGTCATCCGCGAGATCTCCGGGATCTCGGTGGGGCCGACCGCGAGCGACTCGATGTTGAAGCCCCGCCGCATGAACAGGCTCGAGACACGCGCGAGCGCACCCGGCGTGTTCTCGACGAGCACGGACAGAGTGTGTTGTTGGCTCATATATCGTCCTGATCCCACTCGGGCGCGAGGTCGCGCGCGATCTTGATGTCGTCGTTGCTCGTGCCGGCGGCGACCATCGGCCACACCATCGCATCGCGTTCGACCACGAAGTCGATGACGACGGGCACGTCGGTGATGCTCATGGCCTTCTGGATGGTCTCGTCGAGGTCCTCCGGGCTGTCGCAGCGCAGGCCCACGCAGCCGTACGCCTCGGCGAGCTTGACGAAGTCGGGGATGCGACGGGCGCCGCTGTCCTCGCTGCCGGTGTTGAGGTCGGTGTTGGAGTAGCGACTGTCGTAGAACAGCGTCTGCCACTGGCGCACCATGCCGAGCGAGGAGTTGTTGATGATCGCGACCTTGATCGGGATGCCCTCGATGGCGCAGGTGGCGAGCTCCTGGTTGGTCATCTGGAAGCAGCCGTCGCCGTCGATCGCCCACACGACGTTGTCGGGCTCGCCGACCTGGGCGCCCATGGCCGCGGGCACGCAGTAGCCCATCGTGCCGGCGCCGCCGGAGTTGAGCCACTGGCGCGGACGCTCGAAGTCGACGAAGTGGGCGGCCCACATCTGGTGCTGGCCGACTCCCGCGACGTAGGTGGCCTCGGGCCCGGAGATCTCGCTGATGCGCTCGATGACCTTCTGCGGGGCGAGGCCCTCGTCGGGCTCGTCGTAGCCGACCGGGAACTTTGCCTTGACGCCGAGCATCTGCTCGCGCCAGGCGGTGTAGTCGCCGACGAGGCCGTCCTCGTCCGCCTGCTTGCGCAACATCACGACGAGGTCGGAGATCACCTCGCGGCAGTCGCCCACGATCGGCACGTCGGCGATCCGGTTCTTGGAGATCTCGGCCGGATCGATGTCGGCATGGATGATCTTGGCCTCAGGAGCGAACGTCGAGAGCAGGCCGGTGACCCGGTCGTCGAAGCGCGCACCGAGCGTGATGAGCAGGTCGGACTTCTGCAGTCCGGCCACCGCCGCGACCGACCCGTGCATGCCGGGCATGCCCAGGTGCAGCTCGTGGGAGTCGGGGAACGCGCCCCGGGCCATGAGCGTCGTGATGACGGGGATCTGGGTCAGCTCGGCGAGCATCGCGAGCTCCGCCGACGCGTCGGCCTTGATGACTCCACCGCCGACGTACAGGACGGGACGCTTGGCCTCGGCGATGAGCCGGGCCGCCTCGCGCACCTGCTTGCCGTGCGGCCGAGTCGTGGGCCGGTAACCCGGCAGCGCGAGCTCGGACGGCCACGTGAAGGTGGTCGGCTTCTGCAGGGCGTCCTTGGAGATGTCGACGAGCACCGGGCCCGGACGCCCCGTGGACGCGATGTGGAACGCCTCGGCGATCGTCCGCGGGATGTCGTCAGGGTCCGTGAGGAGGTAGCTGTGCTTGGTGATCGGCATCGTGATGCCGCGGATGTCGGCTTCCTGGAAGGCGTCCGTGCCGATGGCGGCACTGGGCACCTGACCGGTGACGGCGACGATCGGGACGGAGTCCAGGTGCGCATCCGCCAGCGCGGTGACGAGATTGGTGGCGCCCGGTCCGGACGTCGCCATGCAGACGCCGACCCGTCCGGTGACCATCGCGTAACCCTGGGCCGCGTGGCCCGCACCCTGCTCGTGGCGGACCAGGATGTGGCGAATCTTCTCGGAGTCGAACAGTGGGTCGTACGCGGGCAGGATCGCACCGCCGGGAATGCCGAAGATGACCTCGACGCCGGCGTGCTCCAACGACCGCACGAGGCTCTGCGCCCCGGTCATCCGCTCAGGCTGGTTGTCGAGCTGATCAGTCACCGTCCCGGTGGCCTGTCCTGTCATCGTCCGTCCTTCTCCTGGGTGAGCATCCATGGTCGTCCCTGCTTCTGCATGAAAAAACCCCTCGGCCAGTGAGGCATACGAGGGGCGACGCGCGACCGGTGTGGGTTCGCGCGTCTAGAGAACTACTACGAGAAGCCCAATAGTCGATGCTGCGTGCACGTGCGCCAGTCTCGCCTGTGGAGACAGCGTGGTCAAGTCGTGAGACGCGTCCTTCCAGCATGTGGATCAGGCGGCCTCGTGGCGCTTGACGGTGATCGAGGGGCGCTGAGCGAGCGTCTGGGCCACGACGCAGTAGCGCTCGGTCAGCTCGGCCAGCTTGGTGAGGGTCGCGTCATCGGCGTCGGTCCGCAGGACGGCGACGATGCTGATGTCCTGCACGCCCACCGGCACCTCGCGGGAGATGCCCAGGGTTCCCTGGACGTCGAACATTGCTTCGGCAGTCAGCTCGGCGGAGTCGATGTCGATGCTCATGGCGGTCGCGACGCTGCGCATCGTCACGCCTGCGCACGCCAGCAACGCCTGAAGGAGCATGTCGGCGCTGCACGAGTCGCTCCCGTCGCCACCGGTGGCGGGATGCAGCCCGGCGCGCGTGATGCCCGCCCACGTGCCGACCGCGCAGGTGATGCCCGGCGACTCGAAGGTGCCGAAGGCGCCGACCGGAGTCCGCGCCGTCGACGGCTCGTCGCGATATCGCTGCTTGAGCGGGGCCTGGAGCTCACGCAGGGCCGATGCGTTCATGGCCACATCGTTTCACCGATGGCCTGCCCAGACCGCAGAACTTCGAACCAGAGTCAGCCGCAGACCGCACCATCAGCGGCGGAGCTGACGAGCTTGCGGTACTTGGCCAGCACACCGGTCGTGTACCGCGGAGGGAGCGGGGTCCAGCCGTCGCGGCGTCGCTGCGAGCTCGTCGTCGTCGATCTCGACCTCGAGCGTGCGGTTCGCCATGTCGAGGATGATCGGGTCGCCGTCGGCCACGAACGCGATCGGGCCACCGTCGACGGCCTCGGGTGCCACGTGCCCGACGCACAGACCGGTGGTTCCACCGGAGAATCGCCCGTCAGTGAGCAGCAGCACGTCCTTGCCCAGGCCGGCGCCCTTGATGGCTCCGGTGATCGCCAGCATCTCGCGCATGCCCGGACCACCCTTGGGCCCTTCGTTGCGGATGACCACCGCGTCGCCGGACGTGATGGTGCCGTCCTCGAGGGCGTCCATCGCGGCGCGCTCTCCGTCGAAGACCCGCGCGGTGCCGCGGAAGACGTCGGAGTCGAACCCGGCGCTCTTGACGACGGCTCCGTCGGGCGCGAGCGAGCCACGCAGGATCGTGAGGCCGCCGGTCTTGTGGATCGGCGCGTCGAGCGGACGGATGATGTCGCCGTCGAGACCGAGCTCGATGTCGGCGAGGTTCTCGGCCATCGTGCGGCCGGTGACGGTGAGGCAGTCACCATGCATGAGGCCGGCGTCGAGCAGGGCCTTCATGACCACCGGGATGCCACCGACACGGTCGACGTCGTTCATGACGTAGCGGCCGAACGGCTTGAGGTCGCCGAGGTGTGGCACCTTGTCGCCGACGCGGTTGAAGTCGTCGAGCGTCAGGTCGACCTCCGCCTCGCGGGCGATGGCCAGCAGGTGCAGCACGGCGTTGGTGGAGCCGCCCAAGGCCATGACGACGGTGATGGCGTTCTCGAACGCCTCCTTGGTGAGGATGTGGCGTGCGGTGATGCCGCGACGCAGCATCTCGACGACGGCCTCGCCCGACTTGCGTGCGTACTCGTCGCGCCGACGATCGGGGGCCGGCGGCGCGGCCGAGCCGGGCAGGCTCATGCCGAGCGCCTCGGCGGCGGAGGCCATCGTGTTGGCGGTGTACATGCCACCGCAGGCGCCTTCGCCCGGGCAGATCGCGCGCTCGATCTTGTCGACCTGCTCGCGGGTGATGAGGCCACGCATGCAGGCCCCGACGGCCTCGAAGGCGTCGATGATCGTGACGTCCTTGCCGTCGACGCTGCCCGGCATGATCGAGCCGGCGTAGAGGAAGACGCTGGCGAGGTCGAGCCTGGCCGCAGCCATCATCATGCCGGGCAGGCTCTTGTCGCAGCCGGCGAGGAGCACCGAGCCGTCGAGCCGCTCGGCCATCATGACCGTCTCGACGGAGTCGGCGATGACCTCGCGGCTCACCAGCGAGAAGTGCATGCCCTCGTGCCCCATCGAGATCCCGTCGGACACGGAGATGGTGCCGAACTCGAGCGGGTAGCCACCGGCCGCGTGCACGCCCTCCTTGACCGCCTTCGCGAGCCGGTCCAGCGAGAGGTTGCACGGGGTGATCTCGTTCCAGCTCGACGCGACGCCGATCTGCGGCTTCTCCCAGTCGTCGTCGCCCATGCCGACGGCGCGGAGCATGCCGCGGGCGGCGGTCTTCTCGAGTCCGTCGGTGACGTCACGGCTCCGGGGCTTGATATCCACGCCTGGTGCGGGCTTCTCCTCGGTGGGCATGGGCCAAGATTACGTCCACGCCGAGATGTGCCGACTTCCGGTCAGAAGAGCGGGACGAGGATGAGTGCCTGGGCGAGGCTGACGAAGCTGCCGACCAAGACGTACTCCGCTCGCGTGCCTCCGGCCGTGTCCTTGGAGATCTCCGGGAAGCGCAGAATGCCCTTGGCCGCCACGACAACGCTGAGCGCCGCATACTGACCGGCCAGCGCCATCCCCAGCACGAAAACCCGCTCGATCGGGCCGAGGATGCGCCCGCCCTGCAGGGTGTTCTCGGTGGCCATCACGCTTGGCCCGGTGCCGATCAGCATGAGTCGGACGACGATGTTGGCCGACTCGATGAGGAAGACGACACAGGCGGCGCCGAGGACGAACTGCTCGACGGGAACGTCGGCCAAGGTCGGGAGGTCGAGCCCGTCGTACCAGCGGACCAGCCATCCGTCACCCACCGACGGCTGCGGAACGGCGAGGGCCACCAACCCCGCAGCGATGAGGCCGGCCACGGGCCACGGACGGTCGGTCTGAATGATGCCGACAGGCGTGAAGAGCATCCATCCGACGACGAACCCGAGCACGACGGGGATGATCACCCACGCGATGGCCCCGACCGCGAGCCCTGTCGTCAGGAGCACGAGCACCAGCGCACCTGCCGCACCCGCGCTGACCGCCTGGGGCCTCGACGGCGCACGATTCTCCGGCCGCACCAGATCGGCCGTACCGACGGTGGCGAGCAGAATCGCCAGCAGGATCATGACGCGCCAGCCAGGTCGGTGGCGCCGAGCAGCGCGAAGGCGCCGGCACGCCGGAGGCTCTGCGAGACCGCCGAGGGCGAGATGCCCTCGCTCTCGGCGAGCTCCTTCTGGGTGGTTCCGCGCAGGACACCGAGGACCAGACGCCGCTGGCGTGCGTCGAGGCGGCTCACGAGCTCGTCCCGGCAGAGCAGGAACGCGTTGACGAGATCGGCATCCACCGCACCCCCTTCGGTCGTCGACCCCTCACGATCGGACACGGCGACCCACGTGCGCAACCGCTTGAGCTGCCCACCCTCGCGGCGCTTGGCCTCGACGATCGCGTCGCGGGCAGCCCACCACGCGGGGCCGTCCTGGGTGTGACCGTACTCGGACGTGCCGACGATCTCGAGGGTGCCGACACCGAGGCCGAACCGGCAGTCGACGTCGGCCGGCAGGGCGAGCCGGACGACGAGGCTCGCCCGGAGCGCGGAGCCGACGTCGGCGTAGACGCCCTGGACCTCGTCGCCGAACGTGGGTGCGAGCGGCTGGATCGATGTCGTCATCGCGTTGGCCACCGCGAGGGCGTCGACGAGGTGCTGCTGGACCTCGCTGCGGGACGTCGAGCGTCGGGAGCCCACCAAGTCACCGATCAGGGCCACCTTGGCCTGACCAAATTCAGTTTCCGACTTCATCGTCACAGGATGAATGTTATCGCTTCATCCTTGATCAATCAAGCCCTGGGCTTCATCGTGTGGCGTTCGGGGAGTCCCTTTACAGTGTCATCCGTGACCATCGCCCTCGCCACGTGCCGCGCCTACCAGGCGCTCGATCGCGACCTCCCCCTGATCACGAAGGCTGCCGCACGACGCGGGCTGGACACGGAGATCGCCGTCTGGGACGACTCCTCCGTCGACTGGCCGGCGTTCGACCGCGTCGTGGTGCGATCGTGCTGGGACTACTTCGAACGTCGTGACGAGTTCCTCGCGTGGGCCTCGCAGGTGCCGAACCTGCACAACTCCGCGGACATCCTGACCTGGAACACCGACAAGGTCTACCTGCGCGAGCTCGCGGACGCCGGTGTCCCGGTGATCGACACCCGGTGGGACGTGCGTCGCGGCGACCACCTCCCCGACTCCGAGGAGTGGGTGGTCAAGCCGAGCATCTCCGCCGGCTCGCGCGACACCGCCCGCTGGGGCGACCCCGACGACGTCTACGCCCACAGCGAGGAGCTGATCGCCGCCGGACGCGTCGCGATGGTGCAGCCGTACATCCCGTCCGTCGACAACGAGGGCGAGACGGCCCTGATGTACTTCGGCGGCCGGTTCTCCCACGCCATCCGCAAGGGTCCGCTGCTCGAGCGCGGCGAAGGGGTGCAACAGGATCGCGACCAACGCGAGGTCATCTCGCCGCGGGCACCCACGGCGGCCCAGCTCGACGTCGCCGAACAGGTGCTTGCCGCGATCCCGTCGACACTGGGCACCGCCGAGTCCCTGGCCTACGCACGGATCGACCTCGTCACCGACCCCGAGGGCGCACCCCGTCTCATCGAGCTCGAGCTCACCGAGCCCAGCCTCTTCCTCGACCACGCCGAGGAAGGCGCCGAGCGCCTCATCGACGTTCTCGGCTGGTAGGCCTACCTGACGTCGATCTGGCTGCCGCCCGAGGTCACTTCGGGGTGGCGCGGTGGCGGTCCGTCTGGGAACTTCGCGACCCACTTGCGTCCCGCCTCATAGCCGGACTCGAACAGGGTCTGCTGCTGATCGGGAGTGAGGTCGAAGTCGGTCCATCGCACGCCCCGCGGTTTGGCGAAGATGCTGCGGTCGAGGTCCGAGTCGTCACTCACGTGCCGGACCTGCGTCGAGTCGACCGTCGTGTAGATGAGGCTCTGGATCAATGAGAACGGGCCGGTGACCGGCTTGGCCGGTGCCCGCTCGCTCGACGGCGAGCTCAGACGGATGCCCAGGGTCGGCCATCGACTCGGCTTGCCGTCCTGGCGGTCGAAGACGGCGATCGGGTAGCTGCGGAGCAGGGACCCGTCGGCGAGCGTCGACACGCCGTACGTCGAGTTCAGCCGCACCGGCTCGAACATGAACGGGATCGCCGACGACGCCCGAACGGCACGCGAGACGAGGTAGTCCGGGGCGTTGACCCCGTACGACGCGAGATCCCACGGCAGGTACATCAGCCGCTGCCGGCTCAGGTCGCTCGCGGTGACGAGCAGCCGGTACGACTGCTCGGGTGCGAGCGCCGACCCGGGATCCTCGAAGGCGAAGTCCGCGAAGGTGGTCACCCCGAGATCGGCCAGCACTCCACGCGACCACTGCGTCAGGTAGTGACCGCGATACATGCCGAGGTGGAACATGAGGCCCCACCCGTTGGCGGCGAGCGGCCACCACCGCAGGGCCTTGGCCGCCGGTCGGCGGTCGAGCATCTTCCGGTAGTCGAGGGTTCGCATGATCTCGTCGACCCGGGTCATCGGCTCGCCGGCCTGCTGCATCGCGGCGATGATCGCGCCGACCAGCGCTCCTGCCGACGAGCCGGCGACGCGAGCGAATCGCCAGCCCGCTTCGTCGAGCGCCGTGGCAGCGCCCACGAGCGAGATTCCCTTGACGCCACCGCCCTCGAGCACGAGGTCCGCAGTGCGGGCTGTGGGCGACGTCATGGGCTGACTCTACGAAATCGTTAGGCAGATTGGCGTCAGGCAGTGGACAATCGCTCGACGTGACCCCCTCACACGCCGCGCGCGTCCGCTACTACGACATCGACAGCGCCGACGGCACCCGCATCCGCGCCTGGACGAATGACGGCGACGGGCCCACGGTCCTGCTCAGCAACGGGCTCGGCACCAATCCGCACGCCTGGCCGTCGCTGCTGCGGCCCGACTGCGGCCTCCGCGTGGTCGGGTGGAACCACCGCGGGGTGAGTGGCTCGGAACGGCCGGACAGCCGGCGGGTCGACCTGGACTCGTACGTCGAGGACGCGCTCGCCGTGATGGACGACGCGGGAATCGAGTCGGCCGTCGTCCCGGCGTGGTCGGCCGGTGTGACGGTTGCGTTCGAGCTGGCCAACCGTCATCCCGACCGGGTGAAGGGCATCTTGGCGGTGGCCGGCGTACCGGGAAACACCTTCGGCACGATGCTCGAGCCTCTGCACATCCCCGGTCCGGTCGCCAAGCGGCTGATGACCGGGCTCGTGATCACCGGGCTGGTGGGAGGTCGCGGCATCGGCCTCGTCTCGCGGAACATCCCCTGGACCAACGCCGTGGCGAACATGTTGCGCCGCACGCGACTCATCAACCCGAGCGCCGACACCGAGGAGCTGCGGGCTCTCATGCAGGAGTTCTGCACCACCGACCCGCGGTGGTACGCCCACCTCGCGATGGACGTCACCAAGCACTCCCGCGTCTCGCTGTCGCGGGTCTCGGTGCCGGTGACGTTCGTGGCGGGGCGCTGGGACGTGCTCACCGGCGCCAAGCAGATGCGCACGGCTCACGAACGGATCCCGGGTTCGCAGTACCGCGAGCTGGACGGGACGCACTTCCTCCCGATCGAGTTCCCGGACGTCATGCTCGAAGAGCTGCAAGCCCTGATCGAGCGCGCCCGCTGACGCGGTTCCGGTGTCAGCGTCCTGATTCGTAACTCCGCCCCGCGCGACCTCGTTGAGACATCCATGCGCCGATTGTTCCACTCCCCTGCTCGTGCCGGCCTCGTCTCGACGATGCTCGCCATCCTCGCCCTGGCCGGCACGATCAGCCCCGCCACGGCCGACGACACGGTCCCACCGTCGATCCTCGACAAGCTGATCTCACCCAAGCCCGTCGACCCGTTGATCGGCCTCCTCCCGGCGCTGCCCGTCAAGCACACCCCGTACGTGGGCGATGTCTGCCCGGACGGTTCCCCGTCGTGCATCGACACCACGATCGCGGAGATGCAGCGGCGCCTCGGCATCTCGGCGGCCAGCTGCGACCACGACGCGATCTTCGACCTCGCCTACCTCCGCGTGACCGAGAACGTCCGCGACGCGGTCAACACGGGCGTGTTCGACGACCGGGTGTGGCTCGGACAGGTCGACGCCGTCTTCGCGAAGCTCTACTTCGACTCGATGGACGCCTGGCACTCCGGCGACCCGGCCAAACGTGCCGCCACGCCGAAGGCTTGGCAGATCGCCCTGAAGGCCGCCGACGATCGCTCCGTGACGGGCCTGGGCAACTTCCTGCTCGCCATGAATGCGCACATCAACCGCGACTTCTCCTACGTCCTGGCCGAGATCGGCCTGACGGGTGCTGACGGAAAGTCGCACAAGAAGGACCACAACGCCTACAACCGCAGGCTCGACAGCCTGTACGGACCGGTCTTCGCCGAGGAGGCGGCGCGCTTCGACCCGGCGTTCGACGACATCGACGTCGGGCCGGTGGAGGAAGCCGCAGCCGGCGTGATCATGCGCGGCTGGCGCGAGATCGTGTGGCGCAACGCCGAGCAGCTCGCGCTCGCCAAGAACCCGGCCCAGCGGCGCATCGCCGAGCAGACGATCGAGTACTACGCCGCCACGCAGGCCCAGCTGATCCGCACGGGGTTCTCCTCATCGCGCTCGACCAAGCGCGACGCCTGGTGTGCCGACCACGGCACCGGCTCCTGACGAGCTAGCCCAGCTTCCTCTTTCTCGAGGATCAGCTCGCGGACGCGACCGGCGTCGGCCTGACCGCGCATCTCCTTCATCACGGCGCCGATGAGGGCACCGGCGGCGGCCACCTTGCCGTCGCGGATCTTCTGCGCGACGTCGGGGTTGGCCTCGATCGCGCGATCGACGGCGGCAGCGAGCGCACCCTCGTCGGACACGACCTCGAGCCCACGTGATGCGACGACCTCGTCGGGGCTGCCCTCGCCGGCCAGGACGCCGTCGAACACCTGACGGGCGAGCTTGTCGTTGACGGTTCCGGCGTCGATGAGTGCCTGGATGCCGGCGACCTGCTCGGGCGTGATCGGCAGGGCGTCGAGGTCGGTGTCCTGCTCGTTGGCACGTCGGGCGAGCTCGCCGAGCCACCACTTGCGGGCCGCCTGGGGTGCTGCGCCGGCGTCGACCGTGGCCACGATGAGGTCCAGCGCACCGGCACCGATGGTGTCGCGCATGTCGAGGTCACTGAAGTCCCAGTCGTCCTGGAGGCGGCGGCGCCGGACCGACGGCGGCTCGGGCAGGGTTCCGCGCAGCTCCTCGACCCAGTCGCGCGAGGGCGCGATCGGGGCGAGGTCGGGCTCCGGGAAGTAGCGGTAGTCGTCGGCGTCGGACTTCTCGCGTCCGGATGACGTGCTGCCGTCGCTCTCGTGGAAGTGCCGCGTCTCCTGCACGACCTTCTCCCCCGCGTCCAGGATCGCGGCGTGACGGCGGATCTCGTACGTGGCGGCGCGCTCGACCGATCGGAACGAGTTGACGTTCTTGGTCTCCGACCGCGTGCCGAGCTCGTCACTCCCGAGTGGCTTGAGTGACAGGTTGACGTCGCAGCGCAGCGACCCCTGGTCCATGCGGACGTCGGAGACGCCGAGCCCGCCGATGAGGTCGCGCAAATGCGAGACGTACGCGCGCGCGACCATGGCCGCCTTCTCCCCTGGCACCTCGATGGTCTTGGTGACGATCTCGATGAGCGGGATGCCGGCACGGTTGTAGTCGACGAGCGAGTGGTCGGCGCCATGGATGCGCCCGGTGGCCCCGCCGACGTGCAGCGACTTGCCGGTGTCCTCCTCCATGTGCGCCCGCTCGATCTCGATCCGGTAGGTCTCGACTCCGTCAGGCGTGGGGACCTCGATCTCGGTCCAGCCGTCGTGGGCGATCGGCTCGTCGTACTGCGACGTCTGGAAGTTCTTCGGCATGTCCGGATAGAAGTAGTTCTTGCGCGCGAACCGGCACCACGCGGCGATCTGGCAGTTCAGGGCAAGACCGATGCGGATGGCCGACTCGACGGCCGTGGCGTTCACGACGGGCAGGGCGCCGGGGAGCCCGAGGCAAACCGGGCACACCTGCGTGTTCGGCTCGGCGCCGAACCCGGTGGCGCAGCCGCAGAACATCTTGGACGCCGTGTTGAGCTCGATGTGGACCTCCAGGCCCATCACCGGCTGGTAGCGCGCGAGGGCGTCGTCGAGGTCGACGAGACCCGCCTTCTGTGACGGAGCCGTCATCGGGCCACCTCCAGAGCCGGGGCCTGCGACAGGATCGTGCCGCCCCACTTCTCCTCCAGCAGACGCTCGAGCGCCGCGCCGGCGTTGTAGAGCCGGTCGTCGGCCATGGCCGGGGCCAGCAGCTGGAACCCGGTGGGCAGTCCGTCGGAGGCAAGACCTGAGGGCAGCGACAGCCCGGGCACGCCGGCCAGGTTCGCCGGAATGGTGGCGACGTCCTGCGCGTACATCGAGAGCGGGTCGTCGAGCTTGTCGCCGAACGGGAACGCCGTGGTGGGCGACGTGGGTGACGCGAGGACGTCGACCTGCTCGAACGCGGCCTCGAAGTCCTGGGCGATGAGCGTGCGCACCTTCTGGGCCGAGCCGTAGTAGGCCTCGTAGTAGCCGCTGGAGAGCGCGTACGTGCCCAGGATGATGCGGCGCTTGACCTCGTCTCCGAAACCGGCATCACGGCTGGCGGCCATGACCTGCTCGGCGCTCGGGGTGTCGACATCGTCCGGTGCGACCCGGAGGCCGTACCGCATGGCGTCGAACCTGGCGAGGTTGCTGCTCGCCTCGCTCGGCAGGATCAGGTAGTACGCGGCGAGGGCGTTGACGAAGCTCGGGCACGAGACCTCGACGATCTCCGCGCCCGCTCCCTCCAGCAGGGCCAGCGACTCGTCGAACCGCGCGCTGACGTCGGGCTGAAATCCCTCCCCACCGAGCTCACGCACGACGCCGATGCGCAGCCCCTGCACGTCCGCCCGGCGAGCGGCTTCGACGACCGGCGGCACCGGCTGGTCGATGCTGGTGGAGTCGCACGGATCGTGGCCGGCGATGACCTCGTGCAGCAGGGCGGCGTCGAGCACCGAGCGGGTGACCGGTCCGGCCTGGTCGAGGCTGCTGGCCAGGGCGATGAGCCCGTAGCGGGAGACGCCGCCGTAGGTGGGCTTGACCCCGACGGTGCCGGTCATGGCACCGGGCTGACGGATCGAACCACCGGTGTCGGTGCCCACGGCGAGTGGGGCCTCGAACGCGGCGACTGCAGCCGCGGAGCCGCCGCCGGACCCGCCGGGGATGCGGCCGGTGTCCCACGGGTTGCGGGTGGGTCCGTAGCCGGAGTGCTCCGTGGAGGAGCCCATGGCGAACTCGTCCATGTTGGTCTTGCCGAGGATGGGCAGACCGGCGGCCCTGAGGCGCGTGGTCACCGTGGCGTCATATGGCGGCACCCATCCCTCGAGGATGCGTGAGCCGGCCGTGGTGGGCACGCCCTTGGTGGTGATGACGTCCTTGACCGCGACCGGGACACCGGCCAGCGGGTGCAGCTCCTCGCCGGCGGCGCGTCTGGTGTCGACGTCACCGGCCGTGGCGAGCGCGCCATCGGCGTCGACGTGGAGGAAGGCGTGGATCTCGCCGTCGACGGCAGAGATGCGGTCGACGTACGCCTGGGTCAGCTCGACGGACGTGACCTCGCCGGCCGCCAGCCGGCGCGACAGCTCGTCGGCCGTCGCGCGGATCAGGTCGGTCACTGCTCGTCCCCCAGGATCCTCGGGACCAGGAACCGCTGCTGCTCGCTCGCCGGCGCGGCGGCCAGCGCGTCCTCGGCGGACAGGCTCTCGCGCACCTCGTCGTCGCGAAAGACGTTGCTGATCGGCAGCGGGTGGCTCATGGGCTCGACGTCGTCGCCAGCGGCGTCCTGCACGACCCGGACGTGCTCGAGGATCGCCGGCAGCTCGGACGCGAGATGGTCGAGCTCCTCGTCGCTCAACGAGATGCGCGCGAGGTCGGCCAGGTGGGCGACGTCCGCGCGCGAGATACCCGAGACGGGGTCGGACATGCAGATTCCTTCGACGGCTGGGTCATTCCTGGGTGGTACCGATCCATCCTAGTGACCGGCGTTCAGGCGACCTGCAAGAGTAGGTCCGTGACTCCCGAGCGATTGACCGAGTTCCGCAGCGGCGACCTCGTCCTCGACGTCATCGACGACGGACCGCTGGACGGCACCCCGGTCGTCCTCCTGCACGGATTTCCGCAGCGGGCGACGTCGTGGAACGCCGTCACCCCCTTCCTGAACGATCGTGGCGCCCGCACGTTCGCGCTCGACCAGCGCGGCTACTCGCCGCGGGCGCGACCCCGCGGTCGGCGGAGCTATCGCGCCGACGCGCTGGTGTCCGACGTCCAGACCCTCATCGAGGCCATCGGGGAGCCGGTCCACCTCGTCGGCCACGACTGGGGCGCGGCGGGAGCGTGGGGCGTCGCCGCCAGCCACCCCGACTCCTTGCTGACACTGACCGCCGTCTCCGTGCCTCACCCCAGTGCCTTGCATCCGTTCATTCACCCGGAGCACGCAGGGGCTGAAGTCGTACTACATGGCGCTCTTCCAGCTGCCCTTCCTTCCCGAGTGGATGCTGAGCCGCCGCGGAGGCCTCGGTGACCGGTTGCTGCGCAACAGCGGCATGACCAAGGAGATGGTCGAGACGTACCACCAGGAGATCGTCGACGACGGCGCCCTCCGCGGCGCACTGGCCTACTACCGCGCCCTCCCGCTCACGAGTCCCCGCGAGTTCCCGGCCAAGGTCTCCACGCCGACCACCGTGGTCTGGAGCGACCAGGACAACTCCATCGGCCGGAAGTCCATCGACTTGACCGAGCGGTTCGTCACCGGCGACTACCGGCTCGAGGTGATGGCGGGGCAGAGCCACTGGCTCCCCAACGAGAGCCCCGCGGAGCTCGCCGCGCTGATCGCGCAGGGCGCCGGGCTGGTGGCCCGCGGAACGAGATGCACGGTGATGGAGGAGCGACGACCCGAAGATCGGGTTCGCCGACATGGTGGCGTTCGCATGCGAGCTGGCCATGTTCGCGCTCATCATCGCCGCCGTGAACTACCTCGTCGACGGTGGGCGGAGCTGGCTGCTCGGCATCGCCGCCGCCATCGTGGTCGCCCTGATCTGGGCCCGCTGGATGGCGCCGAGCTCGTCGCACCGACTCAAGGACCCGGGGCGCTACATCGCCCAGGCGGTGCTCTTCATCGGCGTGGGTGCGCTCGCGGTCGTGTCAGGCCTGCTCTGGCTGGGCGTGATCTTCACCGTCACCTCGCTCGCGGCCTTCGCGATCTCGCGAACCGAGAAGTTCGGGTAGGACTACGGGCCGTTCTCGAGCAGCTTCTCGAAGCCGGCCTCGTCGAGGATCGGGACGCCGAGCTGCTCGGCCTTCTCGGCCTTGCTGCCGGGTGAGTCGCCCACCACGACGTAGTCGGTCTTCTTGGAGACCGAGCCGGACGCCTTGCCGCCGCGCGCGATGATCGCCTCCTTGACGGAGTCGCGGGTGAACCGCTCCAGCGAACCGGTGACGACCAAGGTCAGGCCCTCGAGCGTGCGGGGCACGGACTCGTCGCGCTCGTCCTCCATGCGAACGCCTGCGGCCGCCCATGCGTCGACGATGGCGCGGTGCCAGTCGACGGCGAACCACTCGACGACGGCTTCGGCCAGCGTGGGGCCGACGCCATCGGCCTTGACCAGCTCGTCGACGCCGGCCTCGGCGATGGCGGGCAGCTTGGCGAAGTGCTCGGCCAGGGCGCGCGCTGCCGTGGGGCCGACATGGCGGATGCTGAGCGCCACGAGCACCCGCCACAACGGCTGGCTCTTGGCCTTCTCGAGGTTCTGCAGGAGCGCGATGCCGTTGGCGCTGAGCACCCGGTCGCCTGCGCCGTCGGCCTTCTCGGCCTTCTTCGCCGCTCGGGTGTAGAGCGGCACCGTCAGCAGCTCGTCCTCGGTGATGGCGAACAGGCCACCTTCGTCGACGAGCACGCCGGCTTCGAGCAGGGCGACGGCGCCCTCCCAGCCGAACACCTCGATGTCGAACGCACCGCGACCGCCGACGTGCGTGAGTCGCTCCCGCAGCTGCGAGGGGCACGTTCGCGTGTTGGGGCAGCGGATGTCGGCGTCACCCTCGCGGCTCGGCGCCAGCTTGGTGCCGCACGCCGGGCACTTCGCGGGCATGACGAACTCCCGTTCGCTGCCGTCGCGCAGGGCGACGACCGGACCGACGATCTCCGGGATGACGTCACCGGCCTTGCGCAGCACCACCATGTCGCCGATGAGGACGCCCTTGCGCTTGACCTCGTGCTGGTTGTGCAGCGTGGCCATCTCGACCGTGGAGCCCGAGACCCGGATCGGCTCCATGACGCCGTACGGAGTGACGCGGCCGGTGCGGCCGACGTTGACGCGGATGTCGAGCAACCGGGTGTTGACCTCTTCGGGCGGGTACTTCCAGGCGATCGCCCAGCGCGGGGCCCGCGACGTGGAGCCGAGCCGGTTCTGGAGGTCGACCTCGTCGACCTTGATGACCACGCCGTCGATCTCGTGGATGACGTCGTGGCGGTGCTCGCCGTAGTGCTCGATGAACTCCTGCACCGCGGCGAGATCGGGCAGGACCTTCGCCCGGTCGCTGGTGGGAAGGCCCCAGGCCTTGAGCGCGAGGTACGCCTCGGACTGGCGCTTGGGTCTGAACCCCTGCCGGTAGCCGATGCCGTGGCACACCATCGAGAGCGGACGGCCGGCGGTGACCGAGGCGTCCTTCATGCGCAACGACCCCGCGGCCGCGTTGCGGGGGTTGGAGAACGGGGTCTTGCCCGACTCCGCCCACGCGGTGTTGAACTCCTCGAACGCCTCGGTGGGGAAGAACACCTCGCCCCTGACCTCGACGTACGACGGCACCGGGTACTTCTTCGAGGCCTTGAGCCGGTTCGGGATGGCGTCGATCGTGCGGACGTTGTTGGTGACGTCCTCACCCACGCGGCCGTCGCCGCGGGTGACGCCGCGGGTGAGCACGCCGTCCTCGTACGTGAGCGAGATGGCGAGGCCGTCGACCTTGAGCTCGCACAGGAAGTCGGCCTTCTCGGCACCCTCGCGGACGAGCCGCGCGTGCCACGACTCGAGCTCCTCCGGGCTGAAGGCGTTGTCGAGGCTCATCATGCGCTCGCGGTGCTCGTACGCCTCGAACGTCGAGGACGCGTATCCGCCGACGCTCTGGGTCGGCGAGTCCGGCGTCCGGAGCTCCGGCAGCTTCTCCTCCAGCGCCTCGAGCTCGTGCATGAGCTTGTCGTACTCGCCGTCGGAGACGGTGGGTGCGTCGTCGAGGTAGTACCGCGTGCGGTGCTCCTCGATCTGCTCTGACAGCTCCTTGTGCCGCTGCTGGAGATCCTCGGTCGCCATGTCTCGACCCTATCTTCGGGCGGTGACCCTTCGCCCCCTCCGGCAACTCTGCATGGGAGCATGGCTGCCAGCCGATCGAAAGGGACATCGTGTCCGACCATCTCACCGAATCCCAGCGGGTGTGGGACACCGTCCTCGGCGTCGTGCTCCTCGTCGCCGGCGTGATCGTCGCCGGAGTGTTCTACGGCGACGTCGTGCTCACCGTCGGCCGGCGGGATCGTCGCCATCATCGGTCTCGGGCTTCTTCGCTATGCGCTGATGCGCCGGCGACGGATTGCGCGAGGCTGAGCGCCCGCCTGGCCCAGGCCGGTGACGCACCGGCCAGGCCGCAGGTCGGCGTGACCACGGTGCGGTGCGCATAGGCGTCCTCGTCGAACCCGAGCCGGTCGAAGAACGCCTCGACACGTTTCCGCAGGTCTGAGTCCGTGACCTCGGCATCCAACGACGGGACGACACCCGGCCACAGGTCGGTGCCCGCCTCGAACAGCTCGGACCACGTGTCGTCAGGATCGGCGAGGCCGAGATCGAAGGAGATCGCCGTGAACCCGGCTCCGGCGAGGAGCGACACCGGGATGTCGGCGGCACAGGAGTGCGCCACGGGTCGGGCATCAGCGGCGACGATCGCATCGATCACCGTGCGCAGGAGCCCGTCGGCCTCGGGCGGCTGGACGACGCGGTGCCTGCCGAAGCCGCTGGCAGTCGGTATACCTCCTCCGAGCACGGCGGTGATGCTCGGCTCGTCGACCTGCACGACGACCTGCTCGGCCCCCGGGAACCGGCGACGGACGTCGGCGACATGCGTCGACAGACCGGCGGCCAGCGACTCCGCCAGCTCGCGTCGGGCTCCATGGTCGGCCACCAGCTTGTCGCCGCGCGCCCGCTCGACGTGGGCGGACAGGGTGAGCGGGCCGGTGACCTGCACCTTGAGTGGTCCGGCGTGATCGGCCAGCAGCTCCTCGGCGAGGTCGAGATCCTGCGCGAGCAGCGAGCGGGCACGGCGAAAGTCACTGCCCGAGCCGACGCCGAGACGCCAGCCATCGGGCTGGAGGTCTCCTTCGAGCCCCTCCAGGACGGCCAGCGCGCGGCCGATCATGCCGGCGTGCGGGCCGCGGGCCGGGAGCTCGGGGACGAACACGAAGTCGCCGACCTCGCCCCGGATGACTCGTAGCGACTCGGCGGCGTCGGTGCCGGGCATCGACCCGACGCCCGTGCCGACGCTCACCCCGGCGGGGGTGCCGGGCCACGGGCGGCCGTTGATGGCACAGCCTCGCGACGCGTCTCGGCAATCGTGGCGGAGCCGACGACGCGAGTGCCGTCGTAGATGACGCAGGCCTGACCGGGTGCGATGCCGTAGGCGGGGTCGTGCAGCTCGACGTGGACCTCGCCGTCGCCGACCTCGACCGATGCCGCGTGCTCGTCGCCGTGGGCGCGGAGCTGCACCGTGCAATCGAGGCGTCCGTTCGGGACACGACCGGCCCACAACGGCTTGATGCCGGCCAGAGCGTCGACACGGAGGTGCTCGCGCGGACCGACCGTGACCGTGCCGCTGGTCGGCTCGATGTCGAGCACGAACCGGGGCTTGCCGTCGTCGGCCGGGACGCCGAGGCGAAGACCGCGGCGCTGGCCGATCGTGAACGCGTAGGCACCGTCGTGCTCGCGCAGCGTCTCGCCGTCCTCGTCGACGATCGTGCCCGGCTTGGGCCCGAGCTTCTCGCGCAACCAGCCGGCGTTGTCGCCGTCGGCGACGAAGCAGATGTCGTGGCTGTCGGGCTTGTGCGCCACCTGGAGCCCGCGTCGCTCGGCTTCGGCCCGGACGTCGGTCTTGTCGCTGCCGCCGAGGGGAAACAGCGAATGGGCCAGCTGGTCCTGCGTGAGCACTCCCAGCACGTACGACTGGTCCTTGCCGTGGTCGACGGCTCGGTGCATCTCGACAATGTTTCGGAGTCTGGGTCGTCCGACACCGTCCGCAGCTGCGCGTAGTGACCGGTGACGACGCCGTCGAAGCCGAGGGCGAGCGCACGGTCGAGCACTGCGGCGAACTTGATCTTCTCGTTGCAGCGCAGGCACGGGTTGGGTGTGCGGCCGGCGGTGTACTCGGCCACGAAGTCGTCGACCACCTCGTCGGCGAACTCATCGCTCATGTCCCAGACGTAGAACGGGATGCCCAGCACGTCGGCCGCGCGACGGGCGTCGCCGGCGTCCTCGATCGAGCAGCATCCGCGCGCGCCTGAGCGGTACGACTTCGGGTTGCGGCTCAGGGCCAGGTGGACGCCGGTGACGTCGTGACCTGCGTCGACGGCTCTCGCAGCGGCGACAGCGGAGTCGACGCCGCCGGACATCGCGGCGATGACCCTCACGACGCGCTCCTCACCATGGATGCGGCGAGCGCCCGCTCGTGCACCGCCGGGAGTGCGGCGATCAGGGCATCCACGTCGGCCTCGGTGGACGTGTGTCCGAGGCTGAACCGCAGCGATCCACGCGCAGCCTCGTCGTCGTAGCCCATGGCCAGCAGCACGTGGCTGGGCTGGGGAACGCCGGCGGCGCAGGCGGAGCCGGTGGAGCACTCGATGCCCTGGGCGTCCAGCAGCATGAGCATCGCGTCACCCTCACAACCGGGGAAGGTGACGTGGACGATGTTGGGCAGCCGGTGCTCGGCTCCGGGCTCGGGATCGCCGTTGACGATCGCATCGGGCACGACGGCACGGATGCCCTCGACCATGCGGGCGCGCAGCGCCTCGATCCGGACGACGGTCTCGGCCTGGCGGTCGACGGTCACCTCGACCGCCTTCGCGAAGGCGGCGATGAGGGGCACGCCGATGGTGCCGGAGCGCAGGTCACGCTCCTGCCCACCGCCGTGCAGCAGCGGCGTGGGCTGAAGCTCTCGCGCGATGACGAGGGCTCCGATGCCGACCGGGCCGCCGAGCTTGTGCGCGGTGACGGTCATGGCGTCGAGGCCGGACGCGCCGAAGTCGAGCGGGAGGTAGCCCGCCGCCTGCACGGCGTCGCTGTGCACGGGAATGCCGTGCTCGCGCGCGATGGCGACGACGTCGGCGACCGGTTGAACGGTGCCCATCTCGTTGTTGGCCCACATGGTGGTGACGGCAGCGACGCTGGCCGGATCGGACTCGACCGCCGCGCGCAGTGCGTCGACGACGATGCGGCCCTCGCGGTTGACCGGCGTGGTGTCGACGTGGGCGCCCTCGTGCGTGGCGAGCCAGGTGACGGGGTCGAGCAGTGCGTGGTGCTCGACGGCGCTGAAGACGATGCGATCGCGCCGCGGGTCGCTCTCGCGACGAGCCCAGAACAAGCCCTTGATGGCGAGGTTGTTGGCCTCGGTGCCGCCGGAGCAGAACACGATCTCGCTGGGGCGGGCGCCGAGCCGCTCGGCGATCAGCTCGCGCGCCTCCTCGACCGTGCGACGGGCGGCGCGGCCGGACCCGTGCAGGCTCGACGCATTGCCGGTTCGAGCCAGCTCCTCGGTCATCACCGCGATCGCCTCAGGGACCATCGGCGTGGTGGCCGCATGGTCGAGGTAGACGGTGCTGGGTCGCTTGTTCATGACCGCACCAGCCTAGTCGCCGACACCACGCGACGACGGGCCTCCGTGACGCAGGATGCCCGCCGTCGCCGTGTGCCGGCGATCAGAGCGTGTTGCCGAACACGAGTCCGTCGACGATGTAGATCGTCAGGTAGCCGAGAACCGAGAGCACTCCGATCAGCATCGCCGTGATGGAAAGACCGGATCCCCTGGCCGCACCCCGGCCGCCGTATCCGACGAGCGCGCCGGCGGCGCCCAGAACCAGCGGAAGACCGGTCCAGTACGCCGGGAGGGCTGTGAGCGCGGCGACCACGGACATCGCCATGGCCGTCTTGGGTGCAGCATGTTCCTCAAGGGCTCGCGGTACCACCCATCCGTACACGACGGCAGCGGTCACCAGTGCGAGAGCGATCATGCTGACGTACTCGCCTCGGCTGTGCGCTCCCAGGTAGGTGAAGACGCTCGACACGGCGGCGGTGACCAGCCCGATCGGCATGACGAACCTGCGAAGACGAGTGCGCTCACTTGACGCGGTGGTGGAGATCGTGGACATGATGTTTCCCTTCCTCTCGGGGTTGCGATGACACCGAGTCAACGGCGTCAGAGCCTGCGCGTCGTCGCCCTGCACGACGAACCTGGTCATCCGTGAGAACGTCATCCCCAAGAGTGACCCGCGCTTCCTTTTGTCCGCCTACCGTGGGTTCATGGACCTCAGGCGGCTGCTGCAGCGGTATGGCGACGCGGCGCTGGCCAGCGGTGTCGCCGTCGTCTTCGCGTTCGAGGTGCTGGCGTGGGACGACGCCCGGCTGCCCGAGGCGCTGGTGACGTCCGTGGTCGCCGCGCTCGCACTCGCATGGCGTCGCACGGTGGTGCTGCCGTCATTCCTGATCGCGACGCTCGGGTCGTGGGGCACGCTGCGGTTCGCCGAGGGTCTCGACAACGAGTCGTTGGGGTTTCTGCTGGTCTTCTTCGTCTCGCTCTACTCGCTCGGGCGGTGGACCCGCGGACCCGCGGTCTGGGTGGGCGTCGTGTTCGTGCTGGCCTACATCGTCGTGTTCGTGGTCGGTGACGCGAACGCCCAGGGCACGTCGGTCGAGCTGGGCGACATCGGCTTCGGCACGCTGTTCGTCGGCACCCCGTGGGCGGCAGGAGTGGCGATCCGTCTGCGACGTGAGCGCGAGCGGACACTCGTCGTCGAGAGCGAGGCAGCCATCGCCCGAGAACGAGCGCGGATCGCCCGCGAGCTGCATGACGTGGTGTCCCACGCCATCTCGGTGACGGTGCTGCAGGCCCGCGGGGGGCGGGCGATGATCGGCCGCGACGAGGAAGCCGTCCGTGACGCACTCGACGCGATCGAGCAGACCAACACTGCCGCCTTGTCCGACATGCGAAGGCTGCTCGCCGTGTTGCGCGACACCGACTCCGATGCCGGAGACGGACGAGCAGCGCCACAGCCCACTCTCGCCAACCTTGAACGACTGGTCGAGCAGGTACGGCGGGCGGGCCTTCCGATCGATCTGTCGATCACGGGCGAGCCCGGTCCGGTGCCGCCCGGGGTCGACCTGTCGGCCTACCGCATCGTCCAGGAGTCACTGACCAACGTCATGAAGCACTCGGGCGAGGGCGCCACGGCCACGGTCACCATCGCCTATTCCGCTGACGACCTCCGCGTCACGGTTGCCGACGACGGCCGCGGCGCTGCGGCGCCGAACGGCTCGGGCCACGGGCTGGCCGGCATCCGCGAACGCGTGGCGGTGGTCGGCGGAACCATGGTGGCCGAGCCGGCAGCCGCCGGCGGATTCGAGGTTCGCGCCCGGCTCCCCTTTGCGTTGGAGTCGCTCACATGATCCGGGTGGTGTTGGCCGACGACCAGCCGCTGGTGCGCACGGGCCTGCGGATGATCCTCAGTGCCGTCGACGACATCGAGGTCGTCGGAGAAGCCGCCGACGGAGCCGAGGCGATCAGCGTCTGTGCCGAGCTCTCACCTGACGTCGCGCTGATGGACGTGCGCATGCCCCACGTCGACGGGATCGACGCGACGCGCGCCGTCACGGCAACCGACTCGCCCCCGAAGGTCCTGGTGCTCACCACGTTCGACCTCGACGACGTCGTCTACGAGGCCCTTCGCGCCGGCGCGAGCGGATTCCTTCTCAAGGACGCACCCGAGGAACGCCTCATCACGGCGATCAGGGTGGTCGCGGACGGAGGATCGCTGTTCGCCCCGTCCGTCACCCGAGCGCTGATCGCCGAGTTCGCCCAGCGCACGCGAACGTCGCCGACGGCGTCAGTCGACCGACTGACCGAACGTGAGACCGAGGTCTTGGTGCAGATCGCGCGTGGCCGGTCGAACGCCGAGATCGCCGAGACGCTGTTCGTCACCGAGAACACCGTGAAGACCCACGTGGCCCGGATCCTGATGAAGCTCGGCCTGCGCGACCGCGTGCAGGCCGTCGTGCTCGCCTACGAGTGCGGTCTCGTCACGCCGGCTCACCCTGGATGATCCTGACTATCTCGCGTGTGACCTCGCCTGCGGGCGTGCTCAAGCGGAGTCACGCCGTCCTTGTCGGCGATCGACGGGTCGGCGCCGGCCTCGAGGAGCGTCCGCACGACGTCCTGCCAGCGCCTCGACCCCTCGCCGAGGACGACCGCCTCGAGCAGGGCTGTCCAGCCGAGCTTGTTGACGTGGTCGAGGTCGATCGACGTGTGGTCGACGGTCCACGCCACGTAGTCGTCGTGGCCACGTTCCGAGGCCGGGATGATCGACGTGCCGCCGAACCGGTTGAGCAGGCCGTAGTCGGGTTTCGCCGCCGCGATGATCTTGGCCATCCGGACGCTTCCGTTCACGCCGGTCACCAGCCAGGGCGTGTCGTGGCGGTCGTCCAGGGCGTCCGGGTCCGCACCGAGGTCGACCAGCAGCCGGGCGACGGCAGGATGGTCGCCGGTGGCAGCGAGCAGCAGCGGGGTACGGCGGTTCCCGTCTCGGGCCTCGAGGTCGGCTCCCTTCCGAAGCGCGACGGCTGCAGCGTCGGCGTCACCGGATTCCGCGGCTCGGAGCAAGGCTGCGTCGGCCTTGGCCTTCGACAGGTTCGACTTCAGCGCGCGGTCGATCGTGGTGGCGATCTCGTCGTAGCCACGGCGCTTCGCATGAGTGAGGGGCTTGATGCCGTCGCGCTTCGGCGCCACCTCGAGATCCGCACCGCCCGCCACCAGCGCACGGACTGTGTCGACGTACGCACTTCTCCCGTCGCCGAGGATGATCGCCTCGTGCAGGGCCACCCAGCCCAGGTTGTTGACGTGGTCGACGTCGATGTCGGTCTGGAGCAGGTGCCCGACGATGTCGTGATGACCTCGCTCGGCGGCGCGGATGAGACCGGTGCCGTCCCACTTGTCGAGGCTCTTGACGTCGGCACCGTTCTCCAGCGTGAGGTCGAGCAGATCCAGGTATCCCTCGCTCGTGGAGACCAGGTAGGCGCTCTGCTTCGTCTTGTCCTTCGCGTTCACGTCCGCGCCGGCCTCGATGAGCAGCGTGGCGTCCTTGACGTCGTCGTCCCACGCGGCCGCGATCAGCCGACGGTTGAGCTCGCGCTGCGACATGCCCTTGTACGGGTTGTCCTCGGCGGACTTGGCCGCCGTCGGAGTCGGAGTGGGCTGCGGCTCAGCCGGCGACGGCTTGGAGGGACCGTTGCAGGCCGTCAGCACCAGCGCGGTGATGACGGCCGCCATCGCGCCTCTCATCGCTGTCGTCACCATCGAGCCGAGGATATTCGCCGCAGGCAACTCTCAGCTCAAGCCCGAGGCCACACGAGCCAGCGCATCTGCTGCCTCGTCGAGCTGTTCGGACGTCGTCGAGCGGCCGAAGGTGAATCTCACGGCGGTCTGCGCGACCTCGCGGTCGTAGCCCATCGCGGTGAGGACGTGCGACGGATCGTCACTGCCGGCTGCGCACGCCGACCCGCTCGAGCACACGATGCCCCGGCGTTCCAGATCGAGCAGGATCGACTCACCGCTCGTGCCGGGGAAGACGAACGAGGCGCTGCCGGGCAGGCGATCGGTGCGGTGACCTGTCAGCACAGCTCCCGGGACCTCGGCCTCGACGCGGGCGATGAAGGCGTCACGGCGCGCGACGACCTCGTCCGACGAGGCGCTCGCCAGGCGAAGGGCGGCGGCCAGCCCCACCGCGCCGGCGACGTTCTCGGTGCCCGACCGCCGCCCGGACTCCTGCCCGCCCCCGTGGATGAGTGGCTCGAACGGGGTGCGCCTGCTCATGTACAGCACGCCCACGCCCTTCGGCGCGCCCAGCTTGTGGCCGGAGATGCTCAGCGCCTGGACTCCCAGGCGGGCGACGTCGAGGTCGAGCCATCCGGCCGCCTGGACGGCGTCGGTGTGGATGGGCACGTTCCGGGCGCCGCAGACCGATGCCAGCTCCCTGATCGGCTGGATCGTGCCGACCTCGTTGTTCGCCAGCTGGATGCTCACCAGCGTCGTGTCGTCGCGCAGCGCGGCGGCGAGGTCGTCGGGTGAGACGCGTCCCTCGTGGTCGACGCCCAGGGTCGTGACCTCGAACCCGGTGCGTCCGAGGAAGGCGGCCGACTCGAGCACCGCAGGGTGCTCGACCGCGCTGATCACCACGTGCCGGCCGCGCGGCTCGGCGAGCGCAATGCCCTTCACGGCGGCGTTGTCGGACTCCGTGCCGCCGGAGGTGAACGTGATCTCGCCGGCACGGGCGCCCAGCACCGACGCGACGTCGGCGCGGGCCTGGTCGAGCGCACGAAGCGCGGCCTCGCCGACCTCGTGGTGGCTGGACGGGTTGCCGAACTCCGGCCCGAGGTACGGCCCCATGGCCGCGAGCACGTCCCGCTTCAGTGGCGTGGTGGCGGCTTCGTCCAGGTAGATCATGGTCCGGTGACGCGGACGTCGAGAGCGAGATCGAGTGCCCTGACGCTGTGGGTGAGCGCACCGACGCTGATGATGTCGACGCCCGTGGCAGCCACCTCAGCGATGGTGTCGATCGTGATGCCGCCACTCGCCTCGACCTTCGCGCGTCCGTTGACCATCTCGACGCCGGTTCGCAGCTCGTCGGGTGCGAAGTTGTCGAGCATGATCGTGTCGACCTCGCCCGAGGCGAGCACCGGCTCGATCTGGTCGAGACGGTCGACCTCCACCTCGATGTGCGTGGTGTGCGGCACCTTCTCGACGGCCGCCCGGATGGCGGCGGTGACGTCCTCGACGAGGGCCAGGTGGTTGTCCTTGGCCATCACCGCGTCGGAGAGCGAGAACCGGTGGTTGTGGCCACCTCCGCAGACGACGGCATGACGTTCGAGGGCGCGCAGTCCGGGAGTGGTCTTGCGGGTGTCGACGACCCGGACGCCAGTGCCCTCGACGGCCGCGACGTACTCGGCGGTGAGCGTCGCGATGCCGCTCATCCGCTGGACGAAGTTCAGCGCCACCCGTTCGGCCTGGAGCACCGATCGGGCCGGCCCGGAGACGGACGCCAACACATCGCCGGCTTGAAACCTCGCACCGTCGGCGATCGCGTTGGTGACCTTGACGGCGTACTCGCGGCGCGACATGGCGATCGAGAACACCTCCGCACCGGCGAACACACCCGGCTCGCGGGCGACGAGGTCGGCCGTGGCCAGTGCACCGGCGGGGATGAAGGCCTGGGACGTGAGGTCGCCGAACGGCGCGTCCTCCTCGAGGGCGAGGTCGACGACCCGCTCGATCTGGTGTCGGCTGAGCACTAGATCGCCTTGGCCGCGGAGTGGCGTGCCTGCGCGGGATCGGTGTCGGGGAAATCGGTGCGGTGGTGGCCGCCTCGCGACTCCTGCCGGGCCAACGCACTCGCCACCACGGCTCGCGCGACCACCAGCAGGTTGGCGTCCTCGGCCGACTTCGCGTCGGAGACGGTCGGGGTGCGCCATGAGGCCAGCCGGGTGGCTGCCGCGGCGAGGTCGTCGCCGTTGCGCGAGAGCCCGGCGGCGTCCCACATGAGCTGCTGCAGGTCGTCTCGGGTGAGCGACTGGGCGCCGTCGTGCGGCGCCGTGTCGGCGATCTCGACCGCGAGCGGTTCGGTCCAGCCGGCGTCGAAGTCATGCGGCGGCGCGTCCGGCATCGCGAGCGCCTCGACGACCCTGGTGCCGTAGACGGCTCCTTCGAGCAGCGAGTTGGAGGCCAGCCGGTTGGCGCCGTGCAGACCGTTGCAGGCGGCCTCGCCCACGGCGTAGAGCCCGGGCACCGAGGTGCGTCCCCACTCGTCCGTGCGGATGCCGCCCATGTAGTAGTGCGCCGCGGGTGTGACCGGGATCGGCTGTTCGCCCCAGTCGAACCCCTGCGCCCGACAGGCCGCGTCGATGTTCGGGAACCGCTGGGCGAGGAACTCGCCGCCGAGTGCGGTGGCGTCCAGCCGGACGGGCTTGCCCTTCTGCCGTGCCATCTGCGCGGCGATACCGCGGGCGACGACGTCACGCGGCGCGAGCTCGGCGTCGGGATGGACATCGGTCATGAACCGATGGCCGTCCTCGTCGATCAGCACGGCACCCTCGCCGCGGACCGCCTCGGAGACCAGGAAGTTGCCCGGCGCGGCGAACGACGTGGGGTGGAACTGGTAGAACTCCAGGTCCGCCGCGATCGCGCCCGCACGCAACGCCATCGCGAGCCCGTCGGCCGTGGCGACCTCGGGATTGGTCGTGTACGGGAAGAGCTGGCCGGCGCCCCCGGTCGCGAGCACGACGGCTTCGGCCCGCAGCTCGGTGCCATCGAGCAGTCGGATGCCGACACAGTGACTTCCATCGGGACCGTCCTCCATCACGAGGTCGACGACCGTGGTGCGCTCGTGCACGTCGACATCACTCTCGCGAAGTCGGTCGATGAGGGCGTAGGCGATGCCGGCCCCGGTCGCGTCGCCTCCCGCGTGCAGGATGCGCGCGTGCGAGTGCGCGGCCTCCAGCCCGTGGGCCAGCTCACCGCTCTGCACATCACCGCCCAGCGGCCCGGCTCCCCCGCCCTGGCGGTCGAACTGCACGCCGCGCTCGATGAGCTCGCGAATGGCCTCCGGGCCCTCGCTGCACAGCACCTCGACCGTGTCCTCGTCGCTGAGACCGGCGCCGGCGATCAGCGTGTCCTGGACATGCTCGGCCACGGTGTCGTCGCTGGTCATGACGACGGCCACGCCGCCCTGCGCGTAGCGCGTGTTGCTCTGCGCGAGGTCGGACTTGGTGAACAGGGTGACCTCGTGCCCGGCCTCGACCGCTTCGAGTGCAGCGGTCAGACCGGCGACGCCGCTCCCGACGACGATGAGCTGCATGTCAGGCTCCCTTCGGGAGCGCCGCGAGCATGCGCTCGAGCGCGACCTTGGCGTCGCGGGCGACGTCGTCGTCGACCACGATCTCGTTGCGGACCTCGCCCTCGACGAGCCCGTCGAGCACCCAGGCGAGGTAGCCGGGATGGATGCGGTACATCGTCGAGCACGGGCACACGACCGGGTCGAGGCAGAAGACCGTGCGGTCCGGGTACTCCGCGGCCAGGCGGTTGACCATGTTGATCTCGGTGCCGATCGCGATGACGTCTCCGGGGTCGGCAGCGGCCACGAACCGGCGGATCTTGTCGGTGGAGCCGAACGCGTCGGCTGCGTCGACCACCGGCATCGGCGCCTCCGGGTGCACGATCACCTTCACCCCGGGGAAGTCCGCACGCGCCTTCTCGATCTGGGCGACGGTGAAGCGCTTGTGCACCGAGCAGAACCCGTGCCAGAGCAGCACCTTCGCCTCTTGGAGACGGTCCTCACGGTTGCCGCCGAGTGGACGGCGCGGGTTCCAGGTCGGCATCTGTTCCAGCGGGATGCCCATGGCCTTGGCGGTGTTGCGGCCGAGGTGCTGGTCGGGGAAGAACAGCACCCGCTGGCCACGCTCGAACGCCCACTCCAGCACGGTCGACGCGTTGGACGACGTGCACACGATGCCGCCGTGACGTCCGCAGAACGCCTTGAGCGCCGCCGAGGAGTTCATGTAGGTGACGGGGACGACCGGCTGCTTGCCGTCCGCATCCGGCTCGGTTCCGTAGATCTCGGTGAGCTCCTCCCACGCTGCCTCGACCGACTCCTCGTCGGCCATGTCGGCCATGGAGCAGCCGGCGGCAAGGTTGGGCAGGATGACGTGCTGCTCCGGCCGGGCCAGGATGTCGGCCGTCTCGGCCATGAAGTGGACGCCACAGAACACGATGGTGTCCGCGTCGGGCTTGGTGAGCGCCGCGTTGGCCAGCTGGAACGAGTCGCCCACGAAGTCGGCGTACTGCACGACCTCGTCACGCTGGTAGAAGTGGCCGAGGATGACGACCCGTTCGCCGAGCTTCTCCTTGGCGGACCGAATGCGGGCGTGCAGCTCGTCGTCGCTCATCTTCTGGTACTCGACCGGCAGCTGGCCCGGACGGACGACGGGCTCGGGGATGACGTCGTCCTCGGAGCAGCCCGGCCCGTAGCCGGGAACGAGGTCGAAGATCCAGGGTCCTTCCGCGAGCTCGACGTCGCAGCTCGCCGACGGGTCGGCGACGATCTGGTCGTTGACCGACCGGTTCGCCGCAGAGTCGATCGAGGTCGTGGTCATGGTCGCTCCCTGCTCATGGAGGTGGGGCTGGTGGACTCGGGATCGAACCGGTACAGCGCCGGTGGGCGGTGACTGGTTCCGGTGACGCACGTGCCCGTGGCGATGACGGTGTTGCTCGCCAGGACCTGTCGCCGGAAGTTGGCCGGGTCGAGCGGCTTGCGCAGCACCGCCTCGTGCACCTCGCGCAGCTCGGCGAGGGTGAACTCCGGGTTGAGGAACGCGTGCGCGATCGGCGAGTAGGTGATCTTGGCTCGTAGCCGGCCAAGCGCGTACTCGACGATGCGGTTGTGGTCGAAGGCGAGCGCGGGCACCTCGTCGGCGACGAACCACTCGACGTTCTCCCTCTGCTGATCGGTGCTGGCGACCGCGCGGGCGGCATCGTCGGGACGCACCAGCGCCCAGTAGACGATCGAGACGACGCGGTCGGCCGGCGAACGGTCGACCTCACCGAACGAGTACAGCTGCTCCAGGTAGGTGCTGGTCAGGCCGGTGGTGCGCTCCAGTGTGTTGCGGGCCGATGCGGCGAGGTCTTCGTCACTCTCCAGCGGTCCTCCCGGCAAGGCCCAGGCACCCTCGTACGGCTCGCGGATGCGGCGCACGAGCGGGAGCCACAGCGTGTCGCGGCCGGTCTTCGGGTGCGGCCGGAGCGCGAAGACGACAGTGGAGACGGCGAGCGAGACTCGCTGGTCGATCTGCGTGGACTGCACGGCTGGACCCCCTCCACCACTTATGGTAAGTATGACTCTAAGTGCTGGTATCGACCCTACCCGGCCCTTAAGGTCAGGTCAACCCTAAGTGGCGGGGAGCACGGACTGGCCGATCGGACCCGGGTTGTAAGCGATCTCCCACCGGTGGCCGTCGGGGTCGCCGAAGTAGCCGGTGTAGCCACCCCACTCGCGCTGCTCGCCGTCGGACACCGGATCGGCGCCGGCCGCTCGAGCGGTGGCCAGCACGGCGTCGACCTCTTCCGGTGTTGCGACGTTGTGCGCGATCGTGAACGGCGCCACCCCGTCGCCGCGCCCGATCGTCCCGACTTCCGCCTCGAAGTGGTCCCGGACCCACAGCGAGAGGATGAGATGCTTGCCGGCCCGGATCATGATCACGTCGCCCGGCTCGACGAACTCGGCCTCCCACCCCAGCCCGTCGAGATAGAACCGGCGGGTGACGTCGAGGTCGGCCACGGCCAAGGTCACGAAGCTGATGTGTTGGTCCATGCGTCACACACTGGCACGAGACGACGACTCGATCATCCGCGATCATGGGGCCCATGGAAGAGGCACGACGTCTCGTGTTCGAGGACGACTTCGACGACCCGGCGCTCGACCGGTCCGTGTGGCTTCCCCACTACCTGCCCGCCTGGAGCTCCCGCGCGGCCACGGCGGCGACGTACGACATCCGCGACTCCTGCCTGCACCTCACGATCCCGCCCGAACAGGGTCTCTGGCTTCCCGGCGACCACGAGCCGCCCCTGCGAGTCTCGGGCATCCAGTCGGGCAACTTCTCCGGGCCGGTCGGCAGCACGGTCGGCCAGCTGCCCTATCGCGACGGCGTCGCGGTCCGGGAAGAGCAGGAGACGTTCTGGGGCTGGACGCCGGACCATGGCTACCTCGAGATGCGAGCCAGAGGGGTCGTGACGCCGCGGTCGATGGTGGCGTGGTGGATGTCCGGGCTGGAGGAAGTACCCGAGCGCAGTGGCGAGATCTGCGTCACCGAGATGTTCGGCGACGCGGTCGGTCCCGGCCCCACCACCGCCGTGGGCATGGGCCTGAAGGCCTTTCGCGATCCGGACCTGACAGAGGACTTCGAGGCGGTACCGCTGCCGATCGACCTGTCGGACTTCCACACGTACGCCGTGGACTGGACGTCCGAGCGTGCCATCTTCCTCGTCGACGGCGAGCCGATCCGTACCTGTAAGCGTCCGCCCTCGTACCGCTTGCAGATGATGATCGCGGTCTTCGACTTCCCGGAGCAGTCGACCGGCGACGACGACGATGCCGTGCCGGAGCTGGTGGTCGACTACCTGCGCGGTTACGAGAACTGAGCCATCCGGCGTCAGTGGAAGTCGCGCGAGCGCGGGCGCGCGGGAACGGCGGCACCGACCTGGGGATACAGGGTCTCGATGCGCTCGATCTTGTCGGCGACGAGGTTGACGACGCCGTCCTGGCGCTCGAGCATCCCGCGCACCACGAGGCCGGCGGAGTTGCGCGCCACGCGCCGGTGTCGCTGCCACACCGCGTCGAAGACGACGACGTTGAGCATGCCGGTCTCGTCCTCGATGTTGAGGAAGGTGACTCCCCCGGCGGTGTACGGACGCTGCCGGTGCGTCACCAGCCCGGCGACGCGCACCCGTCGATCCGCCTCGTGCGTGCTGGTGTCGGCCACCGACAGCACGCCCTCCGAGACCATCAACGGGCGCAGGTGCTCCATCGGGTGCTCGTCGGGTGAGATGCGGGTGGCCCAGAGGTCGGCGAGCGTCTGCTCGACCGGGTTCATGCCCGGCAGCATCGGCGGCGGTGCCTGCACGGCGGTGCCGGCGAGACGGTCGGGCGCGTCGGTGTAGCCCGCGTTCCACAGCGCCTGGCGACGGCTGATGCCGAAGCCGTCGAACGCCCCTGCCGTGGCCAGCGCCTCCATCTGCGCGACGGACATCCCGGTACGGCGCGCGACGTCGGGCATGTCGACGAACGGTGCCTCGGCCCGCGCGTCGACGACCCGCTGCGCGTCGGCCTCGCCGATGCCCTGCACCTCGGTGAGCCCGAGCCGCACCGCGAATGCCCCGTCGCGGCGGTGCGTCTCGGTGGGATCGGGTCCGTCACGGACGAACGGCGGGACGGGCGGCTGCTCGGCGGACAGGCAGGCATCGAGACCGGTGGGCCCGTCCGGAACGGGTTCGAGATCGGCATGGACGCCTGAGTGGAGCACGTCGGGCCGGAGAATGGTCACGCCGTGGCGCCGGGCATCGGCGGTGAGCGACTGCGGCGAGTAGAACCCCATCGGCTGCGAGCGCAGCAGCGCCGCGAGAAACGCACCCGGGTAGTGCAGCTTGAGCCACGAGCTGGCGTAGACGATCAGGCCGAAGCTGATGGCGTGGCTCTCGGCGAAGCCGAAGTTGGCGAACGCCTGGATGCGGTCGTAGATGTCGTCGGCGAGGTCGCCGGTGATGCCGTGCCCGGCCATGCCGGCGTAGAGCGTCTCGCGCAGCTTCTCGATGCGCTCGATGCCGCGCTTGGAGCCCATGGCGCGGCGCAGCAGGTCGGCGTCGTCGCCCGAGCAGCCGCCGACCGCCATGGCGATCTGCATGAGCTGTTCCTGGAACAGCGGCACCCCGAGCGTCCGCTTGAGCACTGGTTCGAGTGCCGGGTGCTGGTACGTGACGGGGTCGCGGCCGGTGGCGCGCCGGATGTACGGGTGCACCGCCCCGCCCTGGATCGGGCCGGGGCGGATGAGTGCGATCTCGATGACGAGGTCGTAGAAGCGACGGGGCTTGAGCCGCGGCAACGTACCGATCTGGGCCCGGCTCTCGACCTGGAAGACGCCGATCGAGTCGGCCCGGCACAGCATGTCGTAGACGCCGGCCTCTTCCTTGGGGATGGTGGCGAGCGTCCACGGCTCGCCGCAGTGCTCGCTGACCAGGTCGAACGTGTGCTGGATGGCGCCGAGCATGCCGAGACCGAGCAGGTCGAACTTGACCAGCCCCATCCAGGCGCAGTCGTCCTTGTCCCACTGCAGCACCGTGCGGCCCTCCATCCGCCCGCGCTCGATGGGCACCACCTCGCCGACCGGACGCTCGGTGAGCACCATGCCGCCGGAGTGGATGCCCAGGTGCCGCGGCGCCTTCAGCAGGTCGTTCGCGAGGTCGACGACCGCGTCCGGCACGGTTCTTTCGGCATCGAGCGTGATGGAGTGCCACGACTCGATGCTCTTGCTCCACGCGTCCTGCTGGCCGACGGAGTAGCCGAGCGCCTTGGCCATGTCGCGCACGGCCGACTTGGGCTGGTAGCTGATGACGTTGGCGACCTGGGCGGCGTTGCGGCGTCCGTACGTCTCGTAGACCCACTGGATGACCTCCTCCCGCCGGTCGGAGTCGAAGTCGACGTCGATGTCGGGCTCCTCGTCGCGGGTGGCCGACAGGAACCGCTCGAACGGCAGGTCGTACGCGATGGAGTCGACGGCGGTGATGCCGAGGGCGTAGCAGACCGCCGAGTTGGCCGCCGAGCCTCGCCCCTGGCACAGGATGCCGCGGCTCTTCGCGAAGTGGACGATGTCGTGGACGATGAGGAAGTAGCCCGGGAAGTCCTTCTCCTCGATGACCGCCAGCTCGCGCTGCAACCGCTCCTCCGCGACGTCGCGGATGCTCGCGTACAGCTCGTCGGCTCCCTGACGCACCAGCTCGCGCAGCCACGTCATCGGCGTGTGACCGGGCGGCACCTTCTGCTTGGGCAGGCGGGGGGACGCCTTGTGCAGGTCGAACGCGACGTCACGCGCGATCTCGACGCTGCGCTCGACCGAGCCCGGGAACCGCGCGAAGCGATGGAGCATCTCGGCGCCCGAGCGCAGGTGGGCCGCGCCGGACGTCGGCAGCCAGCCGTCGAGCTCGGCCAGGCTGCGCCGGGCCCGCACCGCCGCGACCGCCTGGGCGAGCCGGCGATCGACAGGGCGCGCGAAGTGGACGTTGTTGGTGGCCACGGTGGGGAGACCATGGTCGGCGGCCAGCCCTGCCAGCGCGTCGTTGACCACGCTGTCGCCGGGGAACCCGTGGTCGGACAGCTCGACGGCCACGGCGTCGTGCCCGAACAACGCGGTGAGGCGGTCGAGTGCCCGGGCGGCGCCCTGTGCTCCGTCATCGGCCCAGGCCTGCCGCACCAGCCCCTTGCGGCAACCGGTGAGGACGTACCAGTGGCCGCGCCCCCGCTCGGCCAGCTCCTCCAGGTCGTAGATCGGGCGGCCCTTCTCGTCGCCGCGCAGCTGCGCCTCGGTGATCGCCCCCGCCAGCCGGTGGTAGCCCTCGACCCCGCGGGCGAGCACCAGCAGGTGGCTGCCCTCAGGATCGGCGACACCCTGCTGCGGAACGGTGAGCCCGAGCGACAGCTCCGCACCGTGCACCGTGCTCAGTGACGGGTACTCCTGGGCCGCCTCGGCGAAGCGCACCGAGCCGTAGAAGCCGTCGTGGTCGGTGACCGCCAGCGCCGAGAGGCCCAGCCGCACTGCCTCCTCGACCAGCGCCTCGGGATTGCTGGCACCGTCGAGGAAGCTGTAGCTGCTGTGGCAGTGCAGCTCGGCGTACGGCACCACCGGGCCCGGCGGCGGCTCTGGACGCCGGTCGGGCTCGTACCTCTCCCGCTTGCGGCTGAACGCCGGCCCGTCTCCGCCGTCCGGCCAGCCGGTCCGCAGCTCTCTCGGACGCCCAGTGAGCCTTCGTTCCAATTCACCCCACGAGACGTCGGGGTTCTGCCAGCCCATCATCGACCTCTAGTCATAGCGAGCCTCGGTGAACCAGCGGCCGTCCTCGACGACCATCAGCCACGCACTGCCGTCGACGCCCACGACCTGGAACCGGGCGATGCGCCGGGCCGCCGCCTCGTCCCACCACTGCTCGTCGACCGGCCACGGTCCGGCCCACGACGCCACCGGCTGCCAGGGTGCAGAAGCGTCGGCCCGGAACCGGTCGGGCGGGCAGCTGACGGCACCTCGGCCGCTGACGGCCACGGACTGGCCCTCGGCGCCCACCACCAGGGCCTCCTGCGGCTCGGCGAACACGGTGGCAGGCGCAGGTGGCGGGATGCTGCCCGGCCATGGCGCATGGGTGGAGCGGGCACCCACCGGACGTTCGCCCCAGGGCACGCGCAGCCCCCGGTCGGCCGGGCCGCGTCCGCCCTGCACACCGGCGGCGAGGACCGCGTCGTGACCGACCATGCTCTGCACCCGGGCGACTCCGCGGGCGACGCGATCGTCCGGACCCCCACCGAACAGGCTGTCGGCGTGCTCGGCGAGCGGCTCGGCGACCTCGGGCACGAGCCGGACCGCGTCGACGGGTGCCGCGATCGCCCCCGTGCCGGCACCGCCCTGCAGCTGCCAGCGCAGGCGGTCGACGACATCGGCAGCACTGAACCAGCGCGGATGGAGCCAGCGCCGCGACGACGACAACGTGCCGTCGCAGTCGACCTCGATGCGGACCGTGGTGCACACCAGTCCGTAGGCCGCGAGCCCGGCGACGAACGCCTCGGCCGTGGTGCGCAGGCTGAACGCGATCGGCTCGACGAGCTCGAGCGGCGGCTCGAGCGTGAGGGTGGCCTCGAGCTCGGGTGGCACCGCACGCCGGGAGACCGGATGCGGGTCGAGGCCACGGGCGAGACCGGTGCAACAGCTCGCCGTGGCTGCCGAACCGGGTGTGCACGTCGGCCGGAGCGAGGTCGGCGAACGCTCCGAGCGTGGTGAGGCCCATGCGGCGCAGCAGGCTGACGAGATCCGGAGCGTCGAGCACCTCGACCGGCAGGTCGGCGAGGAATGCGGCCGACTCCCCCGCCCCGACCACCAGGCAGTCCTGGGCCAGGGCCCGGCGGGCGGCCTGCTCGGCGGCGAACAACCCGTCGGCGACGCCGAGACGGACGTCCCAGACGCCCAGCGCGACCAGCCGCTCGGCGATGACTGCCCCTGCCTCGACCTCACCGCCGTAGAACCGGGCCGGAACCCGCAGCGCACACAGCCCCGGGCGCAGCGGCGCCACCCCCGGGCTGAGCTCCTCGATGGCGACGAGGACCTCCTCGAAGGCGCGCGCGTCGGCGTCGGGACGATGGTCGGCGATCGTGAGCCCGGGGCACCGCGACTGGGCGTCGCGGCGGCGCATCCCGCGGCGGACGCCCTCGTGGCGCGCGGACGGTGAGCACGCCAGCACCTGGCCCTTCTCCAGCACCGCGGCGGGAGCACCGGCCGGCAGGTCGGCCAGCACCGCCATGACCGGCCAGTCGGGGCACCACACGACCATCGTGCGGGGTTCGGCAGGCCCTGCGGGCATCAGCTGACGCTTCGCAGGGAGACGGGTTCTTCGTCGATCGACCGGAACACGAGGTCGAGGTCGGGGAGCCACAGGCGGGCGGAGGCGGGCGGCCCGACGCCCCGACGGACCTCGACGGTCGCCTGTCGGGCCCGCAGGTGCCCGTGCCCGCTGCCGAGGCCGACCCAGTCGATGTCGCCCAGCCCGAGCCGGGCGTCGCACCGCGGCCAGTCGTCCCCCTCTTTCGTCGGCAGAGCCACGAGGATCGAGCCTCGCTGCCGCAGCCGGGCCGACAACCGGGCGGCATCGCCCTCGCTCACCCGCGTCGGCGGTCGCACCATCACGATGCCGAGGACGTCGATGAGCGCCGCGGTGACCTCGAGCCATGCGTCGCCCGGATCGGGCACCAGGATCGTGCGGCTCAGCTCCACCCCGGCAGCCGCGGCAGCCTCGAGCCCCAGCTCCGATGAGCCGACGACGCCGCACCAGGCGCCGTCGGCCGACGGTCCGGCGAGGAGCATCGTGGCGAGGCTGGCCGACTCGACGCCGTAGCTGGACCCGGTCTGCATCTGCAGCAGGCCGGCCAGGGCAGGATGCGTGCGTACGGGCTGCACCGCGGGCCGACCCTGCATCTGGGTGACGCGCGTCCGCAGCTCGTCGAGGGTCGGTGCGGGATCATCCGAGCTGGGGGCAACGGTCATCCCATCATTATCGAACAAGCGTTCGAGAAGGTCAATGCGGGTACACGCCCATCAGCCCCCGGCGAACACCTGCTGCACGTGCTCGTTGAACTGCCGCATCGCCTCCGTCGGGCCGACCTCGATGAACACGACCGCTTCGTCGGTGGTCGCGGTGTGTCCGGCGGCCCAGTGGTAGACCTCACCGGCCCGCGCCGTCTCGGTCGACCCGTCGGCGTGAGCCATGTGGATCGAGCCCTCCAGGACCATGCCCCAGTGCGGGCTTGGGCAACGGTCGCCGGGCAGGCCCTGCAGGAGCGGCGACATGTCGGAGCCGGCCGGAACCCGGGCATGCCGGATCGCCATCTCGCCCAGCTCGAGGTATCGGGTCTGCAGCTCGCCTTGGTCGATCTCGACCGGCATCGCGTCAACGGGTATGGACATGTCATGACTCCTTGATAGGGGCGGTGCGCCCTGCGGCGACCCGCCAGTGGTGGTCATCCCCCGGTCCCTGCCGGGCCGCATCCTCGACGGCCCGGACCTGATCGTGTGAAAGGTGGGTGATCAGGCAGAACTCGTTGCCGAACGGGTCCTGCGCGACCGCCCAGTCGATCAGAGGCGGCTCGCCGGGGCGGGAGCCCGGGCGAGGATAGATGCTCGGCGTCCGCTTCACCCGCCCGCCGATCGCCTCGACCTCGCTCATCGCCCGGTCCACGTCCCGGACCCAGATGTCGACATGCGCGCGGTTCGCCTCCGGCCCCTTGAGAGTCCTCACCAGGTGCAGGATCAGCTCGTGCCTCCACGGGTCAGGCTGCCCGAGGTAGGAGTACCGGCCGGGAATGAACGACGGGATCACGGGCAGACCGGTGACTTCGGACCAGAACGTCTCGGCGATCTCGAGGTCGTCCACGTCGATCACCGCACACATCAGCTTGCCGACTCCCATGAATCTCTCCTGTCGCCTCGCCGCAATCTACTCACATTGCGAGTAATGTGTCAATCATGCGTGCACCATCGCCAGCGACGTACGGCCTGCTCGGCATGCTCGCAGCCCGCCCCTACACCGGCTACGAGCTGACCCGCCAGGTCCGGCGCAGCCTCCGGTTCATCTGGCCCTCATCGGAGGGGCACCTCTACCGGGAGCAGAAGCGTCTGGTCGACCTCGGCTGGGCCACGGTCGAGGACGAGGCTGCCGGGCAACGTTCCCGCAAGCGGTACTCGATCACCGAGGAGGGACGCGCCGCCCTCACGAGGTGGCTCGCCACAGAACCCGAGGAGCCGCACTTCCAGGTCGAGGGAATCCTGCGCACATTCTTCGGAGACCACGGGAGCACCGATGACCTGGTTTCCACCATGCGATCCACGTCCGACTCGGCACGCTCGATGCTCGACGAGATGCTCGGTTTCGTCGATGAGTATCTGGCAGAGGGTGGCCCGCTCGACATGCTCGAGCAGGGCATCGACAGCGGCGAGTTCCACGGTCGGCCGATGTTCCCGGACCGCCTCCACGTGGTCGCGCTCGCCATCGACGCCACGACGCAGCTGCTCGAGACCTTGGAAGCCTTCTTCGACGAAACCGCCGATGACGTCAAGGAGTGGCCAGTGCCCGGGGACGTCTCGATCACCCCGTCAACGCGTGCCCGTCTGGAGGCCATCCGGGAGCGGAACGCGTGATCGTCAGGCGCTGAGCTGGATGCTGCCACCGGGGATCGCGTCGAGCAGCTTCTTGGTGTAGTCCTCCTGCGGGTCGTCGAAGACCTGCGTGACGCTCGCGGACTCCACGACCTTGCCCTCCTTCATCACCAGCACGTCGTCGGCGATCTGGCGCACCACGGCGAGGTCGTGGGTGATGAACAGGTAGGACAGACCGAGCTCGGCCTGGAGGTCGTTCAGCAACGTGAGGATCTGGGCCTGCACCAGCACGTCGAGGGCCGACACCGCCTCGTCGCAGATGACGACCTCAGGATCGAGCGCGAGGGCCCGGGCGATGGCCACCCGCTGGCGCTGGCCGCCGGACAGCTCGGACGGGAAGCGCTGCATGATCGACGAGGGCAGCGACACCTTGTCGAGCAGGTCGCGGATCTTCGTCTCGCGCTCCTTCTTGGTGCCGATGTCGTGGGTGCGCATGGGCTCCTCGATCGACTGGTAGATCGAGTACAGCGGGTCGAGCGACGCGTACGGGTTCTGGAACACCGGCTGCATCTGACGTCGCAGCTGGAGCTGCTTCTTGCCCTTGAGAGTGCGGACGTCGACATCGTCGAACAGCACCCGTCCGCTCGTGGGCTCGAGCAGGTCGAGCACCATGCGGGCCAGTGTGGACTTGCCCGACCCCGACTCGCCGACGACGGCCGTCGTGGTTCCCCGGCGCAGCTTGAACGAGACGTCGTCGACCGCCGTGAAGTCGACGGACGAACCTGGGCGACTGCCCCGCAACGTGAAGACCTTCGTGAGGTTCTCCGTCACGATGACGTGCTTGGGCGCCTCCCCCACGTGCTCCTTCTCGGCCACGAGCTCGGTGGCCATCTCCGTCGCGGCCTGGATCGCCTGCTCGCGCACCTCGGCGCGGGCGGAGGTGAGCCGCCGGGAGGCCAGCGAGGGAGCCGACGAGACCAGCCGCTCCGTGTAGGGGTGCTGCGGGGACTTCAGGACGTCGAGGGCGGGCCCGGACTCGACGACCGCGCCCTTGTACATGACGACCAGGTGGTCGGCACGTTCGGCCGCGAGGCCGAGGTCGTGGGTGATGAACAGGACCGCCACGCCGAGGTGGTCGGTGAGCTGGTCGAGGTGGTCGAGGATCTGCTTCTGCACCGTGACGTCGAGCGCCGACGTCGGCTCGTCCGCGATGAGGAGCTTCGGTCGCGCCGCCAGGCCCATCGCGATGAGTGCACGCTGACGCATGCCTCCGGAGAACTCGTGGGGGTACTGCAGTGCCCGACGCTCGGCATCGGGGAGTCCGGCTTCCTCGAGCAGCTCCACGACCCGGGCGTCGGCTGCCTTGCCCTTGGCGACGCCGTTGGCGACCAGCGCCTCCTTGATCTGAGCGCCGACCTTCCACAACGGATTGAGGTTCGACATCGGGTCCTGCGGCACGAGCCCGATCGACGAGCCGCGCAGCGCGAGGATGGCGTCCTTCCTGGCCTTGGTGATGTCCTGCCCCTCGAACAAGATCTGGCCGCCCGTGACGACACCCTGACCCGGAAGGAGGTCGATGATCGCGTGAGCGGTCGTGGACTTGCCGGAGCCCGACTCGCCGACGATCGCGACGGTCTGCCCGGCGTAGACGGTCAGGCTGGCTCCCACGACCGCGGGCACGATCTTCTTGCGATCGCCCCGGAAGCCGACGTGGAGGTCCTTGAGCTCGAGCAGCGGTACTTCGGTCACGACTTCCTCGCCTTCGGATCAAGCGCCTCGCGGACGGCTTCGCCGAGCAGGATGAACCCGAGCACGGTCAGGGCAAGCGCTGTCGCCGGCACCCACATGACGACCATGTGCGTTCCCGACCGCACCTGGTTCTGGGCGTCGGAGAGGTCGTTGCCCCACGACACCACGTTGCTCGGCAGCCCCAGGCCCAGGAACGAGAGTGCCGACTCGGCCACGATGAAGATGCCGAGCGAGATCGTCGACGTGACGATGACGGGCGCGAGGGCGTTGGGCACGATGTGCCGGACGAGGTTCTTGAGCCGGGTGGCACCGATGGCCGTCGCCGCATCGACGAACTCGAGGTTCTTGACCTCCAGCACCGCCCCGCGCATCTGCCGGGTGATCTGCGGCCAGGCGAACAGGCCGAGGGCCAGCACCACGACCGTGACGGCGACCCAGAACCCTCGATCGGGAAGCAGGTTGTTGACCACCGAGATGACGACGATGGCCGCGAGCAGGAGGGGGATCGACAGGAAGATGTCGCTGAGGCGCGAGATGATCGTGTCCAGCCAGCCGCCGTAGAAGCCGGCGATCGCTCCGGTCACGATGCCCACCACGGCGACGAGGATCGTGGTGATCACGCCGACGGCCACCGAGGCGCGGGCACCGTACAGCGTCCGAGCCCAGACGTCGCCGCCCTGCTGGTTGAATCCGAAGGGATGCCCGTCGCGCGGCGGCTTGAAGCTCTCGCTGAGCTGCTTGTAGTTGGGGTCGACGTCCGTGAACAGGCCCGGGAAGACGATCACCACGGCGAGGACGAAGATGATGAAGGCCGAGGCCCAGAACAGGGGCGCCTTCCGCAGCCGCTTCCACGCCTCTTTCCACTGGCTCTCGGGCACGGCGGAGACGTCGATGGCGTCGACCGCTTGAAGCGGGGTCTCGTCGAGCGGAGCCACGAAGCGCTCCTGCCCCGGACGGGCGCGACTCAGGTCGGCGGAATCAGGCATAACGGATCCTCGGGTCCAAGACGGCGTAGAGCAGGTCGACGACGAGGCTCATGACCACGTAGATGAGCACCATGAGGGTGACGATCGAGACGACGGTGGGGTTCTCGCCCTGGTTGATCGAGCGGAACGCGAGATTGCCGATGCCCGGGACGTTGAAGATGCCCTCGGTGATGACGGCTCCCGCCATGAGTGCGCCGAGGTTGACGCCGGAGTACGTCACCACCGGGATCAGCGAGTTGCGCAGCACGTGGTTACGAGTCACCAGCCCGGGACTCAACCCTTTCGCGCGGGCGGTTCGCACGTGGTCGGCGCTGAGGTTCTCGGCCACGGACGTGCGGGTGAGCCGCAGCGTGTAGGCGAGGTCGACGATGCCGAGCACGATCGCCGGCAGGATCAGCTTGCTGACGGTCCAGTCGCCTCCGACAGTCACGGCTCCCCACCCGAGTTTCACACCGAACACCAGCTGGAAGACGAAGCCGATGACGAAGATCGGGATGGCGATGAGCACCAGCGAGATGATCAGCATGCTGGAGTCGAACCAGCCGTTGCGTCGCAGACCCGCGATCGTGCCCAGTCCGACGCCCAGCACGAGCTCGAAGGCCAGCGCCATGAGGGCCAACGTTCCCGTGACGGGGAGGGCCTGCGCAATGAGGTCGATGACCGGCTGACCACTGAAGGACAGACCTAGGTCGAACGTGACGACGCCCTTGAGGAAGTACAACCACTGGACGAGGAACGGCTGGTCGAGGTGATACTGCGCCTCGATCTGCGCCTTGACCGCCTCGGACACGGGCTTGTCGCCGAACAGACCGAGAATCGGGTCACCCGGACGCAGGAACACCAGCGCGTAGATGATGAGCGTCGCGCCGAGGAAGACGGGAATCGCCTGAAGCACCCGTCTGCCGATGTACCACCACACAGTGCCCTCCTGGGGTCATGGTGCCACGGGATCCCCGTCACACGCATCGCACGGCAGGACGCCGGGGGCAGCGGGATGGCGCTGCCCCCAGCGTCTCTGACGCTGTACTACTTCGAGAGTGCGTAGTACTGCGGCTTCTGCTGCCAGGTGAACACGAAGCCCTTGACGTCCTCGGGCGTCACGGCAACGGCGTTCTGGTACCACAGCGGGATGGCCGGCAGATCCTTGAACAGGACCGACTGGGCCTCGCCGATCAACTTGTAGCGCTCGTCGCCCTCGGCCTTGGCGGCCTCGGTCACGAGGTTGTCGAACTCCTTGTTGCTGTAGTCGCCGTCGTTGGAGCCGGCGCCCGTGGCGTAGATCGGTCCGAGGTAGTTGAGCATCGACGGGTAGTCGGCCTGCCAACCGGTACGGAACGCGGTCTTGATGGTGCGGTCGGTGACGTCCTTGCGGAGCTCGTCGAACGTCGGGTAAACCTTCGGTGTGGCGTCGATGCCGAAGGTGTTCTTGAGCTGGTTTGCCACCGCCTCCGTGAACTCCTTGTTGCCAGCGCCGTCGGTGTTGTAGGCGATCTGGAACTTGCCGTCCCACTCGTCGATCTCGTTGGCGTCGGCCCACAGCTGCTTCGCCTTGGTGTCGTCGAACTTCGCCACCTCGTTGCCCGCGACGTTCTCGGTCCAGCCGTCGAGCAGCGGGGACGTGAAGTCGGTGGCCGGCGTGCGTGCCCCGAAGAAGATCTTGTCGCAGATCTCGGGCCGGTTGATCGCCATGGAGATGGCCTGGCGACGCAGGTTGCCTTCCTCACCGTCGAAGTGCGCGAGGCGCTCCGGGATGGTGATGGACGAGAAGATCGAGCCGGGCTCGTTGTACGACTTGACCGAGGTGTCCTCCTCCAGACCCTGCAGTGCGCTCGGCGGAACCTCGTCGAGGACGTCGAGGTTGCCGGCCTGCACGTCGCTGTAGGCGGCGTCGGGCGAGGTGTAGAACTTGAACGTCAGTCCGCCGTTCTTCGGCTTGTGCGAGCCCGTGTAGTCGGGGTTCGGCACCATGGCGATCTGCTTGTTGCGCTCCCAGCCGGTCTTGCTCAGCATGTACGGCCCGTTGCCGATCGGCTTCTCGCCGTACTCCTTGGTGATCTTGCCGTCGGCGTCGTAGGCCGAGTCCGGAACCGGGAAGTAGGCGGAGTAGCCGAGGCGCAGCGGGAAGTCGGACTCAGGCTTCTTCAGCGTGATCTCGAAGGTCTTGTCGTCCACGACCTTGAGTCCCGACACCTCCTTGTCGCCCTTGGTGGTGTTGCCGACCTCGTCGGTGCCCTCGATCGGGTAGAAGAAGTAGTTGTTCAGCTGCTTGTTGTCGGGATTCGCACCGTAGTTCCATGCCTTGACGAAGGACTCCGCCGTGACGGTCGTGCCGTCCGTGAACTTCCAGTCCTTGATCTTGACCGTCCAGGTCTTGCTGTCATCGGACTCGATGGACTCTGCGACCTCGTTGACCACGGAGCCGTCGGCGTTGTACGCGGTCAAGCCCGAGAACAGGTTCTGGATCGGGTCACCGCCGCCGACCTCGTTGGTGGCCGTCGGGATCAGCGGGTTCTGCGGGTTCGTGCCGTACACGGTGATGACCGCGTCGCCGCTTGCCTCGTCGTCTCCGCCACCGCCGCACGCGGCGAGCACCAGGCTGCCGGCGGCGATCAGAGCCACGCCCGTCAGGCGTGTGCGCCGAGAGAGTCGCATGGATTCCTCCTGTGATGATGGGGTGCACGCGATCGCGTGCGAACACCCCTTGCTATCACCCCATGTGGGCCACGGCACACTCCGGGACGGGTACTTCACCAAACTGACACCTAATCCCGATGGGCCATGAACCATGGTTCGAACGGGCCATGACAGAAAGATGCCCCGAGCAACCATTGCTCGGGGCATCCTTCTGCTGGTCATCAGCCCTTGCGCTTGGTGATCTCCTCGGTCGCCTGCGGCAGGACGGTCTTGAGATCGCCGACGACGCCGAAGTCGACGAGCTCGAAGATCGGCGCCTCCTCGTCCTTGTTGACGGCGATGATCGTCTTCGACGTCTGCATGCCGGCGCGGTGCTGGATGGCACCGGAGATGCCGTTCGCCACGTACAGCTGGGGCGAGACCGTCTTGCCGGTCTGCCCGATCTGGAACGAGTGCGGGTACCAGCCGGAGTCGACCGCTGCGCGCGAGGCGCCCACGGCAGCACCGAGCGAGTCGGCGAACGCCTCGACCTCGGAGAAGTCGCCGCCGGTGCCACGTCCGCCGGAGACGACGATCGCGGCCTCGGTGAGCTCGGGCCGGCCCGAGGACTCCTTCGGCTTGCTGGAGGTGACCTTGGCGCCCTTGGCGACGTCCGAGACGTCGACCGAGACGGCCTCGACCGTTCCGGCGCCTGACGATGCCTCGGGGGTGACGGAGTTCGGCTTGACCGCGATGATCGGCACGCCCTTGGTGACGCCGGCCTTCACGGTGAAGTTGCCGGCGAACACCGACTGCGTGGTGGTGATGGTGCCGCCGTCGACGTCGACGTCGACCGCGTCGGTGATGAGCCCGGACTCCGACTTCAGGGCCACACGTGCGGCGATCTCCTTGCCCTCGGAGTGCGAGGGCACGAGCACCGCGGCCGGGCTCTTGTCGGCGACGAGCTGGGCGAGCGCCTCGGCCTTGGGGCCGACCAGGTACTCGTCGTACACGGCGTCGTCGAGCTGGTAGATCTTCTCGGCGCCGTACTCGGCCAGCGAGTCGGGCACGTTCGATCCGAACACCACGGCAGACGGCTCGCCGATGGTGCGGGCGATCGTCAGGAGCTCCAGCGAGGGCTTGGTGGCCTTGCCGTCGGGGGCGTCGATCAGGACGAGAACTTCAGTCATGGTCTGGGACTCCTTCTCAGACGAACTTCTTGGAGGCGAGGAACTCGGCGAGCTTGGTGCCGCCGTCTCCCTCGTCGGTGACGATCTCGCCGGCGGTGCGCGGCGGGCGCGGCTCGAACGACTCGACCTTCGTCCACGCGGCGTCGAGGCCGACGTCGCCGGCGTCGATGCCGAGATCGCTCAGCGACCAGGTCTCGACCGGCTTCTTCTTGGCGGCCATGATGCCCTTGAACGACGGGTAGCGGGCCTCGTCGGTCTGGTCGGTGACGCTGACCACGAGCGGGCCGGTGGCCTCGATCTCCTGGGTGGCGACGTCGCCGTCGCGGACGATCTTGATGGTGTCGCCGTCGACCGTGAGCTCCGACCCGAAGGTGACGGCCGGGATGCCCAGCCGCTCGGCGACGAGCGTCGGCACCACGCCGAGTCCGCCGTCCGTGGAGCCCATGCCGAAGAACACGAGGTCGTACTCGATCTTCTTGATGGCCTCGGCGAGCACGAGCGACGTGGCGAACGCGTCGGAGCCGTGGATGGCGTCGTCGACGACGTGGACTCCGGCGTCGGCGCCCATCTGCAGCGCCTTGCGCACGGCGTCGGCCGCGTCGTCTGGGCCGACGGTGACGACGGTGACCTCGCCCTCACCCGCCTCGATGATCTGCAGCGCCTGCTCGACTGCGTACTCGTCGAGCTCGGACAGCAGGCCGTCGACGTTCTCGCGGTCGACGGTGTTGTCGGAGTTGAACGTGCGGTCGGCCGTGGCGTCCGGCACGTATTTCACTGCGACGACGATCTTGGTCACGAGGACCCTCCTGTGATCTGTGGCGCGGCGAGTCGCCGCGGCAGTTCGGGGGACTGTGCTTCAGGGCAACTCTCCCACCCCGGTCCCAGTTGCAGACGGCAGGGTGAGCAGCCCGTCAACCGTGGATGTTACCGACCAGTCACCTGCAGAGCGACCTGACGAAGCATGGGTTTGGTCACACTCCCACGGTGCGAACGCGCTGTCAGGAGCGGGTGAGGGCCCGGTGCCCAGCCTGCCCGGCGAAGCTCAGCGCGAGGTAGATGAGCGATCCGGCGCCCCACCCGAGGAACTCCTCGCGGCTGGCCGCGCTGGGCCCGGTGAAGTCGAAGGCGTCCTTGAGTGGTCCGGCCAGGACGTTGCACACCCTCGAGATCGGCTCGTAGAGGGCATTGCCCTCGCCGGCACCCATCGCGACGATCAAGGCGCCTACGGCCAGGATCACCGAGAAGACCAGGCCGATGATGCCGAGCGCTGCAGCCGCCATGGTCGCGACGGTGCGGAAGCTGGTGCTGCGCTCCTTCGGCCCAGTGACCGGTACTGCGTCCGGCTTCGCGGCGGGAGCATCATCGACCTGCACCCGTCCGATCGGCTGCGTGGCCTCGAGCTTCTCCAAGGCCGGTTCCTTCGCACGGGTCTTCGTCTCGTCGGCCGTGACCGGATCGTCTGACGTCGAGTCCGGAGCATCGGAGTCGTCAGCAGTGGAAGCGGCCGCGGCGGCGAGCGCGGACCGCCGCTCCTCGGCGGCGCGCGCCTTCTCGGCCTCGAGGCGGTCCTTTCTGGCTCGCTCCCTGGCTTCATCGGCTTGACGCTTCACCTCGGCCTTCTCGGACACGACCTGGGTCTTCCGCTCCGACATGGCCGCGTTCTTCGCCTCGAGCTTGGCCGCCTTGGCCGCCTTCTTCTCCTCGGCCCTGGAGCCTCTGGCCTGCTGCTTCGCGACGGACCGTTGCTCCTGCGCCTCCTTCTTGGCACGCAGCTTGTCGGTGGCGGCGGCCGCTGCGGCTGCGCGAGCGGCCAAGCGCGCGTCAGCGCCGCCGCTCGACCCGGCCTTGGCACTCGGCGTGGAGCCGTTGCTCTTCTTCCTTGGCCTTCGACCTCTCCGTGGCTGCCGCAGCACGCGCGGCGTCACGTTCGTGCCGGTTGCTGACGCGAGCCGCGGTCTGGGCACGACGGTCGTCGGATTCGCTCGTCGGCTAAGGCGTGGTGGGCGCGTCAACCGCGTCGGCCGGAATCTGCTCGTCGCGCTCGTCGGTGTCGTCGTGGGGCTCCACCCGCGCGGTGGTCGACGCTGTTGCGGTCCCTGCGAGCGCGGACGTCTCGAGTCGATCGCGCTCGTCTCGATCGCGGGACTCCTGGTCGGCTCGCGCCTTCGCTTCAGCAGCCTTCGCCTCAGCAGCCTTCGCCTCAGCAGCCTTCGCCTCAGCAGCCTTCGCCTCAGCAGCCTTCGCCTCAGCAGCCTTCGCCTCAGCAGCCTTCGCCTCAGCAGCCCTCGCCTCAGCAGCCTTCGCCTCAGCAGCCTTCGCCTCAGCAGCCCTGGCCTCTTCCCTCTCCTGGCGGGCGGCCTCCCTGGCCTCTTCCTTCTCCTTGCGGGCGGCCTCCTTGGCCTCCTCCATCGCCTTGCGGGCGGCCTCCCTGATCTCGTCCTGCTCCTTGCGGGCGGCTTCCTTCGCCTGGCGGTCGGCCTCCCTGGCCGCTTCCCTCTCCTGGCGAGCAGCCTCCTGGGCCTCCTCGCGCTCGATCTTCGCCGCTACCTTGGCCTGCTCGCGCTCGAGGTCCTCGGCCAGCTTGGCTTCCTTGCGCTCATGACGCGCCGCTGCCTTGGCTTCCTTGCGCTTCTCGCGCTCCGCGGCCTGGGCTTCCTTGCGTCGCTGACGGTCGGACTTGGCAGGCCGCTCGGGCGCAGGCTCGCGCTTGGCCGCCGTGCGGGGACGCTCTTCCGTTCGGGGACGATCGACCGTGCCCGTGGCCGCGAGCGCGATCGGAGGCCCGACAGGGTCGTCGAACGACGGACGGTCTTGCTCGGGAGTGGGCGATTCCTTCGAGTCGAACTCGGCGACGACGTCGCCGGCTGTCAGGACGTCACTTGCGGCGGACGACTCGTCTTTTGGTAGCGGGGGCGAGTGCCCCCTCGTCCTCGCTCACCTCCTGGGGCTGGTCGTCCGTGCTGGTGTCAGGTCCGGGCCTCTCGTCGACGAACTCGCTGACGCTCGGCGGCGGCTGCGTGAGTGGCGCGTCGCGGTTGCTCTGGTTCGCCATGACGATGTGGGCCTGGGCCACGCGTTCGGCTTCCGCCTCGGCTGCCGCGACCCACTCCATCGCCGTGGCCTCGGCCTCGCGGAGCTTCTCCTCCGCAGCCTCTCGCGCTGCGGCGACGGCGTGACTGAGCCGTTCCTGTGCCTGGCGCTTGGACTCGACGGTGACGCGCTCGGCCTCGGCCTGTGCACCGGCGACCCGGCGCTTGGCGTCGGCATCGGCGTCATCGGCGACGCGCTTGGCATCGGCCTCGGCCTTCGCCACGCGATCGGCGGCGTCCTTCTCGGCCTGGGCGACACGGCGTTCGGCGGCGAGGCGTGCGGCCTCGATCTCCTCGGCCTGACGCTTCGCTGCCTCCTCATGAGCTGCAGCGGCGGCCCGAGCGGCTTCGGCCGCGTCGGCGGCCACCCTCTCGGCCTCGACCTTGGCGGCGCGGACCCGCTCCTCGGAGACACGCTCCGCCTCGGCGACCTTGGCCGCGGCCTCGGAGCGCTCGATCTGCGCTTCACGGGCGACCTTCTCGGCCTCGGCGTTGGCACGCTCGACGTGGGCTCGGGCGTCGTCTCGCTCACGCTCGAGCTCGGCTGCGGCCTCGTCGTGACGAGCGGCCGCCTCGGCGGCGAGACGCTCGGCCTGGGCGTTGGCCGCGGTGAGCTTTTCCTCGGCCGCACGCTCGGCGTCGCTGAGACGCACGGCGATGGCGAGCCGTTCGGCGGCCGTCTCCTGGGCGAGCTTCTCGGCCTCGGCCTGGGCAGCGCCGATGTGATGAGCGGAGGTCTCGTGGGCTTCACGCACGATGCGCTCGGCCTCGGCCTCCACCTCGGCCAGCTTCCGGTCGCCTTCTTCGCGCTCGCGAGCCAGCTGGGCGAGCGCGGCTTCGCGCTCCGCCTTCGCCTGTGCTGCCAGCTGCGCGGCTTCCTCCTGCGCCTCGGTGATGCGGCGATGGGCGTCGGCCTCGGCGGCTTCGGCGCGTCGGGCGGCAGAGGCCTGGGCCTCCGCCTCCGCCTCCGCGAGCCGCTTCTCGGTGGCGGCCTTGGCCTGGGCCTCGGCTTCGGCCAGACGTCGATCCGCCTCGACTTGCGCCTCCTCGATCTGGGCCTGCGCCTGACGTTCGGCCTCAGCCTTGGCGGCGGCGACACGTGCGTCGGCCTCGCGCTGCAGCTGGGCGATCTTGGCGGCGGCGGCCTCGCGCTCGCGCTGGATCTCGACCGAGACTCGCTCGGCCTCCTGGCGGGCAGCGTTGACCCGCTCCTCGGCCGCCTGTTCGGCGGCCTTCAGCTTGGCCGCGGCGGCCTCGCGCTGGGTGGCTTCGTCGGCCTGGATGCGGCGGGCGGCCTCGGCGCGCTCGCGTGCAGCCTCCTCCATCAACCGGTTCGCCTCGGCACGTGCAGCGGTGACGCGCTGCTGCGCGGCGGCGCTCGCGGCGGCCAGCTTCTCGGCGAAGCTCGGGGGTCCCGGAGGCGCCTCGGACCGCGCCGCGGCCGGCTCTGCCTCCTGGTCGGGCTCGGGTGCTCGCTCGGTCTCCGGCGCCTTGGCAGCCACCGGCTCGGGAGCCTTCTCGGGTTCAGGTGCCTTCTCGGCCACCGGCTCCGGTGCCCTGACGGGCTCCGGTCGCCTCACGGGCTCAGGTGCCTTCTCCGCGACCGGCTCAGGTGCCCTGACCGGCTCAGGTGCCTTCGGAGGCTCGGGTGCCTTCTCCGCGACCGGCTCAGGTGCCCTGACGGGCTCGGGTGCCTTCGGAGGCTCGGGTGCCTTTTCCGCGACCGGCTCGGGCGACTTCGGAGGCTCAGGCGCCTTCTCCGCGACCGGCTCAGGTGCCTTGGCGGGCTCAGGTGCCTTGGCAGGCTCGGATGCCTTCTCGGCTGCCGGCTCCTGCTTGGGCGCCTCGGGGCGGCCATCGCCTTCGGAGGCGAAGTCAGCCGCCGTCTGGCCGGAGCCGCGGAGCGCGGCTCGCTGCTCGGGCGTCGGACCCTCCTGCTTGTCGCGCGTGGGTCCGCGCAGGTCGGACAGCTTGAAGCCGCTGTCGTCGACCTTCGGTCTGCGGTGCCGTCGTCTGGATCTTCGGCAGGGGCGCCGTGGGCTGGGCCTCAGCTGCCTCCTTGAGCGCGTGCTCGGCGCCCGGCGCCTTGGTGTCGCTCTCCCGATCGGATTCGTCGCGTTCACGGGCATGCTTCTTGGACGCCTGCGAAGGAACGGGCGGCTTCCTTTTCCTTGCGACGCTTCTCTGCAGCGGCCTGGCGCACGGCCTTGGCATCCTTGCGGCGGCCACGATTGGCGCTCGAGGAGTCGTCGCCGTCGTCGTCGTGGTCCGCGGAGCGAGAGACCGACGCGGCGATGCGTGCGACGGAGGGGCCGCGGGCGTGCGGGGCGCCTCGCTCTTCTGGCCGTCGTCCTTCGGGCCTTCGTTCCCAGCCTCGTCCTGCGCGACCGCGTCGGCGGCGACCTGCAACGGGTCAGCGCGTCGGCTGTCGGATGGCTTGTTCGAACCTGAGTCGGTCATGACTCCCTTTCTCACGACACCACTGGCGTCACATCGTCACTCAGTATGCCCCATGCGTACCGTGTGTCACAGGACTCTGAGATCGTCTTGTCCCCTGATGCGGGCGGCCGTTGCTCCTCGTCGTTCCGTGTGAGCTAGTGCCGTTGTACGACTTCTATTGGACCACGGTAGACGCCGTTCGACGAATTGATCACAGGACCCGGAATTCCACCGTCGACCCCGTTGGCTCATCGGCCTTCGAAGGTGGCCTTGCCTGGGCCGTTCTCGACGAAGGACCGCATGCCAGCGGTCTGGTCGTCGGTGGCGAACAGCGAGGCGAACTCGACCCGCTCGATGTCGAGGCCGGTCTGCAGGTCGACCTCGAGCCCGCGGTCGACGGCACCCTTGAGGGCCCGCAGGGCCAGGGCCGGACCGCCGACGAACTGCTTCGCCCATTCGACGGCGCGGTCGTAGACCTCCGCCGCTGGGTGCACCTGGTCGACCAGGCCGATCGCGAGCGCTTCGGCAGCGTCGACGAAGCGACCGGTGAACATGATCTCCTTCGCCCGCGACGGCCCGACCAGGCGGGCGAGGCGCTGCGTGCCGCCGGCACCGGGGATGATGCCGAGCAGGATCTCGGGCTGACCGAGCTTCGCGTCGTCGGCGCAGAAGCGGACATCGGTGGCGAGGGCGATCTCGCAGCCGCCGCCGAGGGCGAACCCGGTGATGGCCGAGACCGTGGGCTTGCCGATGGCGGCCAGGGACCGGGTGAAGTCCTGCAGGAGCTGGGCGTGACGGCTCATGTCCTGGAACGACATGTCGGACATCTGCTTGACGTCTGCTCCGGCCGCGAACACCCGCTCGCCGCCGTAGACGACCACCGCCGCGACGTCGTCGTTCTGGTCGGCCTCTCGGGCCGCCTCGGCGATCTCGGTCTGCATCTGGGCGTCGAGGGCGTTCATCTTCGGCCGGTCGAGCCGGATGGTGCCGACCCCGTCACTGACCTCGAGCCGTGCGAACTCTCCCACTGGGTCTCCTCCGGTCGTGTCGCTGCCACGTAGGGATCGAGCATATGGCAGCCGGAACGCCGGGTGGGGCCGACGTCCACGCACTACGTTGACCCCATGATCCCGCGCGTTCCCGTCATGGGGGTCCGCCCCCAGATCGAGGGCGGCCGGTTCGCGATCAAGGCCGTCCCGGACGAGGAATTCACCGTGCGCGCCCGGGTGTTCGGTGAGGGCAGCAGTGTCGTACGGGCCGCCGTCATCCTGTCCGGGGCCTGACGGACGCGACCGGCCTCCCGTGCGGATGACCCACGTCGACAACGACCACTGGGCCGCCGTGGTGAGCGCTGACACCGTCGGTCCGTGGACGTTCCGCGTCGAGTCGTGGCACGACCCGATCGCCACCGTGGGTGCGTGATGCCCAGATCCGCTTCGCCGCCGACGTCGACGTCGAGCTCACGCTCGCCGAGGGCGCCACGCTGCTGCGCCGAGGCACGGCAGTCGACCCCGCGTGCGGCGTCGTGGCGCAGCGACCTGCTCGAGACGACGTCGCCGGCCATCGAGCGGCTGGCCACGGCCCTCGCCTTCCTCGCGACGTTCGACCGCAGCACCGTGCGCGACCACGTCGGGGCCTCCGACCGCTTTCCCGTGTTCGTCGACCGGAAGCGCGCGCTCGTGGGCGCCTGGTACCAGATGTTCCCGCGGTCGGAAGGTTCCGAGGTCAGGTACGACGGATCAGTGCAGCAGGGCACGCTCCGCACCGCGGCGAAACGCCTGGAGGCCGTCGCCGCGATGGGCTTCGACGTCGTCTGCCTGCCGCCCATCCACCCGATCGGCGAGACCAATCGCAAGGGACGCGACAACGACCCGGTCGCCGGTCTGGGCGATCCGGGCTCACCGTGGGCCATTGGTTCGATCCACGGCGGCCACGATGCGGTTGATCCGGAGCTGGGCACGATCGACGACTTCGTCGCGTTCGTCGAACGGGCCCGTCAGCTGGACCTCGAGGTGGCGCTCGACCTCGCGCTGCAGTGCTCGCCCGATCACCCGTGGGTCACCGAGCACCCAGAGTGGTTCGCCACGCGGGCCGACGGCTCCATCGCCCACGTCGAGAACCCGCCCGTGTCGTCCCAGGACGTCTTTCTGCTCGACTTCGACAACGACCCGGACAACCTGTACTTCGAGATCCTCGGCATCGTCGCGCACTGGATCGACCACGGCGTCCGGATCTTCCGCGTCGACAACGCCCACACCAAGCCGCTCCGGATGTGGGAGCGGCTGCTCTCCGACGTGCGCGACATCGACCCGGGCGTCGTCTTCCTGGCCGACGCACTCACCGCGCCGGCGATGTTGCACGCACTGGCCGCGATCGGCTTCCACCAGAGCTACACGTACTTCACGTGGCGCGAGCACGCCAGCGAGACGACCGCCTACCTGGACGAGGTGTCCAACCGCACCAGCGACTTCATGCGACCGAACTTCTTCGTCAACACCCCGGACATCCTGCCGCGCTACCTCCAGGACGGGGACGAGTCACTGTTCCGTGCCCGTGCGGTCCTGGCGGCGACCGGTTCACCGTCGTGGGGCGTGTACGCGGGCTACGAGCTCATGGAGCACGAGGCGGCCGGGCCCGACTCCGAGGAGTACCTGCACTCGGAGAAGTACGAGATCAAGGCGCGCGACTGGGACAGCCACCGGTCGCTCGCACCCTTCATCGCCAAGCTCAACGCGATCCGGCACGCCCATCCGGCTCTCCAGCTGCTGCGCAACCTCGTGCTTCACCCCACCAACCAGACCGGCGTCATCGCGTTCTCCAAGAAGTGCGGCGACGACGCCGTCCTGGTGGTGCTCGACCTCTTCCCGGCGTTCGGCAAGGCGGTGGAGGTCGAGATCGACGCCGAGGCGCTCGGGCTGCCGCCGGGAACCGACCTGACGATGCGCGACGAGCTCGACGGCACCCTGTGCCACGTCGAGCGGGTGCCGCTCAGCAACAACGCTCCGGCGCGGGTCCTGACGTTCAACGGTGTCTGAGCGCCCCCGCGGCGCCTGAACAGACCGATTCAGACGGTCTTCCCGGCAGCGACGCAGTAGGTGAAGAACGCGACGCCGAGCACCATCCCCACGTGGCCCAGGATCGACAGCGACGGGCCCTGGGCCCAGCTGTCGTCAGTGGCGTCGGCGGCGTGCTTGCCCGCGCCGGGCAACCAGCGCGCGAGGATGAGCACACCGATGATCGCCTCGAGCCACCACGCGGCGATCGCCCCGAGCCCGAGCAGGTCGGTGGGTGAGTTGAGGTAGTACACCCAGACGCCCAGTGCGATGACACCCATCACCGTGTGGGCGTTGAGGATCGACATGGGGATCTGGGCGTGACCCGCTTGATGCTCGGCGGAGAGTCGCATACGCGTGAGGAGCACCACGACCGCGGCCAGAGCCGTCAGCATCCAGAGGACGTTCTCGATCGTCACGCTCGCATCGTGGCACAGGTGCGCCGTGCGTGCCGGAGCCGTCCGTCCTGCTCAGGCGTGGCTAGGCGGCGGCTTCAGCGGCGCGAGACGGCAGGAAAAGACCGGAATCACCGAACTCGTGCCACCGATATCCACCATCCACGGCGGCGTCGTAGGCGATCTGCGCGAGCTGTTCCCCCGCGATCGACTCGACGAGGAGGAGGTGGGAGGCCTGCGGATCGTGCCAGCCGGTGATGAGCCCGTCGACGATCCGGGGCGGGTGCTCGCGCGTGACGATGCGCTCGGTCCATCCGCTGCTCGCCTGCAGCAGGCCGGACCCCGGCACGGCGGCCGACTCGAGCGCGCGCGTCACCGTCGTTCCGACCGCGATGATGCGACCGCCGCCGGCGCGGGTGCTGTTCACCAGGCGCGCCGTCGTCGCGCCGACCTCGAACCACTCCGGCTGAGGCGCCTCTCCAGCCTCCTGCGACGAGACCCCGGTGTGCAGCAGCACGGGTGCGATGCCGACGCCGCGCGAGACGAGCCGGGTCACCACCTCGGGCGTGAACGGACGTGCGGCACTGGGCATCTCAGCGCTGCCCGGTGTGGTGCCGAAGATCGTCTGGTAGTCGGCGAGGTCGTACTGCTGGTCGAGGTAGCCGTAGGCGATCGGGCGTCCGACGCGAGCCAGCACGACCCGCAATGCCTCGTCGCCGGCGTGCGTGGCTCGCCAGAGCCGACTGCCCTCGCCGGTCGGTGACGACCCGGTGCGCGGGTAGGGATCGAGCAGGGTCAGGGTCGTGCTCTGGGAACGCGTGAGCGTCAGCACCTGGCCCGGGGCCGCGTCGAGCACGGCCCGGGAGGCGTCAGGGGCGGTGCGCACCTCGACGACCCAGGTGCCGTCGCGCAGGTCCATCGCCACGTGCACCACGACGTCGCGGACGTCGGGACCGCCGGACAGTCTCGCGTCCGCCTCGCCGGCGACCGTCTGGGAGGTGTTGACGACGATGAGGTCACCCGGCTCCAGGTGGTCGGCGAGGTCACGGAAGTGGGAGTGCCGCACGCGGTCGCCGTCTGCGACGAGCAGCCTGATCTCGTCGCGGGCGATGCCGCGCGCCTCGGCGGGCGACGGTGCCGTGCGCTCTCCCGGTGGGGTGAACGTGATCAGCGGGCTGATGCCGATGGTGGTCGTCGTCGTGGTCATGCCGACTGCTCCATCTGCCGCCCCAACCCCGGCACCCCCGCCAGGCCATCGAGCTCAGCGGCGCGGTAGCGGCCACTGGGCGGACGTCGGTCGATGAGCGCGAGGAACGCCGGGACGACGGTCTCGGGCAGCGGCCGGTCGCTGATGTCCTCGCCGGGGAACGCGTCCTGGTGCATCTGGGTGCGGAGGTCGCCCGGGTCGACGGCGTACCAGCGGACGGCGGGATCCTCGGCAGCGAGGGTGAGCGTGAGGTGCTCGAGAGCAGCCTTGCTCGCGGCGTACGCACCCCAGGTCTCGTAGTGCTCGGCAGCGGCGTCGGACGTGATGTCGATGACCGAGGCATCCTCGCGCAGGAACGGCCGCAGGGCGCGGATCAGGGCGACGGGCGCGACCACGTTCGTCTCCCACACGTGACGAAGCACCGCACTGGTCAGCTCCTGCACCGGGAGCAACGGGCTGGTGCCCCCTTCCGACCAGCCCAGTGTGCTGGCGTTGTTGACGAGCAGATCGAGACCGTCTGCCACGACCTCGGCGAGGTGGTCGCGGTGACCGGGGTCGGTGACGTCGCCGGCCACGGCGGTGACCCGGGGGCCGAGCTCGGCGGCGGTCGCCTCCAGTCGGGCGCGGTCCCGCCCGGTGATGACGACGTCCCAGCCGTCACCGGCGGGGGTGCCGGCCGCGGGCGGCCGGTCTGTGCCGCGAGGCCGGACGCCAGGGCGCGGCCGAGTCCGGCCGAGCCGCCAGTGATGAGTGCTCGAGACATCCTGAGCTCCTTCGGTGAGAGATGGTCCTTGCTCCCACCGTGCAACCTCAACAAAGGTTGAGGTCAAGCGTCACTGGTCAGCCGTGCGGTTTGGACCCGTGCAGGTGCGCAATCCGCCATCCGTCGTCACGCCGGTTGCAGACCAGGGTGATGCGGAACGGCTCCTTCGTCGTGCGGTCGCCGTCGTGCTGGAGCTCCCGGCCGAATGCGCTGACCCAGCCGGCCCGGTCGCCGCCGGACACCTGGCACGCATCCCACTCGAAGGAGAACGAGACGCGCTGGGCCGCGTAGTCGTCGAGGAAGCGGACCAAGTGATCGCGGTCGTGCAGCACGAGCGAGTCGGACCCGATGAAGCAGACGGCGTCGTCGTCGAAGAGCGCGCGCATGGTGTCAGCGTCCTGCGCGGCGAAGGCAGCGCAGAACGACTCCAGCAGGTCGATGAGCTCCTCGTCGGCGGTCATCGGCCGGCGGATCGTCAGGCCGTGGCGTAGCGCTGGGCGGAGCGGGCCTTGGCCTTCGCGGCCTCGACCTCGCGGTTCTTCGGCGGAGCGGTCGTCACCAGCGCGTCGAGCAGGTGCCCGGTGATGTGAGCGACCTCGTGCACGGCATGGTCGAAGGCCTCCTGGTTCGCCTTCGACGGCTTGCTCGTGCCGGAGATCTTGCGGACGTACTGCAGGGCAGCCGCCTGGATCTCGTCGGCGTCAGCTCGGGGCTCGAAGTTGTGAAGGGTCCTGATGTTGCGGCACATGCGGTCATCATAATCGCGGCCGGCAACATGTCTCGGTGGACGTCGAGCCCACTCAGGCCCGCGAGGCGTCGTCGGCGTAGCCCGTCGCCGTCCGCGACACCTGGCGAACGTAGGCGGCGCTCTGGTTGTAGGTGACGACGGCCCGCAGCCAACCGTCGCGGGAGCCGAGGCGCTTCCCGGAGCCGCACAGATAGCGGCTCGCGGCGAACGCGGCGTCGTCGACGTCCTGGGGATCGCTGCGGCCGTCACCGTCACCGTCGCTCCCCCATCGCGACCAGGTCGTCGGGATGAACTGCATGGGTCCGACGGCGCGGTCCCAGGTGCGGTCGCCGTCGAGGTCACCGCGGTCGGTGTCGGAGATGGCACGCACCCCGTTGCCGTCGAGGGCGACTCCGCGGATGCGCGGACGTGCCACGCCGTCGTCATGGATCCGTGAGCCGTTCACGGCCCCGTGGATCGACTCGATCCGCCCGATCGCGGCGACCGTGTTCCACGCCAGCTCGCACCGGGGTTCGGCGGCGTTCGCCTGGGCGGCGGCCGTGACATAGGCGCTGGAGCACGCGCCTCGGGATGCCCGTCGCCTTCGACGACGCCTTCAGCCAAGCAGTGTCGACGCGTCCGTTCGCCATCGGAGCGGCGTCCGCAGCGACGGGTGGGTCGACGTCGGGCAGTGGCAGCGGCTGCGGATCGCGTCGGTCGTCGCCGTCCGTCCCGCACGCGGACACCGCGAGTCCGAGCGCGATGACGGGGATGAGCAGGGTCCGGCGAATCACCCCATCCAGTGTGGTCGACCGGTCAAACCCCGTTCGTCACGCTGGCCCGATACCGTCGTCTGCGTGATCCTGACCGATGACGACCTCGTGCTCGAGCCCACGCCCGGAGCGGACGAGCTCACCGGCTGGGCGGTCGTGGTGGCCGGCGAACGGGTCGGCACGATCGCCGTCCGCGGCGAGGACGGCAACACCGCATCCGTGCGCTGGAACACCGGTCGCGGCGACCACGCGACGTGGCATGGCGCACGAGCCCTGCAGCTGGTCGTCGACCACGCCTTCGACGAGCTCGGCTACACCCGCCTCGAGGCGCGCATCCCGGTGGACCGCGTCGACGACATCCGCGCCGGCTCGATCGCCGGCCTGCGCCGCGAGGGCATCGTGCGTGGCGCCGGTGACGATCCCGACCGCGCCCTGCTCGCCCGCATCGCCGGCGACCCGCCGGCCACGAGCCGCGAGGGCTTCATCGCCCTGCTCAACGCCGGGCTGCCCACCAAGCGAGTCATCGCCCAGGGCCGGTTGCGCGACGAGGACGACCGCGTCCTCCTCTGCCAGCTCACCTACAAGAAGGAGTGGGACCTTCCCGGCGGCGTCGTCGAGGTCGGAGAGGCACCGGCAGCCGGGCTCGCGCGGGAGATCCATGAGGAGCTCGGCGTCACCGTCGAGGTCGGCGACCTGCTCACCGTCAACTGGCTGCCCGCGTGGCGCGGCTGGGACGATGCGTGCATCTTCCTGTTCGACCTCGGCCGGGTCGATGCGTCGTTCACCGCCGGGATGCGGCTGCAGGCCACGGAGATCGTCGCCGTCGAGTGGTGTGATGCCGACGCGGTGGGTGAGCATGCCGCCGCGGCAGCGGCCGAGCTGCTGACCGCCGTCGAAGCCGGTGACCTGCCGGCCTACCGAGAGGCGCCGAAGGCAGAGGAATGAGCAGTTTCGTCGTCTGCTGACGAGGCTTCGCAGCGGCGCCTCCGGCGCAGCACGCTCAACCCGACTGAACGCGATTCGCTGGCGCGAATCGGTTCAGTCGCCGTCGGCCCCGACGACGCCGCCGTACTGGCCCAGGGCCCGCGGCTGCTTGTCGCCGCCGGGGAGGAACAGCAGCACCTGGTGGTAGTAGCGCAGCTTGCCCGAGGACGAGATGCCGTCGGCGAGGAACGCCTCCTGCGGGGATCCCGCCGGCCACGACACCGTGACCCCGGGCTGGACCTGGTAGGTGTCGAGACGCAGGAGGGTCAGGAACACCAACGCGCCACCGTCCTCGGTGCGCAGTGCGTGCACGACCTTCTCGGCCGCCCAGTCCTGCGTGACACCCACGCCTTCGAGCTTGCTGTTGGCGTCGAACGAGTCGCGCATCTGCCGGATGAAGTCGTCCTGCGCGACCTCGGTCGACGGCGTGGAGCTGCCGAGCGCGCGCGCGTAGGCATCGCCGGCGTCCTGAGGCGACATCGCCATGCCGGTGGAGCTCGACGGGGACACCCTGAGTGCCGCACCGTCGCCGTCGTGGCGCAACGCCGGCAGCTCGGTCGAGACGACGGTCTGCGGCGCCGCGACCAGCAGCCAGGGATCGACGGCCGAATCGCGCTGGAAGACCTGGACCCGGTTCACCTTGCCGCCGGGGTCGTACGCGGTGGCCATGAACCACAACGGGTATCTCGAGAAGGACGGGGTCTGGACGTCGGTGACCACCAGGTCCTGCGACTCCTCGTCCTGCGTGGTCGAGAGACGTTGCGAGACCTCGAACGACCCGCTGTCGATCGCGAGCACCGGACCGCTCTCCACGGTGGACAGGGGCTTGGGGTCGAGGAGGCCGATCGCTGCGTTGCGCACCGCGCGGTAGCGGTCGAAGATCGCGTCGACGTCGGCCTGCTCCGCGGCCCGCTTCGCCGGCTTCGGGGCATCGCGCTCGGACGGGATCGCGGCACACGCGGAGAGCACGAGGGCGGCGGCAGCGACGAGTGCGCACAGGCGCCTCATGGCTTCTCCTCCTCGTCGGGCTCGGGCTCGTCGACCATCTCGAACTCGTCCAGCTCGTCAGCACTGACTTCGTGCTCGACGCCATCGTCGTCGACATAGACGTAGACGACGCGCTCCGACTCGGGCACCGGCACCGGCTCGGGCTCGGGTTCGGGCTCTGGCACCGGCAGGGGCTCTGGCTCGGCCTCGGGCTCGGGCTCCGGTTCCGGCTCTGGCTCATGCACGGGCTCGGGTTGCGGCTCGGGCTCAGGCTCATGCACCGGCTCGGGCTTCGGCTCAGGTCCGGGCTCCGGTGCCGTGCCCTCGACCCCGGCGAGGATGTCCGCGGCAGTCAAGACACCGGTGGTGGCCCTGGGGCGAGGGGCCTCGGGTTCCGGTTCGGGTTCAGGCTCGGGTTCCAGCTCGGCATCGATCTCGGCGAGAGCTTCCTCGATCTCGACCGGCAGGGCGTCGTCGTCACCCTCGACGACCACCTCGACCACTTCGTACCCGGCGGCCTCCTCGGCCGAGATCTCGTGCTCGACACCGTCCTCGTCGACGTAGACGTAGACGACCTCCTCGATCTCCTCCACCGCCTCGCCCTCGCCTGCCGTCCGGCGGCGCACGAACACGGTCTCGCCCTCGTCCTCCTCTTCCTCCCAGAATCCCTCGGCGCGACGGATGAGGGCGCCACCCCACACGCCCCCGATGCCGACGAGCAGCAGGCCACCGCCCTTGGCGAACCCGCCCTTGATGCCGTAGGCGTACGAGACCTTGAGCCCCTGGAGGTTCGACGCCCCGACCGAGAAGATCGCGGCGGAGACCGTCTCATCCGGGAGGAGGGTGCTCACGCGGGCTCCTCCGAGACCGGCCGAGCTGGCCTTCCACCAGTCGAGCGCCGTGGGAGCGCCCGAGAGGCCGTCGCGTCCGTCGACGTTCCGCGCCTTCACCGTCCACGGCCTCGAGAACGAGGTCACCTCGAGCCGCTTGGTGTCCTTGACGTAGTCCTCGACGTCGACGCTGTTGCCGATGCCGATGAACACGGGCTTGTTGACCGGCACCTCCGCCAGGACGTCGATCTGCACGCCCTTCCAGCTGAGGACCGAGGGGGCGGTGACGACCGCGATGCCGTCGGTGTCGATCTGGTGAGGGCCGCTGGTGAAGCGACTGTCCGGTCCGAGGACGATCATGGCCGCGAGGCCGGCGACCGCGCACAGGGCGCCGAGGATCGTCACGATCCAGCCGACCTTCGTCCGCATCCTCACACTCCCCTGTCGCGTCTCACGCCGCCCTGAACCCTACATTCAGGGTTGGCACGGACCGGGCTAGAAGAGCGCCGTCGCCAGGGCGCGGCGGGCCGCCGCCACACGGGGGTCGGCCGCACCGACCACGACGAAGAGCTCGAGCAGCCGTTCGCGCACGCGCTCGCGGTCGTCGGCGTCGAGGCGCTTCACGAGGGCGATGAGCCGGTCGAAGGCGTCCTCCACATGTCCACCGCTGACGTCGAGGTCGGCGACGAGCAGCTGCGCGTCGAGGTCGTCGGGGGCGTCGGCGGCCGCGGCTCGCGCGGCGGTCAGGTCGGCGTCACGCGTGCGACCCATCAGCTGCACCCCGGCCAGGCGCTCGGCGATCTCGGTGTCGCCCGGGTACTGGTTCAGCAGCTTCTCGTACTCGGCCACGGCACCGTCCATGTCGCCCGCCGCGAACGCGGCGTCGGCGGCAGCGAAGCGCGGATCGTCGACCGGCTCCTCGTCCTCGGGCGCCGCCGTACCGTCAGGCGACTGGGCGCGGCCGGTGAGGCCGGCCTGCTCGGCAACCGTGAGCAGCTGGTCGAAGTACTGGCGAACGTCCGCCTCGTCAGCGGTGCCCTGGAACAGCGGGACCGGTTGACCCTTGACCAGGCCGACGACGAGCGGCACGCCTTGGGCGCCGAGGGCCTGGGCGATGGCCGGGTTGGTGTCGACGTCGACCTGGGCCAGCGTGAGGCGTCCCTCGTAGGAGGTGACGACCGTCCCGAGCAGCTCGTTGAACGCCTGGCTCTGCGGCGAACGGGGCGACCAGAGGCTGAGCACGACCACGTGCTGCATCGACGCCTCGAGGGCGTCGGTCTGGAAGTTCTGTTCGCTGACGTCGACGACGTAGCCACCGGCCGCCGGACGCGACGACGCGCCGGCTGGCTGGGCGAGCGCGGAGAGGTCGACGGCGCCGGGACGAGAGAAAGTCATGGAGCCATTCTATGAACGGCGCCACAGGTGTCCCGCCCGGCCGGGAGATCCGGCTTGCGGAGACGTGCGCTAGCGGCCTTCCATCATCTGCCGGGCGACGAGGTTCCGCCCGCCGCGCAGACCCGAGCGCTGCACGACCCGCTGGATGGTGAGGTCGCGCTCGTCCGGATCGGGAATGAACACGATCCTGCGCAGTCCTTGTGCCTGGGCCGCGGACTCGAAGACGAAGTGCCCATAGCCGAGCAGGCGTCCGATGAGCGGTTTCTCGACGGTGATGTCGAGGATGCGGGTGATCGGCATCGTCGCGATGCGCACCGAGAACACCCCGGAGGCACGGAAGACCCGCATGTTGGTGATGACGAAGAGGTCGCGACGCTCACGCAACGTGATGTAGAGGGCGTGCAGGAACACCGCGAAGCTGAGGAGGATGAAGAACCAGCCGGACTGGATGGGCCCCATGATCGCCAGCCACCAGAGCGGGATGACGAGGAGTGACTTCGAGGAGCGGCTTGAGGTAGACGATCTGGTGATGGCGCACGAGATCGATGACCTCCTCGCCCTCGATGGTGAGGAGGTGGCTCTCGATCTGCTGGTCCGGCAGACGATCGAGCAGGAAGTCGATCACGAGGGTGTCTAGGTCGCGAGCTCGTCGACGAAGATGCCGACCTGACCGAACGCGTCGATGACCGCGGTCATCGCCCCGCTCACGGCATCAGCCGCGCCGGACGGCGCGGTGAGCACGTAGAAGACGATGAACCCGATGACGAGCAGACCGACGACCTTCTTAGCCACCATTCATTTGTACCTGAAATGACGTGGTGACGCGTCAAGGCGCGCCGCGCCCTAAAGGTGTTCGACCAGCGTGTCGGCCGCGGCGAACGGGTCAGATCGTCCGGCGAGCACGTCGGCCGCGAGCGACCCGAGGCGTGCATCCCCGGTGACGTCGGCCATCCGGCTGCGCAGCGATCCGAGCGCGAGCGCCTCGATCTCGCGTCCGACGCGCGCCAGTCGGCGACGCTCCAGCTCGCCTCCCTCCAGGTACTCGCGGTGCTTCTCGATCTCCGTGACCACCTCGTCGACGCCCTCCCCCGTGGTCGCGACGGTCAGGACGATCGGCGCCTCCCAGTCGGACTCGCGCGCGGACACGACGCCTCGGATCTCACGCCGCGTGGTGTTGGCGCCGTCGCGGTCGGCCTTGTTGACGACGAAGAGGTCACCGATCTCGAGGACGCCGGCCTTCAGCGCCTGGATGCCGTCGCCCATGCCGGGTGCGACCAGCACGAGCGTGGTGTCGGCGAGGCCGGCGATCTCCACCTCGGACTGGCCGACGCCGACCGTCTCGACCAGGATCACGTCGCACCCTGCGGCGTCCAGAACCCGCAACGCCAGTGGAGCCGCGCCGGCCAGGCCACCGAGGTGGCCCCTGGTGGCCATCGACCGGATGTAGACCCCGCTGTCGGTGGCGTGCTCCTGCATGCGGACGCGGTCGCCGAGCAGGGCACCACCGGAGAACGGTGATGTCGGGTCGACGGCGAGCACTCCGACCCGGCGATCCTTGGCCCGCAGCGCGGTGACGAGCGCCGAGGTCGACGTCGACTTGCCCACGCCGGGCGAACCGGTGATGCCGACGACGTGCGCCTGCCCGGTGTGTGGCGCGAGCGCAGCGCTCACCTCGCGCAGCACTGCGTCGTTCATGGACGAACCGTCCTCGACGAGCGAGATGAGCCGGGCGACAGCGCGGGCCTCACCGCGTCGGGCACCGGCGACGAGCTCCGCAGTGTTGTCTGCCGCCCGCGGCCCGGCACCCCCGCCGGTGTCGACCACTAGGACTGGGGAACGCGGACGATCAGGGCGTCGCCCTGGCCGCCGCCGCCGCACAACGCGGCCGCCCCCACACCGCCACCGCGACGCTTCAGCTCGAGTGCGAGGTGCAGCGCGAGGCGCGCACCGCTCATGCCGATCGGGTGACCGAGGGCGATGGCCCCGCCGTTGACGTTGACGATGTCCTCGCTGACACCGAGCTCGCGCGTGGACGCGATGCCGACGGCGGCGAAGGCCTCGTTGATCTCGACGAGGTCGAGGTCGGTGGGCGAGATGCCCTCCTTCTCGCACGCCTGGGCGATCGCGTTGGCCGGCTGCGACTGCAGCGAGGAGTCCGGACCGGCGACCTGGCCGCTGGCTCCGATCTCGGCGAGCCAGGTGAGTCCGAGGGACTCGGCCTTCTCCTTGCTCATGACCACCACGGCACAGGCGCCGTCGGAGATCTGGCTGGCGGAGCCCGCCGTGATGGTGCCTTCCTTGGAGAACGCCGGACGCAGCTTGCCGAGCGACTCGGTCGTCGTGTCGCCACGGACGCCTTCGTCGTCCTTGACGACGATCGCGTCACCGCGACGCTGCGGGATCTCGACCGAGACGATCTCGTCGTCGAACACCCCGTTCTTCTGTGCCTCGGCGGCGAGCTGGTGCGAGCGGGCGCTGAACGCGTCCTGCTCCTCACGGCTGAACTTCTGGTTCTCGGCGTTGATCGACTCGGTGAGGCCGCCCATGGCCTGGTCGGTGATGGCGTCCCACAGGCCGTCGGCCTGCATGTGGTCGGTGAGCGTCGTGTCGCCGTACTTGGTGCCCTCGCGCGAGCCGAGCAGCATGTGCGGCGCCTGGGTCATCGACTCCTGGCCGCCGGCCACGATGATCTCGTGCTCGCCGGCGCGGATGAGCTGGTCGGCCAGGGCGATCGCGTTGATGCCCGACAGACAGACCTTGTTGACGGTGAGCGCCGGGACGTTCAGCGGGATGCCAGCCTTGTTGGCGGCCTGACGAGCGGGAATCTGACCGGCGCCCGCCTGGAGCACCTGGCCCATGATCACGTAGTCGACCTGGTCGCCGCTGACGCCGGCCCTCTCGAGCGCGCCCTTGATGGCGTGACCGCCGAGGTCGGAGCCGGACAGCGACTTCAGGCCACCGAGAAGGCGGCCGATGGGGGTGCGCGCACCGGCGACGATGACGGACTGGGACATGGCGGAGCTCCTTGTCATTGCGCTCGCTCAGGAGCGCAGTCTCATGACGCTCATCCGAGCGTGGTGAAGACGATGGGGGTCATCGTACTCAGCGGGCCGGCGCAGACCCACACGGTGTGCGCGGTATCACCCCTCTACGCTGCTGAGCATGATGAACCAGGTCCCCGGCCATCTCCTCCTCGCGATCGACCACGTCGGCATCGCCGTGCCCGACCTCGACGACGCGCTCGAGTTCTATGCCTCGACGTTCGGCCTGCACGCGGTGCACGAGGAAGTCAACGAGGAGCAGGGCGTCCGCGAGGCGATGCTCGCTGTGGGCGACTCCGGCTCGTGCATCCAGCTACTGGCTCCGCTCAGCGACGACTCGACGATCGCCAAGTTCCTCGACCGCCACGGCCAGGGCATCCAGCAGCTCGCGTACCGAGTGAGCGACATCGACACGGTTTCCGCGATCCTGCGCGAGCGCGGCGTGCGACTCCTCTATGACGCCCCGAAGCGCGGCACGTCCGACAGCCGGGTCAACTTCGTGCACCCCAAGGACGCCGGCGGGGTGCTCGTGGAGCTGGTGGAGCCGGCCCAGAACCAGTGACCCAGTTCTCCATGACCCTGCCTCGCGGAAAGTCTCGTCGTCGAGTGAGGTGAGGATCACCCGCGGCCAAGTGTGACTGCCGGCTACGGCTCGGTAACATCCTCGGGACACAGGAGGACGACGTGAAGCACATTCTTGACGCCATCCAGGCCGGCGACACCCCCGATGAGGAGTTCGCCTCCATCGAGATCCCGGAGACCTACCAGGGCATCACCGTCCACAAGGACGAGGTCGACATGTTCGCCGACATGCCCACCAAGGAGAAGGACCCGCGCAAGAGCCTCCATCTCGATGACGTCCCGGTGCCCGAGCTCGCTCCGGGCGAGGCCCTGGTCGCGGTGATGGCCAGCGCCATCAACTACAACACCGTCTGGACCTCCATCTTCGAGCCGGTGCCCACGTTCGGGTTCCTCGAGCGCTACGGGCGGCTGTCGGAGTACTCCAAGCGGCACGACCTCCCGTACCACGTCGTCGGCTCCGACCTCGCCGGCGTCGTGCTGCGCACCGGGCCCGGTGTGAACGCCTGGAAGCCCGGCAACGAGGTCGTCGCGCACTGCCTGTCGGTCGAGCTGGAGAGCCCCGACGGGCACAACGACACGATGATGGATCCCCAGCAGCGCATCTGGGGTTTCGAGACCAACTTCGGCGGGCTCGCCGAGCTCGCCATCGTCAAGGCGAACCAGCTGATGCCCAAGCCCGACCACCTCAGCTGGGAGGAAGCGGCCAGCCCCGGCCTGGTCAACTCCACCGCCTACCGCCAGCTCGTGTCGAAGAACGGTGCCGACATGAAGCAGGGCGACGTCGTGCTGATCTGGGGCGCGTCCGGCGGCCTCGGCTCCTACGCCACCCAGATGGCGCTCAACGGTGGTGCCATTCCCGTGTGCATCGTCTCCTCCCCCGACAAGGCGGAGATCGTGCGCTCGCTCGGTGCCGAGCACGTCATCGACCGCTCCGCCGAGGGCTACCAGTTCTGGAAGGACGAGAACACCCAGGACCCCAAGGAGTGGCAGCGCTTCGGCAAGAAGATCCGCGAGCTCACCGGCGGCGAGGATCCCGACATCGTCTTCGAGCACCCGGGCCGCGAGACGTTCGGCGCCTCGGTGTACGTCGCGCGCAAGGGCGGCACGATCATCACCTGCGCCTCGACCTCCGGCTACATGCACCAGTACGACAACCGGTACCTCTGGATGAACCTCAAGCAGATCAAGAGCTCGCACTTCGCCAACTACCGCGAGGCGTGGGAGGCGAACCGCCTGATCGACAAGGGGCTCATCCACCCGACGTTGTCGCGGGTCTACCCGCTGGCCGAGACCGGCCAGGCCGCGCTCGACGTCCACCTCAACGCCCACCAGGGCAAGGTCGGCGTCCTCGCCCTCGCTCCGGAGGAGGGCTTGGGCGTGCGTGACGAGGAGAAACGGGCCCTTCATCTGGAGGCCATCAACCGTTTCCGCGGCGTCTGAGACGTCCGGTCGGACTGGCCTGAACGGCAGGTATGGTGGTCCCACACCTGTCCGACTTTCCAGAGGTATCCCATGTCCGAGCAGTCCGGATTGTCCATCTTCGATGCCGCCAAGAACTCGGCGGAAGCCACGTTCCCCCTGGCGAGACGCGGCGGATACGACGCCGATGCGGTCGACGCCTGGGTCCGAAACCAGGCCACGGAGCTCAGCGGCGCAGGCGACCGCGTCAAGACGCTGGAGGACGAGAACAAGAAGCTCCGGGAGCTCGTCGACCAGCTCAAGGAACGGGCCGACTCCGTCGACAAGCCCTCATACTCCGGGCTCGGAGGCCACGCCGCGCAGCTGCTCCAGCTCGCCGAGCAGGAGGCCGCCGACGTCCGTTCCCGCGCCCAGCGCGAGGCCGACGAGCTCATCAAGAGCGCCGAGGAGGAGTCCAGCCTGGTCCGTTCGGCCGCGGCCAAGGACGCCGAGGAGCTCCGCACCCGCGCCGTCACCGAGCTCGAGGACAAGCGTCGCCACCTGCTGGAAGAGGCCGAGGCCAAGCACGCCGAGGCCGAGGCCCACACCGAGGACGTCCGTGCCCAGGCCGAGCGTGAGGCCTCCCAGCTGCGCCTCGCCGCCGAGCAGGACGTGCAGAACATGCGACTCGGCGCCACCCGCGACGTCGAGCAGGCCCGCGCGGCCGCCGACCGTGAGGTCACCGAGGCGCGTCGTGTGCTCGCCGTGGAGAAGGAGCGTCTCGCCCGCGAGGCCGCCGACAACCACACAGCGGCCACCGAGCAGACCGCCAAGCTGGTGAGCGACTCCGAGACCCGCGCCGCCGCTGCCGACGAGCGGGCCCGCGACATCATGGCGCAGGCCACGAAGTCACGTGACGCCGCGAGCTCCGAGGCAGTTCGCATCGTCGACAGCGCCAAGAGCGAGGCCTCGGCCGTCATCTCCAACGCGCACGCCGAGGCCGAGCACATGCGCGCCACCGCCACCACCGAGGTCGAGCGCCAGACCCGCAGCCTGCGGGCCGAGGTCGAGGATCTCGAGCGCAAGCGCGAGGGCATCCTGTCCCAGATGGGTCAGCTGCGCGACATCGTCGCCACGTTCGCCCCGAGCGCCGTCAAGGAAGACGTCGACGTGAAGAAGCCGGCCGACAAGGTCGAGGTTGCCGACGAGGTCGACGACTCCGATGATGCCGACGATGTCGAGCCCGAGGTCGAGGTCGACGACGAGGTCCTCGAGGAAGACGACGCCGACGCCAAGACCAGCAACTGAGCCGAGCGGCTAGCGCGGCACGTCGTTGAACGCTGCCGTCGTGCGATCGGCGTAGGCCGACGGGTCGGCCCGCTCCATGGGCCCGTCCCACTGGCGCGGCAACGGGACCTCCACATCGGGTGCCAGTCGGGCGGTGATCTCATCGAGCGCCCGATCGGCGTCACCCACCCACAGGTGCTTGGCGCCATCGATGCCGATCACCTCGGCCTGCGGAATGGCGGCGAAGCGGCGACGTGCCTCGTCGGGCTGCAGGTAGTCGTCCAGCTCGGGGACGAGTGCGACCACCGGCTTGCCCGACTCGGCCCAGGAGGCCAGGTGTTCGTCGGCGGAGAACCGGAGCGGCGGCGAGAGCAGGATGAGCCCTTCGACATCGGGGTCGAGGCCGTGCATCAACGCGAGATCGGTGCCGAACGACCAGCCGACGATCCAGAGATGCGGGAGATCGGAGAACTCTGCGTACTCGATGGCCGCGGCGACGTCGAACTTCTCGTCCTCGGCGTGGTCGAACTCTCCCTCGCTCGTGCCTTGGACGCTCGACGTGCCGCGGGTGTTGAAGCGCAGCACGGCGATGCCGGCAAGCGCCGGAAGCCGGTAGGAAGCCTTGCGGAACAGGTGGCTGTCCATCATCCCGCCGTGGGTCGGCAACGGGTGCAGGCAGATCATCGTGGCCACCGGGTCGCGGTCAGGAGGCAGCGCCAGCTCTCCCACCAGGTCGACGCCGTCGGCGGTCTGCAGCGTCAGTGGCTCGCGCCGAGCCGGGAGGATGGAGTTGCCCCGGATGGCCTGGCCCTGAGTCATCAGTGCTTCCTCGACCAGCACGCCGTGTGCCAGTGCCGCCGCTCGTCGATGGCGTCGGCACTGAGCAGCGCCTTCTCGACCGGCCAGACCACCATGTGCGGGGTGGCGGGCGTGATGGCCGCCAGGCAGCCGGGACACGTGTAGGTCTTGACCGAGGTGGCGCCGGTGATGGGGCGGACGAACCACTGACCGTCGCGCTTGTCGACGACGCGCTCTGCCGCCGGGCGCTGCGGGCGCTGCGCGGGACGGGTGGATCGGCGACGGGGCATGCCTCGATCCTACGGATCCACGAGGAAGACGCGTCCTACGGAGCGACCATGCAGTAGCTGCGGGCCCAGCCCTCGCCGATCGACGACGCCCTGAGTGCGGCGGCGAAGTCGATGACCGCCACTTCCGTGGTCTTCCGCTCGAACACGACGCGGTCGGTCAGCCCGGGCTTCGACCGGCAGATCATGCCGTGGTCCTCGAGTTCGGCCACCGTGCGCTGAACGGCGGTCGTCGCCGCGCACGAGTCGTCCCGGCACGTGGCGGCGTTCACCACGTCGCGGGACGTCTGCCCGAGGTGTGACGCGAACAGCTGGAATCCCAAGACCGCCGGGACGGCCGAGATCGCGCACGTGACAAGCGCAAGCTCTCACCAGATGGCTGGACGCCACCACCGCGTCGGTCCGGATCATTGTCGGCCCCCTCACGCATGACCAACGAGGCCGGGACGCTGGGGTTACCTGTACGAGTGGAACCCTTCGCCGGTCTTGCGACCGAGCTTGCCCTCCTCGACGAGACGCACGAGGGTCGGAGCGGGCTTCCAGCCGTCGTGGCCGAAGGCACCGACCAGCGACTCCTCGATGGCCAGCGAGACGTCGTTGCCCACGACGTCGAGCAGCTGGAACGGGCCCATCGGCAGGTTGGTCTCCTTCATGGCCGTGTCGATCTCCTCGAGGGAGTCGTCGCCGGCCTCGTGCAGCTTGACCGCGTCGTTCAGGTACGGGAACAGCAGCGCGTTGACGATGAACCCGGCGCGGTCGGTGCAGGAGACGGGATGCTTGCCCACGGCAGTGCTGAGCGCCTTCGCCGTCTCGGCCACCTCGGGACTCGTGGTCGGCGCGGACACGACCTCGACGAGCTTCATCAGCGGGGCGGGGTTGAAGAAGTGGAGGCCGACGACGTCGCTCGGTCGGCTGGTGGCCGCGGCGAGCTCGGAGATCGAGAGTGACGACGTGGTGGTGGCGAGGATCGCGCCGGGCTTGAGGATGCCGTCGAGCTCGGTGAACAGCTCGAGCTTGATGTCCATGTCCTCGGCGATCGCCTCGACGACGATGTCGACGTCGGACAGCGCCTCACGGCTGGTGGCGCCGGAGAGCCGCGCGAGCACGGCCTCCTTGCCGTCCTCGTCGATCTTGCCCTTGGCGACGGCCTTGTCGAGATTCTTCGTGATCAGCGCGATGACGCCGTCGACCTTCTCCTCGGAGCGACCGACGAACACGACGTCGTGGCCGGCCTTGGCGAACACCTCCGCGATGCCGGCCGCCATCGTGCCGGTGCCGACGACACCGACGGTGTCGATCTCGTGACGCAGCTGCGGCTCCGCGGCGTCAGCGGTCGCCGTGGCGCCGGTGAGCTCGCTCAGCACGGGTGCGGGCTTGTGCAGCGGATCGTTGGTCTCGGCGTACAGCTTCTCCAGTCCGGACACCACGACGTCCGCGCCCAGCGCATCGATGAGCGCCAGGGGACCGATCGGGTAGCCGCAGCCGAACTTCATCGCGGCGTCGATGTCGTCGCGCGTGGCGTACTCGCTGGCGAACATCGTGGCCGCGTGGTTCAGGTACGGGAGCAGCAGGGTACGAGCGATCGCAGCCCCGCGATCCGGGCCGTTGAATCGGTCGACGATCTCCTGCATGCCGTGTCTCCTTCGGGTGGACGGTCGTGTCAGACTATCTATCGTTACAGCGTCACTGTCGACATGGGGAGAATTCGCGTATGAGGATCGCCACAGCGGCTTTCCTGCTCGCCGCGCTCACCGCTTGCAGCCCGTTCGGCGGCGAGTCCGACGATCCGACGCCGTCCGCGTCCGCCAGCGAGTCTTCCTCCCCCAGTGCCCCGGCCACCAACGCTGCGCCCGAGGCGGCCGCCGACCTGGTCGGCGACTGGGAGGACCCCGACGAGAAGTGGACCGTGCACTTCCGCGACGACGGCACCTTCGTGGAGGACTACCAGGGCGTCAAGGACTTCCGCGTCGGCAAGTACACCGTCGAGAGCGGCAAGGTCATGCTCGAGGGCGACGACGGCAACACCGACGAGGGCGAGATCGAGGGCGAGACGCTGGTCTTCAAGCTCGGCACGCTCGAGCGAGTGGAGGAGTAGTTGCGACTCGTCGTCGCGCGCTGTCAGGTCGACTACGCCGGAAGGCTGACCGCCCACCTCCCGCTCGCCACCCGCGTCATCATGGTCAAGGCCGACGGCTCGGTGCTGATCCACGCCGACGGCGGCTCCTACAAGCCGCTCAACTGGATGAGCCCGCCCTGCACGTTGCGTGAGGGCACCGCCGACGACGGCGTCACCGAGTGGGTCGTCGCGGCCACGAAGTCCGACGACACGCTGCGCATCCGCCTCGAAGAGGTGCTGCACGACTCCGCTCACGAGCTGGGCATCGACCCCGGCCTGCAGAAGGACGGCGTCGAGAAGCATCTGCAGGAGCTGCTCGCCGAGCACACCGCCTCCCTCGGCGTCGGCATGACGCTCGTCCGGCGCGAGTACATGACCGCCATCGGGCCCGTTGACCTGCTCTGCAAGGACCCGGATGGTGGCTCCGTGGCCGTCGAGATCAAGCGCCGAGGCGAGATCGACGGGGTCGAACAGCTGACCCGCTACCTCGAGCTGATGAACCGCGACCCGCTGCTGGCGCCCGTGCGCGGTGTGTTCGCGGCGCAGGAGATCAAGCCCCAGGCCAGGACCCTGGCCCACGATCGCGGCATCGAGTGCGTGGTGCTCGACTACGACGCCTTGCGCGGCGTCGAGGACCCCAGCCTGCGGCTGTTCTGAGACCGCCTGAGCGCGCTCTGCGCGCGAACGGCGGGCCAGGTCGAGTGCGTCGCGGCGGAGCCGCCCGGCGTATCGAGACCTCCGCAGGTCACCCATCGATCTGTGGTGTCGATTCCCCCACTCGCTGGCGCAAGCGGGAGGTGCCCCCAGCGACGGGTTCCTCGCGGGCTACTCAACCACCGAGGCTCAGGCGGTGAGGCCGAGGGCCTCGAGCACGGGCCTGATCTGGTTCCAGCGGGCGATCTCGCAGCCGTTCTCCTGGGTGAACACCGCCGAGATGGGCTCGTCCTGGTAGGTGCCGGTGACCGTGGCCTTGCGGGGGCCGCCGTAGATGGCGGTGCAGGCCTCGTCGACGGGACGGGCTCGAACACCTTGGGCGCGACGACGTCGAGGGCGGCACAGATGTCGCGGTCCTTGGCCTTCTCGCCCGGGCAGCTGAGCGAAGCGGTCTTGGGGGTGTCCTTCTCATCGGCCTGGACGCTCATCTCGAGCTTGCTCTTGAGCTCATCCCCGGTCGGTTCGTCCGCTCCACAGGCCGTCAGGGTGGTCGCCAGGATGCCCAGCAGAACCGCGGCGAGCCAACGTGCCGCCGGTGAGCGTTGCATCGTCGCCCCTTTCACGTGGCTTGGCCGTCCTGACCTGCACGAGCCTATCCGGAGGCTCCGACCCTCAGCCCGGGTGTTCCCAGCATGCGGCCATGATGGGTCCAGCCAACCTCATCATGAGCGACGACGAGAGACGACATGACCACTGCCGAGAAGGCCACCACACTCAGCCGGCTGCACACCGATCCCGAGCTGCTCCGCCTCGTCAACGTCTGGGACGTCGCGAGTGCCCGCGTCGTGGCGGACGTGCCCGGCGTCAAGGCGCTGGCGACCACGAGCCACTCGATCGCCGCGTCGCTCGGCCTCGAGGACGGCGAGCACATCAGCCTGGACGCGATGCTCGACGTCGTGGAGCGAGTCGTGGCCGCGACGGACCTCCCGGTCACCGCCGATCTCGAGGCCGGCTACGGCGACCCGGCCGAGACCACGCGACGGGCGATCGGCGTCGGCGCCGTGGGCATGAACCTCGAGGACCAGATGGCTCCGCTGGCCGACGCCATTGCCGCCGTGGAAGCCGTGGTCAGCACCGCCGATGCCGAGGGGGTCCCGGACTTCGTGCTCAACGCCCGCACCGACGCGTTCCTCCGTGCCGGCGACCGCCCTCGCGAGGAGGTCCTCGACGACGCGCTGGAGCGCGGGCGAGCGTTCCACGACGCCGGGGCGCCGGTGGTCTTCGTGCCCGGCGGCGTCACCGAGGACGAGATCGGCCGCCTCGTCGAGGCATTCGGTCACGGGCGGCTCTCGTTGCTCGCCGTGCCCGGAGGCGTCGAGCCGGCCCGCATGGCCGAGCTCGGAGTCGCCCGCGTCTCGTTCGGCCCGTTCAGCCAGTCGGTGGCGCTGATGGCGCTGCAGGACCTCGCGACGTCCGTCGAGGACGGCGGCGGCCTGCCGGCCGACTTCCGAAGCTTGTCCTGACCAAGGAGCGGCGATGGACCACACCTACTTCACGCTGGCGTCGTGGCGCGTCAGACCGGGACACGGCAACGAGTTCCTCCGGATCTGGCGTGACGAGCTCGCGGGCGCCTACCTCGACATCAGTCCGGTGGCTCGCGGCACCCTCATCCAGAGCCTGGAGGATCCGGGCCTGTTCTACTCGTTCGGTCCGTGGGAGAGCATCGATGAGATGCAGCAGGCACGCACCGACCCACGCGTCAGCGAGGCCATCGACCAGCTCGAGTCGCTGTGCGTCGAGGCGAAGCCCGGCCCGTTCCGGGTGGTCCTGACGATGCCCTGACGTCAGGACAGGTGGTTGGCCTTGCGGATCTCGTCGACGATCCGCCCCATGATGTCGGTCATGCCGAAGTCCTTCGGCGTGAACACGGCGGCGACGCCCTGGCTCTCCAGCGCCTTCGCGTCGGAGTCGGGGATGATGCCCCCCACGATGACCGGCACGTCGCCCATGCCCTCCTCGGCGAGGCCCTTCTGCACCTCGGGCACGAGCTCCATGTGCGAGCCGGACAGGATCGACAGTCCGACGCAGTGGACGTCCTCGGCCACCGCGGCGGCGACGATCTGGGCCGCCGTGAGCCGGATGCCCTGGTAGATGACCTCGAAGCCGGCGTCGCGGGCGCGGACGGCGATCTGCTCGGCGCCGTTGGAGTGACCGTCGAGCCCGGGCTTGCCGACCAGCAGACGCAGCCGGGTTCCGAGCTCCTCGCCCGTGGCGGCGACCCGCTCACGCACGGCGGTCAGCTCCTTGCCAGCCTCCGCGACACCGACGCCACCCGTCACGCCGGTCGGGGCGCGGTACTCGCCGAACACCTCGCGCAGCGCGCCGGCCCACTCCCCCACGGTGGCACCGGCCCGCACCGCGTCCAGCGTCGCTGCCATCAGGTTCGTGTCGGTCTTGGCCTCGGCGCGCAGCCGGTCCAGAGCCTCGTCGACAGCCGACTGGTCGCGCTCCGATCGCCACTGCTCGACGTCGGCGATGGCGGCGCGTTCGGCCTCGGGATCAGGAGCCTGGATGGCGGTGTCGAGATCGGCGGTGAGTGGCGACGGCTCGGTCTCGGTGTACGAGTTGACGCCGATGACCTTCAGCTCGCCGGCCTCGATCCGGGCGCGACGCTCCGAGTGCGACGCCACCAGCTCGCCCTTCATGTAGCCGGACTCGACAGCTGCCACGGCACCGCCCATCGCCTGGACGCGGTCGATCTCGGCCTTCGCGCCCTCGACGAGCTCGGCGACCTTGGCCTCGATGACGTGCGACCCGTCGAAGATGTCCTCGTACTCCAGCAGGTCGGACTCGAAGGCCAGCACCTGCTGCAGGCGCAGCGACCACTGCTGGTCCCACGGTCGCGGCAAGCCGAGCGCCTCGTTCCAGGCCGGCAGCTGCACCGCACGGGCTCGCGCGTTCTTGCTCAGCGTGACGCCGAGCATCTCCAGCACGATGCGCTGGACGTTGTTCTCGGGCTGGGCCTCGGTGAGGCCGAGCGAGTTGACCTGCACGCCGTAGCGCAGGCGGCGCATCTTGGGGTCCTGGACGCCGTAGCGCTCACGGGTGATCTCGTCCCACAGCTGGCCGAACGCCCGCATCTTGCAGGTCTCCTCGATGAACCGCACGCCGGCGTTCACGAAGAACGAGATGCGGCCGACGACCGCCTCGAACTCGTCCTCGGGCACCTGGCCGGAGTCGCGGACGTCGTCAAGGACGGCGATCGCGGTGCAGAGCGCGTAGGCGAGCTCCTGCGTGGGTGTCGCGCCGGCCTCCTGCAGGTGATAGCTGCAGATGTTCAGCGGGTTCCACTTCGGGATCTCCTTGACCGTGTAGGCGATCATGTCCGTCGTGAGGCGGAGCGACGCCTCCGGCGGGAAGACGTACGTGCCGCGCGACAGGTACTCCTTGATGATGTCGTTCTGCGTCGTCCCCGAGAGGCTGGACGGCGGGGCGCCTTGCTCCTCGGCGGCCACCTCGTACATGGCGAGCAGCCACATGGCGGTCGCGTTGATGGTCATCGACGTGTTCATCGTGTCGAGCGGGATGTCCTGGAAGAGCCGGCGCATCGCACCGAGATGAGGAATCGGGACGCCGACCTTGCCGACCTCGCCCTTGGAGAGCACGTGATCCGGGTCGTAGCCGGTCTGGGTGGGCAGGTCGAAGGCGACCGAGAGTCCGGTCTGCCCCTTCTCGAGGTTGCGCCGGTAGAGCGCGTTCGACTCCGCGGCCGAGCTGTGACCGGCGTAGGTCCGCATCACCCACGGCTTGTCGGGCCCAGGCTTGTCCTGCGGAGTCTTGTCAGGCATGACGGTCAGGCTACCGTCGGTTGCCCGCCTAGACTGCCGAGCATGGTGAACCTCACGCGCATATACACGCGTACGGGCGACGACGGCACGACGAATCTCGGCGACATGAGCACCACGTCGAAGCTCGACCTCCGGCTCGCTGCGTACGCCGACGTCGACGAGGCGAACAGCCATCTCGGGGTGGCGATCGCCCTCGGCACGCTGCCCGACGACGTCGTGGCGGTGCTCACGCACGTGCAGAACGACCTGTTCGACGTCGGGGCCGACCTGTCGTGTCCCGTGGTGGACGATCCGAAGCACCCACCGCTGCGTGTGGAGGCCGACTACGTCGACCGGTTGGAGGGCTGGTGCGATGCCTACAACGAGTCGCTGGAGAAGCTCCGGTCGTTCATCCTCCCGGGCGGTTCACCGGCGGCCGCCCAGCTGCACGTCGCCCGCACGGTGACGCGGCGGGCAGAACGGTCGGCGTGGGCTGCCATCGACGAGCACGGCGAGACGATGAACGTGCTCACGGCGAGGTATCTCAACCGCCTCAGCGACCTGCTGTTCATCCTCGCGCGGCATGCGAATCGCGAGACCGGGGACGTCCTGTGGGTACCCGGCGGGGAGCGTTCAGGAGACTGACGTCACTCCCAGTCGATCGCGTGGGTGATGGCCGAGGCAACACCTTGGCTCTGTGTCGCGTCGGCCGGAGCGGCCACACCCACAGCGGTGACAGCGGTGACGAATGCAGCGACGACGATGCGCTTGACCACGATGCTCTCTCCTCATAACGGGAGGGCAGAACACCCCCCGGCGCTCGGACGATTCTGCCTGCCGGACCCGGTCGAGTCAACCGTTTGCGCCGGTCAGAGCACGTTGTTGACGCTTTGGCCGGGTGGGGACGACTGCAGCCAGGCGAGCAGTCCGGTGAGCGCGCTCGGGCTCATGGCCATCTGTCGCACCCCCGAGCGGTGGCGCACCGTGACGATCACGTGGCCGGAGTGCAGCGCATAGACCTCGGGGCCGACTGGGTCGCGACGCCCGTGGATGACGATGTCGCCGCGCGTGAACCGGTAGCGCGGCCACCAGGCGAACGAGAACGTGCGATACCACTCGAGCGTGTTCGAGCGGTAGGCGCCGACGCCGAGCGTCCAGCCCTGGGGGCGGCCGACGTCAGCGCGATGGTTGATGCTGACGTCGAACGTGGCGCCGCGCCGCGCGACGAGGCGACGGCGCAGGACCAGCAGCAGCACCACGAGGGCGGCGAGCAGCACGATGAGCGCGAGGGAGTCCACGATCCACAGCCAGAGAGGCACTGCGCGATCCTCCGTTCACGCTGGGTGGGTCAGGACGTCTTCTCCGCGGCGCGCACCTTGGCCTCGGCGCGTTGCAGGGCGAGCGAGTCGCCTTCGCCCTGCAGCTTCTCGACGTCAGCGCGCGCGGCGTCGGCATCGATCTCGTCGGCGAGGAACGCATCCTCGGACAGGATCGACACTCGATCGTCGGCGATGGACAAGAACCCGTCCTCGACGGCGGCTCGAACCTGCTCGCCGTCGGTGGTGGTGATCTCGACGACGCTCGGCAGCAGGATCGACAGCACCGGCGCGTGGCCGGGCAGGGCACCGAGGTCGCCCTCGGCGGTCCGGGCGATCACCATGGTGGCCTCGCCCGACCAGACGACTCGGTCGGCGGCCACCAGCTCCACCTGCAGCGGGTCTGACATCAGAGGCCCTTCTGGATTTCTTCCCACTTCTGGTCGACGTCGTCGAGACCGCCGCACATGAAGAAGGCCTGCTCGGCCACGTGGTCGTAGTCGCCGTCACAAATCTTGGTGAAGGCGTCGACGGTCTCGTCGATCGGGACGGTCGAGCCCTCGAGGCCGGTGAACTGCTTGGCCACGTAGGTGTTCTGCGACAGGAACCGCTGCAGACGACGCGCGCGGGACACGATCGTCTTGTCCTCCTCGCTGAGCTCGTCGACACCGAGGATGGCGATGATGTCCTGCAGCTCCTTGTTGCGCTGCAGGATGCCCTTGACCCGGTTGGCGGTCTGGTAGTGCGCGTCGCCGATGTAGCGCGGATCGAGGATGCGCGACGTCGACGTCAGCGGGTCCACCGCCGGGTAGATGCCCAGGGAGGCGATCTCACGGCTGAGCTCGGTGGTGGCGTCGAGGTGGGCGAACGTCGTGGCCGGGGCCGGGTCGGTGTAGTCGTCCGCAGGCACGTAGATGGCCTGCAGCGACGTGATCGAGTGGCCTCGGGTCGACGTGATGCGCTCCTGGAGGACGCCCATCTCGTCGGCCAGCGTCGGCTGGTAGCCCACGGCCGAGGGCATGCGGCCCAGCAGCGTGGAGACCTCCGAGCCGGCCTGCGTGAACCGGAAGATGTTGTCGATGAACAGCAGCACGTCCTGCTTCTGCACGTCGCGGAAGTACTCGGCCATCGTCAGCGCCGACAGGGCGACCCGCAGGCGGGCTCCCGGCGGCTCGTCCATCTGGCCGAAGACGAGGGCGGTCTGCCCGAGCACGCCGGCCTCGTCCATCTCGGTGATGAGGTCGTTGCCCTCACGGGTGCGCTCGCCGACACCGGCGAACACCGACACACCACCGTGGTCCTTGGCGACGCGGGCGATCATCTCCTGGATGAGCACCGTCTTGCCGACGCCGGCACCGCCGAACAGGCCGATCTTGCCGCCGAGCACGTACGGGGTGAGCAGGTCGATGACCTTGATGCCGGTCTCGAACATCTCGGTCTTGGCCTCGAGCTGGTCGAAGGCCGGTGCCTTGCGGTGGATGCCCCAGCGCTCCTCGACCTCGAAGGTCTCGCCCTCCTCGAGGTTGAGCACCTCGCCGGTGGTGTTGAACACCCGGCCGAGCGTCTGGTCGCCGACGGGCACCGTGATGGGCTCACCGAGGTCGGTGACGGTGCTGCCGCGCACGACGCCGTCGGTGGGTCGCAGGCTGATGGCGCGGACCATGCCGTCGCCGATGTGCTGGGCGACCTCGAGCGTCAGGGTCGTGGTCTCCCCCGCCATCTCGACGTCCACGGTGAGCGCGTTGTAGATGTCGGGCATCGCGTCGCTCGGGAACTCGACGTCGAGCACCGGGCCGATGACGCGGGACACCCGTCCGGTGGTGGTCTGCTTCTCTTTGGTGGCAGTCATGTCTCTCACTCACTCCCAGCGTTGGCGTCGGCGAGCGCGTTCGCGCCGCCCACGATCTCGCTGATTTCCTGGGTAATCCCGGCTTGACGGGCCTGGTTGGCAATTCGGGTGTACTTCTCGATGAGGTCCTCGGCGTTGTCCGTCGCGGACTTCATGGCCTTCTGTCGGGCGGCCAGCTCGGATGCGGCGGCCTGCAGGAGGCAGTAGTAGATGCGGGCATTGACGTACTTGGGCAGCAGCGCGTCGAGCACCTCGGTGTCGGACGGCTCGAACTCGTAGAGCGGCAACACCTCGTCGGGCTCCGGAGCCTCCGTGCCCTCGACGACCTCCAGCGGGAGCAACCGGATGACGTCCGGCTCCTGCGTGAGCATCGACCTGAACCTGGTGAAGACGATGTGCAGCTCGTCGACCGCCCGCTCGGGGTCGGCCGTCTCGCCGTCGACCGGCTCGTCGAGGCCGGCGTTGAACGCCGCCACGAGCGAGTCGCCCATCTCGCGGGCGTTGGCGTACTCGGGTCGATCGGAGAAGCCGCTCCACGACGTGACGTAATCGCGTGCGCGGAACTTGAAGTAGCTCTCCGCCTTGCGTCCGGACAGGTAGTACTCCACCTCCTTGCCCTCGGAGTGGAGCTTCTCGGCGAGACGCTCGGACTCCTTGAGCACGCTGGAGGAGTACGCACCGGCCAGGCCGCGGTCGCTGGAGATGACCAGCACCGCCGCCCTCTTGGGGTCTTCCTTCTCGGTGGTCAGCGGGTGATCGACGTTCGAGAACGTGGCCACCGCCGACACCGCGCGGGTGAGCTCACGCGCGTACGGCTCTGCCGCAGAGGCGTGCTGCTGGGCCTTGATGATGCGAGACGCAGCGATGAGCTCCATGGCGCGCGTGATCTTCTTCATCGACTCCGTCGACTTGATCTTGGCGCGGTACTCGCGCAGGGAAACGGCCATGCGTCAGCCGCGCTTCTGCTTGACGATCTGCTCCTGCTCGACGTCCTCGTCCTCGAGCGCCTCGAACTCCTCGTGCCCGGCCTTGATGCGCTCGCCGGAGCTGGTCTCGAAGCGCTTGAGGAACTCGTCGTAGGCGTCGTTGAGCGCGTTCTCGTTGTCGTCCTCGAACTTCGAGGACTCGCGGATCGCGTCGAAGATGCCTTCGTGCTGGAACTTGATGTACTCGAGGAACTCCTGCTCGAAGCGGCTGACGTCCTGCACCGGAACCGGGTCGAACTTGCCGGTGGTGGCCGCCCAGATGGAGACGACCTGCTGCTCGACCGGGAACGGCGTGTACTGGCCCTGCTTGAACACCTCCATGAGGCGCTGGCCGCGGGCGAGCTGGGCCTTCGACGCGGCATCGAGGTCGGACGCGAACATCGCGAACGCCTCCATGGCGCGGTACTGGGCCAGCTCGACCTTGAGCGAGCCGGTGACACCCTTCATCGACTTGAGCATGGCGTTGCCGCCGACCCGCGAGACCGAGATGCCGACGTCGACCGCAGGCCGCTGGTTGGCGTTGAAGAGGTCGGACTGCAGGAAGATCTGGCCGTCGGTGATCGAGATGACGTTCGTCGGGATGTAGGCCGACACGTCGTTGGCCTTCGTCTCGACGATCGGCAAACCCGTCATCGAGCCTGCACCCAGGTCGTCGCTGAGCTTGGCGCAGCGCTCGAGCAGCCTGCTGTGCAGGTAGAACACGTCGCCCGGGTATGCCTCGCGGCCCGGTGGGCGGCGCAGCAGCAGTGACACGGCACGGTAGGCCTCGGCCTGCTTCGAGAGGTCGTCGAAGACGATCAGGACGTGCTTGCCCTGGTACATCCAGTGCTGCCCGATGGCGGACCCGGTGTACGGGGCGAGGTACTTGAAGCCGGCCGAGTCGGAGGCGGGAGCGGCCACGATCGTGGTGTACTCCAGCGCGCCGGCCTCCTCGAGGGCGCCGCGCACGGCGGCGATGGTCGAGCCCTTCTGGCCGATGCCGACGTAGATGCACCGGACCTGCTTCTCCGGATCGCCGGTCTCCCAGTACTCCTTCTGGTTGATGATCGTGTCGGTCGCGATGGCGGTCTTGCCCGTCTGGCGGTCGCCGATGATCAGCTGACGCTGGCCACGGCCGATCGGCGTCAGCGAGTCGATCGCCTTGATGCCGGTCTGCAGGGGCTCGTGCACGCTCTTGCGATTGATGACACTGGGCGCCTGCAGCTCGAGGGCGCGACGCTCCTCGGACTCGATCTCGCCGAGGCCGTCGATCGGGTTGCCGAGCGGGTCGCAGACGCGGCCGAGGTAGGCGTCGCCGACGGGGACCGAGAGCACCTCGCCGGTACGGCGGACCGTCTGGCCCTCCTCGATGCCGGAGAACTCACCGAGGATGACGACACCGATCTCGCGGACGTCGAGGTTCAGGGCGAGGCCCAGCGTGCCGTCCTCGAACTCGAGCAGCTCGTTCGCCATCGCCGACGGGAGCCCCTCGACGTGGGCGATGCCGTCGCCTGCGTCCGAGACGGTGCCGACCTCTTCGGTCGACGACGCGCTCGGCTTGTAGTCGGCCACGAACGTCTGCAGCGCGTCACGGATCTCGTCCGGACTGATCGTGAGTTCCGCCATGTGTTCTGCCTGCCTTCTGTGTGGTTCGTCTGAGTGGGGTCTGTTGGGTGTGCGGTCAGCCCGCCAGCTGCCGTCGTGCGTCCTCGAGGCGGCCGGCGACGGTGCCGTCGATGACATCGTCGCCGATGGAGACGCGGAGGCCTCCGACGATCGCCGGGTCGACGATCACGTTGAGATGGACGTCCTTGTCGTAGGTGGACGACAGCGCCTCGGCGAGCCGGGTGCGCTCGGCGTCGCCGAGCTCGTAGGCGCTGCGCACCTCGGCCAGCACCCGCTTGCGTCGCGAGGCCACCTCGTCGGCGAACCGCTCGAGCACGGCGTCGAACGAGCCGGTGCGCGTGGCTGCCGCCTGCTTGAGGAGCGCGAGCGTGGCCGCGGAGACCTTGCCGTCGAAGATCGAGTCGATCAGCGTGCTCTTGTGCTCGGCGAGGATGGAGCGGTCGGCCAGGATGCCGCGCAGCTCGTGCTCGTCGTCGATGATGCGCTGCGCCTCGAACAGCTCGTTCTCCAGCGCGTCGAGGGAGCCGCCCTTGTCGGCAGCGGCGACGTGCGCAGCCAGGCCGGCGAGCTCGATGGCGTCACTGAGGTCGCGTCCCGAGGCCCACCGGTGCTGGGCGGCGACGTCGACGATGCCGAGCGTCGCGACGTCGACCTTGTCGGCGAGCACGGCCGCGGCCAGGCCCGACCGGGCGTCGGGCTCGGTGGAGGGATCGGTGAGAACCCGGCGGATCGATGGCGTGGCGTCAAGCATGCCGGCGACCAGGAACAGCTCGTCGCCGACCGTGCTCAGGGTGCCGGTGGACCGCTCGACGGCGTCGAGCAGCTCAGCGAGCGAACCGCCCGACACACCACGCATCTTGTGTCCTGCCATCAGTTCTTCGACTTCCCTTTCGCGTCCTCGTCCTCGAGCTCGGCGATGAACCGCTCGACCGAGCGCTTCTGCCGGTCGTCGTCGTCGAGGGACTCCCCGACGATGCGGCCGGCCAGCGAGGTCGCGATCGCGCCGACCTCACCCTTGAGCTGGTTCAGCGCCTGGGTGCGCTCGATCTCGAGCTGGGCCTGCGCGTTCGACGTGATGCGCTCGGCCTCGACCTGAGCCTGCTCACGGTGCTGGGCGATGATCTGCGCGCCCTGCTCGCGAGCCTCCTCACGGATGCGTGAGGCTTCCGCGCGGGCATTGGCGAGCTGCTCCTGGTTCTCCTTCTCGGTCGCCTCGGCGTCAGCCTTGAGCTGGGCGGCCTCGTCGAACTGCGCCTTGATCTTCTCCTGGCGCTCGGTCATCGCCTGGTTGACCGGTGGGAGCACGTACTTGTAGAGCACCCACATGATGATGAGGAACGAGATGAGCTCGAACACGAACGTCATGTTGGGCACGAGGAAGTTGCTTCCCCCGCCGCCCTCCTCGGCCGTGACGATCTGGATCGAGTTCACGACTCAGGCCAGGGCGAAGACGAACAGGGCCATGAAGGCGAGGTTGATGAAGTACATCGCCTCACACAGACCGACCGTCAGGAAGAAGATCGTCATCAGGCGGCCCTGAGCCTCGGGCTGACGGGCGATGCCCTGGATGGTCGAGCTGCCGACCAGTCCGTCACCGATGGCTGCACCGACGGCGCCACCGCCGAGGGCGAGGCCACCACCGATCATGGCTCCGGCGGTCGTGACTGCTGAGTTGTCTACTGCCATGTCTCTCCTTGGCTCTCACCGCCGGTTCTTTCCGGCCGTGATCTGGATGTTGCTCGTTGGGTGGTGCTTCGTGCGGGTGTGAAGTTGTGGGGGTGCTGCCTCAGGCCGGCTGGAGCTCGCCTTCGGTCTCCTGCTCGGCGCCGTCATCGGCCGTGTCGTCCTCGGAGCCGTGGTCCTCGTCCCCACCGTGACCCGAGGCTGCCATGCCGAAGTACAGGATGGTGAGCAGGGCGAAGATCAACGCCTGGATGGCCCCGATGAAGATGCCGAACAGCTTCCACGGCACGGTCGGGACGGGCGTCAGCCAGTAGGGCAGCAGTCCGATGATCGACAGCATGACGCCGCCGGCGAAGATGTTGCCGAAGAGTCGCAACGACAGGGAGATCGGCTTGGCGAACTCCTCGATGACGTTGATCGGCGTCATGATCGCGTACGGCTCGGTGAAGCCCTTCAGGTAGCTCCCGACGCCACGCTCCCGGATGCCGTAGACGGTGGCCGAGACGATGACCAGGAGCGCGAGTGGATACGCCAGGTTCACGTCGGCCGTGGGAGGCGGCGCCTTGTGGTCCGTCGGGATGACCTCGAGCAGGTTGGCGACGAAGATGAAGATGAAGAGGCTTGCTGCCAGCGGAATCACGAAGGGGTGAAGTTTGCCGAGGGTGCTCTCGACCTGGCCGTTCACCCAGGTGACGAGCGCTTCCCAGGCCAGCTGAAGCTTGCCGGGCACCTCGCTCGAGGCGGACCGGCGCAGCATGAGTCCGAGCACGATGACGACACCGCCGGCGATGACCGTCGAGAGCATCGTGTCGGTGTTGAACGTCATGCCGTTCCACTCCCACGTGGTGTGGTGACCGATCTCGATGCCGGTGCCGCCGCCACCCTCGGCTGTGACCCAGGTGTTCATAGCTTGCGCACCTCTCTGAGCAACGGGATGGCGGTCAACATGAGAGCGATCATGTGGAAGATCGCCAGGCCGAACAGCACGGCCGCGCCATCGGGCCAGTAGATCGCTGCCAGGCCGAACGCGAGGACGGAGATGAGTGCGAGACGCCACAGCGAGCTGGAGGCGTAGGCCTGTCGCGTGATCGGGTTGCCGGAGCTGACGGCCTTCTGCATCGCGAACTCGGTGAGCAGGTGGTTGAGCAGGCCCAGCACGAACCCACCGGCGAGGAAGACGCCGATGCGCCACTCACCGAGCGGGATGCTGACCCAGATGGCGGCGACGACGAGACCGGCGGCGAGCATGACGGCGCGACGCTGGTTGCTCACCGCGCGGGCGAAGGACGCGGGGGGCATCGGCGGGACGTCGGTCTCAGCCGCGTCGGACTGGATCGGGCCTGGAGTCGGCGACATGTCGTTCATGACGACACCTCAGCTGCGCAGGAAGGAACGGACGCGCACCCAGAAACCCGTGCCCGCGGCGACGATGCCGAGTGCGGTGCCGGCGAGCACGCAGGCCGGCGACGTGTCGAGCCAGGCGTCGAGAAGGAGACCGGCGATGAGACCCGTGACGATGCAGCCGACCAACATGCCGCCGAGCGTGAGGAGATCACGCAAGCCGGGACCTTCAGAAGAGGGGCCCTGCGCGATGTCATCGTCCATCCGGCGCTCCTCGTCGTCACGACGGGTCGAGGGGGTGCGTCGGTCGTCATCTGCGGCGGCCGTCCTTGGTGATTTGGGGTCAGTGAATACTGCCTGAAATTGAACTCGGAAAGTACGTGAAAACTATCACGAGCGCTGGCGACATCCCGACACCAGCCCCGGCTCCGGATCAGCCCCGATTGATGGGGCGCCACCGCGGAAGCAGGAACACGAAAGCCGCCGTCAGAGCAGCAAGGAAGAAGAACCCGGCGATCGACTGCCAGCCGCTGACCAGGCTCACGAAGACCGTGCCGAACGCGACCAGTCCGGCGATCGCGTACATGACGAGCACCGCGTTGCGATGGGAGTGCCCGATCTCCAGCAACCGGTGGTGGATGTGCATCTTGTCGGGGCTGAACGGAGAGCGTCCGGCTCGGGTGCGACGCACCACGGCGAGGGCGAGGTCGACGAACGGCACGAGCAGCATCGCGATCGGCAGGATCAGCGGGAGCAGGGACGGCAGGAATGTCGTCTGCGCCCCCGCGATGCCCTCGGAGATGTTGGTGGCCGGGAACTGGCCGGTGAGGCTGATCGACGAGCAGGCCAGCACGAAGCCGATGAGCATCGAGCCGGAGTCGCCGATGAACATCCGGGCCGGGAAGAAGTTGTGCGGCAGCATGCCGATGCAGGCGCCGGCGAGGGCGGCCGTGAGCAGGGCCGCGGCGATGGCGCGTGACTCCCCGTTCTCGACCGCGAGCACGAAGGCGTAGGCGAAGAAGGCGACGGCGCCGATGGCGACCATGCCGGCGGCCAGCCCGTCGAGACCGTCGACGAAGTTGACCGCGTTCGCAGTGCCGACGATGAGCAGCACCGTGAAGATCGCGGACTGCGCCTGGTCGAGCCCCAGGACGCTGCCGTACAGCGGCAGGTAGAAGAACTTCACCCCGAGGGCGACGACGACCACGCCGGCGAGGACCTGGCCGGCGAACTTGCTGAGCGCGTCGAGCTCGAAGAGGTCGTCGATGACCCCGACGAGACAGATGACGGCACCGCCGATGAGGACGGCCCGGGCGTCGCTGAAGACCGAGTCCTCCGAGCGCGAGAGGAACGGCAGGTGGGTGGCGGTCAGGTAGGCGGCCACGAGTCCGCAGAGCATCGCCGGCCCGCCGAAGTACGGAGTCGGCACGGCGTGCACGTCGCGGTCGCGGACCTTGGCGACCGCGCCGAAGTGGTGGGCGAGCATGCGGGCGATCGACGCGAGCAGGTAGGTGACACCGAGGGAGATGCCGAAGATGACGAGGTACTCGCGCACTAGCGGTTCGCCTCGTCGGCGGGCTCGATCGTGTTGTTGAACTCGTGCAGCCGCTCGAGGTCCGATCGACCCCTGACGCAGCACCCGGGGTACTTGCGACGTCGTGTCGAGGATGGTCGACGGGACGCCGGAGCGGGCCGGGCCACCGTCGAGGTAGACGGCGACCGCGTCCCCGAGCATGCGCTCGGCGTCGTCGACGGTCTCCGCCGCTGGCTCGCCGGTGATGTTCGCGCTGCTCACGGCCAGCGGGCCGGTGACCTTGAGCAGTGCAAGGGCGGTCTTGTCGTCGGGCATGCGGACGGCGACGGTCTGGTGCGTGTCGCCGAGGTCCCACGTGAGCGAGGGCTGCTGGCGGCAGATGACGGTGAGCGGGCCCGGCCACAAGGACGTGGTCATGCTGCGCAGCCATGACGGGATGTCGGACGCGAGGGCCTCGAGCGTGGTGGGGGCGCCGACGAGCACGGGCGGAGGCATCTGACGGGTGCGGCCCTTGGCGTCCAGGAGCCGCTGGACGGCGGCGTGCGAGAACGCGTCGGCGGCGAGGCCGTAGACGGTGTCGGTGGGGATGACGACGAGCTCGCCCCGCTCGATCGCCTCCTGCGCCGCATCGAGCCCGGCCTCGAGCTCGGACTCCGCACAGTCGAACCTCACCGGATCAGCCTAGGGCGTGTCTCCCTGTTCCGGTTCGAGGGGCGCGTGGGGTCGCGCTCGGCTGGCAAGGCGGGGGTCCCCCCACGAGCGAAGCGAGTAGGGGGAGGGAGGCGCACCGGGGGGGGCACCTCCCACGCGCGCAGCGCGTAGGGAGCGGCGGCGACCGACGATGACGGCGCCGCCAGATGAGATGCGACGCCGCGCGAACCCGGATCGGAACAGGGGAGGCGCGCCCTAGCGACCGCACGAGCCGTCAGGTGACGCCATGCACCAGGTAGGCGATCGCCAGGAACTGGGCGGTGCGGCCGACGAAGACCATCAGCAGGAACAACGAGCGTGGCTGGCGGGATGCGCCGGCCAGGATGGTCACGACGGCCAGGGGCGGGACGCCGAACAGCGACGACGCCAGTACCGTCGCGGCGCCGAGGTACGGCCGGTCGATCAGCTTCAGCAGCTTGTCGCCGACGGTCCGCATCGTGGCGGTGAAGGAGTTGCGCGGCGGCTTGCGGTCGACGGTCTGCCGCACCTTGCTCGAGCCACGGCGCACGAGCTCGAACACGATGGCCTTGCCCACCACGGTGCCGACACCGAGGCTCAGGATCGTGATGAACAGCATCGAGTCGGGGACGAAGGCACCCATGCCCACGACGTAGAGCTCGGCGTTGAGGACCACCGGCAGCAGCCCGGACCCGATCCCGAAGACGAAGGCGGCCCCCAGGAGTGCCAAGTCGCCCATGCGCAAACCTTAGTCGCGGGACGGAACCGTTTCGGTCAACGTGTCGGGCCGGGGGCGTGTGCCGTTCCGCGCTGTTGTCCCTCGAACGAAGCGGGGCACGACCGGTCGGGATCCAGCGGCTCTCGCTCGGTCTCGTTCAGCTGGGGGTTGGAGTCCTCCCCGCCGTAGGAGCAGACGTTGCCCGACGCGACCAGCATGTTCGTCTGCATCCGGCCGCCGGCGAAGGCTCCGACCAGTCCGTCAAGGCCGAGCGGGAACTGGATCAGCATCTCGCGCAGGTGCGGGTCGTGGCGGGCGAAGATCCCGGTGAGAGCGGCGAAGTCACGCAACAACGGCGGCAGTGACTCCACCATGTCGTCGGCCAGGGCCTGCAGCTCGTCCAGCTGCCCGGGGGTGGCGTCGATCGTGGACCGAACTGTGGGGTCGTAGTCCTTCAGCCACGCCGTGAGGCTCCGCGCCGACGTGGCGAAGCGCTCGAAGTCGTCGGCCGTGTCGACTCCCGTGCGCAGGACGGTGCGCCCGTTCTGCATTGTTCGCAGGGTTTCCGGCCAGGCCTGGTCGAAGGTCGTGAGCAGCTCGCTGCCGGAGGTGATCACGCGGCCGAGGTCGTCGGGATCGGAGAGCGCGACGTTGAGCTCGTCGACCACGATGCGCAGGTTGCCCGGGTCCACCTGGCTCATGAGCCGGTCGGCGGCTGCCAAGGTGTCCGCCACCGAGGTCGGGGTCGACGTGTCCGTCGCGGCGATGCGATCGCCGTCGGCGAGATAGGGGCCGCCGTCGCGACGAGGCTGAAGGTCGAGGAACTGCTCACCGGCGGGCGACAGCGACCGGACGACGGCCTCCGTGTCGGCAGGGACGCGGGAACCGGGGTTCAGCGAGACGTCGGCGGTGACGCCCGTTCCGGCGAGCGTGATGTCGGAGACCGACCCGACCCGCACGCCCCGATAGGCGACGCCGGACCCCTCGAAGAGCCCGCCGGTCTGCTCGAGCGCCACGTCGATGTGCATCGGGCGCGACCCCACAGAGCCACCCAGAACGTTGGAGTACAGGTGCACGAGCGTGAGCACGAGCACCATCGTCATCGCGGTGGCCCCGAGCTTGTGCTTCATCGGGATGGGTCGGCGCGCCATCAGCCGATCACCGCCGAACAGTCCGAGGAGCCCGCCGAGCAGTCCCGGCTTCTCCGTCGAGGGCTTCGGTGACAGTCCCCCGAGCAGCTCCGGCAGGACGAGCGGCGTCCCCTTGAGGGCACCGTCGCCATCCGGATCGGGTGTGGTGACGCCGGGCGACTGGAGCAGTCCCCCGAGCGACCCGTCGACCTGGAAGTGCAAATAGGTGTTGAGGTAGTTGGTGGGAACGCCACGGTCGATGAGCCCGGCGAAGTGCACCAGCGTGTCGATGCCGGGCCCGAGCTCGTCCTCGAGCGAGTTCAGCTCGTCGAACACCGGGCCGAACTTCTGCAGCGTCTCCAGGAGGTCGTCGCGCGTGGCTTCGATGACATCCGTCGTGACGTCCCCGAACCGCTCGATGCTCCTCAGCAGGGCCACGAGCTCGTCGGTGTTCGCGCGCAGGACGCGAGCGGCCGGTGCGACGTCCTCCAGCGCCGCATCGATCGTGTCGCTCCGCTTGTTCAGGGTCGTCGACAGGTCGGCGAGGGCGTCGAGGGTGGCGTCGATGTCCTCGTCGGACGCGTTGAACGCCTCGGCCGTGCGGAGCATGCGGCCGAGCAGGTCGCGAGCGGTGCCCTCGTTGCCGTCGAGCACGAGGTTCGCCTCGCGCACGATGGTCTCCAGCTGGCCCAGGCCACCACCGTTGAGGAGCAGGGACGCCGACGTCATGGTGTCCTCGATCGTCGGTGCCGCACTCGTCGACTCGACCCCGAGAACGGCGCCGTCGCGCAGGCGTGACCCGGACTCGGCGTCGTCGATCTGGACGAACAGCTCCCCCAGGGGTGTGGTCGCCCGCAGCCGGGCCGTGGCACCGTCGTGGACGGGGGTCGACGATCGCAGGTCGAGGGTGACCTTGGCCGTGAAGTTCTCCGGTGTCACCTCGCGCACCCGCCCGATGGTGACGCCGTGCAGCTTCACCGGCGCTCCGTCGGCCAGGTTGAGGGCGTCCTCGAACTTCGCGACGACCCGGTACGTCGACCCGCTCATGCCGCTGCCCGGCAGCGGCAGGTCCTGGGCCGTCGTCGAGCATCCCGCCGCGAGAGCGGCGAGGGCGACGAGCGAGACGACTCTCCTCATGGCCCCTCGTCTTCCGGCGGTGCCGAGGGCGTCGGCGCCGGAGTCGTGTGACCCCGGCGAACAGGTCGAGCAGGTCGAAGAGCGTGGCGGTCGCGGCTTCCAGTCCGTCACAGGCGCCTTCAGGCAGGTTCGAGCACAGCACCTGGAAGGCCGCGCTGCCCGGGACGAGATCTCCGGGTCGGGTGCGGAAGTTGATCCGGTCGTTCTCGTCGATCGCCAGGTTCACGTTCTGCATCATCAGCGGGATGGTCTGCAGGAGCCGTTCCAGGCCTTTGCGCTCGTCGACCATCGACGCCACGATCGACTGCATGTCCTCGACCTGGTCGCGGATGTCCGCGCGGTGCTCGCGCGAGAACTTGGTGACCTCACGCACCATCGCGGCCAGCGCGTCGAACGTCGCCTCCATCGACTCGTGCTCGTCGTCGAGCAGCTCCGTGGCGTCCGCGACCTCCTTCGTGAAGTCGCGCACGAGAGCGTCGTTCTCGGCGAGCGCGGTCGTGAGGGTGTCGAGGTTCTCCAGGTTCCCGACCGCGTCGTCGGACATGCCGTTCAACGTGTCGAGGGTGGCGGCCAAGTCGTGCAAACCCTTCGCGATCGTCTCGCCGTTTCCGTCCAGCGTCTCCGCACCGACCTCCAGCAGCTCGTTGACAGGCTGGGCCTTGGCGTCCTTGCCGGCCAGGTCGTCGGAGATGCGGCGCAGGGAGGCCAGGAGGTCGTCGAACTCGACCGGAGAGCGGGTGCGGCTCTCCCCGAGCACCGTCCCGCTCTGCAGCACCGCCCCGGAGTCGTAGACCGGTGTGAGCTCGACGTAGCGGTCGGTGGCGACCGAGCGCGAGACGACGACGGCGCCGGCATCGGCCGGGATCTTCACCCCGGAGTCGATCTGCAGGGTGACGTCGACACGGTCGCCCCGTGGCGTGATCTTGGTGACCTCGCCGACACGGACGCCGAGCACCCCCACGTCGTTGCCCGTGAACAGTCCGGCAGCGTCGGAGAACTGGGCCGTGACCGTGGTGCCGGAGGAGCCCGAGCACCCGGCGAGCAGGCCAAGCGTGGTCAGCACGGCGATCATCGCGGCCGTGACCCGGCGTCCGGTGCGCGGAGTCGAGGTGAGCATCGACATCAGCACTCCACCCCGCAGCTGACGTTGTCGGCCAGGGCGACCGGCACGTGCAGGTCGATCCACGGACCGTTGCCGGCCGCGTTGGCGAAGTAGCGCGACATCGTGCCGAGGCCGTTGATCGAAGCGGTGACCTTCTTCTCCTGCTTGCGGAGGTTCGCCAGCGCCGCGCTGAAGTCCTTCATCAGCGGATCGAGCTGCTTCTCGTTGTCGGCCAGGACGCCCGAGATCTCCGCGGCCAGGCGGCGGGAGTCGATGAGCATGGCGTGGATGGCGTCACGACGCCTCGTGAGCTCCTCCAGCACCAGCTTCGACTGCTTCAGCAGGTCGAGGATCTCCTCGGAGTTGCGGGCCAGGTCGCCGGTGACCTGTCGGGAGACGCTGAGCAGGGCTCCCATCTGGTCGGACCGCTTGGCCGCGACCGCCGAGAGCTGCGCGACGCCGTCGATGGCCGCCCTGGCCTCGTCCGGAGTGTCGCGCAGTGCGTCGGCCAGCACCTGGAAGGACTTCGACATGGTGACGCCGTCGAGCTCGTTGAGCGCTCCGCTCGACCCCTCGATGACGTCCTGCAGGTTGAACGGCACCGTGGTGCGGGAGAGCGGGATCGTGTCGTCCTTCAGAGATCCGGATCCGGCCGGCTCGACCTCGAGGAAGTGCGACCCGAGCAGCGTGGCCACCTTCACCGACGCCCTGCTGGACCGGCCGAGCTTCACGTCCCGGTCGAGAGTGAAGTCGACGCGTACCTGGTGGCCGTCGAGCGTGATGCCGCGGACCTCTCCGGATCCGACTCCCGCGACCTGCACCTCCTCACCGACCCGCAGTCCGGCGCTGTGCTCGACGATGGCCGTGACGTCGCGCTGGCCGAACGGCACGAAGCTGATGGCGGCGACGACCAGGCCCAGTACCGCCGTCGCGATGACCCCGGCGATGCCGATCGTCCGCGCGTCGAAACGCTCGAGGAAGGTCATCGGCACGCCTCTGAGTAGTGCCCGGTGGTCGGTCCGACGTTGATCTCGTTGTCGCTGACCACGACGGCCATGTTGCAGATGTACATGTTGAGCCAGGTTCCGTGGGACATCGGCCGGGCGAACGCCGCCGTGGCACCGGGGAGGGACTCGAACAGCTCGTTGATGCGATCCATCTCGGCGACCGAGATGCGCCCGAACTCACGAGCCGTGCGGACATCGTGCTTCAGGGGCGGTCGGGCCTCGGCGACCAGGGACGCGGTGGCCTTCGACAGCTCGCTCACGCCGTCGATGGACCCGCCGATGCTCTTGCGCTCCTTCGCCAAGCCGGTCATCAGGGCGCGCAGGTCGCCGACGGTCTGCTCGAACTCATCGCTGTTCTCGGACAGCGTGCGCAGCAGTGGCGTGAGGTTCTCGAGCACCCGCCCGATCACCTGGTCCTTGTCCGCGAGGTTCCCGGTGAGCGTCGCCGTCTCCGACAGGAGCGACTCGATGGTGCCACCCTGGCCCTGCATCACCGCGATGATCGACGACGACAGCTTGTTGATCTGCTCGGGCTCCAACGTGGCGAACAGGGGCTCGAAGCCGTTCAGCAACGCGGTGAGGTCGAACCCGGGGTCGGTGCGTCCGACCGGCACCGACGCACCGGCGGCCAGGGCTTTCGAGCTGTCCGGCCCGGGAAGCATCGCCAGGTACCGCTGGCCGAGGAGGTTCTGGTAGCGGACCGACAGCTTCGTGTCGGCGTAGATCGGCTGCTTCTTGGCGAGGTCGAACGACACGCGTGCGACGCCTTCGTGCAGCTCGACCTTCTGGACGCGTCCCACCTTCACGCCCGCCGCCCGGACGTCGTCGCCCGGCCGGAGACCGCTGACGTTGGTGAAGTCCGCGGTGAACGCGCGGGTGCCGCCGGAGACCTGGTTCATCATCGTGTTCGCCAGAATCACCAGCACGACCAGGCATGCGGCCGCGAAGATGGCGAACCGCACCACGATCCAGCGCAACGACCGCCTCACTCCGCACCCCCGAACTGGTTGAGCAGACCTTCGATGTTGCCGAGAAGACCGGCATCGGGATCGGGCTGGTCGCCCTCGTCACCGGACGGCGCCTGGGCCGCCTCCGAGGAGGACGACGATCCCTGCCCGCCCGCGCAGTTGTCGCCGGCCGCCGGGCCGTACCGCGGACAGTCGGCGGCGGTGTACTCATCACCACCGCCGACCTTGATGTACACGTCGGTGTGCAGGAACGGGCCGTCGGAGAAGCCCTGCGATCCCCGTTCCGCGAACTTGATGAAGGAACGGAACCCGTCGGCGAGCCCGACCCGGTGGTCGTAGAGGGCGTCGAACGCCGTCGCCGCGTTCGCCAGGGTCGTGATGATCTGCTTCTTCTGATCGCGCAGGAAGTCGTCGGCCGTGTCGACCAGGTGGTGAGCCTCCGTGAGGGAGGTGGCGAGCTCCTTGCGCTTCGCCTCGACGGTGCGCGTCGTGGTGAGGGAGTTGTCGGTCGCGTCGAGAAGCTCGGGCGAGACGTCGGCGAGGGCTCGCAGGCTGATGGCGGCCAGGCGGAGGTCCTCCTGCAACAACGGCAGATGTGGTTCCAGCCGCTGGAGGTAGGACTCCAGCATCTGGAGCGTCCCGCCCAGCTCGGTGCCTCGGCCGCGCACGGCGCCGGCGATGCTCGACAAGGTCGTGGCGAGCTTGGCGGGCTCGATGGCCGTGAGCACGCGGTCGGTGCTGTCGAGGGTGTTCTGGAGCTCGAGGGTCTTGGCGCTCTTGTCCTGCTGGATCACGTGGCCGGCCGGCAGGCCCTGCGCCGACGTCGAGGCGTTGTCGGGAACCACGAGGTCGACCGACGTGGTGCCGAACACCGTGGCAGCGATGACTCTCGCCTCCACCGAACGAGGGACGAGACGCGCCTGGTGGCCGTCCAAGGTCATCCCGATCCGCACCCGCCCGTCCGACGACGTGACCGACGTGACCTCGCCGAGGATGACGCCGCGTGACTTGACGTCCGAACCGACCGTGAGGGCTCCCCCGGCGTCGTCGACGAGTGCCGACACCTTCACCTGGTCGGAGAACATCCCGCGTCCGTATGCCAGCACCAGGCATCCGAACAGGGTCACCACGATCAGCATCACCACAGCGCGGCGGACGAGGTTCGACCGGTCCTGGAGATGCCGGTCGATCATCTGAGCCTGGCTCATCGACTCACCCCGAGATCCTGACACCGGAGCTGCCGCCCCAGAACAGCAGCGTCATCAGCATGTCGAGCAGGACGATGACCACGGTGGTCGCGCGGATCGCACGGCCGGTCGCCTCGCCCACGCCCTGCGCTCCACCGGTTGCCGTGAAGCCGTACCAGCAGTGGATCAGGGCGACGGCCATGGCGAACGCGAGGATCTTGACGACGGACAGGGCGATGTCGCCACCGTTGATGAACGTCTCGAAGTAGTGGTTGAACGTGCCGACCGGCTGGCCGAAGACCAACGTCACGGACAGCTGGGTCGCGATGTACGAGCCGGCGAGTCCCAGCAGGTACAGCGGGACGATGGCGACCATCGTGGCGACGAGGCGGGTGGCGACGAGGTACTCGATCGGCGAGAGCGCCATGGACTCGAGCGCGTCGATCTCCTCGTGGGCCCGCATCGAGCCGAGCTGTGCCGTGAACCGGCACCCCACCTGGGACGCCAGCGCCAGTGCCGCGATGAGCGGGGCCAGCTCGCGGGTGTTGACCACCGCGGAGACGAAGCCGGTGAGCGGCGAGAGCCCGATCGTCTCCAGCCCGTTGAAGCCCTCGATGCCGAGCGAGGTGCCGGCGGACAGTGAGAGCAGCACCATCACGCCGATGGTGCCGCCGCCGACGAGGATCGCCCCGGTGCCCCAGCAGATGTCGGCCAGGTGCCGGAACGTCTCGTTCCGGTACGTGAACATCGCCTTGGGAACGGACTTCAGCACGCGGAACGCGAAGGTGGCCTGGGTCCCCATCAGGGCCATGGCGTCGAGCGTGCGGTCGACCGGCCGCACCGTGCTCATCAGGCGACCCTCTGGGGGACGAGGACGACATAGCCCTGCGTGATGACGACGTTCACGACGGCCAGCACGATGACGCTGAGCACCACGCACTGGTTGACGGCGTCGGCCACACCCTTCGGCCCACCGGTGGCGTGCAGACCCTTGTGGCAGGCGATGATCATGGCGAGGAAGCCGAAGATCATGGCCTTGCCCTCGGCGAGCAGCAGGTCGGAGGGCTGGGAGAAGCTCGTGAACGAGCCGAGGTAGGCGCCGGAGCTCACGTCACCAGTGCCCACGTTGAGCGCGTAACCGGCGGCCATGGCCGAGAGCGCCACGACGACGTTGAGCAGCGCACCGACGACCACGGCTGCCGCCACGCGTGGCGCGACCAGCCGCTGGGTCGGGTTCAGGCCCATGACGCGCATGGCGTCGACCTCTTCGCGCACGGTCTGGGACCCGAGACCGGCACACACGGCCGACCCGACCGCGCCCGGCCATCAGCAGCGACGTGACCAAGGGAGCACCCTGGCGCAGGACGCCGATGCCGTTGACCGCGCCGGAGAAGGACGTCGCACCGATCTGCTGGGCGACCGCTCCGACCTGGACCGCGACGATGACGCCGAACGGGATCGCGACGAGGATCGTGGGCAGGAAGGCGACGCGGGTCATGAACCAGGCCTGCTCCATGAACTCGCGCCAGGAGAAGCGGCCGCGCACGATGTCGATGACGACGAAGGTCGAGGCCTGGATCGCCATGACGATCATCTCGCCGAACGTCCGGAGACCGGTGTCCGCCTTGCTCCTCATGGCGTCAACACCCAGCCGCGTCGAGGTCGACATAGGTCCCTCTTCCAATTTTCCTACCGATCGGTAGGATTGGGCAACGATAGGCAGTGTCCCCAGCCCTGTCAACGACGGGAGGACCCCACGTGTCACGCCCCAGTTCCGCCCCCGCGACACGTGCCGCTCACCTCGGCCCGGCCGTCCGTCGTCCGCTGGTGCTCGATGCCGCCCTCGCCGTCTGGGACTCCGAGGGCTACCGCGGCACGACGATGGCCGCCATCGCCGCGCGCGCCGGCGTCAGCAAGCCGGTTCTGTACGAGTGCTACGACAACAAGGACGACGTCCTGAGGGCCCTGCTCGACCGGGAGGAAGGCCTCCTGATGTCCGCCACCCAGGCGGCCCTGCCCGTCGGCGACCCGAAGGACCTGCGGGCCACCGTCGCCGCGGCGTTTGAAGCGTTCTTCGACGCGGTGCTCGCCCACCCGGTGTCGTGGCGGATCGTCGTCGACGCCCAGCGCGTCATGCCCGCGGCGATCGAGAGCCGCTACCACCAGGCGCGAGCGCTCTTCGTCGAGCAGATCGCGGAGCTCGTGCGCAGGCTCACGCCAGGAGGCGAAGACCTCACGAACGCCGAGTCGCTCGTCCTGGCCTCGAACTTCGCGAGCCTGGCGGAGGACAACGCGTCCCTGTTGCTGCGTCAGGAACCGGGCCCGGACACCTGGACGCCGGCGAGCCTCGCCGCGTTCGTCACCCGGGTCGCGCTCGACCGCTGGGTCTGACTTAGCGGGGCTTGCGCGCCGTCACGAAGCGCGGACGTCCGGCAAGGTCCGGCTGGTCGCGCACGTCCGACCAGCGAGCGGCGAAGACCGCCGGCGCGGACTCGCCCTGGGCATCGGCGTGCTCGACGCCCACCACTCCCCCGGGCTTCAGCAGCCGCCACGCAGTCGACTCGATCATGCGCATCGCGTCGAGGCCGTCGTCGCCCGACCAGAGTGCGAGCGACGGATCGTGGTCGCGCACCTCGGGCGCCACGCTCTCCCACGCATCGAGCGGGATGTAGGGCGGGTTCGACACGACGACGTCGACCTGGCCGTCGAGATCGGCGAACGCGTCGGCGGCGTCACCGAGTCGTAGGTCGACCCCTGTGCCGGCGAGGTTGCGCTGAGCCCACCCGAATGCGGGCTCGTCGAGCTCGACGGCATGGACGACGGCGCCCGGCACCTCGTGCAGGATCGACAGGGCGATCGCGCCCGACCCCGTGCAGAGGTCGACGACGACCGGTTCCTCGACCAGCAGAGCCTGCTCGACGGCCCAACCCGCCAGCACCTCGGTCTCGGGCCGCGGGACGAAGACGCCCGGCCCCACCTCGAGGTCGACGAACCGGAACGCGGTGGACCCGGTGAGGTGCTGCAGCGGCACGCGTCGGGCCCTGGCCTCGACGAGCTCGGTGAACGAGCGATGCTGCAGCTCGTTGGGACGCGCCGCAACCAGCAGGAGGGAGCGCGGCACGCCGGTGACGTGCGACAGCAGCAGCTCGGCGTCGACCCGCGGCGACGCGACGCCGGCCTCGGCCAGCTGCGCCTCGGCGTCCGTCAGGAGCGAACGAGCGTTCACGTGTGCTCGATGCCGGCGAGCCGCTCGGTGAGGTCGGCCTCGACGAGCGAGGCGATGACGTCGTCGAGGGCGCCGTCCATCACGTGGTCGAGGTTGTAGGCCTTGAAACCGGTGCGGTGGTCGGAGATGCGGTTCTCCGGGAAGTTGTAGGTGCGGACCCGCTCGGAGCGATCGACGGTGCGCACCTGCGACTTGCGGGCATCCGCGGTCTCGGCGTCGGCCGTGGCCTGCGCGGCGTCGAGCAGGCGGGCTCGCAGGATGCGCATGGCCTGTTCCTTGTTCTGGAGCTGGCTCTTCTCGTTCTGGCAGCTGACGACGATGCCGGTCGGCACGTGGGTGATGCGCACCGCGGAGTCGGTGGTGTTGACGCTCTGCCCGCCGGGTCCGGACGAGCGGAAGACGTCGATGCGCAGGTCGGCGTCGTGGATCTCGACGTCGACGTCCTCGGCCTCGGGCATGACGAAGACGCCGGCCGCGGACGTGTGGATGCGGCCCTGCGACTCGGTGACGGGGACGCGTTGCACCCGATGGACACCGCCCTCGAACTTCAGCAGGGCGTACGGGGCCTCCCCGGGTTCGGGTGTGCCTTTCGCCTGGACCGACACGGTGACCGACTTGTAGCCACCCAGCGCCGACTCGGTGGAGTCGAGGATCTCGGTGCGCCAGCCGCGCTGCTCGGCGTACCTCGAGTACATGCGCAGGAGGTCGGCGGCGAACAGGGCCGACTCCTCGCCACCCTCGCCGCCCTTGATCTCGACGATGACGTCCTTGCTGTCGGAGGGGTCGCGCGGCACGAGCAGGTGCTGGAGGCGCTCCGCGAGCGCGTGCAACCGCTCCTCCAGAGGCTCGATCTCCGCGTCAAAGGTGGGGTCATCGGCGCTGAGCTCGCGCGCGGCCTCGAGGTCGCCGCCGACCTGCTGCCACTCGCGATATGTGCGCAGCACGGCGGTCAGCTCGGCGTACCGCTGCCCGATCCGCTTGGCCTGCACCGGTCGGCGTGCACGGCGGGATCCGCCATGCGCTGCTCGAGCGCGGCGTGCTCCTCGACGAGTGATTCGACAGCCTCGAACATGTGCACACCTCCTGGTGATCCGAGTGGGCTGCGGACAGACGACGGCGCCGACCCCTCCGGATGGAGTGGGTCGGCGCCGTGACGAAGCTACTTCTTGCCGTAGCGCTTCTCGAACCGGGCCACGCGGCCGCCGGTGTCGAGGATCTTCTGCTTGCCCGTGTAGAACGGGTGGCAGGCCGAGCACACCTCGGAGCGGATGGTGCCCTCGGTGGCGGTGCTACGGGTGGTGAACGAGTTGCCACAGGTACAGGTGACCTGGGTCTCGACGTACTCAGGGTGGATGTCGCGCTTCATGGAGTCCTCTCGTGGGCGCTGGGTCGATCCGCGTCGCGGACCGTGAACCAGAACCGGGATCAATGGTGCCAGATGGCACTCACATCAGCGAAATCCGAGGCTGGGATATTCCGCTACTCCGGGAGGAGCGCCTCGATGTCGTCGGAGATCTGGTCGGGCGTCGTCGTGGACCCGTAGCGCTGGACGACGTTGCCCTCGGGATCGATGAGGAACTTGGTGAAGTTCCAGCGGATCTTGCTGCCGACCATGCCGCCCTTCTCCGAGCGGAGCCACTGGTAGAGCGGGTGGGCATCCTTGCCGTTGACGTCGACCTTGGAGAAGAGCGGGAAGGTGACCCCGAAGTTGCGCTCGCAGAACGTCGCGATCTCTTCTTCGTCGCCCGGCTCCTGGTTGCCGAACTGGTCGCACGGGAAGCCGAGCACGACGAGGCCGCGGTCGGCGTACGTGCGGTACAGCTCCTCGAGTCCCTTGTACTGGCCGGTGAAGCCGCACTGGGACGCCGTGTTGACGACGAGGATGACCTTGCCCTTGTAGTCGACGAGCTGGCGTTCGATGCCGTCGATGGACGTGGCCGAGAAGTCGTGTGCGGTGGTCATGTCATCGAGCCTACGGGCGGGTTCCCGAGGACGCCGAACGAAAGCGGCCCCCCCAGAGGTGTGATGGGTCACTCCTCGGTGGAGGAACCGCCCTGCGGCATCGTCTTGTTGATCGACATGAGGAACTCGATGTTGGTGGCCGACTTCTTGAGCCGTTCGAGCATGAGCTCCAGGCCCTGCTGGCCCTCGAGGCCGGAGAGCACGCGACGCAGCTTCCAGACGACGGCGAGCTCGTCCTTGGCCATGAGCAGCTCTTCGCGGCGGGTGCTGGTGGCGTCGACGTCGATCGCGGGATAGATGCGCTTGTCCGCGAAGTCGCGACGCAGGCGGAGCTCCCAGTTGCCGGTGCCCTTGAACTCCTCGAAGATCACTTCGTCCATGCGCGAGCCGGTCTCGACCAGCGCGGTGGCGAGGATGGTCAGCGAGCCACCGTCCTCGATGTTGCGCGCGGCGCCGAAGAACTTCTTGGGCGGGTACAGCGCCGAGGAGTCGACACCGCCGGACATGATGCGTCCGCTGGCGGGAGCGGCCAGGTTGTAGGCGCGGCCGAGGCGGGTGATGCCGTCGAGCAGCACCACGACGTCGTGGCCGAGCTCGACGAGACGCTTGGCGCGCTCGATGGCCAGCTCGGCGACCGTGGTGTGGTCGGTGGCGGGACGGTCGAACGTCGAGGAGATGACCTCGCCCTTGACGGTGCGCTGGAAGTCGGTGACCTCCTCCGGACGCTCGTCGACGAGGACGATCATCAGGTGGCACTCGGGGTTGTTCGCCGTGATGGCGTTGGCGATGGACTGCATGATCATCGTCTTGCCGGCCTTGGGCGGCGAGACGATGAGGCCACGCTGGCCCTTGCCGATCGGGGCCATGATGTCGATGATGCGTCCGGCCATGGAGGCCTGGTCGGTCTCGAGGCGCAGGCGCTCGGACGGGTAGAGCGGCGTGAGCTTGGAGAACTCGACCCGCTTCTTGGCCTCGTCGATCGTCATGCCGTTGACCGAGTCGACCCGCACCATCGGGTTGAACTTCTCCTTGCGCTCACCCTCGCGGGGCTGGCGCACCTGGCCGACGACGGCGTCGCCCTTGCGGAGGCCCCACTTGCGGACCATCGACAGGGACACGTAGACGTCGTTCTCGCTGGGCAGGTAGCCCGTGGTGCGCACGAACGCGTAGTTGTCGAGGATGTCGAGGATGCCGGCTGCCGGCACCAGGACGTCGTCCTCGCTGTAGGTGGGCTCGCCCTCGGGCCCGCGGTTGCCGCGGTTGCGGCCACGGCGGTTGCGACGGCGTCCGCCGCCACCGAAGTCGTCGTCGTTGCGGTTGTCGCCACCCTGGTTGCGGTTGTCGCCGCCGCCCTGGTTGCGGTCCTGGTTGCGGTTGTCGCCGCCACCCTGGTTGCGGTCCTGGTTGCGGTTGCCGCCCTGGTTGCCGTCCTGGTTGCGGTTGCCGCCACCCTGGTTGCGGTTGCCGCCCTGGTTGCGGTTGCGGCCGCCGTCGTTCTTCTGCTCGGACGGGGAGCCGTCGTCGGACTTCGGGTCTGCCTTCGAGCCCTCGTCGTTCTTCGACTCGGTCTTGTCGTCGACGTCAGGCCCGCTGGTCGTCTTGTCCTCGCCCTTGGCCTCCTTGGCGGAGTCGGGCTTCTTGGTCTGGGTCTTGTTCTGGGGAGTGGTCGTGCCCTGGGCGGCCTTGATCGCGTCGATCAGCTCGCCCTTGCGCATCTTGGATGCGCCGGAGATGTCGAGTCCGGAGGCGATCTCCTGGAGCTCGGCGAGGACCTTGCCTCCCAACCCACCGGTGCTGCGGCGCGGCGTGGACGCGGCTTCGCTCTTGGGGGCGTCCTGCTCGGGCTGCTCGGCAGCGGGCGAGTCGGATTGGGTCGTGGTGTCTGTCACGTGAGATTCCTTTGCTGAGGCGCGCATCGTCCGGTGGACCCGGATCTCAGGGATGCCGCCTTGTCAACAGGCTGGAGCCCGCACAGCGGGCTAGTGAATGAAACATGTCGGGGAGATGTACTCAACTCCGACTCATCAACTGTAACACCAATGAGTGGCCCGACATCCCACTCCCCGCCCCCCGGGATGCACGCCGATTCAGCGAGTCAGGACGTGGGCGCCACGCGGTTCGACGTCGAGCTCGTACGCGACCCAGCCCGCCGGGATGACGCCCTCGAGCCCACGTCCGAAGGCGAGCACCGTGGGGCCCGCGCCCGAGATGACGGCAGGGACGCCGGCCGAGCGCAGACCCTTCACCAGCTCGAACGAGTCCGGCATCGCCGAGGCGCGGTACGGCTGGTGCAGCACGTCCTCGGTGGCGGCGAGCAGGTGCGTGGGATCGTCCGTGAGCGCGGCGACGAGCAGGGCGGCGCGGCCGGCGTTGGCAGCCGCGTCGCGATGCGAGACGCGGTCGGGCAACAGGGTGCGTGCGGCCTCGGTCGAGACTGCGTCCGGCGGCACCAGGACGGTCACTCTGGCGGTGACGTCGAGCCGCTGCGCCGACGCGACCGACTCGTCGAGCCAGGCGATGGTGAATCCGCCGAACAGCGCCGCCGCCACGTTGTCCGGATGGCCCTCGAGGTCGGACGCCAGCTGCAACGCGCCGGCGTCGTCGAGCCGGTCCTCGCCGCCATCGACCAGAGCCCGTGCGAGCACGATCCCACCGACGATCGCGGCCGACGACGATCCGAGGCCACGGGCGTGCGGAATGGTGTTGTCGCAGGTCAGGCGCAGGCCGGCGGGCGCTTCGCCGAGGACGTCGAAGGTCGCGTCCATGGCCCGGACGACGAGATGACTGCGATCGCGGGGCAGGTCGGCGGCGCCCTCGCCACGCACGTCGATCTCGAGGCCGTCGTCGCGGACCTCGGCCTCGAGCCGGTCGTGCATCGTGAGGGCGAGGCCCAGGGTGTCGTATCCGGGACCGAGGTTGGCGGCGGACGCGGGCGTGCGAACGCGACCGGTCCTTCCTTGCGTCGAAGCTCATGCCAGTCCGGCGATCGCGGCAGCCTCGCGCACGTCGACGTCGATCACCGAGTCGACGATGGAGTCGATGCCGGCCAACGCGGTGTCGATGTCCTTCAGTCCGTGGCCTGTCACCGTGACCGTGATCGTCTGCCCGGACTCGACGTCACCGGCCTCGAAGGCGGCGATGAGGCCCGCCACGCCGGCCGCCGAGGCGGGCTCGACGAAGACGCCGTCGCGGGCGCTCAGCTCTCGCTGGGCCGCCAGGATCTGCTCGTCGGAGACCGCGTCGATCCGGCCGTGGGAGTCGTCGCGAGCCGACTCCGCGAGCAGCCAGGACGCCGGGTTGCCGATGCGGATGGCCGAGGCGACGGTCTCGGGATTCGGAACGGGTTCGCCGAGCACGAGCGGTGCGGCACCGGCGGCCTGGTATCCCCACAGCTGCGGGGTTCGGTCGGCCAGGCCGGCCTTCTCGTACTGCTTGAACCCGATCCAGTAGGCCGAGATGTTGCCGGCGTTGCCCACCGGCAGGATGTGCACGTCGGGAGCGTGGCCGAGCGCGTCGATGATCTCGAAAGCCGCCGTCTTCTGGCCTTGCAGCCGCATGGGATTGACCGAGTTGACCAGGGCGACGTCGTACTGCTCGGCCAGCTCACGGGAGATCTGCAGGCACTCGTCGAACCCGCCGCGCACCTGGATGACCTCGGCTCCGTGCATGACCGTCTGAGCCATCTTTCCGGCGGCGATGCGGCCGAGGGGAACGAGCACGATCGGGGTGAGGCCGGCACGCGCGGCATACGCGGTCATCGACGCCGAGGTGTTGCCGGTGGACGCACAGACGACCGCCTTGGCTCCCTCGCCGACGGCATCGGAGATCGCCAGCGTCATGCCACGGTCCTTGAACGAGCCGGTGGGGTTGTCGCCCTCGATCTTGAGCCACACGTCGCCGCCGACCAGCCCGGAGAGCCAGTCCGAGTGGACGAGCGGCGTGCCGCCCTCACCCAGCGTGACGACGGGGGTGTGCTCGTCGACCGGAAGCCACTCGCGGTACTCCTCGATGACGCCTCTCCAGACGTGGGCCATCAGGAGACTCCCTCGACCCGCATGACCGACGAGACGTCACGCACCATGTCGAGCCCGCGCAGCGCCGCGACCGTGGCCGACAGCGCGGCGTCGTCAGCCTCGTGGGTGACGATGACGAGCTGGGCGTCGGAGCCGTGGCCCTCCTGCCGCACCGTCTTGATGGAGACGTCGTACTCGGCGAACACGTGGGCGACGGTGGCGAGCACGCCCGCGCGGTCGTCCACGTCGATGGCGATGTGATACCTGGTGCGGGCCTGGCCCATGTCGAGGACCTCGAGCTCGGCATGGGTCGACTCGCCCGGACCGACCACGCCACGAAGGCGGTTGCGGGCCACCGACACGACGTCGCCGAGAACGGCGCTCGCCGTCGGCGCGCCGCCGGCACCCGGTCCGTAGAACATCAGCTGGCCGGCTGACTCGCTCTCGACGAACACGGCGTTGTAGGCGCCACGCACGCTGGCGAGCGGGTGGCTGTCGGGGATCATCGCCGGGTGCACGCGGGCCGAGATGGCCGGGCCGTCGGGGGTGTCGATCTTCTCGCAGATGGCCAGCAGCTTGACGACACAGCCCATCTCTCGCGCCGAGGCGACGTCGGCCGCCGTGACGTCGGTGATGCCCTCACGATGGACGTCGCCGATCGAGACCCGGGTGTGGAACGCCAGCCCGGCCAGGATGGCCGCCTTCGACGCGGCGTCGAACCCCTCGATGTCGGCGGTGGGATCGGCCTCGGCGTATCCGAGACGCTGTGCCTCGTCGAGTGCCTCGGCGAACCCCGCACCGGTGGTGGTCATGGCGTCGAGGATGAAGTTGGTGGTGCCGTTGACGATGCCGAGCACGCGCTCGACCGCGTCGCCGGCCAGCGACTCGCGCAGCGGTCGCACGATCGGGATGGCGCCGGCCACGGCGGCCTCGAACGCGAGGTCGCGCTCGGCCTTCTCGGCGGCCTCGTACAGCGTGGCGGCGTCCTCCGCGAGCAGCGCCTTGTTGGCGGTGACGACCGATGCTCCGTGCTCGAGGGCACTGAGGATGAGCTCACGCGCCGGCTCGATGCCGCCGATGACCTCGATGACGACGTCGATGTCGCCACGGGAGACCAGCCCGGCGGCGTCGGTGGTGAACAGGGACGTGGGCACGTCGACCCCGCGTTCGCGGTCGATCCTCCGGACCGCGATGCCGGCGAGCTCGAGCGGCGACCCCACCCGCTGGGCGAGCTCGGCCGCGTCGCGGGTGAGCAGGCGAGCCACCTCGGTGCCCACCACACCGCAGCCCAGGAGGGCGACCCGCAGGGGTCGCTCGAGGCCGGATGAACTGCTGGGGGGCGAAACACTCACCGAGCAAGGGTATCGGCGCGTCGCCATGTCCCGGGGACGCCTCCGGCCCGGCAGTCGATCCCTGTATCCCGCGACCCCGTACCGTCGTGGCATGAGCCGCGTGACCGGGCCCCGCCCGGATCGGCCAGTGCGCCCGAAACGAAAGGTCCCGAACACCGATGCCTGACCCGCGGAAGTCCGGCCTCTCCAAGCCGACCCTCGTGGCGCTGGTGATCGTGGTCGCCGGGGCCCTGGCCATGACCGTGGCCCTGCTGAGCGGCTCGAGCTCGCCCGACAGCGGCAACCCTGGGCAGAACCGCGAGGGCCGGGCCGTCGAGCCCGTTGATCCGATCAACCCGAACGACACGGACGCCCAGCAACCCACCGCGGACCTCCCCAAGGCGTTGGACGTGACCGATCCGTTTGCCGCCAGCTTCGGCGAATCCAGCCGACGCAAGGTCACGGTCCGGGTCACCGGGAACGGCGCCGTGAACGTCGGCATCTACTTCCGGGACAAGAAGCAGGACTCCCAGCGCGTGGTCAACGGCTCGTTCTCGCAGACGCGGACCTTCAAGGGACGGTTCCCCATGGCCACGATCGCCATCCA